>NZ_CANSMR010000020.1 GCF_947648125.1 uncultured Bradyrhizobium sp. | reverse complement strand
CTCGCAGGCGGCGTCGCGGTGATCCGCGTCGGCGGCGCGACCGAAGTCGAGGTGAAGGAGCGCAAGGATCGCGTTGATGACGCGATGCATGCGACCCGTGCGGCTGTCGAGGAAGGCATCGTCCCGGGCGGCGGCGTCGCGCTGCTGCGCGCTTCCGAGCAGCTCAAGGGCCTGCGCACCAAGAACGACGACCAGAAGACCGGCGTCGAGATCGTGCGCAAGGCGCTGTCGGCTCCGGCTCGCCAGATCGCGATCAACGCCGGTGAAGACGGCTCTGTCATCGTCGGCAAGATCCTGGAGAACAAGGCCTACAATTACGGCTTCGACTCCCAGACCGGCGACTATGCCGACCTCGTCAAGAAGGGCATCATCGACCCGACCAAGGTCGTCCGTACCGCGATCCAGAACGCTGCCTCGGTTGCCGCGCTCTTGATCACCACGGAAGCGATGGTTGCCGAGCTGCCGAAGAAGAACGCCGGCGGCCCCGCAATGCCTCCGGGCGGCGGCATGGGCGGCATGGACTTCTAAGGCGACGAAGTCGTCCCGGACGCGGTGCAGCGCAAAGCGGTGCACCGCAGAGCCGGGATCTCGCTCAGCGACTACGAAATGCAAAACCCCGGCAGCGATGCCGGGGTTTTTGTTTTGCCTCCACCGGCATCCGTCAGGACGCACGGGAGTGACGCGTCGGCCGATCCAGCTGCCTGAGCAGTTCGTCGGCATCGCGGATCTCGGCGAGATCCTGCCCGGCATCGAAACATGCGCGCACCGGCGCAAGCACCTCCGGCACCGCGTCCGCCCGGCCATTGCCGGCATACAGCCGCGCAATTCCAAGCGCGCTGCGCAGTTCGAAAGTCTTGGTCTGTTGCCTTCGCGCAATCTCGAGGGCGCGGTGGAAGGCAGCCTCGGCGCCGGAAATGTCGGGGGTGTTGCGACGCGACCGCAGCTCGCCCAATACACGGTACAGCTCGGCATCCAGCCAGTGCTGCCCGGACTGCTCCGTCGCGTCGATCAGCTCGTTGATGATGTCGAGCCCCGCCTCGACATGCCCTGCGTCCGCGTTCGCCACCGCGATATGCAGTCCCCAGAACGGATCACAGAGGTAGCAGTCGTTCTCGTGAAGCAATGTCCAGCCGCGCTGCATCTCCGCGAGACCTGCCGCCAGGTCGCCGGCACGCCACTTCGCCAGGCCATTGAGATAGGTGCCGGCGGCGACATACAGCGGCATCGTGTGATCCTGCGCCAGTCCGAGGGCAAGGATCGTCTCGGTCTGCCGCAACCGGCTGCCGCACAGCCCGTCGAAAACGGCCTTGTGAACCAGAGCATTGGCACGCGCGAGCGCGCGCTGTTCTCCGGAGACGCTCACCGCCGCGCCCGCGAGCTGCCGGGCTCGATCGATCTCGCCACGCGGCCAGAGCACGAGCGCCAGAAATCTCATGATGACGAACGGCAGATCGAGCGTCGACGCCTTGAACGTTGCCGGATCGGGCTCGGTCGCATAGGCAGCGAACGCCTTCTCGAGATGGATGCCCGCGCTCAGATAGTCGCCCGCAAACCAGCAGGTCACTCCGCTGGTCCAGCCCGCGACGATCGTCGCCACCGGCGATTCCGGATGCCGTTCCGCCGCGCCCATGATCGCCTCCGCCAACTCCCGCATCGGCGCGAGCTCACCGTGGGTCAAGCAGGCGTTGAAGAGGCCCGACTGGATCGGCGCCAGTTCGATTGGATCGTCAATGTCAGAGGCGAACCGCCGGGCTCGCGTCCAGGCGGCCACCGTCTCGGGGGCGCTGTGCCCAAGACTGCCCCGCAGCGCGCGGCCGTAGGCGATTTGCAGATGCAGCCGGCCGATCATCCGACCCCGCTCGTCGGGCAGTTCATCGGCGATGGCGACCGCCTTGCCGAGATGTGCGATCGCCTCGCAATAGGCCGAGCGCTTCAGCGCCTGCTGACCGGCTTTGCGCCACCACGCCAGCGCGGTCTGGCCGAGCCCCGCCTCGGTGAAATGATACGCAACGACTTCCGGCTCGATCTCGGCGATCTCGGCAAACTTGGCGCGCAGCACATCGCCGATCTGCTTGTGGAGCAATTGCCGGCGGCTCTTGAGCAAGCTCTCGTAAGCCGCTTCCTGGACCAATGCGTGCCTGAAACTGTAGCTTGCATCCGGCGGCGTGCCCCGACGCAACAGCAACTCCGCCTCCTCGAGCTGGGCGAGCGCCGCGGCAAGCGTCAGATCATCGCGACCGGCCACGCTGCGCAGCAGCGCGTATGAGAACTCACGGCCGATCGCTGCGCCGATCTGCGCCACCTCCTTGACCGGCGCCAGGCGGTCGAGCCGGGCCATCAACGAGTCCTGCAGCGTCGCCGGGATCGCCAGCGGCGGCAGCGGATTGTCGAGGCGGTAGCGTCCGGCATTCTCGACGAGCAGCCCCGACTCCATGACCATCTTGGTCAGTTCCTCGACGAACAACGGGACACCATCCGTCCGCTCGATGATCTGTGTCATCATCTCGCCGGGTAGCAACCGGCCGACAGTCACCTGCTCGATCAGGGCGCGCGTGTCCTGCCGGTCGAGCCGATCCAGCCGCAGCAGGCTGACATTGGCGAGTCCCGCCCACGGCGGTTCGAACTCGGGCCTGAACGTCATCAGCATAAGGATCGGCAGTCCCCTGATCCGGTCGACCGCGAGGTCGAGCAATTCGAGCGACGTGGCATCGGCCCAATGCATGTCTTCGCAGACGACAAGCACCGGCTGCCGCCGGGCAAGGCCCTCGAGCTGGTCGAGCAGCGCTGCGAATGTCTGCCGCCGCTGCTGCGCCGGGCTCAGGCCGAGCGGCGGATAGCGGTCACCGGTCGGGATCGACAGCAGCGCCGCGATCAGCGGTGTCACGCTGGGCACATGCTGCGTCCCGAGCGCCAGCATGGCCTCGAGCTTATCCAGCTTCTGCTCCGGCACATCTTCCAGGCGGATGCCGGCGGCACGCTCGAGCTGGGCGACGAAGGGATGCAGCGCGCTGTTGGTATGATAGGGCGAGCATTGATAGCGCACCCGGCAGTACGTCTCGGGCACGAGGCTGTCGGAGAGCATCGCCACGATGCGGGATTTGCCGATACCCGCTTCGCCCGATATCAGCACCGCCTGGCCCTGGCCCTGCCACGCCAGTTGCTGGCGCGACAATGCAAATTCGATCTCCGCCTTGCGGCCGACAAAGCCGATCGAGCGCGCGGTCCGCACGGCCTCGAAACGGCTTTCCGATGCCGGCTCGCCTTCGACAGCCCACACCGCGATCGGCTCGGAGATACCCTTGACCTCGCGGCGACCGAGGTTGCGAAGCGTGAACAGATTGCCGAGCAGCCGGCGTGTCGAGGAGGCCACGACGACCACGCCCGGCTCCGCCAGGCTTTGCAGCCGCGCGGCGATGTTCGGCGCATCGCCGACCAGCGCCTGCTCCTCCGATGCACCGCCGGAGACGAGGTCGCCGACCACGACGAGCCCGCTCGCAATCGCGATCCGCACCGCGACCCCCTCGTCCGCCCGGGTCTTGAGCTTGCCGATCGCGGCGATGACGTCGAGGCCGGCGCGCACCGCGCGCTCTGCATCGTCTTCATGTGCACATGGGTAGCCGAAATATGCGAGGATCCCGTCGCCGATAAATCTGGCAACGACGCCATCATATGTCGCGATTACCCGCGCACAGGCCGCGCGATAGGCGCGGATCACCTCCCACATGTCCTCGGGATCGAGACGCGCCGACAAGGCCGTCGAGCCGACCAGGTCGCAGAACATCACGGTGAGATGGCGTCGCTCGGCATCGTGCGATGGAACCGGCGCGGCGATCAGTTCGGCTTGATTCAAATCGGCGATGGCACGCAGAATCTTGCGGCGATGGCCGAGCAGGACCCCGAGCCTGTCGAAGTCTTCATCCGTCAATTCGGGAAGAACACCAACATCGATGCCGTTCTCGGCAAAACGCAGCGCGTATTGCCCAAGCCCCAGCTTGTCGAGCCATTCCGCAATCTGCTGCATTGGCTTCACCGACGGGTTGACGGCTGGCCGAATGGACCACGGCGAACAGACGTTATCGCAATCTGTCTGTGCTGGCACCTTCTGTTTTGCGGCAAGTCCGCGCAGAGCAGGATACGCGAATTGTGCCACGGCGGTGCCCCGTTACAGCCGTGTGCACGCGAACATTCGTACGCGTGCCGGCCGCCTCACTCCACCTTCGCCGCAACCGGTCCCTTGTCGGTCCAATCCGGCGGCACGCCGGCGCTGTCGCCGACCATGCCGACGAGGCCCGGCGCGCGCCCGAACGCTTCGCAGGCGGGATATTTCGGCGCGCCGCCGAGCAGGAAGCTGAGCCGCTGCATCGAGGGCATCGATGGCACGCCGCCGAACGGCGTCACGCCGGTGACCAGCATCTGGCTGAAATCGCCGCCGAACGATGCCGCAAGGCCGTACGCATCCCCCTCCTCCGACATCCGCCCGTTGTCGAAGGCATTGGCCGCGCGGCCCCAGACCATCGCGGCCTTTTGCTGTCCGGCCGGATCGCGCGCCTCCGCTTCAAGCGACAGGCTGCCGAGCCCCACCGGAATGCGCGGAACGGGCACCGGCACGCCGGGCAACAGAATCGTCTTCGCCACCGACACACCCTTGGAGACGCCGACTGCCGTCGGATCGGTCGGCACCGCATGCGTGATGACAGCATGAACGGTCAGATCGGCCGGCTCTGACGCAACCACGTAGAAGCGTTCGCTCAGGCCCGCACATAATGCGCGGTCAGCCGCGTTGGTCACGAGCCGGCGCTGTGCAGCCGTGAAGGGCGCGGGCGTTCGCTCCGAGAACACGGTGGGCACGATCCTGATCGTCTTCGCCGCCAGCACCTCGTCCTTGCTCACCCGCAGCTTCGAACGGGTCAACATTCCGTCCGATTGCTCCATATTGTCGTAGGAGCGGAGTGAACCGGCCTGATCCAGTGTCGCCGTCGCGCAGCCCGAGACCAAAAGGCCGAGCAGGTTCGCCGCCGCCCAGCCGCGGAAGAGTGCCCCCCGCTTGCTCACGAATCCATCTGCTGCCGGAATCGGCTTGATCCGGCCTACGCGCGAGCAGGTTGTCATTGGGGCCCCACCGACTTACACTTAGTGTAAATATTACACTTGGTGTAATTATCTTGTTGGGCGGTTTTATGGCTGCGACCGCCGGCTGCGACCGGAAGACGCATGTCCGACTTCGCCGCGCCGCGCGTTGACGCCGACGGCCGCGCGAACCATAGGCCACGAAGTGCTTTTGCCTTGATTGCCTGTTCATGAGAAAGCGGCCGATGCCCGAGACGCTGACGAAAACCCAGACGCCTGCAAAAACTGAAGGCCTGCGCGAGCGAAATCGTCGAGAGACGCTGCAACGCATCACCGATGTCGGCATGGAGCTGTTTCTGGCCAACGGCTTTGATGCGACGACGCTGGATGAGATCGCGGCGGCGGCCGGCATCTCGCGCAGGACCTTTTTCTACTATTTCAGGAGCAAGGACGACATCCTGCTCGCCCATATCGCCGGCTATGACGACGCGCTCAGGGCATCGATCCGCGACCACGCCGCCGCCGGTGCGCCGATCGACGTCGTCCGCGAGGCCCTGCTGGAAGTGTGCGCCCGCTTCCAGACGTCGCGAACGGTTGCAATTTCGCGCCTGATCCGCGAGAGCGACGTGCTGAGCTCCCGCAAGCACCGCAACGATCTGCATCGGGAGCAGGTCGTCTACGAGACGCTGTGCGAATTGTTGCCGGGCAAGGACCGCCGCGACCGCCTCCGTCTTGTCGCGATGGCCGCGAGCGGCGCACTGCGCATCGCGGTCGACGCCTGGCTCGAGCAAGGCGGCAAGCGCCAGCTCACCAAATACGTCCAGGACGCCTTCGCCAATCTGAAGGCCGCAATCTGAGCCCTCTCCCCGTCATTCCGGGGCGAGCGAAGCGCGAGCTCGGAATCCATCCAGCCGCAAGCTTTGCTGAGAAATGGATTCCGGGCTCGACGCTGCGCGCCGCCCTCAGGTGCGCAATTGCGCACCGGGGAATGACGGAGGATAGGTCCACCTTCACGTCTCCACATCATCCGCTGCGCGCGGCATCCTGGAAGCAGGCGCGCAGCCAGTCGATGGTGACGCGCGTCGCCGCATCGCGCTTGAGGTGGCTTTGCACCAGAAGCCAGACGTCGCGCCGCTTCGGCAGCAGCGTGGCGCGCAGAAGGCGATCGGTCATCAGGTCCACGCAACTATGTTCCGGCAACACGCCGACTGCCTGATGCGACTGGATCAGCTTGTGGATGATCCGAACATTGTCGGTGACGCAGCGCGCGCGAAGCCGCTTCGCGCGCAGGAACTGCATTTCCGGAATCCCTCCGAGTTCATCGGGATAGGCACACGTCACCGCCTCTCCCGCTGTCGTCGCGATCGGCTCGAAGAAATACAGCCTGACTTCGGCGAGCTTCGAGATCGCAAAGTCGCCCTTGTCGGGCTTGCGCAGGCGGATCGCCAGATCGGCCTCCCAGCGCGAGAACTTGACGTTGTCGCTCGACGTCAGGAATTGCAGCGTGAGGCCCGGATTGGCGCGCAGCAATGCACTGGTGCGCGGCGCCAGCACTTCCTCCGCGATCGCATTGGTGGAGGCGATGCGCAGCCGGCCGACCGGGCCGGGCAGGCTTTCGCCGACCCTGCCGATCTCCTCGGCATGCGCGGCCATCGCCTGGATGTGCGCGAGCACCACGTCGCACTGCCGGGTCGGCTTGCGGACGCCGTCGGCAGCCTCGAACAGCCGCAGGCCGAGCGCCCGCTCGATCCGCGCCAGCCTGCGGCCGACCGTGGTCTCGTCGATCCGCAGCCGCGCGCTGGCGCCGGCATAGGTGCCCTCGTCCCTGACGGCTGCGATGATCCGAAGGTCGTCCCAGTTCATGGCGTCAGGCTACATCGCATCTCCCCTGCCTGCAATAACGCAGCCGCCGGCTGCAATATCCCTGCATAACGGCAGGCCGGTCCGCGGCTATATTTTCGCAAGACGCATCCTCCGGAGTTCTCAGGACCATGACCGCAGCCAAAACCTTGATGCAGCTTGCCGGCATCGACCTCACCCCGCCCCGCCTCGGCGACAGCTGCCTGGTGCTGATCGATATCCAGAACGAATATCTCGCCGGTCCCCTGGCCCTGCCCGACGCCGGCCCCGCGATTGCACGCGCCACCGCATTGCTCGCCCGCGCGCGGGAAAGTGGCGCTGCGATCATCCACATCGCGCACAAGGGAGCGCCGGGAAGCCTGTTCGATCGCAGCGCGGAGCGTGGCGCGATCGTCGCGCCGCTGGCGCCGCGTCCGGGTGAGATCGTGATCGAGAAACAATTGCCGAACGCATTCGCCGGCACCGACCTCAACGCACAGCTTGCCGCGACCGGCCGCAAGGAGCTCGTGCTCGCCGGCTTCATGACCCATATGTGCGTCAGCTCGACCGCCCGCGCCGCGCTCGATCTCGGTTTCCGCACCACCATCGATGCCGACAGCTGCGCGACCCGCGACCTGCCCGACGGCGTCGGCGGCACGATTGCGGCACGGCTCATTCACGACGTCGCACTCGCCGAACTGTCCGACCGCTTCGCGATCATCGCCCGCGGCAACGCCCTCGCCTGAGACATCGCCATGCTCGAGCTCTATTTCTGGCCGATGGCCTGCTCGCTCGCCAGCCGGATCGCGCTGATGGAGGCCGGCATCGACGCGCGCTATCACATGGTTCATCTCTGGACCAAGAAGGTGCTCGAGGACGGCGGCGACTTCCGCGCCGTCGCGCCGAAGGGCGCAGTGCCGGTGCTGGTGCTCGAGAACGGCGAGCGGCTGACGGAGAGCGCGGCGGTGCTGCAATATATCGCGGACCTCAAGCCCGAACTCGGCCTCGCGCCGCCGCCCGGCCATCCGGACCGCTACCGCTTGCAGGAATGGCTAAGCTTCATCGGCACCGAGCTCCACAAGGGATTCCTGTTTCCGACCTTCTGGTACAAGGACGAAGCCGCCAAGGCCAGCGCCCGCGGGCGGATCGAGCAAAGCGTCGCGTTCGCCGCGGCGCACCTCACGAACCGCGAATTCCTCGTCGGCAACCGTTTCACCGTCGCCGACGGTTATCTGGCCTGGGCGCTGCTGCTGCTGCGCCACGCCGGCGTCGACCTCGCGCAACGGCCCGATCTCGGCAGCTACCTCGCGCGGATCCAGGCGCGGCCGCAGGTCAAGGCCGCGATCGGCATCGAGACGCAATTGTGGAAGACCGTGACGGCGTGATCGCAGCGGACATGAACCTCTAGACGCTCCGCTGGAGGGGGTAGAGGCGCTGCCGTGAGAACGCGAAGGCGGCAACGGCCGGCGATGCCGGCGTCTCTGTTTTGGGGCAAACCACCTGGGACCCTTCAACAGCACGCTCGTGGGGATGCTTTGCGCAACCTCACGCTGAAGCAGGTGTCTTCTGCTGCTCACGATATCCACATTATGCACAGCACCCCGTAAACATACGTTGGTGTGAGTTGACAATCTTAAAAAAATTCTTCGCGAGAGTCGCAAACCGAACCGACAGCCGCGCTTTCGTTCCGCACAGTAGCGTCGGGGCGCGATCGAAGCTGACCCAAAATCTGAACCGAACACGGAGCGTCAGCTCTCGTGACGCGAGCGAGCGTTGCGAGGAATGCTTTCGCTTGAGAAGGGGACTGCATCTTGAGTGAAGGTGAAATGAAAGTCACAGTGAACGGTACGAATGTCTTCGGAATGCCGTTGTTAGGCTTTCCGAGGATCGGCTTGTCCGGCGCGATCGGCGATCTTGCCGAGCAGGGCTTTTCCCACGCGCGGGCCGCCTCCGGACGGATGACCGAGGTCTTGGGCGAAACGTATTCGTGCAATGCGCGAGGCGCGGCCGGCTACGCGCTTAAGGTGATCGAAATCTCGCACGCCAATGCCGCCTCCGCGCTCGATTTCTTCGCCGATCTCCTCGGCAGTAAGTCAGCGGCCGATGTCGTGACCTTGTCCACTGAGCAGGTCCGCAAGGCCTTCGACATGGCATCGAACCAGAACAGGGAATTGTGGGCGCTTGGCCAGAAGCTTGCCACGGAAGCAAGTGAGCCGGTCAAGAAGCACTTCGCCAAGGTGCTCCACCAAGCCGGCTAAAAGAGCGGCACTCAATTTATGTCGAGGACTCAGGAGGGATCCGGCCGGTTGGAATAAGCCCAGCGACGAGCATGCAGCCCCCACTGCCCGATGCTCTGTCAAACGCCGCAGGTGCGCGATGCCCCCCAAGTACCCGCACCGACAAACGGGCGCAATCCAGCCGGCCGGTGCTTTTCTGCAAAGAGCAAGAAGCAATATCGAGGGAGGCTCACATGGGCATGCTCATGGTCAAATGTCCGCAAACCGGACACGCGATTTCCACCGGCATCCGGACTGATCGCGAGACCTTTAGACGCAGCGCGGTATTCTTCTCGCGCACCAATTGTCCATTCTGCCGCACTGATCACGCCTGGTTCGCGCGGGACGCCTGGGTCGATGAGCCGAGCATCCGCGTACGGCGCCGCGGCGCGGGCTCACCGGCCTGAACGACGACACAGACCATTGATGATCGCGGTGGAGGGACGCCATGGCGCGCATGCAGATCGCAACGGAAACATCCACCTGGCTGCTGCAGGCCAAGGACTTTCTCGACGAAGCACGCCGGCTGAAGCCGGGACCGGAGCGCAATGAATTGCGCCAGACGGCGAAGGTGCTGCGCGAGATTGCGAAGTTCGAGACGGCATCCGCCCCTGCACAGAAGCTTGATCGGCAGCGGAGAAGCTGATCGTGCCGCAACGCGCTTACAGCGCGTCGTCCGTTTCGATTTCGGAGATGCGCGGATTGTCGGTTAGAGCCGCCGCGCGAGATCGGGCCTTATTGTCCGAAAAGATCTCCTCGGCTTCGAGACGCATGACGCGATGGCATTCGCACGCCGCCGCGGAGAGCCGCGACCTGTCGATCTCGATCCGGCCTCGTTGATCGGACCTGATTGCGCCGCGCGTGCGCAGATTGCGCATCAAGAGCGTCACCGTCGTTCGTCGCACGCCGAGGATTTGTGACAGCGCCTGCTGAGTCAGCGGCAGGACGTCGCTATCGACGCGATCGCGGAGCTGGAGCAGCCAGCGCGCCATCCGGGCCTCGACCGGGTGCAGCGCATTGCAGGCGGAGCCGAGCTGGAACTGGATCAGCATCGACCTGATGTGCTTTTGCATCGCCTGCCGGATCGCAGCACTGCGTCCGAAAGCGGCATGAAAGCGCGGCGCGGAAATCCGCGAGGCGGTGCCCGCCGCACGAACGACTGCGGTAATACCCGACGGGGACGACCCGAGCACCGAAAGACTGCCCACCGCCCCTTCGCGCCCGACCACGCCGGTCGCAACCGTGTGCCCGTCTGCCATGTCGATCATCAGCGTGATCGCCCCGCTATGAGGGAAGAAGACGTAGTCGATCTCATCACCGGCTCGCGCCAGGACCGCATCCTGATCGAGCGCGACCGTCTCGAGCTCGGGACCCAGCAGATCCAGGTCCGCTGCCGGCAGTGTTGCGAGAAGGCGATTACCATTTCCGCCGGAAGCACTCACTGGTGGGGCCCCGCAGTGAAGCGACAAGCAACCAACTTACTCAGCCACGCTCTCAAGAATTAAACTCCAAACGCTTGACCGCAAGGCGGAATTTTCCGCAGACAGCACTCCGAGGAGTTAGATGCAAATGCGCCGCCGGACGCAACAGCAAAATGCGCACGATCGAACCGTAGAACTGCGGAACCCAATTTCCGGGCGCGGAAAATGCTACCTTCGATTCCGCGGCGTCAGGCAGCCAGCCAGCGAAATACGTGCAGGAGTCGGGATCTGAAGGCCGAGATCGAGCGTAGTCTGCCGCTTAGCGAACGGAGCTATTGAAACGCGACCTCGGCAAAGCTGCGCAGCTTGCGCGAATGCAGGCGCTCGGACTCCTGCTGCTTGAGCCGCTCCAGCGCCTTCAGCCCGATCTGAAGATGCTGGCCGACGCGCTGGCGATAGAACTCGCTCGCCATGCCCGCCAGCTTGATCTCGCCATGCAGCGGCTTGTCGGAGACGCACAGCAGCGTGCCGTAGGGCACACGGAAGCGGTAGCCATTGGCGGCGATCGCCGCCGATTCCATGTCGAGCGCGACGGCGCGCGATTGCGACATCCGCCGGATCACCTGCGGCCCGCTGATCTCCCAATTGCGATTGTCGACGCTGGCGACGGTGCCGGTGCGCATCAAGCGCTTGAGCTCGAAGCCGGTGAGCCCGGTCACTTCGCCGACCGCCTCCTCCAGCGCGACCTGCATCTCCGCAAGCGCGGGGATCGGCACCCAGAGCGGCAGCTCGTGATCGAGCACGTGATCCTCGCGGACATAGCCATGGGCCAGCACGTAATCGCCGAGCCGCTGCGTGTTGCGTAAGCCAGCGCAATGCCCGATCATCAGCCAGGCATGCGGCCGCAGCACCGCGACGTGATCGGTGATATTGCGCGCGTTCGATGGACCGATCCCGATATTGATCAGGGTGATGCCGCGATAGCCGGGCTCGACGAGATGAAACGCCGGCATCTGCGGAACACGCTCCGATGCGGTCCCGATGGTGCCACCGCCTGCCAGCGCGCTGCGCGTGATCACATTGCCGGGCGCGACGAACGCCTCGAGGCCCTCCTCACCCGCGGCGAGACGCTGCAGGCTCGATTGCACAAAGGCGTCGACATAGAACTGGTAGTTGGTGAAGATCACGAAATTCTGGAAGTGCTCGGGATCGGTGCCGGTGTAGTGATAGAGCCGGCGCAGCGAGTAATCGACGCGCGCGGCACGGAACAAGGCCAGCGGCTCGGGCGTCCCCGGCGTCAGCTCGAACGTCCCGTTCGCGATCGCATCATCCATCGCCGCAAGATCCGGCGTATCGAACACGTCGCGCAGCGACCTTGTGAAGGCCGAACTGTCGGCGATGGTCAGCGCCGCCTCGATATTGATGTCGCGCCGGTAGGCGAAATGGATCGGAATCGGCTCGTTCGACTCGCCGATCTCGACCGCCACGCCATGGTTCTTGATCAGGAGCCCGATCTGCTCGGTGAGGTAGGTCCGGAAAATGTCCGGCCGGGTGATGCTGGTCTCGTGAACGCCGGGCCCGGCGACAAAACCGTAGGCGAGACGGGAATCGAGCCGGGCATGCGATGAGGTCGTGATGCGGACGAACGGGTAATGCGCCCGCACCCGCGTCGTGAACGGCACCCCGTTGACATAGGCCTCGAAGCGACTGCGCAGGAATCCGGTGTTGCGCTCGTAGATATCCTCGAGACGGGCAACCGCCGCGCTAGCCTCGACGAACGCTTCGGTCGTGATCGGCTGGGGAGTTTCGATGGGGGGCGTCGGAGACATGTTCGCTTTGCACCAGATCCGTTGCCGAGTTGGGACTCGCCCTGGATCAGTGCAGTATAGCGACAATGGCCTCCAGTTCCAGATCGACGCCGGACCGCCCTATTCCGGCTCGCGCGGCGGCAACGCGCAGATCTCGGACCGGGTCAGGAACCGGCGCTCGCGCCCATTGTCGAGCGAGAACATGCCGCCGCGGCCGGGAACGACGTCGATGATCAGATCGGTGTGCTTCCAGACGTCGTATTGCGAGCCGCTGATGTAGAACGGCGCCCCGCCGATCTCGCCGAGCTTGACGTCATAATCGCCGATCAGGAAGTCACCTTGCGGAAAGCACATCGGCGACGAACCGTCACAGCAGCCGCCGGACTGGTGAAACAGCACCGGCCCATGGTCGGCGACGATCTCGGCAATCAGCTCCAGCGCAGCCGGCGTCGCGGTCACCTTGTCAGCCATCTCGGCCTCCGTGATGGAGGCTCCGGCGGGACACCCGCCGAAGCCTGTCGTCTTCGTGCCCTGAACGCGGGGACAGCCGGGACGTCAGAAGAAGCCGAGCTTCTTCGGGCTGTAGCTCACCAGCATGTTCTTGGTCTGCTGGTAATGGTCGAGCATCATCTTGTGGTTCTCGCGGCCGACACCGGACTGCTTGTAACCGCCGAACGCCGCATGCGCGGGATAGGCGTGGTAGCAGTTGGTCCACACCCGACCGGCCTGGATGGCCCGGCCGAACCGGTAGCAGCGATTGACGTCGCGGCTCCAGATGCCGGCACCGAGACCGTAGAGCGTGTCGTTGGCGATCGAGAGCGCGTCCTCGTCGTTCTTGAAGGTGGTCACGGACACCACAGGCCCGAAGATCTCCTCCTGGAAGATGCGCATCTTGTTGTGGCCCTTGAACACGGTCGGCTTGACATAGTAGCCGCCCGACAGCCCGCCGCCGAGATTGTTGCGCTCGCCGCCGGTCAACACCTCGGCGCCTTCCTTCTTGCCGATGTCGATGTAGGAGAGGATCTTCTCGAGCTGCTCGGAGGACGCCTGCGCGCCGATCATGGTGGTCGGATCGAGCGGGCTACCTTGCGTGATCGCCTCGACGCGCTTCAGCGCGCGCTCCATGAAGCGGTCATAGATCGATTCCTGGATCAGCGCGCGGCTCGGACAGGTGCAGACCTCGCCCTGGTTGAGCGCGAACATCACGAAGCCTTCGACGGCCTTGTCGAAGAAATCGTCGTCTTCCGCGCAGACGTCCTTGAAGAAGATGTTCGGCGACTTGCCGCCGAGTTCGAGCGTCACCGGGATCAGGTTCTGCGAGGCATATTGCATGATCAGCCGGCCCGTCGTGGTCTCGCCGGTGAAGGCGATCTTGGCGATCCGGTTCGACGAGGCCAGCGGTTTTCCTGCTTCGAGACCGAAACCGTTGACGACGTTCAGCACACCCTTCGGCAGCAGGTCGCCGATCAGCTCGAGCAACACCAGGATCGAGGCCGGCGTCTGCTCGGCCGGCTTGAGGACGACGCAGTTACCGGCGGCGAGCGCCGGTGCAAGCTTCCAGACCGCCATCAGGATCGGGAAATTCCAGGGAATGATCTGGCCGACCACGCCAAGCGGCTCGTGGAAGTGATAGGCGATCGTGTCGTGGTCGATCTCCGAGATCGAGCCTTCCTGTCCGCGGATCGCGCTGGCGAAGTAACGAAAGTGATCGATCGCGAGCGGCATGTCGGCGGCCATCGTCTCGCGGATCGGCTTGCCGTTGTCCCAGGTCTCGGCGGTGGCGAGCTTTTCGAGATTGGCCTCCATCCGGTCGGCGATCCTGTTGAGGATCAGCGAGCGCTCGGCGACGCTGGTCTTGCCCCAGGCGTCCTTGGCCGCATGCGCGGCATCGAGCGCCGCCTCGATATCCGACGCGTCGGAGCGCGGGATCTCGCAGACCGGAAGGCCGGTCACCGGCGAGATGTTCTCAAAATACTTTCCGGAGCGAGGCTCGCGCCATTCGCCGCCGATGAAATTGCCGTAGCGCTTGGCGAACGGCGCCTTGAGCACGGACTGCATGTCAACCTTGTTCATGTGTTCCTCCGTTGGCACGCCGATGCACACGGCGTTGGCCGGAACGCTCGGTCAAATCAGGCGGACAGAACAGGGGCCCGCCCCAAGGGCCGCAGGGGAACTGTCGCAAATCTGAGACAGAGTGCGCCGCAAATTGGCACAGGCGCGCCAGCGCTCAGGGCGCCGGCCTTGAGCTTGCGGAAATGCCCTAGAGCACGATGAGATTAGGTTGAGCTGGAACGGCGTCGAAAGTTCACCTCTCGCTTGGGAGAGGTCGATTTGCGCAGCAAATCGGGTGAGGGGTTACGGTCTATCGAGAGAGCAAGAGCCCTCACCCGGATTGCACCGGACGATGCTTCGCATCGCCGAGAGCAATCCGACCTCTCCCCTACGGGGAGAGGTGAACCGAGACCGCGCCAAGCCGATTCAACTAAACTCATCGCGCCTCTAGCGGTGCAGGCCGAGCTGCTTGAGCTTGCGGTGCAATGTGGCGCGGGACATGTCAAGATCCTTGGCGGCCTTCGACACGTTGCCGCCGGCGCGCGCCAGCGCGCGCTGCAACGCTGCACGTTCCGCGGCAGCAAGACCGCCATCGTCGCGGGTCTCGCCGATCAGATCGGCCGCCGGCAATGGCCGCGCCAGCGACGCCGCGTTGAGGCCGAGCGCGCGGCGCGCAGCGCGCGTCGCACCGATCACGAGATCGTCGCGATCGACCGCCAGCAGCGAATTGACGGCGCGCTCGCTGCGCGGCGTCAGCAGAATTCGCGCATCGGGAAACGCCCGGCGGAAATTCTCGGCTTCGATCGCGCGCGCGGCGTCCGTCACCGTGGTCGCAATCAGGCGAGAAAATCCATCGGTCAGGTCTGCCCGGCAGGAGGAGACATCGAGCGCGGCGGCAAGCTCGCCATGCTCATCGAAGATCGGCGCAGTGGTGCAGAACAGGGCCGAATTGCGGGTGAAGAAGTGCTGCTCGCGGTCGATCGACAGCGGGCGCTTCTCGACGATGCAGGTGCCGATGCCGTTGGTCCCCTCGTACTTCTCGCTCCAGACCGCGCCGGTCCAGAGCCCCCAGGCGTCGAACGTCGTATCATCGGCGCCTGCGCCGCGCCGATCGACGACGACGCCATCGCGGTCCGCGAGCAGCACCGAACAGCCGACCCCGCCCACGGCAAGAAACAGCCGGTCGAGCGTGCTCTGGGCGACTTTCAGGAATTCACCGAGGCGCTGCTGTGCAGCGGCGATTTCAGCCTGGCCGAGACGATGGGACGGCAGGCGGCTCGCCGGATCGAGCGCATGCAGATGGCCGGACCGACGCCACGACGCCGACAGGTCGGATGGCGCCCCGCCTCCGGCCAGCACGTCGAGAACCTTGTCCGTGTGCACGACGCCTGGCGAGCGGCTCATGCTTCCCTCCCCTGCTCCCCGGGTTCTCTGCCCCTCGGGAGCGCGGCGCTGCCAGCCCTGGCACCCTTGTATTTTGCAGGATATAGCGCCCCCAACGGCCTTTCAAGGGATGGCCATTGCGACGTTCGGACAGGTACGGGGGCTGGTCGCGTAGCTCACGCCGTGGGGGCGGCGCCCCCAGGAGGACGGCGCTTACTGAATCCTCGCGAGCACTGCGAGGCGGCGGATGCCCTTGTTACGATAGGCATCGAGGAACGCGTAATAGTCCTTGAACGAGACGCAACCGTTGGAGTCGCCGTTCGGGCCGAGCATGAAGGTGTGCGCGAGCAGGCCGTCGCGGTTGAAGATCTTGCCCTCGCCGCCGATCGGATTGAGCCGCAGCGCCGGCACGCCGTGGAACAGTGCCTCGCGCGGCTTGAGTTCGTAGATGTGCGGCGGCGTCACGCCGACCATCTTCATGTGCGAAGACCTCGGATCGTCGAGCCGGGAGCCGAGGCCGGAATGCGCCTCGAGCCGCGTGCCGTCCGGCAGGTACACGGTCTTGGCCGAGATGTCGTAGACCGCGGTCTGGCGGTCATAGGGCGGCGAGCCGCCGAGCATCGGGTTCTGGTCCAGCGTCGAGGGGATGCTGCCGGTGACATTGGCATCGGCGGAAGCGAAGGAGAGCAGCCCGCCGCTCGACTCGCGCTTGCCCCACAGCTTCTCGACCATGGTCTGCCGCTCGCTCGATGCGATCGACAGCACCGCGGCCTTGGCGCGCGCGGCCATGTCACGGACACCACTGGATTTGGTCGCCTGCTTGGCCTCGGGCGCCTTCTCGGCCGCTTTGGGCTCAACCGTCGCGGAGGGATCGTTGAGCGCCACCTTCAGATTGGCGGCGGCTTGCTTCTTGGCGGTCTCGACCGACTTCGGCGCCGGCAACGGCTTCGATGTCTCGGCGAGCTCTGCCGTCGCCACCGCCCTCGCCGCTACGGCGACCTTGGGTTCAGCGGCCTGCTTGATCGGGTCGATCTGCGGTGCGGCGTCGGCCACGACGCTGGACGCGATGCCCTCGGGCGAGGCGGCCGCAAACCGATCGTTAAACATAAGTGACGGTGCCGAGGCTTCCGACTTCGCGACCTCGGTCTTGGCGGGCGCCGCCGGCGCGGGCGTCAGGGACGCGAACACCTCGTTGAACGCGGGTGCGGGTCGCGCGGCAACGGCGACCGGACGCTTCACCGCCGGCGCTTCAAACGACGCATTGCCTACCGACGGATAGACGCTCGCGGCAAAAATGTTGGCATAGACGGTCCAGGCGCAGCCAAGCACCAGCCCCGCCACCGCGGCGCTGCCGAGGAAATGCTGTGGGAGGATTTTTCGGGAGGTTTTCTTGCGGCTTGGCGCCCCAAGAACATACGCACTCGCACTCGTACCCATACGCCCGGCGCTCAAAACAGGTCCACCTTTGTCCCTCACTCGACGCATCGTCGAACGATGTTCGGCTCAACGTCGCGCGGGGGCACAGACGGCCATTAAGGCGACTTTTAGTTAAATGCGACTTAACCGGATGCGATCCCCTGCAACGCGGGAAGTGCCTGTGGCGTAGGGCTTTTTTAAGATCGCATTGGACCGCGAAAGCGGCTTTTTTGTCCCATGATGAGACATTCCGGCACGCGGCTCCGCCGCCGCATGCCGAGATAAATCCTAGGGAGAATTTCCTTGCCGATGGCCCCGTAATCGCGCGGGGATCGAGCAAAATCCATCTCTCAATAGCTGAGCTTCGGATACCAGTCCGCGCCGCGCCCCTCGGGCGTGGTGTCGAGCAGGGTCCAGAGCGGATCCATGTCCGGCGCACCGCGCGGGTCCTGGCCGGGGTCGACCGTGCCGGCTCCCATTTCGCCTGCCCAGAAATGCCGGATCACGCCGCTCTGGCGCGTGAAGACATTGTAGCCGGGCACGTCGCTGTCATCCTTGCTGACATAGTCGCGCGTGTAATCGCCCGACGCATCCGAATAGACCCTGTGACGCGTCCAGCCTCGCGCCTTCTTCGCCTCGACCAGCCGCGCGATCGGCGAGCGCGCCACGAACACGAACGACACGCGCTGCTCGATATCGGGCAGCTTCTCCTCCCATGTGCCCATGAATGATGTGCACATCGGACACGGCTTCTCGCGCTGCGGACCGAACATGTAGCTGTGGATGATGAGCGTCTGCTTGTTGCCGAAGAGATCGGCGAGCGAGGCCGCGCCGGACTCGCCCGTGAACTCATAGGCCCTTGTCACCTCGCCGCCCGGCGGCAAGGCGCGGCGCAACTCGGCGACGCGCGCGATGTGCCGGCGCAGCTCGATCTCCTCGACGAGCAGCGCCTGGCGCGCCCGGCGATACTCGGCGCTCTCATTGGGAAAGCGCCTAGCATTGCTGCTGGCGAGTTCGGCGGCCGGCTTGAGGATGGGACTGGTCATGGTTGGAACCTCGCGGGGTTGACGGGCTCCCTGGAAGACGAGCCGGAACCGGACGATCCGACATGCGCCAGTGATGGTTTTACTGCAGTTCCGGCGGCGGTGAACGATCAAAGACGTCGCCCTTTGCGCCATCAAGCAGATCGAGCGCGTAGGTCTCGATCACCAGCGGCCCGCGCATGCGTTTGGCCTCGGCCACCGTTTCGACATGGGCGAAATTGTCGCGCATCGAGGCCGGCATCGCCTGCTCGACCTCATGCACGTACAGCAGCTTGCCGGCCAGCTGCGCCGGGCTCGGCTCGGGCATGTTGACCCAGCGAATGCGCTGGCCCTGCTGGGCGACGCAGGTGCCCTTGGGGAGGTAGAAGGCCAGCCAGCCGGTGGTGCCGTAGTCCGGCGACAGCACGCAGCTCGCGCCGGACCGCGCGCGCACCGCCTCGATCTCGCTGGCGAGCTCCTGCCAGCCGACACCGACGCTGCGCACGGTGGCGTCGCGGCGGTAACCCGAGAGGATGCCAGTGTTGGCCTGCACGATCAGCAGCGCGAACAGCACGACGCCTGTGGGCGCGGCCCAGCGGCGGCAGAAATCGATCGTGCGCTGCTCGCGCGGCGCCCACTGCACCTGGATCGCCGCGACCGCGGCCGCCACCGCAAAAGCCGGATAGACCGGCGCGAACCAGTTGGCCTCGACCCGCGCATGCAGCGCGTGCCAGGTGAAGTAGACCACGATGGTCCAGAACATCGTGTTGACCAGCACGCGTGCGGGCATCGCGCCGGCGCGGCGCCGGTAGAGCGCGTAGAGGCCCATCACACCGAGGATGAAGACCAATGGCGTCGCGAACGCAAACTGCGTCGGGATCAGCTCGGCGATGTAGTTCGGCCGAAAGTCTTCGATCCGGGCGCGGCCCATCTGCTTGATGAACGACACCCAGTGGTGATCGGCATTCCAGAGGATGACCGGCGCGAACAGGCCGGCTGCAACCAGACCGCCGAGATAGAGCCATGGCGAGAGATACCAGCGCCGCAGCTTCGGCACGACAGCAAGCCAGATCAGGATCGCGGGTCCGAAGAACAGCGCCGTGTATTTCGACAGCAACGCCAGGCCGGCGCTGACGCCGACCGCAAGCCACCAGGCGCCGCGGCCGCTCTCCAGCACCTTTGCCAGCGAATACAGCAGGAAGCTCGCGGCAACCAGCAGCGGCGCATCCGGCGTCACGATCAGCGTGCCGACGGCGGCCATCAGCGTGACATTGAGCAGGATCGTTGCGCTCGCGGCGATACGCTGGCCACCGAACAGGATCTCGGCGGCCCGGTAGATCGCCCAGCTCATCGGCAGCGCGAGCAGGATCGACGCCAGCCGCACGCCGAACGGCGTGTCACCCGCGATCATGGTGCCGAGCCGGATCACGACCGCCACCATCGGCGGATGGTCGTAGTAGCCGCCGGCGAGCGCCTTCGACCACATCCAGTAATAGGCTTCGTCGAAGGTCAGCGGCGTCCATGCGGCGGCGGCCAGCCGCAACACGACCAGCGCGCACACCGCAAGAGCGGTGTTCCGGGCCAGCCGCGCCTCGTTCGCGTTCATGCCACCGTCATCGCTTGCGCCAGACGAACAGCCCGGACATCGCGTAGTTCCAGACCACGCCCATCAGCGCGCCGGCCGCGCCCGCAAGCCACCAGATCGGCTCCTGGTCGTAGACCGAGAACGCGACGCCGACATTGGCAAGCAGGCCGACGCTGCAGACCAGATAGAACAGCAGCAGGCCGCGCAGGATGCCAAAGCCCTTCAGCCGCTGGTCGCGATAGGTCAGGAAATTGTTGAGGATGAAGTTGCTGGTCATGGCGACGATCGCGCCGGTGGCCTGGGCCTCCGGGAACGGCGCCTTGAACAGTTCCAGCGCGATGAACAGCACGCTGAGATGCACCAGCAGGCCGAGCCCACCGACCGCTGCGAACAGAATGAAGCGCAGCGAGATCAGATCGTTGGTCAGCTTCGCCAGCACCAGGCCAAGGAAGTCGAGCGCGACCATCGAGTCAAGCTTGCTCTCGCCATGCTGGCGGGCACCGAACGTGTAAGGAATTTCGACCGCGCGCAGCTTGCCCTCCGCCGTCGCCACGACGTCGAGCAGGATCTTGAAGCCCTGGGTCGAGAGCTGCGGCGCGAGCTGCTCGAAGCGGTCGCGGCGGATCATGAAGAAGCCGCTCATGGGATCGGCGATCTCGACCTTCAGCGAGCGGCGCGCGATCTCGGTGGCAAAGGCGCTGGCGCCGGCGCGCTGCTTGTTGAAGCCTTCGGACTTGTAGCCCTCGATATAGCGGCTGCCGACCACGAGCTCGGCCTCGCCGCTCTGCAGCAGCGCGACCATCTTCGGGAGCTGGGTCTCGTCATGCTGGAGGTCGGCGTCCATGACAGCGGCATACGGCGCGCTCGACGCCAGGATGCCCTCGATGCAGGCGCCGGACAGGCCGCGCCGGCCGATTCGGCGGATGCAGCGCACGCGGGAATCCTTTCGCGCCAAGGCGCGTACCACGTCCCAGGTACCGTCGGGCGAGTTGTCATCGACGAAGATGACTTCCCAGGACACGTCCTTCAGGGTCGCGTCGAGCCGACGGTAAAGCACCGTGACATTGTCGCGCTCATTGAAGGTCGGGACGACCACCGAAAGCTGCGGCAAACTTGCTGCCTGCGAGGCGGTTTCGGGGGCTAGCTTGATGGCGTCATTCATGAGCGCCAGCGTATAGCCGCAGCCTCCCCCGCTGCCAAGGCGGGCCGGCCCAAACGCGGTCTCGGGAAGCGGGAAAACGGGGCAAAATACCCCTGAAAAATGCCAACGACCACGAACAAGGGGCGCGCGTACATCCGGCGCAGCCAAACAATGTCGTGGTCGTCCCGGCGCCGGAGCCCTTAAGCTGCAACGTCGCCGTTATGAGCCAGATAAGTAGCCCCCATGCGGTCCGCAAGGGGCAGATGGCGCTAGTTGTTCGGGACTTCCCGGATCACCGGGCCGCGTGGTGCCGGGGCCGCCGGCGCGGCCTCGGCGGCGGGAGCCGCCTGCGGCTGCGCTGCTGCGGGCTGGGTCGGGTTACGGAGCTGGCTCGGCGACGGCCCGTAAATGAACGCGGCCGCGAGCGCTACGGCTGCGACCACTGCGCCCAGGAAGCCTGCCGTCGATTGTGAGCTCATGCCGATCATCCCCTCGCCTGCGCGGATTGATATCAAAAATCGGCCGGCCGCAACAGGATTCGGGAACCTATTTCGCCGCGGCCCTGCGGCGGGTGAAGGCGGTCACGATGTCCTTCTGCGCCAGCTCGATCGCGCGGTTGGCCGTCGTCAGATTCGCATCGGCATCCTGCTTGGGAAACTGCAGCGACAGGAAGTCGATCAGCGACACCCGGAAATTCTGCCGCTCCGAGGGACAGACATTGGCGATCAGCGAGCTGAACTCCTGGTCGGACATCGTCTTGTTGCTGTCGCGGGGATATTCGCGGGCGAGGCAATTCCAGTAGGCGTCGCGGCCGGTGATGGCGAGCTTGTGCGCATCGTCGACCTCGTCGGCCATTGCAGCAGACGATATGGTAGCGGACGATATGGCAGCGGAGGACGTGATCAGGAGGGCGGCCGCAACCAGCATGCGCATGTGTTGTTCTCCATTTTGGCGCATCGTAGCGAAGAGCGACAACGACGATAAGCACCCCTGCGCCAATCTGGCAAACTGGCCAATCACGATTATTTTGACTACTCTCGATCCCTGTCCCCCCTCCTCGCGATGAGTGCAGTCGTGGCCAAAGCTCCCACCAAGGCGACCAAGACAGACGCAGGCAACATCTATATCGGCATCGGCGGCTGGACGTTCGAGCCGTGGCGCGGGGTGTTCTATCCCGAGAAGCTCACGCAGGCGAAGGAGTTGTCCTACGCCGCCTCCAAGCTGACCTCGATCGAGATCAACGGCACCTACTACGGCTCGCAGAAGCCGGAGAGCTTTCGCAAATGGGCGAGCGAGGTGCCCGACGGCTTCATCTTCTCGCTGAAGGGGCCGCGCTTCGCCACCAACCGCCGCGTGCTCGCCGAGGCCGGCGATTCGGTGAAGCGGTTCTATGACTCGGGCGTGTTGGAGCTGAGGGACCGGCTCGGGCCGGTGCTCTGGCAATTTGCGCCGACCAAGAAATTCGACAGCGCCGATTTCGGCAAGTTCCTCGAGCTCTTGCCGCGCAAGCTCGACGGCCGCGCGCTGCGCCATGTCGTCGAAGTGCGGCACGACAGCTTCTGCGTGCCCGAGTTCATCGCCCTCATTCGCGAGCACGAGGTGCCGGTGGTGTTCGCCGAGCACGGCAAATATCCGGCGATTGCCGACGTCGCGAGCGACTTCGTCTATGCCCGGCTGCAGAAGGGCAATGACGAATTGAAGACCTGCTATCCGCCGAAGCAGCTCGACGCCTGGGCGAAGCGGTTTCAGGACTGGGCCGGCGGCAGCGAGCCGGACGATCTGCCGAAGGTCGACAAATCAGCGCCGAAGAAGGCGCCGCGCGACGTGTTCGCCTACGTGATCCACGAGGGCAAGATACGCGCACCCGCGGGCGCGATGGAATTGATCGAACGGGTGAAGTGAGGGAGAGCCGATGGCGAAGGCATCCAGGCTGTTCACCATCGGCTACGAGCAGACGCCGTCGAAGGCCGTGCTCGACGAGCTCCAGCACGCCGGCGTCAAGCTCCTCGTCGACGTCCGCGCGGTGGCTTCCTCGCGCCGCCCCGGTTTCTCCAAGACCCAGCTCGCCGCAGGTCTCGACGAGCGCGGCATCGGCTACGTCCATCTCCGCGGCCTCGGCACGCCGAAGAGCGGACGGGAGGCGGCGCGCAGCGGACAATATGCGCTGCTGCACAAGATCTATTCGGCGCACCTGAAGACGGTGCAGGCCAAGGAGGAGCTCGACGAGCTGTCGGCGCTGGTGAAGAAGTCCGGTCCGGTCTGCATCCTCTGCTACGAGCGCGACCACGAACACTGTCACCGCCGCTGGATCGCCGAGATCATCGAGGAGCGCGACGGCGTCAAGATCGAGAACCTGGCCGCGCCGCAGGTCTAGCCTCGGACCTGCCCCGGCACGCTGATCGTCCCCTCCATCATCTTCACGCAGCCGCCGCCGACATGCACCGATGTGATCGCGCCGCCCTGCTTGCGGACCCGCGTCAGCAACAAGCTCGGCCGGCCCATGTCGACGCCCTGCCCGATCCGCAGCCGCAATTCGCCATCGCGCGCGGGATCGATATCGGCGAGCAGCGCCGCGCAGGCCGCAGTCGCACTGCCGGTTGCGGGATCTTCCGACAGGCCGCTCGCGCCCGGATGGAACATGCGCGCCTGCAAGTCGAGCGGCTGCTCGCCCGCCGGCACGTCGCGGGTGTAGAAATAGACGACGTCGCGGCCGATCTGCGCCAGCGCCCTGGCGAACGCCGCAGCATCGGGCCGCGCCCGCTTCAGCGCCTCGCGCGAGGCGATCTCCACCACCAGGAACGGTAGGCCGACCGAGGCGACCTGCGGCACATGCCGATCAGTCTTCACGTCGGCCGCCGACAGCGAGAGACAAGCCGCGGCATCGGCCGCGCTCACCTCGTTCGTGCGCTGCAAGGCTTGCGGCGCCGTCAACTCGGCACCGATCACCCTGCCGCCGTCGATCAGGACCTTGACCGGCACGAGGCCCGCCTTCTCCTCGAACCTCAGCAGCTCCGGCGTCTTCGCTGCCCGGCTCGCCAGCACGAAGGCGGTGCCGACATTGGGATGGCCGGCGAACGGAATTTCCGAGCGCACGGTAAAGATGCGAACCTGGGCGTCGTTGGCCTTGTCCTGCGGCGGCAGCACGAAGGTCGTCTCGGAATAGTTGAACTCGGTCGCGATCGCCTGCATCTGCGCCGTCGACAGCCCTTCGGCGTCGAGCACCACGGCCAGCGGGTTGCCGCCGAAGGCGCGGTCGGTGAAAACGTCGACGGTGATATAGCGGCGCTGCATCTTGCGTATCCTTGTGCCGGTCATTCCGATGGCGTCATCGTAGCACAGCAGCAACGACGCCCTTCAGAGCACTCGGTACAATCGCGCTCCTTGTTTGAGCATGATCTCCTCGGAAAACCGCTTCGCACTTTTCCGGATCATGCTTTAGAATCGAAACAGCTCGCGCGGCGATGCGAGCACGCGGGCGCGCTCGTCGGCGTCGGTGACGAGCTCGTCGAGGAATTTGCGGTTCCTGGCGTAGCTCTGCGTCGCCTCGAACTGAGTGTGCGGCCAGTCGCTGCCCCACAGCAGCCGGTCGACGCCGAAAGCCTGGCGCAGCAGCGGATAGGCCTGCTTCGCGAACGCCTCACCGGCCGCGCCGTTGCGATAGGGTGCGGAGATCTTGACCCAGACATTGCGCGTCGCGCCCAGCTTGAGGACCGACTGAAATCCGGGATCATCGATGCCGAGCTTTGGATCGGGCAAGGCGAAATGATCGAGCACGACTTTCACGCCCTGGTCGAGCAGCTGTGGTGCGAGCGTCGCGAGATCGCCGGCATTACGCTGGATCTCGATCTGCCAGTCGAGCGTCCTGATCTGCGCCAGCAGCGCCGTCCACTCCGGCGACGTCAGATCGGGTAGCTTCTGGCCAACCAGATTGAGACGGATACCCGCCACCCCGGCACGATCGAGCGCGCGAAGCTCGTCGGCGGTGGCGGCAACGTCGACCACGGCGATGCCGCGCAGACGGCCATTGGTCGCCTTCAGGCATTCGACCAGATAGGAATTGTCGGTGCCGAGAAAGCTCGGCTGCACCAACACGCCGTTGGTGATGCCGTTCTGGTCGAGCTGCTGCAGATAGAGCGCGAGCGGTGCGTCGTAGTCGGGCGCGTAGCGCCGGCCCGGCGCGAGCTT
Organism: uncultured Bradyrhizobium sp.; assembly: GCF_947648125.1. Taxonomy (GTDB): domain Bacteria; phylum Pseudomonadota; class Alphaproteobacteria; order Rhizobiales; family Xanthobacteraceae; genus Bradyrhizobium. Next base: position 114,090 of record NZ_CANSMR010000020.1, on the reverse strand, counting down.
CAGCCCGCGATGGAAGACGTGGGCGTGGGTATCGATCGCGAGTTTCGGCACCTCAGCCCTCACTTTGCTCGCCAATCCACCCGCCGACAGCGCGGCAACCACTCCCACGGCAAACCGGCGCCGCGTCAACCCATGTTCGTACGATGTCATGATCATTCCTCATCATCACGCGCGCGTGGCGGCGGCCTGCTCGAAAACCTTGCCCCGGGTTTCCGGCAGCATCAGCACCGCGACCAGCACCAGCGAATAGGCGAACGCCGCGTCGATCCCGATCGCCGCACCGAGGCCGATGTGATCGCTGAGGTAGCCGACCAGGAAGGGAAACGCCGCGGAGACGATGCGACCGAAATTGTAGCAGAAGCCGACACCGGTGCCGCGCACGCCGGCCGGATAGAGCTCGCTGAACAGCGCCGCCATGCTGGCCGGAATCCCCGCCGAGAAGAAGCCAAGCGGGAAGCCGAGCACCAGCATCTGCGAATTGGAGAGCGGCGCGAAGATATAGACCAGCACCGTCACGACGCAGGCGGCGGCGAACAGCGTCACGTTGGCGCGCCGCCCGATCCGGTCGCTGACGATCCCGGAGACCACGCAGCCGCAGAAGAAGGCGACGATGATCACGGCGAGATAGGCGCTGGAGCCGAGCACCGAGAGATGCCGCACCTCGCGCAGAAACGTCGGCAGGAATGTCGTCAGCGCCGCATAGCCGCCATGGGCGCCGATCCCGAACAGACCTCCGATCAATGTCGACCGCAGCACATCGCGATGAAAGATTCCGGCGAGCGTCGCAAAGAACGGCGGCTCGGCCTCGCGCGCGGCAACGCGCGGCGGCTCCTTCAGCCCGCGGCGGATATACAGGATCAAGAGCGCCGGGATCAGGCCGACCGCGAACAGGATTCGCCAGGCGATATCGGCCGGCGCATAAGTGAACACCAAGGCCGAGAGCAGCACCGCGGCGCCCCAGCCGACCGCCCAGGCGCTCTGCACGGCGCCGAGCGCCTTGCCGCGATGCTCGGCGCGAATGATCTCGGCCATCAATACCGCACCGCAGGCCCATTCCGCGCCGAAGCCGATGCCCTGGATCGCCTTCAGGACCACGAGCTGGGGATAGCTCGTCGCGAACGCGCAGGCGAAGGTCGCGAGCGCAAAGGTCGCCACCGTGATCTGGAGCGCCTGCACCCGGCCGAAACGGTCGCCGAGCGCGCCGCCGAGCCAGCCACCGAACGCGCCGAAGAACAGCGTGACCGAGCCGAGCAGACCGGCATCGGCCTTGCTGATCCCGAAAGCCGTGATCAGCGCCGGAATGGCGAGGCTGAACATCTGGACGTCGAACGCATCTAACCCCCAGCCGCCGAAACTTGCCCAGAAGGTGCGCCGCTCGAGCGGCGAACATTCGCTGTACCAGTTTGCCATTTCTTCTCCCTGTGAATTCTTATGTTGTTATGTTTGGTCGCAGCGCTACCTGATCTCGGCGTGGTAGCGGAAGCGATCCGCCGGCCCGCGCGAGCGGCGCCATTCGATCGGCCGCCGCTCCAGATCAAAGGCGAGGCGCTCGATCACGATCAGCGGCGCGTTGGCCTCGAGCCGCAGCAAGCGCGATTGCATCTCGGTCGCGATCTCGACGGTGAGGATTTCATCGGCGGAGACCACGACCTGGCCGCAGCGATCCTCGTAGAGCGGATACAGCAAGTCGCCGAACTCGGAGGTTGCGAGCGCCAGCAGCGCCTCGAAGCGCGATCTCTCGAGCCAGATCTCCTCGGCCAATAGCGGCACGTCGTCGATCAGCCGCAGGCGCGACAGGCTGATGACCGGCTCGCCGACGGCAATGCGCAGCGCCGAGGCGACAGCCGACGTCGCCGGCATCGCCTTGCGCCGCAGGATGCGGCTTTGCGGCACGCGGCGCTCGCCGCTCTCGGATTGGAAGCGGAAGAAGCGGAACAGCGAGGAATTGAACCGCGCGCGGCGCACGAAGGTGCCGCGGCCCTGCTGGCGCTCCAGCACGCCGTCGCTGACGAGCTGGTCTATCGCCTTGCGCACGGTGCCGATCGCGACGCCGTAATGCGCGCCGAGCTCGGCCTCGGAGGGGATCAAGTCCCCCGGACGCCATTCGTTGCGATTGATCCGCGCCGCGAGGTCGTCGCGGAGGCGCTGGTAGCGGGGCAGGCGGTCGTCGAGAGCTGAATTCATCTAGTCATCTATATGAGTATATGACGCCGCGTCAATCGCTACCTTAATACCTCCAGCCTGTATGCTGTGGCCTTACCCCAACTGCCAGACCGGCACCGGATGCTCGTAACCTCGCACCGGGATCTCGCCGCGAGAGACGGCGTCCGGGCATTCGTCGCCGAGCGCCTCGCGCACCGCGGACGAGATCAGGAATTGCGAGCCGAGCTCCTTGTTGAGCGCCTCGAGCCGGGCGGCAAAGTTCACGGTGTCGCCGATCACGGTGTATTCCTTGCGCCGCGGCGAGCCGATACTGCCGGCCACGACCTCGCCGATATGAATCCCGATGCCGATGCGCAGCGGCCAGCTCGACGACGCATTGGTGCGCTCGTTGGCGGCCAGCATCTCGCGCGCGGCGGCGACCGCCTGATGCGCGGCGTCGCCGGTCTCGAACGGCGCGCCGAACAGCGCGAGAAAGCCGTCGCCGAGAAACTTGTTCACGATGCCGCCATGGCGATCGAGGATATCGACCAGCACGGCAAAGGCGCCGTCGAGCCGATCCACCACCTCCTGCGGCGAGCGCGAGCGCGCGCCCGCCGTGAAGCTGCGGAAATCGACGAACATCACGGCGACGCGGCGGATGTCGCTCGCGGTCGTGGCGCCCTCCGCCATCAGGCGTTCGACCACCTGCGGCGAGACGTGCTGGCCGAACAGATTGGTGATGCGGTCGCGCGCGGTGGCAGCCGCGATGCTGGCGGCGAACTGGCGCCGCAGCTGCAAGCCGACCCCACCGGCCAGCACGCCGCAGATCAGGATGATCGTGCTGCGCGCGGCGTGATAATAGATGTCTTGATCGGCCGCGACGCCGTCAGGCGCGTGGAAGAACACCGCCATGTAGAACAGCTCGGTCGCGGCGACGAATCCGGTGAAGGTCGAGAGCCAGAAATCGAGCCGCAGCGTCGAGAGAATGATGAAGACGAAATAGATCAGCGGGGCGACGAAGCCGAGCGCCTCCTGGCGGCCCATGCTGTCGATATGCAGCCCCAGCACGACGGTCGGCAGCGATGTCTCGACCAGCACGCCGATGTAGCGCCGGATCACCGGCAGATCGCGACCGTTGCGCCTGTACCAGCTGATCGCACCATGCACCCAGATCTCGAACAGGATCAGCGGAACGGTGACATAGAAGATGTAGGCGGGGTCGAGGTTGCCGTGCCAGACCCGGCTGACCGCCTCGGGCGCGAACAAATACACCAGCAAGCTGATCGCCCCCAGCACGATGGCGGTGCCGATCAGCACCTTGATGCGGAGCAGCTCGGTGGTCATCACCTCGCGCATCAAAGCGTGGTTGAAATTGGCGGATACTGTCGTGCCTGCCGCTGCGCTGTCACTATCCGAAGATTCCGCCATTTCCCCGCCCCGGTCATTCCGGGACGCGAAGCGAACCCGGAATCTCGAGATTCCGGGTCCGATGCTTCGCATCGCCCCGGAATGACGATGAACAACTACGGCCATCTTAGCCTCAATCGAGCGTGCGGCGGAAGCGCGTCACGGCGATGGTCATGGCGAACAACATCAGGGCGACCAGCGCGATGGTGTCGTATTGCAGGTTTGGCATCGCCGCGCCCTTCAGCATGATGGCGCGGACGATGCGTACGAAATGGGTCAGCGGCAGCCCCTCGCCGATATATTGCGCCCAGACCGGCATGCCCGCGAACGGGAACATGAAGCCGGACAGCAGGATGCTCGGCAGGAAGAACATCATCGAGAGCTGCATCGCCTGCAGCTGGTTCTGCACGATGGTCGAGAACGTGTAGCCGATCGACAGATTGGTGGTGATAAACAGCGTGGTGAGCAGCGCCAGCAGCGTCAGGCTGCCGAGCACCGGCACGCCGAACAGCACGATGCCGATGGCGATGATCAGCGTCGCCTGGATGAACCCGACCAGCACGTAGGGGATGATCTTGCCGAACATCACCTCGACCGGCTTGATCGGCATCGAGAGCAGGCTCTCCATGGTGCCGCGCTCGATCTCGCGCGTCACCGACAGCGCGGTGAAGATCAGCATGGTCATGGTCAGGATGGTCCCGACCAGGCCGGGCACGATATTGAGGCGCGAGTCCGCCGCCGGGTTGTAGCGGGCATGGGCACGGATCTCGAACGGCATGTCAGGGGGATCGCCGATATGCAGGTCATGCGCCAGCGCGGACTGCACCAGCGGCCCGAGCGTGCCGAGCGCGGTGCCCGAGGCGACCGGATCGGTGGCATCGGCCGCGACCAGCAGCGCCGGCCGGTCGCCGCGCCGCACCGCGCGCTCGAAGCCGCGCGGGATCTCGACGCCGAACAGCACCTTGCCGGACTGCAGGAGCTCGTCGAACTCCTGGACGGTGTGCACCTCACGGACAAAATGGAAATAGGCGGTGTTCTCCATCGCCTTCAGGATCGAGCGGCCGAGATCGCTGTCCTCCTGGGTCAGCACCGCGGTCGGCAGATTGCGCGGCGTGGTGTTGATGGCGTAGCCGAACAGCGTCAGCTGCATCACCGGCAGCATGATGATCATGGCGAACGAGACGCGGTCGCGGCGGAGCTGGATGAACTCCTTGACCAGCATCGCATAGCTGCGCCGCCAGAAGCCGAACGCCGACTCCCTTTCTTCGTCTTTCTGGATCGTATCCGTCGCACTCATCGGACTCTATCCCTGGAAGTTGTCCTTGGAGCGCCCCATCAGGTCGATGAAGACGTCCTCAAGCGACGGCTCGCTCGGCTGCCAGTGCCACTTCGAATTGCTGCGGTAGGGCGCAATGGCAGCCTCGAGCGCCGCCTTGTCGCGGCCGGAGACGTGCAGGCTGGTGCCAAACGGCGCCACCATGTCGACGCCGGGCTTGCCGGTGAGCTCGGCCATCAATCCGTTGAAATCCTCGCCCGTCACCGTCCAGGTCGACAGCGCGGAGGCTGCGATCACCTCATCCACCGTGCCGTGGGCCAAGAGGTGGCCGTAGGCGATATAGGCGATCTCATGACAGCGCTCGGCCTCGTCCATGTAATGGGTCGAGACCAGCACGGTGAGCCCTTCGGCCGCGAGCGCGTGGATCTCGTTCCAGAAATCGCGCCGCGCCTTGGGATCGACGCCGGCGGTCGGCTCGTCCAGCAGCAGCAATTGCGGATTGGGTAGCGTGCAGGCGCCGAGCGCCAGCCGCTGTTTCCAGCCGCCGGAGAGATTGGCGGCGAGCTGCTCCTCGCGGCCCTTCAACCCGATCCGCGCGATCATGTCGGCCGCGGCGCCACGCGCATCCGGCATGCCATAGAGCCGCGCGACGAACTCCAGGTTCTCGCGCACCGACAGATCCTGGTAGAGGCTGAAGCGCTGCGTCATGTAGCCGACCTTGCGCTTGATCTTGTCGGCATCGCGCCGGATGTCGTAGCCGAGGCAGGTGCCCTCGCCGCTGTCGGGCGTCAACAGGCCGCACAGAATGCGGATGGTGGTGGTCTTGCCACTGCCGTTGGGACCGAGGAAGCCGTAGATCGAGCCGCGCTTGACCTGCATCGACAGGTCGTGGACCACCTCTCTCCCGCCAAACGATTTGGTCAGGCCCTTCACATCGATCGCGATGGAAGCTGCGTTGGGCTGCGTGTTGCTCAGGCCGCCGTTCATCTGCGCTCCGCCACCGGCGTCTTCGAGTTAGTCTTGGGATTGAGGTAGATGCTGATCGGCTGACCGACGCGCAGGACATCGGGCCGGCTCGGCCGCGCCTGGATCAGATAGACCAGCTTGTTGCGCTCATCGAGGCTGTAAATGACGGGCGGCGTATACTCCGCCGTGGTCGCAATGAAATAGATCTTCGCCGTGAGATCATCAGCGCAATTGTCGCAGGTCACCCTCACCTCGTCGCCGAGCGCAAGCTTCGGCAGCTCGGTCTCCGGCACGAAGAAGCGCAGCTTCATGTTGCCGGGCGGCATGATCGACAGCACCGGCCGCTGCGCCTGCACCATCTCGCCCTCGCGGAAATAGATCTGCTGGATCGAGCCCGCGATCGGCGCAAAGCCCTTGCGGCGGTCGAGCCGCGTCTGCGAGGTGACGACGCGCGCTTCCGCGACGCGCAGTGCCGAGACAGCGGAATCCAGATTGGCCTGGGTGCCGGCGCCGGTGCCGCGCAGCGAGGCCGCGCGGTCGTAGCTCTGCTGCGCGTTCGCCAGGGTCGCGTTGTTCTGGTTGAGATCGGCGCGCTGCAAATCGTCGTCGACCGAATAGAGCATATCGCCGGGCTTGACCTCCTCGCCCTCGCGCACGTTGAGCTTGATGACGCGGCCGGATTCATCCGGGCTGACGAAGATCATGTCAGCCTCGACCCAGCCCTGGAAGCCGGGGTCGCGCTTCTCCTTGCAACCGGCGAGCGCCGCGGCCAGCGCGACGGCCGCGATCAGCTTCATCATGCGCGACGCGGTCATGTCTTCCTCCGTTCGCCGAAGATCAGATCGAGATGCACCTTGAACATCGCGAGCCCATCGAGCGGCGCGTGGCGGGCAAACAGGCTCTGCCAGATCACCGCGACGATCGCCGGCGCGACGACCAGCTGCGGGAAATCCCCGAGCTCGCGATGCTTGATCTCGCCGCGCGTGATCGCGAGCTGCACCAGCGCCTTCATGCCGGTCAGGCCCTTCGACACCACCTCGCGGAAATAGAAATCGGCGATCGCCGGGAAGCGCGGCCCTTCGGACACGATCAGGCGGATGATGTCGCCGCGCCGGGTCGCCACGACCTCGCGCATGAAGGTCTCGGCAAACCCCTCCACCGCGTCGCGCACGGGACCGGTGATCGTCGGCAGCGCGGTCAAGCGGCCGATCAGCGGCACCAGCGCGGTGCGGATCAGCTCCTCGAACATCGATTCCTTGTCCTTGAAGTAGAGATAGAGCGTGCCCTTGGCGACGCCGGCGCGCTTGGCGACATCGTCGAGCCGCGTCGCGGCAAAGCCGCGTGCAATGAACTCGTCCATCGCCGCCTCGATGATCGCCGCGCGCCGCTCGGCGGATTTCCCGGCGCGGCTGGCAGCCGGCTTCGCCTCAGGCAGTGGTGCGGAGGCCACCTTCGGGATCCTCGCCGCGGCGGCGCGGATCGTGGTGCGGCGTTTGGCGGGTGGGCTGGGGGTCGTCTTTTCGGTGCGCTTTGTCATGCCACAATATGACTGACTGGTCAGTCATTGTCAATGTGATCCAGGAAGACCCGGTTCGATACGAAATGTTCCTGTTCGCGTGCTTGAGCGGGATCAAAAGCCGTTCCCATTTCCGGGCTGACGGTCAGAGGCCGTGCGACCGCGGTCTCGCGGCGCAACACTCGAGGCAAGCCTGGTCCCGATCGCCTCCATGGGCCCTGTGCACGCTCAAGCGTGCACTGCATTCCACACCGCCCTCTCCGTCATTCCGTGGCGTGCGAAGCACGAGCCCGGAATCCATCGAGCCACATGACGCCTAGATAAATGGATTCTTCGCGAGCACCCAGGTGCGCAATTGCGCACCGGGGAATGACGACGGAGAGAGTCGGCAGTTCGTAGGATGGGTAGAGCGCAGCGAAACCCATCAATTCACGTCCGCGGTGCAAATGATGGGTTTCGCTTCGCTCTACCCATCCTACCCTGCAACGCCCGCTGCTCGACTACGTATGAAACTTCAGCCCATCGAGGATCTTGTCGACCACCTTCCGCTCGGCGCGAAAGGCAAGACCGACCAGGTTGAGTTCAGTGCGTGCCACCGCCCTCACCACCTCGCGGTTGGCGGCATCATGCGTGGTCTTGAACATGTCCTCGGTGTACAGCGCCGGCCGCACCTCGCGCGCCAGCGCACGTTCCAGCGCGCGTGACAACTGCGCGCGATCGGCGCCGTAGATCAGGATCGGCTGGCCGATCAGGGACAGATACTTCGTCCCCGAGCCGTCCTCGTAATTCTCGCCGATACATTCGGGAAACGAAGCGGCGATGCCACCGGCGAGAAACGACGCCACGTTGAGCTTCTGCCAGGCTTCCAGGTCGGTGCGGATCACGACCGCGATCTTGGTGTCGAACTGCATGGTGCGAGCTTATCCGCAGAGCCGCGAGCAACGCCAGTCGGATTCCGCCGACGGCTGGAACCTTCCGTTCCGCGCCCGCGACGAAGGCTTGAGCATCTGCTTCCACATGCGCCGGAAAGCCATAGTCAGGTCCTGGGCCGCGTAGTAGGCTTCGAGCGTTCGATTACCATCGGCATTATTCAAGGCATTGCACATGATCGGCAAGGCCGATGTTGTTGTGATTGGTTCGGGCGGATTGGGCGCGGCCACAGCGTATTACTTGAGCAAGCGTGGCGATCTCAGCGTCGCCCTTGTCGACAAGCATGAGATCGGATCGCAAACCTCGCCGCGAGCGGCAGGCATGGTGAGTTGCGCACGCAAGAGCGACCTGATGATTGGCCTCATCAAGGACGCGTGCCGCAAGATCGAGGCGTTCACGGAAGAAACCGGCCAGCCGCTCGACTGGGTGCATTCGGGCAGCCTGAAGATCGCGCGTCGGCCACAGGACGCCGAGGTGATCAGGGATGACTTTGAGCGCGGGCACCGCATGGGCCTCGATGTCGAGCTGATCACTCCGGAGCAGGCGAGCCAACTTAATCCGTTCTTGCAGCCGGCGGGTGTCGTCGCCGCGATGCGGATCGGCGACGACCGCTATTTCGACCCGGCGCAGATTGCCGTCGGCTTCGCCAGGGCCGCGGCGGCCCGGGGCGCGGCCGTGCTGCCGAAGACCGACGTGCACGCCGTGAACATCGACGGCGGCAAGGTGACCGGCGTGACCACCGCGAACGGCATCATCGAAAGTCCGGTCGTCGTCGATGCCGCCGGTGCGTGGACGCGACAGATCGCGGAGGCAAGCGGCATTCGCGTGCCGCTGGTGCCGACCCGGCAGCAATTGATCGTCACCGAGCCGATGGACGGCGCGCGTGCCGACTTGCCGATGATCCGCATCATGGATGCCGCGGTGTATATGCGCCCGTGCCAAGGCGGCTTCCTGTGGGGCGTCTACGAGGAATCGCCGCGCTTCTTCGATATGCAGTCGCTGGGGGCCGGCTTCGACGTCAAGGACATGCCGCTCGACATCGGCGTGCTTCATGCAGCCGCCGGTGAGGTGAAGGATCAGCTCCCGTCCCTGCAAACCGCCAAAGTGCGGGAATTCCGCGGTGGCATTCCGACCATGACCGCCGACGGCCATCATGTTCTTGGCCCGGCCACTGGCGCGACCGGCTTCTATTTTGCGAGCGGGTGCAATGTCGCCGGTCTGTCGATCTCGCCAACTGTCGGCGAGGCACTTGCAGCCTGGATCGTGGACGGCAAGCCGCCCGTCGATCTATCGCCGATGTCGGTTACGCGGTTCAAAGACCAATCGTGGTCGGAAGCCCGATTGGAGCGCGACGCCGCCTGGCAATATCGTCACTTCTACGGCGCCGTCTGAGCGCACACCCTAGCCCTTGGCGTCGCAGGCCCAGGCGCGGATTACGCATTCCTTGCCGCCGTAGTCGTAGCACTTCTTGGTCGCGGCATTGAGCGAGCTCGAGATCTTCGGCGCCACCGCATAGCCATGGGCGCCGCAGGGATTTTTCATGTCGATCGCAAGCGCGGCACAGGCGCGCTTCATGGTGACGGTGGTGCATTCGCCCTTGCACTGCTTCAGCGCCGCGGCGCGCGCCGCGCCCTCCGCCGGATAATCGTAGGCCTGGCCATAGGCACCGCACTTGCCGACCGCGAACGCGCCGGCGGCGTGAGCCTTGGGGACGAAGGTTTCCACGGAGAAACGCGTGGCACCGAGCAGCAATGTCAGGACGAGAATCGTCAGCGCGCGGCGCTGCGCGGCGGCGGTCGAAATGATCAAGCGGAAATCCCCCAAAGTCCGGCGCGGACTGTACGCAGGGGTCGTTTCCAGATGGTGAATGACGGGTTGGGCGAGTTCTATCTGCACGTCGTCCCGGCCTAGTGCGCAATTGCGCACGGGGGCCGGGACCATAACCACCGAACGTTGTTGTTGGCGGGGAAGCGGCCCCAGCCGCGCAAAACAATCCGCATTGGTGGTTATGGGTCCCGGCTCGCGCTTCGCTTGGCCGGGACGACGGCGGATGGAGCTAGCCGCGCCGCGCGGCTTCCAGCGCCTGCGGCGTGTCGATGTCGAGGAAGGCGCTGTTGCCTTCGACCGGGACCTCGGCGACCACCTCGGCATGCTTGGCAATCAGATGACGGGCGCCGATGTCGCCGTCGAGCGTCATTAATTCCCTGAAGAAGCGCCGCGACCACAACACCGGATTGCCGCGGCGGCCCTCGCTGACCGGGACCGCGATCAGATGGCCGCGGTCGGGCGCAAAGGTTTCGATCAGGCGATCGATCAGCTTGGCATCGATCAGCGGCATGTCGCCAAGGCAGACCACCGCGCCATCGGCGCCGTCGGACACCACCGAGATGCCGGCTTTCACCGAGCTGGCAAGGCCGCCGGCGAAATCCGGATTGCGGACGAACTTGACCTTGAGTCCATCAAGCGCCTGCTCGACCAGCGTGGCCTGGTGCCCGGTGACGACGATCACCTCCGAGGCCTTCGAGGCCAGCGCCTGCTCGGCGACGATGCGTGCGAGCTTCTTGCCGTCGAGCTCGGCGAGCAGCTTGTTCGGGCCGCCCATCCGGGTCGAGCGGCCGGCGGCGAGCACGATCGCCGCGACGTTGCGGTTGCCTTCGGTGTCGGGGACGGTGCGCGGCTGCGGCCGCGTCACGATCTCCATCAACAGGCCGCCGACGCCCATGCCGGTGAGATCCGACCGCGTCACCTTGATGCCGGCGAGCAGCCGCATCAGCACCCAGTCAAAACCGTTCTCGACCGGCGAGCGCGCGCAGCCCGGTGCGCCCAGCACCGGCACGCCGCCGGCGCTGCCGATCAACAGCAGATTGCCGGGATCGACCGGCATGCCGAAATGCTCGATCGCGCCGCCGATCTCTGTGATCGCGGCCGGAATCACGTCGCGGCGGTCGGCGATCGCGGATGCGCCGAACACGATGACAAGCTCGGCCCCCAAACCGAGCAATTCCTTGATCGAGGCCGCGAGCACGGTCTCGTCATGCGGCACCCGGCGCTCGGCGATGATGGTGGCGCCGGCCGGCGCCAGACGCTCGGCGGTGACGCGCAGCGTCTTGTCGATCACCTTCGGCGCGAGGCCCGGCAGCAGCGTCGAGACCACGCCGACCTTCTTGATCGTGTAGGGCGCGATCCGCAGCGTGTCCTTGCCAGCCACGGCCACGGCCGCATCGCGCAGCCGGCCCTCGACGCCGAACGGGATCAGCTTGACGGTCGCGATCATCTCGCCTTCGACCACCGGCTTGTAAGCCGCGAGGGTTGCAAAGGTGATCGCCTCGTCGACGCCGTTGATGCGATCGACCGCGGCGCGATCGACCACCAGCACGCCGGGGCGCGCAGCGAACAGATTGGCGCGGCCGGTGAAGGCGCGCTCGACATTGACGCCCTCGCCCGCCACCGCCTGTGCGATGCTGGCGGCCGCGACGTCTTCGGAGACATCGCCCTCTTCCAGCCGGACCACGACGACGTCCTTGACGCCGGCCTTGGTCAGCGCCTCGACCTCATCAGGGCCGATCGTGGTGCCCTTCTTGAGCACCAGCGTGCCCTGGCGGAGCGTATGCACGGTGACGCCGCCAATCGCGTCGGCCGGACTGGCGGGACCGAACTTCATGCCGCTTCTTCTTTTTCTTTGGGAGGCAGACGCAGCTGCGCGGTGATCTCGGCCATGATCGCGACCGCGATCTCCGACGGCGACACCGCGCCGATGTCGAGGCCGATCGGCGCGTGGATGCGCGCGATGTCGCTGTCCTTGGCGCCCTGCGCGCGCAGCCGCTCGGCACGCTTGGCGTGGGTCTTCCGCGAGCCGAGTGCGCCGATGTAGAAGCAGTCGCGGTCGAAGGCGTGCAGCAGCGCCGGATCGTCGATCTTGGGATCATGCGTCACCGCGACGAACGCGGTGTAGTGATCGACATTGAGCGGCGGCAGCGCGACATCGGGCCATTCGGCGACCAGCGGCACGTCGGGGAAACGCTCCGGGCTCGCAAACGCCGTGCGCGGATCGACCACCGTCACGTCATAGTCGAGCGAGCGCGCCAGCGGCGCCAAGGCCTGGCTGATATGGACCGCGCCGATGATCACCAGCTTTGCGGTCGGCGCGTAGACGTTGAGGAACAGCTTCTTGCCCGCAACCTCGACATTGCCGCTCTTGCCCATCCTGAGCTGCTTGGCGAGTTCGGCCCGTAGCGGATCGGCGGCAATGTCCGCAGCCTTGACCAGGCGCTGCTCGCCATTGGCGGTGTCGGTGACGATGATGACCGGGCGGCGCGCGGCGCGCTCGGCGTTCAGCTCTTTGAGGACTTCGAGTTTCACGGCTAACCGACCTTCTCGACGAACACGCGGATGGTGCCGCCGCAGGACAGGCCGACATTCCAGGCCGTCTCGTCGGCGACGCCGAATTCGAGCATTTTTGCCTGGCCGCTCCCGATCACGTCGAGCGCCTCGGTGACGACGGCGCCCTCGACGCAGCCGCCGGAGACCGAACCTAAGAACGTGCCGTCGTCATTGATGACGAGGCTCGAGCCAGCCGGGCGCGGCGCCGAACCCCAGGTCTCGACCACGGTGGCGAGCGCCACGCCATGGCCCTGCTTCTGCCAGGTCTCGGCGGCCTGAAGGATGTCTTCGTCGCGGTTCAGCATGGTGGCCTCCTGCTATCGGGTCAGGCTTCTTAGGCTACAGAGCGGATCAGGCTGCGGTGGTGCGCCGGCGGCGGGGATGACAGCGCCCCGATCAAGCCCTTGATGGACGTCAAGTTATGCACCGGGCGAAATTCGTCAACGTGGGGCAGCATCATTTTGATGCCCTGCGCCTTGGCCTCGAAGCCCGAATAGCGCAGCAGCGGGTTGAGCCAGATCAGGCGGCGGCAGGAGCGGTGCAAACGGTCCATCTCGAAGGCCAGTTTGGCATCCGCCTCGCGTTCTAGTCCATCGGATATAAGGAGGACGATGGCGCCCTGCCCGAGCACCCGGCGGGCCCAGAGCTGGTTGAAGGTGTGCAGCGAGGTCGCGATCCGCGTCCCGCCGGCCCAGTCCTCGACCGAGGATGTGCAGCTCGCCAGCGCCTCGTCGGGGTCACGCGCCCGTAATGCGCGCGTCACATTGGTCAGGCGGGTGCCGAACAGGAACACCGAGACCCGCTTGCGGTAGTCGGTGATGGCGTGCAGGAAGTGCAGGAACAGGCGGGTGTACTCGCTCATCGAGCCGGAGATATCGAGCAACGCCACGATCGGCGCCGGCTTCTCGATCCGGCCGAGCTTGCGGATATCGATGATCTCGCCGCCGGTGCGCAGCGAGTTGCGCACGGTGCGGCGCATGTCGAGCCGCAAGCCGCGCGCGTCGGGCTGGTAGCGGCGGGTCACCAGTTCGGCCTGCGGCAGCCGCATCCTGGCGATCTCGCGCGTGACCTCGGCGATCTCGGCCGCGGTCATCTGCGCAAAGTCCTTCTTCTGCAGCACCTCCTTGTCGGAGACCGAGAGCTTCAGCTCCTGCTCCTGGGCCTGCGGCCGCTCCTCGCTCTTGGCCGGCTGCGCCATCGCCTCCTGGACGCGGCGCGAGGCCGGCGGCGGCTTCTTCTTGGCGTGGTCCGGCAGCGGGACCGAATCCAGCATGCTCTTCCACTCCTCCGCGGCGCGGAAGAACAGCTCGAAGGCCTGGCGGAAGATCAGCGCATGCTCATGGCGCTTGACGAAGATCGCCTCCAGCGTGGCGTAGAAGTCCAGGCGATGGCCGACCTCGATCAGCTGCAGCGCATCGAGTGCATCGATCACCGAGCCCGGCCCGACGGGCAGCCCGGCCGCCCGCAGCGCGCGGGCAAAGCCGATCACATTGTCGGCCATGTGGCCGGTCGGAGGCGCGAGGTGGTTGATGGCCATTAGCTATCCACTCCCGTCATTCCGGGATGCGCCGCAGGCGCAGGCCCGGAATCCATAACCACAATCGTGAGTATGGATTCCGGGCTCGCGCCATCCAAGTCGGCTGTTGCCGACTTGGACACTTAAGTCTGCCGAACTCGGGTAAACCCGAGTTCGGATGGCGCATCCCGGAATGACGAACGTTGTTATGACGCGAGCCTTACGTCTCGCTCGTCGCTTCCTTCAATGTCTTCTGCAACGCATCGCCCTGCATCCGCGCGATGTCGTCCTGATATTTGAGCAGCGCGCCCAGCGTGTCGCCGACCACCTGCGGCGTCAGCGAGCGCGCGTCGAGCTCGGACAGCGCGGTGGCCCAGTCGATGGTCTCGGCGACGCCCGGCGACTTGTAGAAATCCTGGTTGCGCAGCGCCTGCACGAAGCGGACGACCTGCTGCGACAGTTTTGCGGAAATGTTCGGTACCCGCGACTTAACGATCGCAAGCTCGCGGTCGGCCGTGGGATAATCCACCCAGTGATAGAGGCAGCGCCGCTTCAGCGCGTCGTGGATCTCGCGGGTGCGGTTCGAGGTGATGATGACGATCGGCGGCGCCGGCGCCTTCACGGTGCCGAGCTCGGGGATCGTGACCTGGAAGTCGCTGAGGATTTCCAAGAGGTACGCCTCGAACGCTTCGTCGGCGCGGTCGAGCTCGTCGATCAGCAGCACCGGAGGACCCGCGACGTCGGACTCGAGCGCCTGCAGCAGCGGCCGCTTGATCAGGAAGCGCTCGGCGAAAATATCGCTCGCGAGCTGGTCGCGATCGGTGTCGCCGGAGGCTTCTGCAAGCCGGATCGCGATCATCTGCGCCGCGCTGCTCCACTCATAGACGGCGGAGGCGACGTCGAGGCCTTCATAGCATTGCAAGCGGATCAGCTTGCGCCCGAGCGCCGCCGACAGGACCTTTGCGATCTCGGTCTTGCCGACGCCGGCCTCGCCTTCCAGGAACAGCGGCCGGCCCATCCGCAGTGCGAGATAGGTCACGGTCGCGAGCGACCGTTCGGCGAGATAGCCGCGCGACGTCAAGAGCTGCTCGAGCGCATCGACGGAAGTGGGTAACGCCGATGCACTCATGGAACAGCCAGTCTTCGAACAGGGGTTAGCAATGTCACGCGTTAGATCTAGTCCTTGGGATCCGGTTCGGATCTAGTCCCTTGGATCTAGTCCTTGGCGTTGGCGGCTTCCACCGCCCTGCGCGTCAGAACGCCGATCAGATGCGCGCGGTATTCCGCGCTGCCGTGCAGGTCGCTGTTCAGCCCGTCGGGGGGAACCGCGATACCGTCGAGCACCTTGTGCGAGAAGCGCTTCTTCAGGGCCTCCTCGAACGCGGCGACGCGGAACACGCCGTCCGAGCCTGCCCCGGTGACCGCGACGCGCACGTCCGACGGACGCTTGGCCACGAACACACCGACCAACGCGTAACGCGAGGCCTGGTTGCGGAACTTCACATAGGCCGCCTTCTTCGGCAGCGGGAACATCACCTTGGTGATGATCTCGTCGGCCTCCAGTGCGGTCGAGAACAGACCCTGGAAATATTCCTCGGCCTTGAGCCGGCGCTTGTTGGTGACGATGGTCGCGCCCAGCGCCAGAACCGCGGCCGGATAGTCGGCGGTCGGATCGTTGTTGGCGAGCGAGCCGCCGATGGTGCCGCGGTGGCGCACGGCAGGGTCGCCGATCATGCCGGCAAGCTCGGCCAGCGCCGGGATCGCCTCGCGGACGGTCGCGGAGTTCGCGACCTCGGCGTGCTTGGCGGTGGCGCCGATCACCAGCGAGCGGCCCTTCATCTCGATCGTGTCGAGACCTTCGATATGGGAGAGGTCGACCAGATGCGGCGGGCTCGCGAGCCGCTGCTTCATGACCGGCACCAGCGTGTGACCGCCGGCGATCAGCTTGGCGTCCTCGTTCTTCACCAGGAGATTGGCAGCCTGCCGCACGGTGCCGGGACGATGATATTTGAATTCGTACATTGGAATGTCCTGATCGCTTGTCGCGACGAATTGCTGATTAGGCGAGGTCCGATTTGGCCATCGCCTTGGCGCCGGCGGCGATCGAAGCAACGATGTTCTGGTAGCCGGTGCAGCGGCACAGATTGCCTTCCAGCTCCTCGCGGATCACCTCGTCGGAGAGGTCGTGGCCCTTGCGATGGACCAGGTCGACCGCGGTCATGATCATGCCCGGCGTGCAGAAGCCGCACTGCAGGCCGTGATGCTCGCGGAAGGCCTCCTGCATCGGATGCAGCGGCGCGCCATCGGCCGCCAGCCCCTCGATGGTCTTGACTTCATGACCGTCGGCCATCACCGCAAGCGTCGTGCACGACTTCACCGCCTTGCCGTCCAGATGCACGACGCAGGCGCCGCACTGCGAGGTGTCGCAGCCGACATGGGTACCTGTCAGCCGCAGATTTTCGCGCAGAAACTGGACCAGAAGGGTACGGGGGTCGACGTTCGCGTTAACGGGGTTGCCGTTCACGATCATTGAAATCTTGGCCATCAGCACTCTCTTATCTGCCCCACCGCATATCGGCGAAGCAGGCGGTTTAAAATCATTCCAGACGGCATAATATGGGCGCGCCCCGCGATGGGCAACCTTTCGAGCCACCCATCCAGGACATAACGGCAAGGCATGGCTGGGCCTGAATAAGCCGGCCCGCCTGCGGGGTTAACCCTGCACCGCTTTGGCGAAATTTGCAAAAAATTCGTCCGCCAGCTTCTTGGCGGCGCCGTTGATCAGGCGCTGGCCGAGCTGGGCGAGCTTGCCGCCGATCTGCGCCTCGACGTTGTAGCTCAGGAGCGTGCCGCCGTCCTTGTCGGCAAGGCCGACGGTGGCGCCGCCCTTGGCGAAGCCGGCGACCCCGCCCTCGCCTTCACCCGAAATCTTGTAGCCGTTCGGCGGATCGAGATCGCTCAATGTGACCTTGCCCTTGAAGCGGGCAGAGACCGGGCCGACCTTCATCTTGGCGGTGGCGCGGAAGCCGCCCTCGTCGGTCTTCTCGAGCTCTTCGCAGCCGGGAATGCAGGCCTTCAGCACTTCGGGATCGTTGAGCTTGTCCCACACAGCCTGGCGCGGCGCTGCAAGCTGGACTTCGCCGGTCATTGTCATGGCCATGGGGGACCTCCTCGATCGCTAAAACCTTTGCCTCCAAGTAAAGCAGCCCGGGCGCAAAGGAAAGGGCACCTTCGGAGGATGAGCGATGCATATTCGCACCGCAGCAAGCCAAGCGCATCGTTCACGAAATCGCGCGGTCCGCTTGCTGAATTTGACGGCAGCGCAGGGGCATTGGCAGCGACGCGCAGGAATGGTTAGGTCGCGCGCCATGAGCACAGCCCTGTCCCCCCTGCTTGCGCCGATGCTGTCGAGCGCCGCGATGCGTGCGGTCTGCGACGACGCCGCCATCCTGCAAAACATGCTGGATTTCGAGGCCGCGCTGGCCCGCGCCGAAGTGGCCTGCGGCGTCACCCCGCACGAGGCGTCCGGCCCGATCGGCGCTGCCTGCAAAGCCGAATCATTCGACCTCGCCGCGCTGGCCGATGCCGCGACGCGCTCGGGCAATCTGGCGATCCCGCTGGTGAAGGCCCTGACCGCCAACGTCGCCAAAAAGGATGCCGAGGCGGCGCGCTATGTGCATTGGGGCGCGACCAGCCAGGACGTCATCGACACCGCGACCATGCTGTCGCTGCGCGCCGGCATCGATGCGCTGCTCGCCGACCTCGAGCGCGCTGTTGCGGGTTTTGCCGGGCTTGCCCGCGCCCATCGCGACACTGCGGTGGTGGCGCGGACCTGGCTGCAGCATGCGCTGCCGATGCCGTTCGGCCTGAAGCTTGCCGAATATGCCGCGGCCCTGCACCGCTCCCGCAAGCGCTTGCTGCGCCTGCGCCGCGAGACGCTGGCCGTGCAATTCGGCGGCGCCGCCGGCACGCTCGCCGCGCTCGGCGACAAGGGCCTTGCGGTCGCCGAAGCGCTTGCGAAAGAGCTGGACCTGCCGCTGCCGGACGCGCCCTGGCACACCCACCGCGACCGCATCGCGGAGGCGGCGTCGGTGTTCGCGATCCTCGCCGGCAGCTGCGGCAAGATCGCGCGCGACGTGTCGCTGATGATGCAGACCGATGTCGGCGAAGCCTTCGAGCCCGCCGGCGCCGGCCGCGGTGGCTCCTCGACCATGCCGCACAAGCGCAATCCCGTTGCCGCCGCGAGCGCGCTGGGGGCCGCCACCATGGCGCCGAACCTCACTGCCACGATCTTCGCGGCGCAAGTGCAGGACCATGAGCGTAGCGCCGGTCCCTGGCACGCGGAATGGCCGACCTTGCCGACCTTGATGCTGGTGACCTCGGGCGCGCTCGCCGCCATCGTCGACCTCGCCGAAGGGCTCGAGGTCGATGCGGCGCGGATGCGCGCCAATCTCGATGCGACTCATGGGTTGATCATGGCGGAAGCCGTCACCTTTGCGCTGGCCGAAAAGATCGGCAAGAGCGACGCCCATCACCTGATCGAAGCTGCCAGCAAGAAAGCGGTCGCGGAGAAGACGCATCTGCGCGACGTGCTGTCGGCGGATGCGAAGGTCACTGCGCTTCTCGACACAAAGCATCTCGCAGAACTGTTCGAGCCGATGGCCTATCAGGGCGCCTCGCAGGCGCTGATCGACCGTTTGCTGGCTTCACTGGATGACAAGTAGCGGGATGACGAGAGGGACAAGACGATGCCGATGATCAACGCCGACGGATGCCTGCTCAACGTCCAGGTGGATGGCCGTGATGGCGGACCGACCTTGATGCTGTCGAACTCGCTCGGCTGCACTCTGCAGATGTGGGAACCGCAGATGAAGGCACTGACGCAGATGTTCCGCGTCATCCGCTACGATCGTCGCGGCCACGGCAAATCCGGTGTGCCGGCAGGCCCCTACTCGATGGAGCGGCTCGGCCGCGACGTGCTTGCGATCCTCGACGACCTCAACATCGAGAAGGTGCACTGGTGCGGCCTGTCGATGGGCGGCATGGTCGGGCAATGGTTAGGGGCCAACGCGCCCGACAGATTCGGCAAGATCATCCTCGCCAACACCGCCTGCTACTATCCCGATCCGACCAACTGGCTGAACCGCATCAAGGCGGTGAAGCAAGGCGGCATCGCCGCCGTCGCCGACACCGTGATCGCAGGCTGGCTGACCGCCGACTTCCGTGAGCGCGAGCCGGAGACCACAGCGCGGATGAAGGCGATGCTGCTAGCCTCTCCCGTCGAGGGCTATCTCGCCTGCTGCGAAGCGCTGTCGACGCTCGACCAGCGCGCGCTGTTGCCCAGGATCGAGAGCCCGACCCTGGTGATCGCGGGAAAGCGGGACATGGCGACGCCGGTGTCGGCGGGTGAGATGATCCGGAGCCTCATTCCCGGCGCCAGCATGACGCTGCTCGATGCCGCGCACATCTCCAATGTCGAGCAGTCGCACGCCTTCACCGAAGCCGTGGTCGGCTTCCTGACGCAACGCTGACGAAGCGACGAAGGACCCGTGTAGCCCGGATGGAGCGAAGCGAAATCCGGGACAAGTCTTGAGACTAGCGCCGAACCCCGGATTACGCTTCGCTCTATCCGGGCTACGATTCCAAATGCACAAAAGCGTCATTGCGGGGAGCACAGCGACGAAGCAATCCATGCCTCCGCAAGCGGTGAATTGGATTGCTTCGCTTCGCTCGCAATGACGGGAGGAGACACCGATGGACGACAATCAGCGCCGCGACGACGGCATGACACAGCGCCGCAAGGTGCTGGGCAATGAATGGGTCGACAAGTCGATCAAGAACCGCAACGCGTTCAACACCGACTTCCAGGACCTGATCACGCGCTATGCGTGGGGCGACATCTGGACCCGGCCGCATTTCGATCACCGCACGCGCCGCGTGCTGGTCATCGGCACCATGGTCGCGCTCGGCCAGTGGGACGAATTCCGCCTGCATGTGCGCGCCGCGCTCAGCGAAGGCGGCTTCACGCCCGAGGACATCAAGGAGATCCTGCTACAGCAGGCGATCTATTGCGGCGTGCCTGCCGCCAATCACGCCGTCAAGGAAGCCGGCGCGATCATCGCCGAACTAGGGCTGCTGAAGGGATAGCCCGCCTGCCGGTGCGCCCGTCTCGGCCTCAGGTGCCTTGGCAGCGGACGACTCGGCGGTTCGCTTCGGCGAGGTCTCGAACAGCATCACGATCGCGGTGCCGAGCAGCATCAGGAGCTCGGCCGCATGCATGCGCAACGCTTCGATCTCGCCGACCTTGGACGCCATCATCATGCTGGCGAAGCTCAGCACGCTGCCGAGGCAGAGCGCCACAGCCAGTGCCTCGTCGGCGCCGCTGCTGGTCTTGCGGAGCGGCGAGAACGCGGCCATCGCGAGGAAGACCGCGAAGAACGCCACCACCGTGATCCGCGCCAGCGCCAGCAGCCATGCCAGCCGCACCGTCGCCATCTTGGCGAGGTGCAGGTGGTCGCTGGCGTAGAAGGCGATCGATACGCTCGGCCGCTCATAGAGGCCGTGGATCGGCGACACGATGATGCTGAAGGCGATGATGGTCCAGACCGGAATGAAATAGGCCGCAAGCAGCGCGCCGTTGAAGGAGCTGATCCGCCAGTTACTCGACATTGCCGCTTCCCGTGGTTCCGGCGCCCTTTTTGGGTTGGCGACGGTTCAGCCTGCGAGGTAACGCCGATCGATTGCCGGCAGCAATTTAAACCCTTTGTTAAGGTTAAGCGCGGTGCGATGGTTCCGGATCGATGCGATCGGGCCCGGCCGGCAGCTGCGCCGGTCGAGATAAAGGGGGTAAAATGACCGAAAGAACCCGCGTTTTCGTCGCGACGCCCTGTTTCGGCGGCGACCTGAAGATGGCCTATGTGCTGTCCGCCCTGAAGCTTCAGGCGGTGGCCACTGCCCGGGGCATCGACATCCAGTTCCACCTGATAGGAAACGAATCGCTGATCGTGCGCGCCCGGAACGAACTGGCCCACCAATTCCTTGTATCCGGCGCCAGCCATCTCCTGTTCATCGATGCCGATATCGGGTTCGAACCCGAGTCCGTCTTCCGGCTGCTGGATTGCGACGCCGAGGTTTCGGCCGCGGCCTACCCGCTCAAGCACATCGATTGGGCAAAGGTGCAGCGGGCCGCGGAGGCCAAGCGGCAAAACCTCGCGTCATCCTCGCTGGACTATGTCGTCACATGGGAGGGCGACCAGATCACGGCTCGCGGCGATGGCTTCGCCAAGGTCCGGTATGCCGGAACCGGCTTCCTGATGATGAAGCGATCCGCCCTCGTCAGGCTGTGCGACGCCCACCCCGAACTCAAATATCGGGCGAACCACAAGAGCAACGACTTGAACACCGGCGACCTGGTTCGCGCCGACCTCGACCGAGTCTCGCTGTTCGAATGCATGATCGACAAGACGACCGGCGAGTATTTGTCCGAAGATTACGCCTTCTGCCGGCGCTGGCTCGATCTCGGCGGCGAAATCTGGCTCGACCTTCGAAGCGAGCTCACGCATTTCGGTTCATTCGCCTTCCGCGGCCGCTTCGCCGATCAGTTGGCCTGAGCAGAAGCAGAAACAAAAGAGCTGACAAATGGGCCTCGTCGTTCGGTGAGACCCATTTGTTGCATCTGCTCAATTGCCCCGAATGAGCGCTCCGGATTGGGTTTCTGGCCCTGCCGGTCGGGATCCTGCTGCTCCCCGGGCTTCTGACCGTCGCTGTGGCTTGGCCAACACGGGTTCCGGCGCGATCATTGCAGGGCAGCGAGGTATCGCCCCTGTGACATCGGAACCGCACCCGCCGAAGTAGTTATGTACAAGCCCTTATCTGCTGCTGCCACGCTGTTGCCGCCGCCGGTATTCCACTGTTAGAAAATGTCACGACGCGACGGACCAGGCTGCCGGGGGCCCTCGGCGCGTCACCCCTCGAGTTACGGCAGCGCATGGATTATTTCGCCCAGCAACTGATCAACGGCCTCGTGCTCGGTTCGATCTACGGCCTGATCGCCATCGGCTACACGATGGTCTACGGCATCGTCGGCATGATCAACTTCGCCCATGGCGACATCTTCATGATCGGCGGCTTCATCGCGCTGATCTCGTTTTTGGTGCTGGTGTCGCTCGGCCTCACCGCGATCCCCCTGATCCTGCTGATCGTGCTGCTGGTCTCGATGGCGATCACCGCGCTCTATGGCTGGACCATCGAGCGCATCGCCTACCGGCCGTTGCGGCATTCGTTCCGCCTGGCGCCGATGCTGTCGGCGATCGGCATGTCGTTCGTGCTGACCAACTTCTCGCAGGTGTCGCAGGGCGCGCGCGTCAAGCCGGTGCCGCCGATCATCACCGGCGGCTACACGCTGCATGAGGGCGCGCAAGGCTTCGCCGTGCAGCTCTCCAACATCCAGATCATGGTCGTGCTCGCCACCATCGTGCTGCTGGCGCTGTTCACCTGGCTGGTGTCGCGCACCCGGCTCGGGCGCGACATGCGCGCCTGCGAGCAGGACCAGACCATGGCCGCACTGCTCGGCGTCGACGTCGACCGGACCATCTCGATGACTTTCGTGATCGGTGCTGCGCTCGCCGCCGTCGCCGGCATGATGTACCTGCTGTATTACGGCCTGGTCGATTTCTTCATGGGCTTCGTCGCCGGCATCAAGGCGTTCACCGCCGCCGTGCTCGGCGGCATCGGCTCGCTGCCGGGCGCGATGCTCGGCGGGCTTGCGATCGGTCTGATCGAGACGTTCTGGTCGGCCTATTTCTCGGTGGAGTACAAGGACGTCGCCGCGTTCTCGATCCTGATCGTGGTGCTGATCTTCATGCCGACCGGCCTGCTTGGCCGTCCCGAAGTCGAAAAAGTCTGACAGGCACTTCGTGAGCGCGACCACAGCCCGACCATCGCCCGCCGCGCAGCCCTCGGGCAGCGCCTTCATTCTCAAGAAAGCCCTGATCAGCGCACTGGTCGCGCTGGTGCTGTTCTCGCTGATGATCGGCGTGCGCACCGAGGCCGGACCGCAAGGCGGCCTGATCTACTGGACGCGGTTCGGCGACCTCGCCGCCCTTGTCGGCACGGTGTTCGGCGGCAGCATCATCGTCGAGCTGCTGCGGCAATGGTGGGGACCGGTCGACAAGGACAGCATTGTGCCGAAGCCGGTGCAATCAGCGATCTCGTTCGCCGGACGATGGCTGGCGCCCGCGCTCCTGGTGTTCGCATTCCTCGTGCCCGTCATCTTCTACAACCAGCGCTACATTCTCGACCTGTCGATCCTGGTCCTGACCTATGTGATGCTTGGGTGGGGCTTGAACGTCGTGGTCGGCCTCGCCGGCCTGCTCGACCTCGGCTATGTCGCGTTCTATGCGGTCGGCGCCTATTCCTACGCGCTGCTCGCGACCAATTTCGGATTGTCGTTCTGGGTCTGCCTGCCGCTCGCCGGCATCCTGGCGGCGTTCTGGGGCGTGCTGCTCGGCTTCCCGGTGCTGCGGCTGCGCGGCGACTATCTGGCGATCGTGACGCTCGCCTTCGGCGAGATCATCCGCCTCGTCATCATCAACTGGCAGAGCCTGACCGGCGGCCCCAACGGCGTCTCGGGGATCCCCCGCCCGACCATGTTCGGCATTCCGCTGACGCCGGGCGACGACGGGCTCGCCGCCAGGCTCGGCATCGAGTTCTCGCCGACCCACCGCCTCGTCTTCCTGTTCTATCTGATCCTGGCGATGGCGCTGCTGACCAACTGGGTGACGATCCGGCTGCGGCGGCTGCCGATCGGCCGCGCCTGGGAGGCGCTGCGCGAGGACGAGGTCGCCTGCCGCGCGCTCGGCATCAACACCACGACCACCAAGCTGACGGCGTTCGCGACCGGCGCGATGTTCGGCGGCCTTGCCGGCGCGTTCTTCGCCACGCGGCAGGGCTTCATCAGCCCGGAATCTTTCACCTTCCAGGAATCGGCGCTGGTGCTGGCGATCGTCGTGCTCGGCGGCATGGGCTCGCAGCTCGGCGTCGCGCTGGCCGCGCTCGCCATGATCGGCGGCTTCGAGCTGTTCCGTGGTTTCGATCAGTACCGCATGCTGGTGTTCGGCATCGCGATGGTGCTGTTGATGATCTGGCGGCCGCGCGGACTGATCGGCCATCGCGCGCCCACCGTGTTCCTGGAGCGCAACCAGGCGATCTCGTCCGACCTCGTCAAGGAGGGCCACGGATGAGCGGCGACCATATCCTCACCGTCGATCGCCTGATGATGCGCTTCGGCGGCATCGTCGCGGTCAACGAGCTCTCCTTCGCGGCCGAGCGGCGCAAGATCACCGCGCTGATCGGGCCGAACGGCGCCGGCAAGACCACCGTCTTCAACTGCATCACCGGCTTCTACCGGCCGAGCGGCGGTGCGATCCGCCTCGCCCATGATGACGGCCGCACCATCCAGCTCGAGCGGCTGAACGATTTCCGCATCTCCAAGCAGGCGAAGGTGGCGCGCACCTTCCAGAACATCCGGTTGTTTCCCGGCATGACCGCGCTGGAAAACCTGATGGTCGCCCAGCACAACGCGCTGATGCGCGCCTCCGGCCTGACCCTGCTCGGCCTGCTCGGCCTGCCGTCGTGGCGCGAGGCCGAGCAGCGCGCCATCGAGCTGGCGCGGACCTGGCTCAACCGCGTCGGGCTGCTGGACCGCGCCGACGATGCCGCCGGCAATCTGCCCTATGGCGACCAGCGCAGGCTCGAGATCGCGCGCGCGATGTGCACCGAGCCTGCGCTGCTCTGTCTCGACGAGCCGGCGGCCGGACTGAATGCGCGCGAGAGCGGCGGGCTCAACGAGCTCTTGCTGTCGATCCGCAACGAACAGGGCACCTCGATCCTCTTGATCGAGCATGACATGTCGGTCGTGATGGAGATCTCCGATCACGTCGTGGTCATGGACTACGGCGTCAAGATCGCCGAAGGCACGCCGCAGGCCGTCCGCGACGACCCCAAGGTGATCGCCGCCTATCTCGGCGCCGACGAGGAAGAGGCGATCGCCGTGATGGAGAGCGGCACGTGAGCGCGGCAGCGGCAACCACACCCCTGCTCGCGGTGCGCGGCGTGCGTGCGGCGTATGGCAAGATCGAGGCGCTGAAGGGCGTCGACATCGAGATCAATCGAGGCGAGATCGTCGCCCTGATCGGCGCCAATGGCGCCGGCAAGTCGACGCTGATGATGACGATCTTCGGCAGGCCGCGCGCGCGCGCCGGCCGCATTGAATTCGATGGCCACGACATCACCGGCGTGCCGACCCACGAGATCGCGCGGCTGCGCATCGCGCAATCGCCCGAGGGCCGGCGGATCTTTCCGCGCATGAGCGTCGCGGAAAACCTGCAGATGGGCGCCGACGCCACCGAATGCAGCGAGGCCGAACGCGAGGCCGGGCTGGAGCGCGTGTTCGCGCTGTTTCCGCGGCTGAAGGAGCGCGTCGCACAACGCGGCGGCACATTGTCGGGCGGCGAGCAGCAGATGCTCGCGATCGGCCGCGCCTTGATGAGCCGGCCGCGGCTGTTGATGCTGGACGAGCCCTCGCTCGGCCTTGCGCCGCTGATCGCGCGGCAGATCTTCGACGCCATCCGCACGCTGAACCGGCAGGACGGCCTCACCGTGCTGATCGTCGAGCAGAACGCCAACCATGCGCTGAAGCTCGCCCATCGCGGCTATGTCATGGTCAACGGCCTGATCACGCTGGCCGGAACCGGCGCCGAATTGCTGCAGCGCCCGGAGATCCGCGCCGCCTATCTGGAAGGCGGCCGCCGCGGCTAACTCACCCTTGAGCGCCGCCCCTTGCAGCAGGATGCGGCTGATGCAGCGTCGATTTGCCTGAAAATTGCCGGTGACTTCGCCGCGAAATCAGCCGAGAATGCCCGCGGTTTTGGGGCCCGGCATGCCGGGCCCTTCCGCAAGAGGCAACGACCACGAGGGACGTCTCATGAAATCACTGAAGCTGATCGGCCTGGCACTGGGCGCGTCGTTCGCATTATCGGCGAGCGCGTTCGCGCAAGACATCACCATCGCAGTCGCGGGCCCGATGACGGGCTCCGAATCCGCTTTTGGCCGGCAGATGAAGAACGGCGCCGAGCAGGCAGTCGCCGACATCAACGCCGCCGGCGGCGTGCTCGGCAAGAAGCTCGCGCTGGAAGCCGACGACGATGCCTGCGATCCGAAGCAGGCGCGCTCGATCGCGGAAAAGATCGGCTCCTCGAAGATCCCGTTCGTGGCCGGCCATTTCTGCTCGTCGTCGTCGATCCCGGCTTCCGAGGCCTATGCCGACGCCAACGTGCTGCAGATCACCCCGGCGTCGACCAACCCGCTGTTCACCGAGCGCAAGCTGTGGAACGTGGCGCGCGTCTGCGGCCGCGACGACCAGCAGGGCCTGGTCGCCGCCGACTACATCATGAAGAACTTCAAGGGCAAGAACGTCGCGATCCTGAACGACAAGACCACCTACGGCAAAGGCCTCGCCGACGAGACCAAGAAGGCGCTGAACAAGGCCGGCTTCCAGGAGAAGATGTTCGAGTCCTACAACAAGGGCGACAAGGACTTCAACTCGATCGTCTCGCGCCTGAAGCGCGACAATATCGATCTGGTCTATGTCGGCGGCTACCATCAGGAAGCCGGCCTGATCCTGCGCCAGATGCGCGACCAGGGCCTGCAGACCGTGCTGATGGCGGGCGACGCCATGAACGACAAGGAGTTCGCCTCGATCACCGGCCCCGCCGCCGAAGGCACGCTGTTCACCTTCGGCCCCGATCCGCGCAACAAGCCGACCGCGAAGGCGATCGTCGAGAAGTTCAAGGCCAAGAACATCGACCCCGAAGGCTACACGCTCTACACCTACGCCGCGATGCAGGTCTGGACGCAGGCAGTCGCCAAGGCCGGCACCACCGACGCCAAGAAGGTGATGGACACCATCAAGGCCGGCGACTGGGACACCGTGCTCGGCAAGATGGGCTTCGACGCCAAGGGCGACATCAAGGCGATCGACTACGTCGTCTACAAGTGGGACGCCAAGGGCAACTACACCGAGATCAATCCGAAGGGCTCCTGAGCCTCTCGCGCTGATCCAGTCAGAGTAACGAAAACGCCCCGCTCCGCCGGGGCGTTTTTTTGACCGGATACCTGCAAGTCTTACCTCAGTCCTGCCGCAGGTCCCTGCTCACGCGCGCTCAAAGGTTGCTGCATCCGCCGCGGCTGCTATACCGGATCGATCGGACAGCAGGCGGACGGACCCAATCGTGAAAAACCTTCTCACCGATATTGCCGGCGTCAGCGTCGGCCACGCCGACGACGCCGTGATCGCCTCCGGCGTCACCGCCATCCTGTTCGAGCGGCCGGCGGTGGCCTCGATCGACGTCCGCGGCGGCGGTCCGGGCACCCGCGAGGACGCGCTGCTGTCCCCGCACAATGTCGTCGAGGCGATCGACGCCATCACGCTGTCCGGCGGCTCGGCGCTCGGGTTAGACGCGGCCGGCGGCGTGCAGGCCTGGCTCGCCGAGCGCGGCCGCGGCTTTCGCATCCGCGATGCGGTGATCCCGATCGTGCCGGGCGCGATCTGCTTCGACCTGCTCAACGGCGGCAACAAGGCGTGGGGACGCTTTCCGCCCTATCGCGATCTCGGCTATGCGGCGGCGAATGCCGCCTCCGACAATTTCGAGCTCGGCAGCGTCGGCGCCGGCATGGGCGCGACCACCGCCAATTTGAAGGGCGGCCTCGGTTCGGCGTCGGCTGTGACCGACGACGGCGTCAAGGTCGCAGCGCTTGCGGTGGTCAACGCGGTCGGCAGTGTCACGGTCGGCAGCGGTCCGTGGTTCTGGGCGGCGCCGTTCGAGGTCGACGGTGAATTCGGCGGGCGCGGCCTGCCGCCCGCGTTCACGCCGGACATGCTGAAGCTGCGGCTGAAGGGCGGCGCGGACGCCACCGCCGCCGAGAACACCACGCTCGTCGTTGTCGTGACCGATGCGCAGCTGACCAAGCCGCAGGCGAGGCGCCTTGCGATGATTGCGCAGACCGGCATGGCGCGCGCGATCTACCCGGTGCATGCCCCGCTCGACGGCGATGTGGTGTTTGCCGCCGCGACCGGCGCAAAGCCGGTCGATCCGCTGTTCGGCCTGACCAAGCTCGGTGCGATCGCCGCCAACACGGTGGCGCGCGCGATCGCGCGCGGCGTCCATTCAGCCACCGCGCTTCCCTTTCCCGGCGCGCTGCCGAGCTGGCGGGACAAATTCGGTTAGGTCATCGCGCTTCTGGCTCTGCCATCATTGCGAGCGAAGCGAAGCAATCCATTTGTCCGCACATGTGGACAGATGGATTGCTTCGTCGCTTCGCTCCTCGCAATGACGGAAATTACCAGTCTCGCTTTAAGCGCTGACCGACAGCGACGACGAGGCCTGGGCCGAGATCGCCAGCGACTGGCGCTGGATCAACTGCTCGATGAAATTGTAGGACGAGGTCGCGTTGCTGCCGGCGGAGGACGAGTTCGCGCTGCTGGTGGTCGACGACGTGGCCGCCGACGTCATCGACACCTTGGAGCCGTCGGCATAGGTCGTGGTGGTGGTGGTCGAGCCGTCGCTGTTGGTCACCGAGGTCGAGGTCGCACCGTTCAGCGCCTGCATCAACGGATCGGAGCTCGATCCGCCCGAGCCGCCGCTGGATCCGTCGGTCGAGCCGCCGGCCGCGTGGTGATGATGGCCGCCGCCCTTGTGACCCTGCAGGGCCTGCGACATCTCGCCGAGGCTGACGCTGCCGTCACCATTGGTATCGAGCTTGGAGAACACGTCGTCGGCCTGCGCGATGTTGGTGCCGCCGGCGCCGAGCGCCTTCTCGAATTCCGACTTGGTGATCTGGCCGTTGCCGTCGGCATCGATCTGCGAGAACAGGTCCTTCAGCGCATCCGACCGGCTGGTCGGCGTCGCGCTGGTCGAAGCCGTGGTCTGCGACTGGCTCTGCGCGTCGAGCAGCGCGCTCATGGTCAGCGGCGAAATCTGCGTGGAGCTGCTGCTGCCCGTGCCGGTAGCCGTGCTGCCAGAGGTCGACGTCGAGGTGCTGGTCGAGGCCGAGAACAGCCCGGTCGACTGATTTCCCTGCGTGGAGCTGCCGGTCTGTGTCGTCGACTTCGACGACATCAGCGAGCTCAAAAGATCGATGGCGGATGACGCAGCGCCAATGGCAAATAACATGGCAATACTCCAACAAGGCCGCGCCTGGCGGCTCAAACGCTTGGCAAGGGCGCAGCAAGCGGCGTGCCATGGCAAAAACCCAATAAAACCAGGCCTTGGCGCATCGTTGCGGGTTCCGCGCACCCGGCAAGAGCTGCCGCCGGCGGCAGAATTTTCCGGCTCCGAGGTGCCGTCCGCTCGCATTGCCCGCCACGCCTGCGCATGTTAGGCGGGATCACCCGTCGCCCCCTGAAGCCTTTCGGAACTGCGCTATGACTCAGTCATTCACCCCGCGTCCCCTTGTCATCGCCCCGTCGATCCTGGCGTCGGACTTCTCAAAGCTCGGCGAGGAGGTCCGTGCCGTCGACCAGGCCGGCGCCGACTGGATCCATCTCGACGTGATGGACGGACATTTTGTGCCGAACATTTCCTACGGCCCCGACGTCATCAAGGCGATGCGGCCGCACACCAAGAAGATCTTCGACGCGCATCTGATGATCTCGCCCTGCGATCCCTATCTCGAGGCGTTCGCCAAGGCGGGCTGCGACCACATCACGGTGCATGCCGAAGCGGGCCCGCATTTGCATCGCTCGCTGCAGGCGATCCGCGCGCTCGGCAAGAAGGCCGGCGTCTCGCTCAATCCGGCAACGCCGGCGAGCGCGATTGAATATGTGCTCGACCTGATCGACCTGGTGCTCGTGATGTCGGTCAATCCCGGCTTCGGCGGCCAGGCCTTCATCCGCTCGGCGATCGGCAAGATCTCTGACGTCAGGGCGATGGTCGCCGGCCGCCCGATCGACATCGAGGTCGATGGCGGCGTCGCGCCCGATGTCGCGGGCCAACTCGCCGCCGCCGGCGCCAACGCCTTCGTCGCCGGATCTGCCGTGTTCAAGGGCGGCACCGTCGAGGCCTACAAGACCAACATCGCCGCGATCCGCAATGCAGCGGCTGACGCGCGCGGCGAAGCGATCTGATCAAAACAATGCGGGCGGCGTGACCGCGGCACTGGCAGCCGGGTCCGCCGCGCCGTCTTCAGCCTCCGTCGCCGGCGCTAGCCGCGACGGCCGCACCACGGTCACCGTACACGGCGCTTCACCGGCGACCTTGGCGGACACGCTGCCGAGCAGCGCACGCCGCAGCGAGTTCTGCCGCGCGCCGATGATGATGTGGTCGACCAGGTTGATCGCGGCGAATTCCAGGATGGCGGCGGCGGGATCGATCGCCTCCAGCACATGCACGGTCAGCCGCCCCTCCTCGAGCTTGAACGGCCGCGCCCAATGCTGGAGCGCCACCAGGCGGTCGACATGCTTGCTCTGGCCCTGCTCGTCATGGCTGCGGTCGATCGCCAGGAGATTGAGCTTCAGCACGTTGACGCAGGCGAGCCGCGCCGACGGCGACGTCGAGAGCACCTGCTCGGCGGTGACGCGGATGGTCTCGTTCAGCGCCTCGGTCCCCTCGCCGAGATCGAGAGCCACGGCAACGATCGGGCTCGATGCGAGCTGGGCCGCGACGTCGGACTTCGGCCGCGGCGGCACCGTGCCGAGATTGAAGCGGCGGCGCCAGACCGTGCCGAGCGGATCGCGGTCGAGCCGCTGCGCCCGCGCCGTCAGCTTGACCTGCTCGGGGTGGCCGAGATCGAACGCGAGCTGCGCCGCTGTCGGATAGCGTGCGGCCGGGTCGATCTCGAGACACCGCAGCACAATCTCCTGCAACCAAAGCGGATAGTCGGGCTTCAGCTTGCGCGGCGGCGTGGGATCACGCCACAGCCGCCGGCGCATGCCGCGCAGGGTCTCGGTCTCGCCGAACGGGCGAACCCCGGTGGTGAAGAAATACAGCAGCACGCCGAGCGAAAACAGGTCGCTGCGCGGATCGTCGCGCACGCCGAGCAGGCGTTCCGGCGCCATGTAGGGCGCGGTGCCGTAAGGCAGCCGAAACTCCTCCTGCAACAGATCGGGCAGATGCTGGTGATGCGAGAGGCCGAAATCGATCAGCACGGCCTCGCCGCGCTCGCGGAACATGATGCTGCTCGGCTTGATGTCGTGGTGGATGACGTTCTGCCGGTGCAGGCTGGCGAGCGCGGTCGCGACCTTGCCGCCGATCACCCTCACCTCCTCATACGGCAGCGGCAGGGCGTCGAGCCGCTTGTAGAGCGTCTGCCCGGGGATGCGCTCCATCACCACATAGGCCTGGCGCTCGAAATCGCCGCTGCCGAAGCAGGCGGGCACGTGCGGCCCCGACAGCCGCGGCAGGATCATCTGCTCCATCTCGAAGCTGACGATCGCGGCCGGATCCTCACCCTCCGAGGTGAGCGGCACCTTCATCAAGAGCGGCACGGTGATGCCGGGATGGGTGACGCTCCACAGCGTCGCCATGCCGCCGCGGTGCACGCGCTCGCCGATGGTGAAGCCATCGATCTCGGCGCCCGCCTGCATCGTCAGCGCCGCCATCGGCATTACCTGCCGACGGCGAGGCGGTCGGCGAGCCAGAGCGGCAGACCGTTGGCCTTGATCCGCGCCGCGGCGGTCGCGACGTCGTAGGGCACGCGGTGATAGGTGATCTCGCGGCTCACGGTATCAAACATCGCAAACGATGCGGCGGGATCGCCGTCACGCGGCTGGCCGACCGAGCCGAGCACGGCGAGCCAGCGCCGCCCCGTCAGTAATTGCACCGCCACACCCGCAGTCGGAACGAAGCTCGTCATCTTCGCGGTCGAGGACATCGAGTAGAGGCCGGGACGATGGATGTGGCCGCAGAAGGTGATCTGCAATTCGGTTGCCATCATGCTGCGCGCGGCATCGGAGGTGTCGCGGACATAGCGCCATTTCGCCGGATCGGACGCCTCGGAATGCACGTAGAGCCGGTTGTCCTCATCCCGCGACATCGGAAGCTCGGCGAGGAACTGCTTCTGCCCGGCGCTTAGCCGGTTGCGGGTCCAGTCGATCGCGGCCTGCGCATCGGCATTCATGCTGTCGCTCGGCACGCCGATCGCATTGTCATGATTGCCGCGCACCGCGATCGCGCCCTTCGCGGCGAGGTCCATCACGGTGTCGACGGCCCATTCGGGATCGGCGCCATAGCCGACGATATCGCCAAGACAAATCAGCCGCTCGGCGCCGCGCGCACGCGCAGCGTCGAGGCAGGCCGCGAAGGCCTGCCGGTTGGCATGAATATCGGCAAAGAGTGCAAGCCGCATCGTGGTCCGTACCGCTGATCCGTGCCCGATATCAAGCACACGCGGCCCCGGGCTCGCAATCGGGCCAAAGGCATCAGGTGATCAGGGGATGTCGGAAGAACGGTCGATTAGTGCTTGCACACCCGCACGCCCCGCAGCAGCAGGGCGATCAGGGCGTCAATCCGCGACGGGCATTCTGGCTTGGCCCATTCCTCGGCATGCGCCGGGTGGTGATAGCGGACGGTTGCGTCGAATACGGCGCGCGCGGTCGCCTTCACATCGTCGACCTCGAACACGCCCTGCGCGACACCGTCGGACAGGATCTTCGCGATCAGATCGACCTGCTTGTCCTTGTAGGCTTCCACCACCTCGCGCGCGCCCTGCGCCAGCGCGAGGTAGGTCGCGAACATCTCGGGATCGTCGCAGACCTTCTTCTGCTTGATCGTGAAGGCGGTGCGCAGCCATTTCTCCAGCCGTTCCGG
This sequence comes from uncultured Bradyrhizobium sp., assembly GCF_947648125.1. Lineage (GTDB taxonomy): Bacteria > Pseudomonadota > Alphaproteobacteria > Rhizobiales > Xanthobacteraceae > Bradyrhizobium. The sequence continues at coordinate 81,094 of NZ_CANSMR010000020.1, read as the reverse complement.
CGCAGGGCCATCGCTTGCCGCGAGCTTGCACAGCGGCTCGTTGGCGCGGTCGAGCCAGCGTTTGGCGACCGCGTCACGCAGCGAGGCTTTGCTGGGGAAATGGCGGTACACGCTGCCGTGGCTGACATCCAGCGCGCGGGCAACGTCGACAACGGTGGCCTTGGCGAGCCCGAAGCGCCTCAAGACATCCTCGGTTGCCTCGAGGATCCGCTCCGGAGTCAAAACCACCGCCTCGTTCATGCGTTTACCGTCTGGTTATCGCTGTCCTGCCCGCGGGTGAACTTGGCGGCCTGGGCGGCCAAGTGGCGGGCGACGCGATGGTTGAGCCACTGTTGAATCTGGGCGGTTAATTGAAAGATTTCTATCGTCATGGAGGTAGTCCTTCGAGGTAGTCAAATTAAGTACGGCTCCCCCGGCCAAACGCCGGAACAGCCACTGGGCGCCCTCCTCCCTTGGGCTGCCGAGTATATACACCATCCCGCTGACAGATTTCAATATCTGTCAGACAAACTTTGCGAGATGACAGCCATGCGGCCTGGACGGGCCGCCGGGCCCGTCCGGCACGGCCGTATAGCGCGCTACACCGTTCCGTGAGCAGCCGGGCGATCCGCCGGTCCGTGCCTATCTCCCGCTTAGGGGGCTACCCGGGAGACGCTGCCATGGACCGGCCGACGACCTTCAAGGAGATCGCCAAGATCACCGCGGGCGCGGTGGTCTCGCTCGTCATCGTCGGGTGGCTGATGGTTCTCGCGATCGCATTCCTGACGGTGCTCTGAGGCCGCCGCACGGTGCCGGGAACCAGGCGCCGGAATCGAAAGGGGCCGCTTCACGCAGCGGCCCCTTTGCCGGGAAAATGGCTTGGGGATGAAATCTAGCCCCGGTTAGCTCTAAGACTACACGGTTCAGGGAATTGAGGAATTCCGGATGACTACTGTCCACGCCTCTGACTGATTATTGGCGATCCCTATTTTTATGCCATCCTCGTTGTGGTGCGCATCCCTCTATTGCTGCTCGTCCTTCGGCGGCATCCGGGGCGGCGGCAGCGGCGTGAAGACCGATCCTTGCGCGCCCGCCGGCGGGGGCACGAAGGTCCCGGTCGTGGAATCGCCGCCGGTGGTCTCCAGGATCGTCTTCGGCGTGATGTACTCCCTGACAAAGTCCATGATGGTCCCGTCGCCGCCGCCGAAATCCGCCGCCCGTCCGCCCTGCGGATGCCCGGCCTTGATCTCGTTGTCGGCGGTGTGGGTCTGCTCGGCCAACGCATCGCTGTAGGGAATCCGGAAGGCGCGCGGCACGGCGCTCGGCCGGTTGTCTTCATCGAGTTCCTCAACCCAAAGATAGATCGAGCCCGGATCGCCCTCCAGCGAATGCGGCTCCACGATCCGCGTCGACAGCAGCTTGAAGTTCGCCGGCAGCTTCTCCGCGGAGGCCCAGCCGAGCAGGCCGCGCATGCCGCCGAAGCTGACGAAATAGAACGCGCTGGTGACGACGATGACGACAGCCTTCAGCGACCAGTGCAGCCGCGCATAGACCAGCACGATCAGCAGCAGCGCACCGACCATCGCGTAGGCCACCGCTAGCGTGAGGATCACCGACTGCAGACTAATCACGGCGCATCCTCACCCCGGTCTTCGGGTCGAGATCGGCGCCGTTGGCGTGGACGTTGCGGAACGTCTCCAGCAGCGATTTCGGCCGCTGATCCACGTTGATCACCTTGCCTTCGGCGTCGAGGCGAAACCTGACCGCGGTCTTCTCGTCGCCGGTGTGGTTGACGGTCAGCTTGTCGTCGAAGATCACCTGCGCCGTCGGATTGAGCTTCTGCACCTTCACATTCGCCTGCACCGGCTCGCCGGTCGTCGCCTGGAAATGCGAGACGTTGACGGTGTATTCGCCGGCGACGATGCCGCGCAAGGTGACGATCTCCTCGCGGATCGGGGACGCGATCTTCTTGCCGTTGACCACGATGAAGTCGTTGGCGCCGCCGCGATCGTCGCGATCGAGCGTCAGGAAGCCGGCCTCGCGATGCCGGTACCAGGCGATATTGCCGGCCGGGTCCTGCACGAACAGGTCGAGGTCGTCGGGATGGTTGTCCGGCCAGTCCATCGTGATGATGAACTCCGCCTTGGAGTCGATCTTGCCTTCCTTGGAATCCGGCGACACCGAAAGCAGCGCGAGGAAGAACAGGAAAGCGATCACCTGCAGCGCCTTGAACAGCATGACCCCGAGCGGATCGAACGGCTCCTCGCGCGGATAGAGCCCGAACTCGTCCATCATGGCGGCGATCCAAGGGGCGTACCAAGGCGGCGTTCCAACGCCGGGGTGACGTGCGTCTCGGTCAGCACGACGGCGTCGGAGAACACCCGCTGGGTCGCGGAATCCAGCATGTAATACTGGATCCGGACCAGGATCGATCCGATCAGCCCGGCGAGCGTCGTGTACATCGCAACCGCCATGCCGTCGCTCATCAGGCCCATCGACGATTTCATCGCGACCTTATCGGCGGCATCGAGGGAGGCGATCGGCGCCAGCATGATGATGAAGCCGATGATGGTGCCGAGCAGGCCGAGTTTCATCAGCGTGTCGGAGACGAAGGCGCCAAAACCGTTGGAGCCGCGCAGGCGGTCGGCCAGCGTCCGCAGCAGCAGGGTCTGGTCGATGCGCCCTTTGGCTTGCGCATCGGCCTTCTGCACCAGGCTCTTGATGTGATCGGTGACGAGGCCACGGGGCAGGCCGCGCGCATCCGATGCGAGCACCTTGGCGCCGTCGGGCGCGGCGAGGATGGCGCGGCAGCCGCGCGCAACCTCCCCTTCCCGCGCGATCGCCCGCGTCCGCCAGAAGCAATGCATGCAGGTGACGATGTAGAGCACGGCGATGACGCTGGAGATGTAGGTGCGGTCGGAATTGACCATCAGGCGGATCAGCCCGTAGCGCCACAGCAGGAAGGCGGCGAACACCGAAAGGCCGGTGAAGATCATCCAGAGCAGCAGGACACTGCGCTCCGCCGCATCCGTGCCGGCCGATGCGGCGGCGCCGACCTTGGCATTCATGCTGCGTGAGCTCCCTGCGATGACTGTTCCATGAGGCCCCGCGAGGTCCTCGCCTCCCGTTAGAGCAGAGCCTGTGGGCGCCGTCCAAAGACATCTGCCCAAATTTCGTCGGGCAAATTTCCCGACCTGCATGGCTGGGCATGCTCGTACTTGCCGCGAACGGGGTTGCTGTTAGGCTTCGCTCCTCTTTCTGGATCATGCTCCGGCCGTGGAGTGATCGCATGCGCCTCGTGCTTCAACTGGTCGCCCGCCTGCTTGTCATCGTCGCGCTGTGCCTCGGCGCGGCCACCGTCTGGGCCACGATCGATGCCTATCGCAGCGTCGATCGCGCCACATCGGCGTCCGCCGAGCGGGTGTCGCAGGCGCTTGAAGCCTTGTACTGGCGCGAATTGCTGCTGCGCAGCAACCGGATGCGCGAGCAACTGCTGCCGGCGCCGGACTGGCGCACCATCGAAACCATGGGACTGATCGCGCCGGGGATCTGCGTGCAGTTCGAACCGGCCGGTGCCTTCGAGAAGCCGCTCTGCGGCCAGAGCAAGGGGATTGGCAAGGCGCCGCCGCGTTGGTTCGCGGCCACCGTGCAGACGGTGCTCGGCGATCACGCCACCGTCGAGCGGCCGATCAGCGCCCGCGCCGCGACCGCGGGAACCGTCCGCGCCATCTCCGATCCGGACGCCGCGATCGCGCTCGCCTGGCAGCACATCCTGGACAACATCCACGTCGCGCTGCTGATGGCGCTCGCCATCGCGCTGCTCGCCTCGCTCGCGATCGCGCATACGCTGGCGCCCGCCCACTCGATCGTGTCGGCGCTGCGGCGCATGGCCGACGGCGAGTACCGCACGCCGTTGCCGCGCGTCCGCTCGATGGATCTCGCGATGATCGGACGCGCCGTCGGCGACCTCGGCGACCGCCTCGCGCAGGCCGAGGAAGAGCGTACGCTGCTGACGCGGCGGCTGCTCGAAATCCGCAGCGACGAACGCCGCGCGCTGGCCCGCGAGTTGCACGACGAGTTCGGCCAGAATCTCACCGCGATCCTCGCCTTCGCCACCACGATCGAGGCAAGCGCCGGCGACAAATACGCCGCCGGCACCGAAATTGCGCAGGACGCACGGATGATCTCGCAGGCCACGCGCCGCATCATCGCCTGCCTGCGCGACACGCTGAATCGCCTGCGCCATCCGCCGGCCGAAGAGCTCGGGCTGGAGGCAAGCCTGGTCGATCTCGTCGATAGCTGCCGATCGCGCACGACGCAGCCGATGATCCAGCTCGATCTGCAGGGCGACCTCGCCGACATCAGCGGCACGGTCGCCGCGACGGCCTATCGCATTGCGCAGGAGTGCCTGACCAATGCGTTGCGTCACAGCGCCGCGCGCGAGATCGTGCTGCGGATCGAGCGGCGCACCGGAGCCGAGAACGCGCTGCTGGTCCGCGTCGAGGACGATGGCGGCGGCGATGCGGTCAAGGTGGCGCAGTCGGCGGGCTTCGGCCTCACCGGCGTCAGCGAGCGCGTCGCAGCGCTTGGCGGCTCGCTGTCGATCGCGGCTGCCCGCCGCGGCCTCTCGGTCGCCGCCACGATTCCACTTGCTGCCTGAGATGACGACCGCGAAGACGACAACCGTGAAGGCAACGAACGTAAAGAGTCGCGGCATCTCGATCCTCTTGGTCGACGATCATCCCGTCGTCCGCCAGGGCTACCGGCGCGTGCTGGAGCATCAGGACGATTTCAGCGTGGTCGCCGAGGCCGACAACGCCGCCAATGCCTACCGCGCCTTCAAGTCGCACGGGCCCGATGTGGTGGTGATGGACATCTCGATGCCCGGCGCGAGCGGACTCGAAGCGATCCGCAACATCCGCGCGCGCGATGCCGACGCCCGCATCCTGGTCTTCAGCATGCACAGCGAGGCCGCCCAGGTGAAGGCGGCGTTCGGCGCCGGCGCCAGCGGCTTCGTCACCAAGGGCAGCGAGCCGGCCGAGCTGATCGCGGCGATCCGCCAAGTGGCGCGCGGCGAGCCTGCGATGAGCGACGACGTCGCCCGGGTGCTCGCGCTGGAGAGCCTGGTGCCGGCCAAATCGGCCCTCGACCAGCTCGGCGAGCGGGAGATCGAGATCCTCCGGCAGTTCGCGGCCGGCAGCACCAAGGAACAGATCGCGGCCAATCTCAACCTCAGCACCAAGACCGTGCAGAACTACCACTATTTGATCAAGGCCAAGACCGGCATGCGGACCGATGCCCAGCTGGTCCGTCTGGCCGTCGAATGCGGGCTGGCGAATTTGTAGCCATCTCGTAGCCCGGGTGAACGCAGCGACACCCGGGACCGGCTGCAAGTCCCCCGGTTTGCGCTCATCCGGGCAACGGCCGCCGCGCCGGTTATTTTGGCCGGTTTCCGCACTATATTCCCTTTGTGAGCGGCCCCGCCCCGCTCGATTCGGAGTGCGCGATGATCCCCCGTTATACCCGCCCGGAAATGGCTTCGATCTGGGAGCCGCAGACGCGTTTCAAGATCTGGTTCGAGATCGAGGCGCATGCCGCCGACGCGCTGGCCGAGCTCGGCGTGATCCCCAAGGAAGCCGCCAAGACGATCTGGGCCAAGGGCAAGGACGCCACCTTCGACGTCGCGCGGATCGACGAGATCGAGCGTGAGACCAGGCACGACGTCATCGCCTTCCTGACCCATCTCGCCGAGATCGTCGGCCCCGAGGCGCGCTTCGTGCACCAGGGCATGACCTCCTCCGACGTGCTCGACACCTGCCTCAACGTCCAGCTCAAGCGCGCCGCCGACCTCCTGATCGCCGATCTCGACCGGGTGCTGGCGGCGCTGAAGACACGCGCCTTCGAGCACAAGATGACGCCGACCATCGGCCGCTCGCACGGCATCCATGCCGAGCCGGTCACGTTCGGCCTCAAGCTCGCCTATGCCCATGCCGAGTTCGCGCGCGCCCGCGCTCGCCTGGTCGCGGCGCGCGACGAAATCTCGACCTGCGCGATCTCCGGCGCGGTCGGCACCTTCGCCCAGATCGACCCGCGGGTTGAAGAGCACGTCGCAAAGGCGATGGGCCTGCGGCCGGAGCCGGTCTCGACGCAAGTCATCCCGCGCGACCGCCACGCCATGTATTTCGCCACCCTCGGCGTGATCGCCGCCTCGGTCGAGCGACTCGCGGTCGAGGTGCGCCATTTGCAGCGCACCGAGGTGCTGGAAGCGGAGGAGTTCTTCTCCGAGGGCCAGAAGGGCTCGTCGGCGATGCCGCACAAGCGCAATCCGGTGCTGTCGGAGAACCTGTCCGGCCTGTCGCGCATGGTGCGCGCCTATGTGACGCCGGCGCTGGAGAACGTCGTGCTGTGGCACGAGCGCGACATCTCGCACTCCTCGGCCGAACGCATGATGGCCCCCGACGCTACCGTGACGCTCGACTTCGCGCTGGTCCGCCTCGCCGGTCTGATCGAGAAGCTGCTGGTCTATCCGCAGAACATGCAGAAGAACCTCGACCGGCTCGGCGGCCTCGTGCATTCGCAGCGCGTGTTGATCGCGTTGACCCAGAAGGGCGCCAGCCGCGAGGACGCCTACAAATTCGTGCAGCGCAACGCGATGCCGGTCTGGCGCGGCGAAGGCGACTTCCAGACGCTGCTGAAGAACGACCCCGACGTAAAGAAGTACATGACTGACGCCGAGATCGAGGAAAAGTTCGACCTCGGCTATCACCTCAAGCATGTCGACACGATCTTTCAGCGGGTATTCGGCGAAGCGTGAGGATCTGCTCCGTCATTCCGGGGCACGCGCACCACGCGTGAACCCGGAATCTCGCGCCGCAACCTCTGGATTCCACAGTTCGCAATTGCGAATGGGGCTCGAATCGCCCGGGAATCACGGTCGCTTTCGCGTGACAAGCCGGCGGGTTACGCTACGCTGACCCGCCCTACACGGTTCACTACAAAGCTCACAAGAAACGGACGCTCCCATGCCCATCGTCAATCGCGTTGCTGCCCTCTCGGATGAAATGGCCGCCTGGCGCCATGACTTCCACGAGAATCCCGAACTGCTTTATGAGGTGCACCGCACCGCCGGCATCGTCGCCGACAAGCTGCGCGAGTTCGGCTGCGACGAGGTGGTGACGGGGATCGGACGCACCGGCGTGGTCGGCGTGATCCGCGGCCGCAAGTCCGGATCGGGCAAGACCATCGGGCTGCGCGCCGACATGGACGCGCTGCCGATCGCCGAGGCCTCGGGCGTCGCCTACGCCTCGAAGATCCCCGGCAAGATGCACGCCTGCGGCCATGACGGCCACACCGCGATGCTCTTGGGCGCCGCAAAATATCTTACCGAGACCCGCAATTTCGACGGCACCGCGGTCGTGATCTTCCAGCCCGCCGAGGAAGGCGGCGCCGGCGGCAAGGCGATGGTCGACGACGGGCTGATGACCCGCTGGGGCATCCAGGAGGTCTATGGCCTGCACAACATGCCTGGCCTGCCCGAGGGCTATTTCGCGACCACGCCCGGCCCGATGCTCGCCTCGTCGGACACCTTGAAGATCGTCGTCCACGGCAAGGGCGGCCACGCCGGCGCCGCCCCGCACGAGGCGGTCGACAGCGTGCTGATCGGTGCCCAGATCATCAATGCGCTGCAATCGATCGTGTCGCGCAATCTCGATCCGCTGAAATCGGCGGTCATCTCGATCACGATGTTCGAGGCCGGCACCGCGTTCAACGTGATCCCGGAGACCGTCACGCTCGGCGGCACCGTGCGCACGCTCGATCCCGGCGTGCGCGATCTGGTCGAGCGCCGGATCGGCGAGGTCGCCTCCAACATCGCCAAGGCCTATGGCGGATCCGCGGAGACGGACTATGGACGCATGTATCCGGTGACGTTGAACCACGCGCGCGAAGCCGGCATCGCCGCTGAAGTCGCTCGCGATGTGGCCGGCGCCGAACGCGTCAACGACAATCTGGTGCCGGTGATGGGCGCCGAGGATTTCGCGTTCATGCTGGAAGCGCGCCCCGGCGCGTTCGTCTTCCTCGGCATGGGCGACGGCCCGATGTGTCACCACCCGGCCTACAAGTTCAACGACAACATCCTCGGCCACGGCGCCTCGTATTGGGTGCGTCTGGTCGAGAAGCAGATGCCGGCGGGTTAGCACCGCTTGCGCAATCGATGAACGGCCCGGCCGCGATCCGTCGCAGCCGGGCCAATTACATCAACGCGGCTGCTGTTGCGTGGTGCAGTGAATGCCGCCGCCGCCGGCAGCGATGCCGTCGATGTTGAGCTGGATGATCTCCCGGTCAGCAAACAGGTCGCGCAGGATATCGCGCGCGTTGCGGTCCGCGGTCGCGTCGCCGAATTCCGGTGCGATGACGACGCCGTTGCAGACGTAGAAATTGATGTAGCCGGCAGCGAAGTCCTTGCTGCCGTGCTTTGGACGCACCGTCGACGGGCCCTGCAACACCACGACATCCAGACGACGGCCCTTCGCATCAATGGCGCCGCGCAGGATATCGAGGTGTCGCCTGGTCACCGCGTGATCGAATGACGACGGGTCCACTTCCAGGCCGGCCACGACAACGCCGGGACTGGCAAAGCGTGCGTAGAAGTCGGTATGTCCGTCGGTGATGTCCTTGCCGGCGATGCCGGGCAGCCAGATGATCTTTTCCAGCCCGAGCAGGCGAGACAATTCGGTCTCACATTTTTCCGGGGAGACGCCGGGATTACGATTTGGGTTGAGGACGCAGCTCTCGGTGATGATGGCCGTCCCCTCACCGTCGACTTCGATCCCGCCGCCTTCCAGCACCAGGCCCGCCTTGAGGAATGTCGCGTTCGCGGCACCGGCGACATGCGCGGCGACCTCGGCATCGAGCGCATGGCGTTGCTTGTTGCCCCAGCCGTTGAAGTTGAAATCGACCGCGCCAAGCTGCCCCGACGGGTCCCGCACAAACACCGGTCCAGTGTCGCGCATCCACACGTCGTCGACCGGTTGCACGACGAGGCTGACCGCGGGGCCGCACAGCCGCGCGGCAATCTCGCGGTCCTCCTCGCGCACCAGCATGTTGACGCGTTCATAGGCCGCAATCGCCTTGGCAATGTTGGCGAGATTTTCCCGCGCCGCCGGAAGCAGCTTGCCGCCCCAGATCGCGGCGCTGGCGCCGAACGCCATCCAGGTCGCGGCATGCGGCGCGCCCTCGTCCGGCATCCGCCAGTTCGTCGTGTCCCGCGTCAAATCATCCACGAGCGTTCGGCCGCGATGGCCCTCCCGGGTTCACCGCCAGACTAGCGCCGTCGCCGGTGCGATGCCATCACTTGGCCGTTCAAGGGCTCGGCGGTCACCCGCTCGTCCTGGGCGTCGCCGCCCGCGCCGCCTCTTGGGCGTGGTCGACCTCGCCCGCCCCCATCATCCGCGCCGCGACCCGGTCGCGCTTGACGAAATGATGGAAGGCGACCGCGGCGAGGTGCAGCACGATCAGCGCGAGCAGGACGTAGGCGAAGAAGATGTGACGATCTTCATAGGCGTCCGCCGCGGCCTTGTCGGGCGAGGTGATCTGGGGAACATGGAACAGGCCGAAGAAGCTCGAATAGTCCTGGGCACGGGATCCGGAATGCGCCCAGCCCAGCATCGCGACCAGGATGGTGACGGCATAGAGCGCGCCATGGCTGACGCGGGCGGCGATCCGCTGCCAGGAGGGCATCTCGGCCGGCAGCGCCGGCGTCGGGTTGACGCCGCGCCAGAGCAGCCGCAACACGGTCAGCAGCAGCACCATGTAGCCGATATCGGCATGGATCGCCCGGTAGAAGAACTTGTCCGCCCGTGCCGGGATGTGGTTCATCCACCAGCCATAGGCCAGCATGCCGATGATGGCGATGCCCAGCACCCAGTGGAACGCACGGGCGAGCGAGCCCCAGCTCGCGGTGGTATTGCGGATCATGGTCGAATGGCCCCGTTTGGATTTCGCACGTCGCAGCAATAGTTTGCCGTGATACTTGCAGGGATAGGCCAAAGCCATATGAAATTCCCGCCTTCACCGCCTTTTGTCGGCCCCAGTGGCCGGATAGCCAAAACAACTGAATGGTAACCCTGCTTCGGATAGACTTTTCACCGTGTCCACTCCCCCGACCATCCTCATCTTCGATTCCGGCCTCGGCGGCCTTACCGTGCTGCGCGAGATCGTCCGCGCCCGGCCCGACGCCCACTATGTCTATGTCGCCGACGACGCCTTCTTCCCTTATGGCCACCATACCGAGGACGAGATCATCGCCCGGGTGGTGCCGCTGGTCGGCGAGCTGATCGAGGCCCATGCGCCCGACCTCGTCGTGATCGCCTGCAACACGGCATCCACCCTTGTGATGTCGCATCTGCGCGATGCCTACCGCCTGCCCTTCGTCGGCACGGTGCCGGCGATCAAGCCGGCCTGCGCCTCGTCACGGACGCGCCGCGTCTCGGTGCTCGGCACCAGGGGCACCGTGAAGCGTGAATATACCCGCAAGCTGATCTCGGATTTCGCACAGGGCTGCGAGGTGACGCTGGTCGGCTCCGGCGAGCTCGCCTCGCTGGCGGAAGCCGCGCTCAGCGGGCTGACCGTGCGCGACGAGGACATTGCCGCCGAACTGGCGCCCTGCTTCGTCGGCGATGACGCCAATGACCCCGCCCGCACCGACACCGTCGTGCTGGCCTGCACACATTATCCGCTGCTGCTGGAGCGCCTGACCAGGCTCGCGCCCTGGCCGGTCGACTGGATCGATCCGGCGCCGGCGATCGCCCGCCGCGTCGCCGATTTGCTCGGCCCGGCAGGCTCGGAGAGCGATGAGGCCGGCGCCGAGATGATCTTCACCTCGAAGCGCCCGCACAGGCTGACCGAAGCGCTGACGCCATTCTTCGGCGGCAGAGTCCCGGCCTGATCCTTTTCGCCGTCACAGCGCGCTGCTAGCCTCTGCCCGCCTTCGAGGGAGGACCGCATTTGACCACAGCACCGCTGACGCCGCTCAACCGCTTGCGCCAGGCGTGGCGCGACAAGCGCCCGACCTTCGGCGCGATCGCGACGATTCCAAGCATCCAGACTGTGCAGATCATGGCGCAGTCGCTGGACTGGATCATCGTCGATCTCGAGCACGGGCCGATCGACCTCGGCACCGCGCACGCGATGATCGTGGCAACTTCGGGCACGCCTTGCGTGCCGATGGTGCGGATCGCCGCCAACGAGCCGCACCTCGCCAAGGCGCCGATGGATATCGGTGCGCTCGGCATCAACTTCCCGATGATCTGCAACCGCGACGACGCCGAGAAGGCCGCGCGCAGCGTGCGCTATCCGCCGAAGGGCGACCGGCTGTGGGGGCCGTTCCATGCGCCGTTCCGCTGGGGCGTCTCGATGAACGACTACATGGCGACCGCCGACGACGACATGATCTGCATGATCACGATCGAGCATGTCGATGCCGTCAACCGGATCGACGAGATCATGGCGACACCGGGAATCGACCTCGCAGTGATCGGGCCCGGCGATCTCGCCACCTCGATCAACAAGCGCGGGCTAGCAGACGACCCCGAAGTGGTCGCGCTGATACAGCGCGCCGAACAAGGCATCCTGAAGAGCGGCGTGCCGATCGGCGGCGTCGCCCGCACCGCCGAGCAGGCCAATGCGATGATCGATCGCGGTTACCTCGCGCTTGCGCTCGGCTTCGACTGGTCGCTGTTCCAGCGCGGCATCGCCGCCGCATTCGCCGGGATCAAGCGGTAGGCGTGAGGTCATCGCGCGCCGCGCCCACGCGTGCTCCGCCGGCGAGCAAGTTCCAGTCATGTCACGAAGGAATCGCTGCACAACTTGAGCGTGTCTTCGACACCCTGAAGGGTGAGCGCCATAATTGCCTGAACAGCTTGTCAGCCTCGCGTAATCTCGGCCGCGCCTAATTCAACGACAGCCTGCACTATTGGATGAACGGACTTATCCGAACGTCGCAAGCGCAGATCACACTTCGCCCGCTTTCCGCCGCGATTCCGCGCTGCTAGAGTTTCGCGCCTTGGGAAGGAAAATGCATGTTCAGGAAATTGCTGCTTGGTCTCACCGTGATTGCCTTTGCCGGTGCCGGCGCTGCCTTTGCGCAGCAGAGCGGCATCAAGCGGACGCCGCTACAGAAGGTCGATTTCCCGGCGGGCTACAACACGGTCACGGCGATTGCCGAGGTTCCGGCCGGGGGTGCGTCGGGTCGTCACAGCCATCCCGGCGCTGAAACCGGCTATGTGCTGGAAGGCGAGCTGGAACTTGTGATCGACGGCAAGCCGCCGCTGAAGCTGAAGGCAGGCGATTCCTACCAAATCCCGGAAGGTGCGGTGCACGATGCCAAAACTTCCGGCGACAAGCCGCTCAAGGTGCTAGGGGTCTATGTGGTGAAGGCCGGCGAGCCCTTGGCCAAACCGGCGCCGTGAGCCGAACCTGTTGGCCTCCGACCAGTTGGTTCATGTTGGCTTCAGGTGCGGCGAGCAACAATCCGAGCTCGCCGGGCCTTTGATTTTTGATTTTTGCCTGATTGCAGGGGATACGAACCGAACAGATGCGCGGTAAATTTCGTCGGATTTCATTGCCGCGCCGTCTCGTCGCCGATCTGATGTACGCATCGGCCGGCGTGCCGTTCGTCTCCCTGACGCGCTCGCTGAACGTTCGTGCGGTGGTCGAGGCCCGCGCACGCGCGGCGCAGGCGCCGGGCTGGGCCTCGATCTTCGTCAAGGCATTCGCGCTGGTCGCCAGGACCGAGCCGACCCTGCGCACGCTGCACGCCAAATGGCCGTGGCCCTGCCTCTACGAGTTGCCGCGCAGCGTCGGCATGGTGGCCATTGCGCGCGTTGAGAAGGGCGAGGATTGCGTGCTGTTCGAGCGCGTCTGCGGAGCCGACGAGATGGCGCTTGGCGATGTCGATGCGCTGATCCGGCGCGCCAAGACCGCGCCGCTGCACGAGATCCCTTCGTTCCGCAAGATGCTCTGTGTGACGCGCCTGCCGTTTCCGCTGCGCCGCCTGGCATGGGCGATCGGGATGAATTTCGGCCGGCAGCGCGCCAATTTCTGCGGCAACTTCGGTGTCACCTCGGTCGCGGCCTATGGCCCGGGCGAGTTGCACGCGCTGAGCCCCGGGCCGTTTCTGCTGAGCTATGGCGTGATCAAGCCGGACTTGACCGTCGATGTGGTGCTGCGCTGGGACCATCTGGTCTGCGATGCCGCCCTGATCGCCAAGACCCTGACCCGGCTTGAGCAGGTGCTGGGCGGGGAAATCGCCGCGGAATTGTGCGCGATCCGGCCGCAAGCCGACGCCCGGCCGGTCCGGGCGGCCGGAACCCGGCTTTGAGCTGCGAAAGGGACCGATTTTGACGCCGATTCGGCCCAAATCGGCCTGCGTTTTGTTTGACAGAACCGGACTTTCTCCTTAAGACCACCGTTGCTCGCGGGCCGGTTTCGGCCCGCGATGCGTTTCGCGACCCGTGGTTCTCCCCGAGCTTTCGAGGCGGACCTGTCGGTACAGGCCTTTTGGCCGGTACACAGGAGGGCGCGTCTCCTCAAACCTGAAACTGACAAAACGCCGGGCGCTGGGTAGCGACGGCTATCAAAGAGGACGCGATGACAAAGCGCAGTGAGGCGAAGTACAAGATCGATCGCCGCATGGGCCAGAATATCTGGGGCCGCCCGAAGAGCCCCGTGAACCGCCGTGAATACGGCCCCGGCCAGCACGGCCAGCGCCGCAAGGGCAAGCTCTCCGACTTCGGCGTGCAGCTCCGCGCCAAGCAGAAGCTCAAGGGCTACTACGCCAACATTTCCGAGCGCCAGTTCCACGGCATCTATGTCGAGGCCAGCCGCCTGAAGGGCGACACCGGCGAGAACCTGATCGGCCTGCTCGAGCGTCGTCTCGACACCGTGGTCTATCGCGCCAAGTTCGTCGCCACGATGTTCGCCGCGCGCCAGTTCATCAACCACGGCCACATCAAGGTGAACGGCCGCAAGGTCAACATCGGCAGCTACAAGCTGAAGGTCGGCGACACCATCGAGGTCAAGGAAGCCTCCAAGCAGCTCACCCCGGTGCTGGAAGCCGCCCAGCTGCCCGAGCGCGACCTGCCCGACTTCCTCGAAGTCGATCATGGCAAGATGACCGCGAAGTTCGTCCGCATCCCGGCGCTCGGCGACGTGCCGTTCCCGGTGCAGATGGAGCCGCATCTGATCGTCGAATTCTATTCGCGCTGATCACAGCACGCATGCGAGATCCGAAAGGCCCCGGTTTTGCCGGGGCCTTTTTGTTTGGGCGCAGGACGACTACTATTCGCGGACTTGCATGCGTAGGACTTGGCAGATGGCTGCCCGTAGAGGTACTTGCCGATGACCCGGTTACTCGAAGAAGCGTTCGAAACGGTTTCAAGTTTGCCTGACACCGAGCAGGATGCGCTCGCGCGTATCATGCTGCAGCTTGCCGGTGTCGACCAGCCGCCGCTCCAGCTCACGCCGGAAGAAAACGCCGATCTGGCTGAAGCTGACGCCGAGATTGCACGCGGCGAGTTGGCAACGGACGAGGAAGTTCGTGCGATGTGGAGAAAGCACGGGCTGTGAACGTCCGCTATACGCGACACGCCCTTGCTCAGATCGATCGAGCGCTCTCCGATATCGAAGCGCGATCGCCTCAAGGGGCGATCCACGTCCGCGACCGCATCCAGACCCTTATCACGCTGCTGCAAGAGCAACCCCGTGCTGGGCGCGCGACGAGCCGTCCAGGCGTCCGCCGGCTTTCGACCACACCATACCCCTACCTGATCGACTATCGCGTAACGTAGACCGAGATCATCATTATGCGGTTTCGTCACGCTGCCCGGAAGCCTATACGCTAGCGGCGAATCCGCGCGCTAGCGGAGCGATGAGGAAAGCCATGCACTACACCCCTGCCCGGCCCGATCCCAAGGCGCCCGCCGTCCGTATCAACCTGTTGTCGGACACACAGACGAAGCCGACGCCGGCGATGCGCGAGGCGATGGCGAGGGCGGAGGTCGGCGATGAGCAGGTCGGTGACGATCCGACCACCAACGAGCTCAACGCCCGCGTCGCCGATCTGCTCGGCAAGGAAGCCGCCGTCTTCATGCCGTCGGGCACGATGTGCAACGTCGCGGCGACGCTGGCCTATTGCCGCCCCGGCGACGAGATCCTGGCGCACGCCACCGCGCATATCATCGCCCGCGAGGGCGGTGCGCATGCGGCGCTCGGCGGCTTCCAGATCACGCAGCTGCCGGGCGATGACGGCCAGTTCACGCCGGAGACGTTCCGCGCCGCGCTGCATCCACGCACCCGCTACCAGCCGCCGCAGGTGCTCGTCAGTGTCGAGCAGACCGCCAATATCGGCGGCGGAACGATTTGGAAGAAGGCCGCGCTGGACGAGGTCGTGCGCATCGCCAAGGACCACGGGCTTGTGACCCATATGGATGGTGCACGCCTTCTGAATGCGACCGTCGCCTCAGGCATCTCGCCGCGCGACATGACGGCGGGCTGGGATTCGGCCTGGATCGATTTCTCCAAGGGCCTCGGCGCACCGATCGGCGGCGTGATCGCTGGCACCCGCGCCTTCATCGACGACGTCTGGCGCTGGAAGCAGCGGCTCGGCGGCTCGATGCGGCAGTCCGGCGTCTGTGCCGCCGCCTGCATCTACGCGCTCGATCACCATGTCGACCGTCTCGCCGATGACCATGCCAACGCGCGGGCGCTGGCGCGCGGGCTGTCGCAGATCAACGGCATCGCGGTGCAAGCGCCCGAGACCAACCTCGTCTTTTTCAAGCCCGACGGCTCAGGCGTATCCGGCGACAAGATGGTCGCCGAGCTGCGCAAGCGCGGCGTGACGCTCGCAATGATGGACGGCCGGATCAGGGCTTGCACGCATCTCGACGTCACTGCCGCCATGATCGAGGAAGCGATCGGGCACGTCAGGGATATCGTCCGCGGGGCGTAGCTCGCACACCGTCATTGCGAGGAGCTCGCGACAAAATTGCAAAGCAATTTTGCGCTGAAGCGACGAAGCAATCCATCTCTCGGCAAGTGGCGAGATGGATTGCTTCGCTTCGCCCGCAATGACGAGTGACAGTCTTGTGTCAAGTCACCTTCCCATCGCCCGGTAGATCAGCGTCTTCAGCTCCTGCTGGATGCGGCCGCGCTGTGACGGCGTCTGCACCATGAAGATCCCGAACAGATCGTCGGCGGGGTCGATGAAGAAGAACGTGCCGCCGACGCCGTCCCAGCGATATTCGCCGAGCGGCCAGGACGTGTTCTCCGGCACCGAGGTGCGGACCGCGAAGCCGAGGCCGAAGCCGGAGTTCGGCCCTGGATAATAGTTCTTGTCGCGCACGACACCGGTTTCGGGACCGATGTGATCTGACGCCATCAGGGCGATGGTTTCCGGTTTCAGGTAGCGCTTCCCCCCATAGCTGCCGCCGTTCAACAGCATCTGCGAGAAGCGCGCATAGTCGCCGATGGTGCCGACCATGCCGCCGCCTCCGGATTCCCGTCGCAGCGGCTGGCGCGGGTCGCTGACGTCGGCGACCGGGCTGAGCGTGCGATCCTTCGGCATCGGCTCGGCGATCAGCGGCCATTTCGCCTGGTCGGCAACATAGAATGCGGTCTCGTTCATCCCGAGCGGACCGAGCAGCCGCTCCTTCTCGACCTGAAACAGCGATTTTCCTGTGATCACCTCGATGATGCGGCCGAGCACGTCGGTGGAATGGCCATAATCCCATTGCATTCCGGGTTGTTCGGCGAGCGGCAGTGCCGTGAGCCGCGCCGTGAATTCGGCATTGTCGGGATCGTTGTCGAACAGGCCGGCATCGGCGTAGGTCTTGTTGACGACACCGCCGCCATAATAGCCGTAGGGCAGACCTGCGGTGTGGCGCATCAGGTCTTCGATCGTCACCGGACGCTTGAGCGGCTCCAGCGTCATCGCCGCCCTGCCCTCATCGCCGCGCTTTTCCACGCCGACCTTCATGTCGACAAAGGCCGGAATGTATTTCGACACCGGATCGCTGAGCGCGAGCTTGCCCTCCTCCACCAGCATCATGGCGATGACGGACGTGATCGGCTTCGACATCGAATAGAGGCGGAAGATGGTATCCGCGCTCATCGAGAATTCGGTTGCGACGTCGCGAACTCCGAAATTCTCGTAGTAGACCGGCTTGCCGTGCTGTTGCAGCAGCAGGATCGCGCCGGGAATCTTCCCGGTCGCGACCTCGTTCCTGACATAGTCGGAGACCTTGGCGAGGCCCTCCGCCGAGAAGCTGTGCGGAGCCGGCCCCGGGGAGCCGGCCTGCGCAACCGTTGCAGCGGACGCGAGCACGAGCGCCGCGACGAACGCGCGGCACCCACGCATATCAATTCTCCATGGCTTCATAGACGAGCTGCTTCAACGTCCGTTGGATGCGCTGCCGCTCCGTCGGCGTCTGCTCCAGCAGGACGAAGAAGAAGTCCTGCTTGCGGTCGATGATGTAATAGCAGCCGCTGGCGCCATCCCATTTCAGCTCGCCGAGATCGCCGGGCGGCGGCGGCTTCGCGGTGCCCGGATCGGTGCGCACCGCGATGCCGAGCCCGAAACCGAAGCCATCGCCAGGGAAGTAGAAAAAGTCGCGATCGACGCCGGAGCCCGGGCCGACGCGGTCGGTGGTCAGCTCCTTGAACGTCTCGGGCTTCAGGATGGTCTTGCCGTCGAGGGTACCGCCATTGAGCAGCATTTGCGCGAAGCGCGAATAATCCGCCATGGTTGAGACCATGCCGCCGCTGGCGGATTCCCATTTCTTGACCTTGGTCGGATCGTTGACCCGTCCGACCCGGAAATCGCTGTCGTTCGGCATCGGCTCGGCCATCAGCTTCTGCTTCTCGGGATCGGTGACGAAGAAGCCGGTGTCCTTCATGCCGAGCGGGTCAAGCAGCTTCTCGCGCTCGATCGTCGAGAGCTTCTCGCCGGTGACTATCTCCATCACGCGCGCCAGAATGTCGGTGGAATGGCCGTATTGCCAGAGCGCGCCGGGCTGGTTGTGAAGCGGCAGCTTGGCGATCCGCTCGGCGAATTCGGCGAGATCGAAATCTCCGCCGTAGATATTGGCTTCCTTGTAGGCCTTGCGGACCAGGCTGTCGCCGTAGAAGCCGTAGGTGATGCCCGACGTATGCGTCATCAGATCGAGGATCGTGATCGGCCGCCTCAGTGGCACCAGCTCGAGCGTTTTGGTGCCGTCCTCGGCCTTCTTCTCGACGCCGACCTTCATGTTGGCAAAGGAAGGAATGTATTTCGAGACGGGATCGTCGAGCTTGTATTTGCCCTCCTCCAGCAGCTGCATCGAGGCCACGGCGGTGATCGACTTGGACATCGAAGCCAACCGGAAGATGGTCTTGTCGGTGATCGGCACCTTGCTGACCACGTCCTGCACGCCGAAAGCCTCGTGATACACCGGCTTGCCGTGCTGCTGGATCAGGACGATGGCGCCGGGAATCTTTCCGGTCGCGACCTCATTCTTGAAGAACTCGCTGATCTTGGCGAGCTTGTCGGGGTTGAAATGCGCACCCGCCGGAATCTCGTAGGTGCCCTCGGTGTGCGCGTACGCCAACGATGCCGCCAGCAACACCGCGGAGGCCGCGGCCGCGCACGTCAAACGAATTGAATGCATTTGAACTATCCCTCCCCGGAAATCACGGGGAAGTGTAGCGGCGGCAGCATCAGGCACAAGGGCTCCCGAAGGCGTCCAGGACCTCCCGATGCAGCTCACCGCTCTGGGCCGAGAAGCAGCAGAAGATCACCTGCGTAACATTTGGGGCCGACGGCAGGACATCGACGACGGCTTTGACCGCAATAGCGGCGGCGCGGTCCGGCGGGAAATGATAGACGCCGGTCGAGATGGCGGGAAATGCGACGGAGCCGAGCCCGTTGGTGTGGCACAACTCGATGCCGCGGCGATAACAGGATGCGAGCAGCGCATCCTCGTTCTGGGTGCCGCCATGCCAGATCGGCCCGACGGCGTGGATCACGTGTTTGGCGGGGAGCCGGTAGCCCCCGGTGATCTTGGCATCGCCGGTCTTGCAGCCATGCAGCGTGCGGCATTCCGCAAGCAACTCGGGGCCCGCCGCGCGGTGGATCGCACCGTCGACGCCGCCACCCCCAAGCAGCGACGAATTGGCCGCGTTGACAATGGCGTCAACGCGCAGGGTCGTGATGTCGGTAACGATGACTTCGAGCCGCGCCTTGCCGATCTGGCGCGCCGTCAAGGTCAGGCAGCCACGTCGACCGGGATGCCCTTGTCGGCAAACAGCTGCTGCAATTCACCGGCCTGGAACATCTCGCGGATGATGTCGCAACCGCCGACGAACTCGCCCTTCACATAGAGCTGCGGAATCGTCGGCCAGTTCGAATAGACCTTGATGCCGTCGCGCAGCTCGGCCGATTCCAGAACGTTGAGGCCCTTGTAGCCGACTCCGATGTGGTCGAGGATCTGCACGACCTGACCGGAAAACCCGCACTGCGGGAATTGCGGCGTGCCCTTCATGAACAGCACGACGTCGTTCGACTTCACTTCGTTGTCGATGAATTGCTCGATGCTCATTTTCGCTTCCTTCGGGGGCGGCGCTCTCAAGCCTTGTGGGCCGGCCCACCCTTCTAACCCGTGACTGGCTATATATGTAGCTCAAACCATTGTGCATCCAAAGCAAAATGGCGGAAATCTGGCATGCGGCGGGGGCCGGACGGCACCGCAAAACGGGCCGGGATTATCTGACGGGCCCAATATCATCATGGGGGAGGCTTTTTTCCCGTAACGGAGCCCCTATCTAGGACGAACTGTCCGTCTGGAACCAGTTTACCGAAGCAACGTTCTCCCCTTGAATCGGAGACCATCGTTGACGAAACCAGCCTCTGCCGCGGCAGCCATTCCCGGCACCTCCCCGTCATTGTCCTCCGAATCCGGGTCGCTCGCGCAGCGGCTGGTGGACGCCTATCGCGCGGTCCGCGACGAGACCGAGCGCCGGGCCGCGCCGCTGTCGGCGGAAGACCAGTTGATCCAGTCGATGCCGGATGCGAGCCCCGCCAAGTGGCACCGCGCCCATACCACCTGGTTCTTCGAGCAGTTTCTGCTCGGCGAGCACGTCAAGGGCTACACGCCGTTCCATCCGGACTACGCCTATCTGTTCAATTCCTATTACGTCAGCGCTGGCCCCCGTCACGCCCGCCACCAGCGCGGCCATCTGACCCGCCCGACATCAGACGAAGTCACCGCCTACCGCCGCCATGTCGACGCCGAGGTAGTGAAATTCTTCCAGACTGCCCCGACAGACAAGCTCGAAACGCTGGTGCCGCTGGTCGAGGTCGGTCTCAATCACGAGCAGCAGCATCAGGAGCTGATGTACACCGACATCCTGCATGCCTTCGCACAAAACCCGATCCCGCCGGCCTACGATCCGGCGTGGCGCTTCCCGGCATCGCAGCGCGGGCCTGAGGAATGGGTGACACTAAACGAGGGCATCCACACCGTCGGCCACGCCGACGACAGCTTCCATTTCGACAATGAAAAGCCCGCGCATCGCGCGCTGGTCGGCCCGGTCAAGCTCGCGAAAAACCTCGTCACCAATGCCGATTGGCTCGCCTTCATCAAGGACGGCGGCTACTCCACCGCCACGCTGTGGCTGATGGATGGCTTCGGCACTGTGACCAACGAGGGCTGGCAGGCGCCGGGCCATTGGCGCGAGATCGACGGCGAATGGAAGATCATGACGCTCGGCGGCCTGCAGCCGATCGATCCCCAGGCTCCCGTTTGCCATGTCAGCTACTACGAAGCCGACGCCTACGCCCGCTGGGCCGGCAAGCATCTGCCGACCGAGATGGAATGGGAGGTCGCGGCGCGCGCCGGCCTGCTCAACGACGCCTATGGCATCGTCTGGCAATGGACCCGCAGCGCCTATTCGCCCTATCCGGGCTACCGCGCGATCGAAGGCGCGCTCGGCGAGTACAACGGCAAGTTCATGGTCAACCAGCTCGTGCTGCGCGGCTCGTCGCTGGCGACGCCTTCAGGTCACAGCCGTGTCACCTACCGCAACTTCTTTTATCCGCACCATCGCTGGCAATTCACGGGGTTACGCCTCGCCGACTATGCCTGATTGAGTCCTGTCGACATCGGTAACGCGTCGGTAAGCGCGTTCGGGAGAGTATCATGAATGTGCATGCCGCCGCTTTGGCCAAAGCGTATCCGTTCGACGAAGCGACCTCGGCGTTTGCCGGCGATGTGATCGGCGATCTCGCCCGTCACCCCAAACGGCTGTCGCCGAAATATTTCTACGACGCCACCGGCTCGGAGCTGTTCGAGCAGATCACGGTGCTGCCGGAATATTATCCGACGCGCACCGAGCTCAGCATCCTGCGCGACCGCGGCGGCGAGATCGCCGCGATCATTCCGGACGGCGCGGCGCTGGTCGAGTTCGGCGCCGGCGCGACCACCAAGGTGCGCCTCTTGCTCGAGCACTGCGAATTCGCAGCCTACGTGCCGGTCGATATCTCCGGCGATTTCCTCAAGGCCCAGGCCGACGGGTTGCGCCGCGATTTCCCGGGCCTTGGCATCTATCCGGTCGCAGCCGATTTCACCACGCCGTTCACGCTGCCCGAGGCCGTCGCCGACATGCCGAAGGTCGGCTTCTTCCCCGGCTCGACGCTCGGCAATTTCGAGCCGAGCGAGGCCTTGGCGTTCCTGCGCAGCGCCCGCAAGATCCTCGGCCACGGCGCGCAGATGATCATCGGCGTCGACCTCGAGAAGGACGAGCGGGTGCTGTACGACGCCTATAACGACGCGGCCGGCGTCACCGCGCGCTTCAACCTCAATGTGCTGGTTCGCATCAACCGCGAGCTCGGCGGCAATTTCGACCTGTCGGGCTTCACCCACCGCTCGATCTACAACCGCGACCGCCATCGCATCGAGATGCACCTGATCAGCCGCAAGGCACAGACCGTGCGCATCCTCGGCAACACCTTCGCGTTCCGTCCCGGCGAGAGCATCCACACCGAGAACAGCTACAAATACTCGCTCGAGCGTTTCACCGCGCTCGCCCGCAGCGCAGGCTGGACGGTGCGCGACAGTTGGACCGACGCCAACACGATGTTCTCGGTGCACGCGTTGGTCGCGGCCTAAACCAAACCGGACGAGGCACAATCATGGGCCGGCGTGCGCTACAGATCGCGACAGCCCTGCTCGCCCTTATCCCTATCCTGACCGGCATCATCACGATGCTCGGCGTGAGCGACCCGCTCTACGCCTCGTCGGGCGTGCCAGTGCTGCCGGTGCTCGACAGCAATCTGCGCTTCTTCGGCGGGGTCTGGCTTGGTCTCGGCCTCGCCTTGCTCTGGCTGGTGCCGCGCATCGAGAGCGAGAGCGTACTGTTCCGCGTCGTCTGGGGCGGCATCTTCCTCGGTGGCATCGGCCGGCTGCTGTCGATGGTGATGGTTGGCTTGCCGCCGCTGCCCTTCGTGGGCTTCACTGCGCTGGAGGTGATCGGCGCCCCGCTGTTCGTCTACTGGCAGCACCGCGTGGCGACGGCCGGTCGCGGGTAACGAGCCCGCTATTCTTCCTCCCCGCTCGACCGCAGCGAGATCGATTCCCACGCCGCGACCACGATCATGATGACGGTGGTGACGATCGAGAGCATCAGCGGCGACATCTCGCGGGCGAAATAGGCCGTGATCACCAGCGCCACGATGCCGACGCCGTGCGAGAGCTGCAGGAAATTGCGGATCACGTACTTGAAGAGGATGGTCCCGACCAGGAACAGCGCGGGGCCGCCGACCGAGCTCACGATGGTCTTCAGGTCGGAATGGCCGCCGGGATGCTTCAGCACCAGCTCGTCGGCGACCGCGGTGAGGATGATGCCGCCGACGATCGGCATGTGCAGATAGGTGTAGGCGATCCGCGCCACGCGGCCGGATTCCTCCGACCTGGAGATCATGTCCGCGCCGGCCTCGGCGCCCTTGTGGAAATAGATCCACCACATCGCGATGCTGCCGACCAGCGCCGAGATGAACGCGGCGACATTCTCCGGCGTCCAGGTCAGCTCGGCAAAGGTCGCGCCATCGACCACGATCGCCTCGCCGAGCGCAATGATGATGAAGCCAGCGCAGCGCTCGGCCATATGGCCGCCTTCGACCGACCAGGCCTCCATCGAGGAGAAGCCCAGCCCAGGGGTCCAGAACCGCAGAGCCGGCGCGACATATTCGATGGCCAGCGCCGCGATCCAGAGCCACATCCGCGTCTCGTGCTCGGCGAAGCCGCCGAGAATCCAGAGCACGGCCGAGCAGGACAGCCAGGTCAGGATGCGGATTGCGTTGTGGCGCACCGCGGTCCGGCGCCGCGGCGTCGCCAGCAGCCAGAACGCAGTGCGGCCGACCTGCATCGCCGCATAGGTCCCGGCAAACCACAGCCCGCGGCCCTCGAAGGCGGTCGGGATCGAGGTCGACAGCAACAGCCCGCCCAGCATCAGAACGAACAGCAGCAGGCGGACCGGCGTCAGGTCGGGATTGAGCCAGTTGGTGACCCAGGTGGTGTAGACCCACACCCACCACACCGCGAGAAACAGCACCGTGACCTGCACCGCGCCGAGCGGGGTGAAGTGGTGCAGCAGCGTGTGCGACAGCTGCGTGACGGCGAAGACGAAGACGAGGTCGAAGAACAGCTCGGCATTGGTGACGCGGCTGTGCTGGTTCGGCACGATGACGCGAAACATCGCGCCGCGCGGATTATCTGCCATCGCTTGGGGCCCCCGCCCGGTTGCCGGGGACTAGCCTTCCGGCACGCCGGTCTGCAGGGCCAGCGCGTGCAGCACGCCGCCCATCTGGCCCTTCAGCGACTGGTAGACGATCTGGTGCTGCTGAACGCGGGACTTGCCGCGGAATGACTCGGAAACGACAGTGGCCGCGTAGTGGTCGCCGTCGCCGGCCAGATCACGGATCGTCACCTCGGCATCAGGGATCGCTGCCTTGATCATCGATTCGATATCACGGGCGTCCATCGGCATCCCAGTCCACCTCCGTCAGGTCATTCGAATCAGGGCCGATTCGGCCAGGAAAACTAAGACAAACCCCAAGGCAAAACCCAAGATAAAACCTGGCGCTTGAGGTCTTCTAGGTCATCCCGGGGCACACTATATTCCCATTCCCAGCGATTTAAACCTGCATCAATCGGTCACAAGCCATCACGCCGAAATGACCAGAAGAGGCGCAGAATCATGAAGCTCCCCGGCCCCGACCATCCGATCACGATCACGCCCAATGCCAGGCGTGTCCGCGTCACCGCCGACGGCGTCGTCATTGCCGAGACCACCCATGCGCTGACCTTGAAGGAAGCGAGCTATCCGGCCGTGCAATACGTCCCCCGGCAGGACGCCAACATGGAGCTTTTGACCCGCACCGAGCGCACCACGCATTGCCCCTACAAGGGGGACGCGAACTACTTCAGCATCAAGGCCAACGGCAAGACGCTGGACAATGCGATCTGGACCTATGAGGCGCCGTTCCCGGCCATGACCGAGATCGCCGGCCACCTCGCCTTCTATCCGGACAAGGTGAAAATCGAGGAAGTCGCCTAAACTATCGCGCCTGCCGCGCGCGCCGGGCCTCGCCCGGCCGTTTCGGAGCGTGCCCATCCAGTCCTGAAAAAACGGAAATGCCCGGGCGAGGCCCGGGCATGACGACGGGAGTGTTCGGCCGGATCGCCGCTAGACCCTGAATATCGTGAGTCCAAGAATCAGCAGCACCAGGAAGATCACGACGAATACGTAGAACAGGAAGCGCGCAATGTCGGCGGAGGCGGCGGCGATGCCGGTGAAGCCGAGCAGGCCCGCGATGATCGAGACGACAAGGAAGACCAACGCCCATTTCAGCAGTGTCATTGCTCGCTCCACAAACCCGCGCCTTGCGCGTCCGCCCGACAACGCCCGCCACCGACCCCGGTTCCAGATCGAAACAGATCCACTGAAATGACCGACCTCGACACCATGGAATCGGGACGATTGGGCCTTGCTGAATCGGGTTCCCGATTGCAACATCCGGGTGCAGACCCGGCTGGGGGCACCATGAAATCGATTGCTCACGCGGCTCCGGCCGTCGACGTCCAGGCAGCACCGAAGCTCCACAAGCGCAACGTCGCCCTCGACCGTGCACGCACCTTCCTGACGCTGGTCGTGCTGTTGCATCACGCGGTGATTCCCTACACCCATTTCGGCCATACCGACCCGACGTCCTGGATCGGCTTCGACGGCATCGTGCTCGCCACCGACAGCTTCTTCATGGCGATGTTCTTCTTCCTGTCGGGGCTGTTCGTCTGGCCCGGGCTCGGCCACAAGCCATGGCTGATCTTCCTGCGCGACCGGCTGCTGCGGCTCGGCCTGCCCTTCGTGATCTGCGCATTCACCGTGATTCCGATCGCCTATTACGCGATCGCGCTGCGTGCGACGCCGGAGCTGACCTTCTCCGAATTCTGGTGGAAGACCATGATTTTCGGGCCGTGGCCGAGCGGCCCGATCTGGTTCGTCTGGGTCCTGATGACCTTCGACGTGACGGCGAGCGTGCTCTACCGGGTGTCGTCGCGCCTGCTCGAGCCGATCAACCGTCTGTCGATCAAGGGATTTCAACGTCCGTCGAAGTTCTGGCTGTTCCTCGTGGTCGTCAGTGCGGTCGCCTATCTGCCGATGCTGGTGCATTACGGCCAGAACTACTGGTTCGAGCTCGGACCGTTCTCGGTGCAGGCGAGCCGGGTGCTGCTGTATGCGTCCTATTTCTTCATCGGTGCAGGGATCGGGGCGGCGAACCTCGAGGGCGGCCTGCTCAGCGCCAACGGACGGCTAACCGAGCGGCGCTGGTTCTGGACCGGCATCACGCTGATCCCCTACTGCTTGATGTGGGTGATGATCTACATCAAGCGGGGGGTCATCGGTAACCCCGATCCGCTGCCGGGCTGGTATCTCGCGTCCTACGGCACCTTCTACGTGCTGTTCAGCGCCTCGATCCTGTTCGCGATCCTGGCCTACTTCCTGCAATCGAAGGCGGCCGGCCCGACGCTGCTCGACCGCATGCAGGGCGATGCCTACGGCATGTTCCTGGTGCACTATCCGATCGTGCTATGGCTGCAATACTGGCTGTTCGACATGGAGTTGCCAGCGATCGCCAAGGCTGCGATCGCGTTCTTCGCCACCGTAGCGCTGAGCTGGGCCGCCACCGCCGTGCTGCGCAAGCTGCCGGGCGCCAAATACGTGCTTTAGCTAGAGCATTGATATTGCGGCATCTGAGCTGCGCCCCCTCTCCCGCTTGCGGGGGAGGGCTAGGGTGGGGGCTCTCTCCGCGAGTCACATCGTGGAGAGAGCCCCCACCCGCCGCGCTACGCGCGTCGACCTAAGAGCGAGCTTCGCTCGTCTTGACCCCGCAAGCGGGAGAGGTGAAGCGAGTTCGTCGAAGGACCGCTTCAGTCAAAGAGACTACCGCTCCCTACGCAGCGATCTCACTCCTGGCCGCCACGCTTTCGAGACGCGGTGCGGCCGCGGCGCGGTGGTCGCGGGCGATCAGGATGTAGAAGGTCGGCAGCACGAACAGCGTGAACAGCGTGCCGATCAGCATCCCCATCACCACGACGATGCCGATGGCAAAGCGGCTGGCCGCGCCGGCGCCGTCGGCATAGAGCAGCGGCGCAAGGCCAGCGACCATCGCGGCCGTCGTCATCAGCACCGGGCGCATGCGGACCGCGGCGGCCTTCTGGATCGCGGCGACGCGGTCGAGCCCTTCATGGTGCTGGATCTCGTTGGCGAAACTCACCATCAGGATGCCGTGCTTGGAGATCAGCCCGATCAGGGTGACGAGGCCGATCTGGGTGTAGATGTTCAGCGTGGTGAAGCCGAAATACAGCGGCAGCAGCGCGCCGCAGACCGCGAGCGGCACCGTCACCATGATGACCAGGGGATCGCGGAAGCTTTCGAACTGCGCCGCCAGCACCAGGAAAATCACGATCAGTGCCATGCCGAAGGTGACGATCAGGCGGTTGCCCTCCTGGACATACTGCCGGCTGTCCGACAGCCAGTCGACGGTCATGCCCGGCGACAGCTTTTGCGCCTGCATGAACGACACCGCCTGCCCCATGGTGACGCCGGGCTTCAGCACCGCAGAGATCGTCGCCGCATTCATCTGGTTGAACTGCGGCAGCCGGTTCGGCTCAGGCTTGACGTTGACCTTGATCACCGTCGACAGCGGGAACATCCGCCCCGAGCTCGAACGGACATTGAAGTTTCCGAGATTGTCCGGCGTGACCCGGTCGGCCTGCCGCACCTGCGGGATCACCTCGTAGGAGCGTTCAAAGAAGTTGAAGCGGTTGACGTAGTTCTCGCCGACCAGCACAGCGAGCGTGTCGGCGATGGTCTGCATGCTGACGCCGGCCTCGGCCGCCTTGGCATGATCGATCGTGATCCGCGCGGTCGGGCTGTCGAACGCGAGATCGCTGTCGACGAAGACGAACAGCCCGCTCTTCCAGGCGGCCGCCTTCAGTGTCTCGACCTCCTGATAGATGGTTGAGAAATCGCCGGCCGAGCGCACCACCATCTGGAACGGCAGGCCGCCGGTCGCCGCCGGCAACGCGGCGGGCTGGAACGGTGTCACGCTCGCGCCGAGCACGCCATAGGACATGCCGTAGAGCTGGTTCTGGATGTCGTCGGCGGAGCGCTTGCGCTTGTCCCAATCCGTCAGCGTGATGCCGCCGAATGCATGGTTTTGGCCGTCGGTGCCGTTGATGACCCAGCTGGCGTGATACTCCGGGAACGAGCGAAACAGCTGCTCGACCTGGTTGGTGTAGCGCGTGGTGTAGTCGACGCTGGCATATTGCGGCGCCCTGAGCACCGTGAACACATAGCCCTGGTCCTCGGACGGCGCGAGCTCGCGCTGGCTGCCGAGAAACAACACCACGATTGCCGCCAGCACGCTGACCGCGACCACGAGCACCGCGGCGCGCATCTTGAGCGTCGCGGCCAACAGCCGGCCGTAGCCGCGCGACAATTTCGAGAACTGGTGCTCGACGAAACGGGCAAACCGTCCATGCGAGGTCGCTTCCCCCAGCAGTTGCGCGCTCATCATCGGCGACAAGGTCAGGGCAATGACGCCCGAGACCACCACCGAGCCTGCCAGCGTGAAAGCGAATTCGCGAAACAGGCTGCCGGTCAGGCCGCCCATCAGGCCGATCGGCGCATAGACCGCGGCCAGCGTGATCGTCATCGCGATCACCGGGCCGATGATCTCGCGCGCGCCGATCAGGGCCGCGTCGCCCGGACTCAGGCCCTCCTCGATGTGGCGATGGATGTTCTCCACGACGACGATGGCGTCGTCGACCACGAGCCCGATCGCCAGCACCATCGCAAGCAAGGTCAGCAAATTGATGGAGAAGCCGAGCGCCAGCATCATCGCCGCGGTGCCGACCAGCGACAGCGGCACGGTGACGACCGGGATCAACACCGAGCGGAACGATCCGAGGAACAGCAGGATCACCACCACGACGATCAGGATCGCCTCGGCCAGCGCGTGCTGCACCTCTGATATCGAGGCCTTGACGAAGTGCACGATGTTGAAGACGTCGGCGACCTGCAATCCGGGCGGCGCGACGCGGTTGAGGTCCTCGATCACCTTGGCGGTGGCGGCGACGATCTCCAGCGGGTTGCCGTCGGGCGTCGGCTGCACCGCGATATAGACGGTGGGCCGGCCGCTGTCGCGCGCGTTCGAATCGTAATTCTCGCCGCCGATCTCGAGCGTCGCGACGTCGCCGAGCCGCACCAGGCCGCCGCCAGCGGCGCCGGTCTTGATCACCATCTTGCGGAAATCGTCGAGATTGCGCAGGTCGGTCGCCGCGGTGATGTTGGTCACGGTCATCTCGCCGCGCAGCCGCCCGGGCGCCGCCTGCACATTGTTGGAACGCAGCGCAGCAGAAATATCGGCCGCGGTCAGGCCGCGCGCCGCGAGCTTGAACGGATCGATCCACACCCGCATCGCCAGCGACGATCCGCCCGACGTGTCGGCCGAGGCGACGCCGGGGACCGACGTCAACAGCGGCTGCGCCACGCGGGTGGCGAAGTCGGTGATCTGCGCCGGCGTCAGCGTGTCGCTGGTGAAAGCGATGTACTGCACCGCCGATGCGCCGTCGGTGATCTTTGTGATCACAGGATCGAACACGCCGGCCGGCATGCGGTACTTGACCTGCTGCACCTTGGCGAGCACCTCGGTCATGGCACGGTCGGCATTGGCATTGAGCACCAGCTTGGCCTTGATCTGGCTCGTGCCGAGCGTCGAGTTCGAGGTCATGTATTCGATGCCGTTGGCGGTCGCGATCGACTGCGCAATCACCGAGGTGACAAAGCCCTGCATGACGTCCTGGGTCGCGCCGGGAAACGAGACATCGACCTGGATGGTGGCGCTTTCCATGCTGGGATACTGCCGCACCGGCAGGGAGACCATGGCCGCGGTGCCGATCAAGAGGATCAGCAGGCTGACGACCGTCGCAAGAATCGGCCGGCGGATGAAGATGTCGGTGAAATGCATGATGCCGGCCTCAGACGCCGCCTGTGGGCTAGCGTCCCTTCTCCGGCGTCTCCGCCATAGTCATCTGGACGGCAGCACCCGGCATGACGCGAAGCTGGCCCGCGGTCACGATGTGATCGCCCGGCGAAAGCCCGTGCTCCACAACGACGCGTTCGCCGATGCGCTGCCCGGTCTTGACGGCAACGCCGACCGCCTTGTTGTCGCGCACCACGAGCACGCTCTCGCCGGACGCGCTGGTCTGGATCGCGGTGACGGGCACCACGATGGCGTCGAGCTGCGGCGGCAGCACGACGTTCACCATCACGAAGAGCCCAGGCAGCAGCAGCCGGTCGGGATTAGAGAACAGCGCCTGCACGAGGACATTGCGGGTATCCTCGGCGACCTGCGGTTCGATGGCGTTGATCGTGGCCTCGAACACCCGATCGGGGAAAGCGTCGGTACGGATCGTCACCGTGCCTCCCACCTTCAGATTTGACAGGCGCTGCTGCGGAACGGTGAAATTGGCATAGAGCTGGTCGAGCGCGGTCAGCGTGGCGAGCGCATCGCCGGCATTGACGTATTGACCGAGGTTCACCTTGCGCAGGCCGATCTGGCCGGCGAACGGCGCGCGGATCGTCGTCTGCGCGATCTGCGCATCGAGCTGCTCGACCGAGGCGTCGGCCTGCTTGAGGTCTTCCTGCCGCTGCTGCAGCGTCTCCTGGGTCACGAAGCCCGACGGCGCCAGCCCCTGCGAACGCTTCTCCTGCAATTGCGCAAAGCGTCCCTTGGAAACCGCAACCGCGCGCGAGGCGCGCAGCGGCGCGTCATAGAGCTGCACCAGCGCTGCGCCCTCGGCGACATCGGTACCGGCATCGAAATTGATCGCGGTGACGCGGCCGGCAACTTCGGGTGCCAGAATCACTTGCCGCACTGCTTGCAACGAACCGATCGCCTCGATCGAGCGCGGCAAGGTTTCGGTCCGCACCACCATGGCGGCTACCGGCGTTGGCGGGGCTTCGGCGGTGGCCTTGGCTGACGCACTGGATCCGCCGGCGCGCCAGGCGAACAAGGCGGCCGCGGCACAGATCAGCAAGACAAGGGTGATGCCGAACGGCTTGGGGCGAAGCCCGAGCCAGCGGCGCGATGAGGATGATGCGGACGGCATTTCGCTTCCAAGAACGAACCCCGGCATCTCGGCCGGAAGCTTGCCCCTGCAAGCCCGCAACTGTTATAGAACCTCAAGTATGGTTGAGGTCAAGGCTCGCAGCTTGCAGGACTTCTAATTCGGGATCTCGCAGCAAATGGCGCTTCCACAAGAGCTTTCAGTCGGCGAAGTGGCGCAGCGCAGCGGCCTCGCCGTCTCCACCCTTCACTTCTACGAGAGCAAGGGGCTGATCGCGAGCCGGCGCACCAGCGGCAACCAGCGCCGCTACATGCGTGGCGTGCTGCGGCGCATCGCGGTGATCCGGATCGCGCAACGCGCGGGGATTCCGCTGGAAGAGATCAGGCAAACCTTCGCAGCGATACCGCTCGATCGCGCCCCGACCATGCGCGAGTGGGAGCGTGCGATGCGCGCCTGGACCGCGGCGCTGCAACAGCGCATCAGCGATCTCACCGACCTGCGCGACAAGCTGTTCAGCTGCATCGGCTGCGGCTGCCTGTCGGTCACCGATTGCCCGCTGCGCAATGGCGACGACAGGCTCGGCGCGCAGGGCCCGGGCCCCCGCATCCTGATCACCGCGGCCGAACGCAGGCAGCGCCGGGGGCGGCAGGCTTGAGCCCGTCGCCAACAAGTTGCGCACAACCTGCCATTGGTCACATGTGGCCATGTGATTCTCAGCTATGGTGGCCGGACTGCTTGACCCTAGGGAGTCCTCAGATGAACGACCCTCAAGTTGGATGGATCGCCGCAATCATCGTCGGCGGATTGGCCGGCTGGCTCGCCGAGATGTTCATGAAGACCGGAACCGGCATCTTCATGAATATCATCCTCGGCATCGTCGGCGCCGCGCTGGCGAACTGGCTATTGGGTCTGCTCGGCGTATCGATCGGCGGAGGATGGATCGGCTATCTCGTCGCCGGCTTCATCGGCGCAGTGATTATCATTTTTGCCTGGCGCGCGATCCGCGGCGCCACCTAGCGCTTGATCCGAAGGGATCGCGCCTGGACATAAGGCAATAGCGCGATGACGGGTTCATCGCGCTATTGAGACCTTGTTCGCTCGACGCTTGTAGCGCCCGATCCGACGCGATCAGGCGGCAGTGCCGTGCATGTAGTTCGGCAGCCAGTGCTCGAAGGCGCGGGACAGGCTTTCGATCGTCACCGGCGGCTCGCCGGCAACCGCAATCGCGTCGCCGCCTGTGGTGCCGATGCGCGCACAGGGCACGCCGGCGCCCTTCATCTTGGCCAGCACGAGGCCTGCGTCCGCCGCAGGCACGGTGACGATGTAGCGGGCCTGATCCTCGCCGAACCAGTAGGCATGCGGCACGATCGAGGACGGCGCCGCTAGGAGCTGCGCGCCGATGCCGCTTGCGATCGCCATCTCGGCGAGCGCGATCAGGAGCCCGCCGTCGGACACGTCATGCACCGCACTCGCAGTGCCGGCGCGGATCATGCCGCGCACCACGTCGCCGTTGCGCTTCTCGGTGGCGAGATCGACCGGCGGCGGAGCGCCCTCCTCGCGGCCGCAGACATCGCGCAGGTACACCGACTGGCCGAGCCAGCCCTGGGTCTCGCCGACCAAGAGGATCGCCTCGCCCGCCGCCTTGAACGCCAGGGTCGCCGACTTGGTGAAGTCGTCGAGCACGCCGACGCCGCCGATCGAGGGCGTCGGCAGGATGCCGCGGCCGTTGGTCTCGTTGTAGAGCGAGACATTGCCGGACACGACCGGGAAATCCAGCGCACGGCAGGCTTCCGAGATGCCCTTCAGGCAGCCGACGAACTGGCCCATGATCTCGGGCCGCTCCGGATTGCCGAAGTTGAGATTGTCGGTGATCGCGAGCGGCCGGCCGCCGACCGCGGTGATGTTGCGCCAGGCTTCCGCGACCGCCTGCTTGCCGCCCTCGAACGGATCGGCCTCGCAATAGCGCGGCGTGACGTCGACGGTGAGCGCGAGCCCCTTCGGCCCGTCCTGGACGCGGACCACGGCGGCATCGCCGCCGGGACGCTGCATGGTATTGCCGAGGATGACGTGGTCGTACTGCTCCCACACCCAGCGCTTCGAGCACAGTTCGGGCGTGCCGATCAGCTTCGTCAGCGCCTCTGCGATCCCGAGCGGCGGCTTGACGTCCTGGCCGCGGATCACCGGCAGCGCAGTCGAGGCGACATGCGGACGGTCATAGACCGGCGCCTCGTCGCCGAGCTCCTTGATCGGCAGATCGGCCATCACGTCGCCGCCATGCTTGACGACGAAGCGCTTGCTCGGCGTGGTGTAGCCGACGATGGCAAAATCGAGCCCCCATTTGCGGAAGATCGCCTCGGCCTCTTTCTCCTTCTCGGGCTTGAGCACCATGAGCATGCGCTCCTGGCTCTCCGAGAGCATCATCTCGTAGGCGCTCATGCCGGTCTCGCGGGTCGGCACCGCATCGAGATCGAGATCGACGCCGAGATCGCCTTTGGCGCCCATCTCGACCGCCGAGCAGGTCAGGCCGGCCGCGCCCATATCCTGGATCGCGATCACGCAATCGGCTTCCATGATCTCGAGGCAGGCTTCGAGCAGCAGCTTCTCGGCGAAGGGATCGCCGACCTGCACGGTCGGGCGCTTCTCCTCGGAGGCGTCGTCGAATTCGGCCGAGGCCATCGAGGCGCCGTGGATGCCGTCGCGGCCGGTCTTGGAGCCGAGATAGACGATCGGCATGTTCACGCCGGAAGCCGCCGCGTAGAAGATCTTGTCGGCGTCGGCGAGGCCGACCGCCATCGCGTTGACCAGGATGTTGCCGTCATAGCGGGTGTGGAAGCGGACCTGGCCGCCGACCGTCGGCACGCCGAACGAATTGCCGTAGCCGCCGACGCCCGCGACCACGCCGGACACCAGATGCCGGGTCTTGGGGTGCTCCGGCGCGCCGAAGCTCAGCGCATTCAGGCAGGCGATCGGGCGCGCGCCCATGGTGAAGACGTCGCGCAGGATGCCGCCGACGCCGGTGGTCGCGCCCTGGTAGGGCTCGATGTAGCTCGGGTGGTTGTGGCTCTCCATCTTGAAGACCACAGCCTGGCCGTCGCCGATATCGATCACGCCGGCATTCTCGCCGGGGCCCTGGATCACCCAGGGGGCCTTGGTCGGCAACCCGCGCAGATGGATGCGCGACGACTTGTACGAGCAATGCTCATTCCACATCGCCGAGAAGATGCCGAGCTCGGTGAAGGTCGGAACCCGCCCGATCAGCTTCAGGATGCGCTCGTACTCGTCCGGCTTCAGCCCGTGGGCGGCGACGAGTTCGGGGGTGATTTGAGGCTCGTTCTTGGGGTCGTTCTTGGGCGCGGTCATGGGACCCTTAATAGGTAGATCGAACGGGGGCGAAAAGGCCTTTTACGGCCCATTTCCGGCCTGTCCAGAGCTTTGCGGCGGTTGGACGCGGCCCGGGATTTGCAGCCTGGATCTGTGCTTGGGATTTGCACAATGGGGATGGATCGGATTTAAGGTCCCGAACCCGATAATTGAAGGCCAGATTTCGTGAACGAGCTCGCCAAGACCGCACTCAATACGGCATTCAACCGCCGCCCCGACCTGCACGTCGAGACCGAGGGCGAATTCGCCGGCTGGCGAACCTGGACCCGGGACAGTTTCGAGACCCATACCGGCCCCTTCTACCACTGCATGGACGAGAACGGCCGCATCGCCTGTGCGTTCCGGGTCGGCCCGAAGCACCTCAACGGCTCGGGCAACGTCCATGGCGGCTGCCTCATGACCTTCGCGGATTACTGCCTGTTCGCGCTTGCGTCCCCGGTGCTCCAGGGCCCCGGGGTCACGGTCTCGTTCGCCTCGGAATTCCTCGATGCGGCCCGCGAGGGTGCCTTGATCGAATGCACCGGCGAGGTCACCCGTGCCGGCGGATCGCTGATCTTCGTGCGCGGCATGCTGACATCGGCCGAGCGGCCGCTGTTCAGCTTCTCCGGCACCATCAAACGGACGAAGCGCAAGGCGCCGGCGGAGAAGACAGCGTAACGCTCACGACCCGTTTCGCGCAGAACGCCCAAGGTCTGTGGACACACGCCTTCATCCAGCCGTTACATCACCACGGGTTAAATCGAGAGCTCGGCTCTAGCGCGTTGTGTTCACGCGCGTTCTTCTTGTGAAGCAATGCAAACGCCAGTTGTGACGCGACGACATGCTGTCGTTGCGTCGTCGCGTGCGCGTCACATGCGCGTCAGCCAAGCCCCCGAATATTGCTGAACGGTTTCCGTTTGTGTGTTCGCGCAGCGAAGTTGGGGCATTCTCATGAAATTGAAGACATTTGTTTCCGTGACGTCAGCGATGTCGCTTGTCGCATCGCTGGCTTGCGTTGCAACGCCGGCTCGTGCCGGCCAGGACGGCGACAATGGCGACCGCGGCATCGGCGAGTCCCGCGGTCACGATCAGGACCAGGATCAAGACCATGACGGCGGTCATCACGGCCGCAAGCCGCGCGTGGTGATGATCTCGCTCGATGGTGCCAAGCCCGATTTCATCCAGAAATTCATCGAGGAAGGCGTGCTGCCGCGCGACGGCGGGCTTGCCCGGCTCAGCCGGCGCGGCGCAGTGGCTCTGCAGAACGTGACGGCGTCACCGTCGCTCACCGCGGTCTCGCATATCGCGATCGCGACCGGTTCGACCGCAGTGCATAACGACATCCCCTCCAACACGTTCCAGCCGATCGTCGGCCCGATCTCCAGCAGCATCAGCGGCTTCGCGGCGCCGATCGGCGGCTACAGCGAAAGCCCGCTCGGACCGTCGGCGCACCCGACGGCACAGCCCCTGTGGGTGCAGCTGCGCCAGCAGGGCAAGAAGGTCGTCACCGCGACCTGGCCCGGCGGCGACGGCGCCGACATCTCGATCAACAAGACCGTGGTGCAGCCGGCCCAGCCGACCCGCGTGACCGACTTCACGGTGCCGTTCGGCGCATTCGGCGGCATCGGTGCCCAGGGCTTCTCGCTGTCGCGCAGCGACTTCACGACCGATCCGGGCATTGTCGCGGCGCTGCAGGCTGCGGGCCATTTCTCGTTCAGCCCGGTGCTGGTGACCTCGGCGCCGATCGAGACGTTCTCATGTTCCGCGGCGGCGACCGCGACCTGCACCAACACCGCGACGCTTGACGTCAAGTATTCGATCCGCGTCGCCGCGATCGACACCACCAATGACCGCAAGGTGAACTACGACACGCTGGTGTTCTTCGACGCCAACCGCGGCATCACCGCAGGACCGTTCCACGCGCCGTCGACCGGGCCGGCCTACGTCAAGTTCGGCGGCGAGAACGCGCCGTTCTTCTTCGAGGGCAGCGGGGCGAAGGCCGGCGCAGCCTACTTCGTCTCGGCGCTGTCGCCCGACCTCTCGGTGGTGCGCTTCGCCCGCTACGGCGCCAACTACATCCCGCGCAACACGCCGGTGCTGGCCGATGTCGACGACATCAACGACAACATCGGCTTTTGGCGTCCGCAGGCCGACTTCCGCATTCCGGAGCGTCTGAGCCCGGGCTTCACCAGCTTCCCCGATGTCGAGATCGAGACGATGTACGAGGACATGGTGAAGACCTTCGTCCGCTACCAGGCAAATATCGGCGAGCGCGCGATCAAGACCCATCCCGACGCCGACCTCGTCATGGTCTATATCGAGCAGCCCGACGGCTCCGAGCACCAGTTCCTGCTGACCGATCCCCGCCAGGGCACCAACCCGACCGACCCGAATTCGATCGGCGCCAACCAGGATCCGGCCAAGGTCAAGCGCTACGCGTCCTACATCCGTTTCGCCTACCAGACGGCAGACAGAGCGGTAAAGCAGATTGCCGATGCGGCGGGCCGTGACAGCAACGTCGTCGTGGTGTCGGATCACGGCTTCGCGCCGTTCCACACATCGGTCAATCTCACCAACATCCTGCGCAACGCCGGCATCGACACCAGCAAGGTCGGGGTCCGCACCTCGGGTCCTGCCGCCGACATCTACGTCAACCTGCAAAACCGCGAGCTCGGCGGCACCGTCGATCTTGCGACCTACCGTAACCTGGTGGCGCAGATCACCGATGCGGTGAGGAACGCGGTCGATCCCAATGCACGCTTCAACTACTCGCTCAGGGATCAGCGCATCTTCACCGTCGTCGAGACCCGGCCGCTGCAATGCGATGCCGGTACCGGACAGTGCATCAGCAAGACCGTCGGCCAGGACTATGGCGACGTGTTCGCGCTGATGGCGCCCGGCTACAATTTCGACGGCATCCAGAACCCCGGCGTCGCGCGCCAGGGCGACGCGCCGTTCAATTCGGCAACCACCGCCCTGTCGATGCCGAACTTCTATGGCGCCCACGGTCACGATCCCGAGCTTCCGGTGATGAGCGCGACGTTCATCGCCGCGGGACCGCAGATCCGAAGGGACACCGTGGTGCGGCGCATGCGCAATATCGACGTGGCGCCGACCGTCATGCGGCTCCTCGGCACCACACCCCACCAGGTCGATGGCGAGGTGCTGAGCGAGGTCCTGCGCTAGGATCTCGGGCAAAAGTCACGCGATGGACGCCAAGCCGGCGTCCATCGTTGTTTCCTCCATATCCGGGCTACGGCGACCCGGTCGCCGTCCCCAGCAACTGCCGGAGCGGATTGAGCGGGCCGACGGGGATCAATTCGAAGCTCATCAGATGCGCCTGCCCCAGTGGCAATTTCTCCAGCATCTCGTGAGCCGCCGCAGTGTCGGTCATGTTCAGGATGAACACCACGCCGGGACGTCCCTGCAGCGAGAACCACTGGTCGACCTTGCCATCGAGGTAAAGCTTGACGGTCTCGCGGACCTCGGTCGGCAGGATCGCGCGCGCCGCGGCCGGGTCGACGCCCGGGTTCAGGGTCCCGATCGCGAGAATTCGCGTCGTCGGTACCGGCGGAGCTCCGGCTTGGGCGCGAGCGACGTCCGCCGCCATCAAGCAGATGACCACTGCGGCGAAGCCGCAAACGAGAGCGTTCTTCATGCTGTGCTCCTTGTCAGTCGTTCGCAGAATGCGGTGCCGTCCGGACTGCTCCCTGCGCTTCGCAAGGAACGGCTGCGCCGGCACCATGCTAGTTCGAATTCGCTGCGGGCGCGTGTGATTTACGCCCTTGAACGGTGTTGTGATCGTTTGAATTGCGAGTCGGCGAGCACCCATGGCCTGACTGGACTGTCGCGCGATCCGGCCGCGCACCGGCCAAACGCCCTAGCCTTGCGGCGCGGCGACGCGCTACATTGGACCCGTCGCGCGCAAATGCGCCGGGGAGCCAATCAAGGTGCCGAAGAGCACAGCTAAGACGGGCGGCGTGACGGCTCCCGCGATCACGCCGACTTCGACCACCACGCCCGGTGCGCGCGGCTGGCGCGACTATGCGTTGCTGCTGGCGCTGGCCTGCTGCTGGAGCTCGACCTATCCGCTGACCAAGATCGGGCTCGGCTCGATCCCGCCGGTCACCTTCATCTCGGCGCGCTCGCTGGTCGCCGCCCTCTTCCTGCTCGTGGTGCTGCGGATCCGCGGCATCCGCATCCCGACCGACATCAAGGCCTGGAAGCTGTTCGCGTTCCAGCAGACCATCAACTCGACGATCCCGTTCCTGGTGATCACCTGGGCGCAGCTCTACGTGCCGGCGTCCAACACCGTGGTGCTGGCCTCGACGACGCCGATCTTCGCCTTCCTGATCACCTGGGCGATCACGCGGCACGAGCCGGCCTCGCCGCTCAAGTTCGTCGGCGCGATTCTCGGCCTCGCCGGCACGGTCGCGATCATCGGCCTCGATGCGCTCTCGGGCTTCGGCAAGGAGATTGTCGCCGAGATCGCGATCCTGCTCGCCACCGTCTCGTTCGCCTGCGCCACGATCTTCGGGCTTCGTCTCTCCGACTATGACCCGATGGTGGTGGCCGCCGGCTCGCTGCTGTTCGGCGGCACCGTGTTGCTGCCGCTCGCCCTGATCGTCGACCATCCCTGGACGCTGCACCCGACGCCGCAGGCGCTGGTCGCCACCGTCGTGATGGGCATCTTCTCCAGCGCGTTCGGCCTGATGCTGTTCTACATGTGCCTGACGCGGCTCGGCACGCTCACGACGAATGCACAAGGCTATTTGCGAATTCCGATCGGCGTCGCGTTGTCGGTGATCCTGCTCGGGGAATCCGTACCGTCGAACCTTGCGCTCGGCCTGCTGCTGGTCATGGCCGGCGTCGCCGCGATGACGGTGCCCGGCGAAGCGGTCAAGCGGTGGCTGCGAAAATCGTAACCGCAGCTCAGGTCGACAACTGCTTCTCGGCGATCGAGAGCCACTCGGCCTGCGCATCGCGCAGGTATTTCGGTGCGCGCCGCATCTGGATCAACAGCTCGTTGAATACGATGCGCGCCTCGGCGGTGCGGCCGACCAGCTGCAACAACAGGCCATAGCGGACCCGCGCCTCGGCTCCCGGAAAGTACTGCGACACCGCCTGGTATTCCTCCAGCGCCTCGTCGAGCCGGCCGATTTCGGCGAGCGAGCGGGCGTAGAGGAGATGCCCCTCGGCGGACTCGAAATCGGGCCAGCGCTCGCGCAAGGCATCGAGCGTCGCCAGCGCTTCGGCCGCCTGCTTGCGGGCGAACTGGGCCTGCGCCTTGGCCAGGGCGTAGGCCGGATCGTCGCCCTGCGGCAGCCGCAAGACGTGATCGTAGTGGCTCTCCGCCTCCTCGTAACGCCCGATGGTCTGGCACTCCGCGGCCAGCGCCGCGCGGTTGGCGATCGTGTCCGATGTCGCGAGCTTGTCCGACAGTTCGCGATACCGCTTCTCCGGATCGATACGGTTGGCGACGCGCTTGCGTGCCTGCGCGGCAGCCGGTCCGCCCCACCATTCCGGAACGAGCTCGACGACGATGTAGGCGAGTGCGCCGACCAGCGGCACCATCAGGATGATGAAAGCCCACGGCTGCAGGCGCCCGGTGCGCGAGGCGTGATAGATCAGCGTGATGTCGAGCAGCAGTACGACCAATGCAACGGGCATGCGAATTCCAGCGAACCAGACCAATCATCCAAATCGCTTCCGTCATACCTTACCCGGCACGCTGCGACAATCCCAGGTTGCCACTCAAGCGGCGCTAGCGTGACGAGATTGTGAAATGGAAGCGGCTATCCCTGCGTTGGTGTCTGCCGGAGCGGATCAGGTTCATGATCCGCGCGCATCGCGAAGCCGCTACTTCTTGTCGTCCGAGAGCAGCGCGCGGTACTTCGCGACGTCGCGGGTCACGAGTTGCTGCAGCACCTCGGGTGCGAGTTCATCGGCGTCAGGCGCAACGGTCGACAACTCGACGAAGCGCTTCTTCACCGCTTCGCTCGCGACCGCGGTGCGCGCCGCGGCGTTGAGCTTGGCGATGATCTCGCCCGGGGTGCCCTTCGGCGCGAACAGGCCGTTCCAGCCTTGCGCCTCGAACTCGGCCAGGCCAGCTTCAGTCGAGGTCGGCAAGTCCGGCAGCGAGGCGAGCCGCACGGTCGAGCCGACCACGACCGCCTTCACCAGTTTGTCGTCGATCGCCTGCGACACCGAGGCGGCGGCATCGCAGACGCCGTCGATCTGGCTGCCGATCGCGTCCGTCAGCGCGAGCGCCGCGCCGCGATAGCCGACCAGCTGCACGTCGATCCCGGCGGCATGCACGAAGCTCTTGCAGATCAAGTAATTCGAGGAGCCGACGCCAGCGTGGCCGAGATTGACCTTGCCCGGATTCTTCTTCGCGTAGTCGATGAATTCCTTGAGGTCCGTGGCCGGAAAATCCTTGCGCAACGCGACGATGCCGAAGGTCTTGGCGACCACGGCGATCGGCGCGAAGGAGTCGGGCGTGAACGACAGCTTCGGATAGATCGTGTAGGTCGCGGCATTGGTGCCGGCGTTGCCGATCGCGATCGTGTAGCCGTCCGGCTCGGCGCGCGCGGCGCGGGTCAGCGCGGTCGAGCCCCCGGCGCCGCCGACATTCTCGATGATGATGGTCTGGCCGAGCGCCGCGCTCATCTGGTCGGCCACCGCGCGGGCAATCACGTCCGAGGTGCCGCCGGCCGTGAACGGCACGATCATCGTGATCGGACGCTTCGGGAAGTCCAGCTTCGAGGTATCTTGGGCGTGCGCCGCCGTCGCAAGCAGTAGGACCGCGGCTGCCGCCGCGGCAAGGCACCTTCGCAGCATGATAACTACGCCGCTTTTTCGAACTGCTGGACCAGTCCTGCGAACAGGCCGCGGCCGTCGGTGCAGCCCATGATCTCTTCGACGTGGTTTTCCGGATGCGGCATCATACCGAGCACGTTGCCGTGCTCGTTGACAATGCCGGCGATCGAATGCGCGGCGCCGTTGAAGTTGGAGGCCTCGTCGACCACGCCATCGGCCGAGCAGTAGCGGTACAGCACCCGCCCGTCGCCTTCGAGCCGCTTCAGCGTCTCCTCGTCCGCCTCGTAATTGCCCTCGCCATGCGCCACCGGTACGCGGATCACCTGGCCGGCATTGTAGCCGCGGGTGAACGGCGTGTCGGAGCGTTCGATTCGCATGTGCACGTCGCGGCAGACGAATTTCAGCCCGGCATTGCGCATCAGCACGCCCGGCAACAGCCCGGACTCGCAGAGGATCTGAAAGCCGTTGCAGACGCCGAGCACTAGCCCGCCCGAGGCTGCGAAGTCGCGCACCGCGTCCATCACGGGTGCGCGGGCCGCGATCGCGCCGCAGCGCAGATAATCGCCATAGGAGAAGCCGCCGGGCACCACCACGAGGTCGGTGCCCTTGGGCAGCGCAGTCTCGGCGTGCCAAACCATCGCGGTCTCATTGCCGGATGCAAGCTTGAGCGCGCGCGCCATGTCTCGCTCGCGATTGATGCCGGGGAAGACGAGGACGGCTGATTTCATTGCATCACCTGGTTTTGGGTGCCAGCACGAGCTTAACTGCGGCGGCAAACTTCGCGTAATTGTCGTTGCTGGCCTTTTCGTCACGCGCCGAGCTGATCAGGCTGGCGGAGCCTTGTCCGGCAAGCAGCAAGCCGCTGACCTGATACTCGCTTGCGCCGTTGGCTGTCACGGTCAGGCGCCGTGCCTTGAACATGCGCGGCCCCGCGGTGCCCTTGTCGCCATCAACGCCGAGCAGCGTAATGCGCTGCCCCGGCGTCCGCTGCTCCAGCGCCTTGACGATCTGCTCCTGCCCCTCGCGGAACTGGTCGAGAGTCATCTGTTTTCCGCCGGTATAATACCGGTAGCTCACCTTGGAGCCCGCGCCGCAGGACGATTGCGCGCAGCGGAACATATGCACATCGGAGCCGCGGCGCTCGTAGCTCCATCCGCTGACGGTGAACGGCGGCGGCTGCGTCGTCGCGGCAGGCGCTGCCGGCGCCGGTTGAGCCGAAGCCCCGCCGATTCCAGCTGCCGTCAGCAAGCCAACCAAGAGCGCTCCGACGAAGATTCGGTCACGGCGAGCAGCGGCGGGAGCGGCTGTTATCATTTGGCGCGCTCGCTAGCTCAGAACCTCGACCCGATAGTTCTCGATCACGGTATTGGCCAGCAGCTTGTCGGCGGCGGCCTTCAGCGCCGCCTCAGCCTTGGCCTTGTCGGTCGCGGCGAGCTCGATGTCGAACACCTTGCCCTGGCGAACGCTGGCGACGCCGTCGACGCCGAGCGATTTCAGCGCGCCCTCGATCGCCTTGCCCTGCGGATCGAGGATGCCCGACTTCAATGTCACAGTTACACGTGCCTTCACGATCGCCCCTTAAGCTTAGCTCTTCACCAGCACCGGGCCGCTGCCGGCCGGCCGCTCGTTTTCGATCAGGATGCCGAGCCGCTTCGCGACCTCGGTGTAGGCTTCAAGCAAGCCACCCAGATCCCGGCGGAAACGGTCCTTGTCGAGCTTCTCGTTCGACTTGATGTCCCACAGCCGGCAGGAATCCGGCGAGATCTCGTCGGCGACGATGATCCGCATCATCTCGTTCTCGAACAGCCGCCCGCACTCCATCTTGAAGTCGACGAGGCGGATGCCGATGCCGAGGAAGAGACCGGTCAGGAAGTCGTTGACGCGGATGGCCAGCGCCATGATGTCGTCGATCTCCTGCGGCGTGGCCCAGCCGAAGGCGGTGATGTGCTCTTCCGACACCATAGGGTCGTTGAGCTGGTCGTTCTTGTAATAGAACTCAATGATCGACCGCGGCAGCTGGGTGCCCTCCTCGATCCCGAGCCGCTGCGACAGCGAGCCGGCGGCGACGTTCCGCACCACCACCTCGAGCGGCACGATCTCGACCTCGCGAATCAGCTGCTCGCGCATGTTGAGGCGGCGGATGAAGTGGGTCGGCACCCCGATGTCGTTGAGGTGCTGAAACAGGTACTCCGAAATCCGGTTGTTGAGGACGCCCTTGCCCTCGATCACCTGGTGTTTCTTGGCATTGAACGCGGTCGCGTCGTCCTTGAAGTGCTGGATCAGGGTTCCCGGCTCGGGGCCTTCGTAAAGCACCTTGGCCTTGCCTTCATAAATACGGCGTCGACGGCTCATTGGGATGTACCGTGTTTTGTTGAAATCCATGGATTTGGGTGCTCCGGATGACTTGGGGTTACGACCCACGACGGAGCTGCCGCGGAGGCCTGGAACCTGGGCAATCCAACTGGAAACAGAACAAGAACCATGCCTGTTGGCAACCTATCCGATTGGCCCACCCAGCACAATCGATAGTGCCCCGTTCGGGGCACTTATACCGCCCAATCAAAAAGGCCCGATTCCGCCTGTTTTGCCTGCGGCTTAACGGCTCGTTGTCTTGCCGATTCCTCCCACCTATTTAGGCAGGCATCGGGGCTGTCGCAATGAGCTGCGGCCCACCATTCAGCAGGGAATTGGAACTTCAGCCATGAACGAATTCAACAAGCGCGAGGAAGGTTTCGAAAAGAAGTTCGCCCTCGACGAGGAGCTGAAGTTCAAGGCCGAAGCGCGCCGGAACAAGCTGCTCGGCCTGTGGGCCGCCGAGAAGCTCGGGATCACGGGCGATGCCGCCAACGGCTATGCCAAGGAAGTGGTGGCCGCCGATTTCGAGGAAGCCGGCGACAATGACGTGCTGCACAAGGTTCTGAAGGACCTCACCGCCAAGGGCCAGGCCGTCACCGAGCGCGACGTTCGCGCCAAGATGGATGAGCTCCTGGCCGTGGCGGCGGCTCAGGTCAAGGCGGGGACGTAGGTCCCCGCGACGGCGATTCCGGATACCTATTTCTCCGGATACCTACTTCAATGTGATCTGCATGCTCATCGAGCCGCTCACGTTGAAACCCTCCTGCTGCTGACCGTATTGCCGGCCGACGTTGATATTGACGTTGACCGATTCGAGCCGGCAATCCTTTGCCATCACCTCGCGCAGCAGGTCGCACTCGCGCGCCGCCATTTCATAAACGGTGCGGCGAGCGCGGTCGCGCAGCTTCTGTGCCTCCTCGCCGTCACCGCTCGGCCCCGGCAGGAACAGGTTGACGTTGCTTTGGACGCGGACCGTCCCTTCCTGGCGGATCGGAACGGGTTGCTCGACCAGGGTGATCCGCCCGCCCGGAGTTTGAGGGAAAGCAGGAGCCGTCAGGAGCAGCAGGCTGATGGCCGTTGCGAACAGGCGTGTCATCGACGTCATGGCGGATCCTTGCACCGAGGGAACGAGACGCGTT
The DNA here is from genome assembly GCF_947648125.1 of uncultured Bradyrhizobium sp. Lineage (GTDB taxonomy): Bacteria > Pseudomonadota > Alphaproteobacteria > Rhizobiales > Xanthobacteraceae > Bradyrhizobium. Next base: position 36,720 of record NZ_CANSMR010000020.1, on the reverse strand, counting down.
TCTAACCACCTCCGGTTGCAACAAGACAAACCGGGGCCGGCAAAAACCCCGAAGCTGCTTCATCGCCCGTTAACGGTGACGCCGTGGTGACGGACGGGGCGGCTTCGCGGCCCGCGGCGCCGATTTCACCTTGCTGAAGTCTGTGCGGATGATGTCGAGCAGGCGGCGCGACGCGGCGCTGAGGAAGCCGCCATGCCGCGTTACCGCGACGACCTCATGACTGGCGGTGAGATTGCCGACGCGGATCGTCGCGATCGAGGAGGCGCGCAGCTCCTCCGCCGCGTTGCTCTGTGAGAGCAGCGCGATCCCGAGCCCGGCCTCGACCAGCCGCTTCTGCGCCGTGAGGCTGTCGACCGGCGTCCAGTCGACCTCGCCGAGCCCGTGCGTCAGGAACAGGGCGAACACGTGCGAAGCGGTGATCTCGCGCCGGCCGGGCACCTCGGGAAAGGCGATCCAGCGCTCGTCGCTGAGATCGGCGAGACGGCCGACCCGGCGTCCCGCCAGCGGATGGTCCGGCGCGCAGACCACCCCGAGCGGCTCGGCGAACAGCACCTCGCAATCGAGGTCGCCGGAGCGGTCGCGGTCGTAGCGCAGCCCGATCGTCGCCTCGCCGCGCCGGATCAGATCGCTGACCTCGGCACTGGTCGCAGTGCGCAGCGTCAGCGCGACGTCCGGATGCCGGCGCGCAAAGCGCTTCAGCACTTTCGAGAGCCGTTCGCCCGCAAGCGTGCCGGTCACCGCGAGCGCCACCGGACCGGAATTGTCGCGCAGCAGCGCGCGCACCGCATTCTCGGCATCCTGTGCCGCCGCCACCGCGCGTTCGGCATAGGGCACCATCACCCGCCCCGCATCGCTCAATCTGGTCTTGCCCGCGATCCGCTCGAACAGCGGCACGCCGAGCTCCTGCTCGAGCAGCGCGATGCGCCGCGAGATCGCCGGCTGCGAGCGATGCAGCGCCTTCGCGGCATTCGAGATTCCACCGCGCCGATGCACCACCAGGAACGTGTTGAGCGCGTCGCTATCCATCCCCTCACCTCATGCAAAAAGCTGATGATATCGAAAGAAATAACAAATTTGTCTGATGGCCGAAACCGCCCTATCGCTGGGCCAGTCGCTTTTTCCAATCATCAGGAGTTCACATGCGCACCCAGGCAGACAAGGCAGCACGGTTCCGCGATCTGCATCAGCGCCCCGGCGCCTTCATCATCCCGAATCCTTGGGATGCCGGCACGGCGAAGCTGCTCGCGGCGATCGGTTTCGAGGCGCTCGCGACCACGAGCCTCGGGCTCGCCAACACGCTCGGCAGCGCAACCGTCAGCCTCGATGCCATCATCGAGAACTGCCGGTTGATCGCCGCGGCCACCGACCTGCCCGTCAACGCCGATCTGGAAAACTGCGGCGCGGATGATCCGAGGACCGCTGCAAGGGCGATCACCCGCGCGGCGGAAGCCGGCGTCGTTGGCGGCTCGATCGAGGATTCGACCGGCAACCCGCAGCATCCGATCTACGACTTCTCGCTCGCGGTCGAGCGGGTTCAGGCCGCCGTCGAAGCCGCGCGGGCGCTGCCATTCCCATTCACGCTGACCGCGCGTGCGGAGAACTTCCTGCACGGCCGCAAGGATCTCGACGACACGATCAAGCGGCTGCAGGCGTTCGAGGCCGCCGGCGCCGATGTGCTGTATTCGCCGGGTCTCCACGACATCGGCACCATCAAGACCGTGGTCTCGGCCGTGCGGCGGCCGTTCAACCTCGTGATGGGCTTTGCCGATCCGACCTTGACGGTCGAGCAACTTTCCGCCGCCGGCGTCAAGCGCATCAGCGTCGGTGGCGCGATGCAGCGGCACGCGTTGGCCGCCTTCCTGCGCTGTGCCCGCGAGATGAAGGACCAGGGATCGTTCAGTTTCGTGCGCGACATGGCGCCGGTGAAGGAGGTGCGCGAGGCGTTTGCTGCCGCGAAGGGCGAGTAGCGCGTGGGACGTCCCGTCCCGCGGCGGGGAATGCCGGCGCCGCCCCGGGATTGCCTGAGGCGGCGCATCTACTGATCTGGTATGGTAGCGCCAACACTGCAAGTCCGGCCAAGGCGCTATCAGACCTGACGATTCATGACAGGTCGCGACTTGCAGCCAGCCTCAGGCAATGCCAAGAGAGCGGATCATGTCCCAGGATCACATTTCCAACGTTCTCGCTGAACGTTATGCCTCACCCGCCATGCGCGCCATCTGGAGTGGCGAGGGCAAGGTTCGCCTCGAACGCGACTACTGGATCGCCGTGCTGAAGGGCCAGCGCGATCTCGGGATTCCGGTTCCGGACGGCGTGATCGAAAGCTACGAGCGCGTCAAGGACCAGATCGACCTGGCCTCCATCATGCAGCGCGAGCGCGTCACCCGCCACGACGTGAAGGCGCGTATCGAGGAATTCTGCGACCTTGCCGGTCATGAGCACCTGCACAAGGGCATGACCAGCCGCGACCTCACGGAGAACGTGGAGCAATTGCAGGTCTACCGCGCGTTGCAGCTGGTCGAGACCAAGAGCATCGCCGCGCTGATTCGGTTTGCGAAGCGCGCGCAGCAATTGCGCGACATCCCGTTCACCGCACGCACCCACAACGTGGCCGCGCAAGTCACGACGCTCGGCAAGCGCATCGCCATGTTCGGCGAAGAGATGCTGCTGGCGCATCAGAGCCTGGTCAATGTGTTGCAGACCTACCCCGCTCGCGGCCTGAAGGGCGCGGTGGGCACCCGTCTCGACCAGATCACCCTGTTCAATGGCGATGCCGGCAAGGCGCGCGCGCTCGAGGAGCGCATCCTCGTTCACCTCGGCCTGCCGAAAGCACTCGACGCCGTCGGCCAGGTGTATCCGCGCAGCCTCGACTTCCGTGCGGTCAGCGTGCTCACCGAGCTTGCCAGCGGTCCCGGCAACTTCGCCAAGACCATCCGCCTGATGGCGGGCCATGAACTCGCCAGCGAAGGTTTTGCCAAGGGCCAGGTGGGTTCCTCGGCGATGCCGCACAAGATGAACAGCCGCTCCTGCGAGCGCATCAATGGCCTGCATGTGATCCTGAAGGGCTATCTTGCCATGGCCTCCGGGCTCGCCGGCGATCAGTGGAACGAGGGTGACGTCTCCTGCTCCGTCGTTCGCCGCGTGATGCTGCCCGACGCCTTCCTCGCCACCGACGGCCTGCTCGAGACCTTGCTCACCGTGCTCGATCAGATGGAGGTGTTCGAAGCCGTCGTCGCGACCGAGCTCAACCGCTATTTGCCCTTCCTGCTGACCACCACGGTGATGATGGAAGCAGTCAAGAAGGGCGCCGGCCGCGAAGGCGCCCACGAGGCGATCAAGGAGCACGCCGTCGCCGCCATCGGCGACCTGCGCACCGGCAAGATCGTGCAGAACGATCTGCTACAGCGCCTCGCCGCCGACCAACGGCTTGGCTTGAGTGCAGCCGAATTGCAGCTTGTGCTCGCGCAAGGTCGCGCCAACTCCGGCGACGCCGGCGCCCAGGTCGACTATTTCGCCGAGCAAGTCGACGCACTCGCCCGGGCCAAGCCGGAAGCGGCGAGCTACGCGCCTGGCACGATCCTGTAGCTAGGAGGAGCATTGAGCGCCAAATAGCGAGTGGGATTACACTCGCAGCTCGCAATCCGCGACAGCCCTTGATGAGCACAAGCCTCGGCAGTCACGGATTTGCGCTCAGGGCCTTCAGTTCGGCGGTGGCAGCCCAACCTTCAACAAAGTACTTCGGACAATCGGCTGCAGCCAGCTCAAGCGATCGCCGCACATCTTCCTTGGCGCCGCGCTGCAAGCCGAACTCGGCAGTATAGAAATTCGCCTCGCAGACCTGACCTTTCCTTCTTGTTGGATCGGAATCGTCGGCAGCGCTGAGCACTTGCTCCGGCGTCAACGCCCCAAGAAAGAGATTGATGATCGGCGCGGGCCACTTCGTCATGTCGAGCTGCGTTGTAGCCTCTGCCAACCGGCTCGGCCGGTCACTGCGCCTGGCAACAATTTCGCGCCACAAGGCAGCATAAGCGCTCTTCGGATTGAGCCGCCCGGCCTGTTCGAAATCGGCTAAAGACTGGGAAAGCGCCCCGCTCAGCCAATGGACCATGGCACGACCAAAATACGCAAGAGCACTCTGCGGATCGAGCCGAATGACCTGATCGTGGTCGGCTATCGCAAGGTCAAGCTCGCCCTTGAGCCTATGGGCAACCGCTCGTCCGGTATAAGCAGACTTGTTCTCGGGATCGATCTCGATCGCCTTGCTGTAATCAGCGATGCCACGGTCGAGGTCACCCTTGGCCTGATACGCCTCCCCGCGATAGGCATAGGCGAATGGTCCTTTCGGCTCGATCTCGATCACACGGGTATAGTCGGCAATCGCAAGGTCGAAGTTGCGCTGCCTGAAGTATGCGGCTGCACGTGCCTGGAGTCCCTGCACGTCGCTCGGGTAGGAATGAAGAAACTGTGAGACGTCGGCGATAGCGGCTTCAAAATTCTGCTCATCGAAATGCGCTTGGCCGCGAAGAAAGTAAGCCCTGCTGGAAGCCCAGCTGTCAGTTCCCGACGCCAATGCGGCAGTGCAGCTTAAAATCCGCTCCGCAGATGGAATTTTCTCGATACTTAGGCACCTTGCCCAGTCCTCGTTGGGTTTTGCCCGGACGCTTGGTAACGACAGGCTGGTTGCCAACGCCGCCATCGCACCGGCAAATAGGCCGCATGTACTTCGTTTCACGTGACTTCCCGCCCCAACCAACGGTCATGCGAATAGCATGAGGTTGCAGGACAAGTCAGCAGCTACTTGTCTTTGTGGCAGCGCTCTCCACTTGCAAAAGCGTGCATAAGAGCGACGCCCATTGGTTTATATCCGGGACATAGCACCGATTAAGGAAGTGCGAACGGAGTTGGGGTGACGGGCCTCGTCCCCCCATTTGGAGATGGACCAAACGGACCAGACCCGGAATCCTCATGTTCCGGATCGCCGCTCGGCGCTGTCCGGAATGACGCTGCCGTCGCTGCCGCGACGCCAGCCTCACTCCTCCTTGAAGCCGTATTCCGGCACGTTGCCGCTGGCGCCGTAATATTTGTACGGCAGGAACTTGCCGCTCATGGTGATCTTGACGCGGTCGCCCTTCGGATTGGCGACGCGCTCCATCGCCATGTCGAAGTCGATCGCCGACATGATGCCGTCGCCGAATTCTTCCTCGATCAGCGCCTTCCACGCCGGGCCGTTGACCATCACCATCTCGTAGAAGCGGTAGATTAGGGGATCGGTCGGCGGCATCGGCGTGCCGGTGCCGCGCATCGGCACCTCGTTGAGCATTGCGGTCTCGGCCTTCGACAACCCGAACAGCTCGCCGGCATTGGCCGCCTGCGGTTTTGTCAGCTTCATCTGGCCGAGGATCGCCCCGACGATCAGGACCTCGGAATAGCCGCCGATTTTCTCGCAGATATGCTTCCAGCTCCAGCCCTTCTCGCGCTTGATGTCGAGCAGCTTTTCGGTGAGGTCTTCGCGTTTCATGAGGCTTCCTCCTTGGGGATCGGCGCGCGGTGCCGACGCCGGCATTGATCGGCGTCCGGCCGCATTTTACGCCGCCGGACGCCCGCAAACATGCAGATTCTATGCCGCCTTGCCGGTTACGACGGCAGCGGTCGGCAGACCCTCGTCGATCGGCAGCGCCGGGTCGCGCGACCACTCGTTCCAGGAGCCGAAGTACATCCGCACGTCCTTCACGCCGGCGTTCTTCAGCGCCAGGAAGGTGTTCGAGGCGCGCGCGCCCTTGAAGCAGTAGAGATAGACCGGTGTGGTCTGCGAGATGCCGACGGTCGCGCACTCCGCCAGGATCTCGTCCTTCGACTTGAAGCGCGGGCCTTCGCCGGTCGGCTTCATCATCCGGTACCATTCCAGCCAGACGGCGCCGGGAATGCGGCCCTTGCGCGGGCAGAAATCCTTGCCGTAAGGCGAGGAGCTCTCGCCGATCCACTCGTCGACGTCGCGCACATCGAGGATCGCGACGCCGGGCTTGCCGACCGCCGCCAGCATCGCCTTGGCGTCGATCATGATGTCGCCGGCCTCAGGCACGATCGCAAATCCAGCCTTCAGCGGCACCGCAACGTCCGTGGTGATGGGCAGATCGGCGGCCTTCCAGGCATCGAAGCCGCCATGCAGCACCTTGATCTTGGGATAGCCGAGCATCGTCAGCAGGTAGTAACCGCGGCAGGACTGACCGAAGCCGGAATTCATCGACTGCTCGTAGATCACGGCGGTCTCCTTGCCGGAGAGACCGGCGGCGCCGAATGCGTCGGCGAACTTGGTCTTCAGCTCGTGGATTCCCTCCGGCGTCGAGGTCGCAAGGAACGTGAAGACGTCATGCACATTGACGGCACCGGGCAAATGGCCGGCCGCATAGGCATCCGGATTCCGCGTGTCGATGATGACACACGGCTCTTTCTTGACGAGCTCGGCAAGTTCGCCGGCGGTGATCAGAACGTCCGTCATGGCTCTCTCCTGTTTGTGGTTGCAGTTGTGGTGGTCCCGAACTCTCGTCACCCGTCCGCCAGCATCTTGCGCAGCTGCTTGGTGGCGGGCGTGACGATGGCGACGAAATAGGCTTCGCGCAGCCTGCGCTGGGCGCGATGGCTCATCAGATAGCCGCGCGCGCCGCAATGGAGCATCGCCGCATGCGCGACCGCGACGCTGGCATCGCCGAGCCGCAGGCGCAGCGCGACGACACGGCGCCAGTAGCTGTCGTCGGCGTTGTAGGGATCGCTTGCCAGCGTCATCGCCTCCTTCTCGAACTCGGCATAGAGCTCGCGGAATTGCACCGGCTGCTGCGGCAGATAGCGGTTGACGTGACCGAGCGGCGCATGGACCTCGTCCATGATGTTGATGCAATCCTTCATCAGGCCGAGGCCCATGCCGACCTGCAGCAGGATGAATCCGGCGCGGATCTTCCTGACGAACGGCGCAGCCGGCTCGGCCAGGATCAGCTCGTCGGGCACGAACACGTCGCGGAACTGGACGCCGTAAGTGCCGGTGCCGTCCATTGCGAGGAAGGGCTTGCACGGCGTCAACGTGATCGCGGGGTCGGAGCAATCGGCAAGGAACATGACCGTGCTGCCCGGCTCGCCGTTGGTGCCTTCGTCCTCTCGCTCGAAGATCGTGCCGAAGTAGTGGTCGGGCCCGAGATTGGACACCCAGGGCAGCGCACCGCGGACGATGTAGCCGCCATCGACCTTGCGGCCCTTCAGCTTCAGCCGCTCGATGCCGAAGAAGCTCTTCATCGGGTTGGAGAGCCCGGTGCCGCCGAGCGCGCGCCCGCTGGAGAAGCAGTTGCCGAAGCGCGCGGCGAGCTTCACGTTGGTGGAATTGGCGACGTACCAGACCAGCGTGTTCTGGCACCACGCCATGAACGCGGTGGCGCCGCAGACCTCGCCGAGCGCGGCCATCGACTGGATCGCCCAGCGCAGGTCGGCAGGCCCCTCTTGCGGCACGTGGCTGCTCCACGCGCCGACCTTGCCGAGCCGGCGCAGGAAGTCGCCGGGATAGACCGAGCCGGCGTCAATCGCGGATGCGAGCGGCGCCAGATCCTGACGGGCGAGGCGCGCGACCTCGTCCGTGATGGTCGGTGCGGGATCTTGAGCTGCGACCCGCGATAAAGCCAGTGAACCCATGGTTGGTCTCCGCACCTTGAATTGCCGGTCGAGCCTTACGCGCTGACCTCGAGATTGACGGGACGGGTGAAGGTGTTGGCGACCGGCGACCACTTCTTCACATGCGCCACCAGCGCGTCGATCTCGCTCTGCGCGACGCCCTCGCATTCCATGTCGACCTTGACGCGGACGTCGGTGAAGCCGACCGGCTTCTCGCTGACGTCGCCGGTGCCCCACACCGCGGTGATGTTGAGGTCGCCCTCGAGCTCGAGCTCGAGCTTGTTGACAATCCAGCCGCGATGCACGGCGTTGGCGTGCAGGCCGACCGCCAGGCAGGAGCCGAGCGCGGCGAGCGAAGCCTCGGAGGGATTGGGCGCGGTGTCATCGCCGAGCAGGCCCGGCGGCTCGTCGACGATGTAGGGCGCGAGGTTGCGGATGTAGTTGGCGTGGCGGAACTTGCCCTCGGCCACCGTTCTGCACTTCAAGGTCTTGATCACCTTCGGGTTGGCCTTGCCGTTGGCAATCAGCTGCTCGAGCCCGCCTCTGTCGATCGGCGCGAGGCAGCCGGTCAGTGCGGTTTTTTGAGCGACAGCGGTCATCAGTTTTCTCCCTGGGAGCGATGGATTGGGTCAGGATACCGAACGGTCTGTTTCCTGCACGAAGCGTGCCAGTCCTCCGCCAAATCAAAAGGTGAAATCGCGCAGGCGGTTAGCTCTGCCTGCCTGCCGATTGATCAGGGCGCGGCTGCTCAAACGCGGTGCATCTGCCGCGCCGCCGCGATTACTTTGAGCGCAGGACGGCGCACATGCCCGCCCCCCGTGAAGATGCGACTTGATGATTTTGCCGCGCTCCGATTTACTGCCGCGCATGGCCAAATCGCTTGCGAAGAAAAAACCTGCCGCCGCGTTCGCCGCCGGCGACGACGAGTCCGCGCGCGGGCGCCTGCTCAATGCGGCGACGCATCTGTTCTGCAAGAACGGCATCAACGCCACCGGCATCGATGCGATCATCGACGAGGCCGGAACCGCGAAGACCACGCTCTACAAATTGTTCGGCTCGAAGACCAACCTCGTGCATGCCGTGCTGGAGAGCGAAGGCCGGCAGTGGCGCGAATGGTTCATCGGCGCGATCGAGGCCGGCGGCGGCGATCCGCAGACCAAGCTGGCGCGGATCTTCCCTGCCCTCAAGACCTGGTTCGCCGAGGAACGCTTCTACGGCTGCCCCTTCATCAACGCGGTCGCCGAGCACGACAAGGATGCCAAGCAGTTCCGGAATATCGCGCTGAAGCACAAGAAGGTGGTGCTGGCGCATATCGAGAAGCTCGCCGGCGAGATGGGCGCGACCGAACCGGCGGTGCTCGCGCACCAGCTCGCGCTGTTGATCGACGGCGCCATCGTCGCCGCCATGGTATCGTGCGATCCCGGTGTCGCCGACACCGCGGGCCTCGCCGCAAGCAATCTGTTCGCGCCGGCCAAGCTGAAGAAGGCGAAGCGCGCGGGCCGCGCGGACGAACTCATGGCAGTCTAGGCGCCGCGATAGAGCGACGCCCCCGATCACCTCGCTGCCCGACTTGATCGCCGCCGCTCGAAATTAACCGCTGGCCGAACGGATCGGCGCTGCCAACGGCCGCATTGCAGCCTCCGGCATCGGTATTCAGCGGCGCGATCGCCCGCCGGATTTACCTGTCGTCAATCACACCGCGCGATCCGCCGCGGCCTTAAACGCCTGTTAGCTCCGGCCGGGTCAGTTGCGACGTGAAAGTACGGGGCAAGAACAATGCAGTCCGAAAAAGGACGATACAGCCAGCCGCGCTGGGGCGTGACGCGCTGGCTCGCCGATGCGGGTCCGGGCGTGCCCGATGACATCCGCGCGGCGCTGATCGGGGATCTCTATGGCTCGCTGCCGGTGTTCGCGGCCGGCGCGGTCAATACGGTCGCCGTCGCGGCCGTGATTGCGATCCGCGAGCCGACCGCGCCGTTCATCACCTGGGTCATCCTCGAACTCGTGATCTGCCTCTCGCGACTGGCGGTGCTCCTGGCTGCGCATCGCGCGGCACGCGAACGGCGGCCGACGCCGACCGATCTGCACCTCGTCCTCGCGGTCGCCTGGAGCGCCAGCGTCGGCTTCGGCATCCTGATCAGCCTCGCAAGCGGCGATTGGGTGGTTGCGATGCTGGCCTCGCTGTCGGCGGCGGCGATGGTCGGCGGCATCTGCTTCCGCAACTTCAGCGCGCCCCGCCTTGCCGGCACCATGATTTTGCTCAGCCTTGGTCCGATCGTGCCGGGCGCGGCATTGGCCGGCGAGCCGCTGCTGTTCATCGTGTTCCTGCAGGTGCCGATGTATCTCGCGGCGATGACGGTCGCGGCCTTCCGCCTCAACAAGATGCTGATCGCGACCATGCGCGCCGAGCGAGAGAACGGTCATCTTGCCCATCACGACACCCTGACCGGCCTGCGCAATCGCGCCGGTTTCGTCGCCGCGCTGAACACGAAGCTGGCGGCTCCGGCCGGAAATGGCAGGCCGTTTGCGCTGCTGTTCCTCGACCTCGACAATTTCAAGCCGATCAACGACACCTATGGCCATGCGGCCGGCGACCAGGTGCTGATGCTGGCCGCCGAGCGGCTGCGGCGCGCTCTGCCAGAGACCGCAGCGATCGCGCGCCTCGGCGGCGATGAATTCGTGGTGCTGGCGAACGGCGTCACCGCCGAGCAGGCGCTCGGGATCGGCCAGCACATCATCCAGGCCGTCACGATGCCGTACCGGCTGGCCGACGGCACCTTCGCAAAGGTCGGCGTCAGCGTCGGTGTCGCTGTCTCGCCCGAGCACGGCACCGAGGCCGAGGAGCTTTTGGCCGTTGCCGATGCCGCGCTCTACGAGGCCAAATCCGACGGCAAGGCACAGTGCCGCCTGGCCTCCGTCGCCACCAATGTCGCGGCGCTGCGCCGGCTGACGAAAAAGGATTCCACGCTGGCGCTCGATCGCGGCGCCGCCTGAGGCGACGTCCGGCAGGAAGGCCGCCCGCGATCGTCAAATACCATCAGTGTCTGGTGTCGAGCTTGCGCAACTCGGCATTGGCTGGCGCCCATTCAAAGTAGATCCTCGGGCATCCGTCAGCGGCGAGGCGAAGCAGCCGCACGGCTTCGTCCGTCGCACCTTTCGCCAGCGCCAGCTCACCGCCATAGAAATGCGCTTCGCAAAGCTGCCCCTTCACCTTGACCGGATTGGCATCGTCGGCGGCCTTAACGACCGCTTCCAGCGCCGTGGTGCCGAGAAAAAGCCGAACGATCGGCGACGGCCATTGTGACATGTCAAGCTGCTTGGCGACCTCGTCAAGCTTGCTCGATTGACCAGTCTTGCGACGTACCAGGTCGAGCCATAGCTGCGTGTAAACATCCTTCGGATCGAGCTCGCCGGCGCGGACGAACTCGTCGTTCGCTTCCGACAGGAGCCCGCCTTGAAAGTAAGCGCTCCCCGCCCAGCGATGAAGTTGAGGATCGTTCGGGGTCAGCTCGATCGCCTGTTTGATGTTGGATAGTCCCAGTTCGAGGTCGCCGCGAGCGCGAAGGATGCTGGCTCGGCCAACATAAGGCAGGGGATTCTTTGGATTGAAACGGATAGCTTGATTGAAGTCGTCCAATGCGAGCTCTATGTCGCCCTTGACGATGTGCGCGTGGCCACGGCAGATGAGGCCTACCCCCGTCCCGCGTTCCGGGCTGATCTCGATCGCACGATTGCAGTCAGCTATCGCCCGATCTGGCTCGCCCTTGAGATTGTAGGCGCGCCCGCGGCCGACATACGCAGCCACATTGTCGGGATGGGTTAGAAGGGCTCGGCCGTAGTCGTCGATCGCGCTGTCAACATCCTGCTTGATCAAGTAGGCGCCAGCCCGTCCCAGGTATGCGTAGGTGTCTTTTGGAGCGAGTTCTATGGCTCGACCGTAGTCGGCAAGCGCTGTATCGACCTCGCCCTTCCGTTTATGCGCCCATGCCCTGCGGAGAAGGGCGATCAGATTGTTCGGATCGCGCTCGATGACGTAATTGTAGTCCTCGATTGCCCGATCAACGTCGTTCTTATCAAGATAGAGCGCTGCCCGTCGAAAATGCGCAGAGATCGCTCCTTGCAAATTGGTCGACATCGCCTCGATCAAGGCAGTGCAACCTGCGATGCGATCATCCAGGCTGATGTTTCCGGCCACGGTGCACTTGGCTGGCGGGAGAAGTTGTGCACGCGCAGCCGGAATTGGCACCAGCAGCACTCCAAGCGCGATCATCATCGCCCTGGCGGCGAATGCACGTTTTACCCGTTCTGTCACATCGTCCCCCACGCCCACCGGGAGACTAGTAGCAAAGCTCCTGCCCGCAACACAACCTTCCGTTGCTTGTGCCGCAACGGCAGGCCGACGGTATGGGCGCGATGTTGCCTACAGATCGAAGTTCGTCGGCAGCATCACGACGTCGCGGATGGTCATGCCGCGCGGTCGGGTCAGCATGAACATCACGACCTCGGCAACCTCGCTCGCCTCCAGCAGGCTGCGCGCCGCCTTGGCCTCCTCGAGCTTCTCCGCCGGCCAGTCCGCGAGCAGCGCGCTGATCACGGGCCCGGGCGAGATCGAGCCGACGCGGATGCCGTGCTTGAACACCTGGCGCCGCACCGTCTGCACGAAGCAGTTGATCGCCCATTTCGATGAGGCATAGACCGGCTCCCACGGCGTCGGGAAATGTGCGGCGAGCGAGCTCGTCACGATGATGTCGCCGGTCCCGCGCGCGATCATGTGCGGCAGCACGTCGTGCACGTTCTTCATCACGACATTGACGTTGAGGTTCAGCATCCGGTCGATCGCGCCGGTATCGGCATCGACGAGATCGCCGCCGACATAGATCCCCGCATTGGCGTGCAGGATGTCGAGCTGGCCGGCCTTCTCGAGGATCTTTGGCAGCAGGCTCGCGCAGGCCGTCGGATCGAGCAGGTCGATGACCAGCGGAATCACCGCATCGCCGTGCTGGCCGGCGAGCGCTTGCAGCGCGGCCGCGTCACGGTCGACCATCACCACGCGCGCGCCGGCGGCCAGCATCGCCTCGCTGCTCGCAAGTCCAATGCCTGACGCCGCCCCGGTCACGGCCGCGACCTTGCCTTCCAACTGCTTCGCCATCGTCTCCACCCTGTCAGGTCAGTGCGGCACGCATGGCAACACATCGCGGTCGTGATGTCAGCTCCCATGCGGCGAGCTGCGTTATCCGACGCGCACGTCCCGTCACATGCGGAGCATCGGCGGCCGCGTGGCGAAACGGCGACGCAGCCATTTTGCCGCCGGCCCCGCCGGCCGCTGCTTGTGCCAGACCACTTCCAGCGCGACGGGATGCGCGCCCTCGTCGAATTCCAGTTCGGGAACGGCCAGTTCCTCGGCAATTTGCGAGCTTGCCATGATGTGGGCCGGGATCAGCGCCCAGCCGACGCCCTGCTTGAGGATCTGCAGGATCACCCAGTGGCTCTCGACCCACCACACCTCTGCCGCGACACGCAGCCGGTGCCGCTCGGTGCCTTCGTTGCGCACCGTGACCATGATCTGGCGATGCCGCTTCAGTTCTTCCCAGTCCACCCGCCCATGCGCCAGCGGATGGTTCTTGCCGCAGACGAGTTGCAGCGGCACCCAGCCGATGGTCTTGAAGCCGAGCTCGGGCGGCAGATGCTCCTGTCGCCACATCACGCCGACATCAGCCTTGCCGTCGAGTACGAGACGGCTGACGTCCTCCATGATCGGAAACAGCAGCTCCACTTCGACATGAGGAAAGCGCTTGGCGAATTCCGCAAACAGCTCGCCGACCGCGCTCTCCGGATAGAGCTCGTCGATCGCCGCCACCAGCCGCTTCTCGACATGCGCCTCGAAGCTGCTGGCGACACCGATCAGATGCTCGCGGCGATCGAGGATCAATTTTGCTTCCGGCAACAGCCGCGCCCCCGCTTCGGTCAGCATCGGGTTGCGGCCGGCCCGGTCGAACAGCGCAATCCCGAGGTCTGTCTCCAAATTGGCGACGTGCGTACTGACGGCCGATTGCGCTTTCTTCAGAAGCCGGGCCGCGCCGGAGAACGAGCCCTGCTCGGCCGCCACCACGAAGGATTCGAGCTGGTCCATGGAAACGGCCATCTATCTCTTTTCCAGATATTATCTAACTTTGTAATCCCACAATATCAGATAGAAACCCGGTCGCAACGACAAGAAAGGGTTTCAAAATGTCTATGCGTTCCTTCTCCGACCGGATCAGGCACGCAGTCCTGTTCGAACTGATCGGTATCGCCATCTTCACGCCGGCAGCCGCCTGGCTGTTCAATCAGCCGGTCGCCCATATGGGCGTCATCGGCGTCGTCTCGGCGACGGTGGCGACAATCTGGAACTTGCTGTTCAATCTCGGCTTCGACCACGCGCTGGTCCGCGTCACCGGCCGTGTCGTCAAGACGATGCCGATCCGGGTCGCGCACGCGATGCTGTTCGAGGCCGGCCTGATCGTGCTGCTGATCCCGTTCGTCGCCTGGTATCTCGGCATCTCGCTGTGGGCGGCGCTGATGATGGATATCTCGATCGTCGCGTTCTATCTGGTCTACGCGTTCGTCTTCAACATCGCGTACGATCGCGTCTTCCCGGGCCGCGATCTCCGCACGCACGGTCGTACGGCGAACCGGGCCGTGCCGGCCTGATCAATCTCGGCGCCCGGCGCGGCGGATCATTCGATCTGCCGCGCCGGACCCTGACACCGCGCGAATATTTCCGGCAATAGCGACTGCACACAAGTTCCGCCGCGCTCCACTCATAGACTGGTTTGATCCGGCTTGGAGGCGATGGAATGCTTCAAGCCGACATGCCCGTCAGAGGCTGCCAGCCGGCCAACAATGCCAAAACGGCCAACAACAAGAAGCGGAGGACCACAATGCCAAGGAACCGTTCACCCCAGCTCACCCGCCGTGATCTCATCAAGGGCACTGCCGCCACGTCAGCCACGCTGCTGCTCGGCAGGCCCGCGATCGCCAAGGGCAAAACCGAGATCGTGATCGGCAACATCGACGCCTATTCGGGACCGGCTGCGGTCTATTCATCGATCGGCCGCACGCCCGGCGGCTATTTCAAGATGATCAACGAGCAAGGCGGCATCAACGGCCGCATGATCAAGTACATCACCTATGACGACGCCTACAGCCCGGCCAAGACCGTCGAGCAGGCGCGCAAGCTGGTCGAAGGCGACGAGATCGATGTGCTGTTCGCGCCGCTCGGTGCGCCGACCAATGCGGCGATCATGAAATACATGAACCAGAAGAAGGTCCCGCACCTCTTCATCGCGTCAGGCGCGACCAAGTTCGGCGACTACAAGAACTTCCCTTACACCATGGGTTTCCAGCCCTGCTACCAGATCGAAGGCCGGGCCTTCGCGCAGCATGTCCTGTCGACACAGAACGATCCCAAGATCGGCATCGTCTATCAGAACGACGATTTCGGACGCGACGTGCTGAAGGGTTTCAAGGACGGACTCGGCGGTAAGACATCGTCGATCGTGGCGGAGTTGTCCTATGAGACCGCGGATCCGACCATCGACAGCCAGGTGGTCCGCTGCAAATCCGCCGGCGCCAACGTGTTCATGAGCATGACCACGCCGAAATTCGCGGCGCAAGGCATCAAGAAGATCGCCGAGCTCGGCTGGCAGCCGGCGCATTACATCGGCAACAATGCCTCCTCCGCCGGCTCGACACTGAAGGCCGCAGGCTTCGACGTGTCCAAGGGCATCATTTCCAGCGCCTATTTGAAGGATCCCGTCGACGTCGCCTGGGACAACGATCCCGCCATCCAGAAATGGCGGGCCTTCCTCGACAAATACGATCCCGCGGCGGCCAAGAACGACATCTACGCCGTCACCGGCTATCTCACCAGCCAGATCCTGGTTCAGGTGCTCAAGCAGTGCGGCGACGATGTCACGCCCGAGAACATCATCAAGCAAGCGGCGAATTTGAAGGATGTCGATTCCGACATGCTGCTGCCCGGCATCAAGATCAACACCTCGCCAACCGACTACTATCCGCTCGAGCAACTGCAACTGACGCGCTTCAGCGGCGAACGCTACGAGCCGATGGGACCGGTGATCGACGGCGGCATCTCGAAGGCGTGATCGTCCGGGCGTCTGCATCGGCGCCGCGCGGACGCGAACCGGCTTGCAGTTGCCATCGCCCGCTCATCGGCCGATGATGCGCAAAACGGACCAGAACCAACCGGAGGAAGTGAATGCGCGGACGCCGTGTGCTGATGGAATCATTCGTGTCGCACGGCGTGCGTCATATCTTCGGCAATCCCGGCACGACGGAAACGCCGCTGCTCGACAGCCTGCCGGCATTTCCTCAACTCGAATACATCATGGCGCTGCATGAAGGCGTCGCCGTCAGCGCCGCCAGCTTCTATGCGCAGGCATCGGGACGGGTCACCGTTGCCAACCTGCACGTCGCTCCCGGCCTTGGCAACGGTATCGGCTCGCTCTACGGCGCGCTGAAAGCAAATTCGCCGGTGGTCGCGACGGCGGGTCAGCAGGACACGCGCATGCGGCTCAACAATCCGCTGCTCGGCCACGACCTCGTTGCGATGGCAGCGCCGGTGACGAAGTGGAGCGTTCAGATCGAGCGCGCCGACGAGATCGCTCCGATCATGCGCCGCGCGTTCAAGGTGGCGACCGATGCGCCGCAGGGACCGGTGTTCGTATCGCTCCCGATCGACGTCATGGAACAGGAGACCGCGGTCGATGCATCGACGCCGGACAATCTGTGGCGGTCGACACGCCCCGATCCGGCAGGCATCGAAGCGATGCTTGCGCTGCTTCTGAAGTCACACCATCCGGCCATCATCGCCGGCGACGACGTCGCGCGATCGGGTGGCGAGCAGGCGCTGGTCGCGCTTGCGGAAACGATCGGTGCGACCGTGTGGTTCGAAGGGCTGCGGCATCACGCGCCCTTTCCGACTAATCATCCGAGCTATCGTCAGTCGCTCCCCGGCGACGCCCGGCAGGTACGCAAGATCCTCGGCGAGACCGATCTCGTGCTGCTGATCGGCGGCCCGTTCTTCGAGGACATCTGGTTTGCGCCTGATAGTCACATTCCCCACGGCGCGTCCGTGCTCCAGATCGAGGCCTCGGCCGAGCGTCTCGCGCTCAACAACCGGCTCGATGCCGGCATCGTCGGCGACATCGCCGTCAGCATCAGTGCATTGACGGACGCGCTGCGCGCCAAGGCGGGCGCGGACTTCAGGCAGGCCGCGCAAAACCGCAACGCTGCGCTGGCCGAACTGCAGGCGAAGGAGAAGGAAGCTTATCGCGCGCGCGTCGAGAAGAGCTGGAACCGTGAGCCGAGCTCGATGCCGCGCGTCACCGCGGAACTGCGTCGCGGTCTGCCTGATGACGTCGTCATCGTCGATGAGAGCATCACCGCGAGCCTCGATCTCGCGCGCGCCTTCGATTATCGCGGCTTCGGCGACTATTTCGGCGGACGTGGCGGCGGCATCGGCCAGGGTCTTGCCGGAGCGATCGGCGTCAAGGTCGCAATGCCGGACCGTCCGGTTGTCGCGATCTCCGGCGACGGCTCGGCGATGTATGCGATCCAGGCGCTGTGGACCGCCGCGCACCACAAGCTTGCGATCGTCTTCGTGGTGCTCGCGAACGGCGAATACCGCATCCTCAAGCACAATGTGGATGTCTGGCGGCAGAACTTCGAAGCCGGCACCCAGCATCCCTATCAGAACATGGATATCACCGGTCCCGCGCTCGATTTCGTGCATCTCGCGGCCGGCATGGGCGTCGAGGCGGTCAAAGTCGAGAAGGCCGACGACATCGCCGGCGCAGTTGCGAAGGCTGTCGCGGCGCAGCGTCCGTACCTCGTCGAGATCGCAATCGAAGGCAAGCGCTAGAGGAGCTTCTGATGGCAGGCATTCTGGATGGCAAGGCTGCATTGGTGACGGGCGGCGGCTCCGGCATCGGCCGGGCAACCGCGATTGCCATGGCGCGCGAAGGCGCGCGCGTCGCGGTGTCGGATCTTTCGAAGGAGCGCATCGACGAGACGGTCGCGCTCATCAATGCGGCGGGCGGCCAGTCGATCGCGATCCAGGGCGACGTCACCGACGAGGCTGACGTCGCCAACATGGTGGCACGCACGGTATCGGCGTTCGGGCGCATCGATTGCGCGTTCAACAATGCCGGCGTGGCCGGGCGCTCCGTCGGCCCGCCCGGCCAACGCATCCATGAGCTCACGCAGCCCTCCGTGGCGAAGATGTTTTCCGTCAATCTGATGGGCGTCTTCCTCTGCCTGAAATACGAGATCGCGCAGATGCTCAAGCAGGGCAGCGGTGGCGCCATCGTCAACACGGCCTCGATCGCCGGGCTGGTCGGCCTTGCGACGTCGGGCCACTATGTCGCGACCAAGCACGGCGTCGTCGGGCTGACCAAGTCTGCTGCGATCGAATACGCCCAAGACGGCATCCGCGTGAATTGCGTCAATCCAGGATACATCAAGACGCCGATGACCAAGGAGACGATGGACGAGCGTTACGATGAAATCATCGCCAAGGTGCCCGCACGCCGCCTGGGCGTACCAGAGGAAATCGCGGAGGCCGTGGTCTGGATGTGCTCGGACAAGGCGTCGTTCATGACCGGCGCATCGCAGGTGGTCGACGGCGGCTACAGCGCCGCTTGAGCTGCGCTTCAGCAGAGCGTGTCGCGGCTTCAGGCTATTCCTTTTTCAGACTATTCCTTTGGCGGCACCGTGCGCAAATAGGCGACAATGGCGTCTAGATCGGCGGCTGACACGGTGGCGTAGTAATGGAAGCCCATCGGCGGATTGAGCTTGCTGCCGTCCTTGCTGACACCCTGAGTGATGGCGCGTTTGATCTCGTCATCAGTCCAGCCGCCAATGCCTTTCGTCTTGCTGGAGCTGATGTTCCGCGAAACCGAGACGCCCCAAGGTCCATGAAACTTGCCGCCGCCGGCGCCCATGCTGGTTGCAAATTCTCGCCCTTGCGGACCCATCGGCGTGTGGCACTCCATGCAGTGCGCAATCGTGGCGAGGTAAAATCCTTGCTGCACCTTGTCGCCCAACATCGCTTCGGTGTACGGGCTTTCACCGCCCGGGGGAACAGGATGCCCCTGTGCCATTTTGTAGATTGGCTCCGGCACCGCATTCCTGATCGGCTTGATCGTGCGCAGATAAGCGATCACCGCATCGAGATCGCGATCGGTCATGATCTCGTAGAAGCCGCTTGGCATGATCATGGCGACCCGCGTGCCGCTGCGCTTGATGCCTTTCCGCAGCAATTGCTTGAGTTCGGCGTCGGTGTAGTTGCCGATGCCGGTTTCGGTGTCTTGGGTGATGTTCGGGGCCGTGACCTTGAACGGCGGCTCATCCCATGACGCGCCGCCAGAAAAAGCCCGATCCCTGATCTCCCCCGACGGTCCCTTCGGAGTATGGCAGTTGCCGCAGGTCAGGATGCCGTTGACCAGATAATCACCGCGCGCGACCAATTCCGATTGTGCGCTGGCCGGGTTGGTCAATACCGCACCGATAACGAGCGCTAACGATCCGATACGGATCATGACGACGCCTCCAATCAATTAAGTATGGCGATAGAGCTCTGATCGATTTCTGGCTTCAAAAACGTACGTCAGCGAAATGTGCGCACCGGTGTTCAACGGTGCGAAGGCCATGTGCAAAATTACGTAGCCGGCGCGCAAGAAAAGCCGCGCCCGGATCGATGGTACGATCGCCGCCCCTCTTCTCTACAGATCCGATTGCCGGAGGGCTGGCTAATCAAAATCTAGCAGATTTCACGTGTTTGAGAAGGCAGCACGACCGTTCCGAAATCCGAGGCGCGTGTTATCGGGATCAACACCTCACCGACCAATCGCTACTGCTCAAGAACTTGTGCGGGTCGGCGGGCAAACAGAAGGGCCGCGCCCCGGATGCGTGACTCACAAGCGGCGCAACAAATTCAGCGTCGTCCCTGCGAAAGCAGGGACCCATAACCACGAATGGTCATTGTTGCGCGATTGTGGAACGACGAGTCCCGTTCACAATTCGGGCCGCGGAGTATGGGTCCCTGCTTTCGCAGGGACGACGCGCGGAGAGAGTCGTGCCTCGAACTCACTCTTACCGAGCAGACGGAACGACGGCCAGGACTCACCGCCCCTGTTGCAAACTCCCTTCCAGCCGCGCCAGTTCGCCGTCGAGGTCGCGCTCGACATCGGCCACCTGCATGTCGACCACCCGATAGTCGCGCGCCTCGAGCCAGGCGCGGCGTTTGGCGCGGTCCGTGCCGATGGCGTCGCTCTCGCCGGCATTGACCAGCTCGATCGCGAGCCGGTGTACGAAGGAAACGAAGTCGGGGATGTGGCGGCCGACCGGGGTCTGGCGCTTGAACTGGCCGGCGAAGCGGCGATCCCGCGTCAGCGCCTGCCACAGGATCCGCTCGGCGTCGGTCGGGTTGCGGCGGAGCAGCCGGGCGAGCCCGCGCACCGTGCTGGAGTTGTCGGCGGCGGCACCGCCCCCGCCCTGCTCGGCGAGCAGCGCCCGCAGCCGCGTTGCTTGCGCGCCGTCGAGCACGCCGCCCTTGGCCGGGCCCTTGCGGCCCTCGGCGATCGCCATCACCACCCCGTGCAGGGTGTGCATGTCCTGCTTGGTCGGGTCCATCCGGGTGAAGATGTTGCGCAGGTTCACCAGCATGGTGTCGCGCTTCTCGGCCGGCCGCAGGAACTCGACCTTGTCGAGCTCGGCGACGAGGTTGTCGAAGAACGCCTGCATCTGGTGCTGGGAAGCCGGCTCGGACCGCTCGGGCATCGCGAACGGCAGCGCGCCCGCGGTCGAGAGCTTGAACCACTCGTATCCCATCAAGAGCACCGCCTGCGCCAGGTTGAGCGAGGCGAAGCCCGGGTTGACTGGGAAGGTGATGATGCGGTTGGCGAGCGCGACCTCCTCATTGGTCAAGCCGGCGCGCTCCCGCCCGAACAGGATGCCTGCCCCGCCGCCGGATGCGACATGGCGGACGATCACGTTCGCCGCGCCTTCCGGCCCGACCACCGGCTTGGCCTGGTCGTGGGCGCGCGCGGTGGTCGCGAACACCAGCGTGAGATCGGCGATAGCCTGCTCGACCGTGTCGAACAATTCGACGGAACCGATGATGTGGTCGGCGCCGGCGGCGGCGCGTTGTGCGGCGACATTCGGCCAACCGTCACGCGGATTGACGATGCGCATCCGGGTCAGCGCGAAGTTACCCATCGCGCGCGCGGCCATGCCGATGTTCTCGCCAAGCTGCGGCTCGACCAGGATGACGACGGGACCGGCAAGGTCGTGCCCTGCCTTGGTCTTGTCGGTGCCGGACATCTCACTTCACTTTCTGATTCAACGTCTGAAGATTTTGAATCAGCTTCCGAAGCAGCCGACTCAAACTCTCATGCAGGGCGGCGCAACCAGCTTTGCACCGGTTTTGCGCGGGACCATTTTCTCCAAGGAGATAACAGGGTTAGCAGCGTTTGCGAATCCTCAATCGGAATCCCAATCGCACGGAGCGAAGACTGCCGCTTGCGCGCGCTTCGCCTTCGGATAGGCTATCAACCACAACCAAAGCGAAGCTGTAAAGGCACGCTTGAGACGCCGGTTGAACGGCGAGGCACTTGGGTCGAAGCACTTGGGGGGACGACGATGCGGGGCAGATGGACGCTGGCGATTGTGGGCCTGGTCTTGATCGTGGCGGGGGGCCTGCTCGCCCACCTCACGCAGACCACAGGCGGCATCCGGATCGAGGATGTCAGATTCAAGGGCGCCAAGGGCAACACCATGAGCGCCCTGCTCTACGTCCCGCCGAACGCCACGCCGCAGATCCCGGCGCCCGGCATCCTTGCCGTCCACGGCTACATCAATTCGCGCGAGACCCAGGACGGCTTCGCCATCGAGTTCGCCCGCCGCGGCTATGTGGTGCTGGCACTCGACCAGACCGGCCATGGCTACAGCGACCCGCCCTCCTTCGCCAACGGTTTTGGCGGCCCGGATGGTCTGACCTATCTCCGCAGCCTACCCTTCGTCGACAAGGACAACATCGGGCTCGAGGGCCATTCGATGGGCGGCTGGACCGTGCTGGCGGCGGCCACCGCGATGCCCAACGACTACAAGTCGATGGTGCTGGAGGGCTCGTCCACCGGCAAGCCGTTCGCCGCCGAGGGCACCGCGAGCTGGCCGCGCAACACCGCGCTGGTGTTCGCCCAATACGAGGAGTTCTCCACCCTGATGTGGGGCGTCGACCTCGCCCGCGACGTCACCAAGAGCCCAAAGCTCTGGGCGCTGTTCGGGACGCAAGGCGCGGTCGAGCCGGGCAAGGTCTATGGCGATCCGGCCAATGGCACCGCCCGGGTGCTGTACACCCCGGCGATGACCCATCCGGCCGAGCACATCTCGCATGAGGCGATCGGCTACAGCCTCGACTGGTTCGCCAAGACATTGAAGGGCGGCACGCCTCGTCCGGTCGACGACCAGATCTGGTTCCGCAAGGAGATCGGCACCCTGATCGCGCTGATCGGCTTCGTGGCGCTCATGATCGGGACATTCGATGGGCTGCTGGAGGCACCGATGTTCTCCCGCCTGCGGCTGCCGGCGGTTGCCGACGGCACCATGCCGGCGCACACGGCCGCCAGCGGGCGGCGCTGGACGATAGCGTTCATCCTGTCCGCCTTCATCCCGGCACTGACCTACTACCCGGCCTTTGCGCTGGGCGGCACCTTGGTGACCCCGAGCGCGTTCCTGCCGCAGGGCATCACCAACCAGATCCTGGTCTGGGCCATCATCAACGGCCTGATCACGATGGCCCTGATGTGGTTCGTCCCGAAGCGGGCCAGCCGGTCCGGCCTCGTCGGTCAATCCGTCGTGATCGCGCTGGCCTCGGTTGCGGTGGGCTACGCCGCGCTCTGGCTCGCCGACCTCGCCTTCAAGATCGACTTCAGGTTCTGGATCGTCGCACTCAAGTTGATGAGTGCGAAGCAATTCCTCATCTTCCTGATCTATCTGATTCCGTTCACGGCGTTTTTCGTGGTGGCGCTGCATGTGCTGCACCGGAATTTCTCGACCATGGGCGCGCCGCGCGCAGCGCTCTATCTGACCAACATCCTGGCGCTGACGCTCGGTTTCATCGTGTTGCTGGTGCTGCAATACGGCACGCTGTGGCTGACGGGCAAGCTGTTCAACCCGGTCCCGGACCCTGGATTCGTGCCGCTCTCGACCATCGTCGCGATCCAGTTCGTACCACTCCTGGCAATCGTCGGCGTGATCGCGACCTTCACCTGGCGGCGGACCGGATCGAGCCTGCCGGGGGCCCTGATCGCCGGCCTGTTCGTGACCTGGTACATCGTGGCCGGGACCGCGACGCAGGTCCCATTCTAGAGGGGTTCAGGCGCGGAAAACCCGTCCAGGACAAGGATCGAGAGCCGTCGTCAGAATGGCGGTTCTCGGTGAAAAGATGGGCTGAAAGTGCATACCCGGTGCGCTTCCGCCCGTCCCCGGGCGGTGCTATAGCGCAGGCGTATTCCACCCCCGCCGTCAAAAGCGCGCCGTTCCCAAGAGGGCCTCCCTGTCATGGCAAAAATCAAGGTATCCAACCCCGTCGTCGAGCTCGATGGCGACGAGATGACCCGGATCATCTGGCAGTACATCAAGGACAAGCTGATCAACCCGTTCCTGGATGTCGAACTGCTCTATTTCGATCTGGGCATGGAATACCGCGATGAGACCAATGACCAGGTGACCATCGACGCCGCCGAAGCCATCAAGAAGGTCGGCGTCGGCGTCAAATGCGCCACCATCACCCCCGACGAGGCCCGGGTGAAGGAGTTCGGCCTGAAGCAGATGTGGAAGTCGCCGAACGGCACCATCCGCAACATCCTCGGCGGCGTGATCTTCCGCGAGCCGATCATCTGCAAGAACGTGCCGCGCCTGGTTCCAGGCTGGACCAAGCCGATCATCATCGGCCGTCACGCCTATGGCGACCAGTACCGCGCCACCGACATCAAGTTCCCCGGCAAGGGCACGCTGTCGCTGAAGTTCGTCGGCGAGGACGGCACCGTGATCGAGCGGGAAGTGTTCAAGGCGCCTGGCGCCGGCGTCGCGATGGAGATGTACAACCTCGACGACTCCATCATCGATTTCGCCCGCGCCTCCCTCAACTACGGCCTGCTGCGCAACTACCCGGTCTACCTCTCGACCAAGAACACGATTCTGAAGGTCTATGACGGCCGCTTCAAGGACATCTTCCAGGACATCTACGACCGCGAGTTCAAGAAGGAATTCGAGGCCAAGGGCCTGACCTACGAGCACCGCCTGATCGACGACATGGTGGCCTCGGCGCTGAAATGGTCCGGCGGCTATGTCTGGGCCTGCAAGAACTATGACGGCGACGTGCAGTCCGACACCGTGGCCCAGGGCTACGGCTCGCTCGGCCTGATGACCTCGGTGCTGCTGACCCCGGACGGCAAGACGGTCGAAGCCGAAGCCGCCCACGGCACCGTGACCCGCCACTACCGCGAGCACCAGAAGGGCAAGGAGACCTCGACCAACTCGATCGCGTCGATCTTCGCCTGGACCCGTGGCCTCGCCCACCGCGCCAAGCTCGACAACAACGAGGCGCTGGCGAAGTTCGCCACCACCCTGGAGAAGGTCTGCGTCGCGACCGTCGAAGAAGGCTACATGACGAAGGACCTCGCGCTCCTGGTCGGCGCCGACCAGCGCTGGCTCTCGACCACCGGCTTCCTCGACAAGGTTGCCGACAACCTCGGGAAGGCGATGGCGGCCTGAGGCCGCCGTAGCCGGACAACAGGTGCGAGCGTAATCATGGCCCTTGTTAGAGCCGTTGCGCTCGCATCGTTCCTGCTGACCGGATCGGCGGCCCTCGCTGCCGATCCCCTGCCCGCCCCCGTTGCGGCGCCCGACGAGACCGCGGTCCTCACCGCGCATGCCGAGGGCGTGCAGGTTTATGAGTGCAAGCCGGTCACCGACGGCAAGCTCGCCTGGTCGTTCCGCGAACCAGTCGCCACCCTGATCGCCGGTGGCCGCACCGTCGGCCGGCACTACGCCGGGCCGAACTGGGAGCATGTCGACGGCAGCGCCGTGACCGCCCGCACCGCCGGCAGCGCACCCGGCGCCACCGCCTCAGACATTCCCTGGCTGAAGCTCGAGGTGATCTCCCACCGCGGCAACGGCCTGCTCGCGAGCGTCGCCACGGTGCAGCGGATCAACACCTCGGGCGGCGAGCTCAGTGGCGTCTGCGACAAATCAGGCGCACTGAAGAGCGCGGCGTATTCGGCGGATTACGTGTTCCTGCGCCGCGACTAATCGCGGATACCGCCATCGGTCTCTTGCGGTGCCTGGGCGATCTCGCCGACGGCAAGGTCGCCACCGGCCGTGAGCGGATCAGCGAGGCGCGCCTCCGCTGTCTCCCTGACATGGGCAGCGAGCGCCGGCATCCGCTCGATCAGGGCATGGAAGTCCTGCGCATCGAGCAGCAGCAGCTTGGTCTTCCGCACCGCCGTCACCGTGCCGGAGCGGCTGGTCCGCCTGAGCAGCGCGATCTCGCCGAAGAATGAGCCGTCGGCAAGCCGCACCCGCTGGCTCGGCAGGTCGATCTCGACCTCGCCGGCGGTGATGAAGTACATCGACGACGCCGCATCGCCGCGCCGCACCAGCACCTCGCCGGCCTCGACGGTCTGCGACCGCAAGAGCCGCATGATGTCGGCGATGTCGGCGGCGTTGAGATGCGAGAACAGCGGCACCCGCGCCAGCATGCCCCAGGTCACGACGAAGTCGCGGCGCCGCACCTCGTCGGCGAACGCGGTCGAGATGATCGCGACCGGCAGCGCGATCATCGCGAAGCCGACCACGATCGCAACCACCGTGACGATCCGCCCGAGCGGCGTCACCGGGACGACGTCACCATAACCGACGGTGCCGAGCGTCACGATCGCCCACCACATCGCCTGCGGCATGGTGCCGAACTTGTCCGGCTGCACCTTGTGCTCGATGGCATAGAGCAGCGAAGCGAACAGCAGCACCGCGCCGGTCAGGATCACGACGCAGCCGAACAGCGTCCGACGCTCGGCGTGCAGCGCGGCCAGCAGCGAGCGCATCGCGGTCGAATACCGCACCAGCTTCAGGAACGGCAGCATGCCGAACAGCACCAGCGCGGTCTTGTCGCCGATCGCAAGCGCGATGGCCGACGGCAGGAAGGCGAGCAAATCGATCACGCCGAGCGCCGAAAAGGCATATTCGAGCCGCGCCTGCAACGGCGTCATGTCGCGTAGCGAGCGGCCGACCACGCTCCAGAGCCGCGCAGTATATTCCAGCGCGAAGGCGACGACCGCGGCGATCTCGATCGCCGTGAATAGCCACCAGAACTGGGCATCGATCTCCGGCACCGACGCCAGGATCGCGGCCAGCACATCGACGGTGATGATCGCGACGACAAGCCGGACGAAGCGCGAGCCGACCGAATATGGCAGGTGGTCCTGCTCGAGCAGCTCGTAGAGACGCTCGCGCAGCCCGGGATCGCTGATCGTGGGCTTGAGCGGAGCCGTCGCCACGATCAGCCTCTCCGTCAGGCGCCGGCCGATGCCTGTTGAGTCATGGCCTGTTCGATCGCCGACAGCGCGGCGTCCGCCTTGGCGCCATCGGGGCCGCCGGCCTGCGCCATGTCGGGCCGGCCGCCGCCGCCCTTGCCGCCGAGCACCTCGGAGCCCTTGCGCACCAGCTCGACCGCATTGAAGCGCGAGGTGAGATCGGCGGTAACGCCGACCACGATGCCGGCCTTGCCGTCCTCGGTGACGCCGACGATCGCCACCACGCCCGAGCCGATCTGCTTCTTGCCGTCGTCGACCAGGCTCTTCAGATCCTTGGTCTCGACGCCCTCGACCGCGCGCGCGAGCAGCTTGACGTTGCCGACCTCGCGAACGCCGGAGGCAGCACCGTTCGACGACGAACCGCCGCCCATCGCGAGCTTCTTGCGGGCATCCGACAGGTCGCGCTCGAGCTTCTTGCGCTCCTCCATCAGGGCTGCGATGCGCGCCGGCACGTCCTCGATCGAGGTGCGCAGCTCGGCCGCCGCGGTCTTCGCCAGCGTCATGGTGTCATTGGCGTGCTTGCGCGCATGATGTCCGGTCAGGGCCTCGATGCGGCGGACGCCGGAGGCGACCGCGCTCTCGCCGGTCACCGAAATCAGGCCGATGTCGCCGGTGCGGCGGACATGGGTGCCGCCGCAGAGCTCGACCGACCAGCCGAGCGCGTTCTGGCCGTGCTCGCGGGCGCTCTTGCCCATCGAGACCACGCGAACCTCGTCGCCGTATTTCTCGCCGAATAGCGCGCGCGCACCGGCCTCGCGGGCGTCGTCGACCCCCATGATGCGGGTCGTCACCTCGTCATTCTCCAGCACGACATCGTTGGCGATGTCCTCGACCCGGGCGAGTTCTTCCGGCGTGATCGGCTTCGGATGCACGAAATCGAAGCGCAGGCGATCGGGCGCGACCAGCGAGCCGCGCTGGGCGATGTGATCGCCGAGCACCTGGCGCAGCGCCTCGTGCAACAGGTGCGTCGCCGAGTGGTTGGCGCGGATCGACGAACGCCTGGCGTGGTCGACCTCGAGTTGCAGCGCGGTGCCGACGCTCAAGGTGCCCTGCTCCACCGTGCCGACATGCACGAACAGGTCGCCGGCCTTCTTCTGCATGTCGGTGACGCGGAACTTGACGCCCTCGCCCGTGAGGATGCCGACGTCGCCGACCTGACCGCCGGACTCGGCATAGAACGGCGTCTGGTTCAGCACGATCGCGCCGCTCTCGCCGGCCTTGAGGCCGTCGACCTCGGCGCCATCCTTGACCAGCGCCGTTACCACGCCTTCCGCGCTCTCGGTCTCATAGCCGAGGAATTCGGTCGCGCCGAGCTTCTCGCGCAGCGGGAACCAGATGGTCTCGGTGGCCGCCTCGCCGGAGCCGGCCCAGGAGGCACGTGCCTTCTCGCGCTGACGGTTCATCGCGTCGGTGAACGAGGCCTGGTCGACGCTGATGCCGCGCGACTTCAGCGCGTCCTGCGTCAGGTCCAGCGGGAATCCATAAGTGTCGTACAGCGTGAACGCGGTGTCGCCGTCGAACATGTCGCCCTTCTTGAGGCTGGCGCTCTTCTCGTCGAGGATCGACAGGCCGCGCACCAGAGTCTTGCGGAAGCGGGTCTCTTCCAGCTGCAACGTCTCCTCGATCAGCTTCTCCGCGCGCACCAGGTCCGGATAGGCCTGGCCCATCTCGCGCACCAGCGCCCAGACCAGGCGATGCATCAGCGGCTCGCTGGCGCCGAGCAGCTGCGCATGGCGCATCGCGCGGCGCATGATCCGGCGCAGCACATAGCCGCGGCCCTCGTTCGACGGCAGCACGCCGTCGGCAATCAGGAACGCCGAGGAGCGCAGATGGTCGGCGATCACCCGGTACGACGCCACGTTCTGCGCGTTCGGCCCATGGCCGAGGGCCGATGCAGCCGCATCGATCAAATGGCGGAACAGGTCGGTTTCGAACACGCTCTCGACGCCCTGCAGGATGCAGGCCATGCGCTCCAGCCCCATGCCGGTGTCGATCGAGGGACGCGGCAGCGCCACGCGCTCCTCCTTCGTCACCTGCTCGTACTGCATGAACACCAGATTCCAGAATTCGAGGAAGCGATCGCCGTCCTCTTCCGGGCTGCCCGGAGGTCCGCCCCAGATGTGCTCGCCGCGATCGATGAAGATTTCCGAGCACGGACCGCACGGGCCGGTATCGCCCATCGCCCAGAAATTGTCCGAGGTCGCGATGCGGATGATGCGGTCGTCCGAGAAGCCCGCGATCTTCTTCCAGTAGCCGGCCGCCTCGTCGTCGGTGTGGTAGACGGTGACGAGCAGCTTGTCCTTCTTCAGCCCGAAATCCTTGGTGATCAGGTTCCAGGCCAGCTCGATCGCGCGCTCCTTGAAATAGTCGCCGAACGAGAAGTTGCCGAGCATCTCGAAGAAGGTGAGATGGCGCGCGGTGTAGCCGACATTGTCGAGGTCGTTATGCTTGCCGCCGGCGCGCACGCACTTCTGCGACGTCGTGGCGCGCTGATAGCCGCGCTTTTCGACGCCGGTGAAGACGTTCTTGAACTGCACCATGCCGGCATTGGTGAACATCAGGGTCGGGTCGTTGCGCGGTACCAGCGGCGACGACGCCACGATCTCGTGGCCGTTCTCCTTGAAGAAGTTCAGAAATGTCGACCTGATGTCGTTGACGCTGCTCATGTTCATCCAATCGGAAAAAGGGGCCGGCCAGCCGCAAAAAGGCGTCATTTTCCGGCCGAACGCTTTTAGACATTGCCAGCTGCGGTGTCCAGAAACTGTGCAGGCGGATCATGGGCTTGCCGCGGCAGCACAAAGCCCATTGGATAGTTGTTGCAGCTGCGTTGACAGTCTTGGTGGCGCCGTGTTTTCTACCTACCTGTTATTAGTCACGTCGGGAGAGACCGGCCTTACCGCCGGCGCCGAAGGAGCAACCGCCCCGGAAACTCTCAGGCAAAAGGACCGCGTGACGTCTGACATCTGGAAAGAGGCGCTGGGGTTCTCCCCGATGCGTCCGCCGACGGGATAATACTCTCAGGCACAGCGACAGATGGGGCTTTCTGCAGGTTTCTCAAGGGGAAATAGGTCCCCGGCGGGAACCGCGAGGGCCCTGTGATGCTTGCGCGCGAAACCTCTCCGCTGAAACAGACCCCGCTGCACGCGCTGCATCTGGCGCGCGGCGCCAAGATGGTGCCGTTCGCCGGCTACGACATGCCGGTGCAATACACGGCCGGCGTGCTGAAGGAGCACCTGCACACCCGCAAGGAAGCCGGCCTGTTCGACGTGTCCCATATGGGACAGCTCGTGCTGAGGGCCAAGTCCGGCAAGGTCGGTGACGCAGCGCTCGCGCTGGAAAAACTGGTGCCGCAGGACATTGTCGGCATCGCGCCGGGACGGCAGCGCTACGCGCAATTCACCAACGACGACGGCGGCCTGCTCGACGACCTGATGGTGGCGAATTTCGGCGATCACCTGTTTCTGGTGGTCAACGCCGCCTGCAAGGCCGAGGACGAGGCGCATCTGCGCGCGCATCTCTCGGAAGCTTGCGAGATCGTGTCGCTGGCCGACCGCGCGCTGATCGCATTGCAGGGGCCGAAGGCCGAATCGGCGCTGGCGAAACTTTGTGCAGATGTCAGTTCGATGAAATTCATGGACGGCGGTCCGCGCCGCGTCGCCGACATCGACTGCTTCGTCTCGCGCTCCGGCTACACCGGCGAGGACGGTTTTGAGATTTCCGTGCCCGCTGACAAGGCGGAAGCCCTGGTCACTGCCCTCTTGGACAATCCCGACGTGCTGCCGATCGGGCTCGGCGCGCGCGACAGCCTGCGGCTCGAGGCCGGGCTTTGCCTCTATGGTCATGACATCGACACCACGACGACGCCGGTCGAAGGCGCGCTGGAATGGTCGGTGCAGAAGGTTCGCCGCAGCGGCGGCGCCCGCGCCGGCGGTTTTCCGGGCGCCGACAGGATTCTCGCACAATTCGCCGATGGCGCCGCTCGCCGCCGTGTCGGCCTGAAGCCCGATGGCCGTGCGCCGGTGCGCGAGGGCGCTGCCCTGTTCGCCGATCCGACCTCGACCGAACCAATCGGCAAGGTGACCTCGGGCGGCTTCGGCCCGAGCCTCAATGCGCCGGTTGCGATGGGCTATCTGCCGACATCCCTTTCCGCGCTCGACACCACCGTTTTCGCCGAGGTGCGCGGCCAACGACTGCCGCTCAAGGTCGCCGCCACGCCCTTCGTTCCCAATACCTACAAACGCTAAACGCCAAAGGATCGATCCCATGACGACGCTGTACACGTCCGACCACGAATGGCTCCGCATCGAGGGCGACGTCGCCACGATCGGCATCACCGATTACGCGCAATCGCAGCTTGGCGACGTCGTGTTCGTCGAACTGCCCAAGGTCGGCCGCAGCCTGAAGAAGGCCGAGGCCGCCGCCGTCGTCGAATCCGTCAAGGCCGCCTCCGACGTCTACGCGCCGATCACCGGCGACGTGATCGAGGTCAACGAGGCACTCGCGGCCGAGCCCGCGCTGGTCAATTCGGATGCCGGCGGCAAGGCCTGGTTCTTCAAGCTGAAGATTGCCGACAAGAGCGAGCTCGGCGGCCTGATGGATGAGGCCGCCTACGCCGCACACACCGCCTGAGGATCACCCCAAGGATCTGCCCATGAACGCGCCCTTCAAGCCGATCAACGAAGCCGCCACCGATTTCGTCCGCCGCCACATCGGACCGTCACCGCGCGACATCAACGCGATGCTGGAAACGGTCGGCGCCGCGAGCCTGCAGGCGCTGATGAATGAGACGCTGCCGGCGTCGATCCTTCAGAAGGCGCCGCTCGATCTCGGCCGGGCGCTGAGCGAGACCGAAGCGCTCACGCATATGAGCGAGCTCGCCGCGCAGAACCAGGTGTTCACCTCGCTGATCGGCCAGGGCTATTCCGGCACCATCCTGCCCGCGGTGATCCAGCGCAACATCCTGGAGAACCCGGCCTGGTACACCGCCTATACGCCGTATCAGCCGGAGATCAGCCAGGGCCGGCTCGAAGCCCTGTTCAACTTCCAGACCATGATCTGCGACCTCACCGGGCTCGACGTCGCCAACGCCTCGCTGCTCGACGAGGCGACCGCGGCGGCCGAAGCGATGGCGCTCGCCGAGCGCCACTCGCAGGTGAAGGCGAAGGTGTTCTTCGTCGACAAGGAAGTGCATCCGCAGACGCTGGCGGTGATGCGCACACGCGCCGCCCCGCTGGGTTGGGCGCTGGTGGTCGGCGATCCCCTGACCGAGCTCGACAACGCCGACGTGCTCGGCGCGCTCTTGCAATATCCGGGCACGACGGGCGCGGTGCGCGACCTCCGGCCGGCCATCGCATCACTGCGCGCCAAGGGCGCGCTTGCGATCGTCGCCGCGGACCTGCTGTCGCTGGCCCTGCTGACCTCGCCCGGCGAACTCGGCGCCGATATCGCAATCGGCTCGGCACAGCGGTTCGGCGTGCCGATGGGTTATGGCGGACCGCACGCCGCCTACATGGCGGTGCGCGACACGCTGAAGCGCTCGCTGCCCGGCCGCATCGTCGGCCTTTCGGTGGATTCGCGTGGCGCACCGGCCTATCGCCTCGCGCTGCAGACCCGCGAGCAGCATATCCGCCGCGAGAAGGCGACCTCCAACATCTGCACCGCGCAGGTGCTGCTCGCCGTGATCGCTTCGATGTATGCGGTGTATCACGGCCCCGAGGGCCTAACCCACATCGCACGCGGCGTGCATCGCCGCGCCACCGTGCTCGCCGCAGGCCTGCGCAAGCTCGGCTTTGCACCGACCAGCGAGGCGTTCTTCGACACCGTGACGGTCGAGGCCGGAGCGAAGCAGATCGAGATTGTTTCCCGCGCGCAGGCGGAGCGGATCAATCTGCGCATCGGCGCGACCACGCTCGGCATCGCACTCGACGAGACCACGACGCCGGAGACCGTCGAGGCAGTGTGGCGCGTGTTCGGCGGCAAGCTCAGCTTTGCCGAGATCGAGGCGGCCGCACGCGAGGCGCTGCCGAAGGAGCTGCGGCGCACCAGCGCGTTCCTCACCCATCCGGTGTTCAACACCCACCGCTCCGAGACCGAGCTGCTGCGCTACATGCGCAAGCTCAGTGACCGCGACCTCGCGCTCGACCGCGCGATGATCCCGCTCGGCTCCTGCACGATGAAGCTCAACGCCACCACCGAGATGATCCCGCTGACCTGGCCGGCGTTCGGCAATCTGCATCCGTTCGCGCCCGCGGATCAGGCCAAGGGCTATCATGCGCTGTTCAAGCGGCTGGAGCAGTGGCTGTGCGACATCACCGGCTATGACGCGATCTCGCTGCAGCCAAACTCCGGCGCGCAGGGCGAATATGCCGGGCTCCTTGCGATCCGGGGTTATCATCTCGCGCGCGGCGAGCCGCACCGCAAGGTCTGCCTGATCCCCTCCTCCGCGCACGGCACCAATCCGGCCTCCGCCGCGATGGTCGGCATGGACGTCGTGGTTGTCGCGTGCGATGCGCGCGGCGACGTCGACGTCAACGATCTCCGCGCCAAGGCGGAGAAGCACTCGGCCAACCTCGCGGCTGTCATGATCACCTATCCGTCGACCCACGGCGTGTTCGAGGAGCATATCAGCGAGATCTGCGACATCGTGCACGCGCATGGCGGTCAGGTCTATCTCGACGGCGCCAACATGAACGCACAGGTCGGGCTGTCCCGTCCCGGCGATTACGGCGCCGACGTCAGCCATCTCAATCTGCACAAGACCTTCTGCATTCCGCATGGCGGCGGCGGCCCCGGCATGGGCCCGATCGGCGTGAAGGCGCATCTTGCGCCCTATCTGCCCGGTCATCCCGCAACCGACGGCGCGACAGCGCACGCCATCGGCCCGGTGTCGGCCGCGCCGTTCGGCTCGGCGTCGATCCTGACCATCTCCTACATCTACATCCTGATGATGGGAGGCGAAGGCCTCACGCGCGCCACTGAGATCGCGATCCTCAACGCGAACTACATCGCCGCACGGCTGCAGCCGCACTTTCCCGTGCTGTATCGCAACGTCCGCGACCGCGTCGCCCATGAATGCATCGTCGACCCGCGCGCCCTGAAGACGACCAGCGGCGTCACTGTCGACGATATCGCCAAGCGGCTGATCGACTACGGCTTCCACGCGCCGACCATGAGCTTCCCGGTGGCGGGCACGCTGATGATCGAGCCGACGGAGTCGGAATCGAAGTTCGAGATCGACCGCTTCTGCGACGCGATGATCGCGATCCGGGGCGAGATCGCGGAGATCGAGAAGGGCCGCTGGAAGGTCGAGGCCTCGCCGCTGCGCCAAGCGCCGCACACCGTCCACGACATCGCCGACGACGCCTGGAACCGGGCCTACACCCGCGCCGAGGGTTGCTTCCCGGCCGGCGTGTCGCGGTCCGACAAATACTGGAGCCCGGTCGGCCGCGTCGACAATGTCTACGGCGACCGCAATCTGGTGTGCTCGTGCCCGCCGATCGAGGATTACGCGCAAGCCGCGGAGTAACGGGCCATGTTGTAGGATGGGTAGAGCGCAGCGAAACCCATCACTGCCAATCACGTGCGAGAAAGATGGGTTTCGCTCCGCTCTACCCATCCTACGATCTACGATCCGGCTATCATATTGTCCGCACTGGCCGGGGGCAAACGACGGCGAACAAAGCCGCGACAGGAGGATCCATGCGCGAGGAATACTGGTTTCATTTCCCGTTTCGCGTCCGCTATTCCGAGGTCGACGCGCAGGCCGTGGTGTTCAACGCGCACTACCTGACCTATTTCGACACCGCCATCACCGAATATTTCCGCGCACTCGGTTACGACTATCTTGGCGAGGTCGCACGGACCGGCATCGACTTTCACACCGTGAAGTCGGTCGTCGAGTACAAGGCGCCGATCCGGTTCGACGAGGACATCGAGGTCTGCGTGCGGGTCGCGCGGATCGGCCGGTCCTCGATCGTGCTTACACTCGCGATCTTCGCCAAGGGCTCCGAGGATTTGCGCGCGACCGGCGAGATCATCTGGGTCGCGACCGACCAGAAGACCCATCAGTCGGTCGCCGTGACGGAAGATCTGCGGGCGCTGATTGCGAGCCGAGAAAAAGCGCTGGCGTAGGGATTCACGCGGCGCCTGCCGGCGTCGCTAGCCCTACGGAGCGACCAAGGTGCGGCTCCCGGCGTCCCAGCGCCACAGCGTCTCGTTGGTCAGCTCGGTGCCGCCCGACCAACGATGGATCGGATTGTATTGGCTGAAGTCGCCGGAGCCCGCGACGATTGCCTTGCCGAGGCCGGTCAACGCGAGCCTGCTGCGCTTATAGCGTTGGTGACGTTCCGGGTCCTCGTGCATGTCGAGATCGAACGGCCCCTCGTCGAGGCCCGAGATGGCAGGCATCGGACATCGAGCCAGCCCCTCCAGCAGGGCCCCGGTCTCCCAATAACCGAACGTCCGCCGGGTATTGGGTTTCTCGTGCCCGGGAAACAGATCGTACGGATGGACCTGTCCCGCTGACAGCAGCTCCAGCATTCGCATTTCCGTTGCGCCGAGCCCGGAGCCACGCGCTGGGAGCTCTTCCAGCAGCGCGACGACTGAATTCCGCAATTGCGGAAGCGCGCGCAGCTCCTGCGTCAACAGATTGAACCAGGCTTCCGGCGTTGACGCACCCCAAGCCGCCCACGCAGCGCTGGCGACTTCGAATTGATGGCCTCGGACGGGAGCGAGGCGCGGCTGCCATGCGGCCAATTCGGCCGGCTCTCGCTCGCCGATGATAAGATCAGCTTGCAATATCGCAAGCCTGGATGCGACGCTCGCATGCGGGCGCAAGTAATTCAGCAACCAGATCAATTGCAGTTGTGAGTTCGGATCGGGATCGCCCCAAAGATCGACGGCATCGAAGCGCTCGCAAAATTCGATCAATCCGAGACCCTGACGATGCGCGTCCTCAAGCAATCTGCCGGTGAGATTGTCCAGCCAATGAGCCCCGGCGCGATACGAAGCCGCGCGCGGCGAGAACAAGGCATCCAGTTCGCTTGATGGCGGCAATTTTCCGCAAACGAACCGCTGCTCGACGCCAACAACGCAATCGGCGAGCCGTGCGGCCTTCAGGCCACCCGCTCCGCTATCGGTGAATGTGAGGATGAGCCGGGTCATAACAGTCGACACCGCGAATGGACACTAGTGCTTGACCAGCGCCGACTTCCAGCGCCAGAGGTTCTCGTTGGTGAGATGCGTGCCGCCCCACCAGCGATTGATCGGATTGTGATCGGTGAAGTCCGTCTTGTGGGCGAGCACCGCCTTGCCAAACTCTGTCACCGACAAGCGGCTTCGCTGAAAGGCCTCCAGGCGAGCTCTCGCATTCTCCGGCTCGATGGAGCGCAAGCCATCGTCGAGCCCGGCGATCGCCGGCCGCGGTCCATGCGCAAGGCCCTCGAGCAGCCTGCCGATTTCCATGTCGTTGAATACGCCACGCTGGCGAAAGCCGCGGAGGTAGAACAGCGCGTTGGTCCCCATGAACCCTGCCGCGATTAGCTCCAGCAACCGCATCTCGGTCGCGCCAAGGCCAGATCTGCTCCATGGCAGCTCACGAAGCAGATCAAGCAGAGCCGGCCTCAGCAAGGGAAACGCACTCAGGTCGCGGTGCATCACATCGAAACACGTCTGCGGAGTTGTCGCCCGATACGCCTGCCAGCATATGCTAGCGGTCTCGATATCCACAGGTCGGATGTTAGCCAGCGGGACCTCGTTCCAACCGCGCCATGCCGGGTCCATCGTTAGCAGGCTGAAGCCGACGAGACGCAATTTCAGCTTCGCTAACATGTCCGGCTGAGCATGAAACTGGTCGAGCACCCAGATTAACTGCAGCTGATCGTTTGGATCAGGGTCAAACCACAATTCGATGATGTCGAACGACTGGCAATAATCGTTGAACGCGAGGTCCTTCCAAGTCGCGCGCTTCGCGGACGGGGAAATCCAATCCGACCAATGATTCCCCGGCTTCTGGCCCGCTCGCACGCTGAAATAGGCCGCCAGCTCTTGTGACGAAGGCAGCACGCCCCAGGCGAAGCGAAATGAAAGCGGAAGCACCGCGTCGCCCAGACCTGCGCGTTTCAGGTCGAGCCCGGATGGATTACCCAAGATCAGGCGCTTCACCGCTTCAACTCACTGAACACCGGCTACAAAACCAAACGGGCGCCGAAGACGTCGGCAACTCAACGTCCTCAGCGCCCGCTTGCAGCGAAATGATTTGATCGTTTGAGCATGATCTTTTCGGAAAACCGCTTCGCACTTTTCCGGATCATGCTTGACGCTTACTCGTCGGCGGGCTCTTCGCCCTCGGCGTCGCGCTCGGGCGTGCCGGCAAGGATCTGCTCGGAGATCAGGCCGGAGTTCTGCCGGATCGCGG
>NZ_CANSMR010000019.1 GCF_947648125.1 uncultured Bradyrhizobium sp. | reverse complement strand
TCCGCTGCCGCGGCGGCGCGACCCGACGCGGATCGAGGCGAGGACGGCGGGTGGCTTTCCGGCGAGACGGCATCAGGTATCCTCTGGGAACGAAATGAGCGAATAAGGAGCGGATCAGAGACGCACGGAGCAAAGCGCCGGAGCTTCGGCCCGGTTGATGCGCGACCGGGGTGTCCGCACGCCAGCCAATACGAGACCCGCTCTTCCGCTCGCCGAACGGCTCTGCGGCGGACGAAACCACGAAGCGTTGCGCAGGGCGCGCGATACGCGGGAAATCACACGATCGACGTACATTGGAAATCCTGACCAGGCCGATTTGCGATCACTGTGATGACCGCTGGCTCACTGTCGTGACACCTCCCAGCGCCGGACCCCTCAAGGGAATTTTATGAATGTTTTGTGTCACCACTCCGGAGCGTCAGAACGTCGTCGCGATGTAATGCGCTGAGACTGATCCGGGGGCGGCGCCGGTTGGCGCGAAAAAAGCGCGTGAAACAAAATCTGAGCGAGAAAGCTCAGGCCAGCAAGACGAGCCCGCCGGGCAATGTGCGGGCGTGAATGCCGAAAGCCCGCTCGATCTGCACCAAGGCCTCGTCGGGACGATCGATCCTGAAGCGGCCGTTGACGGGATTGCGCCCCAACTGCGCATTCAGCAGCACGATGCGGCCAGATCGGTATCTGTTCAGCTCCTGAATCAAATCCGCCAAAGGCATCATGTTGCAGATGATCAGACCCTGCTGCCAGGCAGCGGCAATCGACGGGTCGATCGCGACGACATCGCCAAATCCGCTATCGCCGTAGGTCACACGCTGCCGGGATTTGAGGACCATCCGCTGCGTCCGATGCTCCACATGCGCCTCGTTCGCGAGGCAGGTGACACGGACGCCCGCCCCCTCAACGCGCACGTCGAACTGCGCGCCCGTCGACGTGGTTTTTCCACCCGCCGCGATCACACTGAATGTCTCGGCTCGCCGATCGGCAACCTTGAAGGAGGCTTCGCCGGCGATCAGTTCGACCGCGCCGGACGCATCTCCCGATCCCAGCGAGATGCTGGTGCGCGTGTTCATCTGGACCACGACGCCGTCCACCACGGCCACCTCACGCTGCTCGCCGACGCCGGTGCGGTAATCAGCCCGCAGTTCGAACAGCGACGGCCACAGATCGAGTGGCGGGTGCACCACCATGATCCCGGCTGCCGTGGCCGCCAGCGCGCCTCCCACGACCGCGCGGCGACTCAGGTTCGACGTCCTGCCGCCGGCGCGCGGTCCGCGGTTCGTCACTCTCTCGTCCGCGAGCAGGCTCTGACCGGCGGGTCCGAACGCCTTCCAGAACCGGCTGGCTTCGGAAAAAGCGGCCGCATGCGCCGGGCTCTGGCCGCACCATCGCTGCAACGCTGCCGCGTCGGACGCCCTCGCCTCGCCAGACGTCAAGCGCCGAATCCAGGCGTGGGCTTCGCGCTCCAGCGGGGGAAGCTCGTCGTGATGTTGGTCGCTTTCAATCATCAACGTTGCATGTTGCCGGTCATCGTGAGGACTGCAGTTGCAGTCCTCTGCGGGCGAACCAGCGGTCCTCCCACAACATAGACACTCCGTGGAAGCGCGAACCGCACAATTTTCTACTCCGAACGCTGGATTTTCTTGAAACGGGCGACGCAATGTTCCTGCGCCCTCCTCAATTCCTTTTCCACCAGGCTCACGGAGATTCCGAAGCGCCGGGCGATTGCTTGCCTGGACAAACCTTCGAGCCGGGCGGCCAACAGGATAGCCCGCGGGCGCGGCGGCAGTTCGGCCATTACCTGCTTGAGCCTTTCGAGATCGGCACGGGCAGAAATCACGCGCACGGCATCGGGCGCATCGTCGGCGAGATTAAGCAGCGCCTCGACCTCCCCCGCATTGAGGCGCCGGTTGTCGGCGCGCCGCTGATTCAGCGCGACATGGAAGGCAGATCGAAGCAGGTAGGCCGCCGGATTGCGGACGTCGCCAACGATCTCCCTGCCGTTCAGACGCAGATAGGTATCCTGCAGGGCGTCTTCCGCCCATTCCAGCGAGCCCAGCCGACGTGCCAGGCGCGACTTCAAGTCCTGATAGCGCTCGATCAACAGCGCCCGCAGCGTTCGCGAACTGTCGTTGTCCGCGGCGGGCTCATGATCGGGAGAGTTCGAGAACCTCTCGTCCTCACTCATCTTGTCGGCCGCCTTCACCCCGCGGACAGTCGACGGTGCCGCCGGACGCCCGCGGCAGGATAACCATGGTGAAGGGTTGCGTCATCTGCGCAGGGGGAGCTTCGCCTGCGGATACGCGACGCGCCGCCTCCGCAATCGCTGCATCCCGTTGCGGGTCGCCGGTCGTCCCTAAAAGCTTCACCCTCGTCACACTGCCAGAAGATCCGACCCAAAAGCTGATTGCGGCCCGGTAGGTACCGGGCCTCGTCGCACGCTGAGCGCACAAGGCATTGTTGAGCCGCTCCTGTAGCAGTGCGGAGTATCGCCGTTCAATAGCGCTCTGTTGTGACAAGGCCGCTTGCGCGATCGCCGATGGCGATCGCGTCACAGAAGTTTCATTCGGCGCTGGAACGACGACGATGGCATCGG
The DNA here is from genome assembly GCF_947648125.1 of uncultured Bradyrhizobium sp. Classification (GTDB taxonomy): domain Bacteria; phylum Pseudomonadota; class Alphaproteobacteria; order Rhizobiales; family Xanthobacteraceae; genus Bradyrhizobium. The sequence goes on along the minus strand of NZ_CANSMR010000019.1, from coordinate 146,863 downwards.
ATGCGGTGTAGTCTGCGACCAATCCACTGCCTTTCAGAAGAAGCAGAATGGCTTGCTGAGGATTGAACTGCCCTTTCACCGGATTCGAGAGCCGTCCAACCGCAAGATTGCCATTATAGGCGATGACGACGCCGGTCGTCTTGCTATAGGCGTCGAGCGCCGACGCGAGCGGTTGGGAGGGAATGTCGAACCAGGCCTGGCTCGCCGGCTGCGCGGTTTGTGCCGACACCGCACAAGCCCAGAACATGCCTAGGGAAAAAAAGCCGCGGAACCAGAAACGCCATCGAAACTGCATGAGATGCAGACGTCATTTCCCAAATGAACTCCAACCATCCCATAGCGTCTGCACGGGATTTGAGCCACTCCCTCTTCATATAGGTTCCATCATTGTGGCGCACCGTGCCCGAGTCAGGAACCTGAGCCCAATCTTTCCAGAAACGACTGGGTCCGCACCCTTTCGGTCTGGTTGCAGGTCGAGTCTTGCCGGGCCCACCATGCTTCGCCCTCCGCCTGGCGACGCGTGGCGCAGCCACGCGGGGCCTGAAGGGTGAAGCGTGGTGTCCGGCATAGCTCGAACGAACCGAAAGCGAAGACGGACTGGAAGGCGCCGCGCTGCGCTCCCAACCAAAATATCGAAAACAACCCCATGCAAAGTAGCAAGTGGTCGCTGGCATGGATGCTTTACCAGCCAAAACATTTTGACACGTCGGGCAAATCAGCGGCACTATTCCATCGTCGCCCATCGGCCTGCTTCACCAACATCAAACGACCTCTGCGCATTCGATCTGGCGAAAAGTCCCTCGTCTTCGATCATAGATTCGACGGCGTTATCGCAAGATAAGGCCAAACAGTGCGGTGCGCTTTTTATCGTCGAACGGACTATCAACGGTCGACTATGTTTCGCAAGCGTCCGCTCGGCACCGATAGCGGCCTTTACCACGAACTCGCCTTTTGACCTCGTTTGCGAGATCGAACGTTATGGTTTTTGGGTAGAGAGATCGATTACACTGGACGGATTCGGCAGCGGTACGGCCGCTGTTCGTAGAACCGCGCACGACAATTCTGAACGCCGGAGCGCCGTATCATGCCTTTGCTGAAGTCGTTTGCGGCACTTCGCCCGACCAAGAAGCTATTTGCCACCGGGCTGGTCTGTCTTCTCTGGGCCAACACGCCGATGCCGGGCCTTGCCGATACATCACCGCCCCAGACTGCCGGCGTTCCGATTCCAGATGGCCAGATCGACAAGGCCATTGCCAGCCTCGACGCGATCGCCAGCGACGTCATGAAGAGGAGCGGCATACCGGGCATGGCGATCGCGGTAGTGCGGGATGGCAAGACGGTCTACGCGAAGGGTTTTGGCGTCCGGAAAATCGGGGAGAGCCAGCCGATCGACGCAGACACCGTGTTTCAGATCGCTTCGCTTTCGAAATCCCTCGCAGCCAGCGTCGTGGCCCATCAGGTCGGCGCGGGCATCGTCAAGTGGGACACTCCTGTCGTCGCGCACTTGCCCTGGCTCAAGTTGACCGACCCGTGGATCACGCAGCATGTCACCATTGCCGACATGTTCAGTCATCGCTCGGGTCTGCCGGATCACGCCGGCGATGATCTGGAAGATCTCGGCTATGACAGACGAACCGTGCTGGAGCGCCTGGGCCTGCTGCGGCTTCACAGCTTCCGTAACGTTTACGCCTATACAAATTTCGGCCTGACGGCAGCGGCGGAGTCCGTGGCGGCCGCATCGGGTCAGGACTGGGAAAGTCTTTCCGAAGCCGTCCTTTACAAGCCACTCGGCATGACCGCGACCAGTTCGCGCTTCGCCGATTTCGAAAAGCGACCGAACCGCGCCTTGGGTCATGTGAAGGTCGGCGACGGCTTCCAGCCGAAGTATCAACGTTTGCCCGACGCGGAGTCGCCGGCGGGCGGCGTCAGTTCATCGGCAAACGATCTCGCCCGATGGATGGCGTTGGTGCTGCAGAACGGTACATTCGAAGGCCGGCAGATCATTCCAGCGGAAGCGCTGCTTCCGGCCGTGACGGCCGAAATCATTTCGACCCATTCCTCCGCGGTCGACGCCAGGCCAGGCTTCTACGGATATGGATTCGGCGTCGGAATCACACCGGCTGGCCGGACGATGATCAGTCATTCCGGCGCCTTCGCGTTGGGCGCCGGGACCCATTACGCGATGATTCCATCAGCCGGGATCGGGATCGTTGTGCTGACCAACGCGGCGCCGAGCGGTTCGGCGGAGGCACTCGGTGCGTACTTCACGGATCTTGTCCAGTTCGGCACGGTAACGCGGGATTGGTTTGCCGCCTATGTTCCCATCATGGCCGGACTCATGGCGCCGACGGGCGATCTCGTCGGCAAGTCACCGCCCGCCAATCCAGCGCCGGCGGCAAAGGTTTCGTCCTACGCCGGCGTTTATGCCAACGCTTATTTCGGAAATGTCGAGATCGTCGAGGTGAGTGGCCATCTGGAACTGAAGATTGGCCCGTCGGGCACGCCATACATGCTGACGCACTGGGATGGTGATGTGTTTTCGGTTAGCCCTTCCAGCGAGAACCAGACCGACGGCTCGCTGTCGTCGGTCACCTTCAAACGGTCCGGCAAGGAGCCGGCGCGTGAAGTGACGATCGAATATCTCGACGCTAACGGACTCGGCTCGTTCCTGCGACGTTGAAAAGCCTCGTGTGCTCACCTGACTGAAGTCAGAATCTCCAGCTGAAATTGCCCTTGACGGCATTGCTGCGGCTTTGGTCGGCGAACTGGCCGCTCCAGGAAACGCCGAGCGAGGCGTTGGCGGCAACAGCGAGGTCGAGGCCGGCTTCGGCAACGAGAGCGTCGCGCGCAATCGGGGCGCCAGCGAGGGTGAACGCCGCCCCACCGGGCTGGAAGGCCAGAGCGGCCTCCGGCGTGATGTCGCCCAACGCATGTCGCCATCCGAGTGTGCCCCGTGCCGTCAGCGCGCTGGTCAACGCCGCCGCGCCACGCAGACCCAGCGTCGTGTAGGTGGTATCGAGCGTCGCCGACCCGGTCATTGCCGCCATGCCGGTTTCGTTGACGCCGCCATCGACACGCACATAGGCAATATTGGCGAACGGCTCCAGCGCGCCGGCCTTGAAGCCATAGGTGTGGCCGACCTCACCAAACACCTGCGTCGTCTTCAGGGCATCGACGCCGCGTTGGGTTTCCACGACATTGACCACGGCAATCTGTCGCGTGGTGACGATGTCGTTCCACGAGAAGCTGGCGCCGCCGCGCAGGCCCCACGCGCCGACCTGACCGCCGCCATAAAGCGCGACATGGTAACTCTCGCTCGAGCCGGATGCGGCGATGCTGGTGGAGCTGAAACTGGACTGGCTGTACCCGCCCGCCAGGCCGACGCGCCACCTGCCGTCGAAGGTGACATCAATGCCGGAGATCACGCCGCCGAGCGAGTGATCGGTCTGCGCCGCGTTGCCGTCGCCCTTGAGCGAACCCTGGCTGCCCAGCGCCTGCGCCCACACTGCATAGACCTGCGCCGGCGTCGGCGCAGCAGCCAGCGGCGGGGCTTCATAGAACGGTAGTCCCGCTGCGGCATAAGCGTTGCGCGGCGCCTCCGCTGCATAGGATAGCGCGCTGCCCGCCGGCGCCAACGGCGTGCCGTAGTCAAAATCCCGCCGCAACCGGCCGGTCACGGCATCGCGCAGATATTGCGACTGCTCGGACAGGACGCCGGCCGCGTTGGCATGGATCGAGGCGTTGCTGAGACTGATGAAGGCGGCGCGCGCCTGGGCTTCGGTTGCGCCCACCACCTGCTGCCATGCCGGATTGGTGGCCGCGGCCGTGTCCAGCGCGTTGGCCACGGCCTTCTGGTTGGGCGTCGAGGCCAGATCGGCGAACCGTTCCGAGCTGCGCGAGGTCGTCAGATAGCCGTTGAAGGCGTCGGTGCTCAGCGTAAACGCAACGAACGGGAAATCCGCGATCGCCACCGACGGAGATGCGACCGTCAGGCCGCCCTGCGTGGTGAGGATCGTGTAGGTCTTGCCGGGCAATACCGGCGCTGACGAGGTATCGGTGTCGTGCGCAACCTCGAACAGCGAACTCTGGATGTTCGCGGTGCCGCCCACGACGATCAGGTCACTGGCCGTGCCGCTGAGCTCGACGCGATACGTCGACCCGGCTCCCATCGCAAAATTGTTCTTGATATGCAGCGTGCCGATCGAATTGCCGGGCTCGATCTTGCCGCCACCATTGATGGTCGCGCTTTTCACATTGCCGTTGCCGCCCAGAACGCCCCACACGGCGACGTCCGAGCCGGCCAGCGACCCCTTGACGATCAGCGTGCCTTTCTCGCGGACGTTGGTCGGTCCGACAAAGTTACTGCTGTCGGCCGTCAGCACCGTCGCACCGTTGATGAAGTTCAGGATGCCATTGCCTGACAGGATTGGCGCGAACACATAGGTCCGGGTCGTGTCGGTGTGGTTGAAGTTGATGCTGTTGCCGGAGCCGCCAAATTCAATCTGGTTCACCTTGATGAAGCCCGGAGCGGTGGCATCTGCCGCATTCGTCGTGCTGCCTCCGATGAAGACGTTCGAACCGCCGATGGTCGAATCGAGCGTAAAGAAATTGCCGCTGCTGACAGTCCCGCCGTCGCTGACAACGACTTTGCCACGCGTGCCGGCGCCGGCCCCGATGACGAGGGATTCATAGGCATGCAGCTCTGAAGATCGCCCGCTGACGGTGATGGTGCTGTCCGCCGCCGCCGCGCCTGCGCCCAGAACGACGTCGTTGGCATTCACCTTGCCACCGTTAGACACGACCAGATGCCCAACGCCACCGCCGCTGCCGAGACTGAGAGCTTTGATACTATCCCATGTCGCGCCATCGCCGGTAACCGTTGCTGTACCAGACGTGTTGATACCGACTCCCAGACTAGCGCTGGTCGAAGTCACGAGGATCCCGCCGGCCGTAATCGCGAACGATCCATTCGGTCCGGCGACAACGAGGTTGTCGCTGAAGGCGCCGGGCTTGTCGATCACCGGTCCGGTTCGATAGATAAAAACGTTGTCATTGATGTCCGGCAGGATCGGATCGCCGTCGGGGATCGTTTTCCAGTTGGCGGCGGTGAACCAGTTTCCCGTTCCGATCCATTCCACGGTCTCGGCTCGCGCGCTGGCGGCGGACGCAATCGACAGGCAGACGGCGGTGGCCGAGATCATCGCGGCGCCTGCCCGCGATGATTGGCGATGACGCGACAGCCATCCGTTACCAGACCATTTTGCGGTCAGAGCGATCGCCGACACTGGGTCGGCGCGATCACGGATCGGACGGATTGCAACGGGATGTGCCGGACGCGCCATGGATATCACCCGCTTTTCACGGGGACCCAGGCCAAACGAGACATGCCGGATGCCACCTTGCGTGCTGGCCGGCCAAATCAAGCCGGTCGTGGTTTCCTAGCAGCCAATTGTTTGCTCAATATTTGAAAGCCACACAAATGCCGGGATGTGACTTCTCTGCATCAGGTCGACGCAGGTCACGGACGCGGTCAGGTGCCGCGACCAACCCCGTCCGTGCACGAACGAAGGCGGGAAACGCCTGCTCGCCGTGCAGCCTAGTCACGTGCGCAATCATGCCCCGCATGACGTTGGCGCGTGCGTGTTCCGAGACGAGATGACGCGCCGACGTGAAGTAGAGATATTCGATCGCGCTGCGGGCGCCCGCAGCCGGTTGACCTGAAAATCGATGTTGCGGTCCGATCGATCGGATTCCGACGAATCGATCGCAAGCGCAGGCCAAAGATCAAGTAGGCCTTTAAGTTGTTCTGTCGCAAATCTTGCATGCATCCTCATTAGCCCCCAGCCCAACAAGGGATGCCTCCGGCTCTGCCGGGGATGCAGCGGGGTCTGACATTTTCACCGTCGTCCGTAGATGAAACTTCCGAGGCGGGCCGGGCAGTTTCGACACGTAGTGGGTAAGCCCCGCACCTTCCGGACCCATCTAGGGTAGACTTTTTGGACGTGGCCACAGGCCCCCTTCGGACCATGATTCAGATTCTTCCGGGGACATCGGATCGGCCCCGCCGCCGGTCCGCGCCGGATCGGAATTGAGCCAACGGTGCAACTCGAGCTTGCCTATCTGGTTGCGGTGGACCTCGTCGGGGCCATCGGCCAGTCGCAGCAAGCGGGTCGTAGCGAGCGCTGCAGAAAGGAAATGGTCGTTGTTGGTTCCACCTCCACCGAAAACCTGTATTGCCCAGTCAACAATCGTCTGCGCCATGTTTGGCGCGACGACTTTGATCATCGCGATTTCCTGTCGCGCGGCCTTGTTACCAACCGTATCCATCATATAGGCCGCCCTGAGAGTCAGCAGCCGCGCCTGCTCGATCTTCATGCGCGCTTCGGCGAGCCGCTCGAGCGTCACCGTTTGCTCGGCGAGAGGCTTGCCGAAAGCGACGCGTTTGAGCGCTCGCCGGCACATACGCTCAAGCACCCGCTCGGAGAGGCCGATCAACCGCATGCAATGGTGAATGCGTCCAGGTCCGAGCCGTCCTTGTGCGATCTCGAATCCACGCCCCTCGCCAAGCAACATGTTGGCGGCCGGCACGCGTACATCGGTGAACATCACCTCGGATGCGCGATCCGGCACGCCGTAGAATCCGAGCACCGGCAGCGAGCGGACGACGTGCACGCCCGGCGCATCTTTCGGCACAAGGATCATCGATTGGCGCTTGTGACGGTCCGGGTGCGCCGGGTCGGTCTGCCCCATGAAGATGATGATCTGGCACCGCGGATCGGTCGCGCCGGTCGTGTACCACTTGCGACCGTTAATCACATAATCGTCGCCGTCACGCACGATCAGGCTGGCGACATTGGTCGCATCGGATGAGGCAACGTCGGGCTCGGTCATCGCAAAGGACGAACGAATCTCGCCTGCGAGCAACGGCTTCAACCAACGCTCCTTCTGCGCTTTCGTACCGTAGCGCAGGATCGTCTCCATGTTGCCGGTGTCCGGCGCACTGCAATTGAAGACCTCGGGAGCAAGATGGGAACGTCCCATGATCTCGCACAGCGGCGCATATTCGAGATTCGTCAGCCCGTCCTCGTGAACAGGCAGAAACAGGTTCCACAGGCCGGCCTGTTGTGCGAGCGGCTTCAGTTCCTCGACAACCGGATGCACGGCCCAAGGCCCGAGCCGCTCCGCCTCCTGATAGTATCGGCGCTCATTCGGATAGATGTGCTCCATCATGAAGCGCTGGATACGCTCGGCCAGTTCCCGGCTGCGTTCGCTTTGCGTGATATCCACCTGAGCTCTCCTTACTCGCCGCGTAGGCCGTCCCTGAGCGTGCTTCGGGTAATCTTCCCGGACTCTGTCTTAGGCAGATCGTCCAGAATGCGAATGTCGACGGGGCATTTGTACGCCGCCAATCGCTCGCGGCAAAAGCGTGAGAGCGCGGCGACATCGATGGCGGCGCCCGGCCGGGCGGATACGAACGCCACCACCGTCTCGCCCCGATACGGATCGGCGGCGCCGACGACGGCTGCCTCGCGCACACCCGGAAAGCCGTAGATCACGTCTTCCACCTCGCGCGGCCAGACCTTGAAGCCGGAGGCGGAGATCATGTCCTTCTTGCGGTCCACCAGATAGAACCAGCCGTTCTCGTCAAAGAAGCCGACGTCGCCGCTGTGCAGCCAACCATTGGTCAGCACCTCGTCGGTTTCCGCGGGCTTTCTCCAGTAGCCCGCCATCACGCCCGAACCGCGCACAACCACCTCGCCATGCTCGCCGGGCCCGAGCGGGCGACGCTCGTCGTCAACGACGATCGCATCGACGGCGGGCGTCGGCTTGCCGATGGACAGCGCGCCGGATGCGGGATCGACGGGAATCGGACCTTGGTTGGGTGCAAGGTGACTTGCAGAGGTCAGTTCAGTCATTCCGTAGGAACTGCGGATCGCCCGCCCAAACCGTTTCGCGAACGCATCGATGACCGACGGAGCAATCGGCGCGCCGCCAGAATAGAGATGTACAAAGCTCTCGAAATGGCGGCTGGTCGCGTCGGCCTGGTTCATGAGCGCGATGAACGCGGTGATGGCGCCGACGATGAATGTCGGCCGCCATTCAAGAAAGGCATCGAGCGCGACCTGCGGCTGGAAGCGATAGGTCAGCACCATCGCCGCATGCGCGGCGAAAGCTGCGACCATCTGAATCTCGAAGCCGGTGATGTGGAACAGCGGCGCGACACCGAAAATCCGCGACATGCCGTTCAGCTCGAAATGATCGCGGCAGATCAGCGCCGTTGCCACCAGATTGCGATGCGTCAGCATTGCGCCCTTGGGAACGCCCGTGGTTCCGGACGTGTAGAGCAGCAGACCGATGTCATCGGAGGCCAGAACCGGCGCCGGCGGCGCCGGTGCGTCTCCGGTGAAGATCGTGGCCAGCGCGTGCGCCTGCGGCGCCGCACCCGGCTCCGGCAGCACGCGGACATCGTTTCGCATCTGGAATTCACGAGCGGCGGTCCAGAGCACCAGTTCGGGATCGACCGAAGCCGCCGCCGGGACAACGTTGTCCCATTGATCATCGTGGCAGATCACCGCCTTGGGTTCGCAATCCTTGAACAGCTTGCGAAGCTCCGGCGTCCGGTACATCGGGTTGAGGCTGACGACGATGGCCCCGACTTTCCAGGCCGCCACACTGACGATGACGAATTGCGGCACATTCTGGAGAATGACGGCAACCCGGTCGCCGCGCCCAACCCCTCTGCTCGCGAACACGCCGGCGAGCCGGTCGCTATACCGGTCAATATCGCCATAGGTCTGCGTCGCATCGAAATAGAACACCGCCGGCGCCTCGCCCGGCGCGGCACGAAACAGATCGAGCGCCGTCAGCCTTCTGCAATCGGGAGGAGCGACAGGCGTTTCCGCGAGATGCGCCCGCAGCAGACCTGCGGCTTCCTCATAGGCGCGAACACGCGACGCGGAATCGGAATCGGCAGTCATTCTCGTTGCCCGTTGCCGCCGCGGTCGCGACGATGCCGGCCGCCACACCCAGCCTTGCGGCCCTGATGGCCGCCCGCCATCATCATTCTGGCGCGGACAAAGCCGCTGTTCCGGAAACTAGTCATTGGACTTCTTTCCTCGATAGACCGAGCCGAGGCGGGCGTGCGGTATCGCGCCGCGGTTCGCAAGGGGCGGCTGGGCCGCCCCACTCTCTTTCGCCTGAATGACAACGCGCGTGCGCCGGATGTGAAGGCGCACCAACACCTGTGCGGCGTCGACGTCGCGCGCCCGGATCGCATCCATGATCAGGACGTGCTGGGGATCGGAGAAAGGAAAGCCATCCTTGGCATATGTTTCGCTGACGAACTGCCGGCGGAAATGCTGCGTGCTGTTCCAGAAGCGCTCGACCATCGCCAGCAGTTGCGGCATCCGCGCGCGTGAATAGGTTCGCAGATGAAACTCCCGATCAAGCTGGATGTATTCCTCGAGCGTGGTTACCTGCTCAAGTTCGCGCACAATCCGGTCAAGCGCCTCAATGTCCTCGTCGGTCAGGTTCGGAATGCTTTCACCGATGGCAAGCGGTTCGACCGCTTCGCGGATCTTGTAGATCTCGATCGATTCTTCCGAATCGACGTCAGCAATCCAGGCGCCACGGTTCGGCGCCATCACGACCAGCCCCTCGTTCTCGAGCTGCTTCAGCGCCTCGCGCACGGGAATACGGCTCGCTCCGAAATGCGCCGCGAGAAGTTCCTGCCGGATCCGCGTACCCGGCCGCATCTCGCCGCTCAGCACCGCGCTGCGGATCTCGCTTGCGATCCGCTCGCTCATCAGCCGACCGCCATCCGGATCATCTTCATTGGCGTCGCGCGCCGCGTCGTTCCAATAGGGAGGCCGCTGATAGGCACTCATGAAAGGCCCTCCTTGTCAGTGAATGGCCGCGTACATGATCTTGTCTTCGGTCGCATCGGCCCGTGCCATTTCCTCGACGATACGCCCGCCACGCGCGACCAGAATCCGATCCGAGATCGCCAGGATCTCCGGCAAATAGGAAGAGATCACGACGACTGCCTTGTCCTCGCCCGCCAGCTTGCGGATGGCCTGGTGGATCTGCGGAATGGCGCTGACGTCGACCCCTCGCGTCGGCTCGTCGAAGATGACCACTGTCGGTTCCTGCGCCAGAGACTTTCCCACCACGACTTTCTGCTGATTGCCGCCGGAATATTCCACAATCTTCAGCGTTCGCTTCAACGCCGAGATCGAGAGCGCCGAGATCCATTGATCGGCAATCCGCTTCATCTCGCGCGTGGAGTAGAGAAATCGCCTGATGCGCGGCGACGACAGATAGCCAAGATAGATATTCTGATCCACCGTCATCGTCTCGAAGAAGCCGTCGACCTTCCGATCCTCGGTAATATAGGCGATTCCGTCGCGCACCGCCTGCCGCGGCACCCGGTAGCGGACCGGCTTGTCCCGCAGATAGATCATCCCGCCGCGCAGGAAGTTGCGCTTCCGTGCACCGCTGACGATCTGGGCGATCTCCGACCGTCCCGCCCCGACCAGTCCAAAGATGCCGACGACTTCCCCGTTGAAGACCGAGAACGACATATTCTTGACGATGCTGCCCATCGTCACGTTCTCGACCGAAAGCACCTTCTGGCCGCGCGGCGCGCTGGGCTTCGGCGCATCCGGATCAGCGCCGTGGGTTGCGTACTGAGCTGCCGTTTCCTCGCGGCCAACCATCATCCGCACGAGCGAGTCGCGGGTGACGTCCTTTGCAGGCACCGTGGCAACGAGCTTGCCGTCCCGGAGTACGGTGATGCGATCGGCGATATTGAGTGCCTCTTCCAGCGCATGCGAGATGAAGATGATCCCGGCGCCCTTCTCTTTCAGGGTGTTGAGAAGATGGAACAGATGTTGCGTTTCTTCGGGCGTAAGTGACGCAGTCGGTTCATCGAAGATGAAGACCTGTGCATTGTGGCGCACAGCACGGACGATCTCGACCATCTGCCGCTTGGCAGTTCCGAGATTCTCGACCAGCACCAGCGGATCGACATTGAAGTTCATCGATTGCAAAGACTGCGTCGCCGCAATGTTGATCTTGCTGTAGACAGTAACCCACTTCTCCATGCCGAGTTCGAGATTCTGCGCCACCGTCATCGACGGCACCAGACTGGACTCCTGGTAGACCATCGCGACTCCGCCCTCGAGCGCCTCCTTTGGTGAGGCGAACGAGACCTTGCGTCCGCGGATCATATAGTCCCCGGAGGTCAGGACGATTGCGCCTGCGATCGCCTTGCACAGCGTCGACTTTCCCGCACCGTTCTCGCCCAGCAGTGCGTGGATTTCGCCCGGCCGCAGATCGAAATTGACGCCATCGATCGCATGCAGACCTCCATAGACCTTGCTGCCATTGACGACCTGAAGCAGCGGGGTTCCTGCCTGTTGTTCCGCCGGCATGGCGCTCATCCTTCCTGCGCGCCGCGACCACGCGGCAGTTCAACCAGGCAATCGCGCCCTTTGGATACCGCCAGCACGCGGGAGCCAATCGGGCGGACGGCGGTTATTCCATGGACCCGACCATCGACACGGCTGTGCAACGTCTCCGTCGCCATACCCTTGGCGTCCAGCCGCGCAACGAGGCCATACGAGCGCGGCGGCGCCCACGGCTTCTGAATGCCGAGCTTCTTGATGCGGCCGATCTGGGTCGGCTCGCGCGGATTGAGGCGGCCATCCAGCGCCGGCCCGATCCAAAGCTCTGACGGTACCGTCCGCATCATTTCTTCGCAGAACGCCCGTTCGCGCAGGACGAATTCGGTCAACTGCGTGCGAAGCGCCAGGAAGGCCATCCAGACCTCTCCATCCGCCCCTCGGCCAAGACGCGCCGGATAGCCGGTATAGTTCTTGACGATCACGCGCTTGTCGCCGCCCGCGCGTGAAAAAGCGGTCAGGCAATGGGCCCAGGACTCGGCGACCCACACCTCGTTGCCGTCACTGGAAACGACCACGCCAAGCGGCCACGCCAGCTTGTCCGCGCGCACGCTCGCGCCACCGAGCGAGGCATCACAAACGATGAGTCGACCCGACGGGGCCCGGTTCTGCATCAGGTCGGTGAGCCAGAGGTCGGGCCGGTTGTTACGCGAACCGTCGGTCAGGTAGATCGCCCCGTCGGGGGCGGCCGTCACCGACAATGGGCAGGCGACCCTCTCACCGCCGACGCTTTCGAGCTTCGCGACGATCTTGCCGACTGGCGAAAGCGCCACCAACCCAACACCGGAGACGCAAGCGAGCAGTCTGCCATCCGGCGCGCTGGCAAGTCCGCCGACCGGCCCGTCGAGAGTCGCGAACACGGCGCGCGTGTTGAAATCGTCCCCGGTACAACGCAGGATGTTGTTGCCGGTCGAGACGTAGAGCGCACCGTCCTGCCCGAGCGCGATGTCATCCGGCCGTTCGATCTCCGCGCCGAGCTGGCGGGCCCCATCGAGCCGCTGGTTCGGGGAGAACGCGCCATCGAGCACCGGAATGACATGAAGCTCCCGGTTCGGAAACAACACGCGATCGACAATATCGCCAAGCAGAGACATGGCTCAGGCCCCTCCCCAATAGGATTTGTGCGCTTCCCAGGTCGGGGCGGCGTCCTGCAGGCGGATACGGCCGATGCGGTTGTTCTCGAGACCGCCGATATAGAGATAGCCCTTGTGTTCGCGAACCGACGTGATGGTCGGATGTGAAAGCCCGCCCGGATCCCAGAGCGATTCGGTCACGACGCCGTTGTCGTCGAACTTGGCCACGCAGCCGTAATTGATCCCCGGGCACAGCCACTCGTCCGGCGGGATCTGCTTCACCATGCGGGTGCGGAAAACGGGATTGCGCATGGCAAGGTCATAGACCGGCGTGCGCAGGCCGACGAAGGCGAGCCAGTATTTGCCATCAGAGGCGCGGTTGATGTTGTCGCAATAGCCTGGAAGGTTGTCGATCAGGATTTCGCTGGTGCCCGCCTTCGGGCCGGCGATCCAGTAACGGTTGATCTGGCACAGCCAGGTGCTCGCCCACAGCACCGACTGGCCGTCATGCGAAATGCAGATGCCGTTGGGAAACGTCAGGTTCTTGAGGACGGTCCTGGTGATGCCGGTTTTCGGATCGTGGCAGATCAGCCGGCCGTTGCCGCGGCCTTCGAAGCCGTCGAGCGCCCAGTCGGTCAGTTCATAGCGGGTCGAGGCTTCGCTGAAATAGATCTTGCCGTCGGGCGCGACGTCGAGATCGTCGGCGAGATAGAGCCGCGAATCGTCCTTGAGCCGTGTGCGCGTGCGCGTGGTGCGGTCGGTGACCTTGAAGACCGAACGATCGGGCTTGACGCCATACACGCCCATGCCGGCGATGCAGACAAGGAGGTTCTGATCCCGATCGAATGCCAACCCGAGCGGCCGGCCGCCGATGCGCGCGAACTCTTCGCGAACGGTATAGTCGGGCGCGAGGAACCGGATGATCGAGCCGTTGCGGTTGACGGTGTAGAGGTTGTCCTTGCGATCGAGGATGACGTCCTCCGGGCCCTCGATCATGTTGAGCGCGATCGCCTCCGCGTTCTTCAGGCGGTCGTTCTCCGCGAACGGCGTGCCGCTGCCGCGCTCGACCGACGGCGGCGGCTCGAAATCGACCCAGCTTGGGGTGACATAGACCTTCTGCAGCACCTTGCCCTTGTTCTTGACCCACTTCACGTTGAAGCCGACCGCGAGCAGCAGGATGATGCCGATGATGGCAGTCGTCAGGTTGCCGGAGATGCCCAGCCGCACCATGCCGCTGGTGAGCATGAAAATGATCGCCGCGCCCATGACGGCGCGCGCGATGGTGCCGCGGCCACCGGCAAGGCTGATGCCGCCAAGGACCACCGCGGCCAGCGCATTGATCTCCCAGCCGACGCCGGTGTCGGTGCCCGAACTGCTTTGCCGCGCTGCGTAAAGGATTCCCGCCAGTGCCGCGATAGCCCCTGACATCACATACGCCGAGAACAGCACGCGCTTGACGTTGACGCCGGCGTGCCGGGCCGCCTTGCGGCTCGACCCGACCGCCATGATGTGGACGCCGGGCTTGATGCGAGTGAGAAAGAAGTGCGTTCCGACGGCAAGCAGGATCAACACCAGCATGTTGAAGGGAATACCGAGAACTCTGCCCGATCCCATGAAATCCCAGGTGCTGGACCCGCTGTCGATACTTGCGAGCTCGTTCGTGAACGCCACCGTCACCTTGTTATAGGCGGCGCGAACGATGATGAGGACGACCAGGGTCGTCAGGAATGGCCGGGTCCTGCCGTAAGCAATCAGCCCGCCGTTGATCGCGCCCATCGCCGCGCCGAACAGGACGACAAGCAGGATCATCACGGGCAGCGGCAGCCCGACAATGAGATACAAATAGAGCGCGAGGAAGTTCGACATTGCGAACACTGCGCCGACTGACAGGTCGATGCCGCCCGATAGCACGGAGAAGGCCATCGCGACGGCGACCATCCCCTGCTCCGCGAAATTCCGCATCAGCTCCTGAAGGCTGCTCGCCGTCAGGTACCGCGGGATCATCACCGCGAATGCCAAGAATACCGCGATCGTGAGCGTGAATGGAATGATCGGCTCCATCCACCGCTTCTCAAGAAGCTCGCCCAGGAACAGTTGGGGCGAATGGCGGTGCCAGGCTCGTTGCAGGCTTTTCATCAACAGACTCCGGCGGGTTCGGCACGGGCACGGCCGAACGGCGGGACGACGCAGGGAATGGGGATCTCAACTCCGGCCTGCCCGCGCCGCAGGGGCGCGGGCGCCGGAACGTCTACTTCACGCCCTTCGGGATGCTGAAGCAGTACATCCGATCGTCCTTCGACTTCACCCAGGCGGGGGTCGTGTAATAGGCGACGTTCTTCGAACCCGGCTTGTCGCCGCTCTGCAAGAGCGCGATCACCGCGTCGGCGATGGTCTGCCCCTGCACGTCGGCGCGATACGAAAGGTTCGCGGAGAATGCGCCCTGCTCCAGCAGATCGCAATCCGCGGGCTGTCCATCGCTGGCGACGAACACCTTCACCTTGTCGCCCATATTGGCCGCCTTGATCGCCTGCGCCGCGCCGGCAGTTTGCGGTCCCCAGACGCTGAGGATCCCGCACAGCTTCGGATGTTGCTGCAACACGGTGGTCGTGATATCGCCGGCCTTGTTGGCATCCCAGCTTGTCGGCTGCGACGACACGACCTTGATCGACGGATCGGTCTTGAACACCTCCATGGCGCCGTTCTTCATGTCGAGCGAATAGGCTGCGGTCGCCTCGCCCTCGAGGATCGCGACCTCCCCCGAGCCCTTGCCGCCGCCGCACTGGTTGATGACCTCGCGAGCGATCTTGGTGCCGAGATCCTTGGCATCGACGCCGACATAGGCGTCGGTCAGGGTATTCGACGCCATGTTGACCTGCACAACATAGATGCCTGCATCCATCGCACGCTTCAGCTCCTTGGCGAGCAGCGTGACGTTCGGATTCTGGACCACGATCACGTCAGGCTTTTCGTTGATGTAGTCGCTGACGGTCTGAAGCTGGATGTCGGACTTCATGTTGGCGTCACGGGTGACGAGCTTGATGCCGTAATCGTCGAAACGGTCTTTCATCACACGGGTCCATTCGGATTCCAGAACGCCCATCCAGACTGGCGACCAGGCCACCGTCTTGCCTTTGAGCGCCTTGTCGAATTTGTCGCGCAACTGGTCGCGCGGACCGGCCGCCTGCGATGGCGCCGCCACCAGCGCGGCGGTTGCCACCATCGCCGCCAGCCCGATGCCGGCAAGAACTTTCCTGTGCAGTGCTTTCGTCATGTTTCTTCCTCCCCTTCTATGTCGGCCGATTGTTGCGGCCCGTTGATGGATGCAGAGCTTCAATCGCCCTGCTTCGACGTCTCCTCGTCGCGCGGATGCAGCCGGGAATCGAGCAGGATCGCGATCAGCAGCACGACTCCCTTGACGATGTTCTGGGTCTGCACGTCCATGTCCATGATGGTCATGCCGTTCAGCAGCACACCGATCAGCAGCGTTCCGGCGATGACGCTCATCACATTGCCGCGGCCGCCGACGAGGCTGACGCCGCCGAGCACCACAACCATGATGACATCGAAAATGATCGTCGATTCCGCGACCTGGAGATGCATCAGCGCTGTCTGCGCGATCATCACGACGCCGCCGACGTAACCGATCGCCGCACACAGCGCGTATTCGATCATGGTCAGCGGACGGGTCGGCAGACCGGTCTGGCGCGCGGCATCGGGGTTGTCGCCATGGGCATAGACGAAGCGCCCGATGACGGTGCGAGATAGGAAGAGATGCACGACGACCGCAGTGGCCGCGAAGATCAGGATCGAGATCGGGACACCGCCCCAGATGTTTCCGCCCAGCCGAAGGAACTCGTCGTGCCCCTTCGAAAGGTAGACGACATAGTGCTGCACAGCCGTGGTGCGTACGATCCCCAATACCGCAAGACTCGATGCCAGGGTCGTCAGCAGCGGCGGCATCTCGATCACCGAGATGAGGAACCCGTTCAGGATTCCGATGGTGATCGCCATCACGAAGCCGATCAGCAGCGCCACCGGCGTCGCATAACCCGAATTCATCAGAATGATCGCGATCGCGGTGGAGGCGGCGAAGGAGGCGACTTGCGACAGATCGAGTCCACGCCCGATCACGACAACCGCCATGCCGAGCGCGAGGATGCCGAGTATCGAAATGTTACGCGCCAGCGCGAACAGATTGCCGAGCGTCAGGAAGCCCCGCAGGAAGATCGAGAAAACGACGATCAAGACCGCGCACATCGCCAGCACGGCTGTCGTCTGCGTCAATTTCGGCCCGCGCGCGCCCGAAATGCCGGTCACCGGCCCCTCCCCAGATTGATTTTATTCTGGGAGGAAACTGGACAAAATGTATCCAGAAGTCAACCTTGGTATCCAAAGTGCTGCGTGATGGGATATCCAGCGTAAAGAAGCATCGCTCAATCCATCGTTTATAAATGAATTATTTCAACATATTATATGACAATAATCGCGACTCTTCGCGATCGATCCATCTTACATCCTTTTGAGGCGCTGAGGCCGAAACAGAATAATTGGATACATTTGGCCTGGCGCTGATCGTGAGGTCGCCCCAGGGCAAGGTGAAATGGATGCCGATCCGAGCATTCGGTGGAGCAGGAGCTGCGAGGTCGCCAGTCAGGCAAAATCTGTTGCACCTGATTATGGAAGGTGCACCGCCTCGCGACACGCCCACACGAACAGAACCTTAATGGCGACAAATTGGGGCGCGTTCACCCTCTTCCGCGATCCCGAGCGGCTGGGAGGTTTAACGGTAGAGATCGCGGGTCGGCTGAACGCCCTCCTGGTGGAGAAGGCTGATCCGAACCGCGTCAAAGGAGTATGGGGAAAGATGGTAGCGGGACAACAGCCGCGTCCCGACCCGCCCGTTGAGCTGATTGGTATCGAACCTCACACGGCCGGAGGGACCGCCAAAGCGGCTTACGAGGCCTCGGTTCTCGCACGCGCATTGAAATCAGCACGCGCGAATGTCGACGTCGCGCTTTAATCCACCGAACGGTTGCAGCTGGACTATGGCAACGCCCTCTACCAATACGGCCTTGCGCTCGGCAATCGCTGGTCGCGCGAAAGGAATACGGATTAGCGCGCTCAACCGGCGCCCGGCCCGAACCGATCGACAAGGAAATCGATGAAGAGGCGAACTTTGACGGCAAGATGTCGCGTCGGCGGATAGACCGCGTAAAGCGTGAGCGGCGGGGCCGAATAGTTCGCAAGCACGGCCTGGAGGCTGCCGTTCTTCAGCGCCTCCGCCGCGATGAACTCCGGTATCAGCGCGATGCCCTTGCCCTTGACCGCCACGTCGCGCAGCACCTCCGCGTTGTTGACGCAAAGCGACCATGCCGGCTGGATCCAGTGGACGCCGTCGCTGCCTGTCAGCTTCCATTGATTACCTGTCAGCAGAAAGCCGTAGGTCAGAGAGACGTGATCGCGCAGATCCTGCGGATGGAGCGGCGTACCATGTCGTTTGAGATAATCGGGTGAGGCGCAAACCACCCGCTCGACAGGCACGATCTTGCGGGCAATCAGGCTCGAAGATTCCAGTTCGGCGATGCGAAGCGTGACGTCGAAGCCGTCCTGAACAGGGTCAAGAAGATCGTCACTCAGCACGAGCTGAAGCTGAAGGTCGGGATACTTCGTCATGAAATCGGCCAGCGCGGGCCCGAGGCGCATCGTGCCGAATGACATCGGCGCATTGACGCGCAACAGGCCGCGCGGCGCCGATTGCAACTGGGTGACCGCCTGATCCGCGGCATCGACGTCCGAAAGGATGACGACGGCCCGCTCGAAATACATCTGGCCGTTTTCGGTCGGGCTCGCGTGGCGGGTGGTGCGGTTCAGCAATTGCACCCCTAGGCTCTCCTCGAGATCGCCGACATATTTGCTGATCGCCGACCGCGAGAGCCGCATCTGGCGGCCGGCCTCGGCGAAGCTGCCGCTTTCGACGACCTTCACGAAGGCTCTCAGGCTCGCCAGCTTGTCCATCCACCCCTCGATTGTCGCCAAATCGTAGACATAGACGCCATAAAAGCATGAATTGTCCTCAGAACAAAGCCATCCGATATGTGCTCCCGAAACGAAGTTGCTCAATCGAGCTGGAGGGAAAACATGTCAGGACTTCATCACGTCACCGCCATTGCCGGTGACCCCATCAGGAATTTCGGCTTCTACACGCGGGATCTCGGCCTGCGGTTCGTCAAGCGGACCGTCAATTTCGACGATCCGGCCACCTATCATTTCTACTATGGCGACGAGACCGGCCGGCCCGGCACGATCCTGACGTTCTTTCCCTGGCAGGGCGTTCCTCCGGGCCGGAGGGGCGTCGGCGAGACCCACCAGACCGCCTTTCGCGTGCCGCAACGCTCGCTCGGCTACTGGACGCAGCGTTTCCTTCAAAAGGGCATTCATTACGAAGCGCTGGAAAAGCGGTTCGGAGAATCGGTCCTGCCGTTCACGGATCCGGACGGCATGGCGCTGGCGCTCGTCGGCGTGCCGGGCGCCGAAGACGAGCCGGCCTGGAGCAATGGCGACGTTCCGGTCGAGCACGCGATCCGCGGCTTTCACGGCGTGACCCTGCTGCTCGACAATGCCGGGAAAACCGCGGCGGTCCTGACTGACGTGTTCGGCTTCAAGGAGACGGCCCGAGAGGGCTCCGTGATCCGCTACAAGGCGGCCGGTGACATCAACGGAAGCGTCGTCGACATCTATGAGGCGAAGGGATTCCTGCGGGGTCATCAAGGCGGCGGTTCGGTGCACCATATCGCTTTCCGCGCGGCCGACGACGCCGAGCAGGGCAGAATGGCGCAGCGGCTCGTGGACAGTCACGGACTGCATCCGACCGAACAGAAGGATCGCAACTACTTCCGCTCGATCTACTTCCGTGAACCCGGTGGCGTGCTGTTCGAGATTGCGACCGACATCCCGGGCTTTGCCGTCGATGAGCCGGTGGAGACGCTGGGACGCGCACTGAAACTGCCGAGCTTCCTCGAGTCGCACCGCAAGGAGATCGAGGGTGTCTTGCCGAAGCTGGAAGGAGCCGTGTCGTGACGGACGAGTCCTCATTCATCTATCGCTTTGAGCCCGGAACCAGGCCCGGTGCGCCGCCGCTCCTGCTCCTGCACGGCACCGGCGGCGACGAGAACGATCTGCTGCAACTCGGCGCCATGATATCGCCGGGTTCGGCCCTGCTCTCGCCACGCGGCCGCGTCCTCGAACACGGCATGCCGCGCTTCTTCCGCCGCCTGGCGGAGGGCGTGTTCGACGAACAAGACGTGCGCAAGCGTGCCCTGGAGCTTGGTGCATTCGTCGAGAGCGCGCGGCAGCGCCACGGCATCGCGGCGCCGGTTGCGGTGGGATTTTCCAACGGGGCGAATATCGCGGCCGCGCTTCTCCTGATGAAGCCGGACGCTCTCGCCGGCGCAGTCCTGCTTCGAGCGATGGTGCCGCTGTCGGATCCGCCCAAAGCCAGGCTCGACGGCAAACCGGTGCTCATCCTTTCGGGGCAGGCAGACCCGATCGTTCCGGCCGGCAATGCGGCCAGACTGTCGGCCATGCTCGCCGATGCGGGAGCCAAGGTGATCCTCAGGACTCTGCCAGCCGGCCACCAACTGTCGCAGGCGGACGTCAACTTATCCCGCGACTGGATTACCAGCGTCGATACCCTGGTTGCCTAGCTTGATCAGGAGCCGAACTGTCACGCCGGCAGTTCGGCTCCATTGCCATGGACGCGCCCGTCAACCGCCTTCCATCACCTCGACGACACGCGCCGCGAAAAGCTCCTCCTGATCCAGCTCTCCTTCCAGCCGGTGCATGACGCTGTCGTGGATGCGCCCGGCATTGAAGAGCTCCAGGAGCTTGGAGCGGCCTGCCTCCACCGCGATCAATACGGCGCGGTAATGCTGAAGTCTCCGCTCCCCGTGAGGGCCCTTGGCGAGGACATGGTCCTCGGCAACCGCCAGACGATGCCCGTATTGTTCGACGAGTCGCGGATGCGCGTGCTTCCCCTCGGAACCGAGAGAATGCGCGCTGATGGAGTCGAACTGGGCTCGCGCGATTTCGGCCCGGATAGCCTCTTCGGACAGTGTCTCCTCGCCGTGAAGCAAGAACTCCTTCCCCGCCAGCATCTTCGCGACCGGACCGAGCGTCAGTCCGAGGACGACGATGGTCGCGGCGACGACGCAGAAGGTCACGAACAGGATGATGTCGCGGCCCGGAAATTGCTCCGGCAATGACAATGCGGCGGCGAGACTGACGACCCCGCGCATCCCGGCCCAGCTCATCACCAACGGAACGGCCAGCGGTGGATAGGGATCCCGCTCGCGCAGAGAAGGGATCAGCGCCCTCGGAATGTAGGCGGTCGGGAAAATCCACGCGAACCTGGCGAGCACGAGCACCGCAAAGATCGTCGCGGCCGCGGGCGCGAGCGTACGCACGATCCCCCAATCTGAGCCGAACCGGTGGAGAACACCCCGGAGCGCCAACCCCACCAGTACGAAGACCAACGCCTCCATCACGAAGGTGACGACGGACCATACCGCCAGCGCCTGCACGCGGGACGCCGCGCTCAGGGCCTTGTGTTGCAGACGTCCAAGGACCAGCCCACATGCAACCGTCGAAAGCACGCCCGACACGTGCAGGCGATCGGCCAGCAGGTAAGCGGCCCAGGCGGACAGGAACGTCCAGACCACGGTGAGCCTGGCGTCAGTCAACCTTCCGGCGACGAAAGCGCAGATCCAGCCGAGCGCAAGACCGATCCCGATGCCCACGGCAGAGACATAGACGAAACTTCCTGCGGCCGCCCCGGCGCTGAAGGCACCGGTCAGTGCGGCAGCGACTGCGAAACGAAAGAGAACGAGGCCCGATGCGTCGTTGATGAGGCTTTCGCCTTCGAGCAGGACAGCGATGCGCGGCGGAACGCTGAGATGGTCGAGCACGGCCCGCGCCGCGACGGCGTCGGGCGGCGAAACGATTGCGCCAAGCGCAAAACACGCCGCCCAGGGCAATGCCGGGAAGAAGAAGTGGGTCACGACACCGACCAGCAGGGTCGTCAACACGACGGCTCCGACTGCCAACTGCAGGATGATCCTGAGATTGGCGCGAAAGTCAGGCCACACCGTGAAATAGGCGCCGGAGAGCAAGAGCGGCGGCAGAAACAGCACCATGACGAAGTCCGGGTCGAACTCCACTTCGGGAAGTCCCGGAACCAGGGCCAGCACAATGCCGGCCAGCACGAGCACCGACGCGGACGGCAGGCGCAAGCGACGGGCCACCGTGTCGAGCATCACGGCGATCATCAGCAGCAGAAGGATAGTCTGGAAAGACTCGGCTGAACTCATCGCGCGCTAGGCCGTCTTTTCCGGTGCGGGCTCGGCTCCTGCAAGAAACACGGCCGGCAATGCGAGAAGCGGAGGCAGCACGAAGCACCAGGTACCGAACTTGGCATAGAGGCAGGCGCCCGCCGCGCACCCCAACGCGAACGCAGCCACACTCGCCGACATCTTACCCAAGCGGGGCCAGGCAACGCTCAGAACGGAGGCCGGGGCAAGCCGCAGGACGTCAGCGACATCGATCATGATCTGGGTCGTCGTTCCCGTCATCAGCGTGCTGGGAGGATCCGTCCCCATGTGGATGCGGTGGGCTGCGTTCTGAATGGCCATCGCGGCAACGAGAAGCATTCCGGTGACGACCGCCTGCCAACTGTCGCCTTGCGTGAATGGCCCGAAATGGACAGCCGCTGCACCACCTATCGCGAGAAGCAGGGTCTTGATCGCCAGCATCGAGCGGAGGATCGGTAGTCCCATGACCGGGAGATAGAAGCTGAATATCCTCGTCACGATCACAACGGCGCAGAAGACAGGAAGCGCAAGCAGCTTGGCCAACGCGCCGGACGTTCCGAGCACGATGGCGGCACCGAACGTGACGAAGTTGCCGGTGACATGCGCCGTGAAGAGCCCCTGAAGCGCAAGGAAGCCGGCCGTGTCAACGAAACCGGCGTTGAGGCTCATCAGGAGAGCGAGAAAGGAAACAGGCTTTGACATGCTACCAGCCGTATTGGAGTTGGAGACCGAGATAGTTGCTGGTGTGCCCGCCGGCGCCGAGAATCGTATTGCCGACGGCGAAGTGTACCGCTTCGATCGCGCCGGTGAGATGATCGTTGAAGGCGTAGTCGAGGCGCAACTGCCCGTAAGCCCCCGTCCACGCGCTGCCGGTTCCGGCCGTTCCCGCGACCGGCACATTCGGTTGGACATAGACCGCATCAGCCGTCGTCTGACGCCACTGGAAAGCAACCGCCGCCATCACTTTCAGCCGATCCGTGGGATTGACGAAGATCGCAGGCTTGAGATGGATGAGATTGGCATACCCCGTGTAGCCACCCAGCGTGAAATAGTAGCCGTTCGGAAACAGCGGATTGAAGGTCTCGATCACACCGTCACCGGGGTGGCGGTCGCCCGACGCCGCGTCAAGCTGCAGGCCGATGCGCGGCTGCCACGTCACATCGGAAAAGGTATAGCCCGTCCGCGCACCGACCGCCCAGGCCCGCACGTCCGTCGTACCGACCTGGCCGGCCTGCCCCATGGCCTCGAGGTCCCAATCGAACCCTGCGCCCTTGCCTGCGAACCGTATGTCCAGAACATGCCGCTGCTCATCGCCGCGCGCGTCGAGATACTTGGCGTCGCTGCGCTCATAGAGCGAATAATAGCCGGACAGCTCGTCGTTTCCGAACACCTTCCGTTCCACGCGCAGCGTACTGAACTTGAAGCGGTCGTTCGACGTGTCGTCGAACGGACGCCCGTCCAAATATTGGACGGGCCGGCTGACGAATCCGAGGATGCGCCACGCACCGCTCTCCCAATCGGCCCAGATCGCGTCGAAGGATTGCCGCACGTTCGGTCCGTCCCGCGATGAAACGAAGCGCTGCAGGTCGAACGCAAAATCCTGACGTCCGGCGCGCGCCTTGAAGGTGCCCGCCGCAGTGGTGTTCACATACTCGATGAATGCCAGTCGCAGATCGAGGCGGTCCTGGTCGACCGAGGAGACGTTCTGCTTGTCGAAGGCGCGGTCGTCCTCGAGCTGGACGAACGCCCGCCAGTTTTCGTCGAAATGCACGTCGGCATGAACTTGAAGCCGTTGCAGGAGATAGCTGTCCGCGGGGGTGTTGCTGGTTCCAAATGCCGACGCACTATTCGACTCGAAGCGCTCGCGCAACGTGGCCCCGAGTGAGATGTAGCTCTTCGGATCCGTGGCCCACAGGGGAATGTATTTGAGCCCGTCGAAAGGTTCGGTCCGCAACCTGGGATCGGCAAGCACCGACCAATCCTCGGCCCATCGGTTGGCTTGGATCGCAGGTCGCTTCGCCGTTGCGTCATCCGCATCCGACGCAACGGCGGCATGGACTGAGGACGCGATCGCCAGAAGGGGCAATAGCGTCCTGGCAATTCGTGTGTCGATCCATGCCGGCATGACGACCATTACTTCAAGGCGCGTTCAGGAGGCTGCTGGTCTGCACGGGCAGCATGTTTGGCAGACGTCGCATGTATCTCCGCGATGTAACCGCCCGGAAACTGCACGATCGCCGCGGACCTTCCTTCGGATGTGTAGGGTTCGACGAGGACAGCGGCTCCGGCCGTCTTTGCTTTGGCAAGCGTCGCGTCGAGATCCGCCACCTCATAGCCCGTCGTCTCGCGGCCGTAGGGATAGGGCAGCTGACCGTCGGTCACGAGAACGACCATCTTGCCGAATGTCGATTCGATGCGAATCCGCTTGTAAGTCTGTCCCGTCTTGCCGATCTCGATCCCCGGGGCCTTCGCGGTTTGCGACACGACCTTCCCGCGCGAGAAGGTAAGGAAGCTCCGCACGAACGCATCCGCTCGGTCCGCCGAAACGTAGACCCGGTTCTCCGGGATCCTCTCGAAGGCGGCGTAGTTCGGCTTGGTCGTGTGCCAGTAGATCTGCATATTGACGCCGCCCGGCCACTGGATCACGGCGTCGCGTCCGATCGGATCCGGAAACGTCGTGACGATCACGTCGGCGCCCGCCGCACGGGCGGCCTTGATCGCAACGTCGATATCGCTGACAAGATATCCGTTCCGTTCGGCGCCGAACGGATACGGCACCGGCGTCTTGAAGCCGAACAGCGAGACCGTCCCGACCGGCGTCTGAAGCAGCTGCGAGGTCGTGCTGCTCGGCGTGGGCGTGACCGTTGCAACAACCTGCTTGGTGCTCTGGCCGCCGAAAGTCGCCAGAAAGCTCGACACGAACTTGTCCACGTCATCCGGCGCGACATAGACATGCGTCGTATCGTACTGCGGCGCCACCGCAACTATCTCCCTGCCGGCCTTTCCCGCATCCCTGGCGACCGCCGGCGCCGTTGCGGCAAGAGCCGCAACCGACAAGAGCAGGATCGATGCCGATAGCCGTTTCATGGACAACTCCTTGAGCGAGATTGGACTAGGATTCGCTGATTCGACGAGGTTGCGTCTTTTCAGCGCAGATCGTCACGACGACAAGACCGGCGATGAGGCCGAGGTGTTCGAAGAACGCATTGATCGCCATGAACCGTTCGTGGCCTGTGGACAGCCAGAATGCGTTCGCCGTCAGCATCGCCACGAAAGTGAGCACGCCCAGTCCGCCGGCGCCAAGCCAGACGAACCGGTTGGCGATGACCAGCAGCGAGCCGCCAAGCTCGACGACGATCGCCGCTACGGCCCACAGCCAGGCCGGTTGCAGACCGAAATGCGCCTGCTCGGCGACCGCTGCCGGGAAATCGGCGAGCTTCTGGATGCCGCCGATCAGGAAGGCGGAGACCAGCGCGCCCCTGGCGATCGGGAGCAGCCACGACCAGGACAGGATGGCTGCGACCCAGCGCGGCGTGCCGGCCTTCGCATGCATCTCAAACCGCCCAGCAGGCGCAGCCGAGCGCGCCCCAGAAGCTCTTGAGGTCCGAAAGCGGCAGCTTGCCGGTCCAGGCGCGGGCATGGTCATGGCCGTGCACACCGCAGCCACTGGCGCAACCGCACATCTGCATGGCGTTCGCTCTGACGGCCTTTGCCTTGCCGTCAGCTCCGAGCCAATCGCCATAGCCGCCGAAGCTGCGCACCGGCGACCAATCCGGCATCGCCGGCGGTGGTGCGTTGGTATCGAGCGCCTTGAAATCTCCGGCACCGTAGACAATACGGCCGCCGACCACCGTGAGGTCGCTCG
The DNA here is from genome assembly GCF_947648125.1 of uncultured Bradyrhizobium sp. Lineage (GTDB taxonomy): Bacteria > Pseudomonadota > Alphaproteobacteria > Rhizobiales > Xanthobacteraceae > Bradyrhizobium. The sequence continues at coordinate 121,095 of NZ_CANSMR010000019.1, read as the reverse complement.
ACGTATCGGCGATCTCGGCTTCGCTGCATGAGAAATAGTCGCGATCCGGAACGATGAGATCGGCGAGCTGCCCGACCTCGATACGTCCCTTCTTGCCTTCCTCATTCGAGAACCAGGTGACATTCTCGGTCCACATCCGCAGCGCGGTCTCGCGGTCGAGGCAGTTGCGCGGCGGATAGAGCCGCAAGCCGCCGACCGTCATGCCGGTCACAAGCCAGGCGAGCGAGACCCAGGGATTGTAGGATGCGACCCGGGTCGCGTCGGTGCCCGCGGACACCTTGACGCCCTTATCGAGCATCTTCTTCACGGGTGGCGTCGCTTCAGCCGCGCCATATCCGTAGCGTTCGACGAAATACTCACCCTGATAGGCCATGCGGTGCTGCACGGCGATGCCGCCGCCGAGCGCGGCGATGCGATCGATCGACTGGTCGGAAATGGTCTCGGCGTGATCGAAGAACCAATGCAGGCCGTCCAGCGGCATGTCCTGGTTGACCTTCTCGAACACATCGAGCGCACGCGAGATCGTCTCGTCATAGGTCGCGTGCAGGCGCCATGGCCATTTGTTCTGGACGAGGATACGAACGACGCCCTCGAGTTCGCCTTCCATCTCCGGCGGCATGTCCGGCCGGGCGACCCGGAAGTCCTCGAAATCGGCTGCCGAGAACACCAGCATCTCTCCGGCGCCGTTGTGGCGGAAGTAATCGGTGCCCTGCTGGTACTTGGAGGTCCTTGTCCAGTTCAGGAAATCGTCCTTTTCACCCTGCGGCTTCTGGGTAAAGAGGTTGTAGGCCAGGCGGATCGTGAGCTGCCCCTCGTCCGAGAGCTTCTGGATGACCGCATAGTCCTCGGGGTAGTTCTGGAAGCCGCCGCCGGCGTCGATCGCGCCGGTGACGCCGAGCCGGTTCAACTCACGCATGAAGTGCCGGGTCGAATTGACCTGGTAATCGAACGGCAGCTTCGGTCCTTTGGCCAGCGTCGCATAGAGGATGTTGGCGTTCGGCTTGGCGAGCAGGAGCCCTGTCGGGTTGCCCTTCGCGTCGCGCGTGATCTCGCCGCCCGGAGGCTCCGGAGTATCCTTGGTGTAGCCGACGGCGCGCAGCGCTGCCGCATTGAGCATCGCGCGGTCGTAGAGATGGAGGATGAAGACCGGCGTATCCGGCGCGACGGCGTTGAGCTCGTCGATCGTCGGCAGGCGCCGCTCGGCGAACTGGTGCGCGGTGAATCCGCCGACGACGCGCACCCATTGCGGCGGCGGCGTGATCGCGACCTGCTTGCGCAACATGGCCATCGCGTCGGCCAGCGACCACACGCCGTCCCAACGCAGCTCCATGTTGAAGTTGAGCCCGCCGCGTATGATGTGAAGATGATTGTCGATCAGCCCGGGCAGGACGCGCCGTCCCTTCAGATCGATCACCCTGGTCGATGGTCCGGCGAGTTTCATCACGTCGTGGTCGTGGCCGACCGCCGTGAAGCGCCCGTCCTTGATGGCGACGGCGCTCGCGGCCGGGTTGGACCGGTCGAGCGTGGTGAACAGGCCGCGATGCAGAATCGTATCAGGAGCGCTCATGACGCCTTCTCCGCAACATCTGTGGTTGTCTTGATTTCCTCGGCGTGCCGCCCCGGCAGCAGGCCGAACATGTGAGGCGCGCATTTCGCCTGCCGCCATGCGGCGGCGAGGCCCTCGCCGACGACGATCTGCCTGGCGACCGGAACGATCTGCTCGCCGACCAGGATGCCGAGCAGACCGACCAGCGCCACCAGAGGAGGAGCGGGCGAACGTACGTTGAGCAGGCTGTAGATGACGCCGACCAGCAGGCCGGCGCCAAGGGACAGAATGTAGATCTTCATCACACCCCTCTCGGAGGATGGAGGGAGAAATCAGGCGGCCTAAGGCGCGATGAGATCAGCTCATCGCGCGTTAGCCCCTTGCTTGAGCACGATCTATTCGAAACACCGCTTCGCAATTTTCCGGATCATGCGTTAGCCAGCCTCCGACGCATGCTCGCCGAGCGCCCACTTCGAGAAGCGGATCTGGATGCCGTAAGGCGAATGCGCCTTCAGGATCTCCATCATGCCGTCGTAGGTCTCGGTGCGCGCCCAGTCCTGCTGCAACTCGAACGCGTACTGGCACGAGGTGATCGGAACCGCGCCGGCCTGCACCAGGCGATCCATCGAGCGGTTGTGGCATTCCATGGAGAGGTCGCCGCATGCATCCGCCGGGATGTAGACCTCATAGCCTTCCTTCAGCATGTCCAGCGCCGGAAACATCACGCAGGCCTCGGTCCAGAGACCGCCGATCACGAACTTCTTGCGCCCGGTCGCCGCGACCGCCTTGCGAAAATTGGCATTGAGCCAGGAGTTCATCGAGGTGCGGTCGATGATGTCGTGATTGGGGAAGAGCTCGGCGACTTCAGGCATGAATGGCCCGGAAAACGAATCCTTCGCCACCGTGGAGAGCACGGTCGGAATCTTGAACAGCTTGGCGGCCTTCGCCAGGATCTGGACGTTGTTGAACACCACGAGGCGGTCGTGCGACTGGACACCCTGGTACATCGCCGGCTGGTAGTCGATGAGCGCAATGGCGCTGTTGTCTGGGGTCAGCATATCGAGTTTGGACATCGAGATTTCTCCTTGAATTGACGATTGCCGGCCGGAGCGAATGACATCCAGCGTCCGCACGGCTTCGAGTGTATGACCCGAGGCGGCGCCGCCGCTTGGACAGGTTGGTCGCTGCTTGGACGAAGTCGCGATGAAGGCTTGCGTGCAACAAAACTGCACTCGGAGATGTCTCGCTCCGGGATCGCGCCCTTCGGAGCTTGCAGACGGCGCGCTCGGCCGAGACCGCGAGCCCGTGCAAACAGCGCCGAGGCCGTCCAAGCCACGGGGGCTTCCATCGATGAGTTTGGCGGAGGCTGGCCCGACATATCTGTGCGCGGCCATCGCCTCCATAGGGGAGCAATTGATGGCGCTGCTGAAATTACGGGACGGTACCGACCTCTACTTCAAGGATTGGGGCAGCGGGAAGCCGATCCTGTTCAGCCATGGCTGGCCGCTCAGCGCGGACATGTGGGACGCCCAGATGCTGTTCTTCGCCAGTCACGGCTTCCGCGCCGTGGCGTTCGATCGCCGCGGCTTTGGCCGGTCGGGCCAGCCCTGGGAAGGCTACGACTACGATACGTTCGCAGATGACATCGCCGAACTCATCAAGCATCTCGAGCTCACGGGCATCACCCTGGTCGGCTTCTCGATGGGCGGCGGAGACATCGTGCGCTACATCGCACGCCACGGCTCCTCGCAGGTGTCAAAGCTGGCCTTGGTGAGCGCCGTGACGCCGTTGTTCGGCAAGACGGCAGACCATGACGGTGTCGACAAGGCCGTCTTCGATGGCATCAAGGCCGGCCTCGCCAAGGATCGTCCGCAATTCCTGGACGATTTCAGCCCGCTCTTCTACGGGACCAACCACGGCACCAAAGTCTCCCTGGGTGTTTTCAAGCAGACACTGCAGATCGGCTTGCAGGCCTCCATCAAGGCGACGATCGACTGCGTGACGGCGTTCTCCGAAACCGACTTCCGCCTGGATATGGCGAAGATCAACGTTCCGACGCTCGTGGTCCACGGCGACGACGATCAGGTGGTCCCGCTTCAGTACACCGGCAAGCTCGCGGCCGAGATGATCAAGTCCGCCACGCTCAAGGTCTATCCCGGCGCTCCGCACGCGACCGCCACGACCCACGCGGACCAGCTCAACGCGGATCTGCTCGAATTCCTCAAGTCGTGACATTGGGTGAACACATGACTGACGCTCCCCTTCTCGAATCGAAAGACTGCGCGCTCCTGTTCGCAGACCAGCAGGCCGGGCTCGCCTTCGGCGTTAGCTCGATCGACCGGCAAGTCCTCCTCAACAACGTGGTCGCCCTGGCCAAGACGGCCACGGCGTTCAGCCTTCCGGTCATTGCCTCGACCTCTGCGACGAAAGTCTACAGCGGTCCGCTGATGCCGGCGATCAGTGCGGCCTTGCCCGGCATCGTCCCGATCGAACGGCGCAACATGAATGTCTGGGAAGACGACAACGCGCGCGGGAAGATTCTCGCAACTGGCCGGCGGCGTCTCATCGTATCGGGACTGCTGACCGAAGCATGCGTCAGCTTCACCGTTCTATCGGCGTTGGCCACCGGGCTCGAGGTCTACGTGGTCGGCGATGCCTGCGGAGGTCTCACCACGGTCGGTCATGACCTGGCTCTTCGCCGCATGGAGGCCGCGGGAGCACGGCCGACATCATGGATCCAGGTCCTTCTGGAGTTGCAGCGGGACTGGACCCGCCGGGAGACATATGACCATGCGCGAGCCATCGTCGAGGCCCATGGCGGCGGATACGGGATCGGACTGTCTTACGCGCGTGGCATGATCCATCCGACCTAGGCTTCGGCGGAAGCCGGTCAGCCTTCAGAACGAGCCCTGCGCCAGGCACCGGGGCTCGTTCCCACGCTGCGCGAGAAGACCCGGGTGAAATAGCTCTGGTCACCGAACCCGCAGATCAGCGCGATATCCGCCAACGGCAGCTTGGTGGTTGTCATCAGGCGCTTGGCCTCATCGATCCGGAGCCGGGAGAGGTATTCGTGGGGAGCGATACCCGTGCTGCGCCGGAACGAGCGGGCAAAATGGCTCGGCGTCAGCCTGCATTCGGCCGCAACATCGGCGATCGTCAATCCGCTGGCAAGGCGGGCACGCATGATCTCCTTGGCACGGCGCTCCTGCCACGGCGCCAATCCACCCTCCTGAACGCCCGCGCGCGAGCCGAGATCGCCGTAGGTCTGCGCAAAATGGGCGAGCAAGCTCAGTCCGAGTTGATCGACGAAGAGTTGATTGTTCGCGCTCTCCTCTTCGAGGGCGTTCAAGAGAACGTTTGAAAGCGTGGACAGGTAGGGATCGCGCCGGTCACGGGTCCACTTCAGCGTGGAGACCGGCTTCGCGCTGTTCTCGTAGGCGAAGTCGTCAAGAGCGCGGCGCGGGATGTAATACTGGAGCGCATCAAACGGGCCTCTGAACTCACACTGCGGATTGTCGCGCAGGTCGATGACGCTCACCGTGCCCGCACCGAACGATCCGGAATACCTCTGGCGGCCGGCGAGCCAGCATGAGTGCCGATCCAGATCGCCCAGTTGATGGAGGATGCTGAATGCCGGCTCCGACGGAATCGCCGCGGTCCGCTCACGAACAAAGCGGGTACATGTCAATCGCGTGATGGCAAGCGCAAGCTTGCCGTGGCGATTGATCTTGCGAACGCAATCGCCTTCCATTCCGAGGTGCGAGGCCAGTCGACGGCCATAAAAGCCGTCGGATGAAGTATCGGTGTCGTCCATCGGAGCCCCGTCGAGATTCTGCACACCCAGCCGATGGTTATTCCCCACCCCATCGCATGGCCAGTAAATCGTTCCAAAAAGAATGCTTCCACACGCTGATGCGGCGTTTCCGTGAGCCGCATGGAATTTGCAAGATTTTAGTTGGCTGCGACCTACCGCCGCGCGAGAGTTGCGTACATCGATCAGACGAGGATTTGATGAACGGCAATTTGGCTCAATTCGGTGAGGATTTGTGCCTCCATTTGGCTCGCCTGCAGGTGAGCCTTGGCAACATCAACGGACTATTCGCTGGGGGCGCCGTTGCTCGTGACAAGGAATTCGTGAGCCGGACGCAAGAATTGCAGGTAGCCGTCCAGGAGTCCTCCGAACGCGCCGCAGCGCTTCGCGAGGCATTGCGCGCGGGCCTCGAACGCGACGCCGCACTCGCGCCGGAAACCCTGTCGAGATGGGTCAGCCAACGGCAAACCGCGCAGCTGCACGCCCGCGCCGATCTGATCGAGCAAATGGCCACGGTCGCGGTGGAATTGGCGGCGCTGTCCGCGGTAGAGGCCGAACGCCTCACCATGACCGCGATCATGGCCCGCCGGCAGGCGATTGCCCTTCAGGTCGAGCGCGAAAACCAGCTGTGACGTCCTCGTTCGCGCAGACCTCCAAGGGGATGGACACCCTCCGGGCTGTGGCGTAGCAAGGTCCCTTGAGGAGGCCCATGGCTGACTGAAGGATGCCCGATCGCAACGACAGACCAGAGCGTACGTTTCTATTCGGACCGTTTCGCCTTTCCACCTCCAAACGAATCCTGCTCGAGGGCGACCGCGTCATTCGCCTCGGCGGCAAGGCGATCGAGATCCTGATCGCGCTGGTCGAGCGCGCGGGCGAGCTGGTGAGTAAGCGCGAACTCGTCGAGATCGCCTGGCCCGATACATTCGTCGTTGAAGCGAACCTGACCGTCCAGGTGGCGGCGCTTCGCCGCGCGCTCGGCGAGGACGACAGCGCCAATCAGTACATCGTCAACAGTCCCGGACGCGGGTATCGCTTCGTTGCGCCCATCAAGGTACTCGAAGAAGAGCGCCCAGCCATTGATCGGCCAGCGGTGCAGGCGGCTCACAACCTGCCGGCGCAACTGAACCGGCTGGTCGGACGCACCGAACAGCTTCGATCGATGAGGCAAAAGCTGACCGACAGCCGCCTGTTGAGCATCGTCGGACCGCCGGGCGTCGGCAAGACATCGGTCGCGCTCCGGCTGGCGGAAGCGATGTTGCCGCTGTTTCCGCACGGCGTTTGGCTGATTGACCTCGGCTCGATCACGGATGCCTCGTTGATTTCGAGCGTCATTGCGTCCGCCCTTCCGATCGACGCTCGTTCGAGCGACATATTGTCCGGTATCGCGGCGGCGCTGCGTTACAAGAATCTCCTTCTGGTATTCGACAATTGCGAGCATCTGATCGACGCGGCGTCGGCCGCCATCGGCGAGCTGCTGCGCGGCGCCGGCGGCATCAAGGTGCTGACCACGAGCAGAGAGCCGCTCCGCGTCGATGGCGAACAGGTGTTCCGGCTCCCTCCCCTCGAGGTGCCTCCAGCGGGTCTGTCCCTCGGACCGAAGGACGCCTTGAGCTATCCGGCAGTTCAGTTGTTCGTCGAGCGGGCCGCCGCCATCGTCAACGATTTCGAGCTTACCAATGGCAACACCGGCTTCGCCGCGCAGATCTGCCGCGAACTGGACGGCAACCCGCTTGCGATCGAGGTCGCGGCCGCGCGCGTCGACGCGTTCGGCGTCAACGGACTGGCCGCCAGGATCGAGGACCGCGTGCACCTGCTCGCGGATGCGCGCCGCGGCACGCCGGCGCGGCATCGTACGATCGCTGCCGCACTCGACTGGAGCTACCAGCTGCTGTGCGAACGCGAGCGGTACGTTCTCCGCTGCCTCGGCGTTTTCGCCGGCAGCTTCACGCTGGAGGCCGCCGTCTCCGTGATTCCGGCAGCCGACGGCGCCGACACCGCATCGATCCTCGCTGATCTGGTCTGCAAATCACTGGTCTCGGTCGACATCGGCTCCGAGCGCGCCCGATTTCGGCTGCTGGAGATCACCAAGGCGTTCGCGCTTGCCAAGCTGGTCGAGCAATCCGAGCGGAACGAGCTCACCGCGCGCCTTGCGGCCTGCGTCACCGAAATGCTCTGCAGGTACGCCGATGGGCCGAAGCGGGTGCAAGCCCTCAGGAATGCGGTCCAGGAACTCGACAATGTGCGCGGAATCCTCGACTGGGCGTTCTCGACGGGTGGCCGTGCGCAAGCGGGCGTTGCGCTCGCGGCCGCCGCCGTACCCGTTTGGCTGGAGAATTCGCTGCTGACGGAATGTATCGCATGGACGACCAGGGCGATCGACGCGCTCGATCCGGCGATCGAAAGCGAACGCAACGAGATGGTGCTGAAGGCAGCTCACGGCCTCGCCTTGATGTTCACCCAGGGCATGACCGGCCAGTCGCGCGACGCCCTGAACAGGGCAATCGAGCTTGCGGCACGCCTGGGCGACCGGCAATGGGAGCTGAGGGCGCGGTTGGGCCTGATCGTTTTCCTGCACCGGCGCGGCGACTTCAAGGGCGCGCTGGAAGGGACGCAGAGGATCGAGACGCTCGTCGCTGACGCCGACGAGCCAGCGGCGCTGGCGATGACGAAGAGCGCGAAGAGTGCGTCGCTGTTCTTTCGCGCCGAATATGCACCGGCCTTGGAGCTCGCGCGCGAAGCCCACGAGTACTTCCGAATTCACAGTGACGTCTCGCAGATCGGCCGATGGGGACTGAATCACTCGGTCTATGCGCAATGCGTGATGGCACGGGCCTACTGGAATCTGGGACGCTTCGATCGAACTGTTCGAGCCTGCCTGTCGGCGCATTCCGAAGCGGAGGAGACCGGCAATCCGACCTCGATCTGCCAGGCGCTCAGTTGGTGCGGGGTTTCGCTGTTCCTGAGCCTGGAGGACCTCGACAAGGCTGCTTGCGCGATACAGCGGTTCAGGCAGGTGGCTCAGGATAACGACATCCAAAGCTACGTGTTTTCGTCGATCGGTTTCGAAGGCAGGCTGCTGTTCCTGCGCGGTCAGATCGAACCCGCCGAGAGATTGTTGCGGGAAGCGCTCTCGAAGCTGAGCGGCGCACAATACGAAAACGTGTCGATCCCGTTTCTCGGCCGCCTGGCCGAGGTGCTGGCGGCGGACGATCGACCGGAAGAAGCGCTGCTGGCGTCCGCGGAATGCCTGGAGCGAACCAAGGCTACGGAGGCGCTCTGGTTGCTGCCGGATTCGCTGAGAATCCACGGCGATGTCCTCGCTGCATTGCAGGGACCCGACTCGGAGCCGGCCGAAACCTATTTGCGCGAAGCGCTTGAGGTTTCGGAACGGCAAGGCGCCCTTGGATGGGAGCTTAGGTCGGCCGAAAGTCTTGCAAGCTTCCTGCGTCAGCAGCGACGAAATAGCGAGGCTGCAGCGGTGCTCGAGCGGACGCTCGGAAAATTCACCGAGGGTTTCGACGCCGTACCCTTCCGGCGAACCACAGCCATGCTCGACGAGTTGCACGACCGCAAGCCCGGCTAGCTCAGCGGGGGCAGGATGTTTTGCAGCTCCAGACGACGCTCCTCGAGAAAGCCAGGCAATCTCAGACCCTCCCCGAGCTGATCGCGCGGCTCGTCGACCGCGAAGCCGGGCCCATCGGTTGCGATCTCGAACAGCACGCCGCATGGCGCCCGGAAGCCGATCGCAGTCAGATATGTTCTCTCAATCGGTTCAGTCACGGCGATGTCGTGCCGTCTTTGAAGCTTCCGGATCATCTCGGATTGATCTTCAGTATTGGCCGCGCGGAAAGCGACATGCCTGATCGTGCCGCCCCCAAGACGGCCCCGCGACGACGCGCCCACCATCCGCAGCGTCAGCGTGCCTCCAGGACCGTCATGTGCGGCGAACCGGATCGAATCATCGGCCTGCGAAACGCGCTTGAAACCCAGCACGTCCTGGAGGATATCGACCGTGGCGTCCTCCGCGCGGACGTTCAGGGTGACTTCGTTCAAACCCATGACCGCTCGAACGGGATCGCTGCGCCCGGCGTCGCCACGATGCTGCACCGCTTCCACCAGGGCAAGCGTCGTTCCGTCCGGATCGGCGAAACAAAGCAGCGGCTCGCCAAATGGCGAATGATCGAACCGGCACGCGACGTTCGCGGCCTTGAGCCGCTCCGACCACCATTCGAGCGATCCGGCCGGCACACGAAGGGCGGTCTGCACGACTTCGCCGACCCCAACCAATCCCTTTGCGACGCATCGCCATGCCAGGGTACTCAACACCGTTCCCGGGTTGCCGGCGTCGTCGCCATAGTAGAGATGGTAACTGCCCGGGTCGTCGTAGCATACCGTTTTCTTGACTCGTTTCAGACCGAGAACGCCGGCATAAAAATTCGCGGCGCGCTCTACGTCATCAATGATCGTCGTGACGTGATGAAGTCCACGGGATGGCGCGCGCGATCTGTCTGGTTCGGCCACGATACGCGCTCACCATTGCCTTGCTGAACAGTAATGAAAAGAACCCTTCATAGCCGATATGCAATCCTCGATATGGCGACCCAAATCGCACACGAGCGCAATTCGTCGTCTCTGCTCCCGCCATCGGCAGTCGCCGCTGTCTGATCGCTTATTGAGGCCGATTCCGGTCGAAATGTCTTGGATTTTCGCCCGATCACGTGGCGGGCCAGACGGACTTGGGAGCTACAACCGGCAGCATCCTCACTTTCAACCCGGACGCAATCGTACAACCGCGCGCCAGGATGTGCAATCAGCGGGATTTGTTTTGGATCAACATCGAAACGACATCGGACCCCAGCGAGCCCAATGCACGCGCGGTGGCCGGGACATGCACGTCAATTTGAGCGTTGCCGTCATTGCATCGCTCGCCGCCCACTCCGGTCAAGGACGAGTCGCAATGGACGACGCAGGGCACGCGTACGATCGTCGCGCACAAGATCAATGCATATTTTTGCCGAGCAATGGATCCCTGCGAACTACACGACGCTCCTGCGGCGCTAGCTGCCGGCGCCAATCTTGCGAACAGCCCAACCGAAGGTGAAAAACATGGCAGGTCTCTTTCGTCCCGCAGCGCTCGGCGACCTCAGTCTCCCGAACAGGATCGTCATGGCGCCGATGACGCGTTCGCGCGCCGACGAACATGGTGTCATCAATGGTTCCGCTGGCGAATATTACGCGGCGCGCGCCGGCGCCGGCCTGATTATCAGCGAAGGCATCAACGTTGGACCGATGTCCAACGCCTTTGATCGAACGCCCGGCCTGTGGACCGACGAGCAGACCGAGGGCTGGAAAGCGGTCGTCGAGCGGACCCACAAGCAAGGGGGCCGGATTGTCGCGCAGCTCTGGCATGCCGGCCGCGCGAGCGCGCGCGGTCTGTTGTCCAACAGGCAGCCGCTGTCACCATCGGGCGTGAATGACGATCTGGAACGGCTTCAGGTATGGGCGCTGCTCGCCAACGGTGCCTATGTGCGCGTCGCAGCCACGTCGTCACGTGCGATGACCAAGGTGGAGATTGAGACCGTCGTGAACGAATTTCGAAGGGCGGCCGCCAACGCCGTTCGCGCCGGCTTTGACGGTGTCGAGATTCACGGCGCCAACGGCTATCTGGTTCACCAGTTTCTCTCACCGACGATCAATCTGCGAACCGATGACTATGGCGGAAGCATCGAAGCGCGCTCCAGATTGCTTCTTGAGATAGTTGCGGCGATTTCCGATGTCATGCCGCGATCGCAGATCGGACTGCGGCTGTCGCCTTTTGCCGATTACAACAGCACGCGGGATCCGATGCCGGAAGACACCTATGGACGGCTCGCGCCCTGGTTACAGACCGCGGGGCTTGCCTATCTGCACCTTGCAGACACCAACGCGTGGACCGGAGCGTCTGACTACGAGCGAATGCTCGCGATATTCCGCGAACATTATCGCGGGCCTCTGATCGTCAATGCCGGCATCACGCCCGAGCGTGCAGCCGACATCGTCAATACCGGCGAGGCGGACGCAGTCGCGTTCGGCCGCCTCTTTCTCGCCAACCCGGACCTCCCGGCGCGGATACGAGCTGGCGGTCCATACAACTCGCTACAGGCAGTTGGGATCTATGGTGGTTCGGATGCGGGGTATCTCGATTACCCGAGCCTAGCGTTCATTGACGAGCAAATTGGTCGAGAATAGTGGCAGTCGGAGCAAAATCGGTAAGTCCCGGCGCCAACTCTGAGCGCTCGAGCTCGGAAGCGAAGCGCCGATGTTTTGAATCGGCGCTTCAAGCAACTTCATTCAGCCGACAGGGTTCGCAGCGTCTTCACGCACGACGGCGGACTCGACTTCCCACCAACGCATCCAACTTCGGGCCGTCGAGGTTCATGGTCATATTGAACCAGCCCTGCGGGACGGCAACCAGTTCGCTAGCCGGCCCAGAGATCCAGTGGCCCATGACCATCAAGCGGACCTTCGCGCCGAGCCAAGTACCTCCTCGTCAAAAGACGGAAGCGGCTTGATCAAGGGCGCGAGCGCCTTGCCGGCCTGCTCCGTGGTCACCACGTCGGCCGGGTCCAGCTTGACGATCACCGCCTTGTCCGGATCGGGCTCCCAGACATCTTCGCCGACGAGCCGTCCTCGATCGTCATAGGGCCAGATCATCTGAATGACATTTGTGTAGAGATACATGGAGTTCTCGTCCGCCTTGAAGCTCTTCGCGGCGAGAACTCGTTTCAGGATCGCTTCGGAAAGAAAGCCGGGCAGGTGCGACATCACCTTGTTCGCCAGCAGAGATCGGCCGGCTACTTGCTGGTGGACCACCGTCACAGACGCGATGAAATTGTCCGCGACCGCGACCTGCTCGTTCTCGGTGTAGAAGATTGACTGGTTGGTTTGCGCCCACATCCGGTAGAGGCTCTTGACTGCATCCTGGCCTTCAAGCTTCGCGTTCGTATCATCGGCATGAACATGATAGACCGGGTGTTCCGACATCATCTCCGGCGCAAAAATCTCTTCGTAGCGTCCGGCTACCTCCAGATATCGGTGTCGGCTGTAAGCTTGCAGCATGAACCGATGCCGCGGGTTCTGGGTCACCGCAAGCAGCCGGTCAATCGCAACGTTAAGCTTTGTGATGTCATACTTGGCCATTGCTCTCTCCTCATCTGCCGGTTTGGCGGTTAGGCGGTGACTTTCGTTACCGGCGGCAGCTTCCACGATCCGTTGATGATCGACGGGTCTTTCTCGCTTGGCCAATAAAGGCGCAGCATCAGGATGAAATCTCCCGCCGGCGCCGGAAGCCAGTTGGATTCCTTGTCTTTGCCCGGCGAGTCCTTCTGGATGTACAGATCAGTCGATCCATCCGGATTGGATTTCAAATCCTGCCGAGCACTGATCGAATAGCGATTGAGCGGATTGTTCACGAAGAAATAGCCGCTGTCGTACATCGTCAGCGACCAGAAGCCGAGCGCCGGCGGCAAATGTCCCTTCGCGAATCGCATCACGTATTTGTTCGCGCCGTTGTACTTTCGACCTTCTGCGTCCTTCTGAGAGGTCGGATAGACGGCGTCCTGAGGCCGGTTGGCGCCGAGTCCGATGGCGGTGATGAGCGCCCGCATGAGATAGTCGGTGCCATAGATGCCTGTCTTGGTCGTGAAGATCCAGCCGTTCTCATCCCTGACGTCTTTATTGACCTTGAACTGGATCATGATCCGGTCGACGGCGACCTCGGGCACGCGCTTGAGGAAGTCCGCTTTGAGCTTGCTCGGATCGAAGTCCTGGCCCGGGACGATGCCGATCCTGGCGAACTTGGCGAGCTGAGGCGCGTCCGCAGCCATCGGCGGATTGTCTTTCATGAGTTTGCAAAGCAGGGTGAAATAGGCCACCGCATCCATGCGGTTGACCTGCTCGCGTACTGCCGTTTTCATATCGATCGAGGGATCGACCGTGCCGGTCGGCGGTGTGTAGGATTTTCCGTACGAGCTCAGCGGCACCAACTTGAATTCGTCCTGCAACTTGTGAACCTCGGCATAGTCCTCCGGAGTTCCGGTGCAGTAGATGCGGCCAAGCAGCCATACGATGTTGGTGGGAGAGTTGTACTCCTTAACTCCGGCCGGCAATTCGCCCTTCCATCCCGGTCCAGTGATCGCATAGGTCTGCGCGCCGGTCCCGGTGGTACGTTTGCCCGGGACCTGAAACACAGAGGTCCAGCCGTCCAGCATCGGAAAGAGCGCGTAACGGTCTTTCATATCGGGGATGCTGAGCACCCAGGGCTCCTTGCCGACGTCGAAAAACGCAGTCGTGTAAAGCGTGTCGGCGTTCGGCGCCGTCACGTCCCGATAGGACGCGTTCGGATATTCCCGCAGCTTGATGATGTGGCCCATCGGCCCGCGGGTGCCATGAACGCTTGCGACATTGGTAACGACCCTGCGCGTCATCTCCATGGTCACCAGCGGATAGCCGAAGACATACGCGTCGGTGGCTAGCCAGAAATCTTCGAGTCCTTCTCCGATACCGAGAAATTCACCCAGTTCGGCGCGGCTCAAGGTGCTCATCGAGGCGCCCGCAAGCAGGCTCATACCGCCAATCGTTAAATTGCGACGGGTGATGTTCATGACAGGTCTCCTCAGTAGCAGGGGGGATAGGGGTAATAGCCGCAGGCCGGACGGCCGTAACCGTAGGGTGCCGCGTACGCGGCCGCTCCGACTGCCGCGGCGGCGCCGGCGTACATCGCACCGCGGAAGGCGGCGCGGCGCCAGACTCCGAAAATGTCGATGAAGATCGAGGCCGGCCCGTCGCCACCGTTGAGGTCGCCTTCAAGGGTTTGAACATTGAAGGTCAGCTTGTCGCCATCGAGCTTCGGATTCTTCAGCACGACCACGGCATCCTTCACCGAACCGTCCTTGCTCAAGACGGACACGGTAGCGTTCGGCGGATCCTTGACGAAGCTGTCGTTGCCGGGCGTGCTCGCGCCCCAATCCGCGATGAGGTTTGCGGTAAGCTCGTGGCCGGCGGCGCGCACCGGTCGGTCAGCGAATATGATGGAATTGGGCGTAACGCCGATCAGCGTCAGCACATCCCCCTGAAGCGTCGCCCCGCGAGAATTGAGAACGATCAACGAGGGTACGACCTCGGGCTTGGCCGCGGCGGAAGGTGTCCCGATCGTCTTCATGGATGACGGCGCCGGAGCAGTCTGTGCGATGGCTGTTCCCGCCTCGCCCATCACCGCCGTCACTGCCAGCAACCCCGCAATTTGAACCCACTTTGCGCACCTCATGTCTGCCTCTCATGTTCGCAACACGGTGACTCCCGCTCGCAGGGACAGTCACGCACGTTGGCAACCATGAAGCCGCGATGCATCATTGACTATGCAAAAACGAGCAGCGCCCGAAATTTCGCCTCGTCGCGACCTGCAAGCTCAAGGACGTCAACCCCGTCACCTATGTCGTCGAAACCCTCGAAGCCATCATCGGTGACTATCCTCAAAACAAAAAATCGAAGGCCTCGGTGCCGTGGCGATTCCGGAAGACATTCAACCCAACTTTAATGGGCCGCCGGTGAAGTGCTTACCTCGAGCCGAGACGAGCTCGACCACGTTTGGACGGAACGCTAGGCGGTTTTGACTTGCAAAAGGCAAATCGATCCGAGAACTCGCCGGACGCCGTGACGTTCGCGCTGTGCGTTCTTCGGCCGAGTCAACCTCACCGAGTTGTCAGAGTTTGCATGTTCGTGAACTCGCTCGCTCGACGCTCAAGGCCGTTCGCAAAGGTGGACTTGCGGTCAACATGGATGGTGCCGATGCCTCGGCTGCAGCAACCAAGCCACAGTCAGAAAAATTGAAAGCAAGCGTCAGATTCTGCATAGCAGGTTGCGCGCCTTCGATGCGATTTGATGCCGCATGAATTTCTTCAATCAATGAGGTGCGGCAATGAACAAGATTGGAAGGGTTGCAGTTGCGATCGCAGCTTCAGGGATGATGGGCGGCTACGCAGCTGCGGCAGACTTGCCGGCGGCGCCCGCCTACAAGGCCCCGGCTCCGGTTGCCGCCGTCTATAACTGGACGGGATTCTACGTAGGCGGCAATGGTGGATATGGATGGGGCAACCAGGACCCGCTGGTGCTGTTCTCCAACAGGTTCGATCGTGCAGGTTTCGACATTACTGGCGGCATGATCGGCGGTACGTTTGGCGGGCAGATTCAGCAGGGATATGTCGTGCTCGGCCTGGAAGGTGATCTGGACTGGGCCAACATCAAGGGCTCGTCCGTCGTAACGCCCAGCATTTTCGGCATCGGGAACGGTGTCACGCTGAACACCTCGACAAGTATCGACGCGCTGACAACGGTGAGAGCGCGCATCGGCGTCGCCATGAACAACGTGTTACTCTACACCACCGGCGGCGCAGCCCTCGTCAAGTCAACCGCCAGCGCGTCGACCGTCGCCGGCGTACCCTGCGGTACGCTCGGCGTTCTGCCTTGTTCGGGTTCTTCCTGGCGGCCCGGCATCAGCGCAGGTCTCGGCGTGGAATATGGCTTCACGCCGAACTGGTCCGTGAAGGCCGAGTATCTCTACACGAAAGTCGCCGGCACCGGGGTCAGCTCGGATCGATTGAATATCCTGCGTGGCGGCATCAACTATCGGTTCTGAACAGAGTTTGGCCGCGGGAGCGGCGTTGCTATCGCGCCCGCATGTGTCCAGGCGGTCGATGCCTATGGACGTATGTATATGCGCCGCCCCTCACCCACCGGACTGCACGATGCACTGCTTCGTTCCATCTAGTTGCGTTGCACTAAGCCTGATAGCGCATCCGAGCCGATGGTCTCAGCTCGTATGCCGGTTGTCCGCGAAGGCGACCGGATTCTGAAAGCCGGATCGTCTGAAATCTCTCCACATTCGATTTTATTCCAAGAGGTTCCCCAATGCGTTCGAAACTGCTGCTTTCCGCCACTCTGCTTGTTGCCAGCATGGCTTCAGCCAAGGCCCAGGTGCCGCTGTCGTCCTATGTCGATGCGAACGGATTCATCGACGTCCAGAAGCTGACCTGCGCGCAACTCGCAGGGACTTACCAGGAAGATGCCGATGCGCTGACGGCTTGGTACAGCGGATGGTACAACGGCCTTGCCAAGAAGCATTTCCTCGACCTGCGCAAGGGCAAGGTCGCGGAGCACGAAGTCATCGTCTACTGCAAGGCCAATCCCGACAAGCGCATCATCGATGCCATTGCTGTTGTGTTCAAAGCGGAGCGGGAGCTGCTGGGCATCCAGATGAAGTAGATCGTCTGGGACGGCGTCGGTGGCGGCTGCAGACCGATCCGCTTGTGCGGCCTTGCCGAAACCGCACAGCCTCCCTTCCGCTTCACGCGTGCTGCCGCTCTGACTGGGCGGGATCTTGGATTTGGACGATTTCGGAAAATACGCCGACGCCATTCAGGGCGCGAGGGTAACATTTCTGAAATCCGCCCCGTCCTCCCACCGATGGGGGGTGGAGAGCCTCTCCTTGAATCGAGCGATCCTTCAGTTTGGCGCCGACGGCGGCCCGGGGATCACCCATGGTATCACTGATCCGAATTTGACCACGGTGATCATCCAGTCGTCCAACTTCGACGATCGCGTCCTGCTCGACGGCGTGCCATGCCAAGTGTCGGACCTGGTCATTATGCCCCCGGACTGTCAATTTACCTTTGTTCGTTTCGGTCACGTCGAGTGGATAGCATGGTCGCTGCCGGGTGATGGGGACGTCGCGAGGAAGATCCTTCCCGTAGCCGCAAGTCGGGAATCGCCGAACACCACCAAGCATCTCGCCCGATTGCCAGTACCGATCGCATCGGGATTGGTCGAAGCATCGAAGCGGGCCCTGTGCTCCATCGCCGATTCCGCTGCCGCCGATCAACCCATGATGGCCCGGGAGACGGAGCGCGCCTTGATGGATAGGTTGGCTTACGTCTGGGACAATCGCCTGAGCGAAGCTCTCCTGCCCAACAAGTACACCCTCTCGTCCGAGCGAATCGTTCTGGAGGCGCTCGAATTCGTGCGGGCAAAGTCGGAAAGCATCGTCCATATCAAGGATATCGTGAAAGCTACCAAGGCGGAGTACCGAACCTTGCTGCGCGCTTTCGAGCGTTATCTCGGCTTCTCGCCAAAGTATTATCTGAAGCTGCGGCAGTTGAACCTAGCTTATCATGATATCCGTCGCGAGAGTGATGCATCCGTCAGACTCGCCGATATTCTGGCGGCCCACGGCGTCACCGAGTTCGGCAGGTTTGCCGGCCACTACAGATCGCTGTTCGGCGAGTTGCCATCCGAGACACATCGTCGGTTTCGCGCATTGGAGTCCGGCAATTCGCCGTAAGCTTGCAGTGGTGTTTTGTTGCAACACCGCAGTGAAATGGTTGGCAGTGACAGTTTCTGCATACCAGCTGAGCCGGAGTCGATGGCACTTGGCTTGAGTGCTCTCCACATTCGATGAGGCTTACAACGATGAAAAAGATTAGCTTACTTGCCGCAGCGGCGGTGATGTCCGTTTCGTTCACCGGTATTGCAAAGGCCGCTGACCTTCCGCCGCGGCCCACCTACAAGGCGGCCCCGATCGCGGCGCCGATGATGTACAACTGGTCCGGCTTCTATCTCGGCGCGAACGGCGGATATGGCTGGAGCAACCAGTGTATCGATATCACCGCGATCAACGGTATTGGCGGTGTGTTTGCGGAAGGTTGCAACAGTAAAGGCGGCGGCATCATCGGTGGTCAGTTTGGCTATCGCTGGCAGGCTGGACAATTGGTGTACGGCCTGGAAGCGCAGGGCGACTGGGCCAACATCCGCAACTCGCACGCCAGCTTGCAGAACCCGGCCAACACCTACAAGTCGACCCTTAACGGCTTGGGCCTCTTTACGGGTCAAATCGGCTACGCGGCCAACGAGGCTCTGTTCTATGTTAAGGGCGGCGCCGCGGTTGGTAGCCAGAATTTTGCCCTCATCAACAACGTGACCGGCACGGGCCTTGCTTTTGCGAATCGGACCCGCTGGGGTGGGGTCGTGGGTGTCGGCTTCGAGTACGGCTTCTCTCCGAATTGGACGGCCGGCATCGAGTACGACTATCTGTGGAGGGTGAACGAGAGCAACACCTTCCTGACGCCGTCATTGGGCCCCATCGCGTCGATCACCAGCAACACCAAGACGGATGCGAACCTGCTCGCGCTCCGCGTCAACTACAAGTTCGGTTACTGATGAAGAGAGGAGGCCGGCCAATTCGGCCGGCCTCCATTCGCTCCCATCATGCCTGGGCCCAGGTAGTCTCTCCGATTCTGGGGCCAATCATGCTGTCGAATACGATGCGTGCGGTTGCTCTTCTCGGTGCGCTGACGGTCACAAACATGGCCTGGGCCCAAGACACAAAGACGATCGGGGCCACCAAATCCCAGGTCGTTCCATCACTGATTGTTTTCAACTCCAGGGGCGCGGACATGCTGCCCTGCAAGCTGGTCCTCACCGGCGTCGCGCCAAATGCGATCGCATTTGCGGGAAGTCCTGCATTTGCAGATGTATTCGTACGGCGTGCTTCGAGCTGATCGTGTCGATCGTAATGGTAGCGTTGGACAGTCGCTTCCTTGATCGTGCGGTTGATGCGCTGGACCTGGCTATCGGTCCCGGGATGCTTGAGGAGCAGAGCCTACATTGTCGTGGGACGATTCAAAGGTAACCTGAATGAGAACACCGCGCCCCGGGAGCGGTTCTCTGCCCAGAGTTCGCCACCGTAGCTTTCAACTATCGTGCGCGCGATAGGGAGTCCCAGCCCAGTCCCTTGCGGTTTCGTTGTGACGAATGCATTGAAGATGCTGGCCAGCTTGTCTTTGGGGATACCCGGACCGGAGTCTACTATCTGGACTTCGACGCCATCCGCGTCAGCCAGCGCCGTCCGGATCGAAAGGTTGCGCGGGACCACCTCGTCCATCGCATCCACGCCATTCATCACGAGGTTCATGAGGACTTGCTGCAGATGGATCGGATCACACCGCACCGGTAACGGCTCGGGCGCGAGAATGGTACGCAAGCTCACTCCCCGCCTTGTAATTTCAGGAGACACAATTTTGACTACGCCCCGTACGGTATCGTTCAAATCGAACGTTCGTAGATCGGATTCCGTCCTATTGTTCAGCAAATTTCGCAACCCGCTGATGATGTCGCTGGCGCGTTGTTCGTCCCGGACGATGTCGGAAAGGATCTCGCCGAGCTGAGCAACGTCAGGTGGATTCGCCGTCAGCAGCACCTGCGCAGCTTCAGTATTGCTCAAAATCGCCCCGAGCGGCTGGTTGAGTTCATGCGCTATCGATGACGACAGAACGCTGGCGGTTGTAACGCGGTTCAAGCGGACCACTTCCTGACGACGACTGCTAGCCTCGGCTTGAGCGACATGGCGCCGACGCCGCTCGACCAGCAGCAATCCAATGATACCGGCCTGCAGCAGGATAGCGGCCGTAACGGCCGACACTTCCAGCCGATACTGCTCCCACACGCTCGGCACGCGAAACATGACCCGACTGCCTGGCGGCAGTTGGCTCTCGCTGATCTTCCAGCGCTTCAGCTCCCTCCAGTCGTATCTCGGCGATGCAGCGGGGATCGGAGGCGTTTTGATGCTACCCGGCGACTCCCCGGCCAGGATCCGCACCGCAACGGCGGCGGTCTGTCGACTGATGTCGGCTATGTCCGACATCCGGCCGCCGACGATCCCTCGGCCAAAGAACGTGTCTTGCTCCGAAAACATAGGCGCGTTGGCGACCTCGTGAAGCCGATCTATGGCTTGACCGCCTTCGTACACGACGCCAGCGGCGTCCACCAACATCTGCCCATAGACAATGATGGTCCGGGGTGGCAGGGCAGCCACCCGCTTGAGTATCTCTTCCAGCGACAGTTCGTTGAAATAGGTTATCTCGACCCGGTTTGTCAGCGGCTGATACAGCTTGTGCATCTCCTCGAGCCAAAGCTTCTCGATCGGAGAATTCCCGATCACGACGACGACTTTATTCGCCTCCGGAACCAGCTGTAGACCCTGGTCGAGAGTGCCGAATATGTCGACCGAAACCGGGACCATCGCGTCCGCCTCCGATATCTTCGGAGACATTCGTGGGTCAAAGGCAGCATAGAGGGTTGGGACGGAAGGAAATATCCTTTGCCGGTTGTTCCGAAAGAACGCAGCCGCGGGCCCCCCGATCGTCATGATCAGGTCGAGTTTGCGCTCGGAAAACACCGCATTCAAATAGCTGACAAAGGCGTCTTCATTGCCGTCGGGGAAGCGGGCCGTCGACAGCGACACCTCGAAGATATCGATGGGATCTTTCGACTGAAGCCTCAACTCCTCGCGGATCTTTCGTGCGTAGTCATCCCACGGCGAAAAATCGCGACCGACGGAATGAACAATCAGCACCCGCTTCGGCTGGGAAAACGCGGCACCGGTCATCGCTATGAGCAGCACGATCGAACCGAGAAGTACCCGAGGTATCATGCGATAAAGCGGCCGTTTACGCAGGATGTCGAACTTTCATGACCTGGGTCGCACACTACCCGAGTTACCCGGCTTGCGGGAGAGCAAATATTGACATCAACTTCGGCTACAATTTTCGGCGATCGTGAAGATTGGCTATGCGTTCCTCAGGGAATCCTGCTGATGGCATCGATGAGAAGTTTTGCCAGAAACGGCTTCCTCAAATAGGCGACGCAACCGGCGTCAAACGCCTCCTGCCGGGTGACCTCATTATCGATGGCCGTCATCACAATCACCGGTAACTCGCTCCCCGATGAGGTCAATCGCCGTTGCAGGTCGATGCCTGAAATTCCGCCAAGGTGAATATCGAGGAGAAGACAGTCAGCTTCGCACTCGGCAAAGGATTCCAAAAACGACTCCGCCGATGCAAACGTCCGGACCCGGAAGCCGTGGGCCAACAAAAGCCGGTTCAGACCCTGCAGCATGCCGGGATTATCATCGACGACAGCTATGGTGCGCATAGCGAAGCCATCATTGGCCGTTTCCAGATCTTATGTCAAAAAAGGGCAATCGCCAATTTGCTCGTCGCGATCAAGATCGGCGCGCGGTGTGCAAACAGTCATTCTGCTCCGGCGCCACTTTGTTGCTATGCAAAATCCGGCCGGAGTACAGGTTCGCCCGGCCCGAGCATAAGCCATTAGGTTTTAGTGCTTCATTTCAATCCC
Source organism: uncultured Bradyrhizobium sp. (assembly GCF_947648125.1). Lineage (GTDB taxonomy): Bacteria > Pseudomonadota > Alphaproteobacteria > Rhizobiales > Xanthobacteraceae > Bradyrhizobium. The sequence continues at coordinate 99,511 of NZ_CANSMR010000019.1, read as the reverse complement.
CAGCTTCGCCTGCATGTCCTTGAACACGACGGCAATCGGCTCGATGACCAGTTGGTCCGGGTTCGCCTTGCAGTACACGATTACCCCATGCTCCGCTTCCTTGCCTTTTTTCACATCCAGATAGTGCATTCGGGCAAGTCCATTGTACCAGCCACTGTACCTCGTCGCCAGCATGCCGGCGTCGCCCTGCCACGTCCCCTTGTTACGAATCCAGCTCGTCCCATCGAAGGACGTCACACTTGGCGACAACCATGGAAAGGTCATGCCGTGCCGACTATGCAAAATCCGCCGGACGGTGAAATTAAAGCGGAAAGGTCCAATCGAATGGATCTTTGCTGTGCCGATTTTGCATAGCGCGTGATGGCCACCTACCTGCAATTGGAGATTTCGCTTCCGAACGGAGAGGCTCCGTCGTGGTTATCATCCTGTGCCTTTACGTTGCTGCGTTGTGGGCAGTATTTTTGAAATTCCGACTTGTGCGCTGGGGCTGGCTGTCAGGAACCGTTTCGGTGCTTGTCGGCAGCCTCATCCTCGCGACATTCCTTGCGTTGTTCAATTACCTGACGCCGTCAGGCAAGGTGACGGTCGCCGGCCGGGTGGTCGAAGTGACGCCGAATGTGACCGGCGAGGTGATTGCCATTCCGGTAAAGCCGAACGTGCCCGTGAAGTTGGGCGAAGTGCTGTTTCAGATCGATCCGGCGCCATTTCAATACAAGGTAGCGCAGTTGCAAGCATCGCTTGCTGCGGCAAGGCAGCAGACCGAGATTCTGAAATCGAACTACCAGCAGGCCACAGCGAATGTTGTTGGTCTGACCTCGCAGGTCGCGTTCAACGCGAAACGTCTGGCGGATATTCAGACGCTTGTGGCTGACGATGCCAACTCACAATTCCAGGGGCAGGACCGCCAAAATCAATATGAGACGTCGCTGGCGCAACTCAACGTGGCAAAAGCCGCGCAACAGAGCGCCAAACTCGCGCTTGATTCCGAAATCGGCGGCATCAACACGTCGGTCGCCCAGATTCAAGCGCAGCTGGAGAACGCGAACTGGGAGTTAGCACAGACGACCGTTCGCGCAGTCGCCGATGGTTACGTCACCGCTGTCGCATTGACGGTGGGCGATCGCGCCTTGCAAGCCCGCTCCACAATGTCGTTTATCGTCGAGAATGAGATTGCAATTGTCGGAATGTTTTCGCAGAACGGATTCCAGACGATCAAGATTGGCACTCCCGTTGATGTTGTGTTCAACAACGCCCCGGGGCTGATCTATCACGCAACGATTTCGGGCATTCCAAAGGGAGTCGGGCAAGGACAGATCGCGGTCTCGGGAACACTGGCGCGCACCACCGCGCTCGGCGGCGCATCCGTGTTTCCGGCGGAAATTTCTGTTCCGGCTGAGATGAGCCGTGACTCGCTGCGGCTTGGAATGTCCGGGACCGCCACGGCATTTGCCGGAAATGCAGGAGTTATCGGCCTGCTCTCTTGCATTCTCGTTTGGGTCAGTGCCTACACCGCCTACCTGTAGGCGACGTCGACATTGCACTGAGATCCCCAAAAATCCAGCGCGTCCCGGCATCAGGGTCGATACGGGTAGTAACCGCAGGCTGGACGCGCCGAGACTTTCTTGCTCACTGTCCGCTTTTGCATAGTCGACGCCACGAGGCTCCTGATAATCATGTCAAGCCTGATCAGTACAATGTCGGGCGACAGCATGGATAGCGCCGGAGAAGAAAATGTCACCGATTATTCGTGTCATCGCTTTAAGTCTCACCGTATTTCTTGGTCTCGTCAGCTTTGGTGGCGGTCGGAGTGAAGCGTACTATAGAGCAGGCGCCGCGGGATGCGGGCCAAGAGGTTGCGCTGCAGCTCGTTGCGGGCCACGGGGATGTGCAGCGGTTGGAGTTGGCCGGTATGGATACCGCAGAGGGGCCGTTGGAGTGCGTCGATACTGACAGGACGGTCGGGGATATCTATCATGCGAGACACGGCCGCGTGTTATGCCTCCAAGCTCCCTCACGAAGTGGCAGAGGCGGCGCTGGTCCGTATGATCGAACCCTTCGGTCTTCTTCTCTACGGCGCGCTGTCGCTGTGTCTGGCCAGAAGCAGGAGCACCTAGTGTGAATTCCCAAGAGGAGTTGGCGGGTTGCCTGCTGCAATTGATAGACGCTCTGGCGCGTCCGCTTTCAATCGTGCGAGATGGCAACAAACGGCTCGTCGCCAACGCGCTGGAACACAATGTCGAGCGCGATAAGGACGGGATAAGGGCGGCAATCCGCGGCCCAGCGCGCTCCAATGGTACCCGGGGAGTTCGCCTGCGGTAGCAGCCACGTCGAGCTTTCAAATTGCGGCGCGGTCTGTTTTTGCATAGCGCGATGCAACGCCGCGTCACGAAATTGTGGAAGTTGCGCCAGGCATGTAACAGGTGCGCGACCGCCAGCACCGATGGCGGCGTTTCAGTTGAGATACCCTCCCAGCCTCAGGAGCTTTGGAAGCGCTAAATGGCATGTTGCTGTTTGGCCCGACGACGGCGTTCTTGTTCCCCATGTTCAGCGAACTTTGGGATATCGGAAGCGGAGAGCGGTTGTCCCAGTCGTAGATTGAATCGTGCTGGACTGAGAATCGCGCGTGCTGTCCCCCATGGGCGATCAAGGTCGGCGCTCCCGTCGATATCGTTTTCGACAATGCGCCAGGCCGCATCTACTGCGCAAAGATCACCGAAATCCCAGAAAGGCGTCGGCTAGGGGCAGATTGCCACGTCCGGAGCGCTCACGCTCACCAACGCGCTCGGCGGGACAACAGTATTTCCAGCAACGATCTCGATCCCGCAGGAGATGAGCCGCGACTCGCTGCGACTGGGAATATCTGGAAATGCCATGGCATTTGCCGCGAACGCTGGCGTCATCGACCCGGTGACATCAATTCTGGAATGGTCAGCTCCTACACGGCGTACCTGTAGCCAGCCTCGCCCGCTTGGCACAAACTGCATATTCCAGCAGTCAGGCACAGGCTTGTATATTCCATACATGTACACTCCGCGTTGACTGCCCGGGGGGCACCCACTTATTCTCGCGGTTCCGGTTATTTCTTGCTGCGGTGCTTAGTTGAGCCTTGGTCTGCCCGCAGCAAATCGTTTCCGGAGATCTTTCGGGACTTTGCCGACGAGCCACGACGAGGGCGAGAGATTTGGGAATAGCGGGCGCGCCTATAGTTCATATCGTAGACGATGACGCATCGTTTCGCAGCGCGATTTCCCGGGTGCTGAAAGCTTCAGGCTATGCCGTTGCCGACTACGATTCGGCAGCGAGCTTTTTAGAGGCCACCGACGCGGAGCCGGGCTGCCTTCTCCTCGACGTGCAGATGCCGGCACTCAACGGTCTGGAGCTTCAGCAGGAGCTGGCAAAACTGTCGCATCACTGGCCGATTATCTTTATGACCGGTCACGGCGACATTCCCACGAGCGTTCGCGCCATCAAGGCCGGCGCAGAGGACTTTCTCTCCAAGCCGATCCTCAAGCAGACGCTGCTGGAAGCAATCGAGCGCGCGCTGTCACGCTTAAGGGAGGTCCAACGGAATCAGGGTCGGCTCGATGCGCTGAGGGCGCTGATTGCGCAACTAACTCCTCGCGAGAACGAAGTGTTCGCGCTGATGGTCCGGGGCAAGATGAACAAGCAGATTGCCTATTCGCTGGGGACCTCAGAGCGAACCATCAAATATCATCGACAGATGATCATGCAAAAGCTTCAGGTCGGCTCGTTTGCGGAGGCAGTCTCTGTGGCGGAGCGCACCGGGATGCTGACGCCTGAGCCCTCGCTTGACGTCAAGGGCGCTTCATAACCATCGCCGGGTGAGTGCCTAGGGCCGCTCGACGAGGCACCGTTTGCCCACAGGTACAGTAGCGCGCCCCCGCGGCTTGATGCTGTGTTGCCCACAGGTCCAGCGCTTTTACCGCGATCGTAAAGTCGGGGGCACTAATGACTATCCGTTATTGGTCAGAAGACTTTTCAGACGTTTCCTACCAATCAACCAGCAGAACCTGGCGCAGTCTCGTCGACCGGGCCGAGGCGATCGCTCTCGCAGAGCCCGACTCGCCGCTGCACATTTCGGCTCTCTGCGACGCTCTTGCCGTCAGCGAGCGCACGCTGCGCAAGGCATTTCGTACCGTTCACGGCGCCCCCCCGTGCCGCCATCTTCGTATGCAGCGGCTGTCGCAGGCCAGGCGCGCGCTTCTGTCCGCCGACGGTAATCTTGCAACGGTAACCGAGATCGCCACCCTTTTCGGCTTTGTGGAATTGGGCCGATTCTCGGTCGAGTATCGCAAGGTGTATGGCGAAAGTCCTTCGAAAACCCTGCAGCGGAGTCCCACAGGTCAGGCCCATGCCGACAGCCGCGAGCAGCCTTCAGCGAGGTCCGGAATAATACAATTCCAGCGTGATCTTGCTGACACAGATGAGAACGAAATTCAGAACCGGGCCGAATTTGCATAGCATTGGCCCGAAATGAGACGTCCGATCGTTGCGCTGATCCACGCCGCCGTTGAGGGGACAGGCAGATGACCCGCAATAGCCGCGCGTGCTCTGCATCGGCCCTCAGGTTGGCTTCCTGTTTCCCGTCGGCGACATGTAGGGATACCTCAACCCGAAAGCCTATGGCGAGTTCGAAGCGCAGAACCGGCCATCCGGCTTGAACGCCTGGATAACGTTCGCGGTCCGGCCGATGCCGCCCACCGGCACGGTCACGCCGACGCGGCGGATCGTGACGAAGTAAGCGGCTTATCCGGAGCTGGGTCGGGTCACCCGGCCGCAGTATGCGGCTCGCAGATATTGCGTCCATTTGCCACGATCAAATTTCGAAGGCGGCACCATGAATGTCGATCCAGGAGGACTCAGACGGCGCTATTGGCTATTCCCAGCAGCGGTGATCGCTTGTTACGTCACGATCAGCTACCTGATTCTGCCTGCGACATGGTCGCGGATCGAACACGAGCCCGGACTCTCACATCGGCCGATGCTGACTGCGACGGCGCAGGGGATTCCAGGCGGTCCCATCAACGTCGGCCTCGTTGGAAGCCGTGAAGACGTCGTTTCTGCATTTCATGCCGCCGGCTGGTATCCCGCAGACCCGATTACGTTACGGACGAGCGCAGAAATCGTGGGCAGCGTATTGTTTGATCGGCCTTACAAGGACGCGCCTGTTAGTCCGCTCTTCTTCGAAGGGCGGCGCGAGGACCTGGCGTTTGAAAAACCGGACGGGGTGAGCGCCGACCGCCGGCAACACGTCCGGCTGTGGTTGATGCTTGCCAACGGGGCCGACGCACGTCCCGTCTGGCTTGGATCTGCTACTTTCGATGAGGGAGTGACACTGAGCCGCGACACCGGTCAGGTGACGCACAAGATCGCACCAAACATTGATGAAGAGCGCGACCAATTGGTTGACGGACTGAACCAGGCACAGACGGTCACAAGCATTTATCAAATGAGAGGGATCGGTCCCACGCTCAATGGACGGAATGGCGAGGGAGACCTCTATTATACGGATGGAGAGATATGGGTGGCCAGGCTTGTTCTTCGAGGCGACAAGGCGGACAAGGTTGCCACGGCGCTGCCGCCGCCGGCGTTGATTCAGATAAAAGATGCCGTGTTTTCCTGGGCGTCTCCGGGCCACACTGACCGCTCCGGTGCGCCCTAATTGACCTCCGCAACCCGCTTGGTCGTCGGTGTCGTTCGAAGCAGCGTGCGGCGGTGGCTCATCAGATATTGCAACCTTTGAGCCGCAAGACCAAGCGCGGCCATATCAGTGCTGTCGGCACCATCACTATTCGCGTTCCTGGCAAGCTCCGCTTTCAGAATGTCATCAATCTTCCTTTCGATTTCATCCAGCTCGGCCTCACTCTTCGCGCCCTTGATCTCATTGCCGAGCTCGTAGAGCGGTTCGAGCATGCTTTGCGATACGATACCCGAGCCGGCAAAACGCCACGCCGCGACAACGACTGAGATCAGCGATCCGATCAGCAATGACGTGTAGTAGAGCTTGTCATCGTATTTATCGAGAAAACTCTGCTGATTTCCGTTGTAGTAGGTAGCCGCTCCTGGATGGATCGGAATCAGCGCGTCGGTATCGGTGCTCGGCTCGGCGGCTTGCGCCAGTATCGGATATTGCGACAACAAATCCCTGCGAACGTCGACCAGCTCCTGCGTCAGGTCGGTGATAGTGTCGGCACTCACCGATTTGTTGGCGACAAGGTAGAATGCAACTCGTAGCGACGTCAGATCGTCCGAAGGAACGGGCGGCGCACCTCGCAACGTACCCTTTGGAATATCGTAGCTTTCGTAATATTGCGCAACGTTTCCTACAGCGCCGGCCGAGTCGATCTCGATCAGCTTTGGAGCCGATCCCTTGGCGCCATTTGGCTGGAAAAACTGCCGGACTTTTGCGAGATACTTCTCGGTGAGAGGAACAACGACAAGGAGCGCGTGAACCTGTCCCGACAACAGCGCGGAAGCTCCCTCCCTTATAGCTACGTCCTTGAAACGGACATTGGCGCGATCGAACAGATAGACTTGCTTCAAGGCTTCGACCGCGGGCTGGTTGATGGCCCCTCCAACGACGCCAATCGTGGTGTTTCGCAGGTCAGCGAGACGATCGGCGCTCGCCGACGAAGGCGCCATGATCAAAACCACACCGTGGGTCAGAAGAAGCACGCTCCGCGCATCCGACAGTCCGCCAGTATCGCCACGAACCACGGCGAGGTGAGCTTTGCCTCCAGCCAGCATTTCGGCCGCCTTCGCGGACGTCCCTGCATCGACGACCTTCAAGCGAACGTGCGCGCCCGATGTCGTCAGGCGCGCAGCGATCGCTGAGGTGAGCACAAGCGCTTCACCGTCGGCCGACCCAACGGCGACGGTGAGGAACACCGGGTTTGCGAAATAGCGATACGCGAACCAGCCGGAGCCGATGACGGCGGCGGCTACGACCCCGACGATCATGATCCTGAGCCATCGCGGCCATAGATGGACTGGAAGGCTCGTCATGACGTTCCTGACATGATCAATCGCTTTTTCCGGACCCTACCCGGTTCACCGCGAAGGTGAACCGCGCCGACGAACCACGTCTATTACGAACCCGCAGGATTGCCTGGCTATGCAAAATCCGGCGCCGAGGCGGGAAATATTTGCATTCATTCCAGGGGTCTTGCGAACCGGGCCTCTCGAAGTTGAGCGGACGTACTCGCGTTGTCTGATTTTGCATAGTCGTTCGCGCTGGGCAGGCTTAACTTGGCAAGCTGAACTTCGTACGTGGCGCACGGGCGTTCACGTTCGGATTGAAGAAGGAAGGGATCGGAAAGTGGACGAAACTCGATCTGCTTCGTTCCACCGCAGCTACTACTGTCAGGGAGAGGTTCAAATGAAACCTGCCGTTGTCATCGCTGCGGCCCTCTTGCTGCTGCTTCTGCTCGCCCCCGCTCGTGTCTAAGCCTTTTTACCCGACCTGGCCTTGCCGCAGTATGAACGCACCCCCACGTCCAGATCCCGGGCAATGCCGGACAGCAGCGCGCACCCCCGACGTAGCGAGACAGTGTAACGCATAGGCTCAGCTCGATGTTGCCAGATACCCCAACGGTCAGTCAGCTCTCGCATGTGATTTCGCAGGCGGCGGCGCCGGCGTTTCTTCTCGGTGCATTGGCGGCCTTCATCGCGGTGCTGATATCCCGATTAAACAGGATCATCGATAGAGCAATCTTCCTGAACGGGATCCCCGACGAAGACACGGTCAGAAGCCGGCTCAAAGCCGACCTGCCACGTCTTGTTCAACGCGCCGTCATGATGAACAGGGCCATCTTCTGGGCGGTCATCGGCAGTATCTCAATAAGTATTCTCATCATCGTGGCGTTCGTGACCGCGTTCTTTGACGTTCAACACGAGCGCGGGGTTGCTATCCTGTTCATTGTCTCGCTCGGCGCTTTCACGGTATCGCTGGTTGATTTTGCCCGAGAGGTCCGCATTGCGCTAAGCGAGTACGATCATTACGGCTAGCGCATCCGATCGGTTACCGAGCCCATTGGCTCATCTGGAGGCATGTGAGCAAGCTGACATAACTCGGCGTACCTCCAACGCTTTCATCCGCGGTGCAGCTTGCCCTATTTGACGCCGGGAATTTGGACCACTGGCTTGCGAGCTGCTGCCGCGCTTTCTGTTCATCGCTTATGCAACGCTTTATGGGTTGATCGACAGTAAGCCCGGCTGTAGCGGCAACATCGAGCTTGCAACTCCGCGCGACATCGAACCTCGGCACATTGTCGGCCACGGCCACGACCAATTGCGAGCTCACAATAATCATCGAAAATGAGATGGGCATCCGTCCCTCGCGATTATCACAGCGGCTAACAGGTCCTCAAACGAGTGCTCAAACGCTCGTCCCAATCAATTTGTACTTAAGCTGGGCCGCTTTCGTCTATGCAAAATCCGACAACAGGACCTCGTTTCCGGTCCTGGTAGAACGCTAGGCCACTCTGCTCGGCGTATCCGACCCCACGCAGCCGATTTCGCATAGTCTGCCGCGTCCGCTTTGATAACCTTGTGCTTCAGGATCAGCGCCCCCGGGACGAGCGCCGTGCCTAAGCCGTCTCCGGATGCGTCTGTGAAATTGCCGGGTTTGAGCACCGCGCGCGAAGACAAATTGCTGCTGTGCGACGCGACCGGTAACAGCCGGCAGGAGGCATACGTTGTCCAAGAATCCGAATAGCGGTGCGGCTGCGGTGAAGTCGTCGTCTGTCGTGCTGTTTCCTCAGCAACCCGTTCTGCAACTGATTTACGACACGGCGCCTATCGGCCTCGCTTGCCTTTCACCCGACTGCCGTTATCTGCAAATCAACCAGCGCCTCACCGAGATATGCGGCATCTCTATCGAGGATCATCTGGGGCGCTCGGTTAGGGATTGCGTGCCGGCTTTGGCCGAGGCAGTCGAGGGCATTGTCGGCTCAATCATGCAAACTGGCGAACCGGTGATAGGTATCGAGGTTGCGGGCCAGCGCGCCGACCAGGCCGACGAGCGGTTTTGGATCACCTATTGGCATCCGCTGCGCAGCCCGAGTGGTGAAATTGTTGCCGTCAACGTCGCGGCCGAGGAGATCACCGAGCGCAAGCGTGCCGAGGCCGTGCTGCGCGCGACCCAAAACAGCCTTGTTGAAGCAGAGAAACTCGCGGCACTCGGACGGCTGGTGGCCGGTGTTGCGCATGAAATCAACAATCCTGTTGGCACGAGTCTGACCGTCGCCTCTACCTTAGAACGCAAGATCGCCTCGATCGCGGCAGAACTTGCGCAGGACCGTCTCAGGCGATCAAATCTGAAGGAATTTCTCGAGATCAGTCGCGAGGCGTCATCGCAATTGGTTGCCAATCTGCAGCACGCAGCCGAACTGATCGAGTCGTTCAAGCAGGTGGCAACCGACCGGAGCTACTCGAATCGACGCGTATTCGACCTTGGCCATCTGACCGAACAACTCGCGATAAGCCTCCGGTCAGGGTTTGGGAAACGTAATCTGATCCTGAACGTCGATTGCCAACCCAATCTTACGATGGACAGCTATCCCGGACCGTACGGACAGGCGCTCACCAACCTTTTTCTCAACGCAACTGCCCATGCATTTCCTGAGGGCAAGGGTGGCACCGTCGACGTCAAGGTAACGGCATCGGAAAATGACTGCGTCGAAATTGTCTTTTCCGACAATGGCTGCGGCATGAGCCTTGATGTCAAGCGCAAGGCGTTCGATCCGTTCTTCACGACGCGCCGCGATCAAGGCAACACCGGCCTCGGTCTCCACATCGTCCACACCGTCGTTACGAATTGCCTGGGCGGCAGGCTGCATCTCGATAGCGAACCCGGCGGTGGAACAAGGATTCAACTCGTCCTTCCGCGGGTGGCGCCAGCTCAGCTTGGGCCGGACGGCCGCCAAGCCCACACGTCGATCGATCCGCGCGCATGATGCGCCTCCTGAGGCAGGACGAGTTTGGCCTGATGCGGCGATAAGGTGGCACTTTGCCGATGGCGATGCGTCGCCGGCGAGCCTCCCGCTCGCCGGCGAAGACAAGCTGGTCGCTTAGTTACTCACCCGACTTCGCGCGCCGGTATTTCCTATAATTTCCGTCTCCGTAAGCGTACGTCAGACCATCTGCGGAACACGAAAATTCAGTCTTCGTTTCCGTATTGCGAATGTGCGAGCCATCCGTGTCAAAAGCGTACGGCCGCAAGCCTTGCCAAGGCACCTTGCGGGACACGGACAGACCTGCGTCCGTCTGTGTGTATGCTTCGTATTCGTCGTACCCGTATGCGAATGAGCTTTGATCGAGCGTATATCGCCCAAAGGCGGTCGTGCTCGTCTCTTTTGACGGTTGCGTCCGGTCATTGAATATCCAGACGATAACGCCGTCCATGAGCACATATCGGCCACTCACCTGCGGCGGCCTAAAGACTTCACCATCTCTCTTAAACTCTTCGAGCGTGTATACGCCTTCGAAGCATCTCGCGTCTTGTCTATTTGGTTGAGCGTTTAGTGGCGTCGCTGCAAAGAGAATTGTTATAATGGTTGCCTCAAGGAAAATAGCGTAAGCAGGATTTTGACTAGCCATGGTCGGCCCCAATGGTTGCCTGAGACCATCTCATCCTGACGTAAAGGGGGTGGCCAAGCAATTCCAGGCACGCTGGTGCCGTACCCGGCAGCGTCTTCGACTTCGACGCATAGATATTCGAGCTTGACGTAATCATCGGCTCCATATTTCGAGCCCCCACGTCCCATACCCGACTGCTTCACGCCACCAAAGGGGGCGACTTCTCATGCGATTCTTCACCCCCAGTATAGCGCTCGAACAGGTTCAACACCGGACATGCAACCATCTCAAATTGCTATTTCAGCTGGTCGCCTAGGCATGGCCAGTACTGCTCGCCATCCAACCGCTACCGGTACCTCGAGTTCTTCAATGCGGACGCCGAAGAAGACGAGGTAGAGATCGTTCCGAATTTTGCGTTCGACTTCGAGCGGCTTGAGATGCTCGCCAAGTGTTCTCGGTCTCGGCGCCCATTCGCGCTCAAGTTCACCGCAGCGAAATCGTTAGCCCGCCCAGATTTGCCGCAAATTCCAGGCCTGCTTTCGGCCCCTTGAGCATCAGCAGAACACCGCGCTCATTTCGCATACTCACGCCGCCCACGCCGGCCGCCCATGCGCCGCCTCCCCCGACCAGCGTATAGCTGCCGGCGAAATCGTTGACTTCCCTAATGCCTGAGGCAGTGCCTTCCAGCCAGGTCACCGACGCGCCCGCGCTCATGCCGAGGCTGAAGCCGGACACGATGAACGGATAGTGCCGCCCACGGTAGATGAGCGTGCCGCTCCCACCGCCACCACCCACGACGAGAGCCGCCTTCACGAACTTGACCTGGACATGGCCGGTCGCTTGCGCGGAGCATGGCGTGACCGCCAGGATCATCGCCACAAGCGCCAGTATGATGGGACGGATCATGCATCGCATCGCTGCAGCCCCTTGTAGCTCACGGATTTGAAAGGTCGACTTTCTTCCAGGTGTGATCCGGATCGAAAACGATCATGCGCTTGGCGAGGAACTCGGTGCGTGAACCGAGATCCTTTTGGTAGACAGTGCCCGCGTGGTTGACCAGGAAGGTCATGACGCCGGAATTGCCGTACTCCGCGGGCCAGGCGACCAGTGCGAATCCACCGATCATCTTGCCCTTCACGACATAGTTCAGCGCGCCGCCCGGAGCATCGGAGCCCTGCGCCTTCAGGATGCGATAGTAGTATCCGTGGTAGGGCTCGGCCTCCTCGCCGGCCTTGTAGCCTTCCGCCGCGGCGTGGGCCGCCAGTTCGCCGAGCGGGCTCGGGTCCTTGTCGTCGCGCCAGAACAACCCGTCGGTCTTGCCCGGCCTGCTGACGATGCGTTGGGCGTAGGTACCCACCCCCTCGCCGCGATCCTTCTCGGCATATTCATTCTGCGCGTCGACATACGCAAGACAGGTCTGGATCGCGGCAAGCTCGTTGCGGCCGATCCTGCGATAGAGGATTTCGCGACGTCCCGCCGCCGCATCGAAACTCCAGCCGTCATTGTTGTTGACGAGGGGAATCGGAAACGGGAAATCATCCGGGCCCAGAATCAAGGTGGCCTTCTTGTTGCCGTCGGCCTTGATCGAATGCCTGGCGTCGTAGGCCGAAAGGAAGCGCTCTCGCGCATTGGCGTCGGCGACATCGTCGCCGGACTCGATGATATCGGCCGCATCGCGGCCCAGCACCTTCAGCATGGCCCGGCTCGTACCGGCCTTGACGGCGGTCGCCAGGGCGGCCGCCGCATCTTCCGGATTCGGGAAGCCCTGCTGGGCGCGAACGGGAGAGAGTAGCAAGGCGAATGCTGCCGCCGCCGCGATGCCGATCCAAGCGAGGCGATCCAATCGCAAGTACGAAGTGCCTGTCATCGTGAAGCCTCCGACGGGGATGGAATCTTCGCACCGGCGGCAAGCCAGTCGTGGTAGCTGCGGAACTTGAGACCGAGCTTGTCGTAATAGACCCTGAGATAGCCGTCGGCGCCGCGTGTCACCGCCGCCGGCGTCACTTGCTCGACCTCCTGCGCCATCACGCCGACATAGGCTTTGTCGCTGCCGAGATAGCTGAAGCGGTAATAGCCGAGGCCGTTGGCGAGATATCCGAGCAGTTCGATATCGTGCTTGAGCGCAATATCGGAACGCCGTCCGCCGCCACCGCCGCCGCGGAAGCCACCACCTCCTCCGCCGCCTCGGAAGCCGCCACCTCCGCCGCCACCACCACGGCCGGCGAAACTCGCGCCGCCACCGCGCGGCATGCTGGCCATGCTCGATCGCCCGCGCGCCGATGCCGCCGCGGCTGCCCGTCCGGACGACACGTTCATGGCACCGCCGCGACTGCCGCCACCGCGATTAGCCGCAGCGGCGCGGTTACCGGCACTGCCACGGTTGGCGGCCTTTGCGCGATCGCCGCCGCCCTTGGCCTTGTTGCCGGCACCGGCGCGGTCGCCACCTTTGGCACGATCGCCCGCACCGGCGCGGTCGCCACCTCTGGCGCGATCTCCTCCACGATCTCCAGCGCGATCACCCGCACGGTCTCCGGCGCGATCGCCGCCGCGGTCTCCTGCCCGGTCTCCTCGATCTGCGCCACCCGGGCGATCGCCACCCGGGTTGAGAACCTGCTGACCATCGCGGCCGCGATAGTTCATCCGGTCGCTGACGCCGGCACGATTGTTGTTGCCGCCGAAGCGCTGCTGGACGCTGCTGTTGTTGTAGCGAACGCCCCCGCGATGCGCGGAATTGTGCTGCCAGCCGTTCGCAATATTGTTGGTTCTGTTGAACTGGTTCACATAGACGTTGCGATTGCCCCAGTTGCAGCCGCCGCCCCAATAATTGCCCCAGCGCCCGATCGCCCATCCGGCACCGAAGGCAAGACCCGCCGCGACCACGCCCGCACCGATATAGGACGGATAGCCGAAATAATACGGCGGGTACGCAGCATAGGGCCACGCCCCGTAGACCGTGGCCGGATCGTAGTAGGGAACGTAGATCGTGTTCGGATCGGTCTGCTCGATGACAATGACCTGCTTGTTCTCCTGGGTCTGGACGCTGACCTTCTGCTGCTTGGTCGTCACCAGCTTGTTGTTCGCCTGCGCCTTGCTGCGCAGCCGCTGGATCGCGTCCATGACGTCGGCCTGTTGGGCCAGCACGGCGTCGCCCAGATTCTTTGTCCAATCGATCTTGTCGCTCATCATCGACAGCACGTCAGCGGTGCTTGCGAGTGCCTTCACGCTGTCATCCCAGGCCTGCTTGTCGACCTCGGCCTTGAGCGCGTCCCCTTTCAGGCTCTTGCGCTCTTTCAGCCAGCGATCGGCCTGGACGACCTCGAGCGGATAGGTCGAAGCCGCCAGCACATTGGCCAGCAGCGAGTCCGGATAAAGGGCAATCGGCGCCACCAGGGCTTCCAGTTGCTCTGGCTTCAGGAGTTGATCGGCCGGCTGCGCTGCTGCCGCAGCTGGCTGGCTGGCCTGGGCCGGCGGCTTGTCGGCAGTCTGCGCCAATGCGGCAACGGGCGTTACCGACATCAGCGCAATCGCAAACAGGGTCTTGCCCCAACGGAACATGGCCACCTCCATTGACACGACGGTCGACAGAATCGGCCACGGGCCACGTCCGGCCTTTGATCGAGATCAAGGAAAGCGCCGGTTCGCTCAGCTTCCGACCTGGTCCGCTTGCCGCGACGCAAGATGGGCACGGCGATCATGGATCAGGCTTTCGAGCCGGTGGGCCGCAACGTTCACCGCGGTGACGGCGCGCTCGCTCTTGTCGTCCCCGACCGGCTCGCTGCGCTGTGTCCGCAGCACCTGGTCGATTTCGCGCTCGATCTCTTCCAGCTCAGGCACATGCTCGGCCGCCCGGATCCGAGGTCCCAGCGCATAAAGCATGTCGAGCGCCTCCTGGCGGCTCGGTGTCTCGGCCTGCCGGAGAAATTTCCAGGCGGCGGCAAGTACCGATGCAAGGCCCCCCGCGATCATCGGCGCCAGGAAAATCGCATTTCCCCATTGATCAAGAAAGCTCTCCCGGGTCCCCTCGTAGAACGCGGCCGCGCCCGGATGTACGGGAATGTAGGCATCTGCATCGGTGTCGGGCGTCACGATCTGCGCCAGCCCGGGCAATTCGGCGAGCAGATCGTGCCGTGCGGTCATGATCGACTGGGTCAGGTCGCCGATCAGGTCGTTGCCAAGCTTCTTCTGCGCCACCAGGTAGAATGAGGTCCGCAGCGTCGTCAGGTCGTCGGGGGGAATTGGCGGCGAGCCCCGCAATGTTCCCTTGGGCACGTCAAAGCTTTCGTAGGCTCGCTCCTTCTCAGCAATCGCGCCCGCGGACTCGATGGCAATCATCACGGGGCCGGTTCGCGATGTGTGCGGGAGAGCGCCCCGCAGAAGGGACAGATATTTCTCGGTCAGGGGAATCACGAGCAGGATGGCGCGGACTTCCTTGGTTTCCAGCGCCCGGCGCGCGTCCGAGGGCAGAAGCGACTTGAACGTCACGCCTGCGCGCGCAAGATCGTACTCGTCCGACAACACCTTGATCAGCTTCTGATTGGTGTCGAACCCGATCACGCCGAGCGTGGTGCGCTTCAACTCCGTCACGTCAGATATCGAAGCCCCAGGCGGCGCAACGATCAGTACGGCGGCGTGGGCCAGCACGATCACGGCCTGGGCCTGCGACAGGTCGCCGACATCGCCACGCACCACCGCGAGATCGACCTTTCCGGACGCGAACGCAGCGGCAGACTCGAGCGGCCCCGTGGTCTGGACCAGGTGAAGCCGGACCGTCGTCTTCGACTCCGTGAGCTTGCCGGCGATCGCCGAAACGAGCTTGTTCGCCTCGCCATCGAGCGAACCGACAGCGACAGTGAGCGTTGTCGGCCGAAGATACCAGCGATAGGCCAACAAAGCGGCACCCCCGAGCATCAGCACGAGCCCGACGACCAGGGCGATGCGCAACGACCTTGGCAAATTGCTGGGATCCACGGCGCGCTACTCGGTCAATCCGGCGCTTGACCGGATTTTGCTTCACAACGCTCAATATATCGGGCCGCAGAAATTGGTCAAAGGCTGCATTCCGCTAGAGTTTGCAGCGATGATAGGAGACCTGCATCCCCTCGATACCCGGAAACTCGCGCGTGATGGTGTCGTCGTCGACGACCTTGAGGAAGAATTGCACGTTGGACACCATGATCCCCGAAGCGCAACTCACGATGATATTGATGTCCTTGCTGTCATCCTTGCGCGATTTGATCTTGCAATTCTCGAACTTGCCCCTCAAGCGATCGGCCTCTGCGATGAAGCCGCCGCCATAGACCCCGGAGAAATTCGTGAACGTGACCTGGTTCGCCCTGCCCTTGCGGGCGAACACCTTGCCGCATTGGTTCGCGCTCGTGGCCCAGGCGCCGGCGAGATCGAACGCGAGCGCATGATCCGGCAGTGCGAAGATCATGCCCGCCACCACGATTGCACGAAGCTTGCCGTCCGGCTTCATCTCCAGTCTCCCTGTTCGCGCCCGTCAGTGACCACTGAGCACCAGCGTCTGGATCGGCAGCAGCAGAGCCTGGATCCGCAGCAGCAGTGCATGAACGAGTGCGGTCGCGTCGACGGCGTGCAGGGCAAAACCCTTCAACACGCCGGTTTTCGGATCGGCAATCACGTCATGATTGCTGGTGTAGGCATTGACGATGCAACTGCTGCCCGGTGTCACGCCATCAAGGCCGTCCTTGTAGAGCGGCTCAAGAAACACGAGGATCGAACCCGGCTTTTGCAGGTTCTGCGGGTCGATCAATAGCTCGCTGGCCCGAAACTGGCCGGCGGCGATGAAGTCCTGGACGCTGGTGACGACCAGCGGAATGATCACCCAGGGTTTCGAAATACACGTGGCTTCCGCAACCATGCCGGGCTTCATCACCTGGGCCTCGATCTGCCCGAACCCTGCCTGCAACCTGTTGCGGCCCGCTTCGTCCGGTATCAGGACTCCGGCCGGCCGCATGATCTGAGCGACAAGGTCTCCGGGGCGAACGGCGAATTGCTCGACGCGGCCATCGACGCCTGCACGGACGAACGTCTTGTCGAGATCCACCTGCGCCTGCGCCTGCGCGGCCTCGGCGCTCGCCTTCTCCGCCGGCAGGAGCGTGGAGACGCGCAACGTCGCCGATTCCTTGACGGCGTTGGCCGCATCGACGCCGGACTGCCGCTGATCAACCAGCACCTGCAGCTTCTCGATGTCGCGTTGCGGCACAATGCCGGGATTGCGGCGCTGCAATTCGCTCTTCACATCGAGTTCGTCCTTGGCCTGCTGCAATGAGGCTTTCGCCTCCCCGATCTGGGCGTCGGCCTTGACGACATCGGCCTGCGCCGAGATCAGCGACGCATCCACCTCGGCGATCTTTCGTTTGGCGGTCTCGAGCGCAGCCTCTTGCTTCGAACTATCGAGACGGAACAGAACGTCGCCCTTCTTCACCGGCGCGGTGAAGTCGACATTGACCTCGACGACGCGGCCGGAACCTTCGGGCAGGATCGGCACGGTCCTGAAGTAGATCGCCGCGGAGGTTGTCGAGGGATGGAAGTAGAAGATCATCGTGATCAGCGAGATCGTGAGCATCAGGCAGCCGGTGATGCCCCATCTCAGTTCGTACCAGACAGAGAAGAACGTGATCTCCTTGCCAAATCGCTTGCCTTGCCGATAGCGGCGGTAGAGGTAATCCGGCAGGATCGTCACCAGCGAGCAGATCATGAGCTCAAGCATGGTTGTGCACCTCCTGCTTCGCGGGCGTGCGGACGTCGGGACTGCCGGCAGGTCCGGATTCGGCTTCCGGTTCGGCAGCGGGCGCGCCGGGCGTCGCGTCGGCGATGCGCTCGACGGAGTCTGCAATGCTGCGCATGGGCGTGCCGAAATCCGGCAGGTCGATGAGTGCCAGCAGCAGGCCGGCGACCCAGAAGATATGCATGTGGGTGAAGAGCGATATCAGGCCGAGGACGGCGACGATCTCAAACTGAAGCTTCTGGGACTTGTGCGCCATGCGCTCCGGCAGGCTGTGCAGCTTCCAGTAAAGGGTGCCAACCCATAGGACTGTAGCTACAAGGAAAATGCCCATCACCACCATCAGGGTGTCGGACCCGTCGGCGCCGGGAATGAAGAACGGCAGATGATGGGGGGCTGCCGGATGCATCTGTTCGCTCAAATTTCATCTCCCGTCCGGGCGCCTGGCGCGTCGCAGCCGTGCCTTGCACCGTGCATTTCCACCATACAGCTTGCTTGATCTGGATCAAGGAAGCCGGTTGGTTCGCTCCTACCGTTTGAGCCATGGTCGAAGCTTGGGCTTAGGAGTCCCCAGCCATGCGAGACAAAATCGATGACCTGATCCCGAATGCGCACGAGATCCAGAAGCAGGCCTCGCTCACGGAAGCGGAAAAGGCCGAGGAGCATGCCAAGCGCGCGGCGGCTGTTGAGGCCGAGAAGCGCGCCCTGATTGAGCGGTTGAGCAAGCCGTCCGGACTCAGCGAGGACGAGAAGGTCAAGCTGGCCTCGACGGTGATTCAGCGCGCGGTACGCAACGGGCTGACCGAAGTGCAGGTCTACCGCTTCCCGAACACGCTGTGCAGCGACAAGGGGCGGGCCATCAATCAGATGGAGGCGGGCTGGGAAAAGACGCTGACGGGCATTCCGAAGGAAATATACCAGCTCTGGGCAGACTACCTGCAACCGCGCGGCTACCGCATCCGATACCAGGTCATTGAATACCCTGGCGGCATGCCCGGCGACATCGGCATCGTCATTGCCTGGGGCTAACGGCTCAAACGATGGACGGGTATCAATGGCGAAGGAAAATTCCTCCGGAAAGATGAAGCGCAAGGATTATGAGGAAGAGCTGCACAAGCTGCAGATCCAGCTCTGCCAACTCCAGGAATGGGTGAAGGCGAACCGGCTCAGGGTCATCATCCTGTTCGAGGGGCGCGATGCGGCCGGCAAGGGCGGAACCATCAAGGCCCTCACCGAGAAGGTCAGCCCGCGTGTGTTTCGCGTGGTCGCCCTGCCCGCGCCGTCGGATCGTGAGAAGTCCCAGCTTTTCATCCAGCGCTACATGCGGCAATTTCCGGCCGCCGGCGAAATCGTCATCTTCGATCGCAGCTGGTACAATCGCGCAGGCGTCGAATATGTGATGGGATTCTGCACGCCGGCGGAGCACAAGCGGTTCCTCTCGCTTTGCCCGCAGATGGAGCAGTACATCATCGAGGGCGGCATCATCCTGATCAAGCTGTGGCTCGAGGTTGGGATGGATGAGCAGGAACGCCGCTTCCGGGCCCGGATCGATGATCCGCTGCGGCAGTGGAAGCTGAGCCCGATGGACACGGAATCCTACCGGCGCTGGTACGACTATTCCCGGGCGCGTGACCTGATGTTCAAGGCGACGAGCTCGAAGCATGCGCCCTGGCACGTCGTCCGTTCCGACGACAAACGGCGCGCGCGGCTGAACTGTATCTCATTCCTGCTGAAGACCATTCCGCACGGACGGGTCAAGCGCGACAAGGTCAAGCTCCCCAGGCGCTCCAACAAAGGTCGCTACAACGACCAGACCGGCCTTCGGGGAATGAAGTTCGTCGAGGAACGATACTGAAAAGCCAGGCCGCGCCGGATCCGCGGCCTGGCTCCTTCCGGCCTATTTCAGTCGGATCGTGACACCGCCCACGGCGGCCGAGACTTCGGCGCCGACCTTCGGGCCGCTGAGCTGCAGGATCACGCCATTGGCGTTCTGCAGTTGCACGCCTCCGGCGCCCGCGGCGATCGCACCTCCAGCGCCCGCGGCGCTGTACGAGCCTTCAATTGAGCCAGGCCCCCTCAGGTTGATGGCGCGCCCGACGAGCTTGGTGGTCGAGGCGCCGATCGTGAAACCGACGCTCATGCCCGACACGGTGAACGGATAATGCTTGCCTCGCAAGGTCAGTACGCCCTCGCCGCCTCCGACACCCACGATGAAACCGCCCTTGGTGAAGATGACGGCGACCGCGCCGGTTTCGGCCAGCGACGGCGTGGCGAAGCCAGCCGATCCGATTACCAGCGCGACGAGAGCTCCAAGCAAATCCAATTTCCTCATGATTTCCCCTCCAGGGATCGGTTGCGTCAACGGATTCAGGATGCAGCCTTGAGCTTCGGCGCCGACGCCTTCGGCTTGCCCATCCTGGCGAGAGCGTCGGTTGTCACGAGCTTCAGGCCTTCGGCCGCGTCATAGCCATGGATCTCCTTCACATCGAGCTTGCGCATGAAGTCGATCGTCTCCTGCGTGATGACCTGGCCAGGGACCATGATCGGGAAGCCCGGCGGATACGGGATCACGAAGCTCGCTGAGACGAGAGCCGGCCCGTTCTTCAGGCGCCGGTCGATCTCGGGATCGTTCAGGCGAATGTATTCGCATCCAGCGGCATCATAGGCTGAATAGAATCCGCTGCGGATGTCGCCCTCGTTCGTCCTGGTGCCGGCATCGCCGCGATAGGTCTCGTGGAAATGCGAAAAATTCGGCAGGTCGGGCACGTCCTTCATCAGACTGTTAACCCGTGCGTCGAAATCGACCTTGGCGTTCGCTCCGCCTTTGGCGAGGCCCCGATCGATTTCACCGGAGATTTCGGCCAGCACCCGGACCAGATGCGCGACGTCGCTCCGCGTATTGTTGATGTTGGACTGGATCAGGACCGAGTTGCGCGAGGTCTTGTTGACCTGGATGTTGTAACGGCTGGCGAGCAGGCCCTTGAACTGCGTTCCATCGTACCCGGCGGTGCCGCAGACCAGCGTCATGCGGGTTGGATCGAGGCAGAACTCGTCGTCGTTCAGGCTCTTCAGGGCGCTCGCCCAGTTGGTGCCGACCGCCAGATAGTCGGTGAACCCGCTCTGGCGATATTCCTTGGGGACCATCGCATCCGCACCCAGAACGCGGAAATACCGGGAAATCAGCGGATTGGTGTTGACCGCATTGCGGATGGCGAACGCGATTTCCATTGCATTGGCCACCAGTCCATAACCCTCGAGCTCCATCTGGCGGCGCGAGACGTCGAGGCTCGCAATCAACTGCTGGTTCGGACTGGTCGAAGCGTGCGTGAATACGGCCTCCTTGAACTGCGCTTCGACCGAGTGAAATTCGATGTCCTTGACGGCCAGCATCGAGCCCTGCCGGATCGCTGACATCGACTTGTGCGTCGAGTTGGTCTGGTAGACCCGCAACCGGATCTGACGCGGATCGGGGATGAGTCTGGTCTTGAGCAGCACCTCGTCCGACGGGTTCTTGCCGAGTTCGGCCTGCTGCTTCTCATAGGCCGCAACCGACTTCGGATCGCGCATCCAGGCTTCTATCTCGTTCGCCGCGCCCATCGCGGTTCGCCGCCTCAGGAATGGCGAGAACCGCGCGAAGCCGAACCAGGCCTCGTCCCAGAGGAAGATCAGGTCGGGCTTGATCGCGAGGCATTCCTCCATCACCCGCCGCGTGTTGTAGATGTGACCGTCGAAGGTGCAATTGGTCAGGTCGATCATCTTGACCCGGTCGAGCCGGCCATCGGCCTTCGCGTTCAGAAGCGCCTGCTTGATCGTCTTCAGGGGCACGGCGCCGTACATCGAGTATTCGGTCATCGGGAATGCCTCGACGTAGAGCGGCTGCGCGCCCGCCAGCACCATGCCGTAGTGGTGCGACTTGTGGCAGTTGCGATCGACGATCGCGATGTCGCCGGGACCCAGCAGCGCCTGCACCGCCATCTTGTTCGAGGTCGAAGTGCCGTTGGTCACGAAGTACACGCGATCGGCGCCGAGCGCGCGCGCGGCCTTCTCCTGCGCCTTCTTGATGTTGCCGGTCGGCTCCAGCATGCTGTCGAGGCCACCGGTGGTGGCGCTGCTCTCGGCAAGGAAAAGGTTCAGCCCGTAGAATTCGCCCATATCGCGGATCCAGTCCGACTTGAACACGGACTTGCCGCGCGCGATCGGCAATGCGTGGAAGGTCCCGATCGGCCGCTGCGCATATTTCTTCAGATTGTCGAAGAACGGCGTGTCGAAGCGATCCTGCACGCCTTCAAGAATGGAAAGGTGCAATTCGAGGATATCCTCGACCGAGTAGAACACCCGGCGCACCACGTCAGCCTCGGGATTGCCGGCCAACTCCTCGACGTCGCGATTGGACATCAGGTAGAGATCGAGTTCAGGCCGGATTCGCTTCAGGATATGGGCCAGCCGCAGCGCCGACGCATCGGACTCTTCGTTGAGCCCCATGGCGCCGGTCATGGCACGAAGCACCGGCGCATCGTGGTGCGAGCGCAGCCCAAAGCCTTCATTGATCACCACCGCCGCAATGTTGGGATTTAGCATTGCCGCACAGAAGGCGTCCTCGAGACTGCCCACCACCACAGGCTCATAGATGAAGGCGTCGACCGGACGCCGCAGCCTGCGCCATTCCGCCAGGAGCCCCGGCCAGTTGCTGGCCGGCACCCCGGTCACGATCAGGGTCTCGAAGTAAGGACGGCGCGCCGCCGATTGTCCGAGGGTCGGCGGGAGCAGATCGGGAACGTCGCCATTGCCCTCGTCCTGCGTGCTCCAGTCACCGGCATGCTGGCGGAAGGATTTTGTCTGAAGTGCCTGCGCGATCCGCGTCGAAAGCATATGCGAGGTGGCGGCGTCCCCCGCCGCCGCGGCTTCCTTCAGCGCCGTCATCAAGCGCAGGCCCGGGTAACCGTGAAACTCCTCCGTGACCGCAAGCGCCGACAGCGCCGCGTCATACGGCGCACGGTCGCCGCCCCTGCTCCACGCTTTTGCCGCCTCGACCAGATCTCGCCAATTGTCGGCGCGTCCGCCGGGTCCGGAGAAGAACTGGTCGATACGCTCTCGTACCGGCTTCGCGTCGTTGGCCATGAATATCTCCCGATCCTGGCGGTGGTCCGGTCCAAGCGTACGGACCGCGCCCCCGCTCCCTTTGATCCAAGTCAATCCGCAGCGGTTGAGACAAACGTTGTCGCCAACAGGTGATCGCAACGTCTTGCGATGCAACAAGGCTCGAATGTCAGGGGAACGGTCCGCGAAGCCGCGCGCGTCAATCGTTTGCCTGCGGCTTCCTGCTGCTCAATACGTTGTCGAGCGTACGCATCCAGTCTCCGCTATCGGTCTTGTCGGCAAGACCGTCCGCCTGAAGCAGATCGCGCAACTGCGCGTGCGCACCGACGATGCAGAACGTGATGCCGCGCGATGCGAGCTCCTCGTGGAGATCGTGCAGCATGCGCGATCCCGCCAGGTCGATGAACGGTGAGGCCGACAGGTCGCAGGCGACCAGCTTGACATTGGGGGACGTCCGCAGTGCGGCCAGTACCGTTTCGAAGATCGTCTCCGCATTGACATAAAGCAGCGAGGTTTCGGGGCGGAAGGCGACGATCCCGGTCAGCGGTTCCACGTCGTCATGGCGCGCGCGATCGGAATAGCGGCCGCTACCGGGGAGACGGCCGAGAAACGCGACATTGGGCTGGGACGCACGCAGCAGCAGCAGGAAGATCGAGGCGACGGCCGCCAGCAGCACGCCCTGCAGGATTCCCAGGAACAGCACGGATACCAGCGCGATGACCGCCGCGTAGAAATCGATCCGGCTGATCCGCCACATGCGGGCGAGTGCTGGAATATCGACCAATTTGTAGACGGCCGAAAACACGATCGCCGCAAGCACGGTCTTCGGCAGGTTGGTCAGGAGACCCGTGAAAAACAACAGGCAGAGCGCTAGGGTTGCTGAACAGAACACGAGGGCCAGCGGCGTTCGCGCGCCGGCTGCGTCGTTGACGGCCGACTGCGACAGCCCGCCGGCGACGGGATAGCCATGCCCCAAAGCTGCAGCGAGATTGGCCGCTCCGAGCCCCAGAAACTCCTGCCGGACATCCAGTGCATAGCCATGCTTGGCCGCGAAGCTTCGCGCGGCCGACACGCCCTCGACATAAGCCAGCACGAGACATCCGGCGGCGATGGGAAAGAGATCGTCAAATTCAAGCAAGCCGAACGTCGGCAGCGCAAGGGTCGGCAACCCGGTCGGGATTTTTCCGGTCACGGGCAATCCCATATCTGCAAGACCAAACAGGGAGACCGTGAGGATCGACAGCGCGACCACGGCGAGCCCAACGGGCTTTCCCGGCAGCCTGCGCTCGCCGAGCAGGAGCAGCACGGTCGCAGCCGCACCGATGCCGAGCACCAGCGGCCTGGTTTCGCCCAGTTGACCGGCAAGCTTGATCGCGCGGTCGAAAAAATTATGGCCGCCGCCCGCCACGCCGAACAGGCTCGGCAGCTGGCTCATGATGATGGTCAGCCCCGCCCCGGCCTTGAAGCCCACCAGGATGCTGTCGCTGATCAACCGCACCAGCAGGCTGAGCTTGAACAGCCAGGCAATCAGGCACAGCACTGCAACGCTGAAGGCAACGAGGCTGACGATCTGTCCGTAGCGCGTGGCATCGCCGCCGGCCAATATGCCGACGGCGCCGGCGATCATCAGCGAGATCGCCGAGGTCGGTCCGACCGCGAGTTGTCGGGATGAGCCCAACAACGCATACCCAACGCCGCCAAGCAGATAGCCGTAGGCGCCGATCTGCGGCGGCAGACCGGCGAGCCCTGCATAGGCCAGCGATACCGGGATCGCGTAGGCCGCCAGCGTGACCCCGGCGATGGCGTCCGCACCAAGCCAGGATGCGCGATAGTCGGCAAGCCAGCTCGCCGGCGGAAACCGTCGGACCCAACTTATCTCGCCCTGGATCGACATCAATTCCGCCATATCACGCCGCATTGGACGCATGTGGTTGCGCCGGGGCAGATCGATCCACGTTGATTCAGATCAAGCGTCGCCCTCGCGGATCAACACTACGATTGTCGCGACCTGCGCATTTGCGGGTGAATCGCCGGAGGGCATGACATGCGTCAGCACGGCCTACGAGCCCTCGCGACCGTAACACTTCTCCTGCTTGGTCTGATCACCCCGGCACGCGCCGACGACAAGAGCGCGTCCCAGCGCATCCAGGAAGAGATCTGGGCCTTGCCGCTCCCGCTACCAATGTTCGCCTATCTGGTTCGACCGCTCGGCGATGGCCCTTTCCCGCTGGTCATCATGAACCACGGCGTGTCGCTTAACGCCAGGGATCGTAGCTTCTTCCCGCTGGTCGAATTTCGCGATGCCGCAATGTGGTTTGCACGGCGCGGTTATCTCGTGGTGGCGCCGGTCGGCACCGGTTATGGCGCTGCGGCTATCGATATTCCCGAACGCGGTCTTTATGGCCCGTTCTTCTCCAAGATCGGGAAGTGCACCAATCCCAATTTCCTCGACCCGGGTCTCGCCGTCGCGCAGGTCGATCTCTGGATCATCGACTACATGGCTGCCGAAAAACGCACCCTGCCGGAAGGCGTCATCGTCGTCGGGCAGTCGGCCGGCGGCTGGGCCGCGATCGCCTTGTCGAGCCTCAACCCGCCGCAGGTCAAGGCCATCATCACCTTCGCGGCGGGCCGCGGCGGCCGCGTCGATGGCAAGCCCAACAACAATTGTGGCCCCGACAAACTGGTCGAAGCGACCGGCGTGTTTGGCAACACGTCGCGGGTGCCCATGCTGTGGCTCTACATCGAAAACGACACATTCTTCGGCCCAGCCCTGTCAAAGCGAATGTACGAGGCCTTCACGCGCGCGGGCGGCCGGGCCGAGTACCATCTGTTGCCGCCGTTCGGCAACGAAGGGCATTTCCTGATCGGCTCTCCTGATTCGATCCCCATCTGGTCGCCACTGGTCGAACGGTTTCTGGGCACGGTGCGCTAGGCGCAATCTCGCTGGAGGAGCATCCATGGACCGATTTGGTGCCTTGTATCGTGCGTTGGCGACGTTGGCCCTGTTCGCGGTCAGCATCGGTGCTGCGCACAGTCAACAGACGCCCTCGCCGCCCGCTGCGGTCAAGGACGGCGCCGAGGTAACCTCGCGGGGCGCACGCGCGGCGCGGGACGTCAAATTCGGCGATTGGCGCAAGCTTTGTTTCAATGCGGCCGGTACCAGGACATTATGCCGGACGACGATCACCGGCACCTTCGGGACCGGCCAGACGGCCGTTCGCATCGATCTGATCGAGCGTGAAGATGGCACCGCGCGTCTCCAGCTATTCCTGCCGGTCGGGATGTACCTGCAGGCCGGAGTCAAGCTGTCGGTTGACCAGCAGCAGGTCCATCGCCTGCCCTATACCTGGTGCGTGAGCAACATGTGCATCGCCGCCGATGTTGCCGATCCCAAGCTGCTCGAGGAAATGGACGGCGGAAAGGTGCTCTCGATCGAGGTGGTCGACACCAGCATTCTGACGGTGACGACATCGGTCCCGCTCGACCGCTTTGCGAGCGTCCGCAAGGGACCACCCACGCTGACGCTCGATCAAGCCATTGACGAATGATCGAGACCCGTGATCGCTAGACTGCGCCGGCCAACAATTGTTCGATCGGCTGCATCAGCGATTTTGCCGTGAATGGCTTGGTCAGATAGGCCACGCATCCCGATGCCATTGCGGCCATGCGTGTCGCCGGGTTGTCATTTCCGGTGATGTAGATGACGGGAATTTCGACGCCCTGGTCCGCCAGGCGGTGCCGCAGTTCGATCCCTGAGCCATCGCTCAGATTGATGTCCAGGATCAGACAGAGCGCGCAATCGAAGCTGCCGTCACTTAGCAAAGCAGTTCCGGTCTCGAATAATCTGGATGCAAATCCACATTCCCGAAGCAGCCGTCCGATTCCCCGGAGCATCGAGGGATTATCGTCCACAACGAGAACAATTTTCGGGATCGGCAAATTCTGAAACCTCCACCTCGGCGCCAAATCCTGACTCGCGACCCAACGACCGTGTCTCGATGCAGGACACTAAACCTCCATCGGCGCGCGGCACCATTCCAGCTTGAGATAAGCGCCGTCACAGAGCTTTCATATTGTACCATGGGACAGGACGGCCGCAGCCGCGCCCCGGGCGCGGTCACCCCTTGACCTCGCCCTCAAGCTCGCGCGCGCCGAGCCGCTCGGCGATCGAGACCAGTTCGGCAAGCGACTGCACCTGCATCTTCTCCATGACCTGGTGACGATGCGCCTTGATCGTGCGTTCCGTCGTGCCAAGCTCATAGGCGATCTGCTTGTTGATCCGACCGCGCACAATCAGATCGAACACCTGCCGCTCGCGCGGGGTCAACCTTGCCAGCAGCGCGCGGAGTGAGTCGAGCCGGGTTCGCTGGCTGCGGGCCAACTCGTGCCGCGCGAGAGCGCGATTGATTGCCTCGATCAGTTGCTCTGACGCGATCGGCTTGGTCAGGAAATCCTCGGCTCCGGCCTTGATCGCCTGCACAGTCGTCGCTGTGTCGGCATATCCGGTGAGGAATACGATCGGAAGCGTCGACTCCAGCTCGTTGAGGCGCATCTGCAGCTCCGGACCACTCATTCCGGGAATGCGCACGTCCAGCACGATACAGCCGGCATCTTCATCGCCAGGCAATTGATCGAGCAGTTGCCGGGCCGATGCATAGGTCGCAACACGGTAGCCGGCGAGCTTGAGCCTGCGCTCAAGTGTTGTGCGAAACGAGGCGTCGTCGTCGACAATATGCACGTAAGCGTGCATTACCTTCTCTCCTACTCGACTGACGGCGAGATACTGCGTTCGCTAAACTAGCACTACCGGCTGCCAAAGTAAGAGCCCAAACGCGCTATGCCGCCAGCGGCAATGAAAGGTGGAAGACCGCTCCACCACCGGACTGGTTCTCAGCCCAGATCTGACCACTATGCGCCAGAACAATCGTCCGGGCGATTGACAGTCCGATGCCCATTCCCTGCTCCTTCGTGGTGAAGAACGGATCGAAAATCTCGTTCAGCCTGTCCGGGGGAATTCCCGGACCGGAATCGCAGATCGAAATCACGGCCGACGCTCCTCCGTCGACTTCAGTCCGCCCGATGATCGTGCGTCCGTAGGGCATCTTTCCCATCGCGTCCATGCTGTTGACCACGAGGTTGAGAATGACCTGCTGCAACTGGACCGGGTCACCTTGCACCCGCAGGGTCTGCGGTGATGTCTGCAGGTAGATTGCGACATTGCGCGCCGAGGCTTGCAGCTTGAGGAAATCGAATGCTTCCTGCATGGTCTGGTTGAGATCGATCTCCTTCTTCTCAAACGGCGCACGCTTCAGCAGGCTGCGCATCCGGCGGATCACCTCGCTCGCACGCAGATCATCGCGCTTGATTTCGGAAATGATTTCCCGCACCTCCTGAAGGTCGGGTGTCGGCGAACCGAGGATCAGCTCCGCGCTCTCGGCATTGGTCAGGATCGAGCCAAGCGGCTGGTTGAGCTCATGCGCAATCGAGGACGACAGTTCTCCGGCGGTCGCCTGCCGATTGCTGTGAGCAAGCTGGGACAGGCGGTTGCGGGCCTCGACCTCCGCCTTTCGTCGCATGTACCGCTCGTGCAGCAGGAACGCAATCAGCATCGTCTGGACCAGCAACGCGGCAGCGAGCGCAACGGCCCGCCAGCGATACTTCTCCAGAAAGGTCGGCTCCCGGAAGCGGATTTCGCTGCCTTGCGGCAGACTGGCTTCGCTGACATTCCAGCGCTGCATCTGCTGCCAGTTGAAGATCGGCTTCACGGCATCGATCATCGACGGCGGCAGGTTTTCCGGCGCTTCTCCATCCAGGATCCGCAGCGCTCTTTGTGCTGCGTCGGCGCCGATCAAAGACGGGACGATGACGAATCCGCCAATACCGCCCGGCTCGAGGAACGTCTCCGCCGCAACCACAATGGGACGATTTGCCTTCGCCGCGACAAATGCGAGGGCCTCCGAGGGCGGATAGTAATTGCCTTTGCCGTCGCTATAGAGCCCTGTGTATATGATCACGCTGTGGTCGGGTAGCGCGGCCACCTGCTCGACGACGTCGGGCATCGGACGTCCGATGATCTCGATCAGGTCGAGGCCCGGAAGGCCGGCGGCAGCCTGGTCCTTCCAATTTCGAAAAAGAACTTGCCGATCCCATCCTGCGCCAACGAGCACGACCGTCTTCAGGTCTGGCACCACGGCGCGGGCGGCCAAGACGGCATCCTTGAGCTTCAAGGTCACGATCCCGCCGGTGACATAGGCCGGCGGCCGCAATCGCTTGAAATCGGCCTCCTCGACCAGCGTGAACACGATCGGCGTGCCGGGCCAAAGTTGCGGGCGCCAGCGAATCGCAAGCTCGAGCGCCGCCGCTCCAACGGCAATCACGACGCCGATCGGTCGATCGCGGTATTTCTCCTCGAGAAATCTCCGGAAACCGTCCTGATAGGCCTCACCGCCGAAGCGATTGAGATCGAGGCTCTCAGTATAGACTGTCGTCGGAGCGTGACCGTGCGCGCTCACGGCGTCCCTCAGCCCGACGAAAACCTGGTAGTAGAAGGGGCCAAGCCGATCGGACTGGTCCAGCACCAGTATGGAATGTGGGCGCATATCCTGCGCATGGAGACCAGCCGGCCACAGCATGGTAGCCAGCAGGATGATCAGTCCAGAGAGCTGAATTGTCTTGCCCATAGCGCTCGGAGCCGGAGATCAACGGGTTCAGGAAAGCTAGCACGGTTATCGTCGCAATACTGAAAAGTCATCCAGGACTTGCGTACCAATTACGAACAAATTGCCGCATTTCGCGCACCCTGTCCTTTGGGACAATGGCCTCAAGACCAATAGAGCCTGGTCGGACCCTGTCGTACTCATTGCACGCGGACAAGCGTTTTCGATACCGCTGCGGACGGCGCAAGACCGTTGTAAAAGAGAGTTGGTCCATGTTCGCTCGCGTCAATGTCAGACCGGCCAATATACCGAGCATCCTCGGTGGGCTGACCGCCAATCGCGCCAACTTCATCACCAGCGAATTCCACTACCGAAGGGGCGCCGAGATCTACGGCGAGAAGGAGCCCGCAGAGTACGTCTACCAGGTCGTTTCGGGAGCTGTCCGCAGCTACAAGCTGCTCTCCGACGGACGACGCCAGATCGGTGCTTTTCACCTCGTCGGAGATATTTTCGGTCTCGAGAATGCCGAAACTCATCGCTTCACAGCCGAAGCCATCGTCGACACGAACGTGCGCCTGATCAAGCGAACAAGCCTCGAACGGGTGGCCCATTCCGATTCGGACCTGGCTCGCAACCTGCTGATCATGACCACCAGCAACCTGCAGCATGCCGAAGACCATATGCTGCTGCTCGGCCGCAAGACCGCATTGGAGCGGGTGGCCGCGTTTCTGCTCGAAATGGATCGCCGGCTGACCGGCGTCGGCGTCGTCGCCTTGCCGATGTGCCGTCGCGATATTGCCGACTATCTCGGACTGACCCTCGAGACCGTATCGCGTGCGCTATCCAAGCTGCACGCCTACGGAGCCCTCAACTTCCTCGGTTCGAACCAGCGCGAAATCATGCTGGTCGACCGCGACCAGCTCTCCAGGCTCGACAACTGACCGGGACATTACGAGGATTTCGTGAGTGTGCCCTGGCGTTCGATGGTCTTTTGCAGCACCTCGAACAGGACGGCAGTCGACCAGCCGAACATCAGGATGCCGTTCATGGCGGCCATCGGGCCGAGCAACAGCCACGCCTTTACCGGGATCACGTCGCCGTAACCAAGCGTGGTGTAATTCACGAAGGCGAAATAGATCAGATCGCTATCCGCAGGCGCGGCACTCATTACGAAATAGGCCAGTGACCACACCATGATCTCCAGCGTGTGTGCGACCATCAGGATCAGCGCGGCCGCCACCATCACGCCGCTGAGCTGCAATCCAGGCCTGCCGGCTGCGCTCAAGGCGATGTTCCGCAGCAGCCCAATCACCGCGACGGTGAATAGCGAATGGACCGCGATATTGATCGCGCTCACCGCCGATCCCACGATGAGTTGAAGCAGTATCATCGCTCGCCCGCCTGCCGGGCACGGTCGTCCCGGATCCACGCCGTGATCAACTCCCAGGCGACCGCCAGAATGATTGGGCCGACGAACAGGCCGACGATGCCGTGGGCAAGCGTGCCGCCGATCACGCCGACGAAGATCACGAGGGCCGGCGTGGTCAGGCCCCGCCCCATGACCAGCGGCTTCAGCACATTGTCGAGGACGCCGACGACCAGGAAGAACAACGTCAGGGCAAGCGCCGTCGTGAAGTCCTTGGCCGACCAGAGCCAGATGATGACGGGAAACAGCACGATCGCCGCTCCAATCTGCACGATCGCCAACAGCATCACGACGAACGCCAGCAGGCCCGCATTCGGAATCCCCGCCAGCTTGAAGCCTATGCCGGCGAGTAGCGATTGCAGGACGGCGACGCCGATAACGCCCTGGGAGACCGCCCGAATGGTCGCGCCGGCCAGGTCGAGGAAGTGCTCGCTCTGCTCCGGCACGATGCGGGACAGGAAGCCCCTGCATGCCGCGGCAAGCTGCCGGCCGTGGGGAAACAGGAACCCCGCCAGCACGACCGCCAGCAGAAACTTCAGCATCCCGACGCCGGCATTGCTCGCAAACGCAAACAGGATCCCAGCCAGCGGCTTCAGATGCGGCACGACCTCGCGGAGCACGGCGCGCAGATTGGTCGACGCCCGATCCCAGAGGTCGTAGAGCGGGCCGCCGATCAGCGGCCAATCCTTGATCCCCGGCATCGGCGATGGGACGACAACATTACCGGCGCTCAATTGTCCGGCGAGCTCCCTCACCCCCTCCACCGCCCCGATCCCGAGCCAGGTTGCCGGTCCGATGACGACGGCCAACGCGATCAGGGTCAGGACCAGGGCCGCGATGCCCGCGTGGCCCCCGAGCATCCCTGTGAGCCAGTTGAAGACCGGATAGAGCGCGACCGCGAGCACGACGCTCCAGGCCAGGATCGGCACGAACGGGCGGACCAGGACGAACGACCAGTAGATCAGCAGCGACAGCAATCCGAGCCGAATTGCGAGCTGGATGAATTCGTCTCCGGCCACGAGCTGGCGAAGGGTTTTCAAGAACGTGCTTTCGATTGAGCATCCGTAGGCACACAGGAAACGGTGCCATCGCACTGCCACGCGGGGCTTGATCCAGATCAAGCGTCACGCGTCCACCCCTCGCAAAGGAGCGGCCCCGGTTCGGGGGTAGGAATCGGGGCCGCTCCAACGTCGTCGGGATGCGATCACGGCCGGGATCACGACCGCGATCGCGGTCCCACTAGGCGCCGGACTGTCGTTCGCCGCAATTGTCCGAAGGTGCAGGATCGAGCGTCTGTGTCCCCAAAAGAGGTCCCGGCGCCAGTTTGATTCAAATCAGGCTTTGGCTGGCTCCGGCTGGCAGGCTCGACTGAGCGTGAATCGGAAGCCGATCTCGATTTGGCTGCCGTTCGATCACGACCACCAATGTCACCCGCGCCTGGAGGACGCCACGGCAAACACCAAAACTTTGCTGGCCTTGATCCTGCTTGCGAGCACGATCGGCTTCAGCATGAGCCGGGCGGCTCCCCTGCCGACCAACATCGCTGCCATGAAGGGCGCGGTCGACAATGCCGCCGTTCAAGTCCGTTGGGGCGGAGGCTGAGGCTCTCGCGGATGGGGTTATCGAGGATAGGGCGCCGCCGCAGCCGGTGCGATCGTTGGCGGAGCCATCGCGAGCTTAGCCCATGGCGAATATCCCTATTACGAAAGCTGATATGGTTACGGCTCCGGCTATTGCCCGTCAAACGGAGGTTACGGATACTACGCCCAGCCGCGCTACGGATGGTAGATCGGTCGTGGGGCGCCAAGCCGGCCTACGATGATGTCACCGGAGGCCGAACAGCGAACGCCGATAGCCGCTGTCGCGGGCTTCATTCCTGCACCCGAAACTTCCGTCAAAACCCCTGCCATAGCGGCGCTGCCCCCTGAGATAGTAACGTCCACGGCGGAAATCGAGCCAGACCACGGTATCGCCAGGACAATGCCGCTGAGCCTGGGCTTCATAACGGAAGGGCGTCAGCGGCAGCGCGACCGCGTGTCGTGCGCAGCAGAACAGGAAGATCGTGGCCCAAGCCCCGATACCTAACCTGGCGCAAGACGGTCTCGACATCCGGTCGAACTTGCAACGATTTTGAAGCGCATTCATCGCTCAGGGCGACAGTAGTCCAAAGGCAAACGCGACAGTCGAGAGCATCCCGGCCGTCATGACCACCGTCCTGAAAGCAAAATCGCCGTCGCCAGCTTCAAGCCAACGACGCAGCCAATTGCGAGCGCCAGCCGGATGGCTCGATCGAAACGCTCGCCGAAATATGTCGCTGCCGTACCGCATGATGGTCACTGTAGATCACGGTGGCACCGAGTGACCGTGCAGCTTGTGCCAACAAGTCGGAACCACGTGCAACGACCCGGCCAGCCCGATCGGGCTATAAGAGCCGGATGGCTGACGGCGCGATACATTCAGCAACATTCCACCGACAGCTGTTGCGCCGCATTCAGAACTTCGCTCGTCAGCGCCTTGCGCCTGCCCCCTTCCCTGTCGCCGCTTCATAGGCATCGCGATAGCCCCTGGCGATGGTCCGGACGCCGCGTCCGATATCGTCGTAGACATCGTCAGGCAGGTTCGCGAGCGACACACGAAGCGACCATTCCGGTGCATCGAAGCCACCCCCGTTCAACAGCACGATCCCGTGGGCTTCGGCCAGCCTGAACGCAAGGTCCAGCGGGTGGACATTCTTCTTAAGATTTTCGACGGCATCGTCGCCGATGTTCTTTCGGGCCCAGAACTCGAAGTCGATCAGGGCATAGTAGGCATCGTAGTTCGGATTGGGGGTCAGCTTGTCGGCGAGCCCGAGCCCGTCGAGCAGCGACCACAGGCGCTTGTTGACGATCTCCATGCAGGCGGCCTGGTAGGCCTTCTTCACATCCATCATCTCCGCGAGCGAGAACAGGCTCATCATCACCTGCTGCGGCAACGACAATCCCGCGGTGTGATTGAGCGCCACGTCGCGGCTGTCGGCGACGATGCGGTCGATGAGCTTGAGCTTGCGCGGCTCGAGCGTGAGCGGTCCGTAACGCTTGTCGAGCGCCTTCACGGCTTCGTCCGGTAGTTTGGCGATCATCTTGTCGAAGATGTTGTCTTCGTGGATGGCGATGGCCCCTAAGCGCCATCCCGTGCAGCCGAAATACTTCGAATAGGAGTAGACGCCGATGGTGTTGTGCGGCAGCTCGCCGAGCAGCGAACGGAAGTTGTGCACGAAGGTTCCGTAGACGTCGTCGGTGAGGATCATCAGGTCGGGACGCTTGGTCTTGACCAGATTGGCCAACTTGGCGATCGTCTCCTTGCTCAGCGCCATCCCCGGAGGATTGGACGGATTGACGACGAAGAAGGCCTTGACCTTCGGATCCTCCAGCTTCCTGATTTCCTCGTCGGTGAACTGGAATTTGTTTTCCTGCGGAGCCCTGATCTGAACGACCTTCAGATCGTAGTCTTCCAGGTGCGTCATCTCGATGTAGGGCGTAAAGATCGGCGTCGCCAGCGCAATCGTATCACCGGGCACCAGCAGCCGATTGGCCTTCAGCGACTTGAAGAGGTAGCACATCGCCGCCGTGCCGCCCTCGACCGCATAGATGTCGAACTTCCCGGCCGGCCGTGGCTCGCCGCAAACCGCCCACATCAGATATTCGTGCACGATCCGTTCGTTGTGCACCAGCATCCGGTCCGGCACCGGGTAATTGTCGCCGATGATCGAATCGACCAGCTCGTGGACGAACGCGTCGGGATCGAAGCCGAATTTCTTCACCGCAAAGGGCAGCATCTCGGTCAGGAAGCTCGCGCCCGGCATGTCCTTGTGCTGTGCGAGCCAGGCCTCGAACCGCCCGGCAATGCCCTTTGCCTGAGCCATGCCCCCGATGCCCGCCGGATGCTCCATCACCCGCTTGCTCTCGGTCATGGCGAACTGTCCGAGCAGGAAGAAGCCTTCGCGCGGCGTGGTCGCCACCCAGTTCGGATTGCCGCGCCCGGCGTTCAGGAAGGGCATCTGACTGCGCTTCGAATTGCTCTTCGCGAGGTTGATCAACTCGTCCTTGATCTCGAAGGGGCTCAACGCCTCGAATTTCTTTAAGGTCAGAAGATCGGCCATTTGACACTCCCGGGACGATGCAAGGTGTTGGAATGGAGGCGGACAGGCTCCTCGCCTGCGCAATCGCGCTGAGCATGACCGCCGGCCGGTGACGAGCCTTGATCTATGTCAACGGTCTCGCGCAGACGATGCCACCGCAGCGACGGATGACCGCGTCACGATGCAATAGTGCGAACCAAACGCGTGGTGTCGGCAACGTGATGAAATCGCGAGGCCTTCGCAGCTGCGGTTGACATAGATCAACATCCTTCCTGTCAGCCACCGTCTGATGTCGATCGATACAGTTGCTCGCCCTTTTTCGGCCGCTTGCACGAGATCGATGCGGGCGCATGCCGAAGCCCCGGGACAGCAGAACGGGTGACATCATGATCGATTGGTTCTTCCAGACGCTCCGCACCTATCCCGAGATCGCGATCTTCCTCTCTTTGGCCCTGGGCTATTATTTCGGATCCTTCACCTACAAGGGTCTCGGCCTCGGTGCCGTCACCGCGACGCTGATCGCCGCGGTCATCATCGGCCAGATCGGAATCACCATTTCAGGCCCGCTCAAGCCGTTCTTCTTCCTGATGTTCCTGTTCGCGATCGGATATGGCGTCGGGCCGCAGTTCGTGCGCGGCATCGCACAGGACGGCATTCCGCAGGCGATTTTTGCGGCCGTGGTTTGCGTCTTCTGTCTGCTCTCGGCGTATCTCGGCGCAAAGATCGCCGGTTACGACGTCGGATCGGCCGTCGGGCTCTATGCCGGCTCGCAAACGATCTCCGCGTCGATGGGACTCGCGACCGACGCCATCAATCGCCTCGGCCTGCCCGCGGACGAAGCCAAGAAACTGCTCGATGCCATGCCGGTCGCCTATGCCGTGACTTATATTTTCGGCACGGTCGGGTCGGCGATCGTGCTGGCCCTGCTCGGGCCTGCGCTGCTCGGCATCGATCTCGAGGCCGCATGCAAGAAATATGAAGAGGAGCATGGCGGCAAAAAGGAGCTGGGCGGCCCGGGAACGGCCTGGCATCAGTTCGACGTGCGCGCCTATCGCGTTCGTGAGCGCGGGCCTGTCGTCGGCAAAACGGTCGCGCAGGCTGAGGCCCTGATTCCCGATCATCGCATTTTCGTCCTTCGGCTTCGGCAAGGCGGGCAGATCGTGGAGGCAGCCTCCGACACCGTGATTCATGCCGGCGATGTCGTCGCCGTCGCCGGCCGCCGCGATGTGCTCGTGCAGCTGATCGGCGAGCAGGCCGAGGAAGTTGACGATCGCGAGCTGCTTGCGGTGCCGATCGAGGGCGTCGATGTCTACGTGACCAGCAAGGACGTCGATGGCAAGACGCTGGAGCAACTGGCGAAAGAACCGGGCGCGCGCGGCGTGTTCCTGCGCAGGATCGCCCGGGGCGCGATCGCGACCGAGATTCCGATCCTGCCGAACACCAAGATCAATCGGGGCGACATCGTCACCCTGGTCGGCCGCACGTCCGATGTCGCAGCCACCACAAAGATGCTGGGCCGGCCGGATCGCGCGACCGACGTTGCCGACGTCGCGTTCATCGGCGCGGCCATTGCGATCGGCGCCCTGGTCGGCGCCTTCGTCTACAAGATCGGAAGCGTGCCGCTCACTCTGTCCACCTCCGGCGGCGCGCTGATCTCCGGTCTGTTCTTCGGCTGGCTGCGATCCGTGCACCCGACTTTCGGCCGCATCCCCTCACCCACGGTGTGGTTCATGAACTCGGTCGGCCTGAACGTCTTCATCGCCGTGGTCGGCATCTCCTCGGGACCGGGATTTGTCGCAGGTCTGCAGAAGCTTGGCTTCAGTCTGTTCCTCTGGGGTGTCGTCGTGACCACCGTTCCGCTGATCCTGGCGATGTTCGTCGGCAAATACCTGTTCCGCTTCCACGACGCGATCCTGCTCGGATGCTGCTCCGGCGCACGCACGACCACCGCATCGCTCGGCATGATCAACGACCGCGCGAAAAGCCAGATACCCGGCCTCGGCTATACCGTCACCTACGCGGTCGGAAACACGCTGCTGACGATCTGGGGCATGGTGCTCGTGATGATGATGACGTAGCCGCGGCCCTGGAAAATGTTGATCTGGCTACAGCAGTTTCTGGTCCGCTATCCGGAGCTCGCACTGTTCCTGGTGATCGCGGCCGGCTACTGGATCGGCAGCTTCAGGATCGGCGCTTTCAGCCTTGGCCCGGTGACGGGCTCGCTCTTCGCCGGCCTTGCGGTCGGCGACTTCGCGCACGTGCCCGTCTCCAGCATGACCAAATCGTTCCTGTTCCTGCTGTTCCTGTTCGGGGTGGGTTATTCGGTCGGTCCGCAATTCGTGCTGGCGATGAAGCGCGACGGGCTGAAGCCGGTGCTGATGGCCGTTGTCGTGAGCCTCACTGGCCTTGCCGCCGCGATCGTCGTGGCACGCGTACTGCGACTTGACCCCGGCTTTGCGGCCGGACTCCTGTCCGGTGCGCTGAGCCAGAGTGCCGCAATGGGTACGGCGACCGACGCAGTCAATTCGCTGCCCGTTTCCGACGCAGAGCGTGCGTTGTTTGTCTCGCACATCGCGGTGGCCGATGCGGTTTGCTACATCTTCGGCTATGCCGGCGTGATCACGTTCTGCACGATTGTCGTTCCGGCGCTGCTGAAGATCGACCTGAAGACGGAAGCGCTGAAGCTGGAACAGGCCCTGGGCATCACGCGCGCCAAGCCCGGCCTGGCGTCCGCCTGGCGCAAGTTCGAAATGCGTGCCTACCGGCTGGATGATCGCGCGGCGATCGTCGGATTGACGGTTGCGGCCGCCGAGGCGCGGGTGCCCGGGCAGCGCGTGTTCATCCACCGCATTCGCCGCGGAGAGCGCATCCTCGAGGCGGAGCCTGGAACCATACTGGCGGCCGGCGACGTTGTCGCGCTGTCCGCTCCGCGCCAAATCGTCGTGGAGCTGATCGAGCCGCGCGGCGAGGAGGTGGAGGACCGGGAGCTGCTCGATATCCCGCTGGTCTCGGCCGACGTGTTCCTGATCAACCCGAAGCTCGCGGGCAGCAGTCTCCAGCAAGCGTCGGAGCAGAGCTGGGCACGCGGCCTCTATCTGCGCTCGGTGAGCCGGGGTGGCGAGGCACTTCCCATTGCCGCCGGCGTCGTCCTGCAGCGCGGCGATCTGCTTCGCATCGTGGGTCCTGAACCGGTGGTGCAGAATGCAGCCAACAGCATCGGCGTCATCGTCGCGCCGAGCACCAGCATCGATTTCGTCGTGCTGGGGCTCGCGATTTTCCTCGGCGGCCTCGTTGGTGTTCTCCTGAGCTTTTCCGTGGGCGGCATCACGATCTCGCTGAGCACCAGCGTCGGCACCCTGCTCGCCGGACTTCTGGTCGGCTATCTCCGCACCCGTCTGCCGTATTTCGGCCGGATCCCCGACGGCGCGATCAGTCTGATGACGTCGCTCGGACTGGCGGCCTTCGTCGGGCTCACTGGGATTCATGCCGGACCGATCTTCCTTTCCGCTCTACGGGAGTCGGGCATCGGCCTGCTGCTGGGCGGCATGATCGTCACCCTGTTGCCGCAGATCGTCGGTTTCTGCTTTGGCCATTTCGTGCTGCGCATGAATCCCATTCTCCTGCTCGGCGCATTGACCGGGGCACAGACGGTCACGGCAGCGATGGCCGCCATTCAGGAGCGCTCCGGCAGCTCCGTGGTGGTGCTCGGCTATACGCCGGCCTATCCGATTTCGAATATTCTGCTGACAACTTGGGGATCGATCATGGTGGTCGTTGTCGCTGGATGAGCCGACGCGCGTAGTGAGCGTACGAAATCGCGGAATATCGCAGATTGGCGCGCGCAATCGCGGCGCATGGTAGCGGAAGACCGCTACCGCCTTTCCTCACACGACGTAAATTTGCGATATTTCCTCCGATCGTCCGCCTAAGCGCAGAAACTTGTCGAATGGAGGGTACAAAGAAGGGACACGTCGCCGTGCTCAACGTGGTCAGAATGGGCGACGAGCCCAAGCGGCTCTCCGAGATCGGGCAATTGGTCAACCGCGTCAACGTACCCAATCTGCAATATGCCACGCGAAAGCTGGTGAAGGCCGGCCTGATCGAGACCGAAGGCTCCTCATCGCGCAAGCAAACACGCTACCGTGTCACCGATCTTGGCCGCTCCGTCACCGAAGACTATGCGGACCTGCGCGCCGCGACCCTTCCGCCGATGCTGGAGGCACTGGAGGGCTGGGCGGAGAAATCCGAGGCTGCCGGCAACCATCCTGACCTGATCGCGAGCCTCTGTGCCCAGGCGGCCCAAGCCGCGATCACGCGGCGAATCAGCCCTAACGTCGGCACTTCGCAGCCGGCAGCTGCTCGCGGGCGAACCGGAGCTGACGCAAGGCCAGGTGCTTCAGACTACCGAATTCATATGTACCCGCATGGACCGGGGCCGCGCGCCGGCCGTCCCTATTCGATCGGCGGCGGCCGCACCAGCTGGAAGAGGTCGCGTGGCCTCGCATACCAGCCCGACCCGTGCATGCGGGCAATGAGGTCGAGGCCGATCGTATCGATATAGCCTCTCTCCGCATCGATCACGAACGGCTCCGCCACATGCGCACAAACGATCTCGCCGATCACCGCGATTTGCCGGGGCCCGGTCTCCTGAACCGAGAGGGAGCGACATTCAAACGCCACTGGGCACCCCTTGATGAGCGGAGGCGCAACCATCTGCGAGGGAAGCGTCTGAAGCCCTGCAATCTCCGTCTCGTCGACCCCGGTCGGAGCATCGACTGCCGTCGCATTCATGGCTTCGGCCATATGGCGCGACACCAGGTGAGCGACGAACTCACGCGTCTCGACGATATTCTGCGCCGTGTCCTTCAAGCCTTTGTTCGGATGACGCAGCAGGCCGAGCACGACCGTCGGCGGCTCATGCCCGAGGACGTTGAAGAAGCTGAAAGGTGCCGCATTGGCGGCGCCGCCCCGGGAACGGGTCGTCACCCACGCGATGGGGCGCGGCGTAACCGTCGCGGTGAGAATCTTGTAGCGGATATCCGCCGGAAGCTGGCCCATATCGAAGAGCATCGGTCCCTCAATTGCGCGCGCGAACGGCGCTGACGGTGGAGACCGCCCGCTTCGGTCGATCGTCGACGACGAGCTGGAAAACGTCCGGACGCGAATAATGCCCCGCAGCGTCGAAATCAAACTTGCCGCGCGTCACCTCATCGAGCGCAATGTCGGCATACAGGATGGTCTCACCCTCGAAGCATGGCCCCGCCAGCACCTTGCCTAGCGGATTGACGATGGCGCTGCCGCCGCGCATGAGCACGGTCTCGGGATCGGCGCCCAGCGCGCACTCGTAGTCCGCCGGGAAGGCACCGCGCTTGAGATACTGACAGGCCGTCAAGACAAAGCAGCGTCCCTCCAGGGCGATATGCTGCATGGTCGGAAGCCAGGTGTCGCGATCATCCGCGGTTGGGGCACAGTAGATGCTGATCCCCTGGCTATACATGTGCATACGCAACATCGGCATGTAGTTTTCCCAGCAGATCACCGCGCCGACATTGCCGAGCGAGGTCTCAAACACCGGCATGGTCGAGCCGTCGCCAAAACCCCAGATCAGCCGCTCGCCTGCGGTCGGCATCAGCTTGCGATGCGTGCCGACGAGACCACGAGCTCCGTCGAAGAACAGCGCCGTGCAGTAGAGCGTGCCCTGCTCTCGCTCGATGCAGCCGATGACCGTGAAAGCACCGGTTGCGGCCGCGGCCGCGGCGATTGTCTCGACCTCCTCGCCATCGAGATCGATGGCCGCCTCCCAGTACAAACGGAACGCCTCGCGTCCTTCGGGCTTGCGCATGCCGACGGGAGCGCCGAACGAATTTCCTTTGGGATAGCCGCCAAGGAACGCTTCAGGGAAGACGACCAACCTGGCGCCGGCGTCAGCCGCCTTCTCGATCAAGGCCGCCGCCTTTTGCGCCGACGCCAGCGAGCTTGTCGGATCTGACGCGGCCTGAACGACGGCCGCCTTGTATGTGTTCGGTCGATTGATATCCATCACGCTATCCTGGGCACCGAAAAGGGGAACGGGCCGCGGCTGCGGCCCGCGACGATGTCACACCGAGTGATCAGTCTCGATTTGCGGCCTGTTCGGCAACATGATCGATCCGATCACCGCGACGACCGTGCAAATGACAACCGGATACCAGAGCCCCGCAAAAACGTCGCCAACCGCCAGCGAAAGATAGGTTGCAAAGAAGGGCAGGAAGCCACCGAAGATGCCGGCACCGATGTGGTAAGGAAACGAAAGCGCCGTGTATCGGATGTTCGCCGGGAACATCTCGACCAGGAACGATGCCACCGGCCCATAGACCATCGCGACGATCACGGTCATGACGACCAGCAGAAAGACGATGTGGGCGGACGACACCTTTGCGGGATCGGCCTTGGCGGGATAACCTGCTTCGGACAGTGCCTTGCGATAAGCCACCGCGTCGTATCCGGGAATCGTCCTGCCATTGACCGTCATGGACACGGCCTGGCCGTCCACCGGAGCGCCATAGCTGAAGTTGATTCCGCTTCCGATCAGCAGCTTCTTGGCCTGGACGCAAGGCTTGCCGTGGTCGCCGTGCGAACTCAGCAGCGCAGCCGCAAGGCCGAACTTGCACGCTTCGCTGGTGGTGTCCGCATGCACCGTCACCGGCGCACTGCGGGTCGCCGCCACGAGCTGCGGATTTCCAGCCTCCAGAAGCGATGAAAACATCGGCCGGTAGCACAGCGCCGACAGCACGAGCCCCGTCATCATCAGCCATTTGCGTCCAATCCGATCGGACAGCCAGCCGAAGAAAATGAAAGCGGGTGCACCGATGACGAGGCCGATGGCCATCAGGATATAGGATGTTTGCAGATCGATCCTTGCGATCTGCTGCATGAAGATCATCACGTAGAACTGGCCGGTGAAATAGGTGGATCCCATCCCCGCGGTCACACCGAACAGCGCGAGCAACACCAGGCGAAGGCTGGACCACCGGGCGAACGTGTCTCTAACCGGGCTCATGGACAGGCGGCGCTCCGCCTTGAGACGCGTGAAGACGGGCGATTCGTGCAGCCTGGCTCGGACGTAGATCGAGAATGCCAGCATCGCGATCGAGATGATAAAGGGAGCGCGCCATCCCCAAGCCCTGAAATCGGCCTCGCTCATGACGCTTTGCGTGCCGATGATGACCGCGATGGAGAGCGCCAGCCCGACCGACGATGTGATCTGGATCCAGCCGGTCAGAAGCCCGCGCCGGTCCGGACGCGAGTGTTCCGCAACGTAGACGACGGCGCCGCCATATTCGCCCCCGACCGCGAGGCCCTGGATCAATCGCAGCACGACCAGCGAGATCCATGCAGCATGACCGACGCTGGCATAGGTGGGCAGGAAGCCGATCAGGGCCGTGCCGCCTCCCATCATCACGATGGTGATGAGGAAGGTATATTTGCGACCGACGAGATCGCCGATGCGGCCAAAAACCACGGCGCCGATCGGGCGGATCACGAAACCGGCCGCAAGAGCGCCGAGCGAAGCAAGCACGGCCGCGGTCGGGTTGTCCGGGGGAAACAATACCGAACTCATGAACACGGCGAGCGAGCCGTAGATGAAGAAGTCGTACCACTCAAACACCGTGCCGAGGGTCGAGGCGAGAACGACCCGCCGTTCCTCGCTGCGGGTCAGGTTCTGATCGGCCGGTACCGCCGTCACTCGTGCATCCATCGTCATTCCCCTGTTTGCGCCCGCGGCCAAACCCAGCCCCGCATCAAGCCATTTTATTTAGTCATATACATATGATGTCGTCAAATACGGCAAGCTTGAATATCCGGCGAGTCGCGCTCAATAATGCGCCACGACGACAACCGCCCTAACGCTATGATTTTTAAGGATTTTGAGTGAAGAGGCCGCGCCGCCCCCGACCGCCCGATCCGGCATCCGTACCCGCACGAGGAGCCAGATCCGTCAAAATCACCACCGCAGAACGCACCGGTCGGCGCGGCATTCAGTCGATCGAGATCGGCTTCAAGATCCTCGACTACCTGCGAACCGAACTTCGACCGGTGCCACTGAAGATGATCGCCGCCAACACCGGAATGTCGGCGGCCAACGTTCACTATTACCTGGTGAGCTTTCAGGCTGT
Organism: uncultured Bradyrhizobium sp.; assembly: GCF_947648125.1. Classification (GTDB taxonomy): domain Bacteria; phylum Pseudomonadota; class Alphaproteobacteria; order Rhizobiales; family Xanthobacteraceae; genus Bradyrhizobium. The sequence goes on along the minus strand of NZ_CANSMR010000019.1, from coordinate 56,712 downwards.
CGGCATCGTCCGACAGGAAACCGACACCGGCTGCTATGCTCTCGGTCCTTACGCATTGAAGCTCGGCATGGCGGCCATCGAGCAATTCGACGTCTTTGCCGTTGCGCGGCCGGCCATGACCGAACTCGCAACGACGATCGGGCACACAGTGTTTCTCGGCGTGTGGGGCAACCGTGGCCCCACCATCATCTATCGCGTCGAGGGTGGAGCCAGCCGACCCATCATCGAGCTGCGTGTCGGAAGCGTGCTGAGCCTGCTGCGGTCTGCGTTGGGGCGAAACTTTCTTGCACACTTGCCGCGCTCGCTGACGGGCGAAATGCTGGATCAAGAGCTCAAGGAAGAACGTTCGCGCGAGATGCGGGTGGATGACGCGCCAACCACCAAGACCGAGGTGGAGGAGATGATGGACACAATCCGGCGCGACGGCATCAGCCGCTGTCGCGACGCCCTTCTGCCGAACTTCACCTCCCTATCCGCACCGATCTTCGACCAGGCCGGCTTCATGATCGCAGCCATCACGATGATGGGACCCATCGGTATTCTCGACGATGACCTGAAAGGTCCGACAGCGACGGCCCTGATCGCCCACGCGCGCGCCCTTTCCGCGACCGCCGGCTGGCAACCTGGAGGCTGAAATCGCAATCCAGCGCTGGTTCAAGCGTTAGCGTGCAATCAGCGCGACCGTTGCGGTGGTTCAGTGCCCCGGAAGCTAATGTCTCACGTTCGATCGGGCTATCGTCTCTTCGTTTTGAAATTTGGCGGAAGGATCGAATGCTGCGCCGCACTACAGCGCGCCTGGCCCCAATTTTCCAACATATCCAGCCGCGGCCCGAAGGAACTTCGATCGCTACCTTTGCTAGAACCATTCGAAAAGGATAGGCTGATCTGGTCAACGGGTACGAGAGAAAAGCCTGGGACGTTAGGGACGTGGGACGCTGAAGGGGTTGCTTGTCGGAAGGCGCGGTCGTCTTGACGGCGGGTGCGGCGGAATGGAATCCGATCGGACGGCCGTTACGGCGGCCTGGACGGGTCTTGCCGTCGGACTTTGCGTGAGCGAACCGGCAGTTGCGGCAGGCATTCCCCCGCATTCAGGTGAATGATCGCAGGGCCCGTCGTGAGCGGGTGCAGCACCTCTCACTTCGGAGGAGCCGGGATGGACCAACGGGAAGTGCTGGCGGCATGGGAGAAGTTCGTCGAGCGCGGAGCGTTGTCATCCGACTTGAGATCATCGGTCGCAGCGTCGTGGCAGCGATCCAGGAACCATCGCGTCACCGTCGACCGTGCGCGAGCGCCGCTCGTCGCGGACGCCGAGTTGTTTCGTCGTCGCTCCAAATACGCGCCGCTCCGTCATGCCGCCCGCTGCGCTCTCGAAAATTCAAAAACATTTCTACGCGATGCAAACTCAATCATGATCCTCACCGATCCGAGTGGGCTGATCATCGATACGCAGGGCGACGACAGGGTCATTGACGCCGGCCGCGCAGTCCATCTCGAACACGGAGGTCGCTGGAGCGAGGCCGACATTGGCACCAACGCGATTGGTGCCGCGATAGCTGAATCGAAACCTGTCCAGATTCACGGTACGGAGCATTTCTGCTCGGAGGTGCAGCGGTGGACTTGCGCTGCCGTCCCGGTTCATGACCCGACCGATGGCGAACTGCTTGGCGTGGTCGACATCTCGGGTCCTGCGAGCACCTTCAATCCGCAGAGCCTGGCTTTGGCCGTCGCGGTCGGCCATCACGTGGAAAGCGTTCTGGCTCAATCAGTCCGACAGGAACACGAGGAGTTGCTATGCCGCTTTCTCGGCAAGAGATCGCAATGGGCGAACGATGAATGCATCGTGCTCGATCGTCGTGGCATGATCCTCCACGCCACCGAGCGTGCTCTGAACGCACTCCAGCATGATCGCCACGGCATTCACAACGACGCGCCAACCCGCTTTTTGAAGACGGTTCCCTTCGATGAGTGGCCGAGCAGGCTGAAGAAGCTGCTTCCCAACGCGAGCTTCAACTTCGTCGAGAATGAACGCTCCGGCATCGGCGCAATCGTGGTGCTGCATACGCGCCGACGCCAGTTAATCACGCATCCCGACGCCCGGAAATCGAGGTCCGAATCCGAAGGCAGCGACAGCGCGAGTTCATCATCCGCCCGAAAGGATTCAAGGCCGGAACCACGGTCTCCTCAGAGCATGGCCGCCAGCTTTGTTGCGCACGACCCGGCGGTCCGAGCCATCGTCCGTCAAGTCGAGACCGCAGCAGCACGCAAGATGTCCATCCTCATCCGCGGCGAGACCGGAACCGGCAAGGAACAGCTTGCCCGCCACGCCCATATCGCGAGTGGGCGAACCGGCGCGTTCGTTCCTGTGAATTGCGCCGCCCTGCCGGAAAGCCTGATCGAGAGCGAGCTGTTTGGCTATGCCGAAGGAGCATTCACTGGGGCCCGGCGCGGCGGCTCGATTGGACTGGTCAAGGAGGCCGACGGCGGCACGCTGTTCCTTGACGAGATTGGCGACATGCCTGTCGCGCTGCAGGCGGTGCTCCTGCGCCTGCTCGACGACTGGACCGTGCGCCCCGTCGGCGGCGTCAGATCGAAGGTCGATGTCTTTCTCATCTCCGCCACCAACGCCAGGTTGGACAAGGCCATCGTCGAAGGCCGGTTCCGATCTGACCTGCTCTATCGTCTCAATACGCTCGAGGTCACTCTGCCGCGACTTCGGGATCGAAACGACTTTGATGCCATCGTTCGCCATCTGCTCAATACGATCGACCCGAATTGCGAAATCACGCCGACCGACATTGCGCATCTCGCCGCACGTCCCTGGCCCGGCAACGTCCGCGAGCTCCGCAACGTTCTGGCGCGATTCAGCCTTGCCGCTGCGGACGGATTTATCAACGGAGCCGGCGCGGAGAACATCGTTCACCCCGCCGGAACGGAGTCCGGATCACTTCACGACATCCATCGCGCGCGAATCCTGGTGGTTTATGCCGAGACCGCCGGAAACGTCAGCGAAACCGCGCGCCGTCTCGGCGTCTCAAGAAACACCATTTATCGCGCTCTCGGGCAGAAGAAGCCCGAGTGATGCGATAGCGCCTCGAATCGCTGGATGTTGCGAGTATCGCAGCATGCCCGGCTAGCGATGGAGCGCCGGTCGCTTCGAACCGATGATCCGCTCCGTTCAGAGCAGCTCAGCACCACCACCTCGGGCCGGGCCGGCGGTCGGATCGTAATCATCCGGCTTCTTGGCGATCAAGGTCTGCGTCGTCAGGATAAGTCCGGCCACCGATGCCGCATTGCGAACCGCGCTGTAGCAAACCTTGACCGGGTCGATGATACCAGCTTCGACAAGATCGACCGCCGAGCCATTGCGCACGTCGAGCCCGTAGCCATTCCTGGCCTTGGCAATTTTCGCAACCTCCGCCTCTCCGTTCAGGCCGGCATTGGCGGCGATGTAGAAAAGCGGCCGACTGAGTGCGCGTTGCAGCAGTTCGGCGCCCTGCCTGGCGCCTCCGTCCAGGCGATTGATCAATTCGTCGAGCCTTGCAGCGATCCTCAACAAGGCCACTCCGCCACCCGGCACAATACCTTCTTCGAGCGCAGCGCGGGTCGCGTTGATGGCATCCTCGATCAACTGGGTCCGGCGTTTTTGCTCGACCGGCGTCGCGCCGCCGGCGAGAATCATCGCCGTGCCGCCGGACAGTTTTGCGATGCGCTCCTGGAACTTGTCCCGTTCGATATTTTCGGGAGCGGCATCGTATTGGCGCAACACTTGTTCGCGTCGCGCCGCGATGGTCTTCTGATCGCCACCTCCCGCTGTGATCAGGGTCTTCGAGGCGGAAATGCGCACCTGGCGCGCGGACCCGAGGTCGTGCAGTTCCGCCTTCTCGAGCCTTCCGCCCAGATCAGCCGAGATGACGCGCCCTCCGGTCGTGATCGCAATATCCTCGAGCATCGCCTTGCGCCAATGGCCGAACTCCGGCGGGTGAATCGCGGCGACCTTGAAATTGGATTTCTCCCGATGCGCCAGCAATTGCATGATGACCGACGGCGCTACTTCCTCGGCGATGATCAGCAAGGGTCGCCCGCTCTTCTCGATGAGCGAGATAACACCAGCGAGTTGCTCCCCGGCCTGGATCTTGAGATCGGTCATGATGATGAAGGGATTGTCTAGAACCACCTGCATTTTCTCGACATCGGTGACCATGTGATGTGAAAGATAGCCTCGATCGAAGGCCATGCCTTCGACGATTTCCAGCGTCGTCTCGACCGTGTTGCCGAATTCCACCGCGACGATTCCGTGATTGCCGGCGCGCTCGAAGGCTTCGCCTACCATGGCGCCGAGCGCTGTGTCGTTGGCGGCAATGCTCGCAACAGCCCGCAGGCCGGCAGGCCCCTGCAGCGGTCTCGCCGACCGTCGTAACGCCGTGATGGTTTCGGTAACCGCCAGCTCCAGCCCTTCGACCAGTTCGACCGGATTGGCGCCGGCCGCCAGACATTTCAGGCCTTCCTGCACAAGAACATCGGCGAGCACGGTGGCCGTGGTGGTGCCGTCCCCCGCCACCTCATTGGTTCGCGCTGAAACCTCGCGCAACACCTGCGCGCCCATATTCTCAAACGGGCATTCAAGTTCGATTTCGCTGGCAATACTGACGCCATCGCGCGACACGATCGGCGTGCCGATCGGCCGGTCCATGATCGCGTTCATGCCCTTCGGACCCAGCGTCCCGCGTACCGCCTTGGCGAGCTTGGCGACGCCCCGGCCGAGCGCGGCCCGCGCAGCTTCATCGTGCAACATGATCTTCGGCATTCTAAATCCCCGACTTTGCCTTGAGGTCGTCTGGTCTGGCCTGGTTATCGACGCTGCGCACCGGCATCACGGCCCCTGTTGCGTACCCGGCGACGCCGGTATCGTCCTCGCTTTCGATACGAACGGTGTCTCGAGGTCGAATCGCGCGGCAAGCAGGCCACGGCACAACGCGCCGTTGAATTCGGCATTGATGCCGACACGCCGTAGATTCGATACGTATCCGGCGAGGCCGTCGGCGCTTAGCCGCGCTCCGTTCGCGTCGACAAAGGCAATCCTATCACCGCTTGCCGGGCCTACGACAGCACGCCGCTCAAGATAGCGCTGAATCAGCTTCTCACCTGCATCGTCGAGCGGCAGGCAACCCAGCTCCCTCAACGTCAGGCTCACAATCTGTGCTGGCGACTGCCCGAGCGCAACGAGGTGGCCGAGCAGCGCAACCTGGCGGCGCTGGAACGCTTTGACGAGGAATGTCTGACGCAGATCATCGAGGCTGCCATCGGCCTCGGCGCCAAACGTTTCCTGGAACGAGCGTCCCTGGGCGAGGCCCGCATTGATCTTGTCGGCATACATGTGCTCACCCAAGACCACGCTGACGCCCTTGACCCAGTCCAACGCGCTGACAGCCCGGCGCATGTCGTCTGCCATCAGGAATGAGAAATTGGCAGCGCACCAATAGGTCGGCAAACGAAACTCGATGTGGACGTGGTCCTTCGGGTCGACGTCGGCCTTGGTCACGAAATTCAACTCGGTGACGGACTCGTCGAGTTCCGGATCCATCACGCCTTGCAAGCAGGCCCATATCTGGGACTGCTTGTCATCTGACGAGCGGCTTCTCTGCCGCTCCCTCCCCTCAACGCCACGCTTCATGACCATCACCTCGGCGCGTGAACGGCTTCGGGCAAATGGGCATAACCGCCGCCGGCTCGGATCTTCTTCTTCTGCGCCTCGACATCGATGCCGTAGATGCGGGCGGCGTTGAGGCCGAGAATCTTGGTCTTGGCCTCCATCGACAACACCGAACCGGTCTCCTTGGTGACGTCGGCCGGAATCTCAAATGCCATGAACTTGTCGATCAGCCATTTCGGCGTCCAGATGCCGTAATCGCTACCGTAAAGGATCTTCTCCGGTCCAACCCAGAACAACAGTTCGGAAATCACATGGGCGAAATAACCCGGCCGCGAATGGATGAAGGGCAGCGCCACCGCAAGACCCGCATAGACGTTGGTCTCCTGGGTCGCGATCCAGCAGAAATCGTCGAGCCGCGGCAAGCCGCAATGCTCGACGATGAAATTCAGGTCCTGGAACGAGGTCGCCACATCATCGATGTCGGCCACGTCGAACGCATCGCGGTTGAGCGGGATGATTGTCGGTCCCTTGTGGACGTGGATGTTCTTGATGCCAAGCTTTTGCGCAGCCTCGAGATATTGGTAGGACGCCTTGTCGGTCAGCTTGTAGCCCTTCGATTCGCCACGCCATTCCGCGGTGTAGAGCTTGACGCCCTTGAGTTTGTGCTTCTCGGACAGCGCATGAAGAGCTTCCAGGCCCTTGGTGCCGTCACGCGGATCGAACGCGCCATTCAGGATGAAGCGATCCGGATGGCTCTTCTTCATCGCCGAATTTCGTTCAGTGGTGTTGAAACCACTCTTGTAGAAATCGGTGAGATAGGTCGGTTGCAGGATCGCCATGTCGTCATAGCCGGTGACGAACAGGTCGTCGAACATCGTCTTGGCATCGTATTTCTCGAACTTCTCCTTCTCCCATTTCTCCGAGGGCGGGCTCAGGTTCGAGTGGTAGGCGTAGAAGCAGTCGATGAACTGCTTGCCGTGGATGTTCTTCTGGTTTGCCGGACTTCCATCCCAGAAATGCGTATGCCCATCGATGACAAAAATCTCTTCACCCTTGGCTGTCCTGTACATGGCGTTTCTCCCGATCCCGCTGGATGGCGTGTTGTTACGAGGCGCGCGATTAATGTCGTCGAACGAGCCCGGCCGGCGTCGCGCCGGCCAGGGTTTGTTCGCAGGCGGTCATCAGACGATGTATTTCATCATCTCGTTCATGTCGCCGAACAGCATGACGGTGTTGTCATCCGTCATCACCATGCGGCCGTAATGCGTCGAGGTAGAGATCTCGAAGAGATGCGGGGTCATGACCCGGCCGAGCTCTTCCGAGATCTCGTCCATCTTGAATTCCATCTTGCCGTCGCCATCGATGCGAATCATCGCCGGCATGTATGTCACCTTGATGTGGTCGTGACGGCTCATGACCTCGGCAATGGCACGCGCCTCGACACTATCGTTCATGGTGACCCCGCATTGATGCGATACCGTGTCCTCGAACGTGATGTCTTTCATCGATTTGAAGATGTTGTCATTCTCGTGCAGCATGTCGATCTCCTGAAGAATTGAGTGAGGATGTGAAGCGGTGTTGGTTACGACGCGAGATTTTCCGGAACCGTCAGACCAAGCTCGGCAGCAATGCCCCTGATGCGATTCTTCGCGTGCGCCAGCGCGTCGGCGAAAGCCGCGACCTTGACACGCGGCTGCGACCAGATCGGCTGCAGATGATTGGCGGCATCGAGCGCGAGATCGGCATGCCTGGCCAACCATTTGTTGAACAACGAAAGGTTCTGCGCCGCGTAGGTCGGATCGGTGCCGAGGATGTGGAACAGCTCGACTGTGTTGGCGAGATTGCGCTCATAGTCGGCTTCCGCGGCGGAGACGACAGCCGGAGTGATGAAGTCGTTCTGCGCAGATGCCGCCTGCATCAGGAAGCCTGAACGGAACAGTTCTCCGATAAGCGGCTCGAACACCACATTGGTCGCAAAATATTGCTCCAGATAGTCGTTTGAACCCATCACCGACTCAACCGACTTGCGCACGCCTTGCCAGATCGGATCTTCCAGCCAGTGCTTCTTGCCGGCGGCAATGTCGAAGCCTGGAAGGTCGAGGCCGATTTCGCTCAGATAGAGAGTGATGTCCTGCGCGAAGCGAAGTTTGTAGGACGAGTTGGTCAGGATCGCATTGTTGACCATCTGCGTATAACCGTAACGCTGCGCCTGCATCGTGGAGGTGCCGAGACCGAACTCGGCATGCTTGTAGGCGCCGAGATGGTTCTGCAAAATCTTCACCCAGGCCGGATCGAAGCGGGTTGGCGCGCCCGATTTCCGGCCGTTCTCGATGGTGTTCTGCACCATGCCGCAAATCGTCGACTGGCGTTGATAGTGCGTGCGCTCCCATTCCTGGTCGACGGCGCGGAACTTGTGCCAGTTCGAACTTTTCGCAGCCGTCCAATCCTTGGAATAGGTCGGCGTTCCGTCCGGGAAGGAGATGATCCAGTCCTGCAGCAGATAGCGCTCCGGATCCGGTTGAACGTCAACCGTCATGTCCTCGTAGTGGGTCGCTTTGCGGCCCTTGGGTTCGAAGTAGTTGTACTTGCGACTGTCAGAGCCGGGGAACACTGCGGCCCCCGCTGCCCCGGATTTGACGATTGCTGCCGGCTTGGTTGCTGCTGCTCTACTTGCTTGCGCGCTCATTGCTCACTCCCTCTTGCCATTCTGTTCTGCGACGAACTTTTGAACGCCGTCATCGCACCGCCGGCGTAAACTTGTCGAAGTAGATGTGTTCGGGCTCGACCCCGTTCATTTGCAGGACGGGCAACACGGCGTCGATCATCGGCGTCGGCCCGCACGCATACGCGTCGATGGCACCGCTCAATTTCTCCTGGCGCAGATGCCGCTGTACGACCTCGTGGATCAGCCCGGTCTCGCCGTCCCAGCCATCGCCCGCCTCGGCATGCGACAGCGCCGGCACGAATTTGAAATCGTCGAGCCGCGCGGCGATCGCCGCGAGCTCTTCGAGATAGAACAGGTCGGCACGGGTGCGCGCACCATAGAAGAACCGCACCGGCCGCTGCTCGCCGCTGCCGATGTGATCGGCCAGGATCGACCACAGCGGCGACATGCCCGAACCGCCTCCGATCAGCAGCATCGGCCCCGGCCGCTCCTCGCGCCGGAAGCAGGTGCCGTAAGGCCCCTTGGCGGTCACCGCATCCCCGATACCGAGCTTCCCATCGAGCTGGGCCGAGAACGCCCCGTTCCGGTATTTCTTGATGATGAAGCGGAGACGGGTCGCTTCAGACGGCGGGTTCGCCATCGAGAATGCGCGCGTGATGCTGCCATCCTCCAGCGTCAGATCGACATACTGGCCGGCCCAGAACTTCATCGGTCTGTCGATGTCGATCTCCAGCAGCCTGATGTCGGACGTCAGCGCCGTCACATCAGTCACGCGGCCGGCAAACGCCTTCACCGCGATCGAGCGGCTGAGCAGATCCTCGTCATAATTGAGCAGCTCGACGCTGATGTCGCTGTAGACATGCGTCCTGCACAGCAGCACGTGGCCGGTCTCGCTTTCGTAGTCCGGCAAGGCGAAGGTCGAATATTTCAGCAGTTCGATGTCGCCGTCGACCAGCCTGGACTTGCAGCTCCCGCACTGGCCCTCCTTGCAGCCATGCATCAGCGAGATGCCTTGGCGAAACGCCGCGTCGAGCACCGTCTCGCCCTCTTCCACTTCCATCTCGATGCCCACCGGCTCGAAACGAACCTTATGAACCAGCACGTCCGTCATCGTCCCCGCCTTGTCGTCACGGCAATTGAACAGAACAGCCGGACGAACCTTCGCCGGCCGCCGGCAGGAGGGACCGCGAAGCGCGGCCCCTCCCATCGTCACGCTTAGTGGCAGGGGTTGATCTTGAAGCCCTTGCGATACTCGGCCGTCGCGACCTCACGTTCGGCGGGCGAGAGCGCCCGGAACCCGCGCAACGGACTGCCGAGCGTGTGGCCGCGCACGTGATCGAGCGTCCACATGTCCTTGGCGTCGAAGCGCAGATGCGGCTGTGCGATCATGGTCTTGCCGTCAGGCCGGACAAAACCAAGATCCTTGATCGCATCGGCGACATCCCAGCCGTGGTAGCAGTCTTCCCATTCGCGGCGACCGCTGAAGCGGCCCATCGCCGGCGTCGCCCGCCCCTCGTATTCCGCGGCGAACGCCACCTTGTGGGTCCAACGGCAGCCTTCCGAGCAGTAGGTGTAGATCTTGCCATCGACCTCGTCGCAGACGAAGTCCTCGCGGATCAGGCACGGCACCATGCAGCTCCAGCACCGATGCGGGTACACGTAGCCCACTTCACTGTTGAACAGGATGTTGGTCTCGCCGGGCACACTGAGCTTTGCGTGCCACTTCCAGAAGTCGCCGAATTCGGCGTACCAGCCCGGATATTTATGCTCGAACCACTCGAAGTCCCGCTCGGTCTGGGCCTCGATGCGCCAGAAGTTCACCGACCAGCCGACCGTGAAGAACTGTGCGGTCTTGTGGACGTAGTTCTTCTTGACGATCCGGTCCCAGGCGGCCGCGACGTCGTCGTGATGGATCTTGATGCCGTACTTCTCGAGCGGCAGCATGTAGGTCCGGTAGTAGTCCTCGTAGATCCAGCGATGCCAGAGCTCCGCGTAGGACTCCTTGTTCTTGTCGCGGTTGGTCGTGCCGTATTCGATGAAGGTGCCGATCGCGGCGTCGACGATCGCGTGGTTCTGCCAGAAGGCGTATTTCAGGTCGCGTTCCAGCAATTGGTGGTTCGACGGATCGTTGATCATTGCCATCAGCATCGAGTGGCCGTTGCCGATGTGGCGGGATTCGTCCGACTGAACCGACAGGAACACGGTCGGCAGCGCATAGTCGCCGTTGCGGGCGGCCTCTGAGGGCATCGCCACGAACAGGGTGTTCGTGAAGGCGGTTTCCGCGACCACGGTCAGGTAGACGTTGGCGGCGGTGATCGCGTCGCCAGTCAGGAAGCCTTCGGCGAACTGGCGGCCGATCGTGGTCGCATAGCACTTGCCGAACGCGGCTTCGGTGATATCGAACCCGGCGGGATCGATATAGTTCTCCATGTACCACTTCTTGAGGTTCATCTGGATCGTCGAGTGACGGAACTCGTCGACCATCTGCATGGTGAAGCCGGTGCGCAGTTCCTCGCCGGGCGCGAGCCGCCCGACCATTGCCATCGAACGCGCCGCCGAGATCTCCGGGAACGGGATGATCGCCAGGAACAGCTTCATCCACTCGACCCAGCGCGGCTCGACATTGCGGAACATGTCGCCGCGCAATGCGGCATCCAGCGCGCCGTAGACCCGGTTGTCCTTTTCCTCCTGCATCGGGAAATAGGACCGCAGCACCTGCTTCATCGGGTCACGCGGCGTCTTCGAGATCTTGTAGTCGGTCGGGAACGTCATCGCCTCCTGCACGTAGCTTGGCGTCCAGCCAAGATCCGCGACGCGGTTGGCCGCTTCAGCGATGCTGATCCCTTTCTGCGCGGTTATCTTGTTCAGTGTCAGACTTGCAGTCATTTCCAGCTCCTTTGAACGTTGCGTTGCTTCCGGCATTCTCGTTTTGATCAGAGGTCAAAACCCCTGGTTCGTTCTGTTGAAATTCTCGGCTGCAAAACTCACTTTGAGTCCGTCAAATGGATTGATCGATCTGCTGACTTCGTCGTTCCTCGTCACCCTCCGCTGGCCCGTTTGATGAGAGGTTTTCCTTCGGCGACGAATTTCGCCGAGAGAACCAGTGCGCCCGTGGCGAAATCCTTGCCGTGCGCGGCGATCATGGCTTCCGCGATCGCGGCCAGCTGGATGAAGAAGGCGTCTTTCGACCTGTCCTCCTCGCTCATGCCCGGTTGCGGAGACGGCATTTGCTTCTGCTCCTCTGATGCAATCATGGTCGCCTCGTTCGTCATGCGTGCCCCGAACGTTCGTGTTCGCCGGGTGACGGGCCGTCGTCGATCTCGCGCAGTGACGTGTTGAGCCACTCGCGCTCGGCCACCAGGCGCCGATCCTCCTCCCGGAGCAGCTCCAGGCGTGCGATCGCCCGCTCCAACTCCGCATGCGCCTCAGGCCCGGCTTCGGCACGCGCCGCGCCACGCACGGCACAGGCGAGCTCGATTTCGGCGCCACCGCGGGCATGCTCGTTGGTGATCCGCCGCTCGTTGTTGTCGACCATCTCGTCGATCACCTTGTCCCGGGCGATCATCCGGTCGCGGGCGCGCCGCAGTTCGGCCGCATCCCCGGCGGTGATCTGTGGCCTTGGCGGGCTGTCGTCTGTCACTCGCGCCACTCTCGCTCGACGATCCGGACTGAAGCTTTGCATCTCGTGGCACATGCCCTAGGGGATCAGCACCGCACGGCCATGAATGCGCCCATGATGCAGATCATGAAGCGCCTCGTTGGCCTGGCTGAGCCGGTATTCCTTGGTGTGGAGTTCGACGAGGCCGCGGTCCGCGAGCGCCATCAGTTCGACCAGTTCGGCATAGGTGCCGACCAGATTGCCGACGATCGTCTTTTCCGACGTGATCATGTCGATGGTCGGGATATCGATCTTCCCGCCATACCCGACGATGTAGTAGTAGCCGGCGTTCGCCGTCATCGACAGGCCCTTGGCGATAGCGTCACCCTCGCCGACAAAATCGATCACAGCCTCCGCGCCCCGCCCGCCGGTCAGCGCCAGCACGGCTTCAACTTCATTGCCGTCAGCCTTCACGAGATGATGCGCGCCACACTTCCTGGCGAGCTCGAGCGAGTCTGCAGCGCGATCGATCACGATGATCTCTGCCGCGCAGAGCGCTGCCAGAACCTGGATGCCGATATGGCCCAGCCCGCCGGCGCCGATCACCGCGACATATTCACCCGGCAGCAGATGGCGGGATGCCTTCTTGGCGGCGCGATAGGCCGTGAGGCCGGCGTCGGTGTAGGGAGCGACGTCCTTCGGTGCGAGCGACTTCGGCAACTTGATCAGCGAGCGCTGGCCGGTCAGCAGATATTGCGCATAGCCGCCATTGGCGTTGATGCCGGGAAACGAACTATCCAGCGCGTGCATGTCGTCGCCGCGGCGGCATGCCAGACAATGCCCGCTGGTCACCAGCGGATGGCAGATCACGCTGTCGCCGACCTTGACCCCTTCGACACCCGGCCCGATCGCCTCGACCCAGCCGGCATTCTCGTGACCCATGATGTAAGGCAGCTTGACGTCGACCTTGCTGCGCCAAATGCCTTCGACAATATGCAGGTCGGTGCGACAGACGCCGGCGCCGCCGAGGCGCACGATCACGTCCATCGGACGCGAGATCTTCGGGTCGGTCACGTCCTCGAACCTGACGAACTCCTTTGCCGTCAGCTTCTCGTCGAACTCATGCAGCACCGCCGCTTTCATTGAAAAGGCCTCCCCAAAATTTTTTGATTCTGTCGATCGGACGCGATCGCCATCCCGCTGAATAAGTCAGCAAGGGCTGTGCCAAGCCCACAAAGGCCTGATCTACCTATCGTTCTTGCGATCGCCGGCGTGCGCGCGCCGATCCGCCTCGGAGCAGGCTTTGCGCGCAACTGTTCCGAGTCGGAACAGTTCGATGAGCGCGACAACGACGGCGCAGAAATTTGGATTTTCGACTGCTTGATCTATGATTGTGAAAACTGCGTCGCGCGAACAGGACGAGCCGAGCGACGCGACCAAGAGGAAATCGCCAAGCCGCGACTCTGGGAGGAGCCAGAATGCTGACATCCGGCCGACGCATCGACAGTGCTTGGATGACGCTCGAGCAGCGCGGCGCACTGCCGGCCGAACTTCTGTCCGCGGACATCTACGATAGCTGGATGCGCTGCATTTCGCTTGGCCTCGACACCCTGCGTCCGCCGTCGCCCGAACTCGTGAGCAGCGCCGTGCTGCGCCAGGAACAGCAGCGCTGCTCACTGATCCGCGGCCTGGCGCTCGCGGAGATGCACACCTTGCATCAGCAGATCGCCGGCTCGAATTTCATGATCGCGTTTGCGAACGCCGACGGCCTGCTGCTCGACATCATCTCGGACTCGAGCTTCAGTGACACCTCCGACGCCGCGAGTATCCGGCCCGGCACGGTGTGGAGCGAAGCCAGTTGCGGCACCAACGGCCTCGGCACGGCGGCTTATCTCAAGCGGGCCATCGTCGTTCACGGACGCGAGCACTTCTTCCCGCGCTACAGCAACCTCACATGCATCGCGGCCCCGATCTTCGCGCCCGACGGAGAACTGGCAGGAATCTTGGATGCGTCATCGGATTGCATGTCGCGCCAGGCTCACACCCAGGCGCTGGTGGCGATGGCGGCAACCCAGATCGAGAACGGCCTGTTCCGCGAGTATCACCGCGGCAACATCCTGATCGCCTTCCACAACCGCGGCGAATACCTCCACACCCTGAGCGCCGGCCTGCTCGCCGTCGACAATGAGGGCCGTATCCTTGCGGCGAACCGCGCCGCGAGCGTCCTGCTGCATGGCCTGCCCGCCTCACCGGGGCGCCGCTTCGCCGACGTGTTTCGCACCAAGTTCAGCGCCTTTGTCGATGAAGGGCGGCACAAAGAACGCCAGCGCCTGCAAGATGAGGTCGGCAGCCAGTTCGTCGCAACCATCGAAAACGCGCGCCAGTTCTCGATGATCCAGGCGGTCTCGCGGCCCCGGCCTCCCGCACCCAAGGGCGTCGCCACGCAATTCGTATCGGCGGATCCCGCGATCGCCTCCGTGGTCCAGCAGGTCGGCATCGCGGCCGTCCGGAAGATGCCGATCCTCATCCGCGGCGAAACCGGCACAGGCAAGGAGCAACTCGCCCGCCATGCTCATGCCGCCAGTGGACGGGCCGGCGCTTTCGTTCCGGTGAATTGCGCAGCGCTCCCCGACAGCCTGATCGAGGCCGAGTTGTTCGGCTATGCCGAAGGCGCTTTCACGGGAGCCAAAAAGGGCGGGGCTGCGGGACTGTTCAAGGAAGCGGACGGCGGAACGCTCTTCCTCGACGAGATCGGCGACATGCCGGTGACGTTGCAGGCCGTGCTGCTGCGCTTTCTAGATGATTGGACTGTCCGGCCGGTCGGTGGCACCAAACGTCAGGTCGACGTTCTCCTGGTGTCTGCCACCAATGCCAATCTCGACGACTCGATAGCGAAGGGCCGATTCCGATCGGATTTGCTGTTTCGCCTCAACACGCTGGAGGTGACGTTGCCGCCTTTGCGCGAGCGTTCCGATTTCGCCGAGATCGTGCGGCATTTGATCCACAAGATCGATCCCTTGATGGATTTGACCGAAGGGGCGATCGATCGTTTGGCCGAACTCGATTGGGATGGAAACATCCGCGAACTGCGCAACGTGCTTTCCCGATTGTCACTGGCCGAGCCGGGAGATCTGATCTGCGAGACATCGGTCGAGTCCGTACTTGCACATTCCGGCGGCGAGCGCCTGACCGGCAAGGCGGCGGGTGGTGGGCTCAAGGCCAATCTACACGAGATTCAGCGCTCGCACGTGCTGACTGCGTACACCGAAACCGGCAACAACATCAGCAAGACCGCGCGCCGCCTCGGCGTGTCGCGCAATACGATCTATCGCGCCCTGCGCGGCAACAAGGACTAGCACGATCGCGGCTAAGGAGCCGCGACGACTCGATCCGGCTTTAACTGGAAGCACTGAGGTCCAGCCCCTCGCCGGGTCCAATGGGAGTATCGCCATGTTCGAACCGGAAAACAGTCTCGAGGCCCTGATGCAGGCCGCCGCAAGGGACGCCAGCATCGTTCCCGCATTCTATCGCGCGTTGCTCGAGACGGAGATTTACATTCTAACGCCGGAAGCGCCGATGAAACCTGGACGCCGTCGCTCGCTCAAGTTTCAGGAGGAGATCAACGTCGCAACGGTCGATTTCCAGAACATAAGATGGCACCCTGCCTTCACCTCAAAGAAGCGCATCTACGACTACATCAAGGAGCCTGAGGTGTGCCTTGGCGCCGCTGCGCGCAATCTGTTCGAAATGTTGCCTGACTCTAATTTCTGGCTCAATCCGTTATCCGAATGTCAGAAGCCGCTGCCCGCCACCGAAATCGCTCTCCTCATGAGTGGCAAGATCTTTGGCATGCCGATGAAGTCCGCGCGATAGGCGCGGTACTTGTGCAACAACGTATCGGCACGACCAGCCTGCACGGCAGGCCACGTCGAAATCGCAGGATTGGTGGGCGGGAGGGCGCTACCGCCAATCCCCCAGTGATAAGGCGTCGGGGGAAGGTGGTAGAGGGGGAGCGCTACATCGCTAAACCCAATATTTTGGAATCCTTGTTTTCTTATTGGCGGGCAGCCTAATAACTCCCGAGCTGGCCTCCTGATAGCCCGTCAAGAGCCGCCGTTCGCGCGCGATTCCTCGCCACACAAAATGGTGCTCGAATAGGTTCAAATCCCGGATAGGATTTGAACCTATGACCTTCAGGTTATGAGCCTGACGATTGCCGAACGGCTATTCGACACGCTGACCCGCGCGCCAGCCCATCTCCCAGAAATCTGCCTCGAGTCGGGTGGCTTCCTTGAAGATCGCAATCAGCTCTGCCTCGCGGGCCGGTGTGGCGTAGAAATCGGCGAGATGCTCCAAGTGCGCTCGCGCTTTCGCCGCGACCTCCTGGTATGGCGCGCCGGCGTACTCGGCGATCCAAACGCGATAGGGGTTCGTCGCAGCGTCCGCATCGGGTCGCGAGGCGAGCCGCGTGGCGATCTCCGCGTACCCGATCACGCAGGGGGCAAGCGCCACCTTGAGTGCCAGCAGATCGCCGCGCATTCCAGCGTCGAGCACGTAGCGTGTGTAGGCCAGCATCTCGACCGCCGGAGGGGTTTGTTCAAGGTCGCTCGGAGATATACCCCAACCGGCGCAGAGCTTCACATGAAGGTTCATCTCAACATCAAGGATGGCCGAGAGGCCGGCCGCTGCTTCACGCATGTCTGCAAGCTTGGGCGACTTGTAGACCGCGAGCGCGTAGGCGCGCGCAAACTCGATGAGGAACAGGTAGTCCTGCGCGAGGTAGTGACGAAACGCCGCTTCGGCGAGCGAGCCGTCCGCCAATCCGTTCGTGAAGGGATGCTCGGTGTAGGCCCGCCACTCAGCGGATGCTTCTGTCTTTAGACGCTCGAAGAAACTCACGATCTGTTTCGCCTGGCTTGCTTTCCCATGAACCTCTTTTGCTCGCTACCGATAGCGCGCGAACCGGGACGCTGACCTTGACAGGCCGCGGCGATCAGCCGACAGCGATGGTGCACGGAATTCGCTTGCCGTCGGTCGCCGGGACTGACTTGCGATCTCACGTTATCACCAACAGAACGCTATACCCTAAGTCCAAATTTCGATTGCAGACGAGCCGCACCAGTTTCGCACCAGAAACAACCCGCACGAAGCGCGGCGAATGTGGTCGAATTCTACAAAAACGCAAGAAAATCAACGGCGGCGGCCATTATCCCGCCGCTCATAACGGCCTGGTTGCTGGTTCAAGTCCTGCCCCTCATATCGGGAAATCGCCCGCGCTGGATTTTTGACCAGTCTCCTTCGCCCTGCGGCACTGAAGACGCCATTACTTCGTACGCTTGAACGCCGCGTGATAGCTCGCCACTAGGTGGTTCTTTTCTGCTCAGCCTTCCAGGGCGTTCTTCTAGTTAACCGCCAACTGCGGCTGCCCAGCTGAAGTGAGCACCCAACAACTTCATTGCGACAACAGCGACAAGAACGCAGATGATTTGCAACAACGTTCTGGTCGAGAACACTCTATTGAAGAGCGTCATGATGCCGCCTTCTAGCGCTGGTGACCGAGCCGGATTCCAAGCTTGAGCGCCTTTTGGCGGAGTGAGCCTTCGGAGCGCTTTGTGAGCTTCGCAATTTTTGCAACCGGAGTCTTCGCTTTCGAATGAGCGCGCAGCTCCTTCACGTCAGCCTTCGTGTATTCGCGACGCACAGGTTTCTTCTTCGTAGCCGTCTTCTTTGCCTTCTTCTTCGCCACTTTTAGCTCCTCGATTCGAGAGTGGGCGTACTAGCACAGCCGCATTGAGGCGCAACTCTTCATCAGTTGACTCTGGTGGCACTAACTTCACCCCTTCAGTCGCACGACCATTGGTTCGACCATGTTGGTGTCAAGGAGCGCCAGAAGTGAGCGCACCACGACTAGTCACCGACGTCCGATTGTTGTCGTGACGATACGCCCAGCTCCTATCAACTCGTAAAGCTTCGTGCGTCCCAAGCCGGTCACTTCGCATGCATCGTCAACCGTGCAGGTGAGCCGCTGGGCGAATGGCATCGTGCTCGGTTCCGCGGCTTTCGGAGCGGATAGACTCACGTGTGACTGTTGTCCGCCAACTTTCTCTCCTCCATTATATCTCACGTGGCCCTCATATTCGAACAACTCGACAGGACAAGACCTGATTGTGCAACGATCAACGTCAATGCGAACATCCGAGGGCGCTCGCGTACGACAGCGCACGTCAGCTGCGGTTTGAATATTTCCGGACACCAAGGGCGGCGGGGAAAACCCAAGCAAAAAGAACTAGAGAATGAGCGATCAGCCCTTCAAGAGATTGCCTGTTGAAGGATTCAGACTTCGAGGTCGGCCTCAAAGATTAGGTTGCTAAACGCGAAGATCCTGGCCGCTATCGATTTGCTACGGCGCCAACTGCGCGCCGACATTACGCCCCGCGCTGGCTCACTATCCCATTGGTCGTGAACGGCTTTATGGTAGCGGGAGAGGGACTCGAACCCCCGACCCCAGGATTATGATTCCCGTGCTCTAACCAGCTGAGCTACCCCGCCATGGGCTCGCAATCGGCGGCATGCAAGCCGCGGGTGCGAACGCGCGGCATATAAAGAGTGACACGCGCGCCTGTCAAGCAAACCCGGACGGGACCGCAAACTATTGCAGATAGAGGCTATTTTGACCTGACCGAGGGGTCGCCACCGGAGCTGCCGGGCGGAGGAATCACCGGTGTGTTGCCGCCCTGCGGGGTCGGTGCACGTATTTCGGGGTCGATACCGGCCGGCGGACACAGCACGCCGTCGGATTTGGCGAGCTTGTCGCCCAAAGCCTGCCCGGTGGTGGTTCCCTCCGGAAGCGCAACACCCGGATGCGAGGGCTGCTGCGGCGCGCAATTCGCGGCGGCCCGCGACGGCGCCGGCGGCGCAGTCTGTGCCGGCGGTGTGGCTGATGTCGGCGGCGCCTGCGCCGCGGCAACGACGGGCGCCATGATCAGGGCACAGGACAAAGCGAGTGTTCGATTGATCCTCATGACGGGAAAACCGTGACGGCGGGCCGATGTTCCCGGTCAAGATCGCCGCAGTCTCACGATTTGCGGAAGCGGATCAGCGAGAAATGCCCCATCGGCGGCATCGGCCGGCGTTCCGCAAGGCTGACGCCGCCATGCTTCGCGGCCCAATCGGTCAGCCGCTCCCATGGAAATTCCGGACGCCAGCCGAGCCGCCGCGCCAGCGGCGCGAAGGCGAGCTCGAAGATGCGGCGCGGGCCGCTCTCGGCGCCGATGTGATTGACCAGGATCAGCTCGCCACCCGGCTTCAGCACGCGAATGAAATCATCGAGCGTCGCCTCGGGATCCGGCACGGCAGTGATGACGTATTGCGCGACCACCGCGTCGAAGAACGAATCCGGAAATGCGAGGTTCTTGGCGTCCATCACCGCTAGCGTCTCGACATTGCTGAGACCCTGCGTGCGCACGCGCTTGAGCGCCCGCCGCAGCATCGGCTCGGAAATATCGACGCCGCACAGTTTTGTGGTGCGCGCATATTCCGACAGCGACAGCCCGGTGCCGACGCCGACATCAAGCACGCGCCCACCGATCCGGTCGGCTTCCGCGATCGTCGACTGACGGCCCTGATCGAACACCTTGCCGAACACCAGATCGTAGATCGGTGCCCAGCGGCCATACGCCTTTTCGACCCCCTCGCGGTCGATGTCCCCAGCCATTCCCCTGCCCCGATGCTTCTTCTGTCTAGCCGCGAACCGCTTCCGCAACCGGCGCCATCGTATCCTGCGTCGCGGCCCGCACGACGCGGCTTGCGCTCGCACTCCTGATGAAGCCGCCGCCGAGCACCCGCGCCTGCCCGGAGGCCGCGTCGTAGAACACGCAGGCCTGGCCGGGCGACACGCCCTCCTCACCGGCGACGAGCTCGACCTCATAGCCGCCATCGGCGGCGCGCAGCCATGCCGGCTGCGGCGCGCGCGTCGAACGCACGCGGACATAGATCTCGATGCCCTCGCCGATCACGCGGTCCAGCGCGCCGTCGCCGATCCAGTTGACGTCGCGTAGCGCGATGCGATCCATCCGCAGCGCCTCGCGGGGACCGACCACGACCCGGCGGGTCGCCGCATCGAGCTTCACCACATAGAGCGGGTGGCCCGAGGCGATGCCGAGGCCCTTGCGCTGGCCGACGGTGAAATGAACGATGCCCTGGTGCTGGCCGATGACGTTGCCGGCGAGATCGACGATGTCGCCCGGCGCGATCGCATTCGGCTTCAGCCGTCCGATGATGTCGGTGTAGCGGCCGGTCGGCACGAAGCAGATGTCCTGGCTGTCCTGCTTGTCGGCGACCTCGAGATCGAAGCGCCGCGCCAGCTCGCGGGTCTGTGGCTTGGTCATGTCGCCGAGCGGGAAGCGCAGGAAGTCGAGCTGCTCGCGCGTGGTCGCGAACAGGAAATAGCTCTGGTCGCGATCGGCATCCGCCGCGCAAGTCAGCGAGCGCGATCCGTCGGCAAGCCGACGCGAGGCGACATAATGTCCGGTGGCCAGCGCCTGCGCGCCGAGCTCGCGCGCGGTCGAGAGCAGATCGCGGAACTTGACCGAACGGTTGCACTCGATGCACGGCACCGGCGTCTCGCCGAGCGCGTAGCTGTCGGCGAAATTGTCGATCACCGATTGCTTGAAGCGGCTTTCGTAATCCAGCACGTAATGCGGGATGCCGATCCGCTCTGCGACATTGCGCGCGTCGTGGATGTCGCGGCCGGCGCAGCAGGCGCCCTTGCGATGGGTCGCAGCACCATGGTCGTAGAGCTGCAGCGTGATCCCGACCACGTCATAGCCCTGCGACTTCAACAGCGCAGCCGTCACCGACGAGTCGACGCCGCCGGACATGGCAACGACGATCCGTGTGTCTTCAGGGCGGCCTTCAAGATCCAGACTGTTGAGCATCTCTAAGCGGTCATTGGTCACTGTCGCGGCGAGCTTATGCGCTCCGCGACGAAATTGGAAAAAGCCTTTGTCCAGAGAGCCTTAGAACGCGTCCAAGACCGGTTCGGTCGGTTCGGGACGCGTCGGAGGCCACCTTTAATATAGGCCGTATTCCGGCGAGGCAATCCGGCGGAATCTGTGCCTTGCCGTGCGCGGACGGCAAATCTTGCCGCCGGGCAAAAACGGGACCTGCCAGGAACCGGTTCCAGGCCGCGCGCGCGACTCCTAACCAATTGAAATGGCTGGATATTTGTCACGACCGATGATTGGCCCGCTCCTTGCTGACAAAAGGCCGGAAGTCTCATTTGCGAGGGTTGGCAGTGGTCAGCGTCACGTCGGAAGCATTGGCAAGCCGGTCTTTTCAGGGCCCGACGACACGATCGGCGCGGCCCGATCCCGCTTCGCAGGCGGGGAACGACGGCTTTGCCGCGCTGGTCGACAGCAATTCTGCGTCCACGAGCGACAACAACAGATACGACGCCCAACCGGCGCCCGCGCGCCGGCCCGACGATTCGACCACGACGAGCGATGCACGCTCCCGCGACACCAGCACGGCCCCCGACCGGACGTCGCGGGATTCCGGCAGCTCGCGCGATGACAACAAGGTCGATAGCGACGCGCCGCGCAAGACCAAGTCGAAATCGAAATCCGACGACTCGAAGTCGAGCACCGACGCGCAATCCACCGGCGACAAGGCCACGACGCAAGCCGTGCCGCAGCCGGACCCAGCCAATGCGGCAGCGGCCAACGCCGTGGTTGCCGTTCCCGTTGCCGCTGCAGCGGCGACCGACCCGACGGCGACGGCGACCGCGCCATCCGGCCAGCCGGCGGCACCGCTTGCGATCGCGGCTGCGGCCATCGCCGCAAGCTCCGCCATCGCCGGCACCGGTGCGGCGGCCGGCAGCGGTGCGCCTGCCGGCGCCGACACTGCAACGGCGGCGACCACCGCGGCGAATGCCGACAAGGTCGCCAAGGCGGCCGGCGTCAAGACCGAGGGACAGATCATCACGACAGATGCGGCGACGGTTTCGGGCGCAGCGACGGCGACCGGCGATGCGACACTCGCCGCCACCGTCGCCGCCGGAACGCCGGCCACGAAGGCGACGACGCAAGCCAAGGCACAGGTGGCTGCAAACGACGCGACCGCGACAACGCCAACCGGCCAGGACGGCGCGGCCCAGGGCAGCAACGCCACCGCACAGGCCACTCCGACCACCATCATTCCCGCAGCCACGCAGCCGGCGGCCGTATCCGGCAAGGCGAAGGCCACCGCAGACGGCGCAGCCGATGCCATCAAGGCCGATGCAAGCGGCGACGGCAACGCCGCGCCGACGCCGACGGCCGGCGGCCACGCGGCGGCGCAAGCCCAGCTCACGACGCCCGATCCCAGCGCGCAGGCGGCGAATGCACTCCAGGCGCAACTGCCGACCAGCCAGACGACGCCGTCTGCGACCGCGCAATTGACCGTGACCAACGCCGCGCAAGCCGCCGCCGTGCCGCTCAGCGGACTTGCGATGCAGATCGTCGCCTCCGCCAAGAGCGGCAAGAGCCGCTTCGAGATCCGGCTCGACCCCGCCGAGCTCGGCCGCATCGATGTCCGCATCGATGTCGATCGCAACGGCCAGGTGACCTCGCATCTCACCGTCGAACGCCCGGAAACGCTGTCGATGCTGCGCCAGGACGCCAACCAGCTGCAGCGCGCGCTCGATAATGCCGGCCTGTCGACCGGCAATGGCGGATTGCAGTTCAGCCTGCGCGACCAGTCGCAGTCGGGCCAGAACAACAATGGCCAGTCCAATCCGAACGCTCATCGTTTGATCGTTGCCGAAGAAGACAGTGCTCCCGCCGCGGTGGCAGGCCGCTCCTACGGCCGTGCAACCGGCGCCCTCGGCGGCGTCGATATCAGAGTGTAAGGAGTTCACCATGGCAGTCGATGCAACCATGCCGACGCCCGTCGTCTCAGCACCGGGCACCAGCAACGGAACGAGCTCCGGAAGCAGCAGCACCGGCGGCGGCCTGACGACCTCGTCGCAGGGCATCGCCGACAATTTCCAGACCTTCCTGACACTGCTGACCACGCAGTTGCAGCACCAGAACCCGCTCGACCCGCTCGACACCAACCAGTTCACCCAGCAGCTCGTGCAGTTCGCGGGCGTCGAGCAGCAGCTGAAATCCAACGATCAGCTGAAGCAGCTGATCGCGATCGAGAAGAGCGCGCAGTCGACCCAGGCGCTGGTCTATGTCGGCAACACGGTCGCGGTCGACGGCAGCAAGACCCAGTTCAACAAATCCGCGACCTGGAATCTGGTGTCCCCGCAAGCCACCAGCGCCACCATCACGATCACGAGCGCGTCCGGCCAGACCGCCTATTCCGGCAATTTCAACCTGAAGCAGGGCAACGCCAGCTTCGTCTGGGACGGCAAAGGCAATGACGGCACGCAATGGCCGGCTGGCACCTACACGCTGACCGCCACCGGCAAGGATTCCAAGGGCAACGACCTCGCCATCTCGACCGAGGTTCAGGGCGTCGTCGACTCCGTCGACCTGACCGCCTCGCCGCCGCTGCTCTCGATCGGCGGCCAGACCTACACCACCGACAAGATCAAGCGCGTGGTGCGCGGCGCGACGAGCAGCAGCTAAGTCAAGGCCTCGCTGCATCCCGCCAATCCAGCGCTCAGCTTCGCGGGAATTGCGCGAGCGCTTTTGCGCGTCACGAGTAACCGCATACACACCTGTCGTCCCTGCGAAAGCAGGGACCCATACTCTGCGGCGGGTGTTGTTGACGGGACCCGTCATGCAGCAACGCACAACAAAGAACTTTGGTGGTTATGGGTCCCTGCTTTCGCAGGGACGACACTGAGTTTGTTGCGTGGCCATCGAATCATACTTCCGCGTTCTCGCGACATGATTGTCCGAGCTTTGCTGCTCGTTCCGCCCTCTCCGTTGGCAGAGGGCGCAGGGAAAGCCGGTGCCGATCGCACCTATGGGCCCGAGCAATGGTAGAGAGCTCGGGGGTAGGACCACCACAGGTGTAGCCGGAAACACTCCGGCTTTCCCTGCGCGATGGGTTACGGCCTACTTGGTGATCTCGCCGGCGAGACTGGGCTTGCGACGGGGGCTTGCGCCGTCGGGCAAATCAGTGCCAGGGCCCCATGCTTCCCAAGCGACATCGACAGACATAATCAGCAATAAATTGCTACGCGTCAGCTTCCTGTAAGCAAGCGGACGTTATCTTCATGTTCCACATTTGAATGCCGATTCCGCCCTGAAACTCCGCAGTTGCCCAGGCTGCGCGCCTTTGACCGCCGGCAAGAGCTAGCCCGTGACCCCGACACCCCCGACACCGCCAGATCGCTCCCAGACCACTCCAAGCCATGCCGTGGCGCCGCACCCGCAGCTTGCCGAGACAATGACCGAGAATGCGCGCCTCAGAACCATCGCCATCACGGTCATGCTCGAGATCGCAGTGCTTCGGGAACGGCTGCCGCCAACTGCCGGCGAGTAGGAACGCCGCCGGAGTGGACTGATAGGGCGCGAGGCTGTCTCGCCGCGCTCACGAGCCCCGAACACCGGCCATGGCTGACAGGTCTGGCCTGTGCCGACCGCGCAACCGGCGCGGCCTGCTCCATGTCCTCGCCGCATCAATAGATGCGAACGTGATTGGCCTCGAACGTCACCGGAAAATTGTTGCTGTTCTGCAGGGTCAGGATCAGCACGACGCCGACACCGCCGCGGTGATCCCAGTACACGGCCCGGTCCGTTTCGTGCAGGGGCTCCATCGAGGTCCGGTTCTTCTCGAAATGCGGCGCGATCGACACGTCGAAAAACTCGTTTGGCGCTTTCGAATCCTTGCCCCACCAGAACGTGAACGGCTGGCTCGAATTGGCAGCAATCGTATAGGTGCCTTGCTTGTGGTCGATATTGGCCATGATGTCAGGGTCCTTCGTTTTCCATTCGCCGCTCCGATGCGACGCCCCGACAATGATGGGTTACGCACACACACGCCGTGAGCTAGCTCACTCTGCTTTGCAACCGATGCAAGCGCGCCAGCGGCGTGCGTGGGCCCTTGCGAGGGATCGTTCGTAGAGGATGTCTTGCAAGGAGCGGCCTGCCTGAGCGACACTCCCGGTTCCAGATATCGCCGGCCTCGATATTCCGCACGCAATGAGTTGATCGAATGAAGCCAACTCCGAGCGATCGACGACCCATCCATCACTCGCCGGTTTTCTGGATCGGCATCGCCTGTGCCTGGCAGCGATCGCGATCTACCTTTGGTCCGACGACCTGTCCTGGCGGCCGACACCGAGCCCCCGGTGAAGAACCGGCCGCCCATGGCCTTACAATCTCTTCAAGAGATCCTTTGATGGGCAATGCACACGCGCCGATCACGTTTGCACGACTCAACTGGCCGCCTTTCGGGCAAGCCGAACGCCGCGGGGAGAATCGCCGAAACGAATTCGGAACAAGCGATTGAAATGCGAAACATCCGAGAAGCCAACCTCCAGCGCGATATCGGAAATCCGCTGACGGCCGGCGTGAGACCCGGTTAGCAATTCGAGCGCCCGCTGGAGACGCAATTCATTCAGGCGCTCGGTGAACGACGTTCCCGACGACGCCATCAGGCGCTGTAGATAGCGCGGCGAGATGCCCTGGCAACGGGCGACCGTTCGCACGCTGAGCCCAGGCTTCTGAAAGTGCATCGCGATGTAGTCGAGGGCTGCATTGTGCCGCGCAGCCATCACGGCGCTCGCGCTGCTCTCGCCCAAGGCAGGACACTCGTCGATCGCGAGTGCGACGAGATCGTGGATGTGGGTCACGACCGTATGACGAAGTTTTGGGGCGGTCAGTGCTCTCGCCTTGAGCACCGACTTCAGGTATGCCGCGAATAGTCGGAATGCTTCTTTTCGGCGCCCGATCGGCTGCATGACCAGGCTTTCGACATCCGATACGCGCTGCTCAAGCTCCGCGCGCGGCACCGCGAGACCGAATTGCAATCCATCAACATAGGTGACGCTGACGGGCTCGGAATGCAGAATTGCGATCGCATCGCCGGCGCGAAGCTCAACTTCCCGGCCGCGTTGCGATAGCTGACTTCTGCCAGGAGAGCAGAAGATGACGCCGACGGAATCATCGCCATCGGCGAGGTTCGCCTGCGAACGCTCAAAGCGCATCGAAGTACCCTTTAGCGCGAGCATACGCAAACCCTGAACCGCCTGCAGCGACGCATCGGCCTGGATTGGAATGTTCGACAGCGGCTCGATATCGGCGTGCACGACGCATCGCCCAAAGTGCTCGCGCCATAGTGGGATGCGAATACGCTCCGGAAGGTCGCGCGTCGAAAAACGATACGATGCAAAATCGGCTGCGTCCGTAGGCATGGGGACCTCCAGCCTTCACAGAGCATCAGGATGAAATGCTGCGGCACACCATTTTCAATATCTGCATTTTCAATGTCTGCATTTTGCAATTCACGCACCGGCCTTCTCAGGGTCCGTGCGCGCAAGTCCAAGAAGCCATGCTATCGATCTGCTAGTCTGATTGCCTGTGATCGATGCATGTGTGAACTGGTTCACCTGTCGGTCAGAATATTATGTTTATACTGATCGCGAGAGTCGCGGCCTTTATTTCTCCCTTAGGAGGAGACGGTCGTGATGGCTCAATCTGTAATTGCCGCCAACGGATTCATTGGACATCCCTGGCGGCACGCAAGCGCAGATCAACTTGATGCCCCTGTTCGCACTTGATCCGGTTTACGGAGCCGCGGGCAGGTTGTTTTGAAAGATTGCCGATACCGATTTTATTTCGCTGCTCTAGCCAAATCGCTGAGCAGAATTTGTCGGACATAAAATGCCTGCGGCACTGTTGGTTTTTTGGCCGCCGGTTGAAATGGTCGAAATCTGTCACGTGGGAAGTCAACCTCAGTGATCAAGAAGGCGTTCGATCATGTCCATCATATTCGACATGCTTTATCACGAGTACTGTCGTGCCCGCCTCGCCGAAATGCGAAAGCAGCTTTTCATACCGCCCGTCGGCGAAGTCCCGCAGCCGCCGCCGGAAGACGGCGATCGTTCCGGGCCCCTTGATTGCGGCTGGCCGGCGAAGGCGCCGCCAACCCTCGGGTAGCCGCGCGTACAATCCTGTGGCTTGGCCGGAGGCTAGTCCGGCACGCGCGCCTCGGAGCATCCGGGCGTCTCACGGGCCGACGCCCGATGAGGCCGTACGCGCACGCCGGACAGATCGACCGATGCATGACCGAACCCACACCTCGAAGCGAATGATCGGCGAAACTCCGCCGGAATTCAGATCGACCGACCGCGACCCGCGCATCGACGTTTGCCGCGGCATCGCGCTATGGTGGATCTTTCTCGACCACATTCCAAACAACGTCGGAAGCTGGCTGACGCTGCGCAGCTACGGCTTTTGCGATGCCGCCGAAATATTCATGTTCATCTCGGGCATGACTTGCGCGCTGGCCTACGGAAGAACGCGTCAGCGCGACGGCTGGAGAGGCATGATCGGCCGCTCGTTGCGGCGCGGATGGGACATTTATGCCGCCCTGCTCCTGCTTACACTCGCTTGCGCCGTCCTCGTCTACATCGCGGGCAGCGATCGTCTTGCCGACGAGAGCAACACGCGGGTTCTGTTCGAGCGTCCGGGAGCGACGCTTGCACATGCCGCGATTCTGCAATACCGCCCCGTCAATGCCGATGTCTTGCCGGTCTTTGTGATCTGTCACGTCCTGTTCGCGCCGCTGTTGTGGCTGCTGTTGCGCGCACCAAACGTGACGCTTGGCCTCTCGCTGTTGCTCTATGCGCTGGTGCACGTCTTCGGCTGGCGGGTTCCTGCCTGGCCCGGCGGCGTGTGGTTCTTCAATCCGCTGGCCTGGCAGTTGCTGGTCGTGCTGGGCGCTTGGTATGTGGTCGAGGGGAAGAAAATCCGGGGATGGGTGACGTCGCGCTCCGCGCTGGTTGTTTCCGTTCTCCTTCTGGCGTTGAGCCTGGTCCTTGCACTCGGCCAGCACATCAAGCCGCTGGTGCCGCAGGCTTTGACGGATTTGCTATTTCCACTGGACAAATCGAATCTGAGCCCGTTGCGGCTGCTGCATTTCCTGGCTCTCGCGATCGTGGCGTCATGGCTCGTTCCGCAGGGTTGGCGAGGGCTGTCGACACCTATGCTGCGCGGCGCGAGGCGTTGTGGGGAGAATTCGCTGCCGATCTATTGTCTCGGCGTGCTCCTGACGCTGATCTGCCAGTTTGATCTGTTCGACGTCGCGAACCGGCTTTCGATGCAGATCGCACTCAGTCTCGGCGGCGTCTTGATGATGACCGCCGTCGCGGCGCTCCTGAATGCGCTCAGCACCAAGCGAAAGCCTGCGGTGGGCGCAGTTGATCGGAAAATGCCCGCCGACGTTACAAATCGGAAAGTTGAGGATCGCGCACGCGGGACCGTTCTTGATGCACAGCTGAGAGCGGTCACCGCTCCGTCGACGTACTGCCCTTGATGAAATTTGAATCGTGCCGGACATCGGCTGTTTGCCACGTTCGGGCGCACACGCATTCGCGACGCAACCATTCCGACCTTCCCCCGCACGCGGGGCGAGGCGGAAACGGAGTTCGCTGCCGAAGCACACTTGCCGCCGACCCTCACTCCGACCGGCCCGTGGCCTCGATGATCAGCCGCGCAATCGGCTCAGGCTGCGAGATCAGCGCGAGATGGCTGGCCTTCACCTCGATCGTGGTGGCGCCCATCCGCTTGGCCATGAAGCGTTCGAGATCCGGATTGATGGTGCGGTCCTCGGTCGAGACGGCGTAGTAGCTCGGCTTGCTGCGCCAGGCCGCATGGCTGGTCTTGCCTGAGAGCAGTTGCTTGTGGAACGGCTGCTGCACGGCATAGAGCACTTTTGCTTTCGCTTCCGGGATGTCACCGGCGAAATCGCGCAGGAACGCTGCTTCATTCAGCCGGCCCTCGTCGCCATCGAACACGATGCCGGCGCTCGCGGGCGGCGTCGGATAGGTTTTGGCAAGCGCGATATAGTCCTCATCCGCATCGGGTGCGCGCGCGGCGACATAGACCAGCGCCGAAACATTCGGATGCACGCCGGCTTCGGTGACGATCATGCCGGAGAAGGAATGGCCGACCAGAACGGTCGGGCCATCCTGACGATCGAGCACGCGCTGCGCCGCGGCGACCGCTTCCGGCAGCGTGGTGAGCGGATTTTGCACGGACGTCACATTGAGCCCCGCGGCCTGCAGGCGCGGAATGACCTCGGACCAGCACGAGCCGTCGGCGAACAGCCCGTGCACCAAGACGACGTTGCGCGCCTTCACCGGCGGCTGCGTTGCGGCGATGCCGCGCGAGGACACCAGCGAAGCTGCAGCTCCCGCAAGCAAGGCGGTCGAGAAAGTGCGTCTGTTCATCATCATGACCAGGGCTCGGATGGAAGGATTGGAAAACCGCGCCCACCGGCGGTGAGCGGACAATCTCTCCTACGCATGCAAAGGCGCCTGGTTACGCGCGACGGCGCCGTGGAGATCAAGGATAGTTGAACAGGTGGAAAGCACGACGATCGTTCTTTTGCGCGACGGCAGCCGTGACTGCGCGAGCAAGCCAAGATCAATCATCTCGCCCGGGGCTTACCCCTCTCCTCAACCCTCCCCCACAAGGGGGGAGGGAGCCTGACCGACGTGCTCTCCTCACGTTGCGTACACGCATTGCGCGCAAGAATTGCGCGTAAGAAATGTGAGGGACGCATTGGCGGCCGGGTTCCCTCCCCCCCTTGTGGGGGAGGGTTAGGGAGAGGGGTGCCGCTTGTTCAGGAGCCCGACGAACCCGAGAAAACCGGCGCCGAGCGCAGCGTCCAACAGCCAATCCGCCGCCCTGTTCCCGGCCGTTCCAACGAGAATCGTATTGAAGCCTTGGGCTTAGGCAAATTTTAAACCGGTGGGCGTAGGTTACCAATCGCGAGTTCAGTGGTTGAGAGTTTGTGAGTACGCCATGACAGAACCCCATCGCCCGAGGGTGAAATACGTCATCGGGCCTGACGGCAGCCCGTTAACGATTGCTGATTTGCCGGCCCCCGGTACCAAACGGTGGGTCATCCGCCGCAAGGCCGAAGTCGTCGCTGCGGTCCGCGGCGGCCTGCTCTCCCTTGAGGAGGCCTGCAGCCGCTACACGTTGACCGTCGATGAATTCCTTTCCTGGCAGTTCTCGATCGACCAGCATGGTCTGGCCGGACTGCGCACTACACGTATCCAGCAGTACCGGCAGTAAGTTTCTCCTAAAGAGTGGTATTTGACGAAAACCGGCCTCGCCTTGCGAAGCCGGTTTTTTTCATGTCCGCGTTTTTGCCGCGGTTCTTAACCTTCGTTAACCATATGGAAACCATACCCTAGGCAATATTTGCCCAGTCGGACCCGCGTGGGCCGAATCCCTGGGGGCCGTTGGTGCAAAGTCTGGTTGCTTTCCTGAGAGGTCTAGGTGCGGCCCGCCTCGCGGCCATGGTTGCGGTCACCGCAGCCCTGATCGGTTTCTTCGCATTCGTCATCATGCGCGTCACCACGCCGCAGATGACCACCCTGTTCACCGACCTGTCGACCGAGGATTCCTCGGCCATTATCAAGGAGCTGGAGCGCCAGGCGATCCCGTTCGAGCTGCGCAGTGACGGCGCCGCGATCATGGTGCCGAAAGACAAGGTGACGCGGCTCCGGATGAAACTCGCCGAGGGCGGCATGCCCAAGGGCGGCGGCGTCGGCTACGAGATCTTCGACAAGTCGGACGCGCTCGGCACCACCAGTTTCGTCCAGAACATCAATCATCTGCGCGCGCTGGAGGGCGAGCTCGCCCGCACCATCCGCGCCATCGACCGCGTCCAGGCCGCGCGCGTCCACCTCGTGCTGCCGGAAAAGCCGCTGTTCTCGCGCGAGACGCCGGAACCATCGGCCTCGATCGTGCTCAGGGTGCGCGGCGCGCTGGAGCCGCAGCAGATCCGCGCGATCCGCCATGTCGTCGCCTCCGCCGTCAACGGACTGAAGCCGCAGCGGGTCTCGATCGTCGACGAGGCCGGCCAGCTGCTCGCCGACGGCGCCCAATCCGATGCCGATGCCGCGGTCGGCGACGAGCGCCGCGCCGCCTTCGAGAAGCGGATGCGCAAGCAGGTCGAGGACATCGTCTCCTCGGTGGTCGGCGCCGGGCGCGCCCGCGTCCAGCTCTCCGCCGACTTCGACTACAACAAGATCACCCAGACCTCGGACAAGTTCGACCCCGAGGGCCGCGTGCTGCGCTCGACCCAGACCCGCGAGGAATCGAGCCTCACCGCCGACAATTCCGGTCAGGTCACCGTCGCCAACGAGCTGCCGGGCAACCAGAACCAGGACAACGCCGCGCGCGCCCGCGACCAGAGCAAGAAGAGCGAGGAAACCAACAATTACGAGATTTCCCGCACCACCAAGACCGAGGTGACCGAGGCCGGCCGCGTCAACCGCATCTCGGTCGCGGTGCTGGTCGACGGCGCCTACTCCAAGAACGAAAAAGGCGAGATGGTCTATCAGGACCGCACCAAGGAGCAGCTCGACCGCATCGCCGCCCTGGTCCGCTCCGCGATCGGATTCGACCAGAAGCGCGGCGACCAGGTCGAGGTCGTCAACCTCCGCTTTGCCGAGCCACCGACCGCGCAGCCGATCGCCGAGCCGACCGGCCTGCTCGGCATGCTGCAATTCACCAAGGATGACGTGATGTATGTCATCGAGCTCGGCGTCATGATGATGCTCGGCCTCGTCGTGCTGTTCATGGTGGTGCGCCCGCTGGTCAAGCGCATCGTGGCCGCCGACGTGATCCCGGCGCTGGGCGGCGGTGCGAGCGTGCCCGCGCTGGCCGAAGCCCATGCCGAGAGCGCCGGTGCGACCGGTCAGGCGCTGATCCCGAGCGGCAGCGGCGCGGCGCAATTGATCGACGTCGCCCAGATCCAGGGTCAGGTCCATGCCCAGGCCGTGCACCGGGTCGGCGAACTCGCCGAACGCAATCCGAACGAAACCGTCTCCATCGTCCGTCAATGGCTGAGCGAGCCGGTAGAGAACTGACATGGCCGCAGTACCCCAGACCACCAACGCCAACGACATCGCCACCGTCCTCTCGACGCTGGCGAGCCGGCAGAGCGGCCGCGCCAAGGGCAAGCCGCTGCCCGGTCCCAAGCGCGCCGCGATCCTGATGCTCGCGCTCGGCGAGCAGTATGGCGGCAAGATCTGGTCGATGCTCGACGACGAGGAGGTCCGCGAGCTGTCGGTCCACATGTCGACGCTCGGCACCGTCGAGGCCGACGTGGTCGAGGATTTGATGCTGGAATTCGTGTCGCGGATGTCAGCCTCCGGCGCGCTGATGGGCAATTTCGACGCCACCGAACGGCTGCTGCAGCAATATCTGCCGGCCGAGCGCGTCACCGGAATCATGGACGAGATCCGCGGCCCCGCCGGGCGCAACATGTGGGAGAAGCTCTCCAACGTGCAGGAAGAGGTGCTCGCCAACTACCTCAAGAACGAGTACCCGCAGACCATCGCCGTGGTGCTGTCGAAATTGAAGCCGGAGCACGCCGCGCGGGTGCTGGCGATCCTGCCCGAGGACATCGCGCTCGACGTGGTCGGCCGCATGCTGCGGATGGAGGCGGTGCAAAAGGAAGTCATCGAGCGCGTCGAGCAGACGCTGCGCACCGAGTTCATGTCGAACCTGTCGCAGACCCGCCGCCGCGACGCCCATGAGGTGATGGCCGAGATCTTCAACAATTTCGACCGCCAGACCGAGACCCGCTTCATCACCTCGCTGGAAGAGGAAAACCGCGAATCCGCCGAGCGCATCAAGGCGCTGATGTTCACCTTCGACGACCTGATCAAGCTCGATTCCGCCTCGGCCCAGACGCTGATGCGCAACATCGACAAGGACAAGCTCGGCGTCGCACTGAAGAGCGCCAACGAGGAGGTACGCAGCTTCTTCCTCGGCAACATGTCCTCCCGCGCCGGCAAGATGCTGATGGACGACATGGCCGCGATGGGCCCGGTGCGGCTGCGCGACGTCGACGAGGCCCAGGCGCTGCTGGTCAACCTCGCCAAGGATCTCGCCGCGCGCGGCGAGATCACCCTGACCAAGAACCGCGCCGACGACGAGCTGGTGTACTGATGGCCGCACCCGCAAAATTCCTGTTCGACACGGACTTCTCGGCGCCGGACCGTTCGCGCGAGCGCGCCCCGACCCCGGCCGAGGTCGCGCAGAAGGTCGCCGACGCCGAGGCGCGGGCCTATCGCGCTGGCTACGAGGCCGCGCTGCGCGAGGCCAAGGTCGAGAGCGACCGCCGCGCGGCCCAGGCGCTGGAAGAGATCGGCACCGCGATCAAGGGCATCGCCGCCCGCTTCGCCGGCATCGAGACGCGGATGGAGACCGAGGCGGTGGATGTCGCGGTCGCGGTCGCCCGCAAGCTCTGCTCCGAACTGATTGCACGCGAGCCGCTCGGCGAGATCACCGCGCTGGTCTCCGACTGCTTCTCGCACCTGGTGGCGACGCCGCATCTCGTGGTCCGCATCAATGACGCGCTCTACGAGGCGGCGCATGACAATATCGAGCGGATGGCGACGCATTCCGGCTTCCAGGGCCGGCTGGTGATCCTGGCCGAGCCCACGATCGCGACCGGCGACTGCCGGATCGAATGGGCCGACGGCGGCGTGGTGCTGGAACGCGCCGCGATCGAAGGCAAGATCAACGAACTCGTCGGGCGCTATCTGGCGTCCCGCGGCCAGGCCGGCTGAAGGATTGAGGGCTGAACCATGAGCGACACCGACACCCACGTCCCGCTTCCCGATCTCAACGCCGCCGACGCGCCCGGGATCGACGACATCGGCTACAACGAGGACGAAAATGCCGCGCGCATCGCCGCCGATCTCGAGGCCGTGTTCGACGTGCCGGTGCAGGTCTCGGCGGTGCTCGGCCGCTCCAAGATGGACGTCGGCGACCTCTTGAAGCTCGGACCGGGCACCGTGCTCGAGCTCGACCGCCGCGTCGGCGAGGCGATCGACATCTACGTCAACAACCGCCTGGTGGCGCGCGGTGAAGTGGTGCTGGTGGAAGACAAGCTCGGCGTGACCATGACCGAAATCATCAAGGCAGAACGCTCTTAAACGAACGCAACGGTAGCGCGCGGAACTGCGCGACCAGACGAACAGGAGATCATCATGCGGCTTCTCATCGTTGGCACCCTGAAGGGCCAGCTCACGACCGCGACCAAGATCGCGATGGACAACGGCGCCTCGGTGACTCACGCCGAGGCCGCCGAGCAGGCGATGAATGTGCTGCGCAGCGGCAAGGGCGCCGACCTCCTGCTGGTCGATGTCGGCCTCGACATCCGCGACCTCGTGATGCGGCTCGAGGCCGAACATATCCACGTGCCGATCGTCGCCTGCGGCATCTCCAACGATGCCCGCGCCGCGGTCGCCGCGATCCATGCCGGCGCCAAGGAATACATCCCGCTGCCGCCCGACCCCGAACTGATCGCAGCAGTGCTCGCCGCGGTCGCCAACGACGCGCGCGATCTGATCTATCGCGACGAGGCGATGGGCCGGGTGATCAAGCTCGCGCAGCAGATCGCGGGCTCAGATGCCTCCGTGATGATCACCGGCGAATCCGGCACCGGCAAGGAGGTGCTGGCGCGCTATGTCCACTCCCGGTCGGCTCGCGCCAAGCGGCCGTTCATCTCGATCAACTGCGCGGCGATCCCCGAGCACCTGCTTGAATCCGAACTGTTCGGCCATGAGAAAGGCGCCTTCACCGGCGCGGTGGCGCGGCGCATCGGCAAGTTCGAGGAAGCGACCGGCGGCACGCTGCTGCTCGACGAAATCTCCGAGATGGATGTCCGCCTGCAGTCCAAGCTGCTGCGCGCGATCCAGGAGCGCGTGATCGACCGCGTCGGCGGCACCAAGCCGGTCCCGGTCGACATCCGCATCATCGCGACCTCGAACCGCAATCTGTCGGAGGCGGTGCGCGAAGGCAGCTTCCGCGAGGACCTGCTGTTCCGCCTCAACGTCGTCAACCTGAAGATCCCGCCGCTGCGCGATCGTCCAGCCGACATCCTCGAGCTGGCGCAGCATTTCGCCAAGAAATATGCCGAGGCTAATGGCCTCGCGGTGCGCCCGATCTCGACCGAGGCCCGCCGCGTCCTGACCGCGAACCGCTGGCAGGGCAATGTCCGCGAGCTCGAGAACACCATTCATCGCTCGGTCCTGATGGCGCAGGGCGACGAGATCGGTGCGGACGCGATCCTGACCCCCGACGGCGACCGTCTCGACCTCGCCAAGACCGCACCCGCGGTCGCGCATGCCACGCTGGCCGCCGAGCAGGTCACCCGCGCGCTCGTCGGCCGCACCGTCGCTGACGTCGAACGCGATTTGATCCTGGAAACACTGAAGCACTGCCTCGGCAACCGCACCCATGCCGCCAACATCCTCGGCATCTCGATCCGCACGCTGCGCAACAAGCTGAACGAATATGCCGACGGCGGCATCCCGATCACCCCGGCCGGCAATGGCGCGCCCGACTATCAACGCATGGCAAGCGCCGGCTAAGAAAGGGAGAGCGGTGGAGAAAGTCCCGCCGCTTGCCGAGCCTCAGGAATAGTTGGGCGCATCGGGCTTGCGAAATATCCGGATCGGATCGCCCGGTGTGATGTCGCGGCCGGTGAAAGTCACATACGCATAGAGCGCGAGATAAGCGACGGCGATTGCGCCGACGAGATAGAACAGCCAGGCTCCCACGCGCTTCATCGAACCGTCATGTCTCCGAAACATCCGCGGCTTTTAGTGCGCTTGCCGGCAAAGCGCCACGGCCAACATGCCGCGCCAGCCCCCTTGCCGTCCCCTTGCCGTTCATCCCTTGAGTTTGCGGTCGACTGGCTTATGCAATCTTTTATTGCACTTTTATGTTTAGACAACTGAAGAGTGATACGGCTCTTTGCGCGCAGACCAGCGGCACCCTGTCCACCAACTCCTCTTCCTTTACGGCAATGCAAGGCCTCAGCCTGACGATCCCCGAGGGCGCGGCACCACCGCGATCATCACCCTCAACGTTCCGAATCCCTACGCCACGGGGAACGATATTCCGGGCGGCATGTTCGGCGTCACCGTCAATGGCAAGGTCTCGCCGGTGGTCGCGAGCTTTACCTATAACGAGACCCCGTCGAGCTTCGGCCGTATCCCGACCACGCTCGTCGTCGGCATTCCGCTGGGCAATACAGCTCAGACCATCCAGGCCGTATGGGCTGGCGTCCGCGGCAGCACCGTAATCATCGACAGCCCGGCGTCGCGGAGCGCAGTCTTCTAAAGGCCGATCCGGACCAGCAACGTGCGCTAGCGCGCGCCCCGGGCATGGACGTGACGTGACGGCAGGCTGATCTCGGCCAACCTGGCGGCGTCTTCGTCGCGGTCGATCGCGACGTATTCGCGGTGCCAATACGCCAGCGCGGCGGTGCGCTCCGATGCAATCACATCGAGCACGCGACCGATGACGATCGCGTGCGAATGCCGCTCGATGACCTCCTCGACCTCACAGTCGATCGCCGCCAGCGCTCCCACCAGCAACCGCACGCCCGAGGCGCGCGTGGTCCATTCGGCGCCCGTGAACCGGTCGACGCCCTTCAAGCCGCCCTTGCCGGTGAAGCGCTCGGCGATGTCGAGCTGATCCGCAGTCAGGATGTTGACGCCGAACACGCCATGACGCGCGATCAGCGGCCATGACGAGGCAGCGCGGTTGATGCTGACGATCAGCGACGGCGGCTCGACCGACAGCGACGACACCGAGGTCACCGTCATGCCCGAAATTTCCTTGCCTCGGCCGGCGGTGATGACGCTGACGCCGCCGGTGAGATGGCGCATCGCGCCACGGAATTCATCGGCCGCCACCGCGGGCTCGATCGAAACATTGCGGACGATGGAATTCATGGCGACCTCACAGATCGGATGTGTCTTCGCTGCCCTCGAGCAGGTGCTTTAGTATCTCGCCTTCCAGCGTGGCGAGCTCGGCCGAACCGCGCCGGCGCGGCCGCGGCAGGTCGATCGTGACATCCTCGGCGATCCGGCCGTCCTCGATGACCAGCACGCGATCGGCGAGCGCGACCGCCTCGGCGACATCGTGCGTCACCAGGATCGCGGTGAAGCCCTGGTCGCGCCAGACGCGCTCCAGCAATTGCTGCATCGAAATGCGGGTCAACGCATCGAGCGCACCGAGCGGCTCGTCGAACGCCAGCACGCGCGGCTGGGAGACCAGCGCCCGCGCCAGGGCCGCACGCTGCTTCTGGCCGCCTGACAGCACCGAGGGCCACTGGTCGCGCTTGTCGCCGAGGCCGACCTCGACCAGCGCGCGCTCGGCGCGCGCCTGCGCATCCGCAGACGAGCGCTCGCGCCCCAGACCGACCTCGACATTGGACAGCACCCGCGCCCAGGGCAGCAGGCGCGGCTCCTGGAACATGACGCGGACGTCCTGCGCCCGGGGTTGTTCTCCGAAGGCGATGCTTCCTGCGGTCGGCGCGTCGAGGCCGGCGACCAGGCGCAGCAGCGTGCTCTTGCCGCAGCCGCTGCGGCCGACGATCGCGACGAACTGGCCGGCCGGGATGTGCAGGTCGATGCCACGCAGCACCTCATTGTCGCCGAACGCCTTGCGCAAGCCGCGGATGCTCAGCGACAACCCGCGGGCCGTACCTTCCGCCGCGCGCCGCAAATGCCGCGCCTTCACGACGATGTCGGCGTGGTCGACCGGTTCGGCACCTGCGGGCTGGAAACGAAGCGCTTCTTGCATTCTCATTCTCACTTCTTCTGGAAGGCGGGGTGCCACGACAGGGTCAGCCGCTCCAGCGCCCGCGAGGCGCTGTCGGCGAGCTTGCCGAGCAAGGCGTAGATCAGGATCGAGAGCACGACGACGTCGATCAGCATGAATTCGCGCGCCTGCATCGCCATGTAGCCGAGGCCCGACGAGGCCGCGATGGTCTCGGCGACGATCAGCGTCAGCCACATGATGCCGAGCGCAAAGCGTAGCCCGACGAAGATCGAGGGCAGCGCGCCCGGGAAGATCACCCGGCGGAACAGCTCGCCGTCGGTCATGCCGTAGATGCGGCCCATCTCGATCAGCTGCGGATCGACGGTGCGGATGCCGTGCAGCGTGTTGAGATAGATCGGGAAGAACACGCCGAGCGCGACCAGGAACAGCTTTGCCGACTCGTCGATGCCGAACCACAGGATGACGAGCGGGATCAGCGCCAGATGCGGGATGTTGCGCACCATCTGCAGCGTGGTGTCGGTGAGCTTCGCCGACAGCTGCGACAGCCCGTTGGCGAGCCCGAACGCGAAGCCGATGCCGCCACCGATCACAAAGCCGATCGACGCGCGCCAGAAGCTGACCCAGATGTTGCGGACCAGTTCGCCGGATAGCAATAGTTTCCAACCAGCCAGTGCGACATCGGTCGGCGCCGGCAACACGCGCGAAGGAACAAAGCCGGTGACGCAGGCAAGCTGCCAGACCAGCACGATGGCAAGCGGCACGATCCAGGGGATCAGCCCGTCGACCTTGGGGAGTTTCGGCGCGCTGGAGCTGTTTCCGTTCCGATGGGATCGGAACGGAGCTCCAGATTTTTGTTTTGACGCGTTTTCTTCACGCGAACCGGCATCCACTTCGCTTGAAAACGCTTTGCGACGCGGGAGTGAATCGATCAAGCTCATGATTGCGATGCCTGCTTCTGCGGACGGTAGTCGTTGCCGATGGTCTCACCGAACGGCCCGGTGTTGACGCGGATCGGCGTCACGTTGCCGGGCTGCGCCAGCGACAGCAGCGGGAACACCAGTTCGGCGAACCGATAGGCTTCCTCGAGATGCGGGTAGCCCGACATGATGAAGGTATCGACGCCGACGTCCTGATACTCCTTGATGCGCGCGGCGACGGTCTGGGGATCGCCGACCAGCGCGGTGCCGGCCCCGCCGCGCACCAGGCCGACGCCGGCCCAGAGGTTCGGGCTGATCTCGAGCTTGTCGCGCCGTCCGCCATGCAGCTGCGCCATGCGCTGCTGGCCGACTGAATCCATCCGCGCAAAGATCTTCTGCGCGGCAACAATGGTGTCGTCGGTGACGTACTGGATCAGTTCGTCGGCGGCCTTCCAGGCCTCCGCGTTGGTCTCGCGCACGATCACATGCAGGCGGATGCCGAACGACAGCTTGCGGCCGCGTTGCGCGGCGACGGCCTTCACCTTGGCGATCTTCTCGGCGACCTGCGCCGGCGGCTCGCCCCAGGTCAGATACTTGTCGACGGTGTCGACCGCGACGTCGATGCCGGCGTCCGACGAGCCGCCGAAATACAGCGGCGGGCGCGGCGACTGCACCGGATTGAACAGCAGGCGGCCATCCTCGATCCGGATGTGCTGGCCTTCGACATTGACCGTCTTGCCCGCGAGCAGATCGCTATAGACGTTGAGGAACTCGCGCGTCACCGCGTAGCGCTCGTCGTGGTCGAGGAAGATGCCGTCGCCCTTGTTCTCGATCGGATCGCCGCCGGTGACGACGTTGATCAAGAGACGACCGTTCGACAGCCGGTCCAAGGTCGCGGTCATGCGGGCGGCAACGCTCGGCGACTGCAGGCCGGGCCTGACCGCCACCAGATAGCGCAGGCGCTCGGTCCAGGGCGCGACGGCCGAGGCCACCACCCAGGAATCCTCGCAGCTCCGCCCGGTCGGCAGCAGCACGCCGTAATAGCCGAGCTGGTCCGCGGCCTGTGCGATCTGGCGCAGATAGTTGAAGTTCACCTCACGGCCGCCGATCGACGTGCCGAGATAGCGGCTGTCGCCGTGGGTCGGCAGGAACCAGAGGATGTTGGCGTTGGTTGGGGTGCTCACGTGCCCGGTCTCCATGCGACGTCGGAAATCTTGATATGTTTGGGGATCAGGCCGAGCGCGAAGAACGTGTCGGCGACCTGTTGCTGATCCGCGATGACGGTGTCGGTGACCAGCTTGATGCCATAGGCCTGCCGCTTCAGCGCGACCTCCACCACCGGCACCGACAGGCCGATGCTCGGCGCGAGCTGTTCGGCGACGGCGTGGATGTCGCCCTTGGCCCAGTCATCGACCTCGCTCAGCTGCGCCAGCACGAGCTCGACGATCTTCGGATCGGTCTGCAAAAACTTCTTCGAGGCGAAGTAGAACTGATAGTTCGCGACGATGCCGGTGCCGTCGGCAATGGTGCGCGCGCCGGTCGCAGCCTCCGCGGCGGCCTGGAACGGATCCCAGATCACCCAGGCATCGACCGCGCCGCGCTCGAACGCCGCGCGCGCATCGGCCGGCGCCAGGAACACCGGCTCGATCTCGGAATATTTGACGCCGGCTTTCTCCAGCGCCTTCACCAGCAGATAATGGACGTTGGAGCCCTTGTTCAGCGCGACCTTCTTGCCCCTGAGATCGGCGACCGACTTGATCGGGCTGTCCTTCGGCACCAGGATCGCCTCGCCTTTCGGCGCCGGCGGCTCATAGGCGACATACTGGATCGGCGCTCCGGCGGCCTGCGCGAAGATCGGCGGCGCTTCGCCGGTGTTGCCGAAATCGATCGCACCGACATTGAGCGCTTCAAGCAGCGGCGGCCCCGACGGAAACTCGGTCCACACCACCTTGGTGCCAACCGATTTCAGCTTCTCCTCGAGCGAGCCCTTGCTCTTCAGCAGCACCAGCTTGCCGTACTTCTGATAGCCGATGCGGACGACTTTCTCCTGGCCGTAGGAGGCGCCGACGGTCGCCGCGACGATACTGACCGAGAGCACCGCGCGGGCAACCCAGCGTCGAAATAAACGCGTCATGGGAATGTCCTCTGCATTGAATTGACCAAGGCGCGTCGATCAGGTCTGGGTGTTGCGCCAGACGATGTCGCGGATCGCGATCTGCTTCGGGATCAGGCCGAGCTTGAAGAAGCGGTCGGCGACGCCCTGCTGGGTCGCAATGATGTCGTCGGTCACGGGGCCGACCGAGAATCCCGCCCGCCGCGCCGCGATGGTCTGGATATCGAGCGGCACGCCGGTGACCGCTGCCAGCGATTTCGCGACGTCATCGGGATGCGCCTCTGCCCATTTCGCCGTCGATGCCGTGACATCGACGATCTGCTGCAGGATCGCACCGCGATTCCGCGCGAAGTCGCGGTTGGCGATGTAGAACGCGTTGGTCTTGGTAACGTCGCGGCTGTTGACAAGAATGCGGCCGTTCTGCCTGGTCTCGGCGATCGCGAAATATGGATCCCAGATCGCCCAGGCATCGATGCCGCCATTGGCAAAGGCGGGGCCGGCGTCCGGCGGCGTCAGATAGACCGGCGTGATGTCCTCATAGGTCAGCCCGGCCTTCTCCAACGTCTGGATCACGACGTTATGCGCGCTGGATCCCTTGGTGAAGCCGATGCGCTTGCCCTTGAGATCGGCGATGGTGGTGATCGCAGAATGCTGCGGCACCAAGACGCCCGACCCGTTCATGATCGGCTGCGCCGCGGCATAGACGATGGCCGCGCCCGCGGCCTGGGCGAAGATCGGCGGGGAATCGCCGACCGCGCCGTAATCGACGCTGCCGACATTCATCGCCTCCATCATCGGCGGGCCCGAGGAGAACTCGACCCATTTCACGTTGACGCCCTGTGGCTTGAAATGATTTTCCAAAGCCTCACGCTGGCGCGTGATAACGAGCACGCCGTTCTTCTGGTAGCCGATACGAATTTCCTTAGCGTCCGCCTGTGCCTGTGCCTGCCGCGACAGTGCAGCGGCAGCGGCTGTGGCAAGCGACAGCTGGAGGAATTCACGACGCTTCATTCCAAAATCTCC
Organism: uncultured Bradyrhizobium sp.; assembly: GCF_947648125.1. Taxonomy (GTDB): domain Bacteria; phylum Pseudomonadota; class Alphaproteobacteria; order Rhizobiales; family Xanthobacteraceae; genus Bradyrhizobium. The sequence continues at coordinate 14,974 of NZ_CANSMR010000019.1, read as the reverse complement.
TGACGATCACGCGCGCTATCGCGCTGCAAGATCATGCGTTGTCAGGATGATGGGGCGCGCGAATGAAGCTGTCGAGCACCGCACAAAAATAGCGATGCCTGCACTTCGGTGCAGGCATCGCGCGTGTCGTTTCGTTTAAGGCGCAGGTCGCGCGTAGCGAATTATTTTCTTCACGCGATCGCGAGGTGGCTGCACAGGACCAAACGCGATGAGATTAGAGCAATCTCAAGCAACGTCGGTAGGTCACCTCTCCCTTGGGAGAGGTCGGCGCGCAGCGCCGGGTGAGGGGTCACAGTCTCTCGCGGGAGCTGCGGCCCCTCACCCGATTTGCTGCGCAAATCGACCTCTCCCCGTTGGGGAGAGGTGGACCGAACACGCGGCCGCACCTATTCAAGCTACTGCTCTCGATCAGCCGGCGGCTGCGGTCTTCGGACCGACATTGACCGCGAGTTTGCCATAGCGATCCGAGAACGCTTGGGTGTCGATCTCCTCGAGCTGGATCGAGCCGTCAAGCACACCCTTCTTCCAGGCATCGTGCTCGGGATCGTGCTGGAACTCGGGCATCACCTCTTTCCCAAACAGCTCGAGCGACTCGCAGATGTGCTCATGGGTGTTCTTGCCGGCCTGGTTGAGCAGGATCACCTGATCGATGTGCGAGGCGCGGAAGCGCCGCAGCTTCTTAGCGATTGTTTCCGGCGAACCGATCAGGCCGCCGCGCAATGCGGCCTCCTGCGCCTCGGGATTCTCGCGCTTCCACTTGTTGTACTCGTCCCACATGTTGACGGTGCCGGGCGCCGGGCGCTGCCGGTTCTGTGCCTGGCCATAGTAGCGCAGCGCGAACTGGAAGAAGGTCGCACCGTCGGCGCGCTTGCGCGCCTCTTCATCGGTCTCGGCGCACATGAAGAACGAGACCAGCGCCATGTTGGGATTGATTTCGTAGTCGGCGAGCTTCTTCAGCCGCTTGGTGATCGCGTTGTAATAGGCGTGCACCCAGGCATGTGCCGCCTCGGCGCTGACGAACTGGAAGCCGAGCGCGCCAAATCCGTTCTGCCCGGCACGTTCGATCGTCGGCAGTTGCGAGCACGCCATCCAGAGCGGCGGATGCGGCTTCTGCACCGGCTTCGGCACGACATTGCGCAGCGGGATGTCGAAATATTTGCCGTGATGTTCGGTGCCGACCTTGGTGAACATCGGGAAGATCGCACTGACCGCCTCCTCGAACACCTCGCGCTTGGTCTCCATGTCGCGGCCGAACGGCGTCAGCTCGGTGATCGAGGCGCTCTCGCCCATGCCGAATTCACAACGGCCGTTGGAGAGCAGATCGAGCACCGCGACGCGCTCGGCAACGCGCGCGGGATGGTTGGTGGTGAGCTGGAAGATGCCGTGGCCGAGCCGGATATTCCTGGTGCGCTGGCTCGCGGCGGCGAGGAAGGATTCCGGTGCCGGCGAGTGCGAATATTCCTCGAGGAAATGATGCTCGACGACCCACGCATAATCGTAGCCGAGCCGGTCGGCGGTCTCCAATTGCGTCAGCGCGTTCTGGTAGAGCCGGAGCTCGTCGCCGTCGTTCCAGGGGCGCGGCAGTTGCAGCTCGTAGAAGATGCCGAATTTCATCAGTTTTTCTCCCGGGCGTTTGTTATTGGTCTCAGTGTATTGCGGTGGGAAACCGAGTCCAGCTCGCCGAATTTCGCCAGACGAGACGGATTGGCGCGCGACGCTCCATCATTACTGATCCGCGACGAGTGCGCTACGCACGGCACCAACGTATTGCGTCCGGTAAACGGATGCCCGCGTCGGTGAATTTCGCCTGACAAGACACGCCCTTCGGTCTGCTGCCCTGCCCAGCCTCCAGCGACGCTCTTTGCCGCATCCGAATCGCTCCTGGAGGATTGTAATTTTTGCGCGCATTGATCTGGATCAGTGCTATTCTCCGGCTCAATCGTTACTTTCTGAGGAAGGCAACGAGGCCTTTCCCCCACATAATCCCAGCGAGACGACGCATGTCGGCCACAGGCGACAGCACGCGCGCGCGGCCGCGCCGCAGGCGCATGGAAATTTTTGCGTTCCTGTTCCTCACCGCGGTGGTGATGCCCGCCCTGGCGGTCGCCACGGTCGGCAGCTACGGCCTTGCGGTGTGGATCTACCAGATGATGACGGGCCCGCCCGGCCCGCCTGCGCACTACTAAACAGCCCATTCAAGAACGGCGGTCCACCATGATCAGACCTCACACAAACATCGATCGCCGAGCCCTCATCACGGGCCAGTTGCCCCAGGTCGAGCGGGTGGTCGCCCCACCGGGGGGCGAGATCGCGAGCATCCTGGTGCAGGTGCGCCCCGAGCGCCTCGCCTCGGCCGAGCACGCCATCACCGCGCTCGCGGGCTGCGAAATCTACCAGCGCGACATCAGGGGAAAACTCGTCGTCGTGGTCGATGCGCCCGATGCCGGCTCGCTCGGGACGACGCTCAACGCGATCAGCACGCTGCCCGACGTCTACTCGGCTTCGCTGGTCTTCCATGCCCTTGGCGTCGCCGGCGCCTGATCTCCTGTCTACAAGTCCGATACGCCACAAGAGAGACGCATCATGACCGCATCCAAGCTTGATCGCCGCCAGGTGCTGAAACTGGAGGCCGCAGCCATGGCCGCCATGGCAGGCGGACTGCCGGTTGCTGCCAGCGCTGCCAATCTCGTCACCGATCGCGGCGAGAGCGAGTTGAAATGGGACAAGGCGCCATGCCGCTTCTGCGGCACCGGTTGCAGCGTGATGGTGGCGACCAAGGACAACCGCGTCGTCGCTACCCATGGCGATATCAAGTCGGAGGTCAATCGCGGGCTCAACTGCGTCAAGGGCTATTTCCTGTCCAAGATCATGTACGGCCATGACCGCCTGACGCAGCCGATGCTGCGCAAGACGAACGGCAAGTTCGACAAGAACGGCGAGTTCACCCCGGTGTCGTGGGACGAGGCCTTCGACGTGATGGCCGAGAAGTACAAGGCGGCGCTGAAGAAGCGCGGGCCGAGCGGCATCGGGATGTTCGGGTCCGGCCAGTGGACGATCTGGGAAGGCTACGCCGCCTTGAAGCTGTTCAAGGCGGGCTTCCGCTCCAACAATATCGACCCCAATGCCCGCCACTGCATGGCCTCCGCGGCGGCCGGCTTCATGCGCACCTTCGGCATCGATGAGCCGATGGGCTGCTACGACGACATCGAGGCCGCGGACGCATTCGTGCTATGGGGCTCGAACATGGCCGAGATGCACCCGATCCTGTGGACCCGGGTCGCCGACCGCAGGCTCTCCGCGCCGCATGTGCGCGTGGCCGTGCTGTCGACATTCGAGCACCGCTCGTTCGACCTCGCCGACATCGGGCTGGTGTTCAAGCCTCAGACCGACCTTTATCTGCTCAACGCGATCGCCAATCACATCGTCAAGACCGGTCGGGTCAACCGAGACTTCGTCGGCAAGCATACGGTTTTCAAGCGGGGGCAGACCGACATCGGCTACGGCCTGCGCCCGGAACATCCACTGGAGAAGAAAGCGACCGGGCGCGCCAAGGCCGGCGACGCCACCGACATGAGCTACGACGACTACGTCAAGTTCCTCGCCGACTATACGCTGGAAAAGGCCGCAGAGATGTCCGGCGTGCCGCTCAATCGCCTGGAGGCGCTCGCCGAGATCTATGCCGACCCGAAGGTCAAGGTCACGAGCTTCTGGACCATGGGCTTCAACCAGCACACGCGTGGCGTCTGGTGCAACAACCTCGTCTACAACATCCATCTCCTGACCGGAAAGATCTCCGAAGCCGGCAACAGCCCGTTCTCGCTGACCGGCCAGCCCTCGGCGTGCGGCACGGCACGTGAAGTCGGCACCTTCTCTCATCGCCTGCCGGCCGACATGGTGGTGACCAACAAGGAGCACCGCGACAAGGCCGAGCACATCTGGAAGCTTCCCGAGGGCACCATCCCGGACAAGCCCGGCTACCACGCGGTCCTGCAGAACCGCATGCTCAAGGACGGACTGCTCAACGCCTACTGGATCCAGGTCAACAACAACCTGCAGGGCGGCGCCAACGCCAATGAGGAGACCTATCCCGGCTACCGCAATCCCGAGAACTTCATCGTCGTGTCGGACGCCTATCCGACGGTAACTGCGCTCGCCGCCGATCTCGTGCTGCCGACGGCGATGTGGGTCGAAAAGGAAGGCGCCTACGGCAATGCCGAACGCCGCACCCACATGTGGCACCAGCTAGTCTCGGCGCCGGGCGAGGCGCGCTCGGACCTCTGGCAGGTGATGGAGTTCTCCAAGCGCTTCAAGGTCGAGGAGGTCTGGCCGGAGGAATTGCTGGCGAAGAAGCCGGAATATCGCGGCAAGACGCTGTTCGACATCCTGTTCCGCAACGGCGAGGTCGACAAATTTCCCGTCACCGACATCGAGGCCGGCTACGCCAACGACGAGTCCAAGGCATTCGGCTTCTACGTGCACAAGGGACTGTTCGAGGAGTACGCCTCGTTCGGCCGCGGTCACGGCCACGATCTGGCACCGTTCGACACCTATCATCAGGTTCGCGGATTGCGCTGGCCGGTCGTCAACGGCCAGGAAACCCGCTGGCGCTTCCGCGAAGGTCTCGATCCCTATGTGCGGCAGGGGGCCGAGGTGCAGTTCTACGGCTTCCCGGACGGCAAGGCGCGCATCTTCGCGCTGCCCTACGAGCCGCCGGCGGAATCCCCCGACAACGACTATCCGTTCTGGCTGTCGACCGGCCGTGTGCTGGAGCACTGGCATTCCGGCACCATGACGCGGCGCGTGCCCGAGCTCTACAAGGCATTTCCGGAGGCCGTCTGCTTCATGCACCCGGACGATGCGACGGAGCTCAAGCTCAGGCGCGGCGACGAGGTCAAGGTCGAATCGCGCCGCGGCTTCATCCGCGCACGGCTCGAAACGCGCGGCCGCGACCGGCCGCCGCGAGGACTGGTGTTCGTGCCCTGGTTCGACGAGTCGAAGCTCATCAACAAGGTGACGCTCGACGCCACCGATCCGATTTCACTACAGACCGATTACAAGAAATGCGCCGTCCGCATCGAGAAGGTGGCGACGACATGATGATGAAATTCCGCAGTCTGCTTCTCCTCCTGATCCTGGCCGCGGGCTCTGGCACCCTTGCCGCCCAAGGGCTGAACTCCGGCCTGCGCGGCCCGGCGCCGCTCAACGAGGAAGGCCCGGCGCCGCCGATGACGGGACCGCGCAACAGCTCCGAAAAGGAGGTGCGCAACTATCCCGAACAGCCGCCCGTCATCCCGCATTCGATCGACGGCTATCAGGTCGACATCCAGGGCAACAAATGCCTGTCCTGCCATGCCCGCGCACGCACCGGCGAGTCCCGGGCACCGATGGTCAGCATCACCCACTTCATGGATCGTGACGGCCAGTTCCTCGCCTCGGTATCGCCGCGCCGGTTCTTCTGCACCGAATGCCATGTGCCGCAGAACGTGGTGACGCCGCCGGTGACCAACGACTTCGTCGACATTGACACGATGCTCAACCGCGCTGCCCCCGGTGGTCGCAGATGAGCAGCGTCGATCCTCCCGCTGGGCGGCAGGGCTTCATTGCGCGTGCTTGGCGTTTTGCCGTCGAGCTCTGGGGCGTCCTGATCCGGCCGAGTTCGGTGTTCGGGCTCGGCGTGCTCGTGCTCGCCGGCTTCGTCGCCGGCGTGATCTTCTGGGGTGGCTTCAACACCGCGCTGGAGCTGACCAACACCGAGAAGTTCTGCACCGGCTGTCACGAGATGCGCGACAACGTCTTCGCGGAGCTGAAATCGACCATCCACTTCAGCAACCGGTCCGGCGTGCGCGCCAGCTGCCCGGATTGTCACGTGCCCCACAATTGGACCGACAAGATCGCTCGCAAGATGCAGGCCTCCAAGGAAGTCTGGGGCCACCTGTTCGGCAGCATCGATACCCGCGACAAGTTCATCGACCACCGTCTGGAGCTCGCGCTGCACGAATGGGCCCGCTTCAAGGCCAATGATTCGCTCGAATGCCGCAACTGCCACAGCGCGCAATCGATGGACGTCACCAAGCAATCGCCCCGAGCCAGCATCGCACATGAGCGCTTCCTGTTCTCAGGCGAAAAGACCTGCATCGATTGCCACAAGGGCATCGCCCACAAGCTGCCCGACATGCACGGTATTCCGGGCTGGCAGTAGTGCCCGCCGCCTTGCGCGGACGGCTCGAATGGTTAGGTTTGGGGTCCGAGTCGCGGCGATGCCCCGCTGGCTCCCTCTTCGAAAGCCCCAAGACAGCCTCACGTGACCACCTTTACGCCGCACCAGGACTCCGCGCTGAAAGCCGTTGCCGACTGGCTGAAAGCCAAGCCCGGCCAGAACGGGACGCCGCCGGTGTTCCGCCTGTTCGGCTATGCCGGAACCGGAAAGACCACGCTTGCCCAGCACATCGCCGAGGGCGTCGACGGCGAAGTAAAATTCGCGGCCTTCACCGGCAAGGCGGCGCTGGTCATGCGCAACAAGGGTTGCGACAGCGCCTCCACTATCCATTCCCTGATCTACCGCGCCCGCGAGTCCGGCGTCGAGCAGCCAAGCTTTGAGTTGTGGGACGACGCGCCCGCATCAAAAGCGAAGCTGATCGTGATCGACGAATGTTCGATGGTCGACGCCGAGCTCGGCCGCGATTTGATGTCGTTCGACTGCCCGCTGCTGGTGCTCGGCGATCCCGCGCAATTGCCGCCGATCCAGGGCGGCGGCTTCTTCACCGACGCCGAGCCGGACGCGATGCTGACCGAGGTGCACCGCCAGGCGCAGGACGATCCGATCGTGCGGATGTCGATGGATATCCGCGAGGGCCGCGAGCTCGAGATCGGCCGCCATGGCGAGAGCGAGGTAGTGTCGCGCAAGGAGCTCGATCCGGACCGCGTGATGAGCGCCGACCAGGTGCTGGTCGGCCGCAACAACACCCGCCGCGCCTACAACATGCGGATGCGGCAGCGGCTAAACATCGAAGATCCTCTCCCCGTCGCCGGCGACAAGCTGGTCTGCCTGCGCAACAACCGCAAGAAGGCGCTGTTCAACGGCGGGCTGTGGCGGGTCAAGGCGCGCGCGCAGTCGAAATCCAAGATCATCACCATGCGCGTGATGCCGGACGAGGACTTTGGCCACAAGGTCACCAAGGTGTCGGTGCGCGGCGAATGCTTCGACGGCGGCATCGAGGGCATTCCGTGGGAGCAGCGCAAGCCCTATGACGAGTTCGACTACGGATACATACTGACCGTCCATAAGTCGCAGGGTTCGCAATGGGACGACGTCGTGCTGTTCGACGAGAGCTTTGCGTTCCAGGACTCGCGCGCGCGGTGGCTCTACACGGGCATCACGCGGGCCGCGAAGCGGCTCAGCATCGTGGTGTGAAAGTCCCGCAGGCGCCGACGTCACCCTGACAGTGAGTATATGACTCGCAGGCGGCACCAACATTCAGCGTCGTCCTGGCGAAAGCCAAGACGACGGGCGTGGAGAGGCCGCGGGCAAAAATCCATCACCGTCATCCCTGGACCTCGCTGATTTCCCTCACGAAACCGTGTGGCCGGCGCCGTAACAAAACGCTCCCTCGCCCGTATTTTGAAGCGTCGGAGCAGCCCGGCCCGGTTTGCCAATGCCGGCTCCCGCTCTAGACTGGCCCCCAATTGCGATCCCACGAGGAACCCATGCCCAAAAGCTCCCTCAGCCGCCTCTCGCTTTGCGCCGCCGCGATCGGCGCGCTGGCCGTTGCCGCTTTTGCCGTTGCGCCCTCGCTTGCCGCCGAGGACGCCGTGGTCATCCCGGCGCCGGCCGCGAGCGCGCCGGAAACCGGCATCAAGACCGCGGTGCTCGCCGGCGGCTGCTTCTGGGGTGTGCAGGGCGTGTTCCAGCACACCGCCGGCATCGTCAGCGCGGTGTCCGGCTACTCCGGCGGCAGCAAGGCGAACGCCGACTACGAGAAGGTCTCGACCGGCACCACCGGCCACGCCGAGTCCGTCGAAATCAAGTACGACCCGCAGAAGATCTCCTACGGCAAGATCCTGCAGATCTTCTTCTCCGTCGTGCACGACCCGACCCAGCTGAACCGCCAGGGCCCCGACTCCGGCACGCAGTATCGCTCGGCGATCTTCACGACCAGCGACGAGCAGAAGAAGGTGGCGGACGCCTATATCGCCCAGCTCAATGCGGCCAAGGTCTACAAGAAGCCGATCGTCACCAAGGTCGGTGCGCTGGAGGCGTTCTATCCGGCGGAGGGCTACCACCAGGACTATCTGACGCTGCACCCGAACCAGCCCTATATTGCCTATAACGACATCCCGAAGGTCGAGAACCTGAAGAAGATCTTCGCGGAGAATTACATCGAAAAGCCGACGCTGGTGAGCAGCACCAAGGTCACCAACTGACGGAACAGTCACCGTCATTGCAAGGAGCCAACGGGTCCGGCCTTGGCCGGCCCGATGATAAACTCCGCGGACGAAGCAATCCATGTGCGTCCCTCACACTGGATTGCTTCGCTTCGCTCGCAATGACGACAACAAGGGAGTTTCCATGTCCGATACGAAAACCGACGGCAAGGTCCACAAGAGCGAGGCCGAGTGGCGCAAGGAATTGACGCCGATGCAGTACGCCGTGCTGCGGGAAAAGGCGACCGAACGGCCCTTCACCGGCGAATATGAGCATGATCCCCGCAAGGGCACCTATGTCTGCGCCGGCTGCGGGCAGCCGCTGTTCGAGTCCGACCAGAAGTTCGATTCCGGCTGCGGCTGGCCGAGCTTCTCCAAGCCCGCGGTCGAGAGCCATGTCGACGAGGAGCGCGATGCCAGCCACGGCATGATCCGCACCGAAGTGCTGTGCTCGAAATGCGACGGCCATCTCGGCCATGTCTTCAACGACGGCCCCGGCCCGACCGGCCTGCGCTACTGCATCAACTCGGCGGCGCTGAAGCTGAACGAGAAGAAGTAACGGCGGCCAACTCGTCGGCTGGACCCGGGCATCCATCAAGGCAGTCCTTCGCCCGATGGATTGCCGGGTCGAGCCCGGCAATGACGGTGGTAGGCTTGGCAAACATCCCGCCTCCGCCGCCCCGGCGCCCAACAACATCCTCGTGATCGGCCGGCGGCCTTAACGACTCGCGCCCCGGAATGTGCTTTGCTCTGAATTCGCGGGGCCGTCGGCGTCTCGCCGAGCGGCTGCCGCCTCTTCTGAGGAGGGCGCCATGTCGCTCGGACTGATCCTCATCATCCTCCTGCTGGTTATCCTGCTGGGCGGCTATAGCGGCCGTATCCGCGGCTATGGCTATGGTCTCGGCCACTCCGGAATGGGCCTTTTCGGCGTGATTTTGATCGTGGTCGCGATCCTGGCCTGGCTCGACAAGATTTAATGGCCATAAGCCATTGAAATAAATGGAGTTATTCTGATTGACCGCGTGCCATGCGCGGATTCAGCATGTGCCCTGCCGGGGGCGCTTCTGGGGTCGCATTTTTGTCAAAGAGGCCTATATTAGGGATCGAAATGACATGTACGGCGCGCCGCCGATTATAGGCCGCCGTCCCCCAAAATCCCTTTCGCCGCTCTATGCCAAGAACACAAGAGGTCGTCGACCATGCGTCCCCTGCGTCCGTTCAACTATAACACGTCCGCCGAACTGTTCCCTGCCGCGATCCGCAAGAAGAAGCGGGCCGGCTTTGCCTACCGCCGTTTCGGCACTGCTGCCGAGGCCGTGCAGTTCGCGATGGAGCAACTGCCGGCGGATTCGCTGAACGGCGCCTATCTCCAGGTCGAGGAAGCCCGTTTCGACCAGAACGGCATCCGTTCCCTGTATGAGAGCGAAGGCTTCCCGCTGCCGCGCCGTCCGCGTGCTGAGCCGGCCCAGACCGACGCCGACGCCGCGTAGACTTTCGGCTCGTCGCTCAACGAAAAGCCCTCGGACCGATCCGGGGGCTTTTGTTTTGGGGCGATTTATTGGCGCATAATCTCCGCGCAAACGCCTTGCGTTTGTCGCGAGGGAAAACCGCTGCACACTTTGCGCTAACGCGGCCCTTCGGGTCCGGATTATGCGCGCCTCGGCTGCTTGTCGAGCCAGCGCCGCAGCATCCGCACATTGCGGATATTGGCGCGGAACATGACGTCGAAGGCATCGCCCGCCACCGGCACCATGCCGACCACGCCGTCGACGGCGACATTGGCAAGCATCCGCGCGGTGATGTGCCAGGGCGCGCCCAACAGACGGGCCTCGCGCACCAGCCACAGCGAGATCGCGGTGGTAATGAGATCGCCGATCACCGGGATCAGGCCGATCAACCCGTCGATGCCGTAGCGGACATTGGTGCCCGGCACGACGAAGGCGACGTCGAGCAGCTTTGCAATCATCTCCAGCCGCGCGAGCCGCTCCTCGCGCGTCAGATTGCCGAACGGGTTGGCGGAGGAGTTGCGGAAGTCGAAGCGGAAGCCCTCCTGAAAGGCTCCCTGAAAGCCTTGGAACTGCGGATGCAGCGGGCCATCGCCGAGCTCGCGCCCGTCCTGATCGATGACCTTGCCGCGCGCCTGTGCCCCGCCGAAAGGCGGCCGCGATCGCGTGGCGTGGGGGGAGAAAATGTCGTCTTCGGGCATGGCCATCACATGGTAACGCAGGCAGGTGGTTCAAGTTGCGTCACATTACCAGTGTGTCACATTCAAGGCCGTCACACGCAAGGCCGCATCACGTGCCGCACGCCGGAGACAGCGTCAGACCGAAACGGCGGTGGAAGCAAGCGTCCGCCGTCCTTGCTTGCAACGATCCGTGGGAGCGCTTTCGCGAGCGACGTGGACGCCGACTTACTCCAAGAGTCGCCTAGAACACGCCCTTGTTCATGGTTCTGAGCCGCTGGGCCAGCGTCCTCATCACCTTCAGCGCAAAATGCGGCGTCTGGCTGACGAGGAAGAGAAACTGCTTTTCCGAGACCGGGACGAGCTCGACATCCGTGAGCGCCGTGGCGGTCGCACTTCTTGGCTCGTTGTCGATCAACGCCATCTCGCCAAAGATCGTGTCCGCCGGCAGGTCCGCCATGGTCTTGTTGCCGACCTGAATGCGCACATAGCCGCTCTTGATCACGAACAGCTCGTTGGCCTGCTCACCCTCGCGAAAGATAATGCCGCCGGCCCGAACCAGGCGCGTTTCGATATCGTTGCCTGTCAGAAGGCTGAAGCTTGCATCTGCCACTCGAAATTCCTTTCTCCGAACCGGACGCAGATCTCATGCATCCGGTTGTCTTGCTGCTCCGGCTAAAATAGATGCGCGAAAACAAAGTAGAGAGTGCCCGAGATCAGCATCGCCACAGGCAGCGTCAGAACCCAGGCCATGGCGATGTTGCGGATTGTCGACCATTGCAGGCCGGACCCATTTGCGGTCATGGTGCCTGCGATGCCGGACGACAGCACATGCGTCGTCGACACCGGCAAGCCGTATCCATCTGCCGCGGCGATGGTCGCCGCCGCCGTGATCTCGGCGCAGGCACCCTGCGCATAGGTCAGATGGGTCTTGCCGATCTTCTCACCCACCGTCACGACAATCCGTTTCCAGCCAACCATCGTGCCGAGGCCGAGCGCGATGGCGACCGCAATCTTCACCCAGGACGGAATGAATTTGGTGGCGGCATCCAGCGAGCCCTTGTAGCGATTGAGCGTCGAGACGTCGGCATCGTTCAGCCCGCTGTCGTTGCTCTTCATGAGCGAGCGAAGCGCCTCCGATACCAGATACATGTCGTTACGCGTGTTGCCGACGGTCTCGGCCGGGAATTTTGCCAGCGAACCGTATTGAATGACCTGGTCGCTGATTTCGCCGACGAGAACGGCGAGTGACGGATAGGTGTCGTCGGTGAGTTGCCGAAGGGTGATGTAATTCGTCACCGCCGGACGCGGATTGCCCGTCACCTTGCGATCGGCTCCCCGATCCTCGATCACCTTGCTCGCCGCCGCCGAATTCGCGGTGAATGCCGCGATCTGGCTCGCAGGCATCGCGCGGTTGAGCGCATAAGCGGTCGGGACCACGCCGATCAGGATCAGCATGATGAGGCCCATGCCCTTTTGACCGTCGTTCGATCCGTGGAAGAAGCTGACCAGGGTACAGGTCAGGATCAGGATGCCGCGGATCCACCATGGCGGCGGCTGATCGCCTTTCGGCTCACCGAACAGCGCCGGCGTTGCGCGCAACAGTGCAGTTTTCAGCCCGTAGAGCAGGATGGCAGCGAGCGCAAATCCGAACAGCGGCGACAGCAGTAGCGCCTTGCCGGTGTTGACGGCCTGCGACCAATCCACGCCAGAGGTCCCCTCCCGTCCGTGCATCAGCGCGTTCGCGATACCGACGCCCATGATCGATCCGATCAGGGTGTGCGAACTCGAGGCGGGCAATCCAAAGTACCAGGTACCCACGTTCCAGATGATGGCAGCGATCAGAAGCGCAAACACCATGGCGAAGCCGGCGCTGCTGCCGACCTGAAGGATCAGTTCGACCGGCAACAAGGAGACGATGCCGAAAGCAACCGCGCCGCTGGAGAGCAGCACACCGATCAGATTGAACAGGCCCGACCAGACAACGGCAATGTGGGCCGGCATCGAGCGCGTGTAGATCACGGTCGCGACGGCGTTCGCCGTGTCGTGAAAGCCGTTGACGAATTCGAAGCCGAGCGAGATCAACAGCGCCACGAACAGCAGCAGGAACGCGAGATACGACGTCTTGCCGGCGCCTGTCGCGCCGACGTCCGCGTAGATGCTGTAGGCCACGAACAGCAGCGCGGCGCCGATCACGCCGAGATAGATGATGCCGGTGAGAGGATGAAAGCCTTTCTCGAGATCGGGGCCGCGGCGCCGCGCGGGCTCGATCGAACCAGGTAACGCTACATCGCTCATATGATCGCCCTCACGGCCGCGGGAGGACAAAAGCGACCGTGTGACATTGGGACTACGTTTACATGACGCCCATGTGACAGTTCCATGAAGCACGATGCGACCGGCTCGAGGCCGGCGTGCAATCCATTGACAAGATTACGATAACAGCGCGACCCGCTGCTCGCCGTGCGTTAAGCAGAGTCTCCTGTCCGGTGGCGATGCGCTCATTTGCGCCGACCGGCCAGAGATCGCCGATCGCGTCAAAGCCGGTCACTTCTGCTTTTCCAAAGGAACCGCGCACGTGCCCTAATGCTGGGATGCCGGCGTCGCCGGCACGTGCTGCTCTTCGGCGTATTTGTGCGCCAGCCAGGACGTGATCACGCCGGGGATGAAGCCGACCAGCCCGTAGAGGATGAACTGCACGGCGCCGCTTTCGGAGCCGTGCGAGGCGTAGGTCAGCGCCGCGCCGACGAATGCCACCGCGCCGACAATGAGCATCCGCACCGTTGGCGTGATCCGCCGCATATGCATCAGGATGTCGTCGATCGCACCGAACATCAGCGAGGGTACGATGCCGAACAGATAATTGTATTGCAGCGACTTCACGAACACGACGAGCAGCTTCGCCACTTCGCCGCCATTGGTCTCGGTCCAGTAGCCGGACTGATAGGTGGTCATGAGCAGCAGCAGGAAGCCGCCGATGAACGGCCCGATGGCTGCGAAGATCAGATAGCGTTTCATGGCGTGCCCCTGCCCGACATCAGGCGAGTGTAACGCAGTCACGCGACGGTACTAGGGAAATTCGAAAGCGCCCGGCATTGTTCCGGGGCCAGCGCGTCGAATGCGCTGCAACAGCCGGACTTCGCTGCGATACGGAATCGCCCGGACAAAGCCGGGCGATGAGATCGTGAGCACCGAGGTGAGCGGTTAAGGCTGCTACTCACCCCACGCCGCGAAGGCGTCGTTGAAAGCGCGCTCGCCGGGGGCGCCCTTCTCGATCGCGATGATGGCGCGGCGCTGGTTGGTGTAAACCAGCGGCACGTCGAACCAGGAGCGCTCCTTCAGGAGCTGCAGATTGCGCGAGCGGTCGGCGTCGACGTTGGAGAGGCCGACCAGGAAGAAGCCGTCGGTGACCTTCACCGCGAGCCCGGCCAGCGGCGTGCCGCGCGCCTGCTCGTTGGACTTCATCAGGATGCCCGGCACGTTGCCGACACCGCCATTGGCGAAGTCCTGCGGCAGGATGAAGGTCAATTCCGCGGTGTGGCTCGCCGGCAGCGATGAATCGGTGTTGCGGCGGAACGACATCGTCATCTTGAACTTGCGGTCAGGGATGTCGATGTCGGCGCGCACGGCGATGTCGGGCTTCTGGTTGCCCGATCCCTTGACCTGCTCGGTGCGCCAGACCACCGAACCGACATACTGCTTGCCCTTCGGATCCGACGGATCCTCGTCATAGAGCACCACGCGCTGCGCCACCGGAGCGACCGGCTCGCCAGACGACGACGGCTGGCCGACGCGGTCGGTGATCTTCTTGCTCGCAGGCGTCGCCGCGGCATCCTTCGGCGTCTCGACGGGGGCCGAGGATTTGAACAGGCTGCTGACAAGGGTGGCGGCCTGCTGGTGGAACAGAATGCCGGTGCCGACCAGGATCAGCAGGATGCCGATCACGATCGCGGTCTTGAACGGGAACATCGAACCGACACGCGGCCGCTTCGGCTCGCGCTCGGCATTGCTGACCCGCGCGCGCGGCGGCGGCGGTGCCTGGGGCGGCTGCGGGGTGTAGCGCTCCGCCTCCTCGACCGACTCGTCGTAGGAATACGGTGCCTCGGGATCGCCGCCGCGGTTTTCGAGGCTCGGCTCGAGGCGGTCGAATTCCGGCGAGGGCGACGGCACGTTGGCGTAGGTCTTGCGCGCGTTGCGGCTGGCCTGCGCCGCGGCACGCCCGAGATCGTCGGCGTCGGCGGTGATGTCGCGGAAGCCGCGCACACCCGGGGCGGCCGGCGGCGTCGGGGGCGGCGCGCCTTCGGGGCCACGGCGCGGCGGCGTCGGCCGGGCTTGCGGCGCCTGGGTATCCGGGCCGGCAGGGGCCTGCGG
>NZ_CANSMR010000018.1 GCF_947648125.1 uncultured Bradyrhizobium sp. | reverse complement strand
CGTCGGATGCGGCGGAGCGGCGGCAGGGGGCGGAGGTGGTGGTGTCGGACGCGCAGGCGCTGCGGCCGGTGGCGGAGCCGGATGCGGCGCGGCTGCCGGAGGTGGCGCTTGCGGATGCGGTGCGGCGGCGGGCGGTGCAGCTGCGGGCGGTGCCGGATGCGCCGGCGCGCCCGGCGCTGGCCGTGGCTTCGGCTTTCCGTCAGGTCCGAGCTCTTCCTTTGGCTGCGCCTGTGCGACGACCAGCGGAGAAGTTTGTGCATGCGACGCTGAGGTGGCGAACTGCATCACCGTCAGCGCAGTCGTGGCAAGCAGCACGAGACGAAGCTTTGTCATGGTCTTGGAGTCCCCGGCGGAAAGTCTGGGCAGGAAGGAAAGAAAGGAAGTCAGAACCGAACAATTCGGCAGGACGATGAATTGCCAGCCGTTAGGCCGGATTGTGGCGAGCGCCGAATCATCGGCGAAGTTTATTTCGACATTATAACGGGTTGCATGTGCGCTTGTTCACCGCGCGTTCAGAAGAAACGCTCGGACACACGCGCAATCGACGTGGAACTGCGGCGCTGCGGCGAATCACCGGACCGCGGGTCGATCTGTCGCAGGCTGCGGGCCGGTTGGTCCCGGGGGTCCGCGCACCAGTGATTCGCCGGTTCTTGCCGGACGGCTCGTCCGGTCGCGGCGGCGTTTCCCGCGCGGCTCATCCGGGCGTGTGGCAGACCGCCTCGATGTTGTGGCCGTCGGGATCGAGCACGAACGCGCCATAATAGTTCGGGTGATAATGCGCGCGAATGCCGGGCGCGCCGTTGTCGCGGCCGCCAGCCGCCATCGCGGCCTGGTAGAAGGCGTCGACGGTGGCGCGGTCCTTGGCTGTGATCGCGATATGCACCGGCTTGTTCATCGCGCCTTCGCCGCCGATCCAGAAATCAGGCTTGCCGTCAGTGCCGAAGCCCGCCGCAGGTGCGTGCCCGGTCACTTCTGCGGGCACTTCCATGATCAGGCCGTAACCGAGCGGCGCCAGCGCGGTCTGGTAGAACGCCTTCGCGCGTTCGTAGTCGGAGACCGAAAAGCCGATATGGTCGATCATTGCGAGCTTCCCTTTTTGTGCCGCATTGGCATCCGCGCTTTCGTTTCACCTTCCCTTGGAAAGGGGAGGTCGCTTCGCTCGCAAGAGCAAAGCGGGTGGGGATCTGCTCTCTCCGCAGCGAGCGTTGCCTGCGGCTTGACCCCCATCCCGACCTTCCCCCGTTCAGGGGGAAGGAGAAAATCTGTCATTCCCGCACAAGCAGCGTGTTGCTTCGCGTCCGGCCCTGATCGACGTAACCGCGCGTATGCATGTCCGCAATGCAATCGTCGGTCCATTCGTCCTTTGACAGATGCTCGATCACGACCGCGCGGGGCCACAGCTGTTCCGGCGCGTCGCGGAAGAAGCCGGTGAGCACGCGGTCCTCGAATCCTTCGACGTCGATCTTCAGCGCATCGACGCTGGTCGCGCCGGCCTCCTCGAGGATGCGTTGCAGCCGCAGCGATGGCACCTTGAACGCCTTGCCCGTGGGCGCGCCGGTGACGATGTGGCTGGCGCCGAGATTGTCGCCGTCGGTCTCGATCATCAACTCGCCATCGGTCGGACCTGCGGCGGCTGCAACCAGGCGCACCTGCGGATAGCCGGAGGCCTGCGTGTTGAATTTGAGCCGCGCATGCGTCATCGGATGCGGCTCGATCGCGATCACCTTGCCATTGGGCCCGACATCGCGCGCCAGCGCCAGCGCATAGGTGCCGACATTGGCGCCGAGATCGACGAAGGTGCCGCCGGTGCCGACATGCGCCCGCAGGAAGGCGAGCTCTTCAAGATTGTAATCGGGATTGAACAGCGCGCCGCGCTCGGTCGCGCTCGCCTGATGATAGAAGCGGAACGACGCGCCCTGATAGGTCACATCAAGCGGTCCTGAACCGAACAGATTGACCAGCCGCGACAGCCATGGCCGGAACGCGCCGCGCTTCAATCCGCTGCCATGCGCAAGCCGGATGATGGCGGCCTGCGCCGCATTGGGCGCCAGGGCGCCGAATGGCGGCGGCGAAATGTCGTTGCTCGGGATCACGCATTGCCTCATCAAAAGCGCGGCATGCATAACCGGTTTTGGCGGAAGCGCCAACGGTTGCATCGGCCGCTTATGAAAGCAGCCAGTCCCGCAGCCTGGGGGACAGCAATCCATAGGCGCCCTGCGCCTGAATGCGCCGCACTGCCGCGGGATCGTGCCGAGCGGTAAACAGCAGTCCGCTCCAGACGAGGATTGTCCACACGAAATGACTCAATGGCTGAGCCACAAACTCGGTGTCGTCCCTGCGAAAGCAGGGACCCATAACCACCCATGCTGATCATCGCGCGATGCTGTTACGACGAGTCCCCGCCAGCAACCTCCGCCGCGGCGTATGGGTCCCTGCTTTCGCAGGGACGACAGCGAATGTGTGGTGCGCGCAAGCAATCACTTCACGACGCCGGCGCCTGGTCCCGCTTCAGCCTGCGCGAGCGCGTGGCCTTGTGCAGCACGCGCGCCAGCTGCTCGGCCGAATACGGCTTCTGTAACAGCTCGAAGCCGCCGCTGCCCTGCTGCGACAGCACCTGGCTGTAGCCGGAAGCCAGCACGATCGGCAGATCGAGCCGCTGCCGGCGGATCTCCTCCGCAAGCTCGATGCCGCTCATACCGGGCATCACGACATCGGTGAACACGAGGTCGAATCTGTCGGGGTCGACGGTCAGCTCCTCCAGCGCGTGGGTGGCGTTCTCCACCAGCACGCAGGTGCAACCGAGCTGGGTCAGCGTGTCGGCGGCGAACTTTCCGACCTCGGCATTGTCCTCGACGATCAGGACCGACGCGCTGGTCGGATCGACCGAAGGCGCATCCTCCGTGAGCCGCGCTTGCGCGTTGTGTCTACCGACGACACGCGGGAGATACAGCGTGAATGTCGAGCCCTTGCCGACTTCGCTGGTCACGGTGACCTCGCCGCCGGATTGCTTGGCGAAGCCGAACACCTGCGACAGGCCAAGGCCGGTGCCGTGACCGACCTCCTTGGTGGTGTAGAACGGCTCGAAGATGCGGCCGAACAATTCCTGCGGAATTCCGACGCCGGTATCGGCCACCGAGACCGCGACGTGGCCGTGCGGGCTCGGCGGCGTGATCGCCTCGGCCGGCAGCTTGTTCACGGCGCGGACCGCGATCGTGAGCCGGCCGACGCCGTCCATCGCGTCACGTGCATTGACCGCCATATTGATAATCGCTGTCTCGAACTGGCCGGCGTCGGCGTTGACGAGGCAGGTCTCGTCCGGCACCTGCGCCGTGATCTCGATCCGCGAGCCGATCAGCGTGGCGATCATCTCGCTCAGGGTGCGGACGTTCTGGCAGGCGTCGAACACCTCGGGCTTCAGGGTTTGCCGGCGCGCGAACGCAAGCAGCTGGTTGGTCAGCTTGGCGGCGCGGTTCACGGTGTTGGAGATCGCATCGATGTAGCGCTGACGCCTCGCCTCCGGCAGGTCCGGCCGCCGCAACATGTCGACCGACGCGCGGATCACGGTGAGCAGATTGTTGAAGTCATGCGCGACGCCGCCGGTGAGTTGCCCGAGCGCCTCCAGCCGCTGGCCATGCCGTAACGCGTCCTCGGCTTCGATGCGCCGGTCGGCCTCCTCCTGCAGGCGCTGGGTTCGCCGGAAGGCGAGCGCGAGCAGGCCGAACAGCAGCGCGGTGGCGGGTATGCCGAAGATCAGGTGCTGCGCCATGGTCGAGATCCAGCGCGCGTGGATCGCCGAGGTCTCGAGCCCGGCGCTGACATAGATCGGGTATTCGGACAGCCGCTGATAGCGCATGCGCCGTTCGATGCCGTCGGCCGGGGAGCGGATCGTCATGCCGCCTGTCTCGGGATTGGCGACGATCTGTCGCCCCAGCGGCCCGCTCGGCTCGAACCTGGCGTCGTGGTCGATGACAGGGAAATGCGCCAGTATCGAGCCATCGGTCCGGATCAGCGCCAGGAAGCTGCCGGGCTCGCGGCCGATCTTGGCGTAGAAATTCTCGAAATACTCCGGAAGCACGGAGGCCTGGATCACCCCGCCAAAGCTGCCGTCCTCGTTGTTGCGGCGGCGGCCGACGCTGAAGAACCGCGCACCCTGATAGGGTGGCCGCGGCGTCAGCACCTCGCCGATATAGGTGCCGATGTCGCGCTCGGCGTGGATGCGGAAGTAGTCCCGATCCGAGAAATCGATGTCGGGGGCCGGTTCCACCAGGCTGTTGACCAGGGCATGGCCGTTGGCATCGAACACCCAGATCGATTTCACCTGGGGGAGTGTGTCCGCGACCCGGCGCAGCCGCTCGTGCAGGCTCTTCTCGCGCGCGACGATATCGGCGTCGCTCATGCCGCGGACGACCTCGGTCACCTCGGCCAGGCTGCGGTCGATGGTCTCGAACACCTTGAGCGCGTGCTCATGGGCGACGTCAAGCGTGCGCTGGATTTCCTGGTCGGCGGCCTCGCTGGTCGACATCCGGGACATCGCGGAAGCAAACATGAACAGCGCCAGCGGAAGGGCCAGCGAGGCGGCCATCATCCATTGCAGCAGTCTCAGCGAATTGCGTTGTGCAGCGGTCGGCACGGGCACTCCGGCTCCGTAGCGAGCTTAACGCAAACCGTCGCGCCGGAGGAAGCGAAACCCCCGCCTGGCGCCCGGCGCAGCGGCTGCCGCGTCATCCAGCCCGCCGGTCAAGGTTACCGGAGGCCAACCCGGATCGATCAATTGGGAGCCGGCACTCGTCCGGGGCGACGCGGGGCGTATGCCGCACGGCGTCATCACGACCCCGTTAGCGCCACGCCGGCAGTCAAGCGGAAAATCGGCCGGGATGACGAGTCCGGGCGCTGTTTTTAGGAGTTCTAAAACCTCTCACGGGCAAATGCTTGACCCTGTGACTACCTGCTGAAAAACAGGCCGCATGACAGGCGATCCAAACTCCTCCAAGGATAATCTACAGGACATCCGGCTCGGACATGCGGATCGCGGTTTTGTCGGAAAAATCATCAGGCTCGATGCGCTCGTGACGGGTTCATCGCTCTCGTCGCAGGAGCTCGAGCAGCGCTTGGTGGAGATGGGATTTGTCGAGGGCGCGCGCGTGGAAATCCTGCATGAAGGCACGATCCGGCGGGATCCGATCGCGGTGCGCGTCGACAACATCACGATCGCGCTGCGCCGGAGCGAAGCCATGGCCGTGATCGTCGAATGACAACTGCATCCCTGCGCCTGGCGCTGGTCGGCGCGCCGAACACCGGCAAGACGTCGCTGTTCAACCGGTTGACCGGCAGCAGCCAGAAGGTCGCCAATTATCCCGGCGTCACGGTCGAGCGCAAATCCGGCGGCTTCGTCACGCCGGAGGGCCGCAGCGTGACGGTGCTCGACCTGCCCGGCACCTATTCGCTGCGCGGCCGCAGCCCGGACGAGGAAATCACCCGCGACATCGTGCTCGGCCGCTTCGACGGCGAGGCGGTGCCCGATCTCGTGCTCTGCGTTGCGGACGCCACTAATCTGCGGTTGACCTTGCGGCTCGTGCTCGAGCTGAAGCGCGTCGGCCGGCCGATGATGCTCGTGCTCAACATGATCGATATCGCGAGGCGCCGCGGCGTGACGATCGATCTCGATCGCATGTCGCAGGAGCTCGGCCTGCCGATCGTGACCTCGGTCGCGGTCCGCAAGGGCGGCGTCGACGAGCTCTTGAAGCGGACCGACGAATTCCTGGCCCGGTCGCATGAGGCGGCGGCCAGCGAGTGGGCGACGCCGACGATTGCCGACCTCAAGGCGGCGCAGCGCGAGGCCGACCGCATCATCGCCGCGGCGGTGACGCTGCCGACCAAGCCCGACACGCAGACCAACCGGATCGATTCGGTCGTGCTGCATCCGGTCTGGGGTCTCGTGATCCTGGCCGTGATCCTGTTCGTGATGTTCCAGGCGGTGTTCACCTGGGCGCAGCCGGCGATGGAATTGCTCTCGGACGGCTTCTCTGCGCTTGGGCAGCTGATCCACGATTTGCTGCCGGAAAGCTGGGGCCTGTTGCAGAGCTTCCTGCAGAACGGCCTCATCTCGGGCGTCGGCAGCGTCATCGTGTTCCTGCCGCAGATCATCATCATCTTCCTGTTCATCCTGCTGCTGGAAGATTTCGGCTACATGGCGCGAGCCGCATTCCTGATGGACCGCATCATGGGCGGCGCCGGGCTGCATGGCCGCGCCTTCATTCCGCTGCTGTCGAGCTTTGCCTGTGCGATTCCCGGCATCATGGCGACGCGAGTGATCGACAACCGGCGTGATCGCCTGACCACGATCCTGATCGCGCCGCTGATGACCTGCTCGGCGCGGATTCCGGTCTATACGCTGATCATCTCGGCCTTTGTTCCGGCGACCAAGCTGTGGGGCTTCGTCAATCTGCAGGGGCTCGTGATGTTCGGCCTCTACGCCGCCGGCATCACCAGCGCGCTGACGGTCTCGGCGATCGCAAAGTTCTTCCTGTGGCGCGACCATGCGCCGGCACCGTTCATGCTGGAATTGCCCGACTACAAGGTGCCGCGGCTGCGCAGCATCGCGATCGGCGTGCTCAATCGCGCCAAGATGTTCCTGTATCGCGCCGGCACCACGATCCTCTCGATGATGGTGCTGATCTGGTTCCTGGCCTCGTTCCCGACCGCGCCCGCCGGCGCCGAGGGGCCGGCGATCAACTACAGCTTCGCGGCGATGATCGGCCACGCGCTCGAGCCGCTGCTGCGGCCGATCGGCTTCAACTGGCAGATCGCGGTGGCGCTGATCCCGGGCATGGCGGCGCGCGAAGTCGCGGTCGCGGCGCTCGGCACCGTCTATTCGATCGAGGGCGGCAAGGAGGCGGCGGAACAGATCGGCCAGGTGCTGGCGCAGAAATGGACGCTGGCGACCGCGCTGTCGATGCTGGTCTGGTACATCTTCGCCCCGCAATGCGCCTCGACGCTCGCGGTAATCCGCCGCGAGACCGGCGGCGCGAAGTGGATGGTGGTGACGTTCCTGTACATGCTCGCGCTGGCCTATGTCGCGAGCTTCCTGACTTTCAATCTGGCGCAGGCGCTGGGGCTGCATTAGCCGGGCCGTCGCGTTCTGTCGCGGCGGCAATGGGTGCAACCGGGCGTGCGACGCAGTAGAGTTCGTTCGGGGGCGCCTCTCGCGCATCCACGGGTTCCCTGCGAGACCACGCAATGTCGACGTTCGGCCTGGAGCGGGTATTTTCGCCTCGAAGCATCGCGGTGGTCGGCGGTAGCCCGCGGCCGTCGTCGCTCGGCGCGGCGGTGCTCCGAAACCTCAAAGCGAGCGGCTTCTCCGGCAGGCTGGGCGTCGTCAACCGGCACTATGCGGATGTTGATGGCGAGCCGACCGTTGCCGACCTGAAGTCGCTTCCGTTCGTTCCGGACCTCGTCGTCATCAGCGCACCGCCGGCGGCAATCCCGGAGATCGTGGTGGAGGCCGGGCTTGCCGGGGTTGCCGGTGCCGCGATCCTGTCGGCCGGTCTCGGTCATGGCGCAGGCTCGCTCGCGGAGATCGTGGAGCAGACGGCGCGGCGGCACGGCATGCGCCTGGTCGGGCCGAACTGCCTCGGCGTCATGGTGCCGCGCGCGAAGCTCAATGCGAGCTTCGCCTCGCATCAGCCGTCCGACGGCCATGTCGCGCTGATCTCGCAGTCCGGCGCGGTCGCGTCGGCGATGATCGAGTGGGCGGCGGAGCGGCGGCTCGGCTTCTCCGGCATCGCCTCGATCGGCGACCAGCTCGATGTCGACGTCGCCGACCTCCTGGATTATTTCGCGCTCGACGATCATACGAACGCGATCCTGATCTACCTCGAAGCGGTCAAGGATGCGCGCAAGTTCATGTCGGCGGCGCGCGCCGCGGCGCGCATGAAGCCGGTCATCATCGTGAAATCGGGGCGGATGGCCGAGGGGGCAAAGGCCGCCGCGACCCACACTGGCGCGCTGGCCGGCTCCGATGCGGTCTATGACGCCGCGTTCCGCCGCGCCGGCATGCTGCGGGTCTACGACCTTCGCCAATTGTTCGACTGCGCCGAGCTGCTCGGCCGCGGCTTCGTCCCGCGCGGCAACCGCCTCGCGATCCTGACCAATGGCGGGGGGCTCGGCATCCTCGCCACCGATCGGCTGGCCGAGCTCGGCGGCGTTCCCGCGACGCTGACGGTGGAGACGATCGAACGGCTCGACAAGATGCTGCCGCCGGGCTGGTCATGCGCCAATCCCGTCGACATCGCGGGCGATGCCGATGCCGCCCGCTACGTGGTGGCGCTCAACGCGCTGCTCGATGATGCCAACAACGATGCCGTCCTGGTCGCGAATGTGGAAACGGCGGTGGCGCCAGCCGAGGGCATTGCCGAGGCGGTGGCGCAATGCCTTCGTGACCGCAGGACCAAACGAAGTGCGGTCGCGGCACTGGTGCTTGCGGCGTGGGTCGGCGCCGACGAGCGCACCGGCGCGATCTTCGAGGCGGCCCGCATCCCGCACTTCCCGACCGAGGACGATGCGGTGCGCGCCTTCATGTATCTGGTGCGCTATCGCGAGGCCTCCACGGCGCTCGCCGCGACCCCGCCGGGCGTCGCATCGGTGTTCACGCCGGAGACGGCCGCGGCGCGGCATGTGATCGTGAAGGCGTTGTCGGAAGGGCGCGCCTGGCTCGATCCGGCCGAGATCGTCGCCCTGTTCGAGGCCTATCGCATTCCGATCGTGACGACGGTCGTGGCTGACAGTGCGGAGGACGCCGCCGAGAAGGCGGTGCCGTTCCTCGCCGCGGGGCATGCGATCGTGGTCCGGGTGTTCTCGCGTGACATCAGGCGCGCATCCGATGTCGGCGGCGTGATCCTCGACCTGCGCACCAAGGACAGCGTCATTGAGGCCGCCAGGACGGTGCTGGAACGCGCGCGAAACGCGCGGCCGGATGCGACGCTGCAAGGCGTGACGATCCAGCCGATGATCGTGCGGCGCGCGGCGCGCGAACTGATCCTCGGCATCGCCGACGATCCGACCTTCGGCCCGGTGATCGTGTTCGGCCGCGGCGGCCCCGCGGTCGAGGTGATCAACGACAAGGCGCTGGCGCTGCCGCCGCTCGACATGAATCTCGCTCGCGAGCTGGTCGGACGCACGCGTGTTTCGCGGCTGCTCGGCGGCTATGGCGATGTGCCGGCCGTGCCGGCTGATGTGGTACCGCTCACCCTGGTCAAGCTGGCGCAGATGGCCGCCGACATTCCCGAGGTTGCCGGGCTCGATATCAATCCGATGCTGGCAGACCAGACCGGCGTGCTCGCACTCGACGCGCGCGTGGCGATCCGCAAGCCGGCGCGGCTGTTCGCCGGTCAAACCAGACTGGCGGTCAGGCCCTATCCGTCGCAATGGGAAGGCGAGCTGGCGCTACGCGACGGCTCGCACGTCACGGTGCGCCCGATGCGGCCCGAGGACGAGCCGATGGTCGCCGCGTTCTTCAAGCGTGTCACCGCCGAGGATCTCAGGCTGCGCTTCTTCCACGCGATGAAGGAATTCTCGCACGCCTTCATCGCGCGCCTGACCCAGCTCGACTATGCGCGCGCGATGGCGTTTGTGGCGCTCGATCCGACGACCGGCGAGATGATGGGAGCGGTCCGGCTGCATTCGGACTCGCTATACCAGAACGCCGAATATGCGATCCTGCTGCAGTCCGATCTCAAGGGCAAAGGGCTCGGCTGGGCGCTGATGCAGCTCCTGATCCACTATGCGCGGTCGGAGGGATTGAATCGGCTGTCCGGCCAGGTGCTGACCGAGAACACCACGATGATCGGAATGTGCCGCGATCTCGGCTTCACCGCCACGATGGATCCGGAGGATCACAGCATCGTCGATGTCGTGCTCGACCTCGATCGATCCGCGGTCGATGCGGTCGGTTCCGATATCCTGATCCGGCCCGCGGCGGCTGGCCGCTTATCATAGCGCCAGCCGCGGCTGCGTCCGATCAGATCTGGCGTTCGACCATCTTGAACTTGAGCTCGGCGATCGCTTCCGAGGGGTTGAGGCCCTTCGGACACGCCTTGGCGCAGTTCATGATGGTGTGGCAGCGATAGAGGCGGAACGGATCCTCGAGATTGTCGAGCCGCTCGCCGGTCGCTTCATCGCGGGAATCGGTGACCCAGCGCGTTGCCTGCAGCAGCGCGGCGGGACCGAGGAAGCGTTCGCTGTTCCACCAATAGCTCGGGCACGAGGTCGAGCAGCAGGCGCACAGGATGCACTCGTACAGGCCGTCGAGCTTCTCGCGGTCCTCGTGGCTCTGCCTCCACTCCTTCTGCGGCGTCGGCGTCGTGGTCTTCAGCCACGGCTCGATCGAGGCATACTGGGCGTAGAAATTGGTGAGGTCGGGGACCAGGTCCTTGACGACCGGCTGGTGCGGCAGCGGATTGACCTTCACCGCGCCGCCTGCGCCGACGTCGTGCATCGACTTGGTGCAGGCCAGCGTGTTCTGCCCGTCGATGTTCATCGCGCAGGAGCCGCAGACGCCTTCGCGGCAGGAGCGGCGGAAGGTCAGCGTCGGGTCGATGTGGTTCTTGATCCAGATCAGGCCGTCCAGCACCATCGGACCGCAATCATGGGTGTCGACGTAATAGGTGTCGACGCTCGGATTCTTGCCGTCGTCAGGGTTCCAGCGATAGACCCGAAATTCGCGGGTTTCGGTGGCGCCGGCCGGTTTCGGCCAGGTCTTGCCGCCGGAAATCTTCGAATTCTTCGGAAGTGCGAATTCAACCATGCTTGCTCGCCTTCGTTCTCAGTAGACCCGCGCCTTCGGCGGGATGTACTGCACGTCATTGGTCATCGTGTAGTCGTGGACGGGACGATAATCGATCGCGGTCTTGCCAGCCGGATCGATCCAGGTCAGCGTGTGCTTCATCCAGTTCTTGTCGTCGCGAGCCGAGAAGTCTTCGCGTGCATGCGCGCCGCGGCTCTCGGTGCGGTTCGCCGCCGAATCCATCGTCACGATCGCCTGCACGATCAGATTGTCGAATTCCAGCGTCTCGACCAGGTCGGAATTCCACACCAGCGAGCGGTCCGAGACCGAGATGTCGCCGACGCCGCCATAGACCTTGTGGATCAGGTTCTGGCCTTCCTGCAGCACGTCGCCGGTGCGGAACACCGCGCAATTGTTCTGCATCACATGCTGCATGCTGTCGCGCAGCTTCGCGGTCGGCGTGCCGCCGGAGGCGTGGCGGAAGCGATCGAGCCGGCCGAGCGCGAGGTCGGCCGAATCCTTCGGCAGCTCCGGCTGCTTGGCGTTCGCCGTCAGCTTGTCGGCAAGGCGCAGCGCTGCGGCGCGGCCGAACACCACGAGGTCGATCAGCGAGTTGGAGCCGAGGCGGTTGGCGCCATGCACCGAGACGCAGGCCGCTTCGCCGATCGCCATCAGGCCCGGCACCACCGAATTGTCGTCGCCGTTGCGCTTGGTCAACACCTCGGCGTGATAGTTGGTGGCGATGCCGCCCATGTTGTAGTGCACGGTCGGCACGATCGGGATCGGCTCGCGGGTGACGTCGACATTGGCGAAGATCTTCGCCGATTCGGAGATGCCCGGCAGCCGCTCATGCAGCACCTTCGGATCAAGGTGATCGAGGTGCAGGAAGATGTGGTCCTTCTTCTTGCCGACGCCGCGGCCTTCGCGGATCTCGATCGTCATCGCGCGCGAGACGACGTCGCGCGAAGCGAGGTCCTTGGCCGACGGTGCGTAGCGCTCCATGAAGCGCTCGCCCTCGGAGTTGACGAGATAGCCGCCTTCGCCGCGGGCGCCTTCGGTGACGAGACAGCCCGAGCCGTAGATGCCGGTCGGATGGAACTGGACGAACTCCATGTCCTGCAACGGCAGCCCGGCGCGCAGCACCATGCCGCCGCCGTCGCCGGTACAGGTGTGTGCCGAGGTGCAGGACGCGTAGGCGCGGCCATAGCCACCGGTCGCCAGGATCGTGGTCTGGGCGCGGAAGCGATGCAGCGTACCGTCGTCGAGCTTGAGCGCAATCACGCCGCGGCAGACGCCCTGGTCGTCCATGATCAGGTCGATGGCGAAGAATTCGATGAAGAACTCGGCCGCGTGGCGCAGCGACTGGCCATACATCGTGTGCAGCATGGCGTGGCCGGTGCGGTCGGCCGCGGCGCAGGTGCGCTGGGCCTGACCCTTGCCGTAGTCCAGGGTCATGCCGCCGAACGGGCGCTGATAGATCTTGCCGTCCTCGGTGCGCGAGAACGGCACGCCCCAATGCTCAAGCTCGTAGACCGCGTCGGGCGCGTTGCGCACCATGTATTCGATCGCGTCCTGGTCGCCGAGCCAGTCCGACCCCTTCACGGTGTCGTACATGTGCCAGCGCCAGTCGTCCGGATGCATGTTGCCGAGCGAGGCCGAGATGCCGCCCTGCGCCGCAACGGTGTGCGAGCGGGTCGGGAACACCTTGGTGATGCAGGCGGTGCGCAGGCCCGCTTCCGAGCAGCCGACCACGGCGCGCAGGCCCGCGCCGCCGGCACCGACCACGACGACGTCGTAGGTGTGGTCCTGGATCGGATAGGCCTTGCCATTGGTGGCCGGGCCACTGCCATTGGTGGCCTTGCCGTTACCTTCAGCGGCCATGGGTCAAACTCCCGAGGACAATTTGAGGATTGCGTAGATCGAGGCCAATGCGACCGCGACGCAGAAGAAGTTGTTCGCCATCACGCAGGCGAGCTTCACCTTCTCGCTATGCACGTAGTCTTCGATCACGATCTGCATACCGATCTTCATGTGCCAGGTGCTGGCGACGATGAAGAGCAGCAGGATAATGGCGATCGGAATCGAGCCGAGGATCTGCGCCGCGCCGGCATGGTTGCGGCCGATCAGCATCAGGATCACCACCAGCACAGGCACGATCAGCAGCGTCATGGCGACGGCCGTCAGGCGCTGACGCCAGAAATCGGAGGTGCCGGTATGTGCGGAGCCAAGGCCGCGGACGCGCTCCAGCGGCGTGCGCATCGAAGAGGGGCCGCTCATCGTCCACCTCCAACAGCATAGGCGATGATCCAGACCAGCACGGTCAGGGAGATGCCTGCGATCAGAGCGCCCCAGGTCAGGGCCTCGCGCTCATTGGCCTTGAAGCCGTAGCCGAGGTCCCAGACGAAATAACGCATGCCACTGACCAGGTGGTGCAGCAGCGCCCACGTGTAGCCGAACAGAATCAGCTTGCCGATAATGCTACCCGTGAAGGCCTGGACGTTGGCGTAGGCGGTCGGGCCGGACGCTGCTGCGATCAGCCACCAGGCGAGCAGCAGCGTGCCGAAATACATCGCGATTCCAGTCGCCCGGTGGACGACGGAAAGCGCCATCGTCAGGGTCACGCGATAGGTTTGAATATGGGGTGAAAGCGGTCGTTCGATCCTGGCGGTCATCGGCGGGCTTTATGGTGTGAGGGACCGCGGCCGGCCCATCGGGGAACGCGGTAGAGGAGTTCTATTTACGGAGTCGGATCAGCCCGCGCAACGGCCAAATAGCCTTCGGTCGAACCGAAGTTCATTGTTAGAGTTGCCGAATTCTGGTTGATCCGCAGTGTGGTATACCAGATGCAAGACCGGGTGAACCAAAAAATGAATCCAAAAACCCATGGATCGACTGGCGCGTCTAACGACGCGCGGAGGGGGTCCGGAAGGCGTCGATTTTAGCCCATTGTTCCACTAGATAATCGACGAATGCCCTGATCTTAGGCGATGCCAGGCGTGACGGCTGGAGCATCAGATGCAGCGGCGTCGGCGCCGGCTCATGATCGATCAGCAGGCGTTGCAGGCGGCCGCTCGCCAGGTCCGACTGCACTTGCCACGACGGCACGCGGACGATGCCTGCGCCCTCCCGCGCTGCACTGACCAGCGCCTCGAGGCTATTCATCCAGAGCCGACCGGATATGCGGAATTTGCGACCCGTCTTCGTGCCGTCGGCAAAGCGCCACTCCGCGCTCCCAGGCGAATCGGAAAACACCAGGCAGTCGTGCCCTGCGAGATCGTCCGGCCTCCGCGGCTCACCGCGCTGCGCCAGATAGGCCGGCGCTGCGCACACGATCATCTGCAGATCGGTCAGCTTGCGCGTGACGAGCTGCGAGTCGCGCAGGCGGCCGATGCGGACCGCGAGTTGGATGTCCTCCTCGACCATATCGACGGCGCGGTCGATCAACAGCAGATCGACGGCAACAGCCGGATAGCGGCGCAGAAACTCGACCAGCAACGGTGCGATCACGAGCCGGCCGATCAGGCTCGGCGAACTCAACCGGATCCGGCCCGACGGCTGATGCGGGTTGCGTGCCAGCGCCGCCTCGATCTCCCTGACCTCGCCAAGAACCGATTTCGCGCGCTCGTAGAGAATGCGTCCGTCATCAGTCAGCGCGAGCTGCCGGGTGGTGCGCAACAGCAGGCGGGTGCCGAAATGCTCTTCAAGCGCACTGATCTGGCGGCTGACCGAGGTCAGCGAACTCGGCAGCGACCGCGCCGCCGCCGACAGGCTGCCGGTCTCGACCGCGCGGACAAAGGCCGCCATCGCTGCCAGCTGGTCCAAGCTCGATCCTTCCGCATTTCGCAACAGAGCCTGCTCAACAGCATAGATACTCCCGAATCCCAAAAGGGGCTATTGCTCTCCGTTAAGGCGGCGCCGGGCACGTGGTGCGGCCGTACGTTGACACTGCGAAGGACATCATGGCCGGCCTCGATCCCAAGGAACTGCTCGAGCTTGCGCTGCTGCTGATCGCTGTCGGCGCGCTGTCCGGCTTTCTCGCCGGCCTGTTCGGCATCGGCGGTGGCGCGATCCTGGTGCCCGTGTTCTACGAATGCTTTCGTCTTGCCGGCGTGCCGCTCGAAGTGCGGATGCCGCTCTGCATCGGCACCTCGCTCGCGATCATCATTCCAACTTCGCTGAGCTCGTTCCGCGCCCATTATCGCCGCGGCGCGGTCGACATGGAGATCCTGAAGCGCTGGTGGCTGCCGATCGTGATCGGCGTCGCCGCGGGCAGCGTCACCGCGCGGTTTGCGCCGGAACGGCTGTTCAAGATCGTGTTCGTGGTGGTGGCGTGGTCGGCGGCGGCGCGGCTGCTATTGGCGCGCGAGACCTGGAAGTTCGGCGACGACGTGCCGAAGGGCTTTCTGATGCGCGTTTATGGCTTCTTCGTCGGCCTGCTGTCGACGCTGATGGGCATCGGCGGCGGCCTGTTCGCCAACCTGCTGATGACCTTCTACGGCCGGCCGATCCATCAGGCGGTCGCGACCTCGTCCGCGCTCGCGGTGCTGATCTCGATCCCCGGCGCGCTCGGCTATCTCTATGCCGGCTGGCCCGCCGCCGCGCGCTTTCCCGACGTCGCTGCGTTGCAATTGCCGTTCGCGCTCGGCTACGTCTCGCTGATCGGCGCGCTGCTGGTGATGCCGACCACGCTGGTCACCGCGCCGCTCGGCGTGAAGGTCGCGCACGCGCTGTCGAAGCGCGCGCTGGAGATGGCGTTCGGGGCCTATCTCTTCATCGTCGGCGGACGGTTCGTGATCAGCCTGTTGGGCGGCGCATAGCCGGAGTCAGAGCTTCAACCGTACTTCGCTATTGCCCCAGTATCGCAGATCGCCGGCGCTCTCGATACGATCCAAATCAGAGAGCACCTGCAATCGGGCCGCCGTCGCCTCATAGGTGATGGTCCAACCGAGTTCCTTGAAGCGTTTTTCTGCATCGGTCACGAACGCCGCAACTTTCCGCCAGCGGGACTTCAAAAGCGAGAGGATCACGCCGTCCAGTTGATCTTCGGTCATTGATGACGGGAGAAGCGCCTCGCTCCATGCCATCTCGCTGAAGAGATGCGGGGGCCTGCGTGGAGGTTTTAGGTCCGGATGTTGAGCATAGATGCCCACCAGCAGCTTACGGTGGACGATTTCGTAGAGTTCGTTGAGATGCTCCCACAAGGCGTCGCGCTCGGCCTGGTCGATTTGCCCCATGGCCGTGACCGTACGATCGAGTGCTCGGCCCACGTTCAGTAGGCGTTTTTTCAATTCGGCCGCCTGCTCTCGATCCATTCTGGGTCCCGTCACCGCGTCCTGCAAGTATCCATTACGTATCCCGCAGCGCGTAGCCCGGATGGAGCGAAGCGCAATCCGGGGTTCTCGCAGCTAATTCGAGTGGTCCCGGATTTCGCTTCGCTCCATCCGGGCTACGAAACTACGCGCTAGTCCTGCAGCCGTACCTGGCTTTGGGTCGGAGTACGGAGGTGCCCCTCAGCTTCGATTCGACCCGTATCCCATAGATATCGCAGACGTGCTGCCATCATGCGATAGGTGAACGGCAATCCCAGCTCGTCGGAACGTACGATGCCTTTGCCCAGAACCAGCGCGACCTTCTGCCAATATGGCTCCAGCAGCGACATGAGGAAATCGTCGAGCGCTGCTGTGGTCGCAGCACGCGGCAATTTTACGTCGCTCCATGCCACGTCGGAGGTGGGGGCGGGGACAGGCAATTCCTCAAGAAGCGCGGATGGCAGCAAGTCGGGGAATTTTTCGTAAAGCGGCAGCATCACTTGCCATTGCAACTCAACCAGAAGCTCGAAGAGCGGGCCGTCGAATTCGAGCTGCTCCTCTTTTCCGAGTTCTGCAATGGCCGTTCGGGCTTTCATCATCGCCTCGTTGGCGATGATGAGCTGGTCACTCAACCGAATAGCCTCTTTGCGGTTCATCGGTTATCGCGACATCGTCGCGCCCCTTACCCTTTCGCGTAGATATCCTTATACGTATCCCGCAGGATATTCTTCTGCACCTTGCCCATCGCGTTGCGCGGCAATTCGTCGACGACGAAGACGCGCTTGGGCATCTTGAACTTGGCGAGCCGCCCGTCGAGCGCCTTCAGCACCGAGGCCTCGCTGATATCGGCGCCCTTGTTGCAGACGAGGACGGCGGTGACGCCTTCGCCGAAATCGGCATGCGGCACCCCGATCACGGCGGATTCGATCACGCCGGGCATGGCGTCGATCTCGCTCTCGATTTCCTTCGGGTAGACGTTGAAGCCGCCGGAGATCACGAGATCCTTGCCGCGGCCGAGGATGTGGACGTAACCCTTGCCGTCGATCTTGCCGAGGTCGCCGGTGATGAAGAAGCCGTCGTCGCGGAATTCGGCCTTGGTCTTCTCCGGCATCCGCCAGTAACCCCTAAACACGTTCGGGCCCTTGACCTCGATCATGCCGATGGTCTCGCGCGCCAGCTCCTTGCCGGTCTCGGGATCGGTGACGCGCACCGAGACGCCGGGCAGCGCGAAGCCCACCGCGCCGGGTACGCGATCGCCGTCATATGGGTTGCTTGTGTTCATGTTGGTCTCGGTCATGCCGTAGCGCTCGAGCACCGCGTGGCCGGTCCGTGCCGACCATTCACGATGGGTGTCGGCGAGCAGCGGCGCGGAGCCCGAGATGAACAGCCGCATATGTTTGGTCGCGTCCTTGTTCAGGCCGGGGTTCTGCAACAGGCGGGTGTAGAAGGTCGGCACGCCCATCATCACGGTAGCGCGGGCCATCAGTTTCAGGATCGCGTCCGGATCGAATTTCGGCAGGAAGATCATCGAGGCGCGCGAGAACAGCGTCACGTTGCTCGCCACGAACAGGCCGTGGGTGTGATAGATCGGCAGCGCGTGGATCAGCACGTCCTTGTCGGTGAAACGCCAGTAGTCGACCAGCGAATACGAGTTCGACGCCAGATTGTCGTGCGACAGCATCGCCCCCTTGGAGCGGCCGGTGGTGCCCGACGTGTAGAGGATCGCGGCGAGGTCGTCATTGCCGCGCGGCACCGTGGCGAATTCCTTCGGCGCGTTGTCGGCGGCCTCGGTCAGCGAGCCCTTGCCGCTGGAATCGAGCGTTTCGACCTTGGCGCCCACCTTGGCGGCGATCGCCTTGATGCCGTCCAGCTTGGAGGGATCGCAGACCACCAGCGACGGCTCGGCGTCGGTGATGAAGTATTCGAGCTCGTTCAGCGTATAGGCGGTGTTGAGCGGCAAATAGACGCCGCCGGCGCGCACGGTGGCGAGATAGAGCACGAGGGCCGAGACCGATTTCTCGGTCTGCGCCGCGACGCGGTCGCCCGGCTTGACGCCGCGTTCCACCAGCACGTTCGCCATCTGGCCCGCGCGTGCGATCAAATCGCCGTAGGAGATGCGGCTGCCGTCGAGCTGCTTGATCGCCAGCCGATTGGGGTCGTCGAGGCCATCGAACAGGCGGGAAAACAGGTTGGCGTTGGTCGTCGTATTCATGCAACATCCCCTGAGGGGCGAAAGCGCCGGTAAGAGTCCGGCTGGATTAGCAAAAACGCCCTTCGGAAAGCAACGGAGACAGTTTGCATGACAAATAATGGGAAACGCGTGGCCTGGGTCACCGGCGGCGGCACCGGAATCGGCGAATCCGGCGCGGAATTCCTGGCTGCGGACGGCTGGACGGTGGTGATCTCCGGCCGCCGCAAGGAAGAACTCGACCGCGTGGTGGCCAACATCACGAAAAAGGGCGGCAAGGCCGAGGCGATCCCGCTCGATGTCAGCAACAAGGCCGACGTCAACAAGGCGGCGGAGGCGATCGTCGGCAAGCACGGCCGCACCGACCTGTTGGTCAACAGCGCCGGCATCAACGTGCCGAAGCGCAGCTGGGCCGACATGGAACTGGAAGGCTGGGACAAGCTGGTCGAGGTCAACCTCAACGGCGTGCTCTACTGCATGCGCGCGGTGCTGCCGACGATGCGCAAGCAGAAGGACGGCTGCGTCATCAATGTCGCGTCCTGGGCCGGCCGCCACGTCTCGAAGATGCCGGGCCCAGCCTACACCACCACCAAGCACGCGGTGCTGGCGCTGACCCATTCCTTCAACATGGACGAATGCGTCAACGGCCTGCGCGCCTGCTGCCTGTCGCCGGGCGAGGTCGCAACGCCGATCCTGAAGCAGCGGCCGGTGGTGCCGAGCGAAGCCGAGCAGGCCAGGATGCTGCAGCCGGAGGATTGCGGCCGCACCATCGCCTTCGTCGCCAGCATGCCGGCGCGGGTCTGCATGAACGAGATCCTGATCAGCCCGACGCATAACCGGGGATTTATTCAGACCCCGTCGAACCGGGATTAGGCACAACTCTCTCAGCGGGTCGTCCCTGCGAAAGCAGGGACCCATAACCACCGGTGTTGGTTGTTCGCAAAGGCTGGAGCCCCAACCTTCGCAAAACGACCAGTCGTGGTTATGGGTCCCCTCCCGGCTTTCGCCGGGACGACGGCGTGGACGGTTCTGCGATCTGCCTCACTCGCTGATCTCGTTCAGCTCCTTGCCGGAATGCTCCGGCACGAACAGGTACACGCCGATCGCCATCGCGATCATCAGCCCGGGGATGCAGAGGAACGACAGCGCGAACGAGCCGGTGTGCTGCTGGAGGGCGATCGAGACGAACGGAAACAGGACGAAGCCGACGAAATAGGCGATCGCCCAGACCACGCCGTTGGCGGCGCCGCGGATCCGGGTCGGGAAGATTTCCGCCGTCAGCGTCGTGCTCGGGCCCCAGAAGCCGAGGAAGCCGAGACACCAGGCGAGCCCGAACGCCCACAGCAGCACGCGGTCCTCGGAATAGACCCAGAGCGTCATGAAGATCGCGCCCTCGATCAGGGTGATGATAAAGGTGCGGCGGCGGCCGATCTTGTCGATCAGCCAGCCGACCAGGCACAGGCCGAGGAAGCCGCACAGGCCGTAGAACACGTAGAACAGGCTGTATTCCGCTGTCGACCAATGCTTCTCGGTCGAGAGGTAAAGCGGCATCCAGGCGCCGACCGTGCCGTAGATGCAGGTCGAGGCGCAGGCCACGAACAGCGCGACCAATGTCGACGGCAGCACGTCGGGCATGAACACCTGGCGGATGCCGACCGACTTGGCCTTGCCGAACCAGGCGCTGTCCTCGTTGTTGACGGTGCCGCCGCGCGCCAGCGTCTCGGAGATGCGCCGCTTGCGGTCCTGCGCACGCACCCAATAGGGCGATTCAGGACAGGTGGAGCGGATGTAGATCGCGAGCAGTGCGATCACGCCGGGCACCATCACGCCGATACGCCAGCCGAAATTGGCGGCGACCAGCCCGGTGATCGCGCCGGCGAGCGTAGCGCCGAGGCACCAGGCCGAACGCGTGATGCTGATGACGCGGCCGCGCAGCCGGGCCGGCCAGGTCTCCGCCACCAGCATCGAGCCGAGCGACCATTCGCCGTTGAGCGCGAAGAACAACAGCGAGCGCGCGATCACGAACACCGTGAAGGTCGGCGACAGCGCCGCGACCGGCATCAGAAACGAGAACAGCGCGATGTTGACCGCGAGCAGCGTGCGGCGGCCGTAGCGGTCGGCGAGCCACGGCCAGAAATAGAGCCCGGCGATGCCGACGAACAGCGCGATCTGCATGCCGGAGCGGTATTCCGGCAAGCTGAGCTGGAATTCCTTGATCACCATCGGCGAGATCAGCGCGAAGATCACGCCGTCCATGCCGTCAAAACCCCAGCCGAGCGCGTTGGCGGTGGCGATGTGCCAATGGGTTTTCGTGAGCTCAGTGCTGCCGGCGACGGCGCGGTAGTTGGCGTATTGCAGGTGCTTCTGTTCGAGCGGGCCGATATCGCCGCCGGCATCGTTGACCACAGGCGCGGCGTGACCATCAGCCGTGATGCTGCTCATGATTGATCTCCCCGCTACCACCCGCTGCGAAACCGCGCCGCAATTTCAGGCTGAACCAATCGCACCATGGCGGCAAGCGAATTGCTCGCGGCGGCGCACCCGTCTATTCCGTTGAATGGAATGCGCGGGCGCGCTGCGCGAAGCGCCGCATGTACGAAGCGCGCCTCATCCGGTTTCAGGAATCACAAAGAGTTTTTTCCGGAAACCGCCCGGAAAACCTCCCGTAGCTCAGGCCAACGACGACGCAGACCAATCAACACGCGCCGTTGTTGCCCCTTCATCGCCGGCGAAAACTGGCCGGCCGGATTACCCATCGGGAGACGAACATGTCGAAGCGTATTGCCTATCTTGCCGCCGCCGCCTTCAGCGCGCTCGCGATCACCGCCACCGTCGTGGCGCCGGTCCGCGCCGAGGAAAAGACCGTGATGGTCGGCGGCGCCGCGATGTTCCCGTCGAAGAACATCATCCAGAACGCCGTCAATTCGAAGGATCACACCACCCTCGTCGCCGCGGTGAAGGCCGCCGGCCTGGTTGGCACGCTGGAAGGCAAGGGCCCGTTCACGGTGTTCGCGCCGACCAACGCCGCCTTCGGCAAGCTGCCGGCCGGAACCGTCGACAATCTGGTCAAGCCCGAGAACAAGGCGACGCTGACCAAGATCCTCACCTACCATGTGGTGCCAGGCAAGCTCGAGGCCTCCGACCTCACCGACGGCAAGAAGCTCAAGACCGCCGAGGGCGAGGAACTGACGGTGAAGAAGCAGGATGGCAAGGTCTGGATCGTCGATGCCAAGGGCGGCACCTCGATGGTGACGATCTCCAACGTCAACCAGTCGAACGGCGTCATCCATGTGGTCGACACCGTGCTGATGCCGGCGACCTAACACCCGGCGGCCCGATTTAGTCCTGAACGCCTTACGAAACAGCGAGCCGGAGCCTCGCCCCGGCTCGCATTTTTGTGACCATATGAGGTGGCGTATATCGAACTGATGATGCGCGTCCCCGTAACGGAACGCCGGTTCCCGGCGTATAAGCTGGTAACGACCACGAGCAGAGACATTCCATGACGAGCCTTGCCGTCAGCGACCACCAGGCAGAGACCGCGGCGCCCGCGAAGGTGATCCAGCCGGTCTGGGTGCGCATGGTGCACTGGATCAACGCCTTCGCGATGATCCTGATGATCATGTCCGGCTGGCAGATCTATAACGCTTCGCCGCTGTTCGGCTTCACCTTCTCGCGGAACATCACGCTCGGCGGCTGGCTCGGCGGCGCGCTGCTCTGGCACTTCGCCGCGATGTGGCTGCTGATGGTCAACGGCCTTGTCTATCTGGCGCTTGGCTTCGCCACCGGCCGCTTCCGCAAGAAGCTGCTGCCGCTCACCCCCGGCGGTGTGATTGCCGACACCAAGGCGGCGCTGACCTTCAAGCTGTCGCATGACGATCTCAGCAAGTACAATTCGGTGCAGAAGCTGCTCTACACCGGCATCATCATTGTCGGCGTGGTCATCGTGCTGTCCGGCCTGTCGATGTGGAAGCCGGTGCAGTTGCATTGGCTGGTCTCGCTGTTCGGCGGCTACGACTTCGCCCGCTATGTCCATTTCACCTGCATGGCGCTGATCGTCGCCTTCCTGGTGATCCATGTCGCGCTCGCGCTGCTGGTGCCGAAGAGCCTGCGCGCCATGATCATCGGGCGCTAAGGGAGGGTGTGATGGGTCGTCTCAGAAAACTCCTGATACCCGGTGTCGACAAGAAGCTGCTGGTGCGCGATGCGGTGAAGACGATGCCCGAACTGACGCGCCGGCGTTTCATCACGGCCGGCACCAGCCTCGGCGCGCTGACGCTGCTGACCGGCTGCGA
The DNA here is from genome assembly GCF_947648125.1 of uncultured Bradyrhizobium sp. Classification (GTDB taxonomy): domain Bacteria; phylum Pseudomonadota; class Alphaproteobacteria; order Rhizobiales; family Xanthobacteraceae; genus Bradyrhizobium. Next base: position 138,837 of record NZ_CANSMR010000018.1, on the reverse strand, counting down.
CGTGGTCGATTCGTCGTCGGCTGAAGAACTGCTGAAGCAGGTCTCGAAGTTCAACGACGCGGTGCAGGCCTGGATGTTCAATCCGGATGCGCTGGCGCCGACCTTCCCCGAGAGCATGATCACCAAGCCGTTTCCGTTCAATGCCTATTACGATCTCGACGATGCGCCGGAGATTGCGGCAGCGAACTGGAAGCTCGAGGTGCGCGGGCTGGTCGAGAACAAGAAGCCGTGGACGCTCGACGAATTGTACAAGCTGCCGCAGGTCAAGCAGGTGACGCGCCACATCTGCGTCGAAGGCTGGAGCGCGATCGGCAGCTGGACCGGCACGCCCTTGCGTGATTTCCTCAAGCTGGTGGGCGCCGACATGCGCGCCAAATATGTCTGGTTCCAGTGCGCCGACAAGGACGGCTACAACTCGCCGCTCGACATGCGCACGGCGCTGCATCCGCAGACCCAGATGACGTTCAAATTCGCCGACGAGATCCTGCCGCGCGCCTACGGCTTCCCGATGAAGATCCGGGTGCCGACCAAGCTCGGCTTCAAGAACCCGAAATACGTGCTCTCGATGGAAGTCACCAACGACTACAAGGGCGGCTACTGGGAAGATCAGGGCTACAATTCGTTCAGCGGGAGCTGACTTACTGTCGTCCCGGCCTGCGCCGGGACGACGAAGGATTAAGGCCCAACCTTCCTCTGAAACGCCGACAGCAGCGCGCCGAGCACGAGCATCGCCGCCGAGACATTCAACGCAAATGACAGGCTGCCAACCGCGTCGGTGATCGCGCCGACGACGATCGGGCCGAGCGTCTGGCCGATGCCGAAGGCGATGGTCATCGCGGCGATCGCGGTCGGCCAGGCTTCCGGCGGGTAGTTGAGGCGCACGAAGGCGGTGGTCGAGCCGACCACGGCGAAGAACGCGACGCCGAACACCAGCGCCGAGATCGCGAGCAGCAGCGGCGAATGCCCGAAGATCGGGAGAGCCGCGCCGAGCGCGTTGACGCCGAGGATGATGGTGGTGGCGAGCCCGCCGCGGTCGAGCGCTAAAACGCGCCGCCAGACCCAAGGGGTAACGAACGCGCTGACGCCGATCAGGCTCCAGAACGCGCTCTGTGCGACCGCGCCGCCGCCACCGTCGCGGACATAGGCGATCATGAAGGTCATGTAGGCGATGTAGCCGGCGCCGAACAGGAAATAGGCGGTGAGGTAGATCAGGACCGGCATGACCGCGAATTTGGTCCGCACGATGCCACCCGCGGCAGTATTGGCATGGAATGGCGCAAGCAGCAGCGGCACCGTCATGATCGCGGAGAGTAGGGTCATCGCCCACCACACGATCCACCATGAGCCGGCGCCAAAACGCTGCAACACGAAGGGCGCGATCAGGCCGGATGCCAGGATGCCGACGCCCGGCCCGGCATAGAACAGGCTGAGCAGGAAGTTCGCTCGCTCCGGCCGTGATTGAGCGATCGTCGCCGCAAGCGCGCCGCCGCCGACGAAGCCGATCGCGGCGGCGAAGCCGACCAGGAGGCGGGCAAAACTCAGCACGGCGAAATTGCCCGAGAGGGCGCACAGCGCCAGCGACAGCGCGCAGGCCAGCGTCGACCAGCGCACCGATGTGGCCAGCCCGAAGCGCTGGATCAGGCGCGAGGCGAACAGCGCCCCGACCAGGTAGCCGGCAGCATTGATCGTGTTCATGAAGCCGGCGGCCGAATACGACCAGGCCAGCGAGTCGCGCATGTCCGGCAGCACCAGCGAATAGGCGAAACGGCCGATGCCGAGACCGACCGTCGGTGCGAGCGATAAAATGAGGATCAGCCGCGCGGGATGCGGGTAGGACGGGGAGGGGGCTCTCACAATTCACTCCGGCAATGCGGCCATTGTGGCAGGCCGCGCCGGTCCTGCCCAGCGCCACAGGCAGCAACACTGTCTTGCGTATCGGGCAATCAGGCGATCAGGACCAGCGCGACGCCGATCACGGTCAGCAGGGTTCCGGCGACGATCCGCGCGGTGATCTCGACATGCTTGAGGAACATCGCGCTCATCGCCACGGTCACCAGCGGGTAGATCGCTGCGAGTGGCGCCACCAGCGTGATCGGGCCGTTGCGGACCGCGGCGAACAGGCTGAGCGCGCTGAGCCCATTGCTGATCCCGGTCAATGCAAACCAGAACCGGCCGTCACGCGGCGCCTGCACCATGAAGCTGCCCTTGCGGATCCGCTGCACGGTCAGCACCACCAGCGAGGACATGATGTAACCGACCAGGCACGCCCACAGCGGGCTCGGCCAGATTGCCAGCCCGAGCTTGGCAATCGGGGGCACGATGCCGCGCACCAGCGCGCTGGCAAGCGGCAACAGCAGGGCCCAGCTGCGCCAATGACCGAGGTCGCGGGGCCGGGTCACGGTAATGATCGCGGCACCGGCCACCGCGACCACGAGGCCGATCTGCTGCTGCGGCGCGAGCGGCTCATGCAGCAGCACCACAGCGGCGGCGACCGCAAGCAGCGGCGCGAGATTGCCCAATGTCGAGGTGATGACAGGTCCGAGCGCCCGGTTCGAGGCGAAGATCAGCAGCGTCAGCGAGGCCGGGAAGAACAGGCCGATCGCCATGAAGATCGGCAGGCCGCGCCAGACCACCGGCTCGCCATGCAGGATCAGCGGCGAGAGCAGGAGAAACAACAGGGTGAAGGACGGCACGCTGATCGCGGCGCCCGACAGCGGCTCGACGGTGCGCAGGCCAAGCTGCGCCAGCACGACGCCGGCGCCAAGGAAAATGGCCGAGGCGAAGGCGTAGATAATGGCTGCGGTCATGAGGTCCGTCTTGTTGGCTTCTTTTGGGGGCGCGGTTGGCTCTTTGCCGGTCATTTTGGCCCGGTCCGGGGTGCCTTGCCAATCGGTGCGGGGCGTTTTAGCACTCGCGCGGAATGATGGCGGGCATGCCCGATTGAGCGAGGTAACGACCATGGCGACCCATAAACTGCTGCTTCTCCCCGGCGACGGCATCGGCCCCGAAGTGATGGCCGAGGTCCAGCGCCTGATCGACTGGCTGAATGCGCAGGGCATCGCGAAGTTCGAGACCGAGCAGGGCCTGGTCGGCGGCTCGGCCTATGACGCGCACAAGGTGTCGATCTCCGAAGGCGACATGGCCAAGGCCACCGCGGCCGACGCCGTGATCTTCGGTGCGGTCGGTGGTCCGAAGTGGGACTCGGTTCCCTACGAGGTGCGTCCGGAGGCCGGCCTGCTGCGGCTGCGCAAGGATCTCGAGCTGTTCGCCAACCTGCGTCCGGCGGTGTGCTATCCGGCGCTGGCGGATGCCTCGAGCCTCAAGCGCGAGGTGGTCGAGGGCCTCGACATCATGATCGTGCGCGAGCTCACCGGCGGCGTCTATTTCGGCGAGCCGAAGACCATCACCGACATCGGCAACGGCCAGAAGCGCGCGGTCGACACCCAGGTTTACGACACCTTCGAGATCGAGCGCATCGGCCGCGTCGCCTTCGAGCTGGCGCGCAAGCGCAAGAACAAGGTGACGTCGATGGAAAAGCGCAACGTCATGAAGTCGGGCGTGCTCTGGAACGAGGTCATGACCCAGGTCCATGCGCGCGAATACAAAGACGTCACGCTGGAGCATCAGCTCGCCGATTCCGGCGGCATGAACCTCGTCAAGACGCCGAAGCAGTTCGACGTCATCGTGACAGATAATCTCTTCGGCGACATGCTGTCGGACATCGCGGCGATGCTCACGGGCTCGCTCGGCCTGCTGCCGTCGGCCTCGCTCGGCAAGGAGGACGCCAAGACCAAGGAGCGCAAGGCATTGTATGAGCCGGTGCACGGCTCGGCGCCGGATATCGCCGGCAAAGGCCTCGCCAATCCGATCGCGATGATCGCCTCGTTCGGCATGGCGCTGCGCTATTCCTTCGGCATGGGCGATCTCGCCGACAAGGTCGATGCCGCGATCGCGGCCGTGCTCGCCAGCGGATTGCGTACCGCCGACATCAAGTCGGCCGGCACCACGTCCGTCAGCACGGCGCAGATGGGCGAGGCGATCCTGAAGGAATTGCAGAAGCTGCACGCGTAAGGCGCGCGACAACAAACAATGCGGCAACAAACAATGGTGTCGTCCCGGCCTTCGCCGGGACGACGCAGGACGTTGAATATCAGTAGGGTGGGCAAAGCGAAAACGTGCCCACCCTTTGCTTTGATCCAAACAAAAAATGCCCGGCCGAAGCCGGGCATTTTCGTATCGGCCGTTCGCCAAAATTCTCAGTACAGCGGGAAATTCCGCGGGTAGCCGCCGAGATCGGCCGGCGGGCTGAGCGGCTGGCGGTCGATCGGGCGGTTGTTGTTCTCGCGCGCGAACGAGGGATAGCCGACATCCGGCGGATAGGCGTAGTCGTTGAATTTGCGGTCGCCCGGCAGCACTTCGGTGCCGGCGTCGAGCCACGAGCGCGTGGTGACGTAAACGCGGGTGCGCGGACCCTGCTGATAGACCCGGTTCGGACCCTGCGCGCCGTAGTAGCGCCGGCCATCGCGGTCATACTGCTCTTGCTGCTTGCGCTTGCTCGGGCTCTGCTGCGCGCTGGCCGCGGTCATGCCGAACGCGGTTGCAGTGACGGCAGCCGCGGCAAGCAACACCACGAGCTTGTTCGCGGCAGGGAATTTCAAGGTCATCGCATCCTCGTCATTACGGCCCCATCGGGGGCTGGCGCATCAGCCAAAATCACTCGGAACACATTGTAGCCATGGAGGGTGGGGCGTCACTAGGTCAATTGCGCCACACCATCAGAGATAATGCGTGTCCAAGCGCAAAAGTTTCATGAAAACCAGTGCCTTGCCACGGTCTCGCCATCAAAGGGCGCCGCGCAGAAGCGGGTTCTCGCTGCCCATCACCCAGTCGGCCGACAGGGCGGGCGGGCCGGAGGTAACGCAGTCGGTGCGCCTCAGCTCGGCATGCGCGAACAGCGCGGCGAGCCGCAGGTCGTTGCCCGTAGCCAGCAGGGTCAGCCGGTTCAGCATGCAGACGATCGCGGCGCGCTGGGCCGGCAAGCGGCGCCCTGGCAGGTCCAGCCGGAGATGCGCAGGTCGGGGGCGTCGGCCTGCTTGAGGAAGCCGAGGCAGGCGCGGTTGCCGTCCTGGCGTGTGAGGCGCAGCAGGGTGACGCCGCCGAACTTGCTGTCGACGATGCCGGCGGCCTCGAGCTCGCGGACGCCGCCGGGGTCGAGCCGTCCGGCAATCTCGGTGACCGCGGGCCCCATGGCCTCGCCGCCGGGACGGTAGATTTCCAGCTCGGCTGCCGGCGCGCCATTGCCATCGGTCCAGCGGAAGACGTCCTTGCGGCCGCCTTCGGGATGCCGGAGGATTTCGTAAGCCTCTGTTTTGTCTCGCAGATCGATCTTGCTGATGGCGAAGGCGGGTCCTAAGCGGCTGGCTACGCTCCAGCCCGCGGCAGCGGGGGCCGCCGTCGCCGTTGCGTCGGGCAGTTGCCTCCATAGATGGATGCCGAAGGCGGCGAACAGCGCGAGCACGGCGGCATAGGCGAACAGCCGGGAGAGCGTGGCGTACACCTCGTCGACGAAACTCGTCAGGTCAGACGGATTTCTCGTATGATGGGGTGCGGCCGGATCGGCCCGAAATAAACGCATCAAAACGCTCAAAAGCTACGCAACGTTGTCTTGACGGGGTTTCTCGCATAGAAGCGCTGCCTCTTCCCTTTCCGCAGCTTGCGGGGGAACGGGCATTTTTCGTCGGAGAGTGAACGATGGGTTACAAAGTCGCGGTGGTCGGAGCGACCGGCAATGTCGGGCGCGAAATGCTCAACATTCTCGACGAGCGCAAATTCCCCGCCGACGAGGTCGTCGTGCTGGCCTCGCGCCGCAGCGTCGGCATCGAGGTCTCCTATGGCGACCGCACCCTGAAGGTGAAGGCGCTCGAGCACTATGATTTCTCCGACATCGACATCTGCCTGATGTCGGCCGGCGGTTCGGTCTCCAAGGAATGGTCACCCAAGATCGGCGCAGCCGGCGCGGTCGTGATCGACAATTCCTCGGCCTGGCGCATGGATCCGGACGTGCCGCTGATCGTGCCGGAGGTGAACGCGGACGCCGCCGCCGGCTTCACCAAGAAGAACATCATCGCCAACCCGAACTGCTCGACCGCGCAGCTCGTCGTGGCGCTGAAGCCGCTGCACGACAAGGCGACGATCACGCGCGTCGTGGTCGCGACCTATCAGTCGGTGTCGGGCGCCGGTAAGGACGCGATGGACGAATTGTTCTCGCAGACCAAGGCCGTCTACACCAATGACGAGCTGATCAATAAGAAGTTTCCCAAGCGCATCGCCTTCAACATCATTCCGCAGATCGACGTCTTCATGGAAGACGGCTTCACCAAGGAAGAGTGGAAGATGATGGCGGAGACCAAGAAGATCCTTGATCCCAAGATCAAGCTGACCGCGACCTGCGTGCGCGTGCCGGTCTTCGTCAGCCACTCCGAAGCCGTCAACGTCGAGTTCGCGAACCCGATCACGGCGGACGAGGCGCGCAACATCCTGCGCAACGCGCCGGGCTGTCTCGTGATCGACAAGCACGAGCCGGGCGGCTACGTCACGCCCTATGAGGCCGCCGGCGAGGACGCGACCTATATCAGCCGCATCCGCGAGGATGCGACCGTGGAGAACGGCCTGTCGTTCTGGTGCGTGTCGGACAATCTGCGCAAGGGCGCGGCGCTGAACGCGATCCAGATCGCGGAAGTCCTGATCAACCGCAAGCTGATCACCGCGAAGAAGAAGGCGGCCTAAAGGCGGGGACCAACGGGGGGCGCAACCATGTCGGAACAGCTGGCTCCCACCCCATCAAGCCCCCCGACGCCGCGCATCATGCGCGGCTTCGAGTATGTGCTGTTCAACAGCCGCTGGCTGATGGCGCCGTTCTATGTCGGCCTGGTGGTGGCGCTTGCCGTGCTGCTGCTGAAATTCGCGCGCATGCTGTGGGAGTTCGTGCTGCATGCGTCCGGCTACAAATCGACGGAAGTCATCCTCGATGCGCTGGCGCTGATCGACGTCACGCTGGTCGCCAATCTCATTCTGATCGTGGTCTTTTCGGGCTACGAGAACTTCGTCTCGCGCATCGACACGTCGGGCAACCCGAACTGGCCGATCTGGATCACCAAGATCGATTTTGCCGGGCTGAAGCAGAAGCTGCTGGCGTCGATCGTCGCGATCTCCGCGATCCACGTGCTGGAAGCGTTCCTGAACATCGATGCCGCGTTCGACGCAACGCGGATGACCTGGCTCGTCGCCGTGCACCTGGTGTTCGTGATCTCAGCGCTGTTGCTCGCGCTCTCGGATCGCTGGGGCGGCTATCACGGTGATGAGTAGCCGCTAGCTAGAGCATGATCCGGAAAAGTGTGAAGCGGTTTTCCGAGAAGATCATGCTCAAACAAAAAGCTAAAGCGCGATGACGATCCAACTCAAACTCATCGCGCTTCACTCGCCGGCCTTCACGGCATCGGTGACGCTGATGAATTCCTTCGCGACCCGATCGAGCACGAACAGCGAGCCCTCGGCGACGCCGAAATAGGCGCCGTGCAGCTGCGTCTCGCCGCTCTCGACCCGCTCGCGCACGAACGGGAAGGTCATCAGGTTCTCCAGCGAGCGGAACACCGCGGCCTTCTCGATGCGGGTGACGAAGTCCTGCATGCTCTCATGATCGCGCTGCTCGACGATCTCGCCCGGCTTGATGAACATCTGCATCCATTTGCCGATGAAGTCGCCGGGCGTGAGCGGCTTGATCTTGTCGACGAAGGCGCGGATGCCGCCGCACTGGGCATGGCCCAGCACCACGATGTTCTTCACCTTCAGCACGGTCACGGCGTATTCCAGCGCGGCCGATACGCCGTGGGCGTTGCTGTCGGGCTGATAGACCGGAACCAAATTGGCGATGTTGCGGACCACGAACAACTCGCCGGGGCCGGCATCGAAGATCACTTCCGGCGAGACGCGGGAATCGCAGCAGCCGATCACCATGGTCTCGGGAAACTGGCCGCGTTCCGACAGATCCCGGTATCGCGACTGTTCAGTCGGCAACCGCTGGGTCGCGAAGGTCCGGTAGCCGTCGATCAACTGCTTCGGAAAGAATTCCATGGCCTCTGGCTAACCACATGCCGATGACGGGAACAAGACTTTCGGCGCGCAGCCTGAGATGATACGGCAGCGTTGAAGGATGGTTCCTGCCCGATGCCCAAACAATGGACAGCGGCGGAGCCCAAGCCCCCAGGAGAATGCCGATGACCCGTCCGCGCCGCAGCCTGTTGTTCATGCCGGGATCGAATGTGCGGGCGCTGGAGAAGGCCCGCACGCTGGCGGCGGATGGCATCATCCTCGACCTGGAGGATTCCGTTGCCCCCGACGCCAAGGCGGTGGCCCGCGAGCAGATCGCCAAGGCGGTCGCCGCCAAGGGCTTTGGCAAGCGCGAGGTCCTGATCCGCATCAACGCGCTCGACTCGCCCTGGTGGGTCGACGACATCGGCATGGCCGGCAAGGCGCAGCCGGACGGAATCCTGGTTCCCAAGATTTCCACCGTCGACGATCTCAACGCGGTGGCCGATCGCCTCAGCGACATCAATGCGCCTGCCTCGATCCGGGTCTGGGCCATGATCGAGACTGCGCGTGCCGTGCTCGATGCCGACAAGCTTGCGGCTGCCTCGAAGGATTCCGAAATCCGGCTCGCCGGCTTCGTGTTCGGGCCTAACGACATTGCGCGCGAAACCCGGATCCGGATGAAGCCGGGCCGTGCGGCGATGATCCCAATGATCACGCATTGCATCCTGGCGACCCGCGCGCACGGGCTCGAGATCCTCGACGGCCCCTATGGCGACATCAGCAACATCGACGGCTTCGCCGAGGAATGCGCGCAGGGCCGCGATCTCGGCTTCGACGGCAAGACGCTGATTCATCCGAGCCACATCGATGCCTGCAACGCGATCTTCACGCCGCCGGAGGCCGAGGTCGCCGAGGCACGCAAGATCATCGCCGCGTTTGAACAGCCGGAGAACGCCTCGCGCGGTGCGATCCAGCTTGATGGCCGCATGGTGGAGCGCCTGCACGCCGAGATGGCCAAGCGCACGATCGCGATCGCGGACGCGATCGCCGCGATGGGGCATTGATCTTACCCTCCCCTGGAGGGGGAGGGTCGGATCACATTGAGCGTAGCGAAAATGTGAGACGGGGTGGGGTGATCTCTCAACACGGGAAGCGCCCGAGCGGAGAGATCACCCCACCCCGCTGCGCATTTCGCTGCGCTGCATGCGCAACGACCCTCCCCCTCCAGGGGAGGGTGACTACGCCCCAAATTTCTCCGCCGCCCAGGCATAGAGGCTGCCCGGGATCGGCGCCTCCTTGCCGCGTCCTTTCGGCGAGATGTGCAGGCCGATGATTTCGGGATCGTTCAGGTAGCGCGAAAAATCCGACGGCTCGAAGAACAGTCTTGGCTCGGCGTGCACCGCGTAGAACGCCCGCTTTGGCAGCGCGTGCTGCAACTCGCCTTCGCGGCGCGCGAGCGCGGTGAGCGCTGCGGGGCCGTAGATCGCGATGCGGATGTCGGAGAGGCGATTGGATTTGCCGCGCAGCTTGCGCATCGCGAATGTAAGGCGGTGGCGCAGCGCCAGCCAGTCCGGCGTCAGCTCGTCCTGCTTCATCAGCGCTTCGAATGCGCGCACGATCGGATCATCTTGCGGCAGATACAGCACGGAGTTGCCGAGCTGCCGCGGCCGCTCCCAGGCAAAATAGGGCTTGGCCTGATCGATCTCGACCGGCTTCAGCAACAGCACGTCGGCGTCGAGCCAGAGCCCGGCGCGCTGTGCCATCAGCCGCATGCGGAAGAAGTCGCTGAATTGCAGGATAGTCCAGTCGCGCCACGACCCGTCACGCTCGGCCGGACGCAGCCTCTCGGCGAACGAATGCGGCAGCACGGCCTCGGCCTCGGCATTGCCGATGCCATCGGGCAGGCCGGGAATGGGATCGAAACTGTAGACGGTGACCTTGTGACCGGCGGCCAGCTGCGAGTGCAGACAGGTCCGGCGCAGCGCGTCCATCGAGCCGTGCCAGAAGGTGACGATGTCAGGCAGCATGCGCGTCAGCCATCAGCAGGTTCGTGAGAAGACAATTTCGCAAAGAAAAGCCCCGGCGCCTGAAGGCACCGGGGCGCGACGAATGGATGCGCCTCAAGCCCAGGCGCGTTCCTTGAGCTTGGCCTCGTAGGTGTCGATCGACGATTTCTTCTCCATCGTCAGGCCGATGTCGTCGAGGCCGTTGATCAGGCAGTGCTTGCGGAACGGATCGATCTCGAATTTCACCGTGCCGCCGTCGGGGCCGCGGATCTGCTGGTTGGGAAGATCGATGGTCAGCGTCGCATTGGCGCCGCGCTCGGCATCGTCGAACAGCTTGTCGAGGTCCTCCTGCGACACGCGGATCGGCAGGATGCCGTTCTTGAAGCAGTTGTTGTAGAAGATGTCGCCGAACGAGGTCGAGATCACGCAGCGGATGCCGAAGTCGAGCAGCGCCCAAGGTGCGTGCTCGCGGCTCGAGCCGCAGCCGAAATTGTCACCGGCGACCAGCACCTTCGCGTTGCGATAGGCGGACTGGTTGAGGACGAAATCGGGGTTCTCGCTGCCGTCATCCTTGTAGCGCTGCTCGGAGAAAAGCCCCTTGCCAAGGCCGGTGCGCTTGATGGTCTTGAGGTACTGCTTCGGAATGATCATGTCGGTGTCGACATTGATGATCTTCAGCGGTGCCGCGACGCCTTCCAGCGTGGTGAACTTGTCCATCGGTGCTCTTCCCGGGCAAAATTGGGGGATAGGGGCCGGATGTTTATCGCGAATGTGACAGCGGTAAAAGGGCCATTTCTGCAAAGCTGGAGCCCCCGTTCCGATTGGATCGGCAACGGGGGCTCCAGCTTCCTTGTTTTGACGCGTTTTCTTCACGCGAACCGGGGTCCATCCCGGATCAAGTCCGGGACAGGCCTTCGCTCGAAAACGCTTTATCCCGCATCGGCCTCAATCGCCTCCATATCGGCGTCGGAGAGGCCGAAATGGTGCCCAATCTCGTGGATCAGCACGTGGCGGACGATGTGGCCGAGGGTTTCGTCGTGCTCCGCCCAGTAGTCCAGGATCGGCCGCCGGTAGAGCCAGATCAGGTTGGGTAGCCGGGCTACGTCGCCATGGCTCTGCTGCGGCAGGCCGATGCCGTGAAACAGCCCGAGCAGGTCGAACTCGCTCTCGGCCTGCATCTCGTCGAGCACCTCGTCGGTCGGGAAGTCGTCGACACGGATGATCAGGCCCTCGCAGAGGGCCCGGAACGTCGGAGGCAGGCGCTCGAAAATTTCGTGCGCCACGGCCTCCATCTCGGCGAGCGATGGGGCTTTTTCTGTGGTCCACATGACACTCCTTTAGCGCGAGTGCCTCAGGCGGCGCCAGCGCAGTTGACCTTGGCGGTGCAATGGGAGACCGTGCGGCCCAAGATTGAGGCTCAAGAATGGGGCTTGGGTGGCGTGATGAAACGGATCGTGGCGGCAACGCTGTTGGCGGTAGCAGTCGGGCTCGCGCTTCCGGCGGGAGAGGCGCGGGCACAGAGCGCGGCGGCCGAAGCGCGCATCGGTGAGATGGCGCCGGTCGTGCGCCAGCGGGTCGTCGAGCACCGCCGGCTAAAGCGTGTGCCGATCTACCGGTCGCGGCCCGATCATTGGGAACCGGATGTCATCCCGCGCTACAATCCCGGTCCGAACGCCGTGCGCGATTGCACCGCGACCTATGTGCAGGAACACCGGCCGAGCGGCACCGTGATCACGCCGCGCATGAACTGCTTCTGGCGGCCGGGCTAGAGCATTTTCGAGCGAAGCGAATCTAGAGCAAATGTCGGCGCGCTGCGCCGATCAGTCCGGCCGTGACGATCACTCCCGTCGTTCCATAGACCGCGAGCGCCATCAGCATTTGCGTGAGATGGCTCGCCGTTCCCATGCCGCCGCCCGGCCCTTGCGAAGCGAGCGCGACATCAATCGAAATCATGGAACCCGCGAGCGTGGCCGCGCCAAGCGCGAACCATTTGCGCGAATCTTGTCGTGTCATCGGCGATCTCCTGCGAGAGCCACCTTGGAAGATACGACCATTGTCTATGCCGGTTTTACGCGCCGACATGAAAATTCCGGTGGCTGTGCCGGAACCTGACCGCGCCAGCGGCATTCACCATCGCGGCGCAGTCATTCACATCCCATTCACGTCGTCCGCATTCTGCTTGCGATCTGCGTCGCGGCAACGGGGGTCGATTCGAATGCCGGCGCGTTTTCAAGCGAAGCGGATACCGGTTCGCATGAAGAAAACGCGTCGAGGCAAGAAGCTCGAATCGTCGTTGCAAGACGTGACATCAAGGGATCAAGGAGAAGACTCATGAAGGTGATGAAGGCTCTGGGGCTGGCGGCCGTCGGTGCCGTGCTGGTTTTGGCGGCGCCGGCCGAGCGCGCGAGCGCGATGTCGCTTGCGACTCCGGGCACTGCCGCAACGGTTCAGGACAACGCGAACCAGACGACCACGCAGGTGCGCTATGGTCATGGTCATGGCTGGCATCGTGGCTGGGGTCGCGGACATCACCGTGGCTGGGGCTGGGGCCATCGTCGCCACTGGCGCCGCTGATCGCGCGGCGTATCAGCGCAGTTGAGACACAGGCCTGTGAGCAGCGGGCCTGTTGTCGTTCTCAGCCATCAAACCGGCAGATTCGCGCGCGCGAGATGATATCAATCGCAATCTGCAGGAGTTGATCATGATGAGATGGATCGGTGTTGCCGCGGTCGCTTGTGCATTCGCGCTTACGGCGCCGGCATCGGCAACCGCCGCGGCATCAGCCAAGCCGCAGGCCGCGGCACAGCAGCGGCAGGCGGGCAAGGCGACCGACTTCAGCGCGCAGCGCCATCATCGCCATTACCACCGTCACCATTATCACCGCGGCTACCGGCCCTATTACCAGCCCTATTCCTACCGGCCGTACGGCTCCTACTATTACGGGCGGCCTTACTACTATCGGCCGTATCCATATGCTGTGCCGGCGCCGTTCACCTTTGGCTTCGGGTTCGGCCCGTTCTGGTGATGCAGTTCGTCGTGCTGCGATCGTCGCCGGCATTCCCGCTTGGACTTTTCGCACGGTTTCGCACGTTCATGTGGTAAGGTCTGAAACGACAGCGGGCGCCTCACGGCGCCCGTTTTGTCAGGCCGCCACGCAGCCTAGTCCCAGTTCTTCAGCTTCCAGGACTTTATCTTCCACGGCGTCAGGTTTTCCATCCGCCATTGCGTCCAGCGCTCCGGCGGCCAGTGGCTGAGGCGCGAGGTTTCCTTCACCTCGGGAAGCGGATCGATGATGCGTGGTGCGGCGCGGCGGCGCTTCTGCCGCGTCGCCTCACTGATCATGTCGACGAATTCGTTCTTGTCGGCCACGTCCGGCTCCCCACGAAGCATGTGTTCGCGAGGAGCCAGTGTGCGTACGTCACGTTAACAAGCCGTTTCCGAAATATCCACTGCTTGATCTAAAGGTGAGCTTTTCGACCGTGCGCGTGGCAGATAGGGACTGTAGCAGCTCCAGGGTGAAATTTTTGAAGGAACACCTAGGAATCGAAGCTTTAGAAAGCAGAGCCTTATGAGCGACCCCCGTTTTGACGTCTCGATCGCTGAAATTGCCCGAGCCCTCCGCTTCGCAAAAAAAGACGAAAGGGGCCGCAGAAACAATGTCGTCTTGGTCGGCGCAGGAGCTTCCATAAGTGCCGGAATTCCTGGTGCTGCGGACATAGGTAGGCGTCTCGTGAGGCTGGTTGCGGAACGCTTCGACATCGCTTGCACGGCCAACGCCGAGGCAAGCGAGGTGTACGCCATACTCGAATCTCAACACATGCTCGATGACTGCCGAATTGCAGCAGCCAGCAGATCAAAGGCTCCTGAAGATAGGGAAATTGATTGGTGGCGAGTGTATGATCAAGTTTTCAAGCGATACTATACTCAGCCGAATGACGTTCGTGACTTGTTTGGATCGCTCGTCGATGAAGCTGGTGGAGCGATTAATTGGGCGCATTTGGTGCTTGGAGAGCTAGTCGCGCGCGGAATAATTTCAACTGTCCTTACTACTAACTTCGATCAGCTTGCCCTGTCTGGCTTAGCTCGAGCTGGAATTATCCCCGTAGTGTGTGACGGTCTTGAGTCATTGAATAGAATCGCGGGCGCCCCGCGTCACCCTCAACTAATTGAAATACATGGCTCTCGTCATAGCTATCTGCTGCGCAATTCACCAGTTGATGTGAGCTCAGTTCGCGGAGCTTCTCCGGCAATCGCAGCGATTCGCTCGTTGATCCAGTACGCACACGCCCTAGTTGTCGTTGGATATGGCGGTCGTGAGGATGGCGTAATGGATTTGTTGGTAGAAGCGGCGGAGGCATATCCCTACAAGCACCTTTACTGGGTGTTGCACGGCAGCAATATCGATACTCTTTCCGAGAAGGCCAGAAAGCTTCTTTCAACCACTCATAACGGGGGTGTGTTGGTCAACTATGATGCCGACAAACTTTTTCTAGAGTTGTCTAGGGAATTGGGAGTCGGTGGTCCACGCGTGATAAGTGATCCCCTTGCTATGGTCGAGGCGTATCTAAAGGCGGCGGGAAGCGCTCGAATAAATCATGCCGACATTCAAGCGCAGCTAGATGAAGCGTTTCGTCGACTGGCCACTTTGAGAAGTGCTGCTTCGTTGGAGAGCGATCACGCTACCGCGGCGGCAAATGAAATTCGGAGATTACGTCTCTCCGGAGACCTAAAGGGAGCATATGAACTCGCATCTCGGGAGCTTCACAAATGAGCTCATTAGAGAAGATCGATCGGCGGCTGGTGGAAGAGGCTGCTCTTGCTGGTTATGAATATGGCGTTCAAGTCGCCGACAAGAAGCTCATCGAAGAAGCGATTGAAAGGTTTCTCTTTCTTCGAGATAGCGGCGTCGACAAGTCGGATCGTGATCGTTGGTCGCTCACGCTCAGCTCGGCCTATGCCCAACTGGCTGCCATGAGTTCAACAACGGAGGCGCCGCAGGTCGAATTATCGACGCAAGGCGGCATGGGTCAGGACCTAGCAGCTTCCGAAGCCGCTTTGTCAGATTCTGAGACCGTGCCCGTTCAACCTACTATAGGCAGTAGCAGTTCGACGACGCTCGAAAAAGCAGTCATGGTGCACCGAGAAGCACTCTCACGTTTGGCGCGCGAGACTGTGCCACTCGAGTGGGCAAAGATGCACCACGTGCTCGGTGATGCCCTATGGGAGCTCGGCGAGCGGGAAAATGGGACCGCGCGATTAGAAGAGGCTGTTGCGAGCTATCAAGAAGCTCTTAAGGAACGAAGGCGCGAGATCGCCCCGCTCGAGTGGGCGACGACACAAACCAGCTTAGGGAAGGCATTTGCCGCTATCGGGCGGCGTGAGCAGGAACCGTCTAACCTTGAGAACGCAGTCCGGTGCTACCGCGAGGCGCTAAAGGAGCGTACGCGTGAACGCGTTCCGCTTTTGTGGGCGCGTACTCAGATGAATCTGGGGAATGCATTTCTGGGATTAGCGCGGCATGAGGCTGGGATTCTAAGACTCGAGGATGCCATCGCCACCTTTCGGGAAGTGCTCAAGGAATTCACCAGAGATCGCGCTCCTTTGGAATGGGCGAGGACTCAAATGAATCTTGGGAATGCTTTGCTGCAGCTGGGCCGGCGTGAGGGAAATCCGGAACGCATCAACGACGCCATCGGAGCCTACCAAGCTGCCCTTAAGGAGCGCACGCGTGAGCGCGTCCCCGTAAATTGGGCAGCCACAAGCATGAACCTTGCGAATGCTCTTGTTGAGCTCGGCGTCCAACAGCGCGACGCAAACAAGCTCGAAGAGGCGATCGAGGTGTATGGTACAGCGCTAAGCGGAATTAAGGAAGAAACTCACCCTCGCCTCCATGAACTCATTCTGAAGAATCGCTCGAATGCCCAGAATGAGTTCGAAAAGCTTAGCAAGCAGGCTTAGTGCGCCTTACCGCCAGTCGCGGACGTCGACGAAGTGGCCGGCGATCGCAGCGGCTGCGGCCATCGCGGGCGACACCAGATGGGTGCGGCCCTTGAAGCCCTGGCGGCCCTCGAAGTTGCGGTTCGAGGTCGAGGCGCAGCGCTCTTCCGGCTTCAGCTTGTCCGGGTTCATGGCGAGGCACATCGAGCAGCCCGGCTCGCGCCATTCGAAGCCGGCCGCAATGAAGATCTTGTCGAGGCCTTCGGCTTCCGCCTGCTCCTTCACGATGCCCGAGCCCGGCACGATCATCGCGTTGACGTTGGCGTTGACGGTCTTGCCCTCGGCGACCTTGGCGGCGGCGCGCAGGTCTTCGATGCGGCCGTTGGTGCAGGAGCCAATGAAGACGCGGTCGAGCTTGATGTCGGTGATCTTGGTGCCGGCTGTCAGCCCCATATATTTCAGCGCGCGGTGCTTGGAGAGCCGCTTCGCCTCATCCGCGATCTTGTCGGGATCGGGCACGAAGCCGGTCACCGAGATGACGTCCTCCGGGCTCGTGCCCCAGGTGACGATCGGCGGCAGTTTCGCAGCGTCCAACCGCAGCTCGTGGTCGAAATGCGCGCCCTCGTCGGAGCGCAGCGTCTCCCAGTAGCGCATCGCGGCATCCCAGGCGGCGCCCTTCGGCGCCTTCGGGCGGTCGCGCAGGAAGTCGAACGCCTTCTGGTCGGGCGCAACCAGGCCGGCGCGCGCGCCGCCTTCGATCGACATGTTGCAGACCGTCATGCGGCCTTCCATCGAAAGCGCACGGATCGCCTCGCCGGCATATTCCAGCACATAGCCAGTGCCGCCGGCGGTGCCGATCTCGCCGATGATCGCCAGGATGATGTCCTTGCCGGTCACGCCGTCGGGCAATTTGCCGTCGACGATCGCGCGCATATTCTTGGCCTTCTTCTGGATCAGCGTCTGCGTCGCCAGCACGTGCTCGACCTCGGAGGTGCCGATGCCGTGCGCGAGCGCACCGAACGCGCCATGCGTCGAGGTGTGGCTGTCACCGCAGACGATGGTGGTGCCGGGCAGCGTGAAACCCTGCTCCGGCCCGATGACGTGGACGATGCCCTGACGCTTGTCGAACTCGTTGTAATATTCGATGCCGAATTCCTTGGCGTTCTCCGCCATCACCCGCATCTGCTCGATGCTTTCAGGGTCGGGGTTCGGCTTGGAGCGATCGGTGGTCGGGATGTTGTGGTCGACGACGGCGAGCGTCTTCTCGGGCGCGTGCACCTTGCGGCCGGCGGCGCGCAGGCCTTCGAACGCCTGCGGCGAGGTTACCTCGTGCACCAGGTGGCGATCGATATAGAGCAGGCAGGTGCCGTCCTCGGCCTCGTGGACCAGATGGTCGTTCCAGATCTTGTCGTACAGCGTGGTCGGTTTGGACATGAGCTTCAGCTCCAGAAGAAATTCGGTGGTGAATGGCGTTAGGTGCGCCTCGGCGCGCGAGCAGGCGAAGGCGTCCAGGCAGCGTTACGCTGCGCGCGTAAGCTCTGACGTTGCCGACGTCGCAAAGCGTCCGAAGAAGCGGCCGGGCAGCCGCGAGCGATCGTCGATCACGACGCGCTGGCAGGTCTGACTTAGGCAGGTCTGACTTGCTTGATCCGGAACCATTCTAAATTTCTAACACAGGGCTCGTGGCCGCGACAATCGATCGATGCGCGGGCCTGTCCACCAGATAGGTATGCCGCAACAAAAAAGCGCGGGGCAGGCCCCGCGCTTTCGACCACATTCCCTGAAGGGAAGAGTTACTCGCCGACGGCGGTCTGGCGGTCCTGCTTCTCGACGATGCGGGCCGACTTGCCGCGCAGGCTGCGCAGGTAATAGAGCTTGGCGCGACGAACCTTGCCGCGACGCACGACCTTGATCGAGTCGATCATCGGCGACATCACCGGGAAAACGCGCTCGACGCCCTCGCCGTACGAAATCTTGCGCACGGTGAAGCTCTCGTTGAGGCCGTGGCCGGAACGGCCGATGCAGACGCCTTCATAGGCCTGCACGCGGGTGCGCTCGCCTTCGACCACCTTCACGTTGACGATGACGGTATCGCCGGGGCCGAATTCCGGAATGGTCTTGGTGGCGGCGAGCTTGTCGAACTGCTCTTTTTCGAGCTGCTGAATCAGGTTCATCGAAATCTCCATCGGCGGCGCGCCCAGCCTGTGCGGGCTGCGCAAACGTCCATCTATCCTGCGCGTGTGCGGATTAGGCCGTGCCTATAAGGCAAAGCGCAGGGTTTGTCACCCGTCTGTCGTGTTTTTTGTCCCTCGCCGGGCGGCTTTTTGACCGGCCCTCCGGGCCCAGAGATCGGGCCGCCGGGCCGCCGTCAGGGCCTCGGACTGGGCCAGCCGCCAGGCCGCGACCTTGGCGTGGTCGCCGGAAATCAGGATTTCCGGGATTTGGCGGCCCTCGAACTCCTGCGGACGGGTGTATTGGGGGTATTCCAGTAGTCCTTCGGAAAAGCTCTCCTCGGTTCCCGAGGCCAGCTTCCCCATCACCCCCGGCAACAGGCGGACGCAGGCGTCGATCAGGGCCATCGCGGCGATTTCACCGCCGGACAGCACATAATCGCCGATCGAGACTTCTTCGAGCCCCCGCGCCTCGATCACCCGCTGGTCGATGCCTTCGAAGCGGCCGCAGACGATCAGGGGGCCGGGCCCGGCCGCGAGCTCCGCGACGTGGGTCTGGGTCAATGGCCGACCCCGCGGGCTCATCAAGAGGCGCGGGCGGTCCGGCGCAATATCAGCGGCATCGATTGCCGCCGCCAGCACATCGGCCCGCAGCACCATGCCCGGGCCGCCGCCGGCCGGCGTGTCGTCGACGCTGCGGTGCCTGTCGGTCGCCGACGCCCTGATGTCGCGCGCCTCCAGCGCCCAGAGACCCGTGGCCAGCGCCTTGCCGGCCAGGCTCACGCCGAGCGGTCCCGGGAACATGTCCGGGAACAGGGTCAGCACGGTGGCGCGCCAGATCGTCGGCTGGGAGGGCATCGCGTTCCAATGACGTGTCCGGCCGATGCCGTCAAATGGCAACCGTCACGATGCCGGACCAGCTGTGAACGCCTCCGGGCGGGGCAGAGCGGTCAGCGCGATGAAAACGGGCGTCGGTTCTGACTCAATCAGAACCGAAGACGCCGCCTACTGCTTCCGGCCATATGCGATGAGTTCGAGCGTGTTGTTGGTCTGCAGACGCTTGTCGACGCGAATGACCTCGGTTCGCTTGACCCAATGATCGATCGCAGGCGCGTACCAGGTTTCCGACGTCAGCTCGCTGCTCCTGGTCGGATCCTTGACGCTGCGGCTCAAAAACTTGGCTTCGATCTTGAACGTATCGAACGTGCCGGCCTTCGTCGTCACGCTTTCCTGTCCGACGACTTTTGCATTGCCCGTTCGGGTCCAGGCGAAGCCGCTTCCGGCGTTGAGGCTGTTGGTCCGAGAGCTCCAGGTCTTGCCGATCGCAAGCGGCGTCTGGATGCCCGTGCCATCGTGGGGCGTGTACTTCCAGTCCCCGGAGGTGAGCAAATTCCACGACCGGTCATAAACGATGGGCATCGTCTTGGAGGAAATCAGATCCTTGGATCGCGCACTAATGTCGGCCGGCGTGATCTCGGTGACGACGATTTCGCGGGTCGCGCTGATCTTTCCGGTGATCTCGTCCCGCACTTCGTAGGTCCAATTGTCGCCCACCGACGGCTGCTCCATTGCAACGATCGGTTTTGCGGTCGAAGACGGCGGAGGCGCCGCTTCAGTGCCCCCCGATGCTTGTTGCGCGCTGGCCTGGCTGGCGAACAGGCCCAGCATCGCAATTGCGGCGTAGCGAAGCATATTCACCCCTTGCGGAAGCTGTTGTCGATCGGCGCGGTCTGCGTGGCGCATGGTCTTATCGGTTGATCTAGCGGCGGCCATACTCGACCAGCTCCATCGTGCTCTTGTCCCGGATGCGTCCGTCGGAACGCGTCACCGAACTGCGCTTCACCCAGTGATCGATGGCCGGTGCGTACCAGGTCTGCTGCTCAAACTGCAGCTTCTTGGTCGCATCGGCGGCGTTGTCTTCCTGAACGGTGGTTTCGATCTTGAAAGTGTCAAACGTGCCCGCACTGGTCGTGACGCTTTCCTGTGCGACAACCTTGGCGGTCCCCGAACGCTTCAGACTGTTGCCGGCCTTGGTGTTGAGAGCGGTATTCTTGAACGACCAGGTCTTGCCCACCGTGAGCGGCGGCCGAATGCCGGTGCCGTCATTGGGCGCAAATTTCCAAACGCCGTTATTGGTCAGATTCCAGGTTCGGTCGAATGTCTGGTAGCCGAAGGTCGGATTCCCGAGCAACGAAAACCGCATGTTGATCTCGGAAGCCGAGGCGTCGGTGACGGTATTGGTGATGGTCGATTTGATGTCGCCGGTAATGTCGTCCCGCACCTGGTAGGTCCAGTGATCGCCGGTCTGGACGTCTTCCATCGGCTCCGGCGCGTTCGGTGTTTCGGCGGCCGGTGGTGGAGCGGCTGGTGGTGATTGGGCTGGTGTCTGGGCGGAAACGAAACCGACCGTGGCAAGGAGGCCGACGGTCGCGACGACAGTGCTGCGCCACATGGAATGTCTCTGATGCCTGGAAATCAACGATGGAGGAAATCCAGCGTTGTGTAAGGTTGGTGTAAGGTTGCTCAAACAACCGTAACGTGCCTGACCCCCAAAAGAGGTGCAAGCACTTGTCTGCAACCCGGCGGCGACCTTGCCTAAATTTAATGTTGATCTCCGACTGCGGGTTACGGCGCCACGGCCGTGAGGTCGAGGCTCTGCATCATCGCGGCCGCGTCCACCGCGCTGCGGAAGTCGGCGAGCTTGAACGTCGCGACGTTGATCTTGCGCAGATCCAGCAGGCCTTCGGCCGCAAGGCCGGCGAGTTGGCCCGGCGCGGTGCGGTCGTACATGAACTGCCCGACCACTTCCCAGTCGTTGGCCAGCATCTCGCGGAACGACAGTTCGAGCGGCGCCTCGGCGCTGCCCATCAGCACCATCCGGCCGCCGCGCCTGAGCGCGCGCAGGGCGGACAGCGTTGTCGAGGTGCTCTTGGCGGCGCCGAGCAAATCGAGCGCGACATCGGCGCTGCCGGCGGCGGCGCGGCGGATGATCTGAAGGTCAGCGGAGGCATCGCCGGTGACGACGGCGGGAATGACGCGCGGGCCGAATGCATCGCGCAATTGATCGAGCGCGGCCTCTTTGCGTCCGACTGCGACGACGCGGCCCGCGCCCATCGCGACCGCGAGCATCACGCCGCCGGAGCCGAAATAGCCGGTCGCACCGTTGACAATGATGGTCTGTCCGCCGCGCAGGCCGGTGCGCTGCAATCCGCCGAACGGCACGATCAGTTTTGCCAGCCCGATCAGCTCGGTCGCCGGCTTGTCGTCGAGATTGGCAAGTGGCGTGACGCAGGCGGCAGGCCAATGCGCGATCTCCGCAAACACGCCGTCGCGCCAACGCACCTGCAGTGCGAGCGCCTCCGGCGTCGTCACCGTGGCGGTGAGGCCGATCAGGATCTGCGGCGGATCGCGATCCGGCACGTCGCCGCGCAGATGCGGGCTGAGGAATACGCGGTCGCCGCTCCGCACATGCGTGACGTTCTCGCCGGTGGCGACGATTCGCGCGATCGCGTTGGTGCCCGGCACGAACGGCATCGGCGGCAGGCTGTAGGGCAGCGCGCCGGACAAGAGCTTGTTGGTATAGGACAGCACCATGCCGGCTTCGATCCGGACGACGACGCCATCAGGCGCGGGCCCGGGCGTTGCGACATCCTCGAAGCGAAGATCATTGTGGGCGTGCAGCCGCCAGGCCTTGTGCGTGCTTGTCATTGGGATGCTCCGTGAGACCATTGCTTAAGTAGCCCGGATGGCGCGAAGCGCAATCCGGGAATCATGCAAGCAACGCGTCTCCTCGGAAGGCCGCCCCAGAATACGGTTCGCTCTATCTGGGCTATCGCTCCAACCTCCCCTTGAAAAGGGGAGGTTGCTTTGCTCGCAAGAGCAAAGTGGGTGGGGATCTGCTCTCTCCGCTTGCAGCGTCGCCCGCGGCTGCTCCCCCATCCCGACTTTCCCCCTTTCAGGGGGAAGGAGAAGTGAGGACCTGTAGCCCGGATGAAGCGCAGCGTAATCCGGGAACGGGCTATCCGCGGTGAGAGCGGCCCCGGATTGCGCTGCGCTTCATCCGGGCTACGAGCTAGGTTCGTTTTACGTCACGCCGTCGTTGGATCGTCGGCAAGATGACGCGCCAGCGCGACGGCAAGCAGGCAAATCGCCAGTGCCGTGAGCGCGGTCGCCGTGGTGGCGAGCGTCGGACCGAGCGCGTCGCCAAGCAGACCATAGAGCACCGGCGCGATCGCGCCCGATCCGATGGTCCCGGTATAGAACAGCGCGAAGGCGCGCTCGGTCTGATGCGGCGGCGTGAGCTCGGGCACCGTGCCATAGAGCACCGAGGACGTGCCGTTGAGCATCACGCCGAGCAGCGGCAGCAGCATGATGGTGGGCGCCAGCGGCAATACCAGCACCGCAAGGATCAGCACTGCCGTGCCGCCTTCGGTGATGAGCACGGTGCGCAACGTGCCGACGCGCTCGCCGAGCCAGCCGCAGGTGAATTTTCCCGCAGCGCCGCCGATGAAGACCAGCGCCAGTGCGAGGCCGTTGGTCGGCAGCGAGGCGCCCTTATCGCGCAACAGGAACGGCAGGAAGGTGAGAAAACCCATCCTGACCGCGGTGTCGAGAATTCCGATCGCGAGCAGCCAGTGAAAGCCGCCGTCTGAGCTTGCGCGGCGCGACGCGGCGGCCATCTTGTGCTCGGCACGCTTGCCGACCGACGGCATCCAGAGTGCGATGCAGATCGCGACGAGCAGGCCTGCAAACGCGAGCACGAGCAGCGTGTGCCGCCACGACATGATCACAAGCAGGATCGAGGTCAGCGCCGGGATCGCCGCCTTGCCGAGATCGCCTGAGAAATTGTAGATGCCGAGCGGACCGCGCGCGGCCGTGCCATAGGCGCGAGACACCGCTGATGATGCGATCGGATGCTGCGTGCTCGAGCCCGCGCCGGAGAGCGCGAGCGCCAGGCCAAGCCCAATGACGCCGCCGGAGAATCCGGCGAACACGTAGCCGAGCGCCGACAGTGCCGTGCCTGCGATCAGGATGATCTTGCCGTCGATCCGCTCTGCGATGCGTCCGACCGGAATCTGCAGCCCGGCCATGGCGCCGGCATAGAGCCCGCGCAGCAGCGCCAGCAGCCCGTAGCTCAGTGCGAACTCCGCCTGCCAGACCGGCAGCAGCACGTAGATCAGGTCGGTGTAGCCGTCATGGAGGGCGTGGTTGAGCCCGGTCACCGTGAGTGTGCGCGTCGCCTGGGTCTGGCCGGGACGGGATGTGCCGGCTTCCATGGACACGCTCATCGCCGCCACCCAAAGCAAGAAAAACTAAAGATACGGCAGCTGCGCATCGGAGGGAATCTTCGAAAAGGAGAGATACATGAGTAGCTTGCTACGCAATATGCGCCCGAACAGCCGTTGTCACAAATCAGTAATAATCAGATCATGCGTTAGAAAATCTGGTATTGAGGGATCATGTTCGTCCCACGCCGCAGCCTGCCGCCGCTCAATGCGGTTCGCGCCTTCGAGGCCGCCGCGCGGCTCGGCAGCTTCAAGGAAGCCGCCGCCGAGCTCAGCGTCACCCATGGCGCCGTCAGTCAGCAGATCCGGCTGCTCGAGGAGTGGCTGGGCGCGCCGGCGCTGTTCCGTCGATCGGTGCGGCGCGTGGTGCTGACGCCGGCGGGCGCGGCGCTGTTGGCGGAGTTCGCGCCTGCGCTCGACCGGATATCGGCCGCCGTGCAGCAGCATCGCGAGCGGCGCGGCGACGCCGCGGTGGCGGTGTTGCGCGTCAATGCGCTCGCGACCTTCAGCCTGCGCTGGCTGCTGCCGCGGATGAGCCGGTTTCGCGCCGAGCACCCGGATATCGAGGTGCGCTTGAGCACGTCGAACGATCCGGTGGATGCGCTGCCTGACACATTCGACGTCGTGATCCGCGGCGGTCCGGATACGTTTCATGGCTTCTCGTCGCGCTTCCTGGTGTCGGAGCGGAGATTGCCGGTGTGCAGCCCGTCGCTGCTCGAACGACTACCGCTGCATGAGATCGCGGATCTCTCCAGGCATACGCTGCTGCATGTCACGTCGATGCCGCGGCTGTGGCGCGACTGGTTGACCGAGGCCGGGCATTCCGCGCTGGAGCCGGCGGCCGCGCTGACCTTCGATCATTTCTATCTGACCATCCAGGCTGCGCTCGATGGCCTCGGCGTTGCGATGGGGCCGACCGCGCTGATCTCGGACGATCTTGCGGCCGGGCGTCTGGTGACGCCCTTTCCGGCTATTAGCCTGCCGGCGCGGAGCTACTTCGCGTATTTTCCCGCAGGCCGCAGCAACGATCCGCACAGCGCGGTGTTCTGCGACTGGCTCGAGCAGCAGGGCCGGACGACGGGTTGATATTTTCGGTTCAAGCTGCCGACGGATCGTCGCCGTCGATTTCCTGCGGCAGGTCGATCACGACGCGGCCGCCGGCGAGATCGACTGTCGGCACCACGGCATTGGTGAAGGGCAGCAGCATCGTCGCGCCTTGCGGCGGGGCGATCTCGATGATGTCGCCGGCGCCGAAATTATGGATCGCGATCACCTTGCCGAGCGGCTGCTCTGTCGTCGTCACCGCGGCGAGCCCGATCAAATCGGTGTGGTAATATTCGTTGTCGTCGGTTTCCGGCAACCGGTCGCGCGGAACGTAGAGCTCGAGACCGTTGAGCCGTTCGGCGTCATCGCGGCTGGCGACGCCCTTCAGCGTCACCACCAGATGATCTTTGGCCTCGCGCGCATGCGTGACCTCGAACTGGCGCGTGCCGTCCTTGGTCATCAGCGGGCCATAGTCCTTCACGGCCAGCGGATCTTCGGTGAAGGTCCACAGCCGGACGGCGCCGCGCACGCCATGCGCAGCGCCGATACGGGCGACACAGACCGGTGCAGTCACCGTGGTCGCCGTTCAGCTTAAGCCTTGGCGGCGGCTTCGGCCTGCGCCTTGCGCTCCTTGCGCGGCACGGCCTTTTCCGGGTTGTTGCGCGCGGCGCGCTTGACGACGCCGGCGGCGTCGAGGAAGCGGGTGACGCGATCCGACGGCTGCGCGCCCTTGGCGAGCCAGGCCTTCACCTTGTCCATGTCGAGCTTCAGGCGGGCTTCGTTGTCCTTCGGCAGCAGCGGGTTGAAATGGCCGAGACGCTCGATGAAGCGGCCATCGCGCGGGAAGCGCGAGTCGGCGACGACGACGTGATAGACCGGACGCTTCTTGGTGCCTGCGCGAGCGAGGCGGATAACAACGGACATTTAGTTCTCCTTCAAAGGTCGATGTGTTCGATTGATTGGCATTCCGCGTCGCGCCGGCTGCATGTGAGCCATCGCGACGAATTCCTCATTTCTTCTTGCCCGGGAAACCGCCGAGGCCCGGCAGCATCGGCTTGCCGGAAAGGCCGGTCAGGCCCGGTACATTCGGCAGGCCGCCGCGCAGCCCGGCCGGCAAATCCTTCGGCAGATTGGGCAGACCGCCGCCGGCGCCACCCTGCATCTTCTCGGCGAGCGCCTTCATCTCCTCGGGCGAAGGCGGCTTCATGCCGCCGCCAAAGCCCATCGCCTGCGCGATGCCGGCGAGCGGGCCGCGCTTGCCGCTTCCCATGGCCTTCATCATGTCGGCCATGTTCCGGTGCATCTTCAGCAGCTTGTTGACCTGCTCGACGCTCTGGCCGGCGCCGGCCGCGATGCGCTTCTTGCGACTCGCCTTCAGGATGTCCGGATTCTTGCGCTCCTGCCGCGTCATCGAATCGATCACCGCGACCTGGCGCTTGATGATCTTGTCGTCGATGCCGGCCGCCGCGATCTGGTTCTTCATCTTGGCGATGCCGGGCATCATGCCCATCAGGCCGCCGATGCCGCCCATATTCGCCATCTGCTGCAGTTGTTCGCGCATGTCGTTGAGGTCGAACTGACCCTTGCGCATGCGCTCGGCGGTGCGCGCAGCCTTCTCGGCGTCGATGTTCGCCGCGGCCTTCTCGACCAGCGAGACGACGTCGCCCATGCCGAGGATGCGGCCGGCGATGCGGTTCGGATGGAAGTCTTCCAGCGCGTCGGTCTTTTCGCCGGTGCCGAGCAGCTTGATCGGCTTGCCGGTGACCGCGCGCATCGACAGCGCGGCGCCGCCACGACCGTCGCCGTCGACGCGCGTCAGCACGATGCCGGTGAGGCCGACGCGTTCGTCGAACGCGCGTGCGAGGTTGACCGCGTCCTGGCCGGTGAGAGAGTCCGCGACCAGCAGCACTTCATGCGGATTGGCGGCGGCCTTGATCTCGGCCGCCTCCTTCATCATGTCTTCGTCGAGCGTGGTGCGGCCGGCCGTGTCGAGCAGCACGACGTCGTAGCCGCCGAGCTTGCCGGCCTCCAACGCGCGCCGGGCGATCTGCGGCGGCATCTGGCCGGCGACGATCGGCAAGGTCGGAATGTCGAGGTCGCGGCCGAGCACCGCGAGCTGCTCCATCGCCGCCGGGCGGTAGACGTCGAGCGAGGCCATCAGCACCTTGCGCTTGTCGCGCTGGACCATCCGGCGCGCGAGCTTGGCGGTGGTGGTGGTCTTGCCGGAACCTTGCAGGCCGACCATCATGATCGGCACTGGCGGCACGGAGTTGATGTCGATGGTCTGGCCGTCGGAGCCGAGCGTGGCGACGAGCTCGTCATGGACGATCTTCACCACCATCTGGCCCGGCGTCACCGACTTGACGACGGTGGCGCCGATCGCCTGCTCGCGGACCCGGTCGATGAAACTGCGGACGACCTCGAGCGCGACGTCGGCTTCGAGCAGCGCGCGGCGCACCTCGCGCATCGCGGCATCGACGTCCTTTTCGGTCAGCGCACCGCGCCCCGTCAGACGATCGAGAATGCCACCAAGCCGTTCCGACAGATTGTCGAACAATGCCGTTGTCCTTCGTTGCGCCCGTGAGCGCGCTTCACTCGCCTCTCGTCATACTCCGCCAAAGCGGGGCATCCAGTACGCTGCGGCGTCCCGGTTCAATCCGAGCTGCCTCTGGGATACCGGATCACCTGCTTCGCGGGTGATGACCAGATAGTTTGCCTCGGCACCCTGCCAAGAAGATGGTCCAAACACTTTCGCGCCCGAGGGCGCATCGCGCTGTCGGGCGTTGGCCTCTGGCCTCCAGGACCAGTCGGCGGGTCGAAAAGACGGATCTTTCCGAGAAAGTCGCGGCGTTAAACGCTGCCGGGGCGGCAAAGTCAAGGAAAGTTTCGCCGCAATTCGCCCAGCTTAGACCATAATGCATTGAAATTGCTTCAGTTTTCCTTGCTGGTTCCGAATTCGGCATCGTCACCCATATAAGCGGAGCCTGCCTCCTGTTTGGGAACCCGCTTGCCGCTCATCACCCGCCGCCGCGTTCTCGCTAGCCTGACCGGAGCCGCCGCGGCAGTCGGCGTGCCCTCGATCTGGATGTCCCTGATGAAAACCTATGACGGCCCCGTCTCCGATCATTTCGACGGCCTGCACTTCTTCGATCCGGACGGCGCGCCGCCGAAATCGCTCGGCGAGGTGCTGCGCTGGCAGTTCGGCGGCGGCCGGCAGCGCGCGGTCTGGCCGGAATGGGCGCCGAGCCCCTATGCCGATACGCCGCCGGCCCGGATCGACGGCGACAAGGTGCGGCTTTGCTTCGTCGGCCACGCCAGCTGGCTGGTCCAAACCAGCGGGCTCAACATCCTGGTCGATCCGGTCTGGTCGATGCGGGCCTCGCCGTTCAGCTTGGCAGGGCCGAAGCGGCACAACGATCCCGGCATAGCTTTCGAGAAGCTGCCCAGGATCGACGTCGTGCTGGTGTCGCACGGCCATTACGATCATCTCGACGTTGCGACGCTGTCGAAGCTGACGACAGCGTTTGCGCCGCGCGTGATCACGCCGCTCGGCAACGACGTCACGATGCGCGCCTCCGATGCCGCGATCAAGGCCGAGGCGTTCGACTGGCATCAGCGTGTCGAGCTCGGTGGCGGCCTTGCCGTGACGCTGGTGCCGACGCGACACTGGTCCGCGCGCGGCCTGTTCGACCGCAACAAGGCGCTGTGGGCGAGCTTCGTGCTGGAGACGCCGGCCGGCAAGCTCTACATCGTCTGCGATTCCGGCTACGGCGACGGCCGGTATTTCCGCCGGGTTGCCGAGGCGCATGGTCCGCTCCGGCTCGCGATCCTGCCGATCGGCGCCTACGAGCCGCGCTGGTTCATGCAAGACCAGCACATGAACCCCGAGGATGCGGTGCAGGCGCTGGCCGATTGCGGCGCCGCCCAGGCGCTGGCGCATCACCACGGCACGTTCCAATTGACCGACGAGGCGATCGATGCGCCGGCGATCGCACTCACTGAGGCGCTCGACGCGGCCAAGGTGCCGCGCGAGAGGTTTGTGGCGTTGAAGCCCGGGCAGGTATTCGAGATTTGATCGTCGTCCCGGCGAAGGCCGGGACCCATTACCCCAACTATTGATTGCTGGGCGACGCTGGGGCCACGATTCCGTTCACAACTAAACTCAGTGGTAATGGGTCCCGGCCTTCGCCGGGACGACGTTAATTGGATGCCTTGAATTACTTCTCCTTGATCGCCCAGGAAACGGTCACATTCACCGTGAGCGTTTCCTCGCCCTGCGCGACCGGCGTGGGGGCGGCGAATCCTGCCGTCGCCATCTTGGCGCGGAACATCGGCACCGGCGCCGAGCCGACTTCCGCGATGTTCACGGGCGCGCCGAGCGTGACGCCGGCGGCCTTGGCGTAGATCTCCGCCTTGCGGCGGGCGTCGGCGATCGCCCGCTCGCGTGCGTCGTCGAGCAGCTTCGAGGCCTGCGACACCGAGAAATTGAGCCCGCCGATATCGTTGGCGCCGGCGCCCACCAGCACGTCGATGACGCCAGCGACCTTGCTCACATCGTGCAGCTTGATCGCGACGCGATTGCTCGCGTGGTAACCGACGATGCTGGGCGGGGCGTTCGGCGACGACGGCGGGCGGTTGGCGAATTGCGGCTGCAGCGACAGCCGCGAGGTCTGATAGTCCTTCTCCGCGATGCCGGCGCCCTTCAGCGCGGCCAGCACCTTGCCCATCGTCACGTTGTTGGCTTCGGTGGCCTCGCGTGCGGTCTTGCCGTCGGTAGTGACGCCGGCGTCGAGCTGCGCCTGGTCGGGCGCCGCCGACACGGTCGCCTCGCCGGTGACCGAGATCGCCGGCGGAAAGTCGCTGTCGGCGAGTGCGGGCGCAGCCAGCAGCGTGGTCGCGATGAGGGAGGCAGCTAAGGGGAGGCCGAGGGGGAGGCGATAGGTCATCTGGCTCACTTCAGGGGTACGTAGACGTTGATCACAAGCTTGTCTTCGGCGGTCTTCAGCGGATCGGTGATGTATTCCTCGATAAAGGTGTCCTTGGCTTCGAGCTTCTTGTCGTCGAGGTGATTGGTGATCGCCTCATAGGTGTTGTCCATGTTGTCGTAGGAACCGCGATGGACGAATTTCAGCGCCTTGCCATCGGGCGAATTGCCCATGCTCATGTTCTTGCCGAGGTTCTTGACGTCCTGGTCGACCGGGATTTCGGCGATGAAGGTGAAGCCGGTGTCGTCGGTCGAGGTGTAGACGATCATCGGATTGCCCGCTGCCTTGACGCCGTCCTTGTCGAGCAGCGCGGTGAGCTGCTTGAACGCCTCGATCAGCGCGTCGAAGGCCGAATCCCAGTTGGCCGTGCCCTTCAGCATCACGACCTTCTTCGGTTCCAGCGTGAACGGCTCGCCGAACGGGTCGGCGGTCTGCACCGGGGCGGCCGGCGGCGGCGTCGGGGACTGTGATGCGGCGGGGCCGTCGGCCGGCGACTTGGTCTCGGCCGGCGGGGGCACCGGCGTTGCCGATGGCGCAGGCGCAGGCGCAGGCGCGGGCGTTGGGCTCGGGCTTGCCGCCGGAGCGGGCGAGGCAGCCGGCGACTGGGCAGGCGCCGGGCTTGTCAGGGCGATCGCGGCCAAAGGGAGCAGCGCGACCAGGGCCGCGCGGAGCGTGTTGATACGGTTCATTCGGTATTCTCCATCCCCTTCCTCAAACGGCCGCTCGATCTGTCCCGGCGCGCGCGGTCCCTGAGGTGCGATATTCCTAACACGCGAGTTCTGCATTCGTCCCATGACAGATGTGTCATAGGGCTATTCAGACTGGCTAAGGGGCCACCACTCGCCATATAACCGGGCAGAATTTAGGAAAATCGATGAGCGCGCTCGCCAATCACGCATTCGCCAAGATGAATGGCATCGGCAACGAGATCGTCGTCGTGGACCTGCGCGATTCCAAAGCGCAGGTTTCGGCTGATGAGGCGCGCGCCGTGGCGTCGCCGGCCGGCGGCGTGCCCTATGACCAGCTGATGGTGCTGCAGCCGCCGCGGCTCGACGGCACGGAAGCGTTCATCTCGATCTACAACAATGACGGCTCGGAGGCCGGTGCCTGCGGCAACGGCATGCGCTGCGTGGTGCGGCGGATCTTCGAGAAGACCGGCCAGACCGCGGCGACGTTCCAGACCCGCGCCGGCCTGCTCAATTGCTGGCAGGGGCCGGCGCCCGATCTCTACACCGTCGACATGGGCGCGCCGAAGTTTGGCTGGCAGGACATTCCGCTGGCTGAGGAATTTCGCGACACCCGCTACATCGAGCTGCAGGTCGGGCCGATCGACAATCCGGTGCTGCATTCGCCTTCGGTGGTCTCGATGGGCAATCCGCACGCGGTGTTCTGGGTCGACGACGTCAATGCCTACGACCTCGAACGTTTCGGGCCGCTGCTGGAAAACCATCCGATCTTTCCGGAGCGCGCCAACATCACGCTCGCCCATATCGTCGATCGCGACCACATCACGATCCGCACCTGGGAGCGCGGCGCCGGCCTCACCAGGGCCTGCGGCTCGGCGGCCTGCGCGACCGCGGTTGCGGCGGCGCGGCTGAAGCGCGCTAACCGAATTGTCGAGATCACGCTGCCCGGCGGCAAGCTCGGCATCGAGTGGCGCGAGCGCGACGATCACGTGCTGATGACCGGCACCGCCGATTTCGAATATGAGGGCCGCTTCGATCCGGCGCTGTTCGCCAGCGTCGCCTAACCGTCATGGCCGTCGACGTCGTCACCTTTGGCTGCCGCCTCAACGCGTTCGAATCCGAAGTGATTCGTCGCGAGGCCGAGCAGGCGGGGCTTACCGACACCATCGTCATCAACAGCTGCGCCGTCACCAATGAGGCGGTGGCGCAGGCCCGGCAGTCGATCCGCAAACTGAAACGTGAACGCCCCGCCGCGCGCATCGTCGTCACCGGCTGCGCGGCGCAGACGCAAGCCGATATGTTCGCTGAGATGGCCGAGGTCGATCGCGTCGTCGGCAATGACGAGAAGATGCGAGGTAGCGCCTGGCAGGCGACGCGCGCGGCTTTCGATGCGCCGTTTGGTATCGATGCGAGCGAGAAGGTCGCGGTTGCCGACATCATGGCGGTGACGGAGATGGCGCCGCATCTGCTCGACGGCTTCGAGCGCGGCCTACCGCGAGTATTCGTGCAGGTGCAGAACGGCTGCGATCATCGCTGCACCTTTTGCATCATCCCCTACGGCCGCGGCAATTCGCGTTCGGTGCCGATGGGCGCGGTGGTCGATCAGATCCGGACGCTGGTCGAACGCGGTCACGCCGAGATCGTGCTGACCGGCGTCGATCTCACGAGCTATGGCGCCGATTTGCCGGGCGCGCCGAAGCTCGGCCAGTTGACCCGGCAGATCCTGCGCCACGTGCCCGAGCTGAAGCGGCTGCGCATCTCGTCGATCGACTCGATCGAGGCCGACCGCGACCTGCTCGATGTCATTGCCGACGACGCGCGGCTGATGCCGCATCTGCATCTGTCGTTGCAATCCGGCGACGACATGATCCTGAAGCGGATGAAGCGCCGGCATTCACGCCGGGACGCGATCGATTTCTGCGCGCAGCTGCGCCGGCTGCGGCCGGACATCGCGCTCGGCGCCGACATCATCGCGGGCTTCCCGACCGAGACCGAAGAGATGTTTGTGCGCTCACTCGATCTGGTCGCGGAATGCGATCTCACCTTCCTGCATGTGTTTCCCTATTCGCGACGTCCGGGCACGCCGGCGGCGCGGATGCCGCAGGTCGAGGGCGGGACGATCAGGGAACGCGCCAAGCGACTGCGCGCAGCCGGCGAAGCTGCGCTGCGGCGGCGGCTGGCCGCGGAGATCGGCGCGACGCGCGAGGTGCTGATCGAGAGCGACAGGCAGGGCCGCACCGAGCATTTCCTGCCCGTCGCGATCGATGGTGACGTGCCGGGCATGGTGCGTGCGATGTCCATCAGCGGACATGACGGCGTGCGTCTCACTGCATCGGTCGGCGACGTTCGTTGAGACGACGCTCTCCGCGTTATTTCGGGACGACGCGCCTCACCATTCTCTCGTCATTCCGGGGCGGTGCGCAGCACCGAACCCGGAATCCATTGAGCCGCATAACTCGTGGAAGAATGGATTCCGGGCTCTCCTTGGCGAGCCCCGGAATGACGGGGAGAGAATGTGGCCCTGCGGCAAATTAGCCCGACGGGCAAATTTCCGCTTCGCGTTTCACCCAACTCAGATGTTCAACATGTCCGTCTCACCGGATCGAGGGCGGATAGAAAGTTTGACCCACCGTCGCGCCAACAACCTCGATGTCATCCCTGCGAAAGCAGGGATCCATAACCACGAATGGTTGTTGTCGGGCGATGCCGGATCGACGAGTCCCGTTGACAATATCCGCTGCGGAGTATGGGTCCCTGCTCCCGTGCGCAATTGCGCACTAGGCAGGGACGACGACGGGAGAGGCCGCGGCCTCTCGGCTCAAGCACCGACGCCGCTAAGTACTGGATCAGCCACATGCGCGGGTGATGACACCGAGCCAGCTGTTTGACAGGTTAAATCGCTTCCAGTCGCGTCATTGCGCATGACGCCATCAGTGAGCGCGTCCGCCCGGCTTTGGCGGCTGCGACGCGCGAACTTGCCAGAATCGCAGCAGGCGATCGGCGTCTCCGCGGGTCATTTTCGTGAACTGGCTCTTCGCATGGGCGAGCTCGACAGGTCCCATCGACCCGGTCGCATAGCGGCATTCCATCACCGCGGCGGTGGTCTCCCAGCTCAGGCCGGCCGCCCGGCACGGCACCAGCAAGCCTTCGCTGCGCAGGCTTTGCATCAGGGAGCGGATCACCTCGATGCTCGATTGCGCAAGATCCGCCAGCGCAACAACGGTCTCTTCATATTTACGCTGCCTGGCGAAGCCGAGCAGCGCGGCCTGGTCGAGCTCGCCGCTGTCCTTCAGTCTTGCGACGTGGCGCTTGGCTGCAGTGAAATCGCGGACCTGCGACATGTCGCGCTCGACGCCGGCGGCGACCGCGGCGATCGCGTGCCGGATTTCCTCGTACAGATACGGCGGGGCGCGCTCCAGCAAACGGCCGCGGACCTCTTCCGTTGCCCGGCGCAGGAGCTGAAGCCGGAGCTCCGCCGGCAGGTCCGCGCGGATGCCGGTCTCGACTGCGAGGGTCGGATCGTGCTCGGCCTGCGCGAGGATGACGGCAAATCCGTCCGGCGATACCTTGGCGCCGGGATTGGTGACGAGGCGGTGGCTCACGCTTGCAAAGCGACGGGCCAGCAGCGCGTCGGTGACGACTTCCTTTAGCCACCAGCGGCCGGCGACGGCGAGCAGATGCTGCTCGCTCTTGGTCTGCGCGATCTCGACCAGATCCTCGGCACTGAGGCGTGAGGATTCCTGCAGCATCGGCCGCGCGATCCGGATCTCGTCGTTGCTGGCGAGGCGGCGAACGATCGCGGGCGGTGCCTGCGCGACCGGGGCGAGCTGCTCGCTGATCTCGGCAAGCGCCATCCGGGCGCTGATCTCGGCGAGCGCGCGCAGCTCGATGGTCTTGACCAGCCGTTCGAGCACATTGTCGAACAGTTCGATCTGCTCGCTGTTGAAGCTGCCGGCGGAGTGAAGGAAGAGATCAGTGACGCGCTTCGCCGTGGCGATGCATTTTTCGGCGGAGCCGGCGCGTATCGCAGCCTCGACCTGGTCGACAATTGCCTGCCCGGCAGTCAGCATTGCTCGTCCTGAGCCCGTCCCGATGTGCTTGTTCTAAGCCAGCTTGCAGCTCTATCGGGCGGACCTGAACGTTTCGTAAGGATAATGATCAGTAGAATCCCGGAGGAAGCTCTACACTTTGACGCGTTTTCTTTGCGCGAACCGGTATCCATCCCGCATCAAGTGCGGGACAGGCTTCGCTGGAAAACGCTCTACTCGCCGTTCCAGCCGCAGGCCTTGAGCCGCTCCTGCATGTGCGCCGGCGCCGGCGCGACGACGTGCACCGGGTCCTTGTTGCGGGAAATCGGGATGCCGATTTCGCGGGAATGCAGATGCAGGGTCGGCTCGCCGAAGCGCGGACCGTTGCCATAGATATTGTCGCCGACGATCGGCCAGCCCATCGCCGACGAATGCACCCGGAGTTGATGGGTGCGGCCGGTGACCGGCTCCATCGCGAGCCAGGTGAGGCCGTCGCCGCGTCCCAGCACCTTCCAGTTGGTGACGGCCTTCTGGCCATCCGGATCCGGCTTCTGCCACCAGCCGCGCTCGGCGTTGAGCCGGCCGAGCGGCATGTCGATGGTGCCTTCGTTCTCGGTGGGGCCGCCCTCGACCACGGTCCAGTAGGTCTTTGCGATCTTGCTGTGCTTGAACAGCAGCCCGAGCGAGGCGGTCGCCTTGCGGTGGCGTCCCAGGACGAGGCAGCCGGAGGTGTCCTTGTCCAGCCGATGCGCCAGCACCGGCGGCCGCGGCAGGCCGAACCGTAACGCGTCGAACGAGGCCTCCAGATTGGGGCCGCCCTTGGGCCCGCGATGCACCGGCAGGCCCGCCGGCTTGTCAATGACCAGCATCAGTCCGTCGCGGTGGAGCACCCGGCCTAGGATTTCTTCCGCGGTCAATTGGGGAACATCGATCAATTCGTCGAGACTTTCGTTTGTGGGCCGAAACGGCTAACACGTCCGCGTCATGAACGATACCACTGCGGGAACTCCCAAACAGAGCTGGTGGCAGCGGCTGAAAGGCGGCCTGAAGCGGACCTCGAGTTCGATCGGGACCGCGGTCGCCGACCTCGTCACCAAGCGCAAGCTCGATTCTGCCATGCTTGATGAAATCGAGGATGTGCTGCTGCGCGCCGACCTCGGCACCGATGTCGCGGTCCGCATTGCGGAGGCGGTCGGCAAGGGCCGCTACGACAAGGCGATCTCGGCCGACGAGGTCAAGGACGTCGTTGCGACCGAGGTCGAGAAGGTGCTGGCGCCGGTGGCCAAGCCGCTCGAGATCGATGCGACGCTGAAGCCGTTCGTGATCCTGGTCGTCGGCGTCAACGGCTCCGGCAAGACCACGACGATCGGCAAGCTGGCCGCGAAATTCTCCACCGAGGGCCGCAAGGTGATGCTGGCCGCTGGCGACACCTTCCGCGCCGCGGCGATCGAGCAGCTCAAGGTCTGGGGCGAGCGCACCAAGTCTCCGGTGATCGCCGGGGCCCAGGGCTCCGATTCGGCAAGCCTCGCCTTCAGCGCGCTGACCGCGGCAAAGGAGCAGGCGCGCGACGTGCTGCTGATCGACACCGCCGGCCGGCTGCAGAACAAGTCCGAGCTGATGAACGAGCTCGAAAAGGTCGTGCGCGTCATCAAGAAGGTCGATGCGTCGGCGCCGCATGCGGTGCTGCTCGTGCTCGACGCCACGGTGGGACAAAATGCGCTGTCGCAGGTCGAGGCATTCCATCGTACGGCAGGCGTCACCGGCCTCGTGATGACCAAGCTTGACGGGACGGCGCGCGGCGGCATCCTTGTCGCGCTGTCGGAAAAGCACAAGCTGCCGGTGCATTTCATCGGCGTCGGCGAAGGCGTCGAGGACCTCGCGCCCTTCACGGCGAAGGATTTTGCCAAGGCGATTGCCGGGATCGAGAATTAATGGACAAGACCCAGCCACATCCGCTGTTCAAGCTTGCGACCGAGCTCGGCCCGCTGCTCGTGTTCTTTGTCGCGAACGCCAAGTACCATCTGTTTGTGGCTACGGCTGCGTTCATGGTCGCGATCGTGGCGGCGATGATCGCGTCCTATGTGGTGACCAAACACGTGCCGATCATGGCGCTGGTGACCGGCGCGATCGTGCTGGTGTTCGGCACCCTGACCTTGGTGCTGCACGACGAGACCTTCATCAAGGTCAAACCGACCATCATCTACGGCCTGTTCGCGGCCGTGCTCGGCGGCGGGCTGCTGTTCGGCCGTTCCTTCATCGCCGTGATGTTCGACCAGATGTTCAATCTGACGCCGCAGGGCTGGCGTATCCTCACCATGCGCTGGGCGCTGTTCTTCGCCGGCATGGCCATCCTCAACGAGATCGTCTGGCGGACGCAGACCACGGATTTCTGGGTGAACTTCAAGGTGTTCGGCGTGACGCCGCTGACCATGGTCTTCGCCATCGCCCAGATGCCGCTGACCAAGCGCTATCATCTGGAGCCGGTCTCGCTGGAAACCAGCGAGGCGGAAGCCGGCGACCTGCGAAAGTAAATCCGAACGCAGCGCGGGCGATTGCGCCGCGCTGCGTCCGACGCTTCGGAGATCAAGCCTTCAGAGCTCAGCTCTTCTGCTTGGCGACGATCTTGTCCTTGATCTTGTCGTAGGTCGCCTGCGGCAGGATGTTCTTCTGCACCAGTTCATCCTTGCCCTTGTAGGGGCGACCCTTGATGATCGCGGCCGAATAGGCCTTGCCGACACCAGGCAGTGCGTCGAGCTGGTCGGGGCTGGCGCTGTTGATGTCGAGCAGGTCGTCCTTCGCCATTCCCGTCGTCTTCAGATCAGGGGCCGCCGCTTTCGGCGCTGGCGCCATGTGGCTCTCGGACTTGGCGGCTGGCGCGGCCGGCTGCGGCGACTGGGCCATCGACGGCGTGGCCGTCATCAGGCCGAGCGTGAGTGCGGTAGCAAGAAGTGAAGCGAGCGTGGTCTTGCGCATATGTCCTCTCCGAGGAATGAGTGAAGTCACGCCATGGAGTTAGGGTTGCGTTCGTGGCGTCGCCGTGGCCGTGAAATGAACCGCAGATAAACCCGTCGAAGTATTATGCCGCAGGTGTTTTCTCGCGTCGTTCATGCTCGATTCATGTTCGCGAGTCGCGGCGTGCCGATGCGGTTACGGTCTCGCGCGCAGCGCCTTCTCGATCTCGGCCTTGAGCACGGTGTTGACGTTGTCCGGCGTCACCGGGCCGACCAGCTTGTAGACGATCGTGCCTTCGCGTCCGACCAGGAAGGTCTCGGGCACGCCATAGACGCCCCACTCGATGGAGGCGCGGCCGTTGCCGTCGACGCCGACGATGCCGAACGGATTGCCATAGCGGCCGAGGAAGCGCCGCGCATTCTCGGGCGAGTCCTTGTAATTGATGCCGATGATCTGGAAGCGCTTGTCCTTGCCGAGCTCGGTCAGCAGCGGCGCCTCGTCATGACACGGCACGCACCAGGACGCCCAGACGTTGACGATGCTGACCTTGCCCTTGAAGGCCACGGGATCAAGGCCGGGGACGGGCGCGCCGTCCTTCACGAGGCCGTCGAGCGCGGGCAGGGCGGTCTGCGGTGCCGGCCGGCCGATCAGTGCCGACGGGATTTTCGAGGGATCGCCGCCATAGAGCCGCAGCAGGAACAGCCCGGCAAGCCCGAGGAAAACCACCAGCGGCAGCACCACCAGCAGGCGGCGGGCTTGCGGCGGACTGTTGGTCGCCTGATCGCTCATCGAATATCCGCCGCGCTGCGGCCGGAGCGGCGCGTGATGCCGCTGGCCTCGATCTCCTTCAGGCGCGCCTGTTGCCGGCGATAGTCGGCGACGATCCAGACGATCAACAGCAGCACGACCACTGCGACCAGCGCATAGGACGTCACGATGAAAGAGGCGTAGGGACCAAGCGACATCGTGTCACGCCGCCCCAATTGGTTTTGACGCGTTTTCTTCACGCGAACCGGTGCCCACTTCGCTCGAAAACGCGATGCGGTTGGCTTGCATCATCTGCAGGCTGCGCACGCGCCGGCGCAGGATCTCGTTGCGCATCGCCGCCAGATGCAAGGTGATGAAGAGCAGCGAAAACGCGATCGCCATCACCAGCAGTGGCCACAGGAACGCCTTGTCGAGCGTCGATCCGCCCATGCGGAGCACGGAGGCCGGCTGGTGCAGTGTGTTCCACCAGTCGACCGAGAACTTGATGATCGGGATGTTGATCGCGCCGACGAGGGTCAGGACCGCCGCCGCCCGTGCCGCGCGTGAAGGGTCCTCGACCGCGCGCCACAACGCCATCAGGCCGAGATACATCAGGAACAGGATCAGCACCGAGGTCAGCCGCGCGTCCCACTCCCAATAGGTGCCCCACATCGGCCGGCCCCACAGCGAGCCGGTGACCAGCGCAAGGAAGGTGAAGGCGGCGCCGATCGGGGCGGCGGCCTTCGCAGCGACGTCGGCGAGCGGATGCCGCCACACCAGCGTTCCGAGCGCGGCCACGCTCATGACGCCCCAGACGAACATCGACAGCCACGCATTCGGCACGTGGATGAACATGATCTTGACCGTGGCGCCCTGCTGGTAGTCGTCGGGCGCCATCGCCGACTGGTAGAGCCCGATCGCGAGCAGGACCGCGGTCACGCCCGCGAGCCACGGCAGGATGCGCGCGGTCAGCGCCAGAAACTTGGTCGGATTGGCGAGGTCGGTCAGCGTCTCAGTCAGCTTCATGGCACCCTGATAATCGTCCGCTGTGAGCGAGGCAATTGGTCGAATTCCCCTCGGCGAGATTTGATCGGGTCCATCTCAGTCCAGCCCGTGCCGCAGGCTCGCGGCGGCGGCAAACGGGCCGATCACGAGGCTGGCAAGCGACAGCGCGCAAAGGATCGAGAACGGTGTTCCAAAGGGCAGGGGTCCCGATATCGCCGCCTGCGAGGCCGCAACGCCGAAGATCAGCACCGGGATCGACAGCGGCAGCACCAGCACCGCCAGCAGCAGCCCGCCGCGATGCAGCGTCACCGCCAATGCCGCGCCGATCATGCCGGTAAAGGTTAATGCCGGTGTTCCCGCCAGCAAGGTCGCCGCAACCGCAAGCGTCGCCGTGCCGTCGAGATTGAGCAGCAGGCCGAGTACCGGGGTCGCGATGATCAGCGGCAGGCCGGCGGCGAGCCAATGTGCCAGCGCTTTGGCCGCGCAGGCCAGTTCCAGCGGCGTCCGGCTCATCACGATGAGGTCGAGCGAGCCGTCCTCGTGGTCAGCCGTGAACAGCCGGTCGAGGGTGAGCAGGCTCGCCAGCAGCGCACCCAGCCAGAGGATGGCGGGGCCGAGCCGCGACAGCAGCGCCAGATCCGGCCCGACCGCGAACGGCATCAGCACCGTGACGGTGAGGAAGAACAGCACCCCGATCAGCGCCCCGCCGCCAACGCGCAGCGCGATGCGGATGTCGCGGCGGATCAAGGCGGCCAGCGCGCTCATGCCGCGCCTCTGCTGTAGTTGCCGTGTGAGTCGCTGTCTTGCCACGCAAACGGTGCGCTCCCTCCCCCCTTGTGGGGGAGGGTTGGGGAGGGGGGTGGCCCCGGGCGAGATGTTCGAGGGGGATGTCGCTTTTGCAATCTCGGTCTTATGTCGTGGAGAGATTGTTGGAGAGCGCACGCCGTGTGGCACCCCCCTCCCTGACCCTCCCCCACAAGGGGGGAGGGAACGGAGAGAGCTGCGCACGGCGGCGAGTGATAGAACAGCGCGCTCATGCCGCGCCTCCCATCCGCAAATCGCGCGCGTCGATGCCGAGCGGCAGATGGGTCGCAGCGACGATCAGGCCGCCGCTTGCGAGATGGTCGCGCATCAGCCCGACGAACAGCGCCTGTCCGGCCGCATCGAGCGCCGATGTCGGCTCGTCCAGCAGCCACACCGGCCGCCGCACCGAGAGCAGGCGCGCGATCGAGAGGCGGCGGCGCTGGCCGGCGGACAGGTAGGCGGCCGGCAGATGCGCGGCGTGGTCGAGCGCCACGGCGGCAAGGCAGCGGCCGGCATGCTCCGTCTCGCCGCCGAGGAATTCCCGCCAGAAGGAAAGATTTTCCGCGACACTCAGCGCCGGCTTCAGAGCGTCGCGATGGCCAAGATAGTGGGCCTGTTCGGGCAGGCTGAGCTCGGCGTCGCCGCCATCGAGCGTGATCGAGCCCTCGGCGGGAACCAGGAGCCCGGCGAGGACGCGCAGCAGCGAGGTCTTGCCCGCGCCGTTCGGGCCGGTGACGGCAAGCGCCTCACCAGCCGTGGCCGACAGATCGAGGCCAGAAAACACCTCGCGTCCGCCGCGCACGCATTTCAGATTTCGTCCCGAGAGCCGCATGGTTCGTCTTGTCACAGCCCTCTGAAATCTTTCGCTACCGCGTGAGAATTTTTGGGTCGCGCAACGTTGTCGCACGCTTGTCGGTGTGGCAGTGCTTCTAGAAAGGTTCTATAAGCCCGGAACTTGATGCAGCACACACAACCGGCGGCCGCAAGCCACCCAGGCCATCCCCTCGGCCAGTGTCGATCGCCGGTGTTTAGTTACCCTTGCCGGGTATAACTGAGAATTGGGATCCTCCGCATGACCTCACTCGACAGCTTCAAATGCCGCAAGACCATGAAGGTCGGCGCCAAGTCCTACGTCTATTACAGCCTGCCCCAGGCAGAGAAGAACGGACTGAAGGGTATTTCGAAGCTGCCGTATTCGATGAAGGTTCTGCTCGAGAACCTGCTGCGCAACGAGGACGGCCGCACCGTCAAGAAGGAAGACATCGTTGCGGTGTCGAAGTGGCTCAGGAAGCGCCAGCTCGAGCACGAAATCGCGTTCCGCCCGGCGCGCGTCCTGATGCAGGATTTCACCGGCGTTCCGGCCGTGGTCGATCTCGCGGCGATGCGCAACGCGATGCAGAACCTCGGCGGCGATGCCGAGAAGATCAACCCGCTGGTGCCGGTCGATCTCGTCATCGACCACTCGGTGATCGTCAACTTCTTCGGTGACAACAAGGCATTCGCGAAGAACGTCACCGAGGAGTACAAGCAGAACCAGGAGCGCTACGAGTTCCTGAAGTGGGGCCAGAAGGCGTTCTCGAACTTCTCGGTGGTGCCGCCCGGCACCGGCATCTGCCACCAGGTCAATCTCGAGTATCTCGCCCAGACGGTCTGGACCAAGAAGGAGAA
This sequence comes from uncultured Bradyrhizobium sp., assembly GCF_947648125.1. Classification (GTDB taxonomy): domain Bacteria; phylum Pseudomonadota; class Alphaproteobacteria; order Rhizobiales; family Xanthobacteraceae; genus Bradyrhizobium. The sequence goes on along the minus strand of NZ_CANSMR010000018.1, from coordinate 97,431 downwards.
GATGACGGTCGGCAAGAAGACCGGCACCTTCGAGGTCGCCTATCCCGACTCGCTCGTCGGCACCGACTCGCACACCACCATGGTCAACGGCCTCGCCGTGCTCGGCTGGGGCGTCGGCGGCATCGAGGCGGAAGCCTGCATGCTCGGCCAGCCGCTGTCGATGCTGCTGCCGGAGGTGGTCGGCTTCAAGCTCAAGGGCCAGCTCAAGGAAGGCGTCACCGCGACCGACCTCGTGCTGACAGTCACCCAGATGCTGCGCAAGCTCGGCGTGGTCGGCAAGTTCGTCGAGTTCTTCGGCCCGGGCCTCGATTTCCTGTCGGTCGCTGACAAGGCGACCATCGGCAACATGGCGCCCGAATACGGCGCGACCTGCGGCTTCTTCCCGGTCGATGCCGCGACCATCGATTACCTCAAGACCTCGGGCCGCAAGGCCGATCGCGTCAAGCTGGTGCAGGCCTATGCCAAGGCGCAGGGCCTGTTCCGCACCGCCAAGTCGACTGACCCGGTGTTCACCACCACGCTGACGCTCGATCTCGCCGACGTTGTGCCGTCGATGGCCGGACCGAAGCGGCCCGAAGGCCGCATCGCGCTGCCGGCGGTGTCGACCGGTTTCGCCACCGCGCTGGTCAACGAATACAAGAAGCCCGACGGTGAAGCGAAGCGCTTCGCGGTCGAGGGCCGCAATTTCGATCTCGGCCATGGCGACGTCGTGATCGCCGCGATCACCTCCTGCACCAACACCTCGAACCCGAGCGTGCTGATCGGTGCCGGCCTCCTGGCGCGCAAGGCGGCCGCCAAGGGCCTGAAGGCCAAGCCGTGGGTGAAGACCTCGCTCGCGCCGGGCAGCCAGGTGGTGGCGGAATATCTCGCCAATTCCGGCCTGCAGGCCGATCTCGACAAGGTCGGCTTCAACCTGGTCGGCTTCGGCTGCACCACCTGCATCGGCAACTCCGGCCCGCTGCCGGAAGATATCTCGAAGTCGATCAACGAAAACGGCATCGTCGCCGCCGCTGTGCTCTCGGGCAACCGCAACTTCGAAGGCCGCGTCTCGCCCGACGTGCAGGCGAACTACCTCGCCTCGCCGCCGCTGGTGGTCGCGCATGCGCTCGCCGGCACCGTGACCAAGGATCTCGCGGTCGAGCCGATCGGCATCGGCAAGGACGGCAAGCCGGTGTTCCTGAAGGACATCTGGCCGACCGCCAAGGAGATCAACACCTTCATGAAGAAGTACGTCACCGCGACGATCTTCAAGAAGAAGTACGCCGACGTGTTCAAGGGCGACACCAACTGGCGCAAGATCAAGACCACGGAAAGCGAGACCTATCGCTGGAACATGAGCTCGACCTATGTGCAGAACCCGCCCTACTTCGAAGGCATGAAGAAGCAGCCGGACCCCGTCGTCGACGTGGTCGACGCGCGGATCCTCGCGATGTTCGGCGACAAGATCACCACCGACCACATCTCGCCGGCCGGTTCGATCAAGCTGACCTCGCCCGCGGGCAAGTTCCTCAGCGAGCACCAGGTGCGCCCCGCCGACTTCAACCAGTACGGCACGCGGCGCGGCAACCATGAAGTCATGATGCGCGGCACCTTCGCCAACATCCGCATCAAGAACTTCATGCTGAAGGGCGCCGACGGCAATATTCCGGAAGGCGGTCTGACCAAGCACTGGCCCGACGGCGCGCAGATGTCGATCTACGACGCGGCGATGAAGTACCAGCAGGAGAACGTGCCGCTGGTGGTGTTCGCCGGCGCCGAATACGGTAACGGCTCGTCGCGCGACTGGGCCGCGAAGGGCACCCGCCTGCTCGGCGTGCGCGCGGTGATCTGCCAGAGCTTCGAGCGCATCCATCGCTCCAACCTGGTCGGCATGGGTGTGCTTCCGCTCACCTTCCAGGACGGCACCTCGTGGTCCTCGCTCGGCCTCAAGGGCGATGAGAAGGTCACGATCCGCGGATTGCAGGGCGATTTGAAGCCGCGCCAGACGCTGACGGCCGAGATCGTCTCCGCCGACGGCGGCAAGCGGGATGTCCCGCTGCTCTGCCGCATCGATACGCTGGACGAGCTCGACTACTACCGCAACGGCGGCATCCTGCATTACGTGCTGCGCAAGCTCGCGGCCTAGGCCCTTTGTTTGAGCATGGTCTGCCCGGAAAACCGCTTCACACTTTTCCGGACCATGCTCTTGCGCGGATTTGTGATCGGTGCCTCACTGCTTAGTGAGTAGCGGCTAAAATGAAGGCGGCCTATGACAAGGCCGCTTTCTCGCGTTTTGGGGCACGCAAGTTCAGGGACAGACTTCATGCTCCGTACAATTACGGATAGAAATCATCACGACTGGTTCGCAGTATGACAGCGATGATGGCCTATAATTCTATCTCGCGATGGTCCAGCGCCCTTGGTTTCTGCGCGATCGTCGCAATCATCCGCCCCGCTCACGCCGACCCGCGTGCTGTCGTCGAACTCTTCACCTCGCAGGGATGCTCGTCCTGTCCGCCCGCGGACAAGATCATCGGTGACCTCGCGAAGGACCCCAACGTCATCGCGCTGAGCATGCCGATCGACTATTGGGACTATCTCGGCTGGAAGGACACGCTGGCCGATTCCCGTTTCAGCGCGCGCCAGAAAGCCTATTCGCACATGCGCGGCGATCGCGACGTCTACACGCCGCAGGCGGTCATCAACGGCTCCGCCCATGTGATCGGCAGCGACCGCGCCAGCATCGAGAGCGCGATCAGGGACACCGAGAAGGGCGGCAGCGTGATGTCGGTGCCGGTGACGATGACGCTGACCGGCAAGCAGATCAACGTGTCGGTGGCCGCATCGAAATCGCCTGCGGTGTCGCGCGGCGAAGTCTGGATCTGCTCGATCTCGAAATCGGTGCCGATCTCGATCGCGCGCGGCGAGAACCGCGGCCGCGAGATCACCTACCACAACGTGGTGCGCAATCTCCTGAAGGTCGGTGACTGGAACGGCTCGTCCGGGAGCTGGACCGTGCCGCTGGAGAACATCGCGCGCGATGGTGTCGATGCCGCGGCCGTTTACGTCCAGGACGGCAATCGCGACAAGCCGGGCCCGATGCTGGGCGCCGCCTTCACCTCGCTTCACTAGCTTGCGTCAGTTGCGTCGTTAGGCCGCGCGGATGTTGCCGCGCAGTCTCGGCATGGTTGCAAACGTGCATCCAGAAATGCGCTGAAACGAGAGCGATGAGCGCGCGGCGCTCGTGTGTGATTGAGCAGGGCCCCAAAAACAAAAAGGACCAACTTTCGTTGGCCCAGTGTTGGGATTTAACTCCCCTGCGAACAGGCCCGATCCCGACGGCCCCGGGGGGCTGGGGGCTGAGGAATCCGGAACCGAAAGGACCGGGCCAACGCAGGATTATCTTTTCGCAGGGCAGCGGGGCGGGCGATGGGCGGAAGTGGGGCAGCAATATGATTCCTCTAACGTTCCCGTGACTCTTCGGTTTTCCGGACAATCCGTCGCGCCTGACCGTGGTTAAGGGCTGGTTGCATTGCGAATGGCCCCTTGCAGGCTCCGTCGCTTAGCGCAATCATGTCACTCTCGTGACGATCCCGAAGTGGGGGCACCGGCCTTCGGAACCCGATCGTCACCGGGATGACAGGAGGCGCTCGATGAGTTTGATCTCGGAGGACACTGATCCGAGTGGGAATCGTGCCGCGGCGCGTCCCGCCGCCGCGACCCCTCAGCCCAACCGCGTGACATTCAATCGACTTGAGCTCAACCGCATTCTCAATCTCTACGGCCGCATGGTCGCCGATGGCGAGTGGCGCGATTATGCGATCGACTTCCTGAAGGACCGTGCCGTGTTCTCGGTGTTCCGGCGCGCATCCGAAGTGCCGATCTACCGGATCGAGAAAGATCCCCGGCTTGCGCGCAAGCAGGGCATGTACAGCGTGATCTCGGCGACCGGCCTGATCCTGCGCCGCGGCCACGACCTCGAACGGGTGCTGTTCGTGATCGATCGCAAGCTGTCGCTGGTGTAGGCGGGCAGATTCAGACAGTAGCCCGGATGGAGCCAACGGGTCGCGCGAACGCGCGCCGATGACAGGCTCCGCGCAATCCGGGACAAGTTCATCCGCGGTTTCGGCGGCCCCGGATTACGCTGCGCTCCATCCGGGCTACGGACTGTCGCTCAATCCGCCGGCACTGTCGCCGCGCCCTCGCCGAGCGCGCGCTGCATCAGCACGGTATCGAGCCAGCGGCCGAATTTCAGGCCGACATTCGGGAGCGTTCCGATCATCTGAAAGCCGCAACGGCGGTGCAGCCCGATCGAGCCTGCATTGGCCGAGTCCCCGATCACCGCGATCATCTGCCGGAAGCCGCGTCCGTCGCATTCGGCGATCAGGCGCTCCATCAGCCTGAGGCCGATGCCGCGGCGATGGACCGCGGGGTCCAGATAGACCGAGTTATCGACCGTGAAGCGATAGGCCGGCCGCGGCCGGTAGGGGCCGGCATAGGCATAGCCGGCGACGCGGCCGTCCAGCACCGCGACGAAATGGGGAAAGCCGCCATCGATCAGCGCCCGGTAGCGGCGGGTCATCTCGACAAGGTTGGGCGGGATCAGCTCGAAGGTCGCGGTGCCGAAGCGCACCGCGTGCTCATAGATCGCGGTGATGGAGGGCAAGTCCGCCTCGGCGGTAGGCCTGATTTCCGAACTGGATTCCGCGGGATTGGACATGGGCGCGACAGTATTTTTGCCCCGCGCGAAAGAAAAGCCCCGGCCGCAAGGCCGGGGCTTGGATTGCAAGGCTTGGATCGATCAGCTCGCTCGAGGCGCTCAGTCGCGCTGGCCGAGCAGCTGCAGCAGCAGCGTGAACAGGTTGATGAAGTTCAGGTAGAGCGACAGCGCACCAGTGATTGCCGCACGCTCTGCCATCACACCGCCCTGGGAGGCGTAGCCATAGATGTAGTCGTTCTTCAGCCGCTGGGTGTCCCAGGCGGTGAGGCCCGCAAACACCAGCACGCCGACCACCGAGACGATGAACTGCAGCGCCGAGCTCGCCAGGAACAGGTTGACCAGGCTCGCGATGATGATGCCGATCAGGCCCATGAACAGGAACGAACCCATGCCGCTCATGTCACGCTTGGTCGTGTAGCCGTAGAGGCTCAGCGCACCGAACGTCGCCGCGGTGATGAAGAACACGCGCACGATCGAGGTGTGCGTGTACACCAGGAAGATCGACGACAGCGACAGGCCCATCAGCGCCGAGAACACCCAGAACAGCAGCTGGGCGGTCGCAGGCTGCAGGCGGTTGATGCCGGCCGAGATGACGAACACCATCGCCAGAGGAGCGAGGATGAACAGCCACTTCAGCGGGCTCACGAACATCGCGTAGCCGAACTGCGTCAGATAGGCGTTGCCAAACTTGGCGACGGCGGCGGACTGATCAGTGGTCACCGCGCCCATGTAGACGCCGAGCGCGGCAAGGCCGGTGATGGCTAGGCCGATGCTCATGTAGTTGTAGATGCGCAGCATGTAGGCGCGCAGACCGGCGTCGACGGCCGCAGCGTCAATGCGCCCGGCGGCCCGGCCGAAAGGAGAAGCGTAGTTGCGGTCTAGGTCCGACATGGTCGAATTCCCGTGGTTGGTCCCGGTGGAGCGCAAGGGATTTGCGGCGCCGGTTCTAAATCTATCTCAGATGGCTCGGTTTGCGGAACATTAATTGCGTGTCATTCAAACCGACTATCCGACCCGAGTGGTATGTGGGAAATTAACACATCCGACGCAAGCTTCCACGCGCGGCCGAATGTCGCTCTAGCCTAGCATTTGTAGGCAAAACGGCGCTGCCGCCGCTACAAATTGTCACAAATTCCTCAGCACCGAGGCCGGCTTCTGGTTCAGCGCGAGCAGCGTTCCCGCCAGCCCCAATCCGACGGTGACGACAAGCGCGGCGACGACGACCAGCGCGGCGCTGCCGGCCTGCCAGATGAAACTCAGCGTCATCAGCCGCGTCACGATCAACCAGGCCGCGACCGAGCCGGCGATCACCCCGAATATTGCGGTTGCAAAGCCGATCATCAGATACTCCAGCGCGTAGGCGCCGAGCAGTCGCACCCGGGTGGCGCCGAGCGTCTTGAGGATCACGGCGTCATAGACGCGGTGGCGGTGCCCGGCGGCGAGCGCGCCGCCCAGCACCAGGATCGCCGAGATCAGCGTCACGGCGCTGGCGCCGCGGATCGCCAGCACCAGATTGCTGACGACGGTGCCGACCGTCTCCAGCGCCTCGCGGACCCGGACGCTGGTCACCATCGGGAATGCGTCGGCGACCTGCTTGATGATGCGCGCATCATCGGTGGTGCCGGCATGGGGTTCCGTCAGGGTCGCGACGTGGCTGTGCGGCGCGCCCTTGAACGCATTCGGCGAGAATACCAGCACGAAATTGATGCCGAGGCCCTGCCAGTCGATGTTGCGCAGGTTGGCGATCTTCGCCGGCACATCGCGGCCGAGCACGTTGACCACGATCTCGTCGCTGATCTTCAAGGAAAGGCCGTCGGCGATCTTCTTCTCCATCGAGACCAGCGGAGGTCCGCTGTAGTCCGGTCCCCACCATTCGCCCTCGACGATCTTCGAGCCCTTGGGAATTTCGCCGGTGTAGGTCAGGCCGCGGTCGCTCTGCAGCACCCACTCCGAATCGACCGACGGCTTGAGCTGGTCGGCCTTGACGCCGCGCGCGGCGACGATGCGCCCGCGCAGCATCGGCACGTCCTCGACGGTCGAGCCGGCAGCGATCTGCGCCAGGAAGGCGGCAAAGCGGTCGGCTTCGGTGGAGGGAATGTCGATGAAGAAGAACGACGGGGCCCGTTCCGGCAATGCGGCCAGGAATTGCCGGCGCAGATTGCCGTCGATCTGCGTGATGGTGACGAGCACCGCGAGGCCAAGGCCCAGCGACAGCACGACCGACGGCGTCAGCGCGCCCGGCCGGTGGATGTTGGCGATTGCCAGCCGCAGCATGGTCATGCGGCTGCGCGGCAGCCGGCGCGCCACCGCCATCAGGATCTCCGCGATTCCGCGCAGCAGGAGGAACACCGCGATCGACGAGGCAACGAATACGGCGGCGACTCGCTTGTCATAGGCGAGCCCGACCGCGACCCCGATCAGGAGCGCGACCACCACCGCCATCAGCGCGAGATAGCTCCAGCGCGGGCGATGCCACTCGCTGGCGACGGTCTCGCGGAACAGCGCGGCGACCGGCACGTCGTGGACCCGGCCGAGCGGCCACAGCCCGAACGCCAGCGCGGTCAGCTGGCCGTAGAGGAAGGAGAGCGCGAGCTCGTCGGGATGCAGGGCCGGCACCACCGGCAGCGGCAGCACCTTGCCGAACAGGCCGACGATGACGAAAGGCAGCGCGGCGCCGAGCACGAGCCCGATCACCGAACCGATCCCGGCCAGCACCACCACCTGCGTGCAGTAGATCGTGAAGACGTCGCGGCCGGTGGCGCCGAGCGCCTTGAACGAGGCGATGACGTCGCGGCGGCGGTCGATGTGGCTCTTCACCGCGTTGGCAACGCCGACGCCGCCGACCAGCAGCGCGGCGAGGCCGACCAGGGTCAGGAACTGGGTGAAGCGGTTGATGGTGCGTTCAAGTTGCGGCGAGGCGTTGTTGCGGCTGCGGACTTCCCAGCCGGCCTCCGGCGCAGCAGCCCGCGCGCCGTCGATCAGCGCGGTGGTGGCGCGATCGTCGTTGGCGCCGTCGGGCAGCTTCACCCGGTAGATCCAGCGCACCAGGCTGCCCGGCTGCAACAGGTCGGTGGCGCGCAGGCTGGCTTCGCTGATCAGGAAGCGCGGGCCGAGGCCGACGCCGCCGGCAAGCTTGTCGGGCTCGGCCGCCACCACGCTGCGGATCTGGTAGGTCGCGCTGCCGATGGTGACGCGGTCGCCGAGCTTCAGGTCGAGCCGCGCGAGCAGCGTTGAATCGGCGGCTGCGCCATAGACGCCGTCGCGTTCGGCGAGCAGGTCGGCGACCGGCATGTTCGGCTCGAGCGTCAGCTCGCCGAGCATCGGATATCTGCCGTCGACCGCCTTGAGCTCGACCAGCGCCAGCTTGCCGTCGCCGCTGCGGGCCATTGCGCGCAGCGTGGCTGCAACCGAAACCTCGCCGCGGGTGCGCAGGTACGCGACCTCGTCGGGCTTGGCCTCGCGCGAGATCAGCGAGAATGCGACGTCGCCGCCGAGCAGCGTGCGGCCCTCGCGCGACAGGCCGTCGCCGAGGCTCGCGGCGACCGAGCCGACGCCGGCAATCGCCATTACGCCGAGCGCGATGCAGGCGATGAACACGTAGAACCCGCGCAGGCCGCCGCGCAGTTCGCGCAGCGCGTAACGGAAAGCAAGCGACGACGCGCGGCCTTGCACCGCGACTTCGGACGCAATGCTCATGTCGTGGATTGCCCGTCGATGCGGCCGGAGCGCAGCCGCACCACACGATCGCAGCGCTGCGCGAGCGCGAGATCATGCGTCACCAGCACCAGCGTCATGCCGCGTTCGGCGTGCTTGGTGAAGAGCAGATCGACGATCTGCTTTCCCGTCGTCTCGTCGAGATTTCCGGTCGGTTCGTCGGCAACCAGGATCGCGGGATCGGGTGCGAGCGCACGCGCGATCGCGACGCGCTGCTGCTCGCCGCCGGAAAGCTGCGTCGGATAGTGATGCAGCCGTTCGCCGAGCCCGACCGATTGCAGCTCCTGCGCAGCTCGCGCGGCGGCATCGGGATTGCCGGCGAGCTCGAGCGGCACGGCGACGTTCTCCAGCGCCGTCATGGTCGGGATCAGATGGAACGACTGGAACACGATGCCGACCTGACGGCCGCGGAAGCGCGCCAGCGCATCTTCATCGAGGGCATTGAACGACGTGCCGTCGACGACCACTTCTCCACTGTCAGGACGTTCAAGCCCCGCCATCACCATCAGCAAGGTCGACTTGCCCGAGCCCGACGGGCCGATCAGGCCGATGGCCTCACCCGCTGCCACACGAAGGCTGATATCTTTGAGGATATGAACCCGTGCCGCGCCGGTGCCGAGCGAGAGATTGACGTTCCTGACGGCAATGGTGTCCGGCTCAACGTCGGTCAATGAAGAGGATTCGATGAGACTGTCCATGGCTCGGTCATATGGCACTTCCGCAGCTGCGGTCGAGGGCCGGTTGAGAATCTTCGTGCACATACTCGTGTTGCTTATGGGCTTGATGACGGCGGCAAGTGCGCAGTCGCCAGCACCGGAGAATGCCCCGGCGCAAGGTTCGGCGAAACCGATCAAAATGGTGGTTCTGGGCGATTCCCTGAGTGCCGGTTACGGCCTTCCGGCCGCGGCGGCATTTCCGGTCCGGCTGCAAAAAGCCTTGGAAGCCAAGGGGATAAAGGTCGAGATGACCAATGCCGGGGTGTCCGGCGATACCGCCTCAGGGGGCCGCGAGCGGCTCGACTGGTCGGTGGCTGACGGAACCGCCGCCGTGATCGTCGAGCTCGGCGCCAACGATGCGCTGCGCGGCATCGATCCCGCGGTGACGCGTGCCGCACTCTCCGACATCATCACAAAGTTGCAGGCGCGCAAGATCGCCGTGCTCTTGTGCGGCATGCTCGCGCCACCGAACTATGGCAGCGAGTATGCAGCGAAGTTCAACGCGATCTATCCGGATCTCTCGAAGTCCCTTGGCGTGCCGCTCTATCCGTTCTTCCTCGATGGCGTGGCTGCCGATGCCAAGCTCAATCAAGCCGACGGCATGCATCCGACGGCGGAAGGTGTGGACATCGTCGTCAAGCACATGCTGCCCACAGTGGAGGCATTTCTCGGTGCATTATCAGGGCAACGCAGTTGATACGCAGGCAGCGAGCCGTGTTGTGCCCGTAGGTTTACGAGCTGTTAACGGGTCATGCTTCGCAGAGTCACATATCTCGGGTACAAATAGGCATCGGTGATTCGTCGCCGGGCTGTTACACGGTGCGGGCTCCCAAAACCCGCGCCAAGCATCGAGGATTAATGCGATGCCGCGTCTGTTCACTGGACTGGAAATTCCGGCCGAGATCGGCCAGACACTTTCCAATTTGCGTGGCGGCCTTCCAGGCGCACGCTGGATCGATCCCGAAAATTATCACGTCACTCTGCGCTTCATCGGCGACATCGATGGCCTCTGGGCCAACGAGATCGCGACGATGCTGTTTCGGGTGAACCGAAAACCGTTCGAGGTCAAATTGCAGGGCCTGTCGAGCTTCGGTGGACGCAAGCCGCGCGCGGTGGTTGCCGCCGTCGAGCCCAGTCGGCCGCTGATCGAACTGCAAGCCGAGCTCGAGCGGATGATGCAGCGGATGGGGCTCAATCCCGAGGGCAGGAAATTCACGCCCCATGTCACGCTCGCGCGTCTGCATGACGCCTCGAGCCAGGACGTCGCGGATTATCTGTCGGTGCGCGGCTACTTCCCGAGCCGCAGCTTCATGGCGGACCGCTTCGTGCTGTTCTCGTCGCGCGCGTCGACTGGCGGCGGCCCCTACGTGGTCGAGGATGCCTACGCGCTCTGCGCGTGAGGTTTCTTAGGATCCCGGCTTGAGGTGTCAGGCAGCGGCCGGTGTGGTCGGCCGTGGTATGCACGGGCTTGCGCCTGCATAGCTACTTGCATACCCACTGGCACAATTCACGGCTTGCAATTTTCCGCGCACTAGGGCCGTAAGGTGGGCCCATGCTGTCCGCCTCGCCGAGTTCCTTTCTCGAACACTACAACGCCCTGGTCGCCTCCGGCGCGATCGAGGCCGATCCTGCGCAAGCCCGCGCCGCCGATGCGTTCGGCGCGCTGGACGAGCGGCTCACGAGCTACAAGCCGCAGCGCAAGCAGAGCCTGCTCGGACGGCTGTTCGGCGGCGACAAGGATGACAAGCCGCCGCGCGGCCTCTACGTCCATGGCGAGGTCGGCCGCGGCAAGACCATGCTGATGGACCTGTTCTTCCAGCAGAGCCCGGTCGAGCACAAGCGCCGCGCGCATTTCCACGAGTTCATGGCCGAGGCGCATGAGCGCATCTACGGCTACCGCCAGCAGATCGCACGCGGCGAGATCGCCGACGGCGACGTGATCGCGCTCACCGCGCAGGCGATCTTCGACGAAGCGTGGTTGCTCTGCTTCGACGAATTCCATGTCACCGACATCGCGGATGCGATGATCCTCGGGCGGCTGTTCGCAAAGCTGTTCGATCTCGGCACCGTGGTGGTCGCGACCTCGAACGTCGCGCCTGACGATCTCTACAAGGGCGGCCTCAATCGCGCGCTGTTCCTGCCGTTCATCGCGCAGATCTCCGACCACATGGATGTGCTGCGGCTCGATGCACGCACCGACTTCCGGCTCGAGAAGCTCGTCGGCGTGAAGATGTGGCTGGTGCCCGCGGATGACGCGGCTCGCGATGTGCTCAATGCGGCGTGGCGCAAGATGACGGGCAACGCGCCGTGCAAGGCGCGCCTTATCGAGATCAAGAAGCGTTTGCTGACTGTGCCGTGCTCGTCGCATGGCGTCGCGCGCTTCAGCTTCGCCGATCTCTGCGAGAAGCCGCTTGCCGCGTCCGATTACCTCAGGCTGGCGCACGACTACCACACGATCCTGATCGACCATATTCCGGTGATGGATTACGCCGAGCGCAACGCCGCCAAGCGCTTCATCTCGCTGATCGACACGCTCTATGACAATGCGGTGAAGCTGATGGCCTCGGCCGAGGCCGATCCGGTGTCGCTGTACCTTGCGACCGACGGCATCGAGGCGATGGAGTTCAAGCGCACGGCCTCGCGCCTGATCGAGATGAGCTCGGAATCCTATTTGGCGCTGCCGCACGGCCGGAAGGACTCCTCGGCCAGCGGCGCGTCGACCGGCCTGGTCGAGACCTGAAATTCAGCCTCGAAATTCGGTCTCGAAATTCGGTCTTGCGCGCGGTCCGGTTCGGAGCAACTTTTCGTGTCTCCGGGTGGATGTTGCTGGCATGCCTGACCGAATTGCAGGCACGGCCCGCAATCGGGCAGACCGCGACTTGAATGGATCATTCGAAAGGGATAACCACCCTTGCAACCGACTTCCCTCCCTCCTGCACCAGTTCAAAGGACTGATTTCCCATGGCACGCGACAAGATTGCTCTGATTGGCTCCGGACAGATCGGCGGAACGCTGGCGCACCTCGTTGGCCTCAAGGAACTCGGAGACGTCGTGCTGTTCGATATCGCCGAGGGCGTGCCGCAGGGTAAAGCGCTCGACATCGCGCAGTCGTCGCCGGTCGACGGCTTCGACTCCAATCTGGTCGGCGCCAACTCCTATGAAGCGCTCGACGGCGCCAAGGTCTGCATCGTCACCGCCGGCGTGCCGCGCAAGCCCGGCATGAGCCGCGACGATCTGCTGTCGATCAACCTCAAGGTCATGGAGCAGGTCGGCGCCGGCATCAAGAAGTACGCGCCCGACGCCTTCGTCATCTGCATCACCAACCCGCTGGACGCGATGGTCTGGGCGCTGCAGAAGGCCTCGGGCCTGCCGCACAAGAAGGTGGTCGGCATGGCCGGCGTGCTCGACTCCGCGCGCTTCCGCTATTTCCTGGCCGACGAATTCAACGTCTCCGTCGAAGACGTCACCGCCTTCGTGCTCGGCGGCCACGGCGACACCATGGTGCCGCTGACCCGTTACTCGACCGTCGCCGGCATTCCGCTGCCCGACCTCGTCAAGATGGGCTGGACCTCGCAGACCCGCATCGACGAGATCGTCGACCGCACCCGCAACGGCGGCGCCGAGATCGTCAACCTGCTCAAGACCGGCTCGGCCTTCTACGCGCCGGCGGCGTCGGCGATCCAGATGGCCGAGAGCTATCTGAGGGACAAGAAGCGCGTGCTGCCCTGCGCCGCCTATCTCAACGGCGAGTACGGCGTGAAGGACATGTATGTCGGCGTGCCGACCGTGATCGGCTCCAAGGGTGTCGAGCGCATCGTCGAGATCGAGCTCGCCGGCAAGGACCGTGAAGCCTTCGACAAGTCGGTCGGCGCGGTGCAGGGCCTGGTCGACGCCTGCAAGAAGATCGCGCCCGATCTGCTCGGCAAGTAATCTCAATCGGCAATGGCCCGATAGGCGATTTCAATCGCCTGTCGGGCGCAAGATGATGAAATTCCGGCGGATTTTGTAGTTGCGCGAGCTTTGGTATATGGTATGCCAGTCTCAAGGCTGACGTAAAAGGTCGCCGCACGAGGGTTTGGGAGCGTCTTTCCATGAATATCCACGAATACCAGGCCAAGGCACTGCTGCATGAATTCGGCGTGCCGATCTCGCGCGGCGTGCCGGTGCTGAAGCCGGAAGATGCCGATGCGGCGGCCAAGCAGCTCCCGGGCCCGATCTGGGTGGTGAAGAGCCAGATTCATGCTGGCGGTCGCGGCAAGGGCAAGTTCAAGGAAGCATCCGCCGGCGACAAGGGCGGTGTCCGCATCGCCAAGTCGGTTGCCGAAGTCGACGAGTTCGCCAAGCAGATGCTCGGCGCGACGCTGGTGACGGTGCAGACCGGCCCGCACGGCAAGCAGGTCAACCGCCTCTACATCGAGGAAGGCTCCGACATCGACAAGGAGTTCTACCTCTCGATCCTGGTCAATCGCGAGACCTCCGAGATTTCCTTCGTGGTGTCGACCGAAGGCGGCGTCAACATCGAGGACGTCGCGCATTCGACCCCGGAAAAGATCGTCTCGTTCTCGGTCGATCCCGCCACCGGCATCATGCCGCACCACGGCCGCACGGTTGCCGAGGCGCTGAAGCTGAAGGGCGATCTCGCCAAGCAGGCCGAGAAGCTGACCGGTCAGCTCTATGCCGCGTTCGCCGCCAAGGACATGGCGATGCTCGAGATCAATCCGCTCGTCGTCACCAAGCAGGGCCAGCTTCGCGTGCTCGACGCCAAGGTGTCGTTCGACAGCAATGCGCTCTACCGTCACCCGGACGTGGTCGCGCTGCGCGACGAGTCCGAGGAGGACGCCAAGGAGATCGAGGCGTCGAAATACGACCTCAACTATGTCGCGCTCGACGGCACGATCGGCTGCATGGTCAACGGCGCCGGCCTCGCCATGGCGACGATGGACATCATCAAGCTGTACGGCATGGAGCCGGCGAACTTCCTCGACGTCGGCGGCGGCGCCAGCGTGGAGAAGGTCGCGGCTGCGTTCAAGATCATCACCGCCGATCCGAACGTGAAGGGCATCCTGGTCAACATCTTCGGCGGCATCATGAAGTGCGACGTGATCGCCGAGGGCGTGGTCGCCGCGGTGAAGCAGGTCGGCCTCAAGGTGCCGTTGGTGGTGCGCCTCGAAGGCACCAATGTCGAGCAGGGCAAGAAGATCATCCGCGACAGCGGCCTCAACGTCGTGCCGGCCGACAATCTCGATGACGCCGCACAGAAGATCGTGAAAGCCGTCAAGGGAGGCTAACGATGGCCGATCATCTCGACGCTCCGACCCCGCTGGACGAACACCGCAAGCTCGCGGTTTTCGCGGGCGAGTGGAACGGCGAAGAGGTGGTCTATCCTTCGCGCTGGACCGCGGGCGGTCCGGCGACCTCGCATGTCGTCGCGCGCATCGCACTGAACGGTTTCTACCTGATCCAGGACAGCGTGCAGACCCGCGAGGGCAAGGAGAGCTTCGCCACCCACGGCGTCTTCACCTACGACCGCGACGATCGGGCCTACAAATTGTTCTGGCACGATTCGCTCGGCTACTACCCGCCGTCGCCGGCCTCCGGCGGCTGGGCCGGCAAGTCGCTGATCCTGGTGCGCGGCTCGCTGCGCGGCAATGCCCGTCACGTCTACGAGGTCGTCGACGACAACACCTACAACATGAAGATCCAATTCTCGCCTGACGCGGAAGGGTGGGCCGACGTGCTCACCGGCGTGTACCGGCGTATCCACTAACCCTTCACCGATCGTCTCGCGAAAGCATCTCGAACCATGTCCATTCTGATCGACAAGAACACCAAGGTCATCTGCCAGGGCTTCACCGGCAAGAACGGCACGTTCCATTCGGAAGCGGCGATCGCTTACGGGACCAAGATGGTCGGCGGCGTGGCGCCGGGCAAAGGCGGCTCAACCCATCTCAACCTGCCGGTGTTCGACACCGTCGCGGACGCGCGCGCGAAGACCGGCGCCGACGCCAGCGTGGTCTATGTCCCGCCGCCGGGCGCGGCGGACGCGATCTGCGAGGCGATCGATGCCGAGATCCCGCTGATCGTCTGCATCACCGAGGGCATTCCGGTGCTCGACATGGTGCGCGTCAAGCGCTCGCTGTCGGGTTCGAAGTCGCGTCTGATCGGGCCGAATTGCCCCGGCGTGATGACTGCCGGCGAGTGCAAGATCGGCATCATGCCGGCCAACATCTTCAAGCCCGGCTCGGTCGGCATCGTCTCCCGCTCCGGCACCCTGACCTATGAAGCGGTGTTCCAGACCACCCAGGAGGGCCTCGGCCAGACCACCGCGGTCGGCATCGGCGGCGATCCGGTCAAGGGCACCGAGTTCATCGACGTGCTGGAGATGTTCCTGGCCGACGAGAAGACCAAATCGATCGTCATGATCGGCGAAATCGGCGGCTCCGCCGAGGAAGACGCCGCCCAGTTCCTCAAGGACGAGGCCAAGCGCGGCCGCAAGAAGCCGATGGTCGGCTTCATCGCCGGTGTTACCGCACCTCCCGGCCGCCGCATGGGTCATGCCGGCGCGATCATCTCCGGCGGCAAGGGCGATGCCGGTTCCAAGACCGCGGCGATGGAAGCCGCCGGCATCAGGGTGTCGCCGTCGCCGGCGCGCCTCGGGCACACGCTCGCCGAGATGTTGAAGTAACCGCCGTCAGGTTCCCTACGAGGTTTGGCGTTGTTTTGGGCGGGTTCTCCTTGGGGAACCCGCCTTTTTATTGCGTTTTGCCACCAGAACGCCGATCAATAAAATATGAAAATAAGTTCATTTCTTGGTTCTTTTAGGCAGGAATATCTGTCCTAGATAGGGTAAAGGGTATCAATCCAGCCGGCGCACTTCCAGACCGGCACCAGCGCCGTCTCCCTACGCGCGAACCGAAAAAATCACCAGGACTGCCCCATGTCTCGCCAAGACGCGAATGCTGCTTTTGCTCTCTCATCATTCCTGCAGGGCACCAACGCCGCCTACATCGACGATCTCTATGCCCGCTACGAGCAGGATCCGTCGTCGGTCGACGCAGAATGGCAGGATTTCTTCAAAAGCCTGAAGGACGCCCCGGCCGACGTCCAGAAGAACGCCGAGGGTGCCTCGTGGGGCCGCGCCAACTGGCCGGTGACGCCGCGTGACGATCTGACCTCGGCGCTCGACGGCAATTGGGCCCAGGTCGAGAAGGCGGTCGGCACCAAGCTCGCCGCCAAGGCGCAGGCCAAGGGCGCCGAGCTGTCCGACGCCGACGTACATCAGGCCACTCGCGATTCGGTTCGCGCGCTGATGCTGATCCGCGCCTACCGCATGCGCGGTCATTTTCACGCCAAGCTCGATCCGCTTGGCATCGAGGCGCCGCGCGACCGTGAGGAGCTCGATCCGCGGTCCTACGGCTTCAGCGAGGCCGACTTCGACCGCAAGATCTTCCTCGACCATGTGCTCGGCCTCGAATACGGCACGCTGCGCGAGATCGTCCAGATCTGCGAGCGCACCTACTGCCAGACGCTCGGCGTCGAGTTCATGCACATCTCCAATGCCGCGCAGAAGGCGTGGATCCAGGAGCGCATCGAAGGTCCGGACAAGGAGATCAGCTTCACGCCCGAGGGACGCCGCGCAATCCTCAACAAGCTGATCGAGGCCGACGGCTTCGAGAAGTTCTGCGACACCAAGTTCACCGGCACCAAGCGCTTCGGCCTCGACGGCGGCGAATCGCTGATCCCGGCGCTCGAGCAGATCATCAAGCGCGGCGGCAATCTCGGCGTGAAGGAGATCGTCTTCGGCATGCCGCATCGCGGCCGCCTCAACGTGCTGACCCAGGTGATGGGCAAGTCGCACCGCGCGCTGTTCCATGAGTTCAAGGGCGGCTCGGCCAATCCCGACGATGTCGAGGGCTCCGGTGACGTCAAGTATCACCTCGGCGCGTCCTCGGACCGCGAGTTCGACGGCAACAACATCCATCTGTCGCTGACCGCCAACCCGTCGCATCTCGAGATCGTCGATCCCGTCGTGATGGGCAAGGTGCGCGCCAAGCAGGACCAGCACGGCGATCCCCCGGATATGCGGATTTCGGTGCTGCCGCTGCTGATGCACGGCGACGCGGCGTTCGCAGGCCAGGGCGTGGTGGCGGAATGCTTCAGCCTGTCCGACCTGAAGGGCTACCGCACCGGCGGCTCGCTGCACTTCATCGTCAACAACCAGATCGGCTTCACCACCTATCCGCGCTACTCGCGTTCGTCGCCCTATCCGTCCGACGTGGCGAAGATGATCGATGCGCCGATCTTCCACGTCAATGGCGACGATCCGGAGGCCGTGGTGTTCGCGGCCAAGGTCGCGATCGAATTCCGGCAGAAATTCCACAAGCCGGTCGTGATCGACATGTTCTGCTACCGTCGCCACGGCCATAACGAGGGCGACGAGCCGGCGTTCACCCAGCCGGTGATGTACAAGCGGATCGCCTCGCATCCGTCGACGCTGGAGATCTACGCCAAGCGGCTGGTCGCCGACGGCGTGCTGACCGAGGGCGAGGTCGAGAAGGCCAAGGCCGATTGGCGCGCACGGCTCGATGCCGAGCTCGAAGCCGGCTCGGGCTACAAGCCGAACAAGGCCGACTGGCTCGACGGCAAATGGGCCGGCTTCAAGTCGGCCGATCAGGAAGAAGACGCGCGCCGCGGCGTCACCGGTGTCGATGTCGCCGTGCTCAAGGAGATCGGCCGCAAGATCACCAAGGTGCCGGACGGCTTCCGCGCCCACCGGACCATTCAGCGCTTCCTCGACAATCGCGCCAAGGCCATCGACACCGGCGTCGGCATCGACTGGGCGACCGGCGAGGCGCTGGCGTTCTGCACGCTGCTGCAGGAGGGCCATCATGTCCGCCTGTCCGGCCAGGATTCCGAGCGCGGCACCTTCTCGCAGCGTCATTCGGTCCTGATCGATCAGGAGGACGAGAGCCGCTACACGCCGTTCAACCATCTCGGCGGCGAGGACACCGGTCATTACGAGGTCATCAACTCGCTGCTGTCGGAAGAGGCGGTGCTCGGCTTCGAGTACGGCTACTCGCTGGCCGAGCCGAATGCGCTGGCGCTCTGGGAAGCCCAGTTCGGCGACTTCGCCAATGGTGCGCAGGTGGTGTTCGACCAGTTCATCTCCTCGGGCGAACGCAAATGGCTGCGCATGTCGGGCCTCGTCTGCCTGCTGCCGCATGGCTACGAGGGGCAGGGGCCGGAGCACTCCTCCGCGCGCCTCGAGCGTTATTTGCAGATGTGCGCCGAGGACAACATGCAGGTGGTCAATCCGACCACGCCGGCAAACTACTTCCACGTGCTGCGGCGCCAGCTGCATCGCGAGATCCGCAAGCCGCTGATCCTGATGACGCCGAAGTCGCTGCTGCGTCACAAGCGCGCCGTGTCGCGGCTCGACGAGCTCGGCAAGAACGCCACCTTCCACCGCATCCTGTACGATGACGCGCAGATGCTGCCGGACGAGAAGATCAAGCTGGTGCCCGACGACAAGATCCGTCGCGTCGTGCTGTGCTCCGGCAAGGTCTACTACGACCTGTACGAGGAGCGCGAGAAGCGCGGCATCGACGACATCTATCTGATGCGCATCGAGCAGCTGTATCCGGTGCCGCTGAAGGCGCTGGTGCAGGAGCTCACCCGCTTCAAGGGTGCCGAGGTGGTCTGGTGCCAGGAAGAGCCCCGCAACATGGGCTCCTGGCACTTCATCGAGCCCTATCTGGAATGGGTGCTGAACCAGTCCCACGCCGCCAACAAGCGTCCGCGCTATGCCGGCCGTCCGGCATCGGCGGCGACCGCCACCGGTTTGATGTCGAAACATCTGGCGCAGCTCAAGGCGCTGCTCGACGACGCACTGAACTAACGGCTTTCACTGAAGCCATGCCCCGCCTTGTGCGCAATTGCGCACTGGAGCGGGGCATCCGGTATCCCGCGTCATCCAGCCTCACCGCTGTCGTCACGGAGTACCGGGTCGTTCGCTTTGGCGGACGGTGGCGGACAAGGTTTGCGACTGCCAAATTTGCGACCGCAAGGTTATCGAGGAAAAGATCATGACTGAAATTCGCGTTCCAACGCTCGGCGAATCCGTGACTGAGGCCACGATCGGCCGCTGGTTCAAGAAGGCCGGTGAGGCCGTCGCGGTGGATGAGCCGTTGGTGGAGCTGGAGACCGACAAGGTCACCATCGAGGTGCCCGCGCCGGTCGCCGGCACGCTGGGCGAGATCATCGCCAAGGATGGCGAGACCGTCGCCGTCGGCGCGCTGCTCGGTCAGATCAATGACGGCGCTGCCCCGGCCAAGCCGGCTGCGGCCGCCGCACCGGCCAAGGCAGCGGCCGCCGCGCCTGCCGCCGCCCCTGCCGCGCCGAGGGTCCCGCCGGCGGACGCGCCGCTCGCGCCTTCGGTGCGCAAGCTGTCGGCCGAAAGCGGCGTCGACGCCTCCACCGTTCCGGGCTCGGGCAAGGACGGCCGCGTGACCAAGGGCGACATGCTGGCCGCGATCGAGAAGGCCGCCTCGGCGCCGACCCCGGTCAACCAGCCGGCCGCCGCCGTGCAGGTTCGTGCGCCGTCGCCGGCGGACGATGCCGCGCGCGAGGAGCGCGTGAAGATGACCCGGCTGCGCCAGACCATCGCGCGCCGCCTCAAGGACGTGCAGAACACCGCCGCGATGCTGACAACCTTCAACGAGGTCGACATGACCGAGGTGATGAAGCTGCGCGCCCTTTACAAGGATACGTTCGAGAAGAAGCACGGCTCGAAGCTCGGCTTCATGGGCTTCTTCACCAAGGCGGTGGTGCAGGGGCTGAAGGACATTCCGGCTGTCAACGCCGAGATCGACGGCTCCGACCTGATCTACAAGAACTACTACCACATCGGCGTTGCGGTCGGCACCGACCGCGGCTTGGTGGTGCCTGTGGTGCGCGACTGCGACCACAAGTCGATCGCCGAAATCGAGAAGTCGATCGCCGATTACGGCCGCCGCGCCCGCGACGGCCAGCTCAAGATCGACGAGATGCAGGGCGGCACCTTCACCATCACCAATGGCGGCATCTACGGCTCGCTGATGTCGACCCCGATCCTCAACGCGCCGCAGTCCGGCATCCTCGGCATGCACAAGATCCAGGAGCGGCCGATGGTGGTCGGCGGCAAGATCGAGGTGCGCCCGATGATGTATCTGGCGCTGTCCTACGATCACCGCGTCATCGACGGCAAGGAAGCGGTCACCTTCCTGGTGCGCGTCAAGGAGAGCCTGGAAGATCCGGCCCGGCTTGTGCTGGATCTCTGAGGTCATGTCGCGCGCGGCGCCCGATCGGTTCGGGCGTCGCGTTTCGTTGGGTGCTCACCTTTGGGGATCAATGTGACGGACAAGGTCGTTGTCATCACCGGCGGCAGCCGCGGCATCGGCCGCGCTACCGCGCTCGCTGCTGCGGCGCGCGGCTATCGCGTGGTGGTCGGGTATGTGTCAAACCAGGCTGCGGCCATCGAAGTTGTCGCGGCGATCGAGGCGAAGAACGGCAAGGCGATCGCGGTGAAGTGCGACGTCGGCAGCGAGCAGGACATCCTGGCGCTGTTCAAGGCGGCAGATAGCTTCGGAACGCTCGGCGCGCTCGTCAACAATGCCGGCATCGTCGGCAAGAGCGGCGTGCGCGTCGACGAGATGTCGGCCGAACGCATCCAGCAGATGATGGCGGTCAACGTCACCGGCAGCATCCTGTGCGCGCGCGAGGCGGTGAAGCGGATGTCGACCAAGCACGGCGGCCAGGGCGGCGTCATCGTCAACCTCTCCTCGGTCGCGGCAAAGCTCGGCGCGCCTAACACCTATGTCGACTATGCCGCCTCGAAGGGGGCGATCGATTCCTTCACGATCGGCCTCGGCTACGAAGTCGCAGCTGAAGGCATCCGCGTCGCCGGCATCCGGCCAGGGCTGATCGATACCGACATCCACGCCGCGGGCGGCGAGCCCGATCGCGCCCATCGGCTGGCCCATCTGGTGCCGATGAAGCGCGTAGGCACCGCGGACGAGATCGCCAACGCCATCGTCTGGCTGATCTCGGACGAAGCCTCCTACGTCACCAGCGCGATCCTCGACGTGTCGGGCGGTCGCTAGAACACGATCAGCGGGAGCGGTCTTCCGACAAGATCGCGCGCCCGCCTAACTGTCACCGAGTTTAGCTACAGGACCTCAATCATGGCTTCTTACGATCTCGTCGTCATCGGCACTGGCCCCGGCGGTTACGTCTGCGCGATCCGCGCGGCGCAGCTCGGCATGAAGGTTGCCGTCGTCGAGAAGAACGCGACGCTGGGCGGCACCTGCCTCAATGTCGGCTGCATGCCGTCGAAGGCGCTGCTGCACGCCTCCGAGATGTTCGAGGAAGCCGCGCACTCCTTCGCCAAGATGGGCGTCAGCGTCTCCGCGCCGAAGCTCGATTTGCCCGCGATGATGAACTTCAAGCAGCAAGGCATCGACGGCAACGTCAAGGGCGTCGAGTTCCTGATGAAGAAGAACAAGATCGACGTGCTCAAGGGCACCGGCAAGATCATCAGTGCCGGCAAGGTCGAGGTCTCCGGCGACGGCAAGTCCGAGACCGTCGAGACCAAGAATATCGTGATCGCCACCGGCTCCGACATCGCGCGGCTGAAGGGCATCGACATCGACGAGAAGCGCATCGTGTCGTCGACCGGCGCGCTGTCACTCGAGAAAGTGCCCTCAAGCCTCCTGATCGTCGGCGCCGGCGTGATCGGGCTCGAGCTCGGTTCGGTCTGGCATCGTCTCGGTGCCAAGGTCACCGTGGTGGAATTCCTCGACCGCATCCTGCCCGGCATGGACGGCGAAGTGGCGAAGCAATTCCAGCGCCTCCTGGAAAAGCAGGGTTTTGCCTTCAAGCTGGGCGCCAAGGTCACCGCGGTCGACACCTCGGGCAAGACGCTCCAGGCCAAGGTCGAGCCGGCCGCGGGCGGTGCTGCGGAGACCATCGAGGCCGACGTTGTGCTCGTGTGCATCGGCCGCGTGCCCTACACCGAGGGCCTCGGGCTGAAGGAAGCCGGCGTTGCGCTCGATAATCGCGGCCGCGTCGAGATCGACGCGCACTTCTCGACCAATGTGAAAGGCATCTACGCGATCGGCGACGTCGTGGCCGGGCCGATGCTGGCGCACAAGGCGGAAGACGAGGGCGTTGCCTGCGCGGAGATCATCGCGGGCCAGGCTGGCCATGTGAACTACGACGTCATTCCAGGTGTTGTGTATACCACGCCGGAAGTGTCGTCGGTCGGCAAGACCGAGGAAGATCTCAAGCAAGCCGGCGTCGCTTATACCGTCGGCAAATTCCCGTTCACCGCGAACGGCCGCTCCAAGGTCAACCAGACCACCGACGGCTTCGTCAAGGTTCTCGCAGATGCGAAGACCGATCGGGTGCTCGGCGTGCACATTGTCGGCCGGGAAGCCGGCGAAATGATCCACGAAGCCTGCGTCCTGATGGAATTCGGCGGTTCGGCGGAGGATCTCGCGCGCACCTGCCACGCCCATCCGACCCGCTCCGAAGCCATCAAGGAAGCCGCGCTTGCGGTGGGCAAGCGCACCATCCATATGTGATCGAACGTCCGGCGCAAGCCGGGTAGAGATCATAGTGATGTTGCGCCGTCTGCTTCAGCCGTTCTGGGTCCTGCTTGCGATCATCTTCCTGATCGAGGCTTGGCTATGGGATCACGTCGAGCCGATCGTGGCCCGGGTGGTCGCATGGATCCCGCTGCACGCGCTCAAGCAATGGCTAGCCGACCGGGTCGATGCGCTGTCGCCGGCGATGACGCTGATCGTTTTCGTCGTGCCGCTGATCCCGCTGTTTCCGCTCAAACTGGTCGGTCTCTGGCTGTTGGCGAACCAATACTGGTTCAGCGCGGTTTCGCTGATCCTGTTCGCCAAGATCGTCGGCGTCGGCGTCACGGCGTTCCTGTTCGACGTGACACGGTCGAAATTGCTGGAGATGCCCTGGTTCGAGGCGCTCTATAATTTCGTGATGGCACTGCGCGCCAAGGCCACCGAGCTGGTCGAGCCGGTCAAGCGGCGCATCCTCGAGATGATCAGTGGCGACGGTGACGGCTGGACCGCGCGCACGCTGCGCCTGATCGCGCGCTTCCGCAAAAGCGTCCACCAGACCAGCAAGGTTCTCTAAGCAACGCATCCTGAGAGGATGTCTATACCTAGTCCACCGCTGTCATCGCCCGGCTCGACCGGGCGATCCAGTACGCCGCAGCCTCTCGGCTCAAGCACTGCGGTCTCTGGAATACTGGATCACCCGCATGCGCGCATGCGGGTGATGACACTGAGCAAGCTGAGCAATCACCCCGTCATCCCCGCGCAACGGCTCCGCCGTTGTCGCTGGAGACGCGCTACGCGCTCTTCAGGATGACGGCGCCGGAGCTGTGCATCTCAATGCAGATGCAGCAGATGCGGCTGGAACAGGCCGAGCAAGGTCATCACGACGCCGGCGAGCGTCACCAGGCCGGACACCCAGGCCAGCGCGGCGATGCCGGTGATGATGGTCGCGGACGCCAGCACGATGGCGATCTGGAAGGCGGCGGAGGCAAGCTCGAAGTGATGATATTTCGCGGTGGCCTCGTCGCGCTCGTGCTCGGCGTGCTTGGCGCGTTCGGAGAGTTGCTCTGAACCTTCGCCGGTCTCCGGCTCCGAGCGGTAGCGTGCCGCGGTCTTCTGCCAGTCGTCGATCTGCTTCTGCAGCGCGGCCTTGGCCGCCTCGTCGGTGGTGGTCGCGAGGTTCAGCTTGCCCTGCTCGGCTGCGGTCTGCACCGCGGTGCGGCGGATGCTCTTGGCCTGGAAGAAGGCCCAGAGGTTGGAGGCTTCGACGTTCTTGCTGATCGATTCGGTCTGGGCGCCCTTGCCGAGCGTTTCCGACAGCGCTAGGCAGAGCGCGATCACGGCGATCAGGAGGGCGATCTTCCTGTTCTCGCCCGACGCATGTTCGGCATGCTCCGCCTGCTCCATACTTTCATGTGCGCTCATGATTCCCCCTCCGGATGAGACCGCGCCACGATTGCTGAATGCGGCGCACAAGGCAAGTGCCGAGCGATTTGTGGCAGCCGTATGAATATGAACGGCGCAAGATGAACGGCGCATTGTGCCGGCCCCGCGCCTTACTTTGAACTCAGGTCCGCGCGCTCAGCCGCGCGGGTGCGCGGAGCGATAGACTTCGAGCAGGCGCTCGCTGTCGATGCCGGTGTAGATCTGCGTGGTCGACAGCGATGCGTGGCCGAGCAATTCCTGGATCGCACGCAAATCGCCGCCGCGGCTGAGCAGATGCGTGGCGAAGGAGTGCCGCAACGCATGCGGCGTGGCGCTGTCGGGCAGGCCGAGCGCGCCGCGCAGCCGCTCCATGGTGAGCTGGATGATGCGCGGGCTGAGCGGGCCACCGCGCGCACCGACGAACATCGGCCCAGTCGGGCTCAGCTGATGCGGACAGATTGCCGCATAGTCCGCGATCAATTGCAGCACGTTGTGCAGCACCGGCACCATGCGGGTCTTGTTGCCCTTGCCGGTGACGACAAGCACGTCGCCTTCGCCCGGCTTCGGCACGTCACGGCGCTTCAGCCCCAGCGCCTCGGAGATGCGCAGACCCGAACCATAGAGCAGCGCCATCACGGCGGCGTCACGTACCAGAACCCAGGTCTCGCGGGTTTCGCCGGCGCGCTCGTCGGCATCGGCAAAGCGTTTCGCCGCTTCCATATGGATCGGCTTCGGCAGGCTCTTCGCCACCTTGGGGGCGCGGATCGCCGACAGCGCGCCGACCTTGCCCTTGCCTTCGCGTTCCAGGAAGCGTCCGAACGAGCGCAGGCCCGCCAGCGCCCGCATCAGCGATCGCCCACCGATTTCGTCGGCGCGGCGCATCGCCATGAAGGCGCGGACGTCACTGGCCTCGAGCGCGGAGAATTGCGAAAGCGTCACGCGCGCGCCCCAGTGCTCGGCCAGGAAGGCCAGGCATTGACGCACATCGCGGGCGTAGGCTTCGAGCGTTTTCGGCGACAGCCGCCGTTCGGCGCGCAGATGCGACAGCCAGCGCGTCATCTCCTGCGTGACTGACATGTCGGCGCAGTCGAGCTCGAGCGGTTGCATGGGCTGGTCGGTCCGGGCCATGTCTTGAGCGGTCATGTCTTGAACGGGCAAGTCCTTAAGGGCTATTGGCGCTGCTAATCTCCTGATTATATCGCACTGCCTTCGTTTACCGTTCGCTAAGACCGCGCAGCGGTGCTAGCCCGGTTCAAAGCTCTGATTCCATGGACCACACCACGCGCTCCAGCCCAGCCCCTGCATCGACGACACGCGTCGTCGACGTGCTGGTGCCCGTCGCGCTGAACCAGACCTATTCCTACCGCGTGCCGCGCGGCATGGAGCTTATGCCCGGCGATGTGATCTGTGTTCCGCTCGGGCCGCGCGAGGTCGTAGCCGTTGTGTGGGCCGAGAATGCCAAGCCCGATCCACGGCTGCACAACCGGCTCAAGGACGTCAGCGAGAAGCTCGATGTTCCGCCGCTCAGAGCGGAGCTGCGCCAACTCGTCGACTGGGTCTCCACTTACACTTTGTCGGCCCGCGGCATGGTGCTGCGGATGACGCTGCGGATGGGCGAGAACCTCGGGCCGGAGCGGACGCGGCTCGGGGTCCGGTTGGTCGGCGAGCCGCCGCGGCGCCTGACACCGGCGCGTCGGCGGCTGATCGAGGTACTGTCGGATGGCCTGTTGCACAGCAAGTCAGAGGCGGCGCGGGAGGCCGGCGTCAGCTCGGGCGTTGTCGATGGCCTGGTCGATGAGGGCACGCTGACGGTCGAGGCGATGCCGCCGCCCGCACCGCCACCGATTCCTGATCCTGCCTTTGCACAGCCGGATTTCTCGCGCGAGCAGCGCAGTGCGGTCGATGTGATGCGGACGCTGGCGGCGAGCGGCAGCTTTCACGTCGCATTGCTCGACGGCGTCACCGGTTCCGGCAAGACCGAGGTCTATTTCGAGGCGATCGCCGAGAATATCCGCCGCGGCAAGCAGACCCTGATCCTGATGCCGGAAATCGCGCTGACCGGCCAGTTCCTCGACCGCTTCGCGCAGCGCTTCGGCGTGCGGCCGCTGGAATGGCATTCGGAGCTCACGCCGCGCACGCGGGCGCGAAACTGGGCCGCGATCTCCGAGGGCAAGGCGCCGGTCGTGGTCGGCGCCCGCTCGGCGCTGTTCCTGCCCTATGCCGACCTCGGCCTGATCATCGTCGATGAGGAGCACGACCAGGCCTACAAGCAGGATGACGGCGCGCATTATCACGCCCGCGACATGGCGGTGGTCCGCGCCCATATCGCAAAAATCCCGATCGTGCTGGCGTCGGCGACGCCCTCGGTCGAGAGCGAGGTCAATGCGCGCAAGGGGCGCTACCAGCGCGTCGCGCTGCCGTCGCGGTTCGGCGGCCAGCACATGCCGCATATCGAGGCGATCGACATGCGCCGCGCGCCGCCGCCGCGTGGCCGCTTCATTTCGCCTGTTCTGGCCGAGCAAATTCGTCATGCGATCGAGCGCCGCGAGCAGGCGCTGCTGTTCTTGAACCGTCGCGGCTATGCGCCGCTGACGCTCTGCCGCGCCTGCGGCCATCGCTTTGCCTGCACGATCTGCGACGCATGGCTGGTCGATCATCGCTTCCGTCAGCGGCTGGTTTGCCATCACTGCGGCTTCTCGATGCCGCGCCCGAACATCTGCCCGCATTGCGCGGCCGAGGAATCGCTGGTCGCCGTCGGCCCCGGCGTTGAGCGCCTGCAGGAGGAGGCCGCCAGCATTTTTCCCGAGGCCCGAACCATGGTGCTGTCGAGCGACCTCATCACCTCGATCGAGACCATGCGCAGCGAGCTCAACGAGATCGCCGAGGGCCGCGTCGACATCATCATCGGCACCCAGCTGGTGGCCAAGGGGCACAACTTCCCGCGGCTCAACCTGGTCGGCGTCATCGATGCCGATCTCGGCTTGAGCAACGGCGACCCGCGCGCCGCCGAGCGGACATTCCAGTTGCTGAACCAGGTGGTCGGCCGTGCCGGCCGCGAGCAGGGCCGTGGCGTCGGCTATCTGCAGACCCACCAGCCGGAACATCCGGTCATCAAGGCCCTGATCGCGAACGACCGCGAGGCGTTCTACGCCAGCGAGATCGATATCCGCGAGCGCACCGGCTATCCGCCATTCGGCCGGCTGGCGAGCCTGATCGTTTCCGCCGGCGACCGTCCGACAGCGGAGGGGTTTGCCCGCAAGCTCGCCGCGGTGGCGCCGCTCGATGAGCGAATCCAGGTGCTCGGCCCCGCCGAGGCGCCGCTTGCCGTCATCAAGGGCCGCTACCGCTTCCGCCTGCTGGTGAAGTCGCTGCGCAATGTCGACCTGTCGCAATATCTGCGCGAATGGCTCGAGGTCGGTCCGAAGACCAAGGGCAATCTGAAGCTCGAGGTCGATGTCGATCCGCAGAGCTTCCTGTAGGCGAGCGCCAAAGAAAAAGCCTGCCGTCATTTGCGACGGCAGGCCCTTTGGCGCGAGGCAGGCCTCGCGGCCGATACGCAACGCAACGCTTACTGAAGCGCTTAAGAGACGACCTCGGCGGTGACGCGGCCGACGCCGGCACCGGTCAGGCCGATGGCGCGGGCTGCGCCGGTCGAGAGGTCGAGCACACGGCCGCGGATGAACGGGCCACGATCGTTGATGGTGACGACGACGCTGCGGCCGCCATGGGTGACGCGGAGCTTGGTGCCGAACGGCAGCGAGCGATGGGCGGCGGTCAGGGCATTCTGGTTGAAGCGCTGGCCGGAAGCGGTGCGGCTGCCCGACTCATTGCCGTAGAAGGAGGCCATCCCCGAGAACGTGTGGCCGCCGGACGGCTGGATCGATGCATTGGCGTCGCGCCAGGACGAACCTTCGGCGCGGGCGTGGTGATGATGGTGATGACGCTGATGATGGTGCCTGGACTTCGCGGACGCCTCCGTCACGCTGCCCCCGACCAGAATAGTTGCGGCTACAAACGCAAGCGCCGTACGCGAGCGGGTTATATTGCCCGCCGCCTTCTTGATATTCAGCATTGATAAGACCCTCAGACAGTATTGCCACTAACGCGGCAAGTGGAACCCCCGTCCCTTCGTTGACCAAAGCCGTTTGGTTTCGCAATGAGGCACGAATTGGGCAGTAAATCCTGATTGTCTCGGGCTGAAATATCTTGTTACCGCTTTAGGGTATTCAATCGAGGTTCTGTAATCTTGGCCTTTAACGAATTGTTAACCAATAATATACTCACGAATACTGATTAATGGGCGAGCGGTAAGTTTTCCGTAAGTAATCGCCAAATGAAACGATGGCGCGTCTCGGGTTCCTTGCACGCTCGGCCATGGGCCCATGCAAAATTCGATGGAACAAATCCGCGGCGACGCGAATCGGGGGTCTCGCGCTGAATTTCCGCGCGCCGAATTTTTCCGATTCGACCACTGGCCGCGGTCGCCAAAAAACCGCATGCGACAAGGCGGCTCGCACGATGCCGTCATGTTGCACCTGCGCGATTGCTATGTTAGCAAAGCCGCGATTTTAACGGTCCCGGCACGTCCTGTGCCGGTCGAAAATCGAAGTCCCGCTTGAATTCCAAGGGCTTGGATCGCTAGGCGCTGCTTTGGTGGCGACGGTTTTTCCCTTGCGAATTTGACAGCAAAAAAGAGCGAGCTCGTGGCTGCTGAAGATCCGTCCGTTTCGGGAGTGTCCGGTCGTTACGCAACGGCCCTGTTCGAGTTGGCGCGCGACGAGCAATCCGTCGATCAAGTCCGGGCCGACCTCGACAAATTCGAGGCCATGCTCAACGAGAGCGCTGATCTCAAGCGCCTCGTCCGCAGCCCGGTGTTTGCCGCGGACGCCCAGCTGAAGGCGCTGACCGCGGTGCTCGACAAGGCCGGCATCGCCGGCACGTCGGCAAAATTCCTCAAGGTGCTCACCGCCAATCGCCGGCTGTTTGCCGTGGCCGATGTGATCCGCGCCTATCGCGCGCTGGTGGCGAAGTTCAAGGGCGAGGCGACTGCGGAAGTCACCGTCGCCGAGCAGCTCAGTGACAAGAATCTCGACGGGCTGAAGGCCGCACTGAAATCAGTGACGGGCAAGGACGTCGCGCTCAACGTGAAGGTCGATCCCTCCATTATTGGTGGCCTGGTTGTCAAGCTCGGCAGCCGCATGGTGGATAGTTCGCTTCGCACCAAACTCAATTCGATCAAGAACGCGATGAAAGAGGCAGGCTGATGGACATCCGCGCCGCAGAAATTTCTGCGATCCTCAAGGACCAGATCAAGAATTTCGGCCAGGAAGCCGAAGTCACCGAAGTTGGCCAGGTGCTGTCGGTCGGTGACGGTATCGCTCGCGTCTACGGTCTCGACAACGTTCAGGCCGGTGAAATGGTCGAGTTCGAGAACGGCACGCGCGGCATGGCGCTCAACCTCGAAACCGACAACGTCGGTATCGTGATTTTCGGCGCCGACCGTGAGATCAAGGAAGGCCAGACCGT
Source organism: uncultured Bradyrhizobium sp. (assembly GCF_947648125.1). Classification (GTDB taxonomy): domain Bacteria; phylum Pseudomonadota; class Alphaproteobacteria; order Rhizobiales; family Xanthobacteraceae; genus Bradyrhizobium. The sequence goes on along the minus strand of NZ_CANSMR010000018.1, from coordinate 67,729 downwards.
CAAGCGCACCCGCGCGATCGTGGACGCGCCCGTCGGCAAGGGCCTGCTCGGCCGCGTCGTCGACGCGCTCGGCAATCCGATCGACGGCAAGGGCCCGATCCAGGCCACCGAACGCAAGCGCGTCGACGTCAAGGCGCCCGGCATCATTCCGCGCAAGTCGGTGAACGAGCCGATGGCGACCGGCCTGAAGGCGATCGATGCGCTGATTCCGATCGGCCGCGGCCAGCGCGAGCTGATCATCGGCGACCGTCAGACCGGCAAGACCGCGATCGCGCTCGACACCATCCTGAACCAGAAGCCGCTGAACGCCCAGCCGGACGAGAGCCAGAAGCTGTACTGCGTCTACGTCGCGGTCGGCCAGAAGCGCTCCACGGTTGCGCAGTTCGTGAAGGTGCTCGAAGAGCAGGGTGCGCTGGAATACTCGATCGTCGTCGCGGCCACCGCGTCCGATCCGGCGCCGATGCAGTACATCGCGCCGTTCACCGGCTGCACGATGGGCGAATACTTCCGCGACAACGGCATGCACGCCGTGATCATCTATGACGATCTGTCCAAGCAGGCCGTCGCCTACCGCCAGATGTCGCTGCTGCTGCGCCGCCCGCCGGGCCGCGAAGCCTACCCGGGCGACGTGTTCTATCTGCACTCCCGCCTGCTCGAGCGCGCCGCCAAGCTCGGCAAGGACCATGGTTTGGGTTCGCTCACGGCGCTGCCGGTCATCGAAACCCAGGCCAACGACGTGTCGGCCTACATCCCGACCAACGTGATCTCGATCACCGACGGTCAGATCTTCCTGGAAACCGATCTGTTCTTCCAGGGCATCCGTCCCGCGGTGAACGTCGGTCTGTCGGTGTCGCGCGTCGGTTCGTCGGCGCAGACCAAGGCCACCAAGAAGGTCGCCGGCAAGATCAAGGGCGAGCTCGCGCAGTACCGCGAAATGGCGGCGTTCGCGCAGTTCGGCTCCGATCTCGACGCCTCGACGCAGCGTTTGCTCAACCGCGGCTCGCGCCTGACCGAGCTCTTGAAGCAGCCGCAGTTCTCGCCGCTGAAGATGGAAGAACAGGTCTGCGTGATCTGGGCCGGCACCAACGGCTATCTCGATGCGCTTCCGCTCAACAAGGTGAAGGCTTTCGAGGATGGCTTGTTGTCGCTGCTGCGCGGCAAGCACGTCGAAATCCTCAACGCGATTCGCGACAGCCGCGACCTCTCCGACGACAGTGCTGCCAAGCTGAAGTCGGCGGTCGACGGCTTCGCCAAGACGTTTGCATAACGAATGGGGCGTCGCCCGGCTCGCAGCCGGGCGTGACGAACGGAGGCTTGCGATCTGACCATTGTGGTCGGATCGCCGGGGTGAACGAAGAATGGCGTCACTAAAAGACATGCGGGTCCGCATCGCCTCGACCAAGGCGACGCAGAAGATCACCAAGGCCATGCAGATGGTCGCAGCCTCGAAGCTGCGCCGCGCGCAGAACGCTGCCGAAGCGGCGCGGCCCTATGCCACCAAGATGGATGCGGTGATTTCCAACATCGCCGCCGCAGCCAACGGCTCGCCCGGCGCGCCGGCGCTGCTCGCAGGCACCGGCAACGACCAGGTGCACCTGCTTCTGGTCTGCACCGGCGAGCGCGGCCTGTCCGGCGCTTTCAACTCCGCCATCGTGCGTCTGGCGCGCGAGCGGGCGAACGCGCTGCTCGCGCAGGGCAAGGAAGTCAAATTCTTCTGCGTCGGCCGCAAGGGCTACGAGCAGCTGCGGCGGACGTTCGAGAAGCGGATCGTCGAGCACCTCGACCTGCGTTCGGTGCGGCAGATCGGCTTCGTCAACGCCGAGGACATCGCCAACAAGGTGCTGGCGCGGTTCGAGGCCGGCGAGTTCGATGTCTGCACACTGTTCTATTCGCGCTTCCAGTCGGTGATCGCGCAGATTCCGACCGCGCAGCAGATCATTCCGCTCGAGGTGGCTGCACCCGCGGCCGGTGCGGCTCCCGCGACCTCGTACGAATACGAGCCGGAAGAGGACCAGATTCTCGGCAGCCTGCTGCCGCGCAACCTCGCGGTACAGATCTTCCGCGCGCTGCTGGAGAACAACGCCTCGTTCTACGGCGCGCAGATGAGCGCGATGGACAGCGCGACGCGCAACGCCGGCGAGATGATCCGCAAGCAAACCCTGATTTACAACCGAACCCGTCAGGCCCAGATCACGAAGGAGCTGATCGAGATCATCTCCGGCGCTGAGGCGGTCTAAGGCAGATTTTCGAAGGAGAACAGTTCATGGCTACAGCAGCCAATCAGATCGGTCGCGTTACCCAGGTCACGGGCGCCGTGGTCGACGTGCAGTTCGAAGGCCACCTTCCGGCGATTCTGAATGCGCTCGAGACCAAGAACGGCGGCAACCGCCTGGTGCTCGAAGTCGCGCAGCATCTCGGTGAATCGACCGTCCGCACCATCGCGATGGATATCACCGAAGGTCTGGTGCGCGGTCAGGAAGTGACCGACACCGGCGAGCCGATCCGGGTGCCGGTCGGCGAAGGCACGCTCGGCCGCATCATCAACGTCATCGGCGAGCCGATCGACGAAGCCGGCCCGATCAAGTCCGAAGGCCTGCGCGCCATCCACCAGGAAGCGCCGTCCTACACCGACCAGTCGACCGAAGCGGAAATCCTCGTCACCGGCATCAAGGTCGTCGACCTTCTTGCTCCATACGCGAAGGGCGGCAAGATTGGCCTGTTCGGCGGCGCCGGCGTCGGCAAGACCGTGCTGATTCAGGAACTGATCAACAACGTCGCGAAGGCGCACGGTGGTTACTCCGTGTTCGCCGGCGTCGGCGAGCGGACCCGTGAAGGCAACGACCTCTATCACGAGTTCATCGAATCGAAGGTCAACGCCGATCCGCACAATCCGGATCCGAGCGTGAAGTCGAAGTGCGCGCTGGTGTTCGGCCAGATGAACGAACCGCCGGGCGCCCGCGCCCGCGTCGGTCTGACCGGTCTGACGGTCGCCGAGCACTTCCGCGATCAGGGCCAGGACGTGCTGTTCTTCGTCGACAACATCTTCCGCTTCACCCAGGCGGGTTCGGAAGTGTCGGCGCTGCTCGGCCGTATTCCTTCGGCGGTGGGTTATCAGCCGACGCTCGCGACCGACATGGGCGCGCTGCAGGAGCGCATCACCACCACCCAGAAGGGCTCGATCACCTCGGTGCAGGCGATCTACGTGCCGGCCGACGACTTGACCGACCCGGCGCCCGCCACCTCGTTCGCCCACTTGGACGCCACCACGGTGCTGTCGCGCGCGATCTCGGAAAAGGGCATCTATCCGGCGGTGGACCCGCTTGACTCGACCTCGCGCATGCTGTCGGCGCTGGTCGTCGGTGAAGAGCACTACAACACCGCGCGTCTCGTCCAGCAGATCCTCCAGCGCTACAAGTCGCTGCAGGACATCATCGCCATTCTCGGCATGGACGAACTGTCGGAAGAGGACAAGCTGACGGTCGCCCGCGCCCGCAAGGTCGAGCGCTTCCTGTCGCAGCCGTTCCACGTCGCCGAAATCTTCACCGGCTCGCCGGGTAAGTTCGTCGACCTCGCCGACACCATCAAGGGTTTCCGCGATCTCTGCCAGGGCAAGTACGACCATCTGCCGGAAGCGGCGTTCTACATGGTCGGCACGATCGAAGAAGCCGTCGAGAAGGGCAAGAAGCTCGCCGCCGAGGCGGCCTAAGCTTCAGGATGTCGTCATCGCCGGACTTGATCCGGCGATCCATCGAACGAGAAGTGTTTTGACTGATGGACCCGCGGGTCGAGCCCGCGGGTGACAGCGCAAAGAACGGAAAGACCATGGCCACCTTCCACTTCGATCTCGTCTCTCCCGAAAAGCTCGCCTTCTCCGGTGAGGTCGATCAGGTTGACGTCCCCGGTGTGGAGGGTGATTTCGGTGTACTCGCGGGACATGCTCCGGTCGTCGCCACGGTTCGCCCGGGCATCCTGACGATCACGACCACAGGCAAGCGCGAGAAGGTGATCGTGCTCGGCGGCCTCGCCGAGGTGTCGGACAAGGGCCTCACCGTGCTCGCCGACGTCGCGACCACGATTGCCGAGCTCGATCGTGCGAAGTTCGCCGAGACCATCAAGGAGATGGAAGAGAAGCTCGCCGAGAAGGAAGGCTCCGAGCTCGATCACGCGATCGAGCGGCTTGACCACTTCAAGAGCATCCAGCACGAGCTCAACACGACGGCTATGCACTGAGGCGCGATTGCTGACCAGCGATCGCGCCCTAGCGTCGAGTGAGCCGGCTCCCTCGTGAAATCGCTCACACTTTTCCAGTCATCGTCTGCCAAGACTTGAAGCATTCAACGCTCGCCGTACCGCGGCGGGCGTTGAATGCTTGTTGCGCCCGGAAGCGTCTGGCGGCATTCTGCCCGGCATATTTGGGTTCCGGGGCTGGTCCTCATGAAGCGCAAGATCGCAGCGATGTTTGCGGCTGATGTTCATGTGGCATGGTCCGCTCCACGCGATGTCTGCGCCGATCGCGACAGCCATTGCCAATGCGATCGGTCCACGGTCGGTCCGAACCAGGCGGCAACCCGGAACATGTGAAGCAGCTAACAGCAGGCATCGGGCACACATGACAAGCTGCGGCGCGATGACGAATTGACTCGATTGCATCGCGATTTCATCCCCCGACGTCACGGACAAGAAACTGTGCTGACTTTCTCCACCGATGCTCTTCGCCCGCAGGACCGCTTTGAGCACTGGTGCGACGTACGCGGCAAAAACCTGTTCGGGGTTACTATCGAGCTCGATCGCGACAGACGGCCCGATTTCCACGGACGTTTTTCCGCGACGCCGGTCGGCGGCGCCGTGCTGGCGGAAATGTCGGCGTCGTCCTACCGCGTCAGCCGGACGTCATCCGACATCGGACGTGTTCCGAGCAACAGCCTGCATCTCGGCTGGCAGGTGCGCGGCCCCGGCCACATGAATATCGGTCGCGATCGCATCCAATGGGTAGGCAACGGAGATATGGTGTTCGGCCATTCCAATCTTCCGTTTGCGTCGACGCCCGATCGGACCGACGGCTTTCGCTTCTTCAGCCTCAAGATTCCCGTCACCGACGAGCTCGTGCTCGGTGCGCGGATCGAGGACGTGCCGCTGGTCGCGCTGGCGCGTGATGCGAGCCTGACCCGGCTTGTCGGCGCCATGTTCCGCTCCATGACGCGCGATCCGCCGCAAGCCGGGCGGTTCGCCGGCGAGGTCACGCATATGGTGCGCCTGGCGCTGCTTGCGCGCGGACGCTTGCGGCCGCGCCAGGATGAGATCCGTGCCGCGCTGCATGCGGGCTACCTCCATGCCGCACGAGAAATCCTGCTGCGCGATCTGCATCGCGCCTCGCTCACGCCGGCCGCGGTCGCCACCGAGCTCGGCATTTCACTCCGGCAATTGCACGCGCTGTTCGAGCCGACCGGCCTGTCGTTCGCGCGAACGCTGACGGCGACGAGGTTGAAGGAAGCGAGGCGGCTTCTCTCCTTGATGAAGGAACGCGGCATCGACGAGATCGCGTTCTCGTGCGGCTTCGACAGTATCGCGACCTTCTATCGCGTGTTCCGCGCGACCTACGGCATGACGCCGGGTGATGCGCGGCGCCTTCCGCCGCACGATCAGCCGACGAATTCCGCGAACCGGATCGCGACCGCGCGATAAACCTCGCGGCGGAACGGCACCACCAGATCGGCGACGCGATCGAGACGCTCCCAGCGCCATTTGTCGAACTCGGCGGGCTGGCCGTTGCGCGGCGTCAATGGATCGATCTGCTCGTCGCGTCCGGTAAAGCGCAGCGCGAACCATTTCTGTCGCTGGCCGCGGAATTTGGCCAGCCGATGCGATGCCGGCCCGTCATAGGCCGGGAATTCGTAGGTCATCCAGTCGGTCTCGCCGAGATAGTCGGCGTTGACCGCTCCAGTTTCTTCCCACAATTCGCGCATCACGGCCTGGCGCGGGTCCTCGCCGTCGTCGATGCCGCCTTGCGGCATCTGCCATTCGAGGCCGGGCAGCACGATCTCCGGACCGTCGTCCTTGATCCGGTGGCCGATCAGCACGCGTCCGTCGCCGTTGAACAGCGCGATGCCCACATTGGGGCGATAGGGCTTATCTGATGACATCTCGACCGGTGCGCCGCGCGTTGATCTGGCCGATCATCCGGCCAATTACTTGGCCGCCAGACCGGCGAATTCCTTCACGACGCGCTCATAGACCGGACGCTTGAACGGCACAATCAGCTCCGGCAGATTCTTCATCGGCTCCCAGCGCCAGGTGACGAACTCGGCCTTGTGGCCGCCGCCGGGGTGGGCGACGTTGATCTCGTTCTCGTCGCCGGTGAAGCGCAGCGCGAACCACTTCTGCCGCTGGCCGCGATAGCGGCCCTTCCAGGCGCGGCCGGCGACGGTGCGCGGGATATCATAGATCAGCCACTCCGAGACCTCGCCGAGCTTCTCCACCGACTTGACGCTGGTCTCTTCATAGAGCTCGCGCCGCGCGGCCTGGAACGTATCCTCGCCGGGATCGACGCCGCCTTGCGGCATCTGCCAGACATGCGCGTCATCGACATGCTCGATGCCGCCGGCGCGGCGTCCGATGAAGACTAGCCCGGCCGTATTGAGCAGCATGATGCCGACGCAGGTTCGATAGGGCAGGTCCTCATAACGTGCCATGCTGCCGCTACCTCGCACAGTTCCTGGCGCCACCCGACCCGGCCCCCCGGCAAGATCTTAGGTTGCACCAACAGATTGATCTTCTAGCCCGATTTTGATTTCAGCATCGCCGTTGTCAATGGCACAAGCATGATGCCCTTGGAGTCCAGTGTCTTGAGCCAGGCGCCGAGCCGCTCGATCGAGACCGGCAGCGCCGAGGCGACGCCCACGGCCGTGCCGCGTTCCTTGGCGATCGTTTCCAGCTTGACCAGCGCGCGGTCGATTTCCGCCGATGTCGGCACCACGTCGATGGCGAAATCGGCCTTGGCGAACGGCAACGATTGGCCGGCCGAGAGGCTCTGCGCGACGCTGCGCGGGGTGGAACCGTCGTCGAAAAAGCTCAGGCCGCGCTTGGCCGCTTCGCGCACGATGGGCTGCATCACAGGATCGGTCGCGACGAACCGGGCTCCCATGAAATTGGCGATCCCGGCATAGCCCTGCAGGCGGCTGAGGTGCCAATAGAGACGGTCGAGGTTCTGCTCGCTGCTCAATGTGGTCAGCAGGGTCTGCGGGCCCGGATCGTTGTCGGGATAGTCGAACGGCTCCATCGGGATCTGCAGCAGGATCTCGTGGCGCTGCGCCCTCGCGCGTTCCGCGAGCTTGCCAGGGTCGGCGCCATACGGCGTGAAGGCCAGCGTCACGGCCGGCGGCAGCTTCATGATGGCGTCAGTGGTCTTGGCGGCGCCGACGCCGAGGCCTGAGACCACGATGGCGACCACGGGCATCCGGGCCGCCTTGGCGCGGTCGGCTTCGGCCGCATAGACCGTGAACGGCTTCAGGCCGTCGGCGACCACCGGGATCATGCCGTAGCGCGACTTTTCCAGCAGGCGCGGGTCGATCCCGGTCATCGCGAGCGGCGGCGCGTCGGCATCCATCGTCTTTTCGGCTGGATCGCCGGCGCCGATCACGACGTCCTGGCGCTTGCCGCTGGAGCCGTCGATGATGGTGACAGTCTTGGCGTCGTTCTTGGCGTCGCTGGCTGCGGCCGGCGCCTTGGCGGCGGATTTGACCGCCGGTTCGGCCGCCTGCCCGGACGCGGCGTGCTTATCGTCGGCGGCTGCGGGCGGGGGATTGCGGAGCGTGATGCGGGCAATCGGCTCGCCGCCGAGCGGATTGTCGTTGAACAGAGCGACGCCGGCGAAACCGACGAGCACGAGGCCCAGCAGCACGGCGAGCGCCTGCATCGCCGTGAACGGCAGCCGGAAACGGCGCGTCCTGCCCACGGTGCTCTGCCCAAGCGGCGTGCTCAGTTCGTCGGCCGCTTCTGCCATGACCCTCCCCGAATCAACAGCGCGAACGATAGCACGATGCGGTGCATTCCCGCGCGCCGGCCTCCCCGTCAAAGCACGGCTGGCGGTGGATGGCGAAAGCAGAAAGGGCGGCCCGAGGGCCGCCCTTTTCGCCTAAACGATTGGATGGGATCAGTTCGCGGCCTTGTTGCCGGGCTTGTCGACAGCGGCCTTGTCGCCTGGGGCTGCGGCTGGTGCCGGCGTTGCGCTCGAGGTCGACTTGATGCCGTGCAGCAGGTCATCCGCCATCTTCAGCGCCTTGTCGTCCTTGGCGTCCGGCGGGACGTAGGACTGCGAGCCGGTCTTCTCGTCGCCGTCGTTCTTCAGATGGCCGCGCAGCGAGGCCTCGCCCTTGGTGTCGGTACGCGCCTTCAACTCGTCCGGCACGTCCTGCAGCACCTCGATGTCGGGCACGATGCCCTTGGCCTGGATCGACTTGCCCGACGGCGTGTAGTAGCGCGCGGTGGTCAGGCGCAGCGCGCCGTTGCCCGAGCCGAGCGGGATGATGGTCTGCACCGAACCCTTGCCGAACGAGCGCGTGCCGACCAGCGTCGCACGCTTGTGGTCCTGCAGCGCGCCGGCGACGATTTCGGAGGCCGACGCCGAGCCGCCATTGATCAGCACGATGACCGGCTTGCCCTTGGTCAGGTCGCCGGGGTGAGCAGCGCGGCGCTGGGTTTCCTCGGCATTGCGTCCGCGGGTCGAGACGATCTCGCCGCGCTCCAGGAAGGCGTCGGACACGGTGACGGCTTCTTCGAGCAGGCCGCCGGGGTTGTTTCGGAGGTCGATGATGTAGCCCTTCAGCTTGTCGCCGATCTGGCCCTGCAGATTGGCAACCTCTTTCTTCAGGCCTTCGGTGGTCTGCTCGTTGAAGGTGGTGATGCGGATGTAGGCGATGTCGTCGGCCTCGACGCGCGCACGCACCGAACGGACGCGGATGTTGTCGCGCACCAGTGTGACGTCGATCGGATTGTCCTGGCCCTTGCGGATGATCTTGAGCTTGATCTTGGTGTTGACCGGACCACGCATCTTCTCGACGGCCTGGTTCAGCGTCAGGCCCTGCACGGCCTCGTCGTCGAGGTTGGTGATGATGTCGTTGGCCATGATGCCGGCCTTCGAGGCCGGGGTGTCGTCGATCGGCGAGACCACCTTGATCAGGCCGTCTTCCATCGTGACCTCGATGCCGAGGCCGCCGAACTCGCCGCGGGTCTGCACCTGCATGTCGCGGAAGCTCTTGGCATCCATGTAGCTCGAGTGCGGGTCGAGGCCGGACAGCATGCCCGAAATGGCGGACTCGACGAGCTTGCTGTCATCCGGCTTCTCGACGTAGTCGCTGCGCACTCGCTCGAACACGTCGCCGAACAAATTGAGCTGGCGGTAGGTGTCCGACGTCGCGGCGCGCGCGCTCGATCCCATCAGCACAGCGCGGGGCTGCGTGACGAAAAGCGTCAGGGCCGCGCCGGTGGCGGCGCTAAGGAGAATTACCGAAGTCTTGCGCATCATCCGCGAACCTTTTCGCCTTCATTTGCGGTCCACCATGGACCTGGATCGATTGGAGTGCCGTCTTTCCGGAACTCGACATAGAGCACTGGCTGGCTCGCATTGGTCGCGAGAATGGATGCAACCTGGGACGTCGACCCCATGGTCGCAACCGGCTCCCCCGTTAGCACAAACTGGCCGATGTTTACCGAAATACGCTCCATCCCGGCGATCAGGACATGATACCCGCCCCCGGCATTGAGGATCAAGAGTTGTCCATAGCTGCGGAAAGGACCAGCGTAAACAACCCAGCCGTCACACGGGGTTGTGACCTGCGCACCCGGTTTGGCGGCCAAAGAAATGCCTTTTTGTACGCCGCCCGCGCCGTCGGAACCGCCAAATTCGCGAATCTTGGTGCCATTCACCGGATAGGAAAACAGGCCTTTGGCGGAGGCGAAGGCGACCGCCGGGCTCATGCGGGCCGGGTCGTTGAGAGCTCCCAGATTCGGCTTGCCGTTAACGGTCGCCGGGGCCCCCTGGAGGCTGGCCGTGGCGGCGGCCTTGGCCGCGCTCTTGAGGTCCTGCTCCATCTTGGCGATCAGGCTCTGCAAATCGGCGGCCTGCTTCGACAGCGCGATGGCGCGGGCGCCTTCGGCCTCCATGTCCTTTTCGGCCGCGCTTTGCTGCCGCTGCCGTTCGTCGACCAGTGCGGCCAGGCGGGTCTGGTCTTCTTTCAGCTTGTCGCGGTCGGCTGCCTGCGCATCGCGCTCGGTCGAGATGGTCTTGCGCAACGCGACCAGTTCGCCGAGATCGGCTGCTAGCTTTTCGGCGCGGACGCGCAATTCCGGCACCACCGCGCCGAGCAGCATCGCGGTGCGCAGCGATTGCAGCGCGTCCTCCGGCCGCACCAGAAGCGCCGGCGGCGTGCGCCGCCCGGCGCGCTGCAAAGCGGCCAGCACCTCGATCACCTCGGAGCGGCGTGAATCGAGCGAGCTGCGGATGTCGCGCTCGCGGCCGTCGAGCGGCTGCAGGCGCGCCTCGGCGTCGGCGATCCGCGTCTCGACGCTGCGCACCTGGCCGGCAATGTCGATCAGCTGCTGATTGAGCTTGCTGCGGTCCTGGCCGATCGTGGCGATGTCGGCCTTCAGCTTCTCCTGCAACTCGGTGGCCTTGCGCTGCTGCTCGCGCGCGGCCTCGAGCTCCTGCTCGCGCTGCTTGATGGCGTCGGGCGATGTCTCCGCGGTCGCGGCCTGCTGTGCCGGCGGGGCGGGCTGTTGTGCGGGTGGTGTCGCTTGCGCATGTACTAGTGCCAGCGGAGCGGCGGCGAACATGACGATCGACAGGGGCAGGGACGCCGGCAACCAGCGGCGGCGCGCGGTGCCGTGATGCGAATCCGAAGCTGTGTCCCGCTTGTGCTGCATTCGCGTGCGTTCAGCGCTTTCGACTGTCCGTCACCGCGCCTCAGGCGCGATGATAGGGGTGGCCGGCCAAAATGGTCGCGGCCCGATAAATCTGTTCCAGAAGCATGACGCGGACCATTTGATGCGGCCAGGTCGCGGAGCCGAATGCAATACGCAACGAAGCCTTGCGCTGCAATTCAGGCGAAAGTCCGTCGGCACCGCCGATCACGAAGACAGTATGTGCCGCCCCTTCGTCGCGCCAGCGGCCAAGCTGCTGCGCAAAGCTTGCGCTGTCGATGCTCTTGCCGCGTTCGTCGAGCGCGACCAGCATGTGCTTTTCAGGCAGTAGCGCCGCGATCGCCGCGGCCTCTTCAGTGATGCGCGCTCCCGTGTCGCGCGCGCGGCTTTCCGCAATCTCATGGATGTCGAGGCCGCGGAAGCCGAGCTTGCGGCCGATATCTTCGAAGCGCTCGCGGTAACGCTCGGCGAGCTCCCGTTCAGGGCCCTGTTTCAGGCGGCCGATGCAGATGACGACAAGGCGCATCAGCGCAAGCTATATGCGCTGCAGCCGATTCGCATCGGCTTCGATACGCCTTAGACCGCCGCGACCGCCGGGTTCTGAGTCCACAACCGCTCGAGGTTGTAGAACTCGCGCACCTCAGGCCTGAACACGTGCACGATCACCTCGCCGGAATCGATCAGCACCCAGTCGCAATTGGGCAAGCCCTCGACATGGATGTTCTTGACCCCGTTTTCCTTGAGGCTCTTCGTCACATTTTCCGCGATCGCGCCAACGTGCCGGTTAACCCGGCCGGTGGTGACGATCATGTAGTCGGAATATGCGGATTTGCCCCGAAGGTCGATGGTGACCGTCTCTTCCGCTTTCATGTCGTCGAGGCGGGAGAGGATCAGGCTCAGCGTCTTGTTGGCATCCGGTTTGTCCGCGTCCGGTTGCGCCTGCAAGGCCGCGGTTTTCGTCGATGTTTTACGCGCAGTCTTTGGAACCTTGGGTAAAACAGACTTTGACAATACAGATGTGGCCAGGGACCATTCCTTTCACTGTATCGCGGGTGCCGAATCCTCGGCCCCACGCACCATTCTACGCATGTGGGGTTAATGGTTTCAATATTCCAGTAACCCTTTTGCGCCTCACGCCGTTCTCCAGCTCCCGTCCGGGTTCCGCAGTCCGGTCGAAGACAGATTGGATTTCATTCCTGTCAGGAACACCCAGGCCGGCGCCCGCTGATCGGCCAGCCGTGTCGCCTGATTTTCGGGCAAGCGATAGCGCATGAGCGCCTGCGCCGCCGGTGCGGCAAGGGCGCGGAAACTCTGGGGCGGACGGTCGATCACGGCAATCGGCACATCGGACGCGATGCGCCGCCAATCTTTCCAGCGATGAAATTGCGCGAGATTGTCAGCGCCCATGATCCAGACGAAGTGCACGCCGGAGACACGGCGGCGCAAGTGGATGATCGTGTCGACAGTGTAGCGGACACCGATGACAGCTTCGAGACAGCTGATGTCGATGCGCGGATCGTCGGCAACGCGACGCGCAGCCGCGGCGCGCTCGTTGAGCGCATGCAGGCCGTCATGGTTCTTCAGCGGATTGCCCGGCGTCAGCAGCCACCACACGCGGTCGAGCTGCAGGCGCTTGAGCGCGAACTGGCTGATGGCGCGATGCGCGGCGTGCGGTGGATTGAACGAGCCGCCGAGCAGCCCGATGCGCATGCCGTTGGTATAGAACGGAAGCGCCTGGGCTGCGGATAACGGCACGATGGAAGCTTGTTGCAAGGGTCTACCGTGCGCGTGCGACAATGATCACGGCCGGGTCTGCCCGGTGCCGTGGACGCGGTACTTGAAGCTCGTCAGCTGCTCGGCGCCGACCGGCCCGCGAGCGTGGAATTTGCCGGTGGCAATTCCGATCTCGGCGCCGAAGCCGAACTCGCCGCCGTCGGCGAACTGGGTCGAGGCGTTGTGCAGCACGATCGCCGAATCGACTTCGTTGAGAAATCTCTGCGCGGCAGCGGCATTCTCCGTCACGATCGCATCGGTGTGATGCGAGCCGTGATTTTGAATATGCGCAATCGCTTCATCGAGACTGTCGACGATCCTCGCCGAGATGATCGCGTCCTCATATTCGGTGTTCCAGTCCTCGTCGGACGCGGGCTTCACCCTGGCATCGGCGCCTTGCACGATGTCGTCGCCGCGCACCTCGCAGCCGGCATCGATCAACAACTCGACCAGCGGTTTCAGCTTCGTCGCTGCAGCGTTGCGATCGATCAGCAGGGTCTCGACGGCGCCGCAGACACCGGGCCGGCGCATCTTGGCGTTCAGCACGACCGCCTTGGCCATATCGAGCCTGGCGCTGGCGTCGACATAGATGTGGTTGACGCCCTCGAGGTGCGCGAACACCGGAACGCGTGCCTCCGCCTCGACGCGTGCGACCAGGCTCTTGCCGCCGCGCGGCACGATCACGTCGATGCCGCCGTTCAATCCCGTCAGCATCAGGCCGACGGCCGCGCGGTCACGGGTCGGCACCAAGGTGATCGCGGCCTCAGGCAGGCCGGCTTCACGCAGGCCCTGCACCAGACAATCATGGATCGCGCGGCAGGAACGGAAGCTGTCGGAGCCGCCGCGCAGGATCACGGCGTTGCCGGATTTCAGACACAGCACGCCGGCGTCGGCGGCGACGTTGGGGCGGCTTTCGAAGATCACGCCGATCACGCCGAGCGGCACGCGGACGCGCTCGATGGTCATGCCGTTCGGACGCTGCCAGCGTTCGGTGACGGCGCCGACCGGATCAACAATCTCGCGCACGGTCGCCACGCCATCGGCCATGCCGGCGACGCGCGGCTGCGTCAGTGTCAGGCGGTCGACGAAGGCAGCGGTCATGCCACCCGCGCGCGCCTCCGCGACATCCTCGGCATTGGCGGCGAGAATGGCCGGCGCGTTGGCGCGGATCGCGCGTTCGATTGCGGCGAGCGCCCGGTTCTTCTGCTCCGGCGGCGCCAGCGCCAGCACGCGCGCGGCTGCGCGCGCCTTGGCGGCGAGGTCGGTCATCAGGGCGGAGAGATCGGCGTTGCCGTCGATCGCCTTCAGGGGGGCGCTCATGGAAGTCCCGGCTTTGGATTAAGGCCATGTTCTAGCATGGCAATTGAGGGGTGGCGAGGCGCGGAACCGGCATGGCAGATGGTCGGCAGGCCCGGCCTGTCGGCCAATGGCCTATCCAATGCCCTACTTGGCCGGGATCGCCCCGGCCGGACCGATCACGAGATCGTCGCGGTGGATCATCTCCGAGCGGCCGCTGATGCCCAGAATGGCCATCACGTCCGGCGAGGAGCGGCCCTTGATCTTCTCGGCATTCTCGGCGTCGTAGGCGACCAGGCCGCGGCCGATCTCATGGGTGTCGGGGCCGCGCACCACCACGGCGTCGCCACGGGCGAACTGGCCGTCGACCCGGATCACGCCGGCCGGCAGCAGGCTCTTGCCGGCACGCAGCGCCGCCACCGCACCGGCATCGATGGTCAGCGTGCCCTTCGGCTCGAGCGAGCCCGCGATCCAGCGCTTGCGTGCGGTGACGGGATTGGCCGGGGTCAGGAACCAGGTGCAGCGGCCGCCGTCGGCGATCGCCTGCAACGGGTGCTCGATCTTGCCGGAGGCGATCAGCATGTGGGTGCCGGCGGTGGTCGCGATCTTGGCGGCCTCGATCTTGGTGGTCATGCCGCCGCGCGACAGTTCGGAGCCGGCCGAGCCCGCCATCCCCTCGATCTCCGAGGTGATGCTTTCGACCACCGGGATCAGCTTGGCATCGGGATCGACCGCGGGCGGCGCGGTGTAGAGGCCGTCGATATCCGACAGCAGGATCAACAGGTCCGCGCTCGCCATGGTGGCGACGCGGGCGGCGAGGCGATCATTGTCGCCGTAGCGGATCTCGGTGGTGGCGACCGTGTCGTTCTCGTTGATCACGGGCACCGCGCCCCATTCCAGCAGTTTTGCGATGGTCGAGCGCGCATTGAGATAGCGACGGCGCTCTTCGGTGTCCTGCAACGTCACCAGGATCTGCCCGGCGCCGATGCCGTGATGGCCGAGCACCTCCGACCAGGTTCGCGCCAGCGCGATCTGGCCGACCGCGGCGGCAGCCTGGCTTTCTTCGAGCTTCAGCGGGCCGCGCGGCAGCTTCAGGCGGCTGCGGCCGAGCGCGATCGAGCCCGACGACACCACCATGACCTCGCAGCCGCGCTTGTGGAGCTTTGCGATGTCGTCGACCAGCGCCGCGAGCCAGGATGCGCGGACTTCGCCGGCCTGCGAGTCGACCAATAGCGACGAGCCGACCTTGACGACGATGCGGCGAAAGTTCTTGAGCGCGGGGCGTTTCATGGGTTCGGTCTGGCAGGAAGGTGGAAGCGAGAGGCGCCACGATGTGGCTTGAGAAGTCGAAGTGCCGCTCAACCCTGCGGCAGCGGCGTCGCCCACGGCTCCGCCTGGCTCTTGGCCTTGTTGGACACCGGCGCTTCGCCGATCACCTCGACCAGCGCGCGCAATGCTTCCTGCACGCCTTCGCCGGTCGCGCCTGAGAGCAGCAGCGGGGTCTTCTTCGCCGCCCGCTTGAGGCGGTCCTTCTGCTTCTTCAGCTCGTCTGCTGTGACCGCGTCGATCTTGTTCAGCGCGACGATCTCGATCTTGTCGGCGAGATGGCCTTCATAGGCTTCGAGCTCGGTGCGCACGGTCTTGTAAGCCTTGCCGGCATGTTCGCTGGTCGCATCGACCAGATGCAGCAGCACCCGGCAACGCTCGACATGGCCGAGGAAACGGTCGCCAAGGCCGGCACCTTCATGTGCGCCTTCGATCAGGCCAGGGATATCGGCGAGCACGAATTCGCGGCCGCCGTAGTTCACGACGCCGAGCTGCGGATGCAGCGTGGTGAAGGGATAGTCGGCGATCTTCGGTCGCGCTGCGCTGACCACCGACAGGAAGGTCGATTTGCCGGCGTTGGGCAGGCCGACCAAGCCGGCGTCGGCAATCAGCTTCAGCCGCAACCAGATCCAACGCTCTTCGCCCGGCGCGCCGGGATTGGCGTTGCGCGGCGTGCGGTTGGTGGAGGACTTGAAATGAGCGTTGCCGAAGCCGCCATTGCCGCCTTCAGCCAGTACGAATTTCTCGCCGAGTTCGGTGAAATCGTGCAGCAACGTCTCGCGGTCCTCGTCGAACACCTGGGTGCCGACAGGCACTTTCAGCACGATCGATTTGCCGTTGGCGCCATGGCGGTCCTTGCCCATGCCGTTGGTGCCTTTTGGCGCCTTGAAGTGCTGCTGGTAGCGGTAGTCGATCAGCGTGTTCAGCCCGTCGACGGACTCGATGATGACGTCGCCGCCGCGGCCGCCATTGCCGCCGGATGGGCCGCCGAACTCGATGAACTTCTCGCGCCGGAACGCGACGCAGCCGTTGCCGCCGTCGCCGGAGCGAATATAGACCTTGGCTTCATCGAGGAATTTCATGATCCGTACTAGTTAGGGCAGGCCGGTCCCTGCGGCAACCCGCAAGCGCGCCGACTTCGGCGAAAAGCCTTAATTTTCGGGCCTTTTTACGGCCTCGAGCGTTAGGTCGGCCGCCGCCGCACCAGGAATTTCTGCATCCCCTCCAACACCAGCTCGCGGCGCTGGTTGTGCACGGTCGAGCGCAGCGTCACGACGCCGGTGGTCTTACCCGGCGACAGCTCGATCACCTCCAGCGCGGGGTAGATGGTATCGCCGGCATAGACCGGCTTCAGGAACTTGCTCGACTGTTCCAGGAAGCCGACCAGCGATTCCTCCACGACATAGGGAAACAGCCCGGCGCCGGGGGCGGTGTGCACCAGGGTCTGGAAGCCATGCGCGAGCAGGTCCGGCATGCCGCGCGTGCGGCAATATTCGACATCGTAATGGATCGGATGGGTGTCGCCGCTGGCGGTCTGGAAGGCCGCGAACACGGCCGAGGTCTGGGTCCGGCTCGGAATCACGAAGCGCTCGCCGAGCACGAAATCCTCGAACCACCGCTGCGCGGGGACCATGCGATGCCGGGTGGGGTCGAATTCGCTCATGCGGCGTTTCCTGTTCTGCTTCTTGAATGGCTGCCCTAGAGCCTATCCCGTTCCGATTGAATCGGAACGGGGCTCTAGATTCTTGTTTTGACGCGTTTTCTTCACGCGAACCGGTATCCACTTCGCTCGAAAACGCTCTACCGGTAGCGCAGGCGCCGCACTGCGACAATTGGTTCGATCTGCCGCGTCCGGGGTTGTCCTGCGCAACGACGTCGGTAAAACGGCGACAGGACCGGCCCGACCCAGAGGCGGCGACAACAAGAGAACAATGAGCCTGTTCGCAAAACTGTCCTCCTACGACGATCGATCGGCACGGCTCGCCGGCATCGGGTTGATGCTGCTGTCGATCTTCATGTTCTCGTTCGGCGACGCGATGGGCAAATTCATCGTCGCCACCTATTCGGTCGGGCAATTGCTGTGGCTGCGCGCTTGCGCGGCACTGCTCGTGCTGCTGCCGATCGTGTGGAAGCGGCGTGCGGATTTCCTGCATCTGGAGCGTCCATGGCTGCAATTGCTGCGCGTCACACTGTCGACACTGGAGGTCGCGGCGTTCTTCCTGGCGACCGTCTATCTGCCGCTCGCCGACGTCATCACCTACTATCTGGCCGGGCCGATCTTCGTCACCGCGATGTCGGGCCTCGTGCTCGGCGAGCATGTCGGCTGGCGGCGCTGGACCGCGATCCTGGTCGGCTTTTGCGGAGTGCTGATTGCGCTGCGGCCATCGGCGCAGACCATCAGCTGGCCGGCGATGATCGCGCTCGGTGGCAGCCTGTCGTTTGCGGTGCTGATGCTGATCACGCGCTCGCTGCGTGCGACGCCCGATATCGTGCTGGCGACATCGCAATTCGGCGGCACTTTCATCCTCGGCCTCGTGCTCTCGCCGTTCGGCTGGGTGACGCCATCAGCCGGCAGCTTCGTGCTGTTCTTTACCGCCGGCATCATCTCGGTCGCGGCGCTGCTGTGCGTGAACCGCTCGCTGAAACTCGCGCCGGCGAGCGTGGTGGTGCCGTACCAGTATTCGATGATCGTCTGGGCGGTGATCTTCGGCTTCGTGGTGTTCGGCGACGTGCCGTCCTGGGCCACGATCATCGGCGCCGCGATCATCATCGCGGCCGGTCTCTACATCTTCGTGCGCGAGCAGCAGCTTGGGCGTGAGCAGCCGTCACTGAATCCGCCGGCGTGATTCTTACCCTCCCCTGGAGGGGGAGGGTCGCTGGGCATGCAGCGGAGCGGAATGCGCAGCGGGGTGGGGTGACGGTCCCTCCACTCGGACGCTGCCCGAGTTGAGAGATCACCCCACCCCGTCTCACATTTCGCTGCGCTCAATGTGATCCGACCCTCCCCCTCCAGGGGAGGGTGAAGACCAGAAGGCTCAGCTCCGTCGCCGGGTCGAGTTGTTCCAGCTCTTCAGCGAGGCCCAGACGCCGCGCGACAGCCGGAAGGCGTCCACCGGGCTCGATGAGCCCAGCGCCTCGAAGCGGTGCAGCTCGACGCCGCTCCACTGGAAGCCGCACTTCTCGAGGATGTTGCGCGACGACGGGTTGACGACGCGGGCGCCCGCGATCAGCTGGTCGAGATCGAATTCCTCGAAGAAGTAGTCGATCACCGCGCGCGCGGCCTCGGTGCCGAAGCCCTGGCCCCAATGGTCGACGCCGAGCCAGTAGCCGAGTTCGGCCGCGGTCTCCTCGCGCCAGTCGATGCCGACCATGCCGATCGGCGTGTGATTGTTCTCGATCAGGAAGACGGTTTCGCGTCCGCCGGCGCCGAGCGTGCGCACGAAGTCGATGGCGTCGTCCTGGGTATAGGGATGCGGCAGGCGGCGGGTGTTCTCCGCGATACGGCGGTCATTGGCGAGGCGTGCAATTGCTTTTACGTCCGCGAGCGTCGGCTTGCGCAATGTCAGCCGTTCGGTCTCGAGGACGCAAGCTCTTGCCTCGCGCAAGGTCGGCGTCGGGATGTCCTGCAACATGTCGAGCTCCTGTGATGCGACAATCGGTACGCAACGCTTGGAACGTTGCGCGCGGTCGAACCGGATCGCGCGCAACAAAAAGGGGAGGCCGGTTATCCCGCCTCCCCTTGGAGCCCTTTGCGACTCCGCCGGTTCAACAGGACCCGGCGGACTCATGTGTGTCCACCGTCTACTCGGCCGCTTCTGCCATCGGAATAACCGAGATGAATGTGCGGCCATTGGCTTTGGCACGGAACTCGACATGACCCTCGACCTTGGCGAAGAGAGTATGATCGGTGCCCATGCCGACATTAAGGCCAGGATGCCAGGTGGTGCCGCGCTGACGCGCGATGATGTTTCCGGGGATCACGCGCTCGCCACCGAACGCCTTGATGCCAAGGCGCTTGCCCTTGGAATCACGTCCGTTGCGCGATGAACCGCCTGCTTTTTTATGAGCCATAGCTCGTCTCCGACTTCGCTTTGATCTCTAGATCAATTCCTTGACGGAATCATTTCACGTTTTGTCACGCTTCAAATCTGAATGCGCGACGATCACTTCTTCTTAAGCCTTGGTCGCGGCCTTCTTGGCCGGAGCCTTTTTCGCGGCCGGCGCCTTTGTGGGCGCCTTCTTCTTGGCCGCCTTCGGTGCTGCGTCCTCGCCATCAGCGGGCGCTGCGACCTTTTCCTTCTTCGGCCGCGGGCCGACGGTCGGCTTGGCGTTATCGGCGAGGATCTCGGTGATGCGAAGCACCGTGAGCTCGTCGCGATAGCCGCGCTTGCGGCGTGAATTCTTGCGGCGACGCTTCTTGAACGCGATCACCTTGGCGCCGCGCTTGTGCTGCAGCACTTCGGCCGCAACGGTGGCGCCTGCCACGGTGGGCGTTCCCAGCACCGGCGTGTCACCGCCGAGCACCAGAACTTCGCCTAGCTGCACGATCGTGCCGACATCGCCGGCGATCTTGCCAATCTCGAGTACATCATTCGGAACGACACGGTACTGCCGGCCGCCGGTTTTGATGACTGCGAACATCGTTTGATTCCTTCGTGTTCGGTTCCGGCCTCGGACGGTTAGCCCGGGTCGGCTTTTTGTTCAGTCGCTATGGGTTATGTGTTTCGCGCGAAGGGAATGAATTCCCAAACTGGATCGCACAAAAACGATCGGCGCGAGAAATCCCCGCGCCGGATGGGCGGACTTATAGCCGCAAACCGCAGGGAGTCAAGGTAAAGCAGGGCAAAAACCGGCCAAAAATGAAGGGTTTGGCGTGATTTTGGCCCGCATTGGACGCTCAGGCCGCAATCTTGGCCGCAGCCCGCGCGTGCCGGCGGATGGTCTGGGGCGGCTGACCCAGCACCCGCAAGAATGCCCGCCGCATCCGTTCGCGATCGGCAAAGCCGGTCTCACCAGCAATTTCGTCCATCGAATGGCGGCCATCGCCGATCAATTCTCTGGCAGCCTCGACCCGGAGCTGCTCGATCGCCTTGGCGGGCGACTGGCCGGTCTCGGCGCGGAAGGCGCGGCTGAACTGGCGCGGACTGAGCCGTGCCACCTCTGCCAATTCCTCGACCGAGAGCTCGTTGCGCAGATGCGCCTTGGCGTAGTGGAGGGCGTTCTGGATGCGGTCGGATTTCGGGTCGAGCTCAAGGAGAGCTGAAAACTGCGACTGTCCGCCGGTGCGGCGATGATAGACGACAAGCTTGCGGGCCACCGAACGGGCGACCTCGACGCCCAAATCATGCTCGATCATCGCCAGCGCCAGATCGATCGTGGCGGTCATGCCGGCCGAGGTCCAGATCGGCCCGTCGACGATGTAGATGCGGTCCTGCTCGACCTTGAGTCCGGGAAATCGCGCCTGCAATTCCGGGGCGAATTGCCAGTGCGTAGAGACGCGCCGGCCGTCGAGCAGGCCGGCTTCAGCCAGTGAGAAGGCGCCGATACAGGGCGCAGCGATGCGCTGCGATGTCGTCATGGCGCGTCGCATATAGTCGATCAGCTTCGCCGATGCCGGATGAAGCTCGTGACCGGCGCCGATGAACACCGTGTCGAAGCTGCGCTCGCCAAAGGCTTCGGTTTCGACATTGAAGCCGGCGGAGGACCGCACCGGGCCGCCGTTCTCCGACAGCAGCGTGACCTCATAGAAGGGCGCGCCTGCGATCAAATTGGCGACCTCGAAGGCGGTGATGGCGGTGAAGCCCATCACCTGGAACTCCGGGAAGACGACGAAGCCGATCTCCTGCATGGGACCCTCCAGCGGCAATCTGTGTCCTAAAAAGGTGTATATATGACATTTGAGACATTCAAGGGGGCCTGTAGAACCTGAGCAACGGCCAAGTCCGGCCGTTCAGGTCAAACAGGAGACCAACATGACCAAGTCAGCCAAAGGCACGGCGCTCGTTACCGGTGCGTCGTCCGGAATCGGTGCCATCTATGCGGACCGGCTCGCACGGCGTGGCTACGATCTGATCCTCGTTGCACGCAACCGTGAGCGCCTCGATGGGCTCGCCAAGCGTCTCTCGACGGAGACAGGCCGATCGATCGAGATCGTCGCCGCCGACCTAGCCAAGCGCGGCGATGTCGCACGGATCGAATCCATTCTGCGCAGCAACGAAGGCATCAGCGTGCTCGTGAACAACGCCGGCGTCGGTGCCACAGCGCCGCTGCTCGCATCCGATGTCGACAAGATGAGCGACATGATCGCGCTCAATGTCGACGCGCTGATGCGGCTGACCTATGCGGCGGTGCCGGGATTCGTCGCGCGCGGCGGCGGCACCATCATCAATATCGCCTCGGTCGTCGGCGTTCAGCCGGAACTGCTCAACGGCGTCTACGGCGGCAGCAAGGCCTTCGTGCTCGCGCTGACCCACTCGCTGCAGCACGAGCTGAAGGACAAGAACATTCGCGTTCAGGCCGTGCTGCCGGGGGCCACGGCCACCGAGTTCTGGGACATCGCCGGTACGCCGGTCGAGCATCTGCCCGGCGAGATCGTGATGAAGGCGGAGGACATGGTGAACGCTGCGCTGGCCGGCCTCGACCAGGGCGAGGTCTTCACCGTGCCGTCGCTGCCGGATGCCGCGGATTGGCAGGCCTATGAGGTGGCCCGCCAGAAGCTGATGCCGAACCTGTCGCGCAGCACGCCCGCGGCGCGTTACGGGGTGAAGGCCGCCTGAGACCTTTGCGAAACGGCGTCCCGCGCAGGCCGAGCGGCAGAGCGCGGGACGCAACCATTTGAGTTCCCCGTCGTTAGTGCTGGGAACCTCAAGCGGGCAGGGCGAATGGCCGACGACACTGGATTGACCACAGGCATCGCGCACCACGGTGCCGCGCGGCTGCCATCCGTCGACATCGACAGCTTCAATATCGAGCTGAAGGACGACGAGGGTTTTCTCGGCGATCGCGCCTCCAAGGGCGCATTCCGCAAGATCCTCGATCGCTGGCGCAAGCCGCTGCGCAAGTCGGACGAGGATCCGTTCGGCGACGAGCCGTCGGACAAGATCAGCAAGAAGAAGCTCGATGAGTTGCTGGTCGGCGACGACACCGAGGCCTCCGCGGTCGTGCACAGTGCGATCGAGGAGTTTGCCCAGGAGCTCGCCTATGTGACGCGGCGCTTCCTCGGCGCCAAGGCCTGGGCCAAGACCGAGCGCATCGTGGTCGGCGGCGGCTTCCGCGACTCCAGGCTCGGCGAACTCGCCATCGCGCGAACCGACATCATCCTGAAGTCGGATGATTTCAAGGTCGACATGGTGCCGATCCGCTTTCATCCCGATGATGCCGGGCTGATCGGCACGCTGCATCTGGCGCCGTCGTGGATTTTCGAGGCCCATGACGGCGTGCTCGCCGTCGATATCGGCGGCACCAATATCCGCTGCGGCGTCGTCGAGACGCGCTGGAAGAAGGCGCCCGATCTCTCCAAGGCGGCGGTCTGGAAATCGGAGTTGTGGCGCCACGCCGATGACGAGCCGACGCGCGAAGGCGCGGTGAAGCGGCTGGTGAAGATGCTGAAGGATCTGATCGCCGCCGCCGAGAAGGAGAACCTCAAGCTCGCGCCGTTCATCGGCATCTCCTGTCCCGGCGTCATCAACGAGGACGGCTCGATCGAGAAGGGCGCACAGAATTTGCCGGGCAATTGGGAGAGCAGCAAATTCAACTTGCCGGCGAGCCTGGTCGAGGCGATCCCGCAGATCGGCGATCATGACACCGCGATCGTGATGCACAATGACGGCGTGGCGCAGGGACTGGCCGAGGTGCCGTTCATGCAGGATGTCGCGCGCTGGGGCGTGCTGACGATCGGAACCGGGCTCGGCAATGCCCGCTACACCAATCGCAAGAAGGACAACGGCAAGGACGACAAGAAGGCGGAAAAAAAGGACAAGGACGACGAGGACGCAAAGAACGAGAAAAAGGCCAAAAAAGCAAAGAAGGCCGATGCCTGAGACGATGCTTGAGATTCTTGGGCGCAGCCGATCGCACGGTAAGGTTGATCGGTTAGGTTAAGATCGGGTTCGCGTTGCCGTTTAGGCGCTGGCCGCTACCGTGGGCCGTGTCGCTCCCGCCGACCGGCGAAGCCGCACTTCCCGGCCAGCAATACTGAAAAGCGGCGCGGGACCGCCAGTTTTTGTCGCGTCCTGGCGGTCCCACCACTTTCTACCTCCAATTGATCCGCCCGAAGAAGCCGGCGATCTCGGCGGCCGCGCGATCGGGATCCTCGCGATGCGGGAAATGCCCGACACCGGGGAACATCTTCAGGTCCAGATTGGAGAAGGTCTCGCCCAGCCGGTCGGTCCAGGCATAGGGAAACAGCGGGTCGTGCTCGGCCCAGCGGATGCAGGTCGGTACCGCGATCGGCGGCAGCGCGGGCGCCTCGCCCTGCATCATCTTCACGCGCCCCGCATGGGACGCGCGATAATGCGCGAAGCCGCCGGCGAGGTTGCCGGGCTTGAAGAAGTTGTCGGCGAAGTCCTCGATCACATCGTCGAACGCGGCCTTGCGATGCGTCCAGTTGTGCAGGAAATGGCCGATATAGGTGCGACAGGTCTCTCTGTTAGCGCCGACCAGCGCGGGCGCCATCTCCATCTGGTGGAACGACTGGTACCAGATGTGGTTCAGCCGGTCCGGCGCGGCCATCCGCGCCCCGATGCCGGGATAGACGAAATCGAAGAAGAACAGCCCGGCGATGCGTTCGGGCGCCTTGCGGGCGAGCGGCTGCATCACGGCGCCGCCGACGTCGTGGCCGACCACGCCGGCCTTGCCGATACCAAGTGCGTCCAGCAGCGCCAGCATGTCGTCGGTATGCTGATCGGGGCCGAATGAGCCTTGCGGCTTGTCGCTATCGCCGAAGCCGCGCAGATCGGGCGCGATCAGGGTGTAGCGGTCGGCGAGGCGCGCCATCACAGGCTTCCAGGTCAGCCAGAACTCCGGCCAGCCGTGCAACAGCAGCAGCGGCCTGCCGCTCCCGGTCCGCGCGACGTGGAACGCCGCGCCATTGGCTCGAATCGTCACATGCTCCATGGGCCGCTCCTGCTGCTTTTGCTTCGCCCGCGCCCCGATCGGACCAGAACCGTCCCGCTAGCGCTTTGTTTCCGCGCACTTTCTTGCGCCACCCCGGTGCCTCGCCGGGGCGAGGCGGCGGCGACGGAAATATTATTGCAGCGCCTTGTCTGTCCCGCCATCCTCGCCTAGAACACGCCCGACCGCGGGTGGTGCAAATCACCTGGGCCGCTGGAGAGGTGGCAGAGTGGTTGATTGTACCGCACTCGAAATGCGGCATAGGTGCAAGCCTATCGGGGGTTCGAATCCCCCCCTCTCCGCCACCCTTTCAACCAGGGCGAAGGGTGTCTCCGATCGATTTCGCGGGTGCCTTTATTTGCTTGTGAGCAGATGAGTTCGCCGATCGACCGTGCTTTTCACCGCAATGCGCGCGCGATGGACAGACGCGGTCACGCCTGCCGACGGCGGTCCGGGCGCACGCCGGCAAGGCTAATCCCGCAATTTTTGAGGTCAAATATGGACAGTACTTGCGGTCGAAGCGACTGATCGCACTGCTACGTCCGTCCGGGGGCGCTGACTCAACCCGAGAAAACCGCTACCCGGCCTCTGGACAGTGATGCAACCTGCCCTTCGCTGCCGTCCCTCGAGAGGGCGCCCTCGATGCCGAACGTCGTGGCAAGTCCACTAACACCAGCAGGCGTCACGACGAGCGCGCGGCTATCCCGGACATGCTCAACCCAATCGTGCTCGAGAGCGTGGTGAAGGATGGCAGCGCCGAGCGCCCCGGCCAGATGCGGCCGGCGCTCGCTCCAGTCGAGACAGGGGCGACAGAACACTCGGCGCTTGGAGGCGAGGCGAAGATCAACGCCGAACTCATCGAAGAATGACCGACCAGCATCGGTCAGTTGTCCGCCATCCTCGTCGAGCAGAATGAACGACTGTTGGACCAGCCGGTCGGCGATTGCGACGGCGATGCGGCCGGCCATGTGGTCATAGCACGTCCGCGCGTGTCGGAGCGTCTCTCCGCCGCGCCAGAGATTGCGCTGCCGGGCGGGGCCGTCCTGCGCCACCACCATGAGACCTTCCAGCACGCGCGCGACGTGCGGAGAGGCCAAGCGAAAATATCGCCGTCGGCCCTGCCTTGCGAGCGCAAGCAATCCGGCGTCGCTGAGTTTCGCAAGATGGCCGCTCGCTGTCTGCGGTGCCACGCCAGACACATAGGCAAGCTCCGAGGCGGTCAATGTTCGACCATCCATCAGCGCACTGAGCATGTTGGCGCGCGCCGGATCGCCGATGAGTGCCGCGACCTGGGCGATTTTGGGTCCCGTGTCCATGTCTTTCTCCTACGCCGATGAGGACGCAGCGCCAAGCACGAATACTTCGGCCAAGACCGTAGTGTTTCTGCAAGACCGATGCAGTCGCGAGACATAGGTTGTCTGGACGCCACTGAGCCCAAGCGAAAGGCATCGCCGCGACGGGACGAAAGATCGTCTCGCGGCTCCAAGTATTCGATTGGCTTCGAATGACAATCGAAAAACGGGCTGGTCTGAGCCATCAAAATCTCACGGACAACCGAGTGTGATCAATGCAAACAACTTCGCTCAACACAAGGCAGCCGGAACAAGCCGGCTCCGACAACACGTCATCCCGTTCGCCTCTCGCGGCGGCGCTGGCGCTTGCCGCCACGAGCCTCGGCCTCGGCGTGGTGCAGTTGGACATCACCATCGTCAATACCGCGCTGAGCAGCATCAGCACCTCGCTCGGCGGCAGCGTAGCCGAGCTGCAATGGGTGGTGACCGCCTATACCATTGCATTCGCTGCCTTCATTTTGACCGCTGGTGCGCTCGGTGATCGCGTTGGCGCCAAGCGAGTATTCATCGGGGGCTTTGCAATCTTCACGTTGGCTTCGCTCGCCTGCGCATTGGCTCCGTCGGCGATGTTCCTGATCGCTGCTCGCTCCGTGCAGGGCCTGGCGGCGGCGATCCTGGTGCCGAACTCGCTGACGCTGCTCAATCACGCCTATACCGATCCGAAGGCGCGCGGCCGCGCGGTCGGCTTCTGGGCTGCAGGTGCGAGCGTCGCACTGACTTCGGGGCCATTCGTCGGCGGTGCGTTGATCGCGCTGGTCGGCTGGCGCGCGATCTTTCTTGTCAACCTGCCGATCGGCGCCGCCGGCCTCTGGCTCGCCTGGCGTTATGCCGAGGAGACGCCGCGGCTCGCGCAGCGCGAGATCGATCTGCCGGGACAGATCGCGGCGATTGCAACCCTCGGCACGCTGGCCGGCGCCCTGATCGAAGGCGGTGCGCTCGGCTGGAGCCATCCGTTCGTCATCATGGGCTTCTCGGGGGCGGCCGTGATCGGACTCCTGTTCGTATGGCGCGAGGCGCGCGCGCCACAACCGATGCTGCCGCTGTCGCTGTTCCGCCATCGCATGTTCGCGCTGACCGCTCTGGTCGGGCTCCTCTTCAACATCGCCTTCTACGGCCTGATCTTCGTGCTCAGTCTCTACTTCCAGAACGTCAATGGCTGGTCGCCGTTCGCAACGGGCCTCGCCTTCGTACCCATGATGGCCATGGTGCTCCCCGCCAACCTGATCGCCGCGTCGGTCAGCGAGCGCCTCGGTGCGCCGCAAACCATTGCGCTCGCTTGTGTGATCACTGCCGCGGGCTGCGTTGCGCTGCTGCCGATGGCCTCAGGCACGAGCTACGGGGCGATCTGCGCTCAGCTGATGGTGCTCGGCGGGGGCCTCGGCCTGCTCGTGCCGTCCTTGACCTCGACGTTGCTCGGCAGTGTCGAGAAATCGCGATCCGGCATCGCCGCCGGTGTATTGAACGCGACGCGGCAGACCGGCAGCGTGCTTGGCGTTGCCCTGTTCGGCTCGCTGGTCGCAGCGAACAACGCGTTCATGGCAGGCGCGCATGCCTCGCTCGTGATATCGGCCGCTGTCTTGCTCGCAGGTGCGGTCGCGATCTGGCAGGGCCGAGCAAAGGAGGGACCTCAACAGGGATTGACTGACTCCCTCTCCGCCACGTGATCGCGGCGTGCGAAAAACCCAATAGACCGGGCGTTGCTCGGGCCACCGGATTCGGACGGTGGAGAACCGCGGTGGAGACCCCGTGGGTCGCGTGGCCCGGTCAACTTGCCGTCATTGAACTGTTCGCGGACGCGCGAATCCTTCAAAAATATGCCCGGCTTTTGCCAGGCTGATTCCTTGGAATCAGTTTTCGCAGGCCTGGGATTGCGGCGAGCTAGGCCGCGCTGCGCTGGTCGCCGGCCCCCTGCAAAGTCCCGTCTGCAGCGGAGAAGTACCTGGGCTGGGTTAGAGGGGGAGGGCCAGGGGGCAGCGACAGGCAAGCTAAGACGCAGCCATAGCCCGACTGACGCAAGTTGAACGAAGGCAAGGTAGTTGGCGGCGAACCTGTCGTAGCGTGTCGCCACCCGACGGTACTGTTTGATCCCGTTGAAGGACCGCTCAACCCGATCGCGAGCGCGGTAAAGATTCGGGCTGAAGCAGATCGGATTGCGGCGATTGCCTTTCGGCGGGCTCCTACGGCTGAAGCTGGAAAACCTCCGACAGGAAATCTCGAACGAATAGGTGAGCCTGATTGCTCGCAGCTTCGTTGTAGGCGAGCGTCGGATCCCTTTCGACGCAGGCATCGGCGTAGCTAAAGGGTTTCTGCGTCTCGTGGTTGAGGATCTGATGATCGTCCGCTTCTACAAGTTGGCAACGCCGCGTCGTCGCGGCTCCCTTCAACGTCAGCGGGGTCCGGAGAGACGGGGCGTCGAAGACGTGATAGGCGTCGGGAAACTCGATCAGCTTGACGTCCTTGTGCGCGCCGGTCAGTCGCTCAACATAGGCGCGGCAGGGTGCCACGGGATTGTAGTTGTCCGAGCTGCCATGGAGGATGCGGATAGGCTTGTCGCTGACGTCGGTGTCACCCCGGTACGTCGTCGTGCAATCGGGATAGAAGGCGATGTGCGCCGCGAAGCGCAGGTTGTTGGCCGGACCCAGCGTCCCATACAGTCGGTTCATGGCCGAGTACAATGCCGATTGTCCACCCCTGGAGAAGCCCATCACCGCTATGCGATTCGGGTCGATTCGCGGATGCTTGGCCAACAGGTCGAGGGCCCGATAGGCATCGGCAACCATGTTCAGACGACCAAGCCGCGCCTGATCGGCTACGGTTGAAACGATTCCCCGTGCCGAAAAGCTGTCGATGGCAAATGTCGCGATACCGAGTTGGTTGAGGGCTCTCGACCACTCGTCGATCGAGCCTCCCACGCCGCCCATACCTCCCGCGCCATGGAGCAGAATAACGGCGGGCAACCTGTCAGCGCCAGCCTTCGGGATCCGCAGCTCGCCCGCAATCGTCACCGATTGGCCGTTGCTGCGCCCCGCCAGGAATTCGGAATCAGCGAGCGTTACCGACGCAATGGGGTAGACCTCCAGGCGCGCCACTTGGGCCGCGGCCGACCCGACAATTGCCACAAGAAAAGCAAGCGCTATCGCAGATTGCTTGATCACATCCCTCTCCCGTGTCCGATCGGCCCTGATTTTGAGATGAACCCTTAAAGACCTAGAGCTGCGGCGTTGTCGCGCTCGGCCTGACGTTGCCGAACCATTGCCAGTTCTCGGCGGCACGCGCGAACCCGGCTGATCCGGACCGTGCACCGAATTGCTCGCAGAAGCTGCGATCCTCCTCCGCGATGGTCTGCGCGAGGCGCTCTCTCGCCGCTGCATGCATCGCGGGGCCGGAAATGAAAAGTATGTACAAGCCAACAGCGAGGAACGCTGTGGCGAACAGCACGTATCCGAGCACGGTACGCGACACTTTGCGCGGGCAGGGGTGAGAATTTGCTCTGGCTTCGGTCATGTGAGGTCTCTCGCAGCGGATCCTGGCACAATCAGCGTGGAAATGCGGTTGCTATGGTGACGCCGCCGGCCCCTGCTCTCGATAGCAGACGGCCGGAATACTTTTCGCCCGACGCTTCGAGGCAGCCTCAAGCGGTTACGAGCCCTACACCCGCAGAATAAGTCCGCGAGAGCCAGGCACGCATCACTGCTCGCAAAGCCGCTTGTATTCGATGCGGATGGCGTGAAAGGGCTTGTTGCCGGTGTTCTCGATCGCGTGCTCGGCTTGAGCCGGCAGCCGGACCATCAGCGGGAGTTCGACTGATTGCTGCCCCTGCACGACCGACTGGAATACCTTGCCATCCTTGTCGTAGTTGACGTAGGGAGGACGCGAATCCACCACCATCACGCTGGGCCAGCGATGATGATGCGAGGCTTCGCGCTCGCCCGGAAGAACAGTCACCTCCAGCACGCGCAGGTCTGCCGTTTCGTAGATCACCCTGTGATTCTTTGGTGCAGCCGTCACCGCTTCGCGGTCTTCCGCCCAAGACGCTGCGCCGGCCAGGCCCGCACACATTGCAGTGGTCTGAGCAAAGCTGGCCGACGTCACCATCGTGCCGACCAATGCGGCGATCGCAGCAAACGCAGGCTTCCTCATCACGCTTCCCCGACAAGCAAATTCTGGACGCAGCGTAGGCACGGAGGCCGGCCGCGTCGAGCAGCTTGGCCGAATTTCAGTCGTGAGTTAATATCACGAATAGGAATAGCGCCCGGCACGGGGGATTTCGTCTTGAATCGCGGTCATCGCCTTGAAATGCTGATCAGCGCGGCCGACAGCGGCAGCTTCGCTGCGGCGGCGCGGATCATGGACTTGACGCCGTCGGCGGTCAGCCGCGGCATTGCTGAACTGGAGCGCGAGCTCAAGGTCCCTTTATTCAACCGGACGACGCGCCAGCTCAAGCTCACTCAGGAAGGGGCCGACGTCTATCGCCGGGCCGTGGACATCGTTGCGCGCATTGCCGAACTAACCGATGGCTTCACGAACAGGCATGGGCGGGTCAGCGGTATCGTGCGAGTGGGCGTGCAGGCGCCGCTCAGCCGCTATGTCCTGATGCCGAGGCTGGCCAGTCTGAATGATCGGCACCCCGAGTTGCTCGTCGAAACGCGTCTGACGCAGGACCCTCGCGACATGCAGTCTGAGAACCTCGACGTTCTGCTGTACGTCGGCGAACCTCCTCCGTCGCGGCTCGTGGCGCAACGGCTAGGTCAAGGCAAGCCGGCAGCGTATGCCTCGCCGGACTACGTACGTCGTTTTGGTGCGCCGGTGCACCCTGCCGATCTCGTCAACCATCGCTGCCTGCTGTTTCGTCCAGCTTGGTCGACTGGTCCCTTCGACCATTGGAAATTCGAGCGCAAGGGGAGGCTCGAGACGATACGGGTGCGTCCTTCGTTCGTCACACCGGATCGCGAAGGCTTGATCGTCGCGGCCTGTGCTGGCGTTGGCATCATCTACATGGCCTGCTTCGATCCGGCCTTCCTGACGTCGGGCCGTCTCATGCGACTACTGCCGGGATGGTCTTGCCCGCCGAGCTTCGGCATCCACCTGCTATACCGTCGCGGCAGCATCGGCATTCCGCGCGTGGCGGCATTCTTGCGCTTTGTGCGAGAGGCCTTCGCCGACTTCGATCCTGGCGAACTCACGGTGCTCCATGCCGACACGGCGACGAAATCCAGCTCTCTGCCGCGGGTGGCCCTGGCGAAGGCGTGAACCTCCCTTGATCAGCGCTTCCGCATCCATCAGCCTATCCCAGTTCTGTTCCAGGTTCTCGACAGGCACCAGAAGGGCCGCTGCGCGATTGATATCCTGGACGCCGGATCGAACGGCCTCCGCAGGCTGAAGCGGTGGCCTCTGGCTACTTTGCATGGGGTTGTTTTCGATATTTTGGTGGGAGCCGCGGCGCGCCGGGCGCGATCGACCCTTGCCAAAGGATGACCCCGACAACCCCATCTATTGTCACCGCGTATTGGCACCGAGCTCGAACCTGCGGGTGATCGCGATCGCCTCGCGAAAGGTCTCATCGTGGCTCACCACCGGCCGCGCGTCGGTAACCTTAATTTTCCGTTTCGATTGTCGATAAAGTTTTATCGATTATCCTCGTGACAGTTGAGCGGTGTGACGAACCGCACGATGGGAGGCAACAGCCGAGTGGCTTGACGACCTCCCTGGAATCGAAGGGTGGGCAGAGCGCAGTGCCAGCCACCTTTCGGGCTGTCCGGCGGCGGCCGGCGGGGCAAATCAATTTTTGAAGTGCATTTGATTGCCAGATTGCGGTGCATCTCGCGCCGCATGAAGCTTCTCAATTGGGATGTTCCAAGATGACGTTCGCGCATTTCTTGATCGCGGTCGGCGGCGGCTTTTTGTTGCTGGCAGGCTTCGTCGCATTTGCCCTCTGGAGAAACGCGCTCCATTCGACGGCGCGGATTTAGCAACAGGCGAGATTCAGCTCCGACGGCCTCGCTCATGGGGGTGAGCGAAAGCCGGCGGAATGGCCGCACCGCCGCGCGGCCTGACAGCCGAGCACCGCGCCTACAACCTGCCCCAAGGCGATGCGTGCTCGGCTGTTCACTTCCACTCAGCGAGATCCAACCTGCGGGTGATCGCGATCGCCTCGAGGAAGGTCTCATCGTGGCTCACCACCAGCAGCGCGCCGTCATAAGCGCGTAGTCCGGCCTCGACCGCTTCCATGGATTCGATGTCGAGGTGATTGGTCGGCTCGTCGAGGATCAGGAGCGGCGGTGGCATCACGCCGCCCAGCACGCAGGCGAGGCCGGCCCGAAGCAATTGGCCGCCGCTGAGGCTCCCGACGATCTGCAGGGCAGCATCGGCGCGAAACATGAAACGCGCCAATGCGGCTCGGCAGGCATTCTCGCCGGCATCCGGATTGATGCGACGGAAATTGTCCAGGATGGAGACTGACGCATCGAGCAGGCTGACCGCCTGATCGAACATCGCAAAGCGGGTCATCACCTCGACGCTGCCGCGCACCGCGGTCAGATCGCCGCTGATAAGCTTGAGCAGCGTCGTCTTGCCGGCACCGTTGGGGCCTGTGATCGCGACGCGCTCCGGACCCGACATGGAGAAGGTGAGGTCACGCAGGATCGGCGCGTCCGCGAAGTAGCCCGCATCGGCGGCTTCGATCCGCAGCACCATCCGGCTCGCGGGCAGATGCGTCGACGGCAGTTGCACCGAGAACGGTTGCAGCACCTCGATGCGCTGGCGTGCCGCGGTGGCCAATTCGAGCGCTTGCGTCCGCCGCCGCTCGGCGAGGCGGGCGTTCTCGCCGCCGGTGTCCTCGCTGCGATCCTTGCGCAGCCCGGCGGCGATGCGCGGCAGATCGCCCTTGGCGCGCTTCCTCGCGCCGGCGCCGTCCTTGCGGGCTTGCCGTTCGGATGTTTCCCGTGCCTTGCGGTCGATCTCGGCGACGCGCTTCTCGGCATCGGCCAGATCGTGGCGTGCTGCCGACAGCTCGATCGCCTTGCGGGCACGGTACTGGCTCCAATTGCCGCCATAACGTCGGACCTCCAGCGAGGTCAGTTCGACGATCGCATCCATGGTCTCCAGCAGTTCGCGGTCATGGCTGACGATGATGGCGCCATGCCGCCAGCCGGTGAGCAGGTCGATCACCGCCTGGCGTCCCGCGCGGTCGAGATTGTTGGTCGGTTCGTCCAGCAGCAGAAAGTCCGGTTGCGCGAAGCTCAGCGCGGCGAGCCGCGCCCTGGTGGCCTGTCCGCCGGACAGCGTCGCCAGCGGCGCGTCGAGCACATCGCTCAGTCCGACACGCGCGAGCGCGGACGCGATGCGCGTGTCGAGCGTCCAGTCGATATCCGCAAGCTCTTCAGCGTTGGCAAGGCCCTGTTCGGCGCGGCGCAACGCAGCCAGCGCGCGCCGCGCGCCGAACAGGTCGACGACGCCTTCGTCCGGCTTGACCTGAACGGACTGATGCAGCATCGCGACGCGTCCCTGAACCGAGACCGTGCCGGATTGCGGCGCGTGTGGGCCTGCGATCAGGCCGAGCAGCGTCGTCTTGCCGACGCCGTTCCTGCCGACAAGGCCGGTTCGTTCGGGTCCGAAATTGAGGTCGATATTGGAAAGGAGAACCCGGCCGTCAGGCGCGGACAGGGTCAGATGGGAGAGCGTGATCGATGCAGGCATGGCAATGGATATCCCGGCGGGCAAGGCTGATGGGCGTTGCGGTCCGGATGAAATCCATGGCTGTCTGCATCCTCTCGAATTGATGATTGAACTGATGTAGCCGCGTATTGGGCCGGGATCAAGGCGCGACGCGAACCGTCACGCCGCTTCGGCGAAGGTCCAGCGGTCGGGATCCGGCGTGTGGCCGATCAAGGCGAGGCCGTAGGCGATCGATTCGAACTGGTCCGCCGAGGTCAGCCGCGCTTCGCCGAAGCGCTCGGCGAACAGCCGCTGCACGGCCGGCACGAACGAGGTGCCGCCGGTCAGGAACACCTTCTCCACGTCGCGCGCGGTGATGCCGGATTTGGCCAGCGCCTCGTCCACCGTCGCACCGAGCCGTTCGATGTCGTCGGCGATCCAGGATTCGAAATCGTCGCGCGTCACGGTCGCGCCGATATCGATGCCTTGCCGGGCGAAGCGGAACTCGACACGGTCGCGGCTCGACAGCGCGACCTTGGTGTCGGATACGGCGCGGTACAGCGCGAAGCCGAGATCGTGGTCGACGATGGTGATGAAGTCGTGCAGCGGCGCCGGATCGATCGCGGTGCGCGCGAGTTGTTGCAACTCGCGCAAGTCGCCATTGCCTCTCATCATGGCGAGCTGATGCCAGCGCGCGAGGCTCGAATAATAGTGATTGGGGATCGGCAGCACCTTGTCGAACGAGCGGTAGTTGGTACCCTTGCCGAGCCGTGGCGAGACGATGTGGTCGACTATGCGATAGTCGAAGGTGTCGCCGGCGATACCGATGCCGGAATGTCCCAGCGGCTCGGCGCGCAGCACGCCGCCCTTGCGCGAGAAGCGCATCACGGAGAAGTCGCTCGTGCCGCCGCCGAAATCGGCGACCAGCACGGTCGCATCGTGATCGAGGCTGCGCGCGAAGGAGAACGCCGCGCCGACCGGCTCGTAGACATAGCGCGCATGACCGGCGCCGAGCCGCTCGAATGCGGCGCGGTAGCGCTGCATGGCGAGCTCGTCATTGGGATTGCCGCCGGCAAACTTGACCGGGCGGCCGACCATGATGGTCGGCGCTCCGAGGTCGAAGCCTTCGCCGGCATGGCGCGTCAGCGTGCGCAGGAACGCCGCGAGCAGATCCTCGAACTTGTAGCGCTGCCGGAAGATCTGGGTGGTGTTGAACGCCGAGCTGGCCGCAAAGGTCTTGAACGACTGGATGAAGCGATGGATCGTGCGCCCTTCGAGGAACTGCTCGATCGCCCACGGGCCGCCCTCGGCGCGCGGATGCAGGCCGGCGCCCGGCCGGTCCTCCCAGAAGCACAGCGCGGAGACATAGACGCTATGCGTGCGGCCGCCATGGTCGAAGCGGATCGCCTCGACGCGGCCGTCAGCATCGGACAGCGCGACCACGGTGTTGCTGGTGCCAAAATCGACGCCAATCGAGACGGCGGGCGGGGCGCTCGTCATGTCATGCTCGGATTGTCTGTGAAAGGGGGCGGAGCTTTAGCGGCTTTGGCCGGATTTGCCAACCCTTCCGGACGTCGCAAAGTTCACGATCCGCGGAGTGACACGGGTGTCATGCGTGGCGTCAGAAATTCGCGACCGTCTTCAGGCCGAACACCAACGCGTTTGCGTTCCTGCTGGTGCCGCCGGGGTCGATCACGTACTGGATGTTCGGTCGCACCTGCAGGCCGGCGAGCGGCCGGTAGGTGTAGTAGAGTTCCATGACGTACTCATTGCCCTGGACCGCGACAGGACCGAGGCCGGCCAGGTTCTGCAGCTCTTCCGACCAGGCGATGCGGCTGTTGACATGCGTGGTGCCGACCGCAAATCCGATATCGTCCTCGGGTCGCAACTGGAAGGGTCCGGTATAGGTCAGGCCGCCCGCGATTTGATAATCGGTGGTGGCCGTCCGGCGGTCGGCCATCGTCGCATTGAAGAACAGGCTGAGCATGCCCGCAGAACTGGCTTGCGATGGCCGGATCACCTGCTGAACGAAGCTGACATAGGCGCCGTAACGTCCGCGGCTCTGTAGCAGCGGTTGCCCGCTGAGGACGGCCGGGTTGCCGTTGATGTCGGTGACCACATCGGGGGCGGTCGAGGTGTCGTACCAGCCGCCGAACTTGTAGCTGCCCTGCAGATTGCCGAACTTCGGCAGCCACGCGATTTCGGCCGGGATGAGCAGGCCGGTGGATCCCGAATACAATACCGGAAGCGCCGACTGCGACACCTTCAGGTAATTGGGATTGGCGTCATAGACGCCGAACTGAAAATAGCCGAAGCCCGGCAGGTTGAACTTCAGTCTCGTTGCCCATTGGCTGACGGGCCAGTTGTAGATGTAGTTGCCGACGAGGTTGCCGGGCTGCGCGCCGCAGAAGGTCAGGTTCTGGAAGTCGCACGCGAACGATGCGAAGTCCTCGCCGAAGGTGATGCGTCCGATCTTCCAGTCGACCAGACCGTCGATGAACTTCTGGTCGTACCAGAATTGCGTGAGCCGCAGCGTCTGGCCGCGTCCGAACAGCTCCTGCACCTGCTGCAGCGTGCCGAGGCGCGCGTCATCGCTCAGATTGCTGCCGTTGCGGTCGGTCCATGTGACCTGGATCGTGCCGCCGGGCACGACGCCCAGCTTCGCAAGATCGAACGTGGTACCGAAGGTCCATTGATCGGTGTAGGCGACCTGCTGCCGCTGACCGCCCGTTGCATTGCCGGCGAGCTCGCTGGTGTAGCCGAACTGAAAATCGATGCCGGCATTCAACAGTCGGGTTCGTGCGCCGTCCCAATCGCCGAGCAGCCAGGGAACTGGCGCTGGCGCCGCATTGGGCGTAGCGCCGGCAACCGTCAGGTCGGCAGCATGTGCGACCTCACCGCCTGCGCAGACCAACATCGCCGCCAGACCCAGCCAGAGACAGAACGCCGTCGGATGCTTTGTTCGGTCGTCGGATGACGCAGCCATGACGACGCTCCCGGGTTCAATCCTTCAACGCGTAGGCGATGACGTAATCGCCGCGCTTGGTGCCGAATGAGCCGTGGCCGCCGGCCGCGGTGACGACGTATTGCTTGCCGCCGGCCTCGTAGCTCATCGGCGTCGATTGCGCGCCGGCGGGCAGGCGATCTTCCCAGAGCACCTTGCCGTCGCGCACGTCGTAGGCGCGGATCGTGTACTCATAGGTCCCGGTGTAGAACGCGACGCCGCCGGCGGTGGTGATCGGCCCGCCGAGCATCGGCACACCCATTTTGAACGGAAGCGGCAGCGGCGTGGTGTCACGGATCGTGCCGTTCGGATGCTGCCAGACGATCTTCATCGTCTTCAGATCGATCGCGGCCATCGAGCCCCATGGCGGCCGGTAGCAGGGCACGGAGAGCGGCGAGAGGAAGCTCGAGATATCCACCCCGAACGGCGTGCCGTACATCGGCTGCACCCCGACCTCGCTGCCAACCGGCTTCTCGGCCGTCGGTGCCGGAGGATTTTGCGGGCCGCGCGGAATCAGCCGTGACGCGAACGGCAGCGACATCGGATTGGCGATCGCGATCTGCCTGACAGGATCGATCGCGATGCCGCCCCATTCGAACATGCCGAGATTGCCCGGGAAGACCAGCGTGCCCTGCAACGACGGCGGCGTGAACGTGCCCTCATAGCGCAGCCGGTGGAACATGATCCGGCACAGCAGCTGGTCGAAGATCGTGCCGCCCCACATATCGGCGCCAGTCAGCTTGGCCTCCGGTCGGAACGTCAGTTCGGAAAACGGCTGGGTCGGTGCGGAGCGGTCGCCGGGCGCGGGGCCCTGCGGCACCGCACGTTCTGGCGCCGGCACGATCAATTCG
Organism: uncultured Bradyrhizobium sp.; assembly: GCF_947648125.1. GTDB lineage: Bacteria > Pseudomonadota > Alphaproteobacteria > Rhizobiales > Xanthobacteraceae > Bradyrhizobium. Next base: position 30,449 of record NZ_CANSMR010000018.1, on the reverse strand, counting down.
CCGGTCCTGCGGTCGAGCACGAAGATGTTGCCCACCTTGGTCGGCTGGATGATCGCGGGAACGACGCCCTTGGCCGTCGTCACATCGACCAGGCTCGGTTGCGAGGGAACGTCCATGTCCCAGAGATCGTGATGCACGGTCTGGTACGACCAGACGCGCTTGCCGGTGTCGACATCAAGCGCGACGATCGAGCTGGAATAGCGCTCGACCAGCGCATCGCGATTGCCGCCCCAGATGTCGGGTCCGTTGTTGCCGGTCGGGATGTAGACGAGATTCAATTTCGGATCGAACGAGGCCGTGATCCAGGAGTTCGGTGAGCCGTTGGTGTAATGGCGCGTCGGCGACGGCAGTGCGTTCTCGTCGGCCGCGGCGGAGTCCCAGGCCCAGACCAGCTTGCCGGTGTAGACATCGAAGCCGCGGATCACGCCCGACGGCACCTCGACCGCGTAATTGTCGATCACCGCGGCGGCAACAACCAGGATCCTCTCGCTGACGACCGGCGGTGACGTTGGCTCGAAGAAGCCGGCGGTCTTGATACCCATCCCCTGCTGCAGGTCGAGGATGCCGTGATCGGCAAAGCCATCGCAGAGCTTGCCGCTGTCGGCATCGAGCGCGATCATGCGGCCGTCGTTGACGGGCAGAAAAATCCTGCGCGGGCATTCGACGGGCGCCGGACTGCCGCTGCTGTCGACGGCACCAGCCGCGGTCTCGTGATAGGAGACCCCGCGACAGGTCATGTGCTGGAACGTCTTGTTGTGCACAAGCTTGGGGTCGTATCGCCAGCGCTCGGTGCCAGTCTTGGCGTCGAGCGCGAACAGCACCTGGTGCTGCGAGCAGAGATAGAGCGTGTCGCGTACCTTGATCGGGGTGACCTCGAAGGTGGTCTCGCCGGAATCCTCCGGCGTCGGCACGTCGCCGGTGCGGAAGGTCCAGGCGACCTTGAGGTTGCCGACATTGTCCGGCGTGATCTGCTTCAGCGGCGAATAGCGCTGTCCGAATTGCGTGCGTCCATAGGCGCGCCAATCGCCATCCGGTTGCGGATCGGCCTCGCTTTGCTGCACGGCGGAGCCAGACTCGGCGATCGTGCCGTTGATGTCGTGATAGCTCGACAGCAGCCCGGCCACGAGGACGACTGCTGCCGCCACGACGCCGACCCAGAGCGGCGCCGTCGCGCGCGCGTAGGACACCGGCTCGTTTCGCAGCAGCCCGCGAACCATCACCGGCGTCAGCAGCCAGAGCGCCATCGGGAAGATGATGTCGCCGCGCGCCGCGAGCGGCCACCAATCAAACTTCACCTCGTAGACGGCCCATGCCAGCGTGCCGACCAGCACGATCGCAAACAGCCAGAGCGCGGAACGGCGCTGCGCCAGCAACAGCGCAGCCGTGGCGAGAATGCCGACGCCGATGAGGATGTAGAAGATGGATCCGCCCAATGCGGCGAGCCAGATGCCGCCGCCCGCGAGGACCAGACCAATCAAGGCGTAGATGATACCCGTGACAAAGACGGTCCTGGATCGCTGCATGGCTGCACCAGTGCGGAAGAGGCACCGGGCTTGTCCTGCGCAAGCGCAACAGACCGCGTCCGCTTTCAGGAACTGTGGTTCAATCAACTGCAACTTGCAACCGGGAACTGCGACGTTGATACAACACGAGCATGCAAAGTTGCGCTATTGGTTCTTGCCGAAGCAAGGTCATTCAAACTGCGCGCACTTTGTTCAACAAGGAGCAACGCCAGGCGCGTGGCGCTGACGCAAGGTGACGGGTGCTCAGCGAAGTTTGAATCGACGCGCTCTTTCAATTCTGTGCAGGCGTTGCTCTATACCGTTCCGTAGATCTCGCCACAGATGCCCGGCTCGCAGGAGAAGCAACAATGACACTGAACCCTACGGCTAGGAACTATCGCGTCGCGGTCGCAGCCTATGAGGCGGGCCGACCCAGCTATCCGGCGGAGATCGTCGCAGCGTTGCCGCTGAGGGACGCGCGCTGCGTCGTCGATCTCGGAGCCGGAACCGGCAAGTTCACTCGCCTGCTGCTCCCGCATTTGTCCGGGACGGCGCGTCTGGTCGCTGTCGAGCCCGTCGCCGAAATGTCGGCGAAACTTGCGAATGAAGCAGGGATCGAGGTCATCAACACCCGCGCGGATGCGATCGGCCTCGAAACCGGCAGCGTCGATCTCGTGACCTGCGCGCAGGCGTTCCACTGGTTCGACAACGAGCCGTCGGTCGCCGAGATTGCGCGCCTGCTGCGTCCCGGCGGTACGCTGGCGCTGGTCTGGAACAACAGGGATGACCGCGCGCCGTGGGTCGACGCGTTGTCGGTGATGATTGAGAAATACGCGGGAGACACGCCCCGGCAGCGCTCCGGGCGCTGGCGCTGGATCTTGCAGGACCCTCGCTTCTTGCTCGAGAAGGAAATCGTGCAGGAGCATCCGCATCGGATGGCGCGCCAGGGTGTCTATGAGCGCGTCGTGTCGACCAGCTATGTCGCTAATCTTCCCGATGCGGAGAAGGCGGTTATTCGCGACAGGACCAACGCCATCCTGCGTGAGGCCGGCCTCGGTGAGGCCGACGAGGTGGTGTTTCCTTATGTCACGCAGCTCTTCTTGCTGAAGCGGACCTAGAGCATTTTCGAGACCGCGCTATTGCGCGGCGCGTCCTTGCTCGACTGCCTGCTTCAGGCGCGGCAGCGCCATGCGCCAGTAGAACGCGACATGCTTCGCGCCGGAGTCGGTGCCGATTTCCCAACCGTCCCCGCGCCGAATTGGCGACGGCGGCACCTGCTGGGTGACGGTCAGCAACCCCTCGCCGCAGTCAGCCGCGAGCGTCATCGTGATCGTCGCATAGGATTGCGGAATATCCGGCAGGCCCGAGACCTGCGACCAATAGGAATATGCGAGGCGTAGTCGCGGCTCGACGTGGAGGACGCGGCCCTTGTCCCTATAGCGCTTCGCGCCGATCTCCGCCTCGATCTCAATCGGTGCGCCGATCTGCCAATCGGTGTTGAAATGCGCGTTGCGCCATATCTCGCCCGCTTTGGGGTCGATGATCGCGTCCCAGACATGCCTTGGCTCCGCGGCGATGCGGATCGACTCGGTGACAGTCTGCAAGTGCAGGGATTCATCCGTCATCGAATGCTCACTTGTCACCCACGACTTTCCATTTTCCATCCGCGCTACGCCGCAACGCCGGATCGCCGATCCGGATGTGCTGCGCGAGAAAATCGATGAAGGCGCGGACCCGCGCCGGCAGTGGGCCGGCGTGGCCGACATAGACCGCGTGGATGTCTTCGCGATCGCCCGGATTGAGGTTTTGCAGCACCGGCACCAGGCGCCCGGCCTCGATGTCGGGACCGATGTGGAACAGCGCCAGCCGCCCCAGACCGATGCCGCCGAGCGTGAGCTGGCGCGCGGCTTCGCCGTCGCTGACGCGGGCGACCGGTGGCGGCAGCGCCTCTTCGATTTTTTCAGCGCGGCGGAACGGCCAGCCGCGGATGCTGCGCGGAAAGGTCCAGCCGATGCCGCGATGGGCGGCGAGGTCCGCCGGGGTTTTCGGCGTGCCGAAGCGCGCGAGATAGGACGGTGCGGCAACCACCACCATGCGGCTGGTGCCGAGTTTGCGCGCGATCAGCCGCGAGGCGCCGAGCGGGCCGACCCGGATCGCGACGTCGGCGCGCGCCTGCATCAGATCGACCAGCGTGTCGGTCAGCACGATGTCGAGCGTGATGTCGGGATGCTCGCGCATGAAGCGCGGCAGCAGCGGCATCACATGCAGCATGCCGAATGGGATGTTGCTGTTCACGGTGAGATGGCCGCGCGGCACGCAGGAGGCGGCCTCGCGTTCGGCCTCGTCGATATCGGCGAGGATGCGCTGGGCGCGCTGATAGAAGGCCTGGCCTTCCTCAGTCAGTTGCAGCTTACGCGTGGTGCGGTTGACCAGCCGCGTGCCGAGCCGCGTCTCGAGCCGCGAGACCAGCTTGCTGACGCCGGATGGAGTCTGCCGCAGGCTGTTCGCCGCAGCCGTGAAGCCGCCGAGATCGACGACGCGGACGAATACGTCCATCTCGCCGGAGCGGTTGGTGTCTGTTCGAGACATCTTGAATTCACGTCACAAATGATTGGATTGCGGCCATTCTAATCCTTCCGCGTCCGGACCGCTATCTCGCATTGCGGAATCCTCACCTCCGGAGCGACACATGCCTGCTGCAGTCCTTGCCTTGACCGCCGGTGCCTTTGGCATCGGCACCACCGAATTCCTCATCATGGGGCTGTTGCTGCAGGTCGCCGCCGACATGCAGGTATCGGTATCCGCGGCGGGTCTTTTGATCTCCGGCTACGCGCTCGGCGTGTTCGTCGGCGCGCCGATCCTGACGCTGGCTACGCGGCGGATGCCGCGCAAGGCGGTGCTGCTGGCGCTGATGGCGATCTTCACGCTCGGCAACGCGGCCTGCGCGCTGGCGCCGAACTACGAGCTCTTGATGGCGGCACGCATCCTGACGTCGCTGGCGCACGGCACCTTCTTCGGCGTCGGCTCGGTGGTCGCGACAAGTCTCGTGCCTGAAGACAAGCGCGCGTCGGCGATTGCCACGATGTTCATCGGTCTGACGGTTGCAACCTTGCTCGGCGTACCCTTCGGCGCATGGTTCGGCCTGATGCTCGGCTGGCGCGCCGCGTTCTGGGCGGTGGCGGTGATCGGCGTGATCGCGTTCGCCGTGCTGGCCGTGCTGGTCCCCGGTCATGTCGGCGCCAACGACAAGCCGGCGTCGCTGCGCGAGGAGCTCGCCGTGCTCGGCCGCCCGCAGGTCCTGCTCGGGCTTGCGATGACGGTGTTCGGCTTCGGCGGGCTGTTCGCGGTCTTCACCTATGTGCAGCCGATCCTGACCCGGCTCACCGGATTTTCCGACGCCGCGGTGTCGCCGATCCTTTTGGTGTTCGGCGCCGGCCTTGCGATCGGCAATGTCGCGGGCGGGCGGCTCGCCGACAAGGGAGTTGCGCGTGCGTTGCTGGTGTCGCTCGGTGGTCTCGCTGCCGTCCTCGTCGCGTTGGCGGCGGTGATCTCGATCAAGGCATTGGCAGTCGCGCTGTTGTTCGTGCTCGGGATCGCCGCGTTTGCAACGGTCGCGCCGTTGCAGCTTCGCGTGCTCGAAGCCGCCGGTGTGGAAGGGCGGACGCTGGCTTCCAGTCTGAACATCGCAGCCTTCAATCTCGGCAACGCGCTTGGCGCCTGGGCCGGCGGCGTCACCATCGATCGTGGCCTCGGCCTCGGCGCGCTGCCGCTGGTCGCCGCGCTCATCACCGCGGTCGGACTGCTGCTCGCGCTGTGGAGCCTGCGCCTCGACCGGCCAGTCGTCCTCGCCACGCAGTGCCCGGCCGAATGAACCGGATCAAAGGAGTATGACCATGGAATATCGCAATCTCGGTGCGTCCGGCCTGAAGGTCCCCGTGCTCAGCTTCGGCACCGGCACCTTCGGCGGCCAAGGACCCCTGTTCTCGGCCTGGGGCCGCAGCGACGCCAGCGAGGCGCGACGGCTGATCGACATCTGCCTCGATGTCGGCGTCAATTTGTTCGACACCGCCGACGTCTATTCGAACGGTGCATCAGAGGAGATCCTTGGTGCCGCGATCAAGGGGCGCCGCGACAAGGTCTTGATCTCGACCAAGACCGGCCTGCCGATGGGCGACGGTCCGCTCGATGCCGGCACGTCGCGATACCGCCTCGTCGCTTCGGTCGACGCCGCGCTGAAGCGGCTCAACACCGACTATATCGACCTCCTGCAGCTTCACGCCTTCGATGCCTTCACGCCGATCGACGAGGTGCTGTCGACGCTCGATGCGCTCGTCCGCGCCGGCAAGCTGCGCTATGTCGGCGCCTCGAATTTCTCCGGCTGGCACCTGATGAAATCGCTCGGCATCGCCGAGCGGCACGGCTGGCCGCGCTATGTGGCGCACCAGGTCTATTATTCGCTGGTCGGCCGCGACTATGAGTCCGAGCTGATGCCGCTCGCGCTCGATCAGGACGTCGGCGCGCTGGTCTGGAGCCCGCTCGGCTGGGGCCGGCTCACCGGCAAGATCAGGCGCGGGCAGCCACTGCCCAAGACCAGCCGTTTGCATGAGACCGCGCAATTCGGGCCGGCGGTCGATGACGAGAAGCTTTATGCGATCGTCGATGCGCTGGACTCCGTGGCTGCCGAGACCGGCCGCAGCGTGCCGCAGGTCGCGATCGCCTGGCTGCTGGCGCGGCCGAGTGTCTCGTCCGTGATCATCGGCGCGCGCGATGAAGCGCAGCTTCGAGACAATCTCGGCGCCGTCGGATGGTCGCTCTCGGCGGACCAGATTGCGCGTCTCGACAAGGCAAGCGCGGTGATGCCGGCCTATCCGTACTATCCCTACCGAATCCAGGACGGCTTCGCCCGGCTCAACCCGCCGGCGGTGTGAGCCGGCCGCGAGCCGTCTCACGCCTGTGCGGAATGTTCGCAGACTTGCCGGCGATATTCCGCCGGCGTGACGTTCATGTGCTGGCGGAAGACGCGATTGAGGTGGCTTTGATCGGCAAAGCCGCTCAGCAGCGCGATCTCCTTCAGCGCGATGCGGTCCTTGCGCAGATGCTGGCACGCGTGCTCCACCTTGCGCCGCAGGACATAGGCATGCGGCCGCGTGCCGTAATGCACACGGAATTTGCGGGCGAACTGGATCGGCGTGCAATTGCAGATGTTCGCCAGCTCCTCCAGCGTGATGTTCCGGGAGATGTTCTGCTCGATATAGTCCTCGATCAGCCGGGCATGCGCCGGACGAAAGCGTCCTTGCGCACATGGCATCTTGAACTCGATCGCCGCATATTTCCGCAGGATGTGCACGCTCGCCTGCAGCGCCAGCGCGTCATAGCAGAGGCGTCCGCCCGGACCGCCTGCCGCAACCTCCTGAACCATCTGGTCGTTGATCCAGGTCAGCATCGGATCTTCGGCCTTGAGCAGGTCGTGAAGCTCGATCGCCTCGGCGTCGCGGTCGAAGGCATCGCTGGCGGTCTTCATCATGAGGGCAGGGGCGATATAGAAATGGGTGACCTCGATGTCGTTCTTCCAGTGCCAGCTTGATGGCTCGGCGCGGGTCAATAGCGACGTGACGCCGCGACCGACGTGATCCTGCTTCCACGCGCCGGTGACGCGACGGTTCATCGACGTCACGCCGTCGCGATAAAGCACGAGCAGGAAGTTTTCCGACGGGGGAACCCAGATATCCGATGGTTCATAGCGGAAAATCCGCAGCCGGAAGTCGCTCCTCCCGACTGAGGCGCTGTCCAGCTTCAGCTCACCGGGCGCATAGCGCGGCAGCTCCTCGACCGTGATCAATTGGCCCATCGCGCGAGCCTCCTCCGTGGAATCCGTGGCGCGGTTGACCGCTTCTTTCTTCTTGGCCGGACGGCTGAGCGCAGAATAGGCCGCTTTCGCCGGTTGCCAAGCCGACCAATGGCCGGTGGTTCGATTGAACGGCGGCGTTCCAGAGATTGTCGGTTTCATCCAAGCCGCTCGGTCGCACGACCCGTAGCCTCCTCTGCGTCCCGGCGACAGCGGCCGAGACCTAATTGACGCAACGCACCATCGCCCGGCGACACGGCGGGTATGAGCGCGTGCGAAGCAAGACAACAGGAGGAAACGATGACCGAGACCGTCACAAGGTCGAATGGAAGCAATGGTGCACGTGCAACGACCAAGCTCGACGCTGTCGTCGTCGGCGCCGGCGTCGCCGGTCTTTACCAACTGTTCCGCCTGCGCGAACAGGGACTGAGCGTGAAGGCGATCGATGCCGGGTCAAGCGTCGGCGGCACCTGGTACTGGAACCGTTATCCCGGCGCGCGCTTCGATTCCGAAGGCCACACCTATCAGTACCTGTTCTCCGAGGAACTCTACAAAGGCTGGAGCTGGAGCGAGCGGTTCCCGGGCCAGCCGGAGATCGAGCGCTGGCTGAACTACGTCGCCGACCGCCTCGATCTCAGGAAGGACATCCAGTTCGGCACCACGGTCAAGAGCGCGCACTTCAACGAGGCGACACAACGCTGGCTGGTGGCGACGGACAAGGGCGAAGTGATCGACACCCAGTTCCTGGTCACCTGCTGCGGCATGCTCTCAGCGCCACACGTGTCCTTCCCGGGACAGGAGACGTTCAAGGGCGAGCTGTTCCACACCGCGCGCTGGCCCAAAGGACCGATCGAGCTCGCGGGAAAGCGCGTCGGCGTGGTCGGCAACGGCGCGACCGGAATCCAGGTGATCCAGTCGATCGCCGGTGAGGTCGGTCATCTCAAGGTGTTCATCCGCACCCCGCAATACATCATCCCGATGAAGAACCCGAAATGGGATGCGGCGGATGCCGCGGCCTACAAGTCGAAGTTCAAGTTCCTCACCGAGCGGCTGCCGAAGACGTTCACCGGATTCGAGTTCGACTTCGAGCATGCCTGGGCCGACCTGACGCCGCAGCAGCGCCGTCAGGTGATCGAGGATTGCTGGAATGACGGATCGCTCAAATTGTGGGTTTCGTCCTTTGCCGAACTGTTCTTCGACGAAGCCATCAATGCCGAGATCACCGAATTCGTGCGCGAAAAGATGCGCGAGCGGATCAAGGACCCCAAGCTGTGCGAACAGCTGATTCCGACCGATTACGGCTTCGGCACGCACCGGGTGCCGCTGGAAAGCAATTTCCTCGAGGCCTTCCACCGGCCCAATGTCGAGATCGTCGGCGTCAAGAACAATCCGATCGCCCGCATCACGTCCGAAGGCATCCAGACCGCCGACGGCACGGTGCACGCGTTCGACGTCATCATTCTGGCCACCGGCTTCGACGCCGGAACGGGGGCGTTGACGCGCATCGACATCCGCGGTCGCGACGGGCGATCGCTGAAGGATGATTGGGGCAGGGACATCCGCACCACGATGGGCTTGCAGGTCCATGGCTATCCGAACCTGTTCACGACCGCGGTGCCGCTCGCGCCCTCGGCCGCGCTCTGCAACATGACCACCTGCCTGCAGCAGCAGGTCGAGTGGATCGCCGATTGCATCAAGTATCTGCGCGGCAAAAACCTCAACATCATCGAGCCGACCAGGGACGCCGAGGATCAGTGGGTGGCGCATCACGACGAGACCGCCAACGCAACGCTAATCGCCAAGACCAACTCCTGGTACCTCGGCTCGAATGTCGAGGGCAAGCCGCGCCGGGTGCTGTCCTATTGCGGCGGCGTCGGTACCTACCGCCAGAAATGCGACGAGGTCGCCGCGAGCGGCTATCAGGGCTTTGCCATGCAGTAGCGCCTGATCGCGATCCGGCGCTGCGGTCTTCGCGGACCCCGGCGTCGCCCACGATTGATCACATCACAAGATAGAATATGGGAGGACGACAATGAGCATGAATTTTGGTGCGGCAGCAGATGCGATTCTCGACGGCGTCGTGACATCCAACCCGCGCGTTCCCGGCGTCGTTGCCATGGTGACCGACCGCCATCGCAACATCTACGAAGGCGCTGCCGGCAAGCGCCGCCTCGACCAGGCTGCGGACATGACGTCCGACAGTGTGTTCGCCATCTTCTCGACCACCAAGGCGATCACCGGGACGGCGGTCCTGCAACTCGTCGAGGAGGGCAAGCTCGATCTCGATGCGCCGGCCAAGACCTATGCACCCGACCTCGGCAAGCTCAGGGTTATCGAGGGTTTTGACGACAACGGCGAACCGCGGCTGCGTGCGCCGAAGCGCGACATCACCACACGCATGCTGATGGTCCACAGCGCAGGCCTCGGCTACGACTTCATCAATCACACCTATAATCGCCTCGCACAGGAGAAGGGGCAACCCAGCGTGATCACGGCGTCCAAGGCTTCGTTGATGACGCCGCTGCTGTTCGATCCCGGTGAGCGATGGGAGTACGGCACCAACATGGATTGGTGCGGCCAGATCGTCGAGGCGATCGCCGGTCGCCGGCTCGGCGAGGTCTTCAAGACGCGGATCTTCGAGCCGCTCGGAATCCAGGACACGGCATTTGAGCTCACCGACGCGATGCGCCGCCGGCTCGCCGGCATTCACGCCCGCAACGCCGACGGCTCGCTCACGCCGATGGATTTCGAACTGCCGGCCAATCCGGAGATCCATATGGGCGGCCACGGGCTCTACGGCACCATTGGCGACTATATGCGCTTTATCCGGATGTGGTTGAACGACGGCGCCGGCGAGCATGGCCGGGTCCTGAAGGCCGAAACCGTGCGGATGGCGGAGAAGAACCATCTCGGCAACAACAAGGTCACCGCGATTACCGGCGTGATCACCTCGCTCGCCAACGACGCCGAATTCTTCCCCGGCCAGTCGAAATCATGGGCGCTCAGCTTCATGATCAATGACGAGCAGGCTCCGACCGGCCGCCCCGCCGGCGCGCTCGGCTGGGCCGGCCTCGCCAACCTGTTCTACTGGATCGATCGTCAGAACGGCTTCGGCGGATTCTGGGCGACGCAGATCCTGCCGTTTGGTGATCCGACATCCTTCATCGGATACATCAATTTCGAGACCGCGTTCTACGAAGCCCTGAAGCTGCGCAAGGCGGGCTAGGACGTTTTCGAACGATCTGGACACAGGTTCGCGTAAACAAAACGCGCCAAAGCAAGAGAAGAGAGCGCCGTTCCGCTTCCATCGGAGCGGGCTCTTGTTTCGCGGCGTGCCGCGGCCACCTCCGTTCGATCAGCACGCCGGTTGAACCTTCGGGAACACCATCCGCATGCAGGCGCCGCCGGACGGCGCCTGATCGACCTCGATCCGGCCGCCGTGCAGACGCATGATGCTCTGCACCAGATCGAGGCCGAGGCCGGCGCCGCGCCCGCCCGGATGCAGCCGGCGGAACGGCTCCAGGATCTGCTCGCGCTCGTCGGGCGGAATGCCGTCGCCGTCGTCGCTGACCTCGATCTGGCCGGCTGTCGTCACCCGAACCAGGATCGTGCCGCGCCGCTGCCCGTGGTCGACGGCGTTCTGCACGAGATTGGTGAGGGCCCGTTCGAGCGCGGTCTGGTCGCCGGTCACCACGATCGTCTCGTCGTCGTGCTCGAACGACATTTCATATCCGGCCGCGAACGCGAGCGGCGCAAGGTCGAGGACGACCTGCCGCGCGATGCCGACGAGATTGACGGGGCCGAACGTGTCGGCGCGCTGATCGAGCCGTTGCAGGTCCAGCAGCTGGCCCGCCATCACGCTGAGGCGGGTGGCGTCCTCGAGCAGATGGGTCTTCTCCGGTCCGGCCTCCAGCGAAGCGACCCGTGTCGAGAGAATTGCGATCGGCGTGCGCAGCTCGTGCGCGGCATCGGCGAGGAAGCGGCGATGGCGCTCGTAACCCTTGTCGAGGCGGTCGAGCGCGGCATTGATGGCCTTGACCAGCGGGGTGATCTCGATCGGGACCTCGTCGAGCGGCAACTGCGCGCCGCGCTGGTCGATGTCGATGCGTCCGGCCTGCGCTGCGACCTGTGCGAGGCCCTTCATGGCCCGGCGCACCACGAACGGGGTTGCGACCAGCGTCGCCAGCGTCATCAGCACGACGATCGGCAGGATCATGTTGAGGAACAGCAGCGGTGTGCTCTCCAGCGCACGCCACATCGAGAGCTGGCCGTATGTGCCGGTCAGGATCTGGATCCGGCCGGCAGAAGTGTCGACCCATTTGACGAGACCCGCGGGCCGCGCGGCTTCCGCTGGATTCCATTTGAGCCGCGCCTCGCTCACGTGATCGAGGCTTGATGCGATCGGCGCGAATTGCGCGGGCACGGCGCCTTCGGCCAGCTGGTGTCCCTCGGCGTCGCGGATGATGAACCAGAGGTCGGCGTGCTCGGCGCGCAGGGCGGCCAGCTCCGGCGTCTGGCGCAGCGTCAGTCCGCCCGCTTCATCGCGGGTGACGGCGTCGCGCAGCGTATCGAGCGTGCTGCCTTCGTACTCGCCGATCAGCAGTCCCGCCCGCAGCAGCCCGATGACGGCGGCTCCGATCAGCAGGATCAGGAGGGTCAGCGCGACGGCCTGCAGGCCCGCGAGGCGCCCTACCAGGCGCCAGGTGAGGGATCGCGGTCGCAGCACGCTCACGGTGTCTCCCGCAGCACATAGCCGAGGCCGCGAACGCCGTTGATGGTGACGCCGGCGTCGGCCTCGGTGAGCCTGCGGCGCAAGCGCGACACATGGGTGTCCAGCGCATTGGGCTGCACCTCGTCGTCGAGGCCGTAAACCGCCTCCATCAGCGCGGAGCGCTGCACCATGCGTCCCATCCGATGCAGCAGCGTCTCGAGCACCAGCCGTTCGCGGCGCGGCATCTCGAGGGGACGTCCGTCGACGCTAGCCTCGCGATGGGTGAAGTCGAACGACAGGCGGCCGATCCGCGCGGCATGCTGCTGCACGTTGGCGGGGCGGCGCAGCAGCGCCCGCAACCGTGCCAGCAGCTCCTCGAATGCAAACGGCTTGCCGAGATAATCGTCGGCTCCGCTGTCGAGACCCGAGATCCGGTCCGCAAGCTCGCCGCGGGCGGTCAGCACCAGTACCGGAACGGTGTTGCCGCTCGCGCGCAATTTCGGAATCAGCGACAGCCCGTCGCCGTCAGGCAATTGGCGGTCGAGCACGATCGCGTCGTAACTTCCCGCTGCGGCAATCGCCTCGGCCTCCAGAAGATCCGGCGCGTGATCGACCAGCATGTCGTGGCGCGCGAGTGCCGCACGCAGCGCCGCGACCATGTCCGGCTGGTCCTCCACCAACAGCACCCGCATTTCGTTGTCTGCCTCGGTTCGTCGTTCGATTTGCCGGTTTTATGTCCGCTTCATTGCGGCAACCTTGCGGCTTGCTCAACCTGAATACGTCGCGGCGTGAAAAATCGCGCGCGCGAAGATTCACGACAGGCTCGCGCAAGCTTCGCATGAGACAGAGACGTGCATCGGGGTGATCGAATCGTCCCAACACCGACCGGCACTGCTCAACCGACGGGAGCCTACCACACATGATGGTGGGTACCCGCAATGCGAAAGACACGCGAATGACCTTGTTATCGAATCCCCGGTGGAAGACCGGCAACGCGCTCATCGTACGGGAGCTCCAGCATGTCGGCCGCTGACATCCTGCCGTTCGTCCGCGCCTGGGTGCGTAATCCGTTGCGTGTCGCGGCGGTCGCGCCGTCGGGGCCAGCGATCTCGTCGCTCATGGCGCAGGAGATCACCGCGGATACCGGCCCCGTGCTCGAGCTCGGCCCCGGCACGGGCGTCTTCACCCGCGCTTTGCTGAAGCGTGGCGTGAGGCAGCAGGATCTGACGCTGGTGGAGTATGGCTCCGAGTTCATCCCGCTGCTGCAGCGGCGCTTCCCTGGCGCGCGGGTGCTCTGGATGGACGCGGCCTGGCTGCGGAGAGAGAGGCTGTTCGACGGGGCGCCGGTCGGTGCGATCGTGAGCGGCCTCGGACTCCTCATGATGCCGCCGGAGAAAGTCATAACCATCCTCCACGGCGCCTTCGGCTATCTCCGCGCCGGCGGGGCGTTCTACCAGATCACCTATGGCCCGCGTTGTCCCGTCGCAGACGCGATCCTGGATCGCCTCGATCTGCAGGCGAGCTGCATCGGGCAGACGTTCTTCAACCTGCCGCCGGCGTCCGTGTACCGGATCAGCCGCCGCCACTCCCACGCTTGATCGAGGCGCCATGGACACGTCGAGCACGATCGCGATGTTTCTGCACTTCGGCCTGGTGGGCGTTGGCTGCCTCGCCGTCGCCGAGAAGTTCATTCCGCTGCTGCCGTCCTATGTGCTGCTGATGCTGCTCGGCTTGACGGTCTCCGACGGCACGATGCTCGCGATGACCATCCTCGCGACCAGCGTCGGGTCTGTCGTCGGTGCCATCGGCTGGTACGGGCTCGGGCGCGCGCTCGGCTCGCGGCGCATCGAAGGGCTGGTGGCGCGCTTTGGCAAGTTCGTGTTGCTGCGGCCTTCGCTCTATCGACAGCTCACCGACGCCTATCGCGGCAATCATTTCTGGGTGACGCTGATCGGTCAGACTCTGCCCACCGTGCGGATTTACCTCGCTCTCCCAGCCGGTGTGCTGCACCTGGAGCCGCGCGCCTTCGTGATGGCAACGGCGATCGGTACCGTGATCTGGAACATGCCGTTCCTCACTCTTGGCTATGTCCTGCGCGGCAGCGGCCATGGTCCGGTCAGCCTCGGCTTCTGGGTGGTGGTCATCCTGATCGCCGTGGAGGTCGCGCTCCTCCTCGGATTTCGCTTCTACAAGCGCTCGCTCGCGCCGCAGCCTTTGGCGAAGTCGCGCGCGCTCCCCTCACGCTTGCCGGTGGAGGAAGGTGCATGAGAACCCTGTTGGCCCGCCTGCGGCCCAGCTCGGATACGCTCGAGCGTGCCGCCGCGACACTGCTGGTGCTGGCCACGAGCTATCAGTTCGGTCACGCGGCTTCCGGCGGGCGATATCGCGCGGCCGAGTTCGCGCTGCTGGTGCTTATCGCCAGCATCTATTGGCATCGCTCGATCTTCAGGCGATGCGCCAGCCGCGATGTCACGAAGGTTCTCGCGGGATTGGCCGAGGCCATGGCGGTGGCGTTTCGGCCGGATAGCGGCATGCATGGGTCTGGCGATCGCGTGGACGGCAGGCGGGTCTCGCCGCGGGATGTCGTCAAGGTCAGGAGCCTGTTCATCTCCGACGTCCATCTCGGGACTCGGGGATGCCAGGCCGAGCGGTTGATCGACTTCCTCCGTCACCATGATGCCGAAACCGTATTCCTGGTCGGCGACATCGTCGACGGCTGGTACCTGCGGTCGAACTGGTACTGGCCCACGGCGCACAATGCGGTCGTGCGGGAGCTGATCGAACTCGCGCAACGGGGCTGTCGCCTGGTCTACATTCCCGGCAATCACGACGAGTTTCTGCGTGACTATGCCGGCACGGCAGTCGGCGGCGTCGAGATCGTCGATCGGGCGATCCATCGTGGCCTCGACGGCCGCGACTATCTCGTCGTTCACGGCGATCATTTCGATCTCGTGGTGCGGCACGCGCGCTGGCTCGCGCTGATCGGCGATGCCGGCTATCGGGCCGCGCTCGCCTGCAATGTCTGGCTCAACTGGATCAGGCGCCGATTTGGGTTCGGCTATTGGTCGTTCTCGTCCTGGGCGAAATTGCGGGTCAAGAATGCGGTCAACCACATCGGCCGGTTCGAGGAGGTGCTGTCATCGGAGGCCACGCGCAGCAACGTTCAAGGCGTGATCTGCGGTCACATCCATCACGCGGCGATGCACGATGATTTCGGCGTCCGCTACATCAACACGGGGGATTGGGTGGAGTCCTGCACGGGCGTGGTCGAGCGCTATAGCGGGCAGTTTGAAATCGTCCGATGGACGGAGGCGCGCACGACGCTGGATGCGGCGGAGCTTGCGCCGCTCGCGCGGGCGGCCGCCTGATGCGCGTGCTGGTGGCAACCGACGCCTGGCGGCCACAGGTCAATGGTGTGGTCCGCTCGCTCGAATATCTTGCCAGTGAAGCGCCGTCGCTCGGCGCGGAGATTACGTTTCTCACGCCGGCCGATTTCCGCACCGTGCCGTTGCCCGGCTATCCGGAAATCCGCCTCGCGCTACCGTCGCTCGGCCGGATCGCGCGCGCGATCGCGGCTGCGCGCCCGGACTCGGTGCACATCGCGACCGAAGGCCCGATCGGCTGGATCGCCCGTCATGTCTGCCGGACACGCGGCTATCCGTTCACGACCAGCTATCATACGCGCTTTCCGGAATATCTCGCGGCGCGGCTGCCGGTCCCGCTACGGTGGAGCTACGCGGCGTTGCGCCGTTTCCATAATAGCGGAGACGGCATCATGGTCGGCTCGCCGTCGCTCGAGCAGGCGCTGAAGGCACATGGCTTCCGCAAGTTGATGCCGTGGTCGCGCGGCGTCGATGCCGAGCTGTTTTGCCCGCGTACGGAGCGGCCGCTCGCCTTCCCGGCGCCGGTGTTCCTTTATGTCGGCCGCGTCGCGGTCGAGAAGAATCTCGACGCCTTTCTCGGTCTCGACCTGCCGGGCTCGAAGGTCGTGGTCGGGGATGGGCCGCTGCGCAGCAGTTTGCAGGGCCGGTTTCCGCAGGTCCATTTCCTCGGCACGCGGACGGGCCGCGCGCTCGCCGATGTCTATGCGTCCGCCGACGTCATGGTGTTTCCAAGTCTGACCGACACGTTCGGGATGGTGATCCTCGAGGCGCTGGCCAGCGGCCTGCCGGTTGCGGCCTTTCCGGTGATGGGACCACTCGACGTGATCGGCAAGTCAGGCTGCGGCTGTCTCGATCACGATCTGCGTCGCGCGGCGCTCGGCGCGCTGCTGGTGCCGCGCGAGAAATGCCGCGCCCACGCCCTGACCTTTACCTGGCAGGAAAGCGTGCGGCAGTTCCTCGACAATATCGGGCGGGCGCACGCTTCGCCGGTGCGTGCATTGGCCGTAGGCTGACTAGAGCTTCGGTTCTGATTGAATCAGAACCGAAGCTCTAGCTTCTTGTTGTGACGCGTTTTCTTCACGCGAACCGGTGCCCACTTCGCTCGAAAACGCTCTAGCTGCCGAGCAGCTCCGTGATCAGCCCGGCTGCCTTGATCCCGGTCCCGCTGATGATGACGACGGTGCGCTCCGCCGGCCGGATCGCGCCGCGCGCCGCCAGCACGTCGAGCGCGGCGGCGGCCGAGGCTGAGGTCGGCTCGACGAACAGGCCGGTACGCGCCAGCCGCTTCAATGCGGCGACGATGCCGTCTTCAGGAATCGCGACCGTGCCGCCGCCGCTCTCCTTCAGCGCCGTGATCATCTGCTTCAGGCGCAGCGGATGCTTGATTGCGGTGCCTTCGGCGATGGTCTTGCGGACCGCGCGATCGACCGGCGTGTCGACGCCGGCGGCGAAGCTGGCATCGACCGGCGAGCAATTGAGGGGTTGCGCGGCAAAGAGGCGCGGCAGCCGTGCGATCTGTCCGGCCGCGAGCAGCTCCTTGAAGCCGATATAGCAGCCGAGCAGGCTGCTGCCGGCGCCGACCGGCATGATGACATTGTCGGGCGCGGTGAAGCCAAAGTCTTCCCAGATCTCGTAGGCCAGCGACTTGGTGCCTTGCAGGAAGAACGGCTGCCAGTTGTGGCTGGAATAGAAGATCTGCTTCGACTGACGGATCGCTTCCGCCTCGGATTCCTCGCGCGGGCCTTCGACCAGCTGCACCTCGGCGCCGAAGGCGTGCATCTGCGCCACCTTCATCGGCGATGTCGTCGCCGGCGCAAGGATCCTGACCCGCATGCCGCCCGCCGCGCCATAGGCTGAGACCGACGCGCCGCCATTGCCGGAAGAGTCCTCCAGCACCGCGTCGACGCCGAGCTGGCGCAGGAAGGAGAGCATCACCGTGGTGCCGCGATCCTTGAAGCTCGCGGTCGGATTGAACCATTCGAGCTTGAAATGCGGCCGCAGATCGCCCCACGCCTTCTCGACCGCAGGCGTGCAGCCTTCGCCCATCGTGATCGGTTGCTTGATCTCGACCGGCAGCGCCGCGCGGTAGCGCCACAGCGAGCGCGTCCCGCGCTCGACCTCGTCGCGGGAGATGCCGGGCAGCGGTGTGACGAGCAGCGGCTTGCCCTCGTCTGAGCACCAGCGCGGGACATCCAGCGGATAGAGCTTTCCGTTGAGCGGGTCGATGTAGCTGGGTGATGGCATCTCAGTTCAGTCCTCAAGGGGCGTGCCGGCCGGACAAGTCGCGACCGAGCACGAAAGCCGGCAAGGTCGCAAGGTTGTCACGAACCATGATCGGGGCGGGCGCCCCTTCCGGCAGCTTCATTCTGGCCCGATTATGCCACCACGTCGGCAAATGCACACGTGCCGTGCCGAACAGATCATAGCCCGATCCCGCGACGAACAGGCATCGATTGGCCGGGACCGGCAGTTCGTCGAGTGCGAGCTGATAGGGTTGCGGCTGCGGCTTGTAATAGCCGGCGCGCTCGGCCGTCACGAACACGGTGAAGGGAACGCCGATCCGATCGGCGGCGATGCGGCCGAGCTGCTCCGAGCAGTTGGTCACGACGCCGAGCGCGACGCCGGCCTCGTGCAGCGTTTGCAGAACATCGCGAACTTCCGGCCAGGGATCGAGCTCCGCATAGCGTGCGCCAAGCTCGGCAGCCCGTTCGAACGGCAGCCCGACATTGCGCGCGGCCTCGCCCACCAGATCCTCATAGGGACGATAGCGTCCGGTGGCGTAGGTGTTCCTGAGATACTCGGCGCGCCAGCGCAGCCCGGCTTCGTCGGAGCCCGCGACCTTGTTCCAGAGTGTCCAGCTGTCAAGCAGCGCGGTCAGCAGATCGAACAGAACGGCGTCATAGGCTCGGGTCATGGGCGGCGCTCCGTCTCCTACCATCCGCGAAATCGCTCCCATTGCCTGACCGAGCCGGAGCCGGCGGCGACGACATGATAGCGGTCGTGCTGGGCTCCGGTCGCGCAGGCATGGTTCGGCAGGATCCGCAGCTTGGTGCCGACCGGCAGCATCACCTGCGGCGCCGTGCCGCCGGGACGGAGCGCGATGATGCCGTGCTCCTGATTGGTCTCGGTCACGATCAAATCGGGATAGGGCCGTCCATCGATGTCGCAGACGATGCCGTAGCCCTGGTCGACCAGTTGCTTCGCGGTGCCGCGATCGCGCGACAGCGCCATCCAGCCGGCGTCGACGAAGGTCCAGCCGCGATCGGCGCGATGGCCGATCACCGTCGCGAGCACCGACAGCGCAATGTCCTCGACCGCGCAGACCCCGATCCCGGCCATGACAAGGTCGAACATCACGAACACGCCGGCGCGCACCTCGGTGACGCCGTCGAGCCGGCGCGCGAAATGCGCTGTCGGTGTCGAGCCGACGCTGACCACGGGGCAGGGCAGTCCGGCCGCGCGCAATGCCTCGGCGCAGGCGACCGCGGCAGCGCGTTCCTGCTCGGCAGCATGCTCGAGCGCCGCCACGGTGCGGCAGGAATAGGATTCGCCGGCATGCGCCATGACGCCACGCAACTCGGCGCCGCCTTGATGCAGCTTGCGGCCGATCTCGACGAGCAGCGGGTCGCGCGCACCGACACCGGCGCGATGGCCGTCGCAGTCGATCTCGATCAGCACCGGAATGCGGTCGTTCGTCATGCGCGCCATCGTGGCGACGGCGTCCGCCTGCTCAAAGCTGTCGAGCACCACGGACAGGTTCACGCCGTGCCGCCGCAGCGCCGCGACGCGATCGAGCTTCTGCGGCGCGATGCCGACGGCATAAAGGATGTCCTTGACGCCCGCCGCGGCAAAGACCTCGGCCTCCTGCAGGGTCGAGACCGCCGCCGGGCCGGCTGGGCCGTCCATCACGGCACGCGCCGCCGGAATCGATTTCGCGGTCTTCAGATGCGGGCGCAGCGGCACGCCGAGCCGCGTCAGCCGCGTCTTCAGGCGGGCGATGTTGTGCAGCATCCGGTCTTCGTCGAGCACGAGGCAGGGCGTCTCGATCCCGGCAAGCGGATGCGGTGCGTTCAAGGCGGGGGCTGATGACATCGGGCGAGACTAGCCGTTTTCATGCTAAGTACAATTTACCGAATGTCATTCTTGGATTAAGCTTGAACTTAATGCTCTCGACCGATGATATCCGCTTCTTCCTGGCCATCGCTGCGGCCCGGTCGCTCGCCGCCGCGGCACGGGCGCTCGACGTGACACCATCGGCGGTGTCGCAGCGGCTGCAGAGCCTCGAGCAGCGCCTCGGCGTTCAACTGGTCAGCCGTTCGGCCCGGCGATTGACATTGACCGATGAGGGCGAGCTGCTGGTGCTGCGCGGCGGCACGCTGCTCGACGAGGCGATGGAGCTGACGGACGCGCTGCAGGCGCGGCGCGGAACCATCGCAGGTCATCTGAAGATTCTTGCGCCGCTCGGCTTCGGACGCCGCTACATCGCCCCGGTCGTTGCGGCCTTCCGATCCCAACATCCCGACGTGTCGGTCGAGCTCGAACTGTCCGATCGGCCGGCGCGTGCCGCTGCGAGCGCATGGGACGTCATGATCCATATCGGCGCGTTAAAGGATTCCACGCTTCGCTTGCTGCGCCTTGCGCCCAATGAACGCTCTCTCTGCGCCTCGCCGGCCTATCTGAAGCGCGGCGGGATGCCGGCGAGCCCACAGGATCTGCGCGGGCATCAATGCATCGCGTTGCGTGAGAACGAAGAGGACGTGACGCTCTGGCGGTTCTCGCGAAGGCGCGCGGCGTCGGAGCCTGATGTCATCAGGATCGAGCCGATGCTGTCGAGCAATGACGGCGAGGTCGTGAAGGCCTGGGCGCTGGCGGATCACGGCCTGATCGTCCGGTCGGAGTGGGATGTCGCCGACGATCTCGCCTCCGGCCGGCTGGTGCGCGTCTTGCCGAACTTCCGCCTGCCGCCGGCCGATATCGTTGCGCTGCTCAATCCCGGCCGCGGCGGGCGGGCCAGGCGCACGCAGGCTTTTGTCGAGCATCTGCGCGATGCCCTCTCACCGCCGCCATGGCGCAGCGAGCCGCGCTGACAGACGGCGCGATCGCTTACGCCGCGCCTGCCTGTCTGCTCAGATAGCTCCTGGCAAAGTCGAGATACCAGTCGAGGCAGCCGGGGTTGGCCATCGCATCGCGGTTGATGACCTTCTCGACGGGGTGGCCGAGCAACAGCTTCTTGACCGGCAGCTCCTGCTTCTTGCCGGACAGCGTGCGCGGAATTTCCGCCACGACGAAGATGTCGTTGGGCAGGAAGCGGCGCGACAGCCCGGCCTCGACCGCCTTGTTGATCTTCGCCTTCATCGCGGCATCCAGCGCAACGCCCTCGCGCAGCACCACGAACAGCGGCATGTAGCTGTCGCGGCCGAGATATTCGAGGTCGACGACCATCGAATCCAGCACCTCCGGCAGCGCCTCGATCGCCGAATAGAGCTCGCTGGTGCCCATCCGCAGGCCATGGCGGTTGATGGTGGCGTCGCTGCGGCCATAGATCACGCAGGAGCCGTCGGGGTTGATCTTGAGCCAGTCGCCGTGCCGCCAGACCGGGCCGCGGCCCGTGCCGTCGAAATTGTCGGGATAGGTCTCGAAATAGCTCGACAGATAGCGCGCATTGCCGGGATCGTTCCAGAAGCGCAGCGGCATCGAGGGCAGCGGCTCGGCGCAGACGAGCTCGCCGACCTCGTCGATCACGGCGCGGCCCTGCTCGTCGAAGGCCTCCACCGCGCAGCCGAGCAGGCGGCACTGCATGATGCCCGGCGTCTGCGGCAGTTCGCGATTGCCGCCGATGAACGCGCCGGCGAAATCGGTGCCGCCGGAGATATTGGCCCACCACATGTCGGCCTGCGCGGCATTGCCATTCCGCTTCGAAAGCGCGGCGAAGCGTTCGTTGAACCAGGCTTGCGTGTCGGCTGAGAGCGGCGAGCCGGTCGAGCCGAGTGCGCGCAGGCCCGAGAGGTCGCCGACATCGGCGAGATCGATCTCGGCCTTGGTGCAATTGGCGAAGAACGCCGCGCCCGCGCCGAAGAAGGTCGCCTTGGCGTCGGCGACGAAGCGCCACAGCGTGGTCCAATCCGGCTTGTCCTTGGTGCCGCCGGGGCTGCCGTCGAAGATGCAGCAGGTCGTGCCGTTGAGCAGGCCGTTGGCCTGGCAGTTCCACATGATCCAGCCGGTCGACGAGTACCAATGAAAACGCTCGCCGAACGAATTCGGGTGGTAGCTGCAGCCGATGTCGTTGTGCAGCGTCGAGAGCGGCAGCGCCACGACGATGATGCCGCCATGGCTGTGCAGGATCGGCTTCGGCAATCCGGTGGTGCCCGAGGAATAGACGATCCAGAGCGGATGGTCGAACGGCAGCCATTCCGGCTCGAAGGCGTCGATCTCCGCGCTCTGGCCGGCAAGGATGGACGACAATCGTGTCTCGGACGGCGCGGCATCGCTGTGCAGGATGACGTGCTCGACCGTCGGCAGCGCGCGCCGCAACTCCTCGATCACAGCCTGCCGGTCATGGCGGCGGCCGGCATACGTCACGGCGTCGCAGGCGATCAGCACTTTCGGCTCGATCTGCTTGAAGCGGTCGATCACCGCGGGTGCCGCCATGTCGGGCGCGCAGACGCTCCAGATCGCACCCAGGCTCGCGGTCGCCAGGAACGCGATGATCGTCTCGGGGATATTCGGCAAGTATGCCGCGACGCGGTCGCCGGCGCGGACGCCCTTGGCCTTCAGGTGCAGCGCAAGCGCCGCCGATTTGCGCTGCAGCTCCGGCCAGCTCGTCTCCGACAGCTTGCCGTCCTCGCCACTCGAGATCAGGGCCGGCAAGCCGGCGGCATGCGCCGGCACGACATGGCGAAAGACCTGACGCGCATAATTCACCGAAGCGCCGGGAAACCACACCGCGCCCGGCATCTTGCGCTCGGCCAGCACCGCCGAATGCGGTGTCGGCGAGCGCAGGTCGAAATAATCCCAGACGCTCTGCCAGAAGGCGTCGATTTCGGTCACCGACCAGCGCCGCATCGCCTCGAAATCCACGAACTCAAGGCCGCGCGTGTCCTTCAGCCATTGGCGGTAAAGGGCCATTTGCGGGACGTAAGATGCTGTCATGGGCGTTTCCGGAATCTCTTGTGTCGTGGCCTGCGTGATCGAGGCAAGCCTTCGTGTCTTAACATAGTGATGCGAGCACGGGGAACGCGGTCGCGCGGCAAGCTGGCGTCATATTCTTACCGCCGTCGCAGCGTGCTATTCCGTAAGCGCGCGGGGCTGATTCCATGCACATCCGAGAGCGAGCGGCCATGTCCGTCGGCGAACTCTTCATCCTGGGCTTCTACGGCAAGGTCATTCCGCCTTGGCTGAGGGAATTTGCCGCGCAGTTCGGGCTCGGCGGGGTGATCCTGTTCGATTACTCCTGCCAGACCCGGCAATACGACAATAACATCGCCTCGCCCGCGCAAGTGCAGTCGCTCTGCGCCGAGATCGCGGCGCTGCCGTCGCAGCCGCTGGTCTTCATCGACCAGGAGGGCGGTCTGGTGCGCCGGCTGAAGGACGGCCTCGGTTTTCAACCGCTGCCGAGCGCAAAGGATTTCAATCTGCTCTCACATGCGGAAAAGAACGCGATCCTCGCCGCAAGCTATGGCGAGTTGCGGCGGCTCGGCATCCGCTACAATTTCGCGCCGGTCATCGACGTCGATTACAATTCCGACAATCCCAACATCGGCAGGATCAAGCGGTCCTATTCGTCCGAGATCGGCGAGGTCGCGGCCAATGCCCGTCTGGTCGATGCCGCAGCGCGGCAGGCGGGCGTGGGTCTTTGCCTGAAGCATTTTCCGGGCATCGGCGGGGCGCACGTCGATTCACATCTGGAGTTCATGGACATTTCCGATGCGCTGCGGCCGGAGCAGGAAGAACTGTTCTACGCGTTGGCCCCGGATATCTTCGGCGATGCGGTGCTGGTCAGCCACGCCATTGTCCGCCAGTGGGACGCGCAGCATCCGATGACCCTGTCGCCGACGGGGGTCGGCCGGCTTCGCCGCCGGCTGCCCGAGACGCTGCTGATCACCGACGACATGCAGATGCAGGGGCTGCAGAAGGCGCTCGGCACCAGCGCCGCCAGCCTGCAGGCGATCGCCGCCGGCATGGACATGATCTGCATCGGCAACAATCTGTTCGACCAGGAGCAGGCGATGGCCGGCATCGCCGCCGCCGTCATGGGGGCGCTGCAGGACGGATCGCTGGATCACGCCGCGGTGCGCCGATCCATTGCGCGGGTGCCACAGCGCAAGGCACTGCTCGCCTGAAAGGCATTGAACCAAATTTTGCGCCGGACGACGCACAAGGAGCGGAACCAAACTTCATTGCCGCGATTTAACAAAGACGCTCATCGGGGCTAACAACCATGAAGATGCTCAAGCGTCTCTTCCGATTGACCTGGCTACGCCGCGTGCCACGCAACCCAGCCGATTTGCCGCCTGCCTCCATCGATCCCGACGAATTCAGCCGCCTGCTTTGCAGCGGGCGCCGCGCGGATTTGCGGATATTGGCGAAGCGGCTGAGCCAGCGTTCGCGGGCCCACGCCTAGGCCGTGGAGCAGTCCATTCGTGAGCCGGTTCGCGCAGGACCGGCAATGCGGCGCGCGGCCGCGATGCTGTTCGGTCCTCATGCGATCGACCTATTGCTTCGCCTTCTCGTGATTGCCGATCCCGACCGCCTTGTAGTCGTAGGTCGGATAGAACTCGGTGTGGTAGGCGCCCCAGGCACTGTTCTCGATGACGCGATTGACCTCGCGCAGCCGCGATGCCGGCAGCCGCAGGGTCACCACCTGGCCGACCCCCATCATCACGTACCAGCTCACGACCTCGACACCATCGGGCGGAAACGCCTTGTAGAAGCCCTGCCGCTCGAGTTGCGCATTCAACTCGCTGAGCGGGCGTGACTGATCATGCTTGAAGAAGATGGTGATCATGATCGCGTTGTCTGACGTCGGTGCTGCATTGCCGGTCGGCGTGGTCTGGGCCTGCGCGCCGGTGCCGAACAGCAGTGCTGCGGCCAGCGCCGCAATCCTCACCCAGGATTCGTTCCGCCGGTTCCGCCCTCGCTTCATTGTCGCGCCCTCTTGTTGTTGATCGAGAGGCGGCGATCATCGCGGTGCATGCCGGGGCTGTAAATTGACATTCACCTGAGCCGACGCCCGCCCGCGCGGCCCTGGCCCGATGTGATCCGTCTCATACGCGCGTCAGCCGGCGTGCGGTAAGCCGATGCGATCCCGATGCCCGGAGGGTTGATCGATGACGACCCGGCGAATGGCGTATTGGTGGTTCAGGTTCGTTCTTTCGGGACGCTTCCTGGAGAAATTTCTTCGGCTCCGGCGCCCTTGATGTCCGAAGGGCGGCGCGAATCCTGCCCACTTCAACCTGGGCCCAGGGGGCGGATGTGGGTGCGGATGCGCCCGGGAGCGCCCCCAGGAAGGTAAAACCCCACCTGCGGGATCACCGGGATGAAACGCCTAGGCATCCCGTAAGACTACTGTCATTCGACTCAGACAAGGGAGATTCGTTGCCAAATCAGCGGTAATCTGCGCCTGCTTGGCAGGTCGGGGCCCGAGGTCACAGTTGCGTCACCCGTAGTTTTACGGAGCCCCGTGTTAACGCGGCCACAAGTTCACCTTCGGTAAACCATACTTATGACGCAACATGACAACCGAGCCGAGGCGCGCCTTCCGACGTGGATGGGCGGAACCGCGACGCTCGAGGCGCAGCCGCCCGAGCTTCAGGGAGCCGCCGTGCCGCGAACGCAGGTGACCGCGGAGGCCGGGGCGGCGATCGTCCGGCAGTTCAACGGGCCGGTGACGGCGCTGCTGCTCTACATGAACGAGCTCAAACAGCACAGTCAGCAGTTCGCGCATGCGCCCGGCAACGGCGTCTATCTGCGGCAGGTGATTGAGAACGCGCTCGAGCAGACCGAGCGGGTGTCCGCGATGCTGAAGCAGATTTCCGATCTCTATCCGAATGCGATTCCGGCCACCGATCTCAGGCCGCCGCTCGACTACAAGCCGGCGGGCGCCCGGTCGCCCGACGTCATGTTCACGCCGGAGGCTGGCCGCAAGCCGCTGACCAAGCGCGAGCGTGAGGTGCTCAGCCTGATCAGCGACGGCTATTCCAACAAGCAAGGCGCGCTGCGGATGAACATCAGCCCGCGCACGTTCGAGAGCCATCGCGCCGAGGCCATGCGCAAACTCGGTGCGCGCAACACGGCAGATCTCGTCCGCAAGGCCCTGTTGCATTCCGCATAGCGCGTTTTCAAGCGAAGCGGGTACCGGTTCGCGGTTCTTAGAAATCGTCTTCCGCGGCGAAGCACAGGCGCGGCGCGAGCCGCGCGGCGGAGGCGGCTGTCTTCGGCTCGTCCGGAACGATCGTGACCACCCATGCCGCCGTTGCGCCGGACTTGCTTTCGACGATCGCGCGCACACGTCCCGTGACTGTCGCGCCGGCGGACCTGACGGTGGCGGGCCGGCCGTTGAACTGGGCCATGCGGAAGCGCCGGGCTTCCTTCCGGTCGGTCGTCTCGTACGTGAACATCGGCTCCCCCGTGCGTCGATGCGACTTTGCGGATGCAGCGTTATCCGACGGTGAAAATCGTACGCCGTAGAAGTACGGCTTGCGCGCCGGCTGGAGCGTTCTTGCGCGAAGCGGGTACCGGTTCGCGCGAACAAGACGCGCGTCAAGAATAGCACGCTCTAGCCGCCGGTTTGCTGACAACTCAGCAGCCCCGCATACTGCGCCTTGACCGTGGCGTAGCACTCGCACGCGGTCCGGATCAGTCCATCCGCATTGGTGATCTCGATGTGGCCGCGGCTGTAGTGGATGAAATTGGCCTGTTGCAGGGTATGCGCGACCAGCGACACGCTGTTGCGCCGTGCGCCGATCATCTGCGCCATCGCCTCCTGGGTCAGGGCGATCTTGTTGCTGCCCGAGAGATCGCGCGTGTGCAGCAGGCACCGCGCCAGCCGCGACTCCACAGTGTGCGCGGCGTTGCAGCCGGCGGTCTGCTGGATCTGGGCATAGACGGCGAGACCGTGCCGAATCAGCATCCCTCGCAGAGTCGGGCTCTGGCCGGCGGCCGCCCGCAAGGCTTCGACCTCGATCGTCGAAGCGACGCCCGGCACCAGCACCACGGCGCTGTTCAGCGTGGGGGCTTCACCAAGCCCCGCGAACGCACCGTAGATGCTGCCGCGGCCGACCATCGCGATCTGGACGCACACGCCTCTTGCCAGCTTGACCACCAGCGAGATCACCCCCTTGTGCGGCATGTATGTCCGCTTGAGCATCTCGTCGGTCTCGATCAGGACCGAATCGGCGGCGAGGTCGATCGTCCGCAAATGGGGCCGGATCAGCTCAAAATCGCTCTCCGCGAGCGAAGACAGAAATCCGTTGGGCGATCGCGGGACCGTATCCAAAGCAACCTCCTGCCTCCCGGCAAAGTTTGTCTCTGGTCATCAAGGCTGACGCGTGCAGCTGGGCCTTCTTGCAACTTATTCTGGCATGTCTTGGTTCCAATGGAAACATATCTTGGTTCCATTAGGAACCGCTATCGCCACAGGATCGCGTTTGTGTTGCCTGGCAAATCAGTTGGGCGTGCGTGCGCTCCGTCGATCAATCTTCCGGCCCGGTCAATTGTTCGGCGTGCGCCTTGACGGTCGCATAACATTCACACGCCGCCTTCCGCAGGCCCTCGATGTCGGTGATCTCGATATGGCCGCGGCTGTAGCGCAGGATACCGGCCTGCTGAAACCCATGCGCGACGATCGAAACCGCATTGCGCCGCACACCGATCATCTGCGCCAGCATCTCCTGGGTCAGCGGCAAGGCTTCGCTGCCGCACAGGTCGCGCGCGCGCAGTAGCCAGCGCGACAGCCGCGCCTCCACCGGATGCGACACGTTGCAGGCGACGGATTGCTGGGTCTGTGCCATCAGCGCCTGCTCATAGAGAGCAACCAGGGTCCGGAACTCCGCGCTGCGATTGGCGGCCTCGCGGAAATCTTCCGCCCGCACCATCGATGCCGTGCCCGGCACCACGACAATCGCGTCGGCGAGCAGCGGCCGCTCATGCAGGGCGGCGGATGCGCCGACGATGCCGTCACGACCGATGGTTGCAATCTCGACGGATTGCCCGTCGGACAGATTGACCATCATCGAGACCACGCCGCTGTGCGGGAAATACACCCGCTGCGCCGACGCTCCGGCATCGGCGAGCACCGTTTCCTTGGTCAGGTCGACGGTTTCCAGAAGGGGATGAAGTTGCGCGTATTCCGTGGAGGGAAGTGCTTGCAACAGACGATTGGGCGGACGCGATACCGCGGACATTGGAGCTCCTGCCGAGGGCGGGAGCACTACGGTCTCGCATCACCTACTCTTGGCGTGTGGAGTGGGAACATAGCTTGCCTGTCCAATAGCACAAGGGTTGTGGTGCGAACTCTATACCCTCTAGGGGGCAGACGGTCGGCAATCGCATCGGCCTGCGCGGCGTTCGAGGCGATTCGAATGCCGCGCCTCCCGGACGAGACGGTTGCGACATTGTCTCGCATTTATTGATTTCCATTAACTCTCATGCGTACCCAGGCGTGCGTCGTCGCGGTTGCCATTGCGGATATCGAAGCCCGCGGTCGGCAGTGCGAGCATGCGCGCAAGTCCTGCAAAGGCGGGGACAAATTCGCCGTCGCGAGATTGATCCGGCGGCGAACAGGCGCCGTCGAACCGGGCGTCTGCGCGGCGACCGCGTAATTACCGGGAAAGCTGTTCTGGGTATTTGTACGGAGCAGCCCCTTAACGAAGGGGTAGCGCGGACGGACCAGTGTGGCACCGGTCGCCGTGCGAAATTTACGGCGTCGCGTCAATCGTGTTCATCCAGAAGGGTACCAGTATGTCCGGCATCGTCCTTTCGTCATCGGTCCGTCAGAATCTGCTTTCGCTGCAGTCGACGGCCGACCTGCTCGCCACCACGCAGAACCGCTTGTCCACCGGCAAGAAGGTCAACACCGCTCTCGACAATCCGACCAACTTCTTCACGGCGCAGTCGCTCGACAACCGCGCCAGCGACATCAACAATCTGCTGGACGGCATCGGCAACGGCGTGCAGGTGCTGCAGGCTGCCAACACCGGCATCACCTCGCTGCAGAAGCTCGTCGACAGCGCCAAGTCGGTCGCCAACCAGGCCCTGCAGGCTGCGGTCGGCTATTCCCAGAAGTCGCAGGTGACGACCGCCGTGATCACCGGCGCGACCGCCGCCGATATCCGCGGCACCGCCACCTACAACAATGCGACCCTCGCTGGTACGGTCGTCAACAACAATCTCACGACGCCTGCGCCGATCACGGCCGCCACCAAGCTCGTCAGTGCGACCAACTCCGATACCTTGGCGGCGACCCCGACCGGTACGATCAGCGTCAACGGCAAGACGATCACGTTCGCGAACACGCAGACCACTTCGACGACCGATGCATCCGGCAACGTGACCCTCGGCACGGGCGCGGGCAGCACGCTGACGGTCGGCGACCTGCTCACGGCGATCGACGGCATCACCGGCACGGCCACCGCCTCCACCGTGGCGGCTGGTGCGCTCCAGATCAGCACCGGCACTAACCAGGATCTCAACATCTCCGGCTCGGGGCTGGCCGCTTTCGGCCTTACCGCCGGAACCAAGGCACGCACCGTGGCAACGCCGTCACAGCTGGATGGCTTGACGCTGACGATCGGCGCGACCGGCAACGGCACCGCCACCAACATCACGTTTGGTGCCGGCGCAGGCCAGGTGAAGTCCCTCAACGACCTGAACAACGCGCTGTCCGCGAACAACCTGCAGGCGTCGCTCAGCGCGGGCGGAGCGCTCACCATCAGCACCACCAATGATGCCGCGTCCTCGACCCTCGGTACCATCGGCGGCACGGCGGCTGGCGCCGGCAAGCTGTTCAACGGCCTGACGGGTAGCGCCCCGGTGCAGGATCCGAATGGGCTGGCGAACCGCGCCAACCTGGTCAGTCAGTACAACAACATCCTGGACCAGATCACCACGACCGCCCAGGACGCCTCGTACAACGGCATCAACCTGCTCAATGGCGATCAGCTCAAGCTGACCTTCAACGAGACGGGCTCCTCGACGCTGAAGATCCAGGGCGTGACCTTCAATGCTACTGGTCTCAACCTGACCAAGCTGACCGCCGGCACGGACTTCATCGACAATGCTTCGGCCAACGCTACGCTGAAGACGCTCAACAGCGCGAGCGGCCTGCTGCGCACCCAGGCTTCGACCCTCGGTTCGAACCTGTCGATCGTGCAGATCCGTCAGGACTTCTCGAAGAACCTGATCAACGTGCTGCAGACCGGCTCGTCCAACCTGACGCTGGCCGACACCAACGAGGAAGCGGCCAACAGCCAGGCGCTGTCGACCCGCCAGTCGATCGCGGTGTCCGCGCTGGCGCTGGCCAACCAGTCGCAGCAGAGCGTTCTGCAGCTGCTCCGCTAAGCGTAGCCGCGACAGACAACGAATATCGAGGCGGCGGAGGAAACTCCGCCGCCTTTGCTTTTGGGTTCGCTTAACCATCCCGCCGGTTTCAACCCATGTTCAACCGATGGGCGATCGCGCTCTGCTGCAGGCGGATGTCATGGCCGCCGGCGTTTCGCTGGGCTTGACGGTCCCTCGATCGCATTTCGTTCAAATTGCGACGACAGGTGGAACGGGCTCTTTCCCGTCCGGGTGGTAGGGGCTTGTTGCTGTGAAACCGGCCGCGATGTGGTGATGCGTCGTGCTTGAACGGCTTCATCGTCCGTAGTTGCACGGACGACAAAATTAACGTCGCCGTGAAGCCGGCCAAGTTACCGATGCGAGGCGAGCGTTCCGCAGCACCTTGAGGGGACCTATCCATGGACGATCTGTTGCGCGAGTTCCTGACGGAGAGCAGCGAGAGCCTGGATACG
>NZ_CANSMR010000017.1 GCF_947648125.1 uncultured Bradyrhizobium sp. | reverse complement strand
CTCTACGTCGTCCCTGCGGAAGCAGGGACCCATAACCACAGGAAGATGTTGTTGGGGCGTGCTGCGGCCCCAGCCTTTTCCGTCAATCGATAACGGTAGTGATGGGTCCCGGCCTTCGCCGGGACGACGGTATTGAGGATGCGTGCAGCCTCAATCCACCACGATCTTGACGCGGTCGCGCGGCTTGACCTGGGCGTGGGCATCGAGGCCGTTGAGCACGCGGAAGCGCTCAGTCGGATGATCGACGCCGGCCATGCGATGCGACAGCGATTCCACGGTGTCGCCGGGCTGCACGTTGATGACCTTGATGCGCAGCGGCCGCGCGGCCTGGATCTCGTCAAGGGTCAGGCGACGGAATGAATTGACGGTCTCGCGCGCGTTGCGCTCGCTCTCGGTGGACTTTTGCTTGGCGGCGAAGATGAAGCGGTAGACGTCGCTGCCGAAGCGCAGCGCGTAGACCTTGAACTGCCACTGGTCGCCATGCGCGGTGGCCGATGCCGCCGGAAAGCCGTTGATGTTGAGGTCCTCGGTCGAGGACTTCTCGACGCCTTCCATCCAGCCGGAATTCAGATAGTCGCCGAGCGACTGCTCGGCCGGCACCCGCACCACGTCGAAGCGCATCGCCTGGCTGCCGCCCTCGCGGACGCCGATCACCGCCTGCGCGGTGTTGTCGAGCGTGAAATTCTCCGGTGCGGTGAAGGTGAAGCCGAGCTTGGGATGCAGGAAGCGGCGGCCGCGCACGAAGCCTTCGCTGGGATCCTCGCCATAGACGATGTTGTCGATCGCGGCGAGATAGGTCTCGCGGTCGCGCTCATTGCTCTCGGGCGATGAGTATTGCCGTGCGGTGGTCTGCGCGTTGGAGATGCGCTCCGGCGTTGCCGGATGCGACGAGGTGAAATCCTGCGCACGTGGATCGAGCGCGGTCTTGCCGATCTTGAGCGCAGCATTGCGCTCCATCGCGGTCAGGAAGCGCGACGCGCCGTAGGGATCGAAATGCGCGCGCGCGGCGATCCCGACGCCGATGCCGTCGGCCTCGAACTCCTGCTGCCGCGAGAAGCTCGCCATCGTCAGCTTGGTCTTGGCGAGCGCCAGCGCCGTGAGGTCGGGATCGGTGCTCATGTCGGTGACGACGCGCGTCACCACCGCCGCCTGGCGCGCCTGGTCCTCGCGCATCGCGGCGTGCTTGGCCAAGACATGCGCCATCTCGTGGCTGAGTACCGAGGAGAGTTCGGAGGTGTCGCTGGCGAGCGCAATGAGACCGCGCGTGACGTAGAGCTGGCCGGTCGGCAGCGCGAAGGCGTTCACCGCGCCGGAGTTGAGGATCGTGACCTTGTAGGCCTGGTCGGGCCGTTCGGAGGCGGCGACCAGCCGGTCGACGGTCTTGCTGATCAGGGCCTCGAGCTTCGGGTCGTCATAGGCGCCGCCATAGGATGACAGGATGCGCTCGTGCTCGCGCTCGCTGTTGGGCGTCTGCTGCACAACGCGGTTCGGCTTCACCGGCGCCGCCGCCGCGGTCGGGGTGACTTGCTCGAACCGGCCGACATTGCCGCAGGCCGACAGCGTCAGGGCCGCGCAGACGAGCGCCGGCACAGCCGAAAGCCGGCGGCCAGTTCCATCTTCACGCCCTCCAGCGCGTTCAATCACGTCAAAAACCCACAACTTGTCCCGTGAATCGGCCGAGCCGTGGCCTGTGGGCCCCTAGTTCCCGCCGAGCACTTCAATCTGCCCCACCCGGAGCAATTCGATTCGTGGCCCACGCCGTGCTTCCACCCAGCCTCGGACACGAATCCTACGATTTTCCAGAGACTTGGGCGCAAGCCCGGCCGCCTCAAACGCAGGGACTATGCGCCTTGAAATAGTCAGAGCAAAGTCCCGTGTCCAGTTTCGGCCGAAATTCAGGTAGGTGGTCGCCCCCGCTTGACGCACGGACAAAACCCGGCCCTCGACCACCGTAAAGCGCCCGATCCCGGCCAAAATATCGTCCGGACTTTCGGCGTTTTTTATGACGGCGGACTCGGCCCAAGTTCCCGATCGGGCGGCCCGTGCCTCGGCCTCCGCGGCCATCAGCGTGCTGACACAGTCCTTGTCGGCGATCTCGGACGACACCAGCGCGAGGCCCCGGCGCAGCAGCTCGCTTTGCACGGGATGCTCGCTGCCTTCGAGGAAGGCGTAGGTCGGCTGGCGGCCGTAGCGATCCGGCGTGTCGTCCTGCCCGCGCAGCGTCACCTCGCGGCCGACCAGCAGCGCCGACAACGCCGCGGTGGCTTTCGCCCTGTCCGCCACCTCGATGCCGGCCAGCTTGACCTCACGGCCGTCGTCAAGCCGCAGGCTGCGCGCATCGACCACGGCAGCGACGCGACCTTCGCCCTGAATCTCGAAATTGCATCCGGCCGCATGACTTGCCCCGCAAGCAAGCAGCATCGTGTAGGCGAGGAGAGTGCCGCGAGCCAGCATCGGCAGATTCTGCATCGACAATATTTGCATGGATCGATCTTCGCACATCTTGACCATTCCGTTCAGCGGAAAACACGTGTCAGCTCCGCGGCTTGCCGCTGTGCATGGCATGCGGCATGATCCGGCCCTCGACACGGACCTGATGGAATGAGGTCTGTTCTTCAAGGGAGGATCTGAATGAGACGGGTTTTGGCCGGCGTGTTGGCCTGTGTGTTTGCGATCTCGGCGAATGCGTCGCTGGCGCAGGACAAGCCTCCGCTGAAGCTCGGCGGCATCCTCGATATGTCGAGCCTCTATGCCGACATCACCGGTTCGGGCAGCGAAACCGCCGCCAAGATGGCGGTGGAGGATTTCGGCGGCACGGTGCTCGGCCGCAAGGTCGAGATCGTGGTCGGCGACCATCTCAACAAGGCCGACCTTGCCGCCAACATCGCCCGCGACATGATCGACAACCAGGGCGTCGAGATGATTTTTGACGTCGCTGCTTCTGCGACGGCGCTGGCCGCCGGCGAGATCGCCAAGGCGCGCGGCAAGATCATCATGTTCAACGGCCCGGGCTCGATCCGCCTCTCCAACGAGGCCTGCGGTCCCTATACCGTGCACTATGTGTTCGACACCTTCGCGCAGGCCAATGTGACCGGCCTTGCCGCGGTGAAATCCGGCCTCGACACCTGGTTCTTCCTGACCGCGGATTACGCGTTCGGCCAGGACCTCGAAAAGGACACTAGCAATGTCGTGGTGAAGTCGGGCGGCAAGGTGCTCGGCAGCGTGCGGCATCCGATCAACACCTCGGACTTCTCCTCCTTCCTGCTGCAGGCGCAGGCCTCCAAGGCCAAGGTGATCGGGCTCGCCAATGCCGGCGGCGACACCATCAACGCGATCAAGCAGGGCGCCGAGTTCGGCATCACCAAGGGCGGCCAGAAGATCTCGCCGCTATTGGCTTTCGTGACCGATATCGACAGCGTCGGGCTCGAGACCGCGCAGGGGCTGCTGCTCGCAGAAGCCTTCTACTGGGACCTCAATGACGACACCCGCGCCTTCACCAAGCGCTTCATGGAGCGCACCAAGCGGGTGCCGACCTCAGCCCAGGCCGGCGTCTACTCCTCCGTGACGCATTACCTGCAGGCGGTGAAGGCCGCCGGCACCACCGATGCGGCCGCCGTCATGAAGCTGATGAAGGAGACCCCGATCAACGACATGTTCGCCAAGAACGGCCGGATTCGTGAGGATGGCCGCATGGTGCACGACATGTACCTGTTCGAGGTCAAGAAGCCTTCGGAGTCGAAAGGCCGCTGGGACGACTACAAGCTGCTCGCGACCGTGCCGGGCGACCAGGCGTTCCAGCCGCTGTCGGAGTCGCGCTGCCCGCTGGTGAAAAAATGACGCCACGACAACCAACAACAACGAAAGGCAAAACGCCATGAGCGACAATCAGATGGTTCTCCAATCCCTCGACAAGGGCCTGCTCACCATCACCATGAACCGCCCGGATCGGCGCAATGCGCTCAATCCGGACATGACGCGCGGCCTGGTCGAGGCGGCGCGGCGGGCGCAGGACGATACCGAGGTGCGCGCGGTGCTGATCCGCGGCGCCGGCGGCACCTTTTGCGTCGGCGGTGACGTCAAGTCGATGGCCGAAGGCCGTGCGCCGCTGTCGTTCGAGGCCAAGATGGCCAATTTGCGCCGCGGCATGGAGGTCTCGCGCATCCTGCACACGATGCCGAAGCCGGTGGTGGCGCAGCTCGATGGTGCGGCGGCCGGCGCCGGCCTCTCGATCGCGCTGTCTTGCGATCTGCGCGTCGCCAGCGCCTCCTGCAAGATCACCACCGCCTTTGCCAAGGTCGGCTTTTCCGGTGACTACGGCGGAACGTATTTCCTGACCAAGATGCTCGGCAGTGCCAAGGCGCGCGAGCTCTACATGATGTCGCCGGTGCTGTCGGCGCAGGAAGCCTACAACCTCGGCATGATCTCCAAGGTGGTGCCCGATGCCGATGTCGAAGCCGAGACGCTGGAGCTGGCGCGGTCGCTGGCGCAGGGCCCGTCGGTCGCGCTCGGCTACATCAAGCGCAACATCAACAATGCCGAGACGATGACGCTAGAGGCCTGCTTCGACGGCGAGGCGATCCACCACACCCGTGCCGGCGAGACCACCGACCACAAGGAAGCGGCCAAGGCCTTCGTCGAGAAGCGCAAGCCCACCTTCCAGGGACAGTAGGCCGTGACCAATCACATGGCCGACTACATGCGGCTGCGGCAGATCTGCCTGGTGGCGCCGCAGCTTGCGCCCGTGATCGCTGATATCTCCGCGATCATGGGCCTAGATGTCTGCTACCGCGACGGCAATGTCGCGAAGTACGGCCTCGAGAACGCGCTGCTGCCGGTCGATACCATCCTGCTGGAGGTGGTCGCGCCGTTCCAGCCGGGCCCGGGCACCGCGGCCGGACGCTTCATCGAAAAGACCGGCGGCCGCGGCGGCTACATGGCGATCTTCGCTTGTGAGGATCCCGACGCACGCGGTACGAAGGCCAATGCGATGGGCGTGCGCACGGCGAACGTGATCACGCACGCGCCCTATCACGGCGTGCAGCTGCACCCGCGCGACTGCCGCGCCGCCTTCATCGAGTTCAATCACACCGACGGCAGCGACGATGTGCTGGGGCCGTATCCGCCGGCCGGCCCGGACTGGCAGAAGTCGATCCGCAAGGACACGACTTTGGCGCTGACCGAGGTTGAGATGCAGAGCCCTGATCCGCAGGCACTGGCGGCGCATTGGGGCAAGATCGTCGGCATTCCCGCCGACGGCACGGTGCTGCAGCTGCCGAACGCGACCTTCCGCTTCGTCAAGGCCGATAGCGAGATCATGAGCGGCTTGACGTTCAAGGTCGCCGACAAGGCCAAGGTGCTGGAGGCCGCGAAAGCCAGAGGCTGCGCGGTGAACGGCGACGACTTCCAGCTTTGCGGCGTGACGTTCAAGCTGACGGCCTAGTCGCCGTCATTGCGAGGAGCGAAGCGACGAAGCAATCCATTTGCTTCCACAAGCGGAGAAATGGATTGCTTCGCTTCGCTCGCAATGACGGGAAGGGCAGTTGAGCAACCGGCAACGATTCAATATCGTGGCTGACAACAAGAACAACGGAACGCCCCATGCCGCATCCGCTCGATTCCTTCTTCGCCCCAAAGAGCATCGCGCTGATCGGCGCCTCGCGCGATCACGAGAAGATTCCCGGGCGGCTGCTCGCGATGCTGCGCAAGAACGGCTATCCCGGCGGGCTCTATCCGATCAATCCGAACTATGACGAGATCGACGGGTTGAAATGCTTCAAGTCGATCGCCGAAATCGGTGCGCCGATTGATCTTGCCGTCATCGTCATTCCCGCCCGTGCGGTGCTGCCGGCACTGGAGCAGTGCGCGGCCGCCGGCGTCAAGAACGCGGTCATCATCTCGTCCGGCTTTGCCGAGGAGGGCGGCGACAGCGCAGCGATGCAGGATGCGATCGTGGCCCTGGCGAAGCGGACCGGGATGCGGATTTCCGGTCCGAACGCCGAAGGATTTTACAGCCAGGTGCAGAAGGTCGCCGCGACCTTCAGCCCGACCGTCGACATCAAGCCAGATGCGCCCGATCTGGTCGCGAGCCGACGGCGGATCGGCATCGTCGCGCAGAGCGGCGGCATCGGCTTTGCGATCTATCATCGCGCCAAGGCGCTTGGCGTTGCCCTCAGCTACGTCGTCAGCGCCGGCAATGAGAGCGATCTCGGCGCCGGCGAATTCCTCGATTACATGGTGCAGGATCCCTCGACCGACGTGATCCTGCTGTTCATCGAAGGCATCAGGGACGTCGACAAGTTCCTGGCGGCGGCGAAGCGCGCGGCAGAGTTGAGGAAGCCCGTGATCGTAACTAAAGTGGGCCGCTCCGGTGCCGGCGAGCGCGCGGCGGCCTCGCACACCGCGAGCATGGCTGGCTGGTCGGCGGCCTATGACGCGGTGTTCACCAAATACGGCTTCATCGTCTCCAACGACCTCGACGAGGCGGTGACGATCGCCGCGGTTCTCACCACCAATCCGCTGCCGAAGGGCGATCGCGTCGCGGTGCTGACGGTGTCCGGCGGCGCCGGCATCTGGGGCGCCGACACGGTGTCGATGCAGGGCCTGCGCGTGCCGGAGCTCTCAGTCGCGATCCAGAGCCAGATCAAGCAATGGATGCCGTCCTATGGCGCGGCGGGCAATCCGGTCGATGTCACCGCGCAGGGCGTCTCCTCCGGCGGCCTGCAGAAGAGCATCGAGCTGTTCGATACGTCTGATGAAGTGGACGCGACGCTGGTCGTGCTGTCGCTGTCGAGCGAGACGCGGATACCGTTCAAGGAAACCGAGCTGAAGCCGGTGATCGCGGCGCAGAACAAGCCGGTGGTGTTCTATTCCTACACGCTGCCGTCGCAATTCGCGCGGCAAGAGCTGGCGAAGTCAGGCGTGGTGGTGCTCTCGGGGCTGACTCATGTCGGCGTCGCGATGCGGCGGCTGGCGGACTATGCGAGCTTCAAGCCCGCGCCGGAGATCGCGGCATTGGCTTCGCCGACGCACGATCTTTCTGCGCATCTCACATCGAAGACGCTCTCCGAATATGACAGCAAGTCGCTGCTGCGCGTGGCCGGCATCGCGCTGCCGGACGAGGTTCTGGTCACCGACCGCGACGGGCTCGACGCCGCGATCGAGCGGGCCGGATTTCCGCTGGTCATGAAGATCCAGTCGCCAGCGATCGCGCACAAGAGCGAGGTCGGTGGCGTCCGCGTCAATATCGCTGCGAAGGGCGCGGCCTTCACGGCCTATCGCGACATGCTGGAGAGCGTGCAGCAGCAGCGGCCTGAAGCAAGAATCCAGGGCGTGCTGGTCGGGCCGATGGCCAGGAAGGGCGTCGAGATCGTCGTCGGCACCATGCTGGACGCCACGTTCGGGCCGATGGTGATGGTGGGCCTCGGCGGCATCACGACCGAGCTGTTCAAGGACGTGGTCTATCGTCCCGCGCCAGTGAGTCGGGCTGAGGCGACCACGATGCTGGAGACGCTGAAAGCCGCGCCGCTGCTGCACGGCTTCCGTGGCGCGCCGAAGGCGGATGTTGCGGCGCTCGCGCAATTGATCTCGCAGATTTCGGTGCTGGCAGCGCAGCACCGAAGCGAGGTCGCCGAGATCGAGGTCAACCCGGTGCTGGTGCACCCTGAGGGGCAGGGCGTGACGATCGTCGATGCGCTGGTGGTGCCGAAAGGCTAGCGAGCTATCTCCCCACCGTCGTCCCGGGCTTGACCCGGGACCCATACGCTGCGGCCCGCGGAAAGGGCACAAGGGGAGACGGCTTGTCTCGCCACTCGCATCGGTGGTTATGGGTCCCGGCTTTCGCCGGGACGACCGTGTTGAGAGAGACGAGCGCGAGGAGCTACCGCCCCTTGAAGTTCGCGACGCGACGCTCGGCGGTGGCCTTGACGCCTTCCTTGAAGTCTTCGGTCGCGCGCAGCTTGGTCTGCTCTTCCAGTTCATGGTTGGTCGCGGCGAGCACGCGGTCGGCGAGGCCGGCGCGCATGGTGGCGCGGGTCGAGACCAGGCCGAGCGGCGAGCATTCGGCGATCTCCTGCGCGAGCTTCATCGCCTCGGCGCGCACCTGGTCCTGCGGCACCAGCACGTTGGCAAGGCCCCAGCGATAGGCCTCTTCGCCGGTGACGCGGCGGCTGGTGTAGAACATCAGCTCGGCATTGTTCTTGCCGATCAGCTCCGGCAGCGTGGTGGTCAGGCCGAAACCCGGATGGAAGCCGAGCTTGGTGAAGTTCGCCGCGAAGCGCGCCTCGGGGCAGGCGACGCGGAAGTCGGCGGACACCGCAAGGCCGAGGCCGCCGCCGATCGCGGCGCCGTGGATCGCCGCGACGATCGGCTTCTTGTTGCGGAAGATGCGCACCGCCTGAACATAGAGATGGTTGATCGGCAGGTTCGAGGCCGGATCGCTCTTGGCGCGTTCCTCCTGCTCCTGGCGAACCGGATCGCCGAAATTGGCACCGGCGCAGAACGCCTTGCCCTGGGCGGCGAGCACCGAGGCGCGGATCTCGATATTGTTGTCGAACTCCTCCAGCGCGTCGGCGATCTGGTTGATCAGCGCGACGTCGAAGAAGTTCAGCGGCGGCTTGCGGATTTCGATCAGGCCGACATGGCCATGAGTTTCGACGCCGATATCAGTATACTTGGTCATGATCTTTCCTCGTTGAATTAGCGTAGGCCGAGCCCGCGCGGCTAGCGCAAACCAAGCCCGCGGGCGATGATGCCGCGCAGCACTTCCGTTGTGCCGCCCTGGATCGTCAGCTTGGGCGCGGTCTTGATGGCGAAGTCGAGCTGCTTTTCCAGCGTCTCGCGATTGGTCGCGGTCTCTTCGACGAACGCCGCGAGATCGCGGACGCGATGCGGCAGCTGCTGCTCCCACACCGTGCCGATGTCCTTGACGATCGAGGCCTCCACCACCGGCTCCTTGCCGGCCTGCAGCATGCCGGCGACCGACACCGACATGCGGCGCATGGTGTGCACCTGCGCGACCAGCCGGCCGATGCCCTCGGCGCTGCGGGTATCCGGGTTCTTGCCGACCGCACGCACCAGCTCGGTGAGCACGTAATACGTCTCGAGGAAACGCTCGGGGCCGCTCCTCTCATAGGCGAGCTCGGACGTCGCCTGCTTCCAGGCGCCGTCGACTTCGCCCAGCACGTGATCGTCGGGCACGAAATAGTCAGTGAACACCACCTCGTTGAATTCGAACTGGCCGGTGATCTGGCCGATCGGATTTACCTGGATGCCCGGCTGCTTCATCTTGACCAGGAACTGGGTCAGGCCGTGGCGGCGGTTTTCCTTGGTCGGCGGCGAGGTGCGGAAGATCGCGATCATGTAGTCGGCGATATGCGCCGACGAGGTCCAGATCTTGGTGCCGTTGATCAGATAGCCGCCATCGGTCTTGGTGGCGCGGGTCTTCGCCGCGAACAGGTCGGAGCCGGAGTTCGGCTCGCTCATGCCGATGGCGAAGCAGACCTCGCCGCGGCAGATCCGCGGCAGGATGTCCATCTTGATGTGCTCGGGCGCGTATTTCAGAAGCACCGGCCCGCTCTGGCGGTCGGCGACGAAGAAGCGCCGGGTCGGCGCGTTCGCCACCCGCATCTCCTCGGTCACGACGTAACGTTCGAGGAATGAGCGTTCCTGGCCGCCGTATTTCTTCGGCCAGGTCATGCCGAGCCAACCCTTGGCGCCGACGCGGCGGGAGAATTCCGGCGCGTCATTGTCCTCGCGGTTCGGCGCGTAGGGATCGAAGGTGCCGGCGGCGATTTCCTCGGCGAGGAAGGCGCGCACTTCCTTGCGGAGCTGCTCGCACTTTTCCGGCAGGCGGATCGGATCGAAACGAAGGGCTGCAGTCATGATGTCCAGTCCTGATCTTTCTGCCTGATCTCAGCGCGAAGCCACCAGCGGCCACAATTCGTCGGCGCCACGCTCGGCGACGAGCTTGCCGAGCTCGACGGCCCAGTAGCTCTCCGAGCCGAAATCGTCGCGCCACGCCAATGCGCGCAGCGAATAGCGGTGCAGGATGTGCTCGTTGGTGAAGCCGATCGCGCCGTGCACCTGATGGGCGATGCCGCTGCCTTTCTCGGCGGCTTCCGAGCAGCGGATCTTGGCCGCCGCGGCTTCGAGGAACACCGCGTCATTGTCGAGCGACTTGGCGTTGGCGATGGTGTCGGCCGCCGACGTCGCGGCGGCCAGTGCTGCCGCCGACTCGCCGGCGAGGCGGGCGAGGTTGTGCTGCACCGCCTGGAACTTGGAGATCTTCTTCTCGAACGCGACGCGCTCGTTGGAATAGCGCACGGAGATGTCGAGCATCGATTCCAGGGAGCCGGCGATCTGGAGCGACCGCACCACGCCGCCCATCAGCATCAGCGTGGTCCGGTCAAAGCCATTCGGCGCCGGCTTGGTGATGATGGGCTGCACCTTGTCGAACGTGACGGTGTCGTTGTGATCGCCGCCGAGCCCGATGCCGGATTCGATCCGGCACTTTGCGGCATCGACCAGCGCGATCGAGATGCCGCCATTG
This sequence comes from uncultured Bradyrhizobium sp., assembly GCF_947648125.1. GTDB lineage: Bacteria > Pseudomonadota > Alphaproteobacteria > Rhizobiales > Xanthobacteraceae > Bradyrhizobium. The sequence goes on along the minus strand of NZ_CANSMR010000017.1, from coordinate 166,661 downwards.
CTTTCAGCCAGCACCGCGAAATGTTTTGCGTCTTTGGCAAACGGCACGCCGCGGGCACGACCCGAGAGCGAGCCGTCAGCGCCGACCGTGACACGGTCCTTCGGGCTCGCCGGGACAACTGTCATCTCGCCTTCCGGGGAGGCGATCTTGCCTTGCGTGAGCAGCCAGCCGGCCAGCATTGTTTCGGCCAGCGGAACTGCGATCGCATGCCGCCCAGCGACGTTGAGCACGCTGAAACCTTCGGCGAGACTGGCGCCGGAACCGCCGAGATCGTCGGGCACCCAGGAGAGCGGCAGGCCGGCTTCGGTCAGTGCCTGCCAGAGCGGCGCCTTCCATGCGCCCTGCTTGTCGTGATTGATGGTTTGGGCATCCGCGAGATCGGCGAAAATCTTTTCGGCGGTCTCGGCGACGATGTTCTCACTCTCCGCCACAGCGTTCCTCGTGTTGATTGGCTTGGGCTGGCCGTTCGGCCGTGACCTGCTTGCGATGTTGTCTTGCGCTCAATGATGCGGAAAAGCCATAGCCGTGACAAGCGCTGCCCGCAGGGCCACTTGCGCGGATGGCATGAAGCCGGACGCGACGCATGAATTCCGCATAGTGAACTTTCGACCGCCTCGGTTTGTATGCCGCGCGCGGAAGTAAATTGGCCGGCGACATAAGTTCAGTCCGCCAGATGAAACTCGATCGCCTTCCGCATCAGGTCAGCGAACTCGGTCTCCGGGGTGACCTGCGCGTCGTTCAGTCCGGCCACGAACCGCACCCGGGGCTCGTTCTTTTCCGCTGTTGGCGGCTGGTTCCTGGCGACGGCGCCGGCGCCCGGCGTGACCAGGCCGAGCGAGAAGGCATGTCCCTTGGCGCGGACCTTGTTCAGCTCCAGCAGCAACGCCTTGATGTCGATCTGCCGATCGGGCCGCGGCTCGTTGGCGTTGATCAGGCGCACCAGGCGGCGTACCTCCTTGTCCGGATAGGCCGACAGCAGCGCGTAACCCGATGCGGATCGCGCCAGCGGCCGCAGCGTTCCGGCCTTGACATACAGCCGCATCGGCAGTCGGGCCTGAATGATATGGACATACTGCGCACTGAGCCCGTTGCGCACCGCGAGCATGATGGTCTCACCGGTCTTCTCGGAGAGCTCGTTCATCAGATTGATCAGGCGCCCCCGCGTGAACAGCGCCGGGCTCAACCAGTGCCCCAGCATCGAGATCCGCGGCGTCGGGATATAGGTGCGGCGGCTGGTGTCGTAATGCAGATAGCCGAACGCGGTCATCGTCCGCATCAGCGCCGAGGTGCTGGACTGCGGGAATTTCAAGGCGGCGGCGACCTCGATGGCGGAGGCGGCGCGCTGGTGCTCCTCAAAGAATTCGAGCACGTCGAACACGCGCCGCGCCGACTTGACCGCATTGTCCATCTTCGGCAGGTCGCGCGAGGTATCACCGGGGAAATCGGGGCCGTCGAAAGACCGCGCGCCGGCAGCCGCGCCGGCTTTCGCTGCTTCCTTTTTCGCCACCGGCATCCCTATTGTCCCTGCTGTGCCACCCGCCGCTTCAGCCACCAGCCATATTGCTCCGGCCAGCTCGTCCACTCGGGATCGCATCCGAGCGCAAGTGCCGTCTGTGCGGGCCAGTTCGGATTCCACAGCAGTTCACGGCCGAGTGCAATAAGCGTCGCCTTGCCGTCCCGCAAGATGGCTTCCGCGTAGTCCGGCTCGCGGATCAGTCCGACCGCAACCGTCGGCATGCCGGCTTCCTTCTGGATCCGCTCGGCGAAGGGCACCTGGAAGCCCGGGGTGCGCGACACCAATGAATTGCCGCGCGGCAGCTTCATGCCGCCCGACGAGCAGTCGACCATGTCGATCCCGATCGCCTTCAGCTCGGTCGCAAACGCGATCGAGTCCTCGATTCCCCAGCCGATGTCGACGCCGTCGACCGACGAGATGCGGACGAACGCCGGCAGGAGGTCCGGCCATTCCTCGCGCATGATGCCGGCGATCCGCAGCGGCAGACGCATGCGATTTTCGCGCGACCCGCCATACTCGTCGTTGCGGTTGTTGGCGAGCGGCGACAGGAACGAGTGCATCAGGTAGCCGTGTGCGCAGTGCAGCTCGATGACGTCGTAGCCGGCGGCCCTGGCGCGGCGAAACGCCTGGCGGTAGTCGTCAACCAGAGCATCGATCTGCTCTGACGTCAGCATCTGCGGTGCGGGCCAGCCGTCGTCGAACGGAATGCCGCTCGAGGCCGCGATCTGCCAGGGGCCTTCACCGCGCGCCTTGATGTCGGCTTCACCGAGCGGATTGCCGCCTTCCCACGGCCGCTGCGATGAGCCCTTCCGGCCGCCATGTGCGATCTGGATCGCGGCCTTGGCGTTGAAGCTGTGGATCAGCGCGGCGAGGGCGGCATGGTCCGCGATGTGCGCATCATCCCAGATGCCGAGGCAGCCGTGGGTGATGCGTCCCTGGGTGTTCACCGAGCTCTGCTCGACGAACACGAGACCGGCACCGCCGGCGGCGAGCTTGCCGATATGCGCGGTGTGCCAATCGGTGGCGCGCCCGTCCTGCGCCGAATAGGTCGCCATCGGCGAGACCATGATCCGGTTCTTCAGTTCGAGGTCGCGCAGTTGCAGCGGGGTGAAGAGCAGCGGCAGTTCGGTCATGCGATGTCCAGCCTTGCTTGTGGTTTCTTGCCTGTGGTCTTGCGAATTTGTGAGAGCATCATTTCTTGAGCAGCGGGCATGCGCTCTCCTCTGGCGTCGCAAATGCCTCCTTGCCCGGGATGACCTGAACCAGCTTCTCGTAATCCCAGGCCCCCTTGGATTCCGCCGGCGATTTCACCTGCACGAGGTACATGTCGTGGATCAGCTGGCCGTCCTCGCGCAGGAACGCATTGCGGGCAAAGAAGTCGTCGATCGGCATGTCCTTCATCTGCGCGATCACCTTGGGACCGTCATCGGTGCCGGACTTTTCGATCGCCTTGAGATAGTTCATGACAGCGGAGTAGAGACCGGCCTGCACCATGGTCGGTCGCTTGTTGGTCTTGGCCATGAAGCGCGCGGCGAAATCGCGGGTCTTGTCGTCGAGATCCCAATAGAAGGCGGTCGCAAGCTGCAAGCCCTGGGCGGCTTGCAAGCCGATCGCGTGGATGTCGCTGGTCTGCATCAGGAAGGCTGCGAGCTTCTGCTTCTGCGCCAGCCCGAATTCCTGCGCCTGCCGGATCGAATTGGCGAGATCGCCGCCGGTGTTGGCGAAGGCGATCACGTCCGCTTTCGAGCTCTGGGCCTGGAGCAGATAGGATGAGAAATCCATGCTGTTGAGCGGATGCCGCACGTCGCCGACGATGCTGCCGCCGACCTTCTCCACGGTCTTGGCCGCGTCGTTGCGCAGCGCGTGGCCAAAGGCGTAGTCGACCGTGACGAAATACCAGCTCTTGGCGCCTTCCTTGGCCAGCGCCCGAACCGTGCTGTTGGCAAGCGCATAGGTGTTATAGGTCCACTGCACTGAATTGGCCGAGCAGCCCTTTCCGGTGAGGTCGGATGAGCCGGCCGACGACACCAGCATCGCCTTGTTCTTCTGCTTGGTGAGTTCGAGCACGGCGAAGGCGACGGCGGAATTGGCGAAATCGACGGTGACGTCGACATTCTCCTGCTCATACCAGCGCCGCGCGATGCCGGCGCCGATGTCGGCCTTGTTCTGATGGTCGGCATCGACCATCGCGATCGGCTTGCCCAAAACCTTGCCGCCGAAATCCGCGATCGCCATCCGCACCGCTTCGACCGCGCCGGGGCCGGCAGCGTCGGCATAGAGGCCGGCCTGATCGGTCAGCACGCCGATCTTCACCACGTCGTCGGAAATCTGCGCGTGCGATGGCGTGGCGAAGGCGGCGGTCAGCAATGCAACGCTCGCGGCGAGCCATCCGTAACTCGATGTCATTGTCCCTGGTTTCCTCTAGTTCGATTGCCTTATGGCGTTGGTCTTTTCTTGCCGCAGGTCGATCATGTCGGGATGCGACTGCGGATCCTTGTCAGGGCCGAGCAGCGTGTGCTTCTGGACCTTGTTGGTCGAGGTCAGCGGCAGCTCGCCGACGAAGGCGATCCACGCCGGCAGCTTGAATGGCGCGAGGCGCTCGCGGCAGAAGTGGAAGATCTCCTGCGCGAGTTCGCGCGAGGCGGCGCCGCCGTCGTTGATCACGATGAAGGCCGCAACCTCCTCGTCGCGGATCGGATCGCGCGCGGCAACGACCGCGGCCTGTTTGACCAGAGGCGACGTCGTCAAGACGGCTTCGACCTCCGCCGCCGAAATGTTTTCGCCGGCGCGCCGCACCAGGTGCTTCAGCCGGTCGACGAACACGAACGCGCCGTCCGCGTGCTGCCAGGCGCTGTCGCCGGTGTGAAACCAGCCGCCGCGCCAGGCTTGCTCAGTGGCCTCAGGGTCCTTCAGATAGCCGGAAAAGAAGCCGCGCCGCGGCGTCGCTTCCGAATGACGCACGCAGAGTTCGCCGACCGCGCCCGGCGGCAGCGCATTTTCGTCGGCATCGAGAATCGTCATTTCGAGGCCGGGTACGCTGCGGCCGATGGTGTTGGTCTCGAGATGGCGCGGCTCGACCGTGTTGAACGGGCTGCGTCCGGTCTCCGTCATGCCCCAGCCCTCGACGAAGGGGATGCCGAAGCGCTCGCGGGCTCGTGCGCGCTGCTCGGGATTGGCGCCGACGCCCATCGAGAAGCGCAACGCATGGGCCTTCTCGTCCGGCGTCTCCGGCTGCGCAAGCAGGGCCGCGACGATCACGCCGAGATAATGCAGCACGCTGGCGCGGCAGGAGACAATGTCGCGCCAGGCCGATTTGGCGTTGAAGCGTTCCGGCAGGATCAGGCAGCCGCCGGTCAGCATCATCGCGATCGGGGTCAGCGTCAGGCCGGCCATGTGGAACAGCGGCAGCGGGCTGTAGAGGCGCTCCGTGCCGGCATGGTACGTCGCCTCGCCGCCGTGGCTGACGTACCAGCGGCCGGTCGAGACCACGTATTCGTTGGTCAGGATGCAGCCCTTCGGACGCGCCGTCGTGCCTGACGTGTAGAGCAGCGCGGCCTCGGTCTCGCTTCCCGGCTCGCCGGCGCGCGGCGGCGGCCTCAGGGCTTGCGGAATCTGCGTCACGCTCGCGCCGAGATCGTCGCCGGATACTTCAAGCACGGGCACCCTGCCGGTCAGCGCCTTCTGCAATTCCTTCTGGTCGTACAGCGTGACGACCAGGTCGGGCTCGGCATGCGCAATGAGATACTCGATCTCCGCCGTGCGATAGGCCGGGTTGATCGGAACGATCGAGACCCCGAGACCGTTGAGCGCCAGCCAATGCACGATGAAATCAGGCCGGCTCTCCAGCAACAGACAGGCGCGGTGTCCATGCCCGAAGCCAGCTGCGCAGTATTGTTCGCGCAACGCGCAGACCTGCCGCGCAATGTCGCCATAGGATAGTTCGACGCCATCGGGAAAATAGCCGCGGTCGGAACGCGCGGGAATGCAGAGGAAGGGTTTGAACGCTGCCGCATCTGCAGTCGCAGCGAACACGCTGAACACGGTGTACATCGTGGCGAAGCTTCCCTTTGGCGGCCGCAGGTCGATGTCAACGATGCCGGTCCAAGAGAGCCGCTTCGTTGAGCGCGTTGCCGCGATCGCGGCGTTGCGCGGAAGCTATAAGGGCGAGTAATGTGCTGTCAAATTTATTATGAGTTTCCAAAAAACTCATATGTAGTTTGGGACCAAAAATTGGAGGTGGCGAGATGAAGATGCATATGCTGTCGGGCGGACGTCTGCGGATGTCCAGGCGGACCTATCTGCCTGATGCGGCGCGCGGCGAGATGATCGATCTGCCGGTCGCCTGCGTGCTGTTGCGGCACACGCAGGGCAACGTGCTGTTCGACACCGGATGCCATCCCGATGTCGCGACCGATCCCGAAGGACGGCTCGGCACGCTTGCCAAATACATGCAGCCGATCATGCCGGCGGACGATCATGTGCTGACGAGCCTGAAGGCGGTTGGCCTTGGCCCCGACGATATCGATGTGGTGATCTGCTCTCACCTGCACACCGATCATTGCGGCTGCAACGCCTTCTTCAAGAAGGCGACGATCTTCGTCCATGCGCTCGAGGTCGAGGCCGCGAACGCGGATAACGCGTTCGATCGCGGATACGTCAAGGCGGATTGGGATCATCCGCTGAAGATGGAGATCTTCGATCGGCAGATGGATGTGTTCGGCGATGGCAAGTTGACGCTGGTGCCGCTGCCGGGACATTCGAAGGGGACGACCGGCGCGCTGGCTAAGCTGGATCAGAGCGGTGAATACCTGCTCGCGTCCGATGCGCTCAGTGTGCGCGCCAATCTCGATCAGCGGACCTCACCGAGGAACAGCCTCGACGTCGACCAATTCCTGAACTCGCTCGACGAGATCGCCAGGCTCGAGGCGTCCGGCGTCAAGATCATCTGCGGTCATGACGAAGCGCAGTGGGCCAGTCTGCAGAAGGGCCTGAACGCATATACGTGAGGACCTGCGCCTGAGGCTGTGGCGCGGTTTGCAGATGTCGTTCTGCGCGATATGGTGTGCCGCCGCCGGAGTTCATCTGGCTCACAACAACAAGGAAAATGCAGATGTCCAAGGATGGTTTGTGCGCGATCGTGACGGGGTCGGCATCGGGACTCGGCGCCGCCACCGCGCAAATCCTCGCCACGCAGGGCGCGCGCCTCATCATCAACTACTCCAGCAGCAAGGCGGAAGCCGAAGCGACCGCGGAAGCCTGCCGCAAGCAGGGTGCCGAGGTGCTGGTGGTGCAGGGCGACGTCTCGCGCGATGAGGATTGCAAGAAGGTCGCAGCCGCTGCGCAGGGCTGGGGCCGCCTTGACGTGCTGGTCAACAATGCCGGCACCACCAAGCATGTGCCGCATCACGATCTCGACGGCCTGACGGCGGAGGATTTCCAGCGCATCTATGCCGTCAACACCATCGGCCCGTTCCAGATGGTCCGCGCCGCGCGGGCGCTGCTCGAAGCCGGCGCGAAGGCATCCGGTCGTCCGTCGGCGGTCGTGAACGTGTCCTCGGTCGCCGGCATTTCCGGCGGCGGTTCGTCGGTCGCCTATGCCGCCAGCAAGGGCGCGCTCAACACCATGACGCAGTCGCTGGCGCGTGCGCTGGCGCCGTTGATCCGCGTCAACACGGTGTGCCCGGGCTATATCGATACGCCCTGGTTCACCAAGGGCCGCGGCGAGGTGCAAGCAAAGCAGGTGCGGGATACTGTGATCGCACGCGTGCCGCTGAAGGTCGCGTCTACTGCCGAAGATATCGCCAATCTCGTCTGCTTCCTGGCGAGCCCGGCGTCGAGCAACATGACCGGCGAATTCGTCCGCATGGACGCCGGCATGCATCTCATTCAGTGACGCAGCGCCGCTGCAGAAACGAAAATGCCCGGGCCAGGCCCGGGCATTTTGATTTTGAACCAGTGTTCGGCTTCGGCGTCACCTGTTGCCGATATCCGGGATCACGCGTGCCGCGACCAGCCGGTTCCAGATGAACAGCACCACCAGCGCGCCGATCGTGGCGGTGATGAAGCCGGCGCCCTGTTCAGGGCCGTAGTGGCCGATGGCCTGGCCGATGAAGGTCGCGAGAAACGCGCCGGCGATGCCGAGCACGGTGGTGAGAATGAAGCCGCTTGGATTATTCGGGCCCGGTGACAGGAATCGCGCGATGATCCCCGCGACAAAGCCGACGATGATGACCCAGATGATGCCGCCCATGACTGTCGTCCTCCTCAGATGGAATCAACGCTGGCGCTAGAGCCGGCCGCTCAGCTCGTCGCCGCTCGGCAGCCGGCCGTCCGGCGTCAGATGATTGATTGCGTCGGGCAGATACTGGCTCAGGCCCTGCAGCAATTGGTCGCGCGACATGCCGCTCTGCGACGCCAGCGAGTCGATCTGGTCGGCGCCGAGCGCGTTGGCGAGATCGCCGGGCGCGATCTGCTTGTTGGGGCCGTTGCTGACCCAGGAATTGGCCGTGTCGCCATGGCCCTTCTGCTGCAATTGATTGAGCAGATCACCGAGGCCGCCGCTGAGCACGGTGCCGGCTGCGCCGCCGGCGAGCAGGCCGCCAAGGCCGCCCTTGAGCAGATCACCAAGTCCGCCGCCGCCGGCGCCGCCGGGCAGGCTCGCGGTGACGTTGCCGGGGAGTGATGGCGCCTGCGCCGGTGTCGGCTGAGGCGCGGTCGCGCCCGGCTGGCCGCCGGAGAAATGCTTGACCGCCTTCCAGGCGAGCAACGCCAGGATCGCCATGGTCATCGGCGACATTCCGCCGCCGCTTGAGCTGTCGGATGGGGTGCTTGGCGCGCTTGGACCGCGGGGGCCGTTCTGCATGCCGTTGAGTACGTCGAGTAAACCCATGATCGTCTCCTGCCGCAACCGTGCCCCGAGCCGGAAACATAGCTTCGGCCCATGACGGTTACAAGGCGGGCCACCCGGGCGGCGGGGCGTGGAAATAGGCAGGCAACCGCAGTTCTGCTATCGAGGTCTGCTATCGAGCCCTGATGAACGGACGTTTAGCCAAATGAACGCAGACCGGCCGATCGGCATCGCGGGCGCCGGAAGCATCGGTTGCTTCGTTGGCGGCATGCTGGCTGCGTCCGGCCGCCGCGTCGCGCTGCTGGCCCGGCCGCGGCTGATCCAGGAAATCGCGGGCCACGGCTTGCGGGTCAGCAGTTTCGACGGTTCGGAGCGGATGGTATCCGCGGACCGGCTCGTTCTGTCCGACGATCCGTCGATCCTGCGCGACGTCGAGACGGTGCTGGTGACGGTGAAGAGCGCCGATACGGCCGAGATCGCCGAATTGATCGCGCGCCACGCCGCCGCCGATGCCGCGGTGATCAGCCTGCAGAATGGCGTCGGCAATGTGCCGTTGCTGCGCGACCGCCTGCCGGGCCGCAAGGTGCTCGGCGGCATGGTGCCGTTCAACGTGGTCGCGCTCGGCGACGGTCGCTTCCATCGCTCGACCTCCGGCGACATCGTGATCGCGCAGGATGATGTCGGCACCGCCGCGCGGCTCTCGGTGCCGGGCCTTGCGATGAAGGCGACCTCCAACATCGACGGCGTGCAGTGGGGCAAGCTGATCGTCAATCTCAACAACGCGCTCAATGCGCTGTCCAACATTCCGCTGCGGCAGCAGCTCGCACTGCGCGGCTGGCGACGATTATTCGCCGACCAGATGGCCGAGGGTTTGGCCGCGATTCGCGCCGAAGGGATTGCGCCGGTGTCGCCGACGCCGCTGCCTTCGAGCTGGATGCCGACATTGTTGCGGCTGCCGGACGCGCTGTTCGACATGCTGCTCGGCCGCACCATGAAGATCGATCCCGAAGCGCGCTCCTCGATGTGGGAGGATCTTCAGCGTGGCCGGCGCACCGAGATCGACTATCTGCAGGGCGTGATCATCGCGATCGCGGATCGCCACGGCCTCGAGGCGCCGCTGTCGAGACGTATCATCGCGCTGATCCGGAAGGCGGAGGCCGACGGCAAAGGGTCGCCGGGGCTGACGCCGGAACAGATTCGCGATGGCCGTTGACCATGAGCGCCGACGATCGTCTGGCATATCGTTCGGATAACCGAGGAGGTGACATCATGAAACGATCCTGCATCATGCTGCTCACGCTTGCTGCGCTCGCAGCCGGCCCGGTTAGCGCCGCGCCGCCGACCGTGACGCCTTCGCCGGGCTACGATGCGCGTCTGCAGGAGCAGCGCGCGGCGGCCGCGGCATCGAGCCGATCGGCTGGGCCTGCGCACAAACCGGTTACGCCTCGACACCACAAGCGCGGTCGCGCGCACTGATCCATCGCAGAGAAGACCTCAGATGAAGCTGCTGTTCCTCGCGCTCACCTTCGTGCTCGGCATCACGACGGCGGCAAGCGCCGCCGACTATTCCGGTTCGATTAGTGCCTACCGGCGCGCCAATCATATGCCCGCGGTGAAGCTCGACGCGAAGCTGAATGCGATGGCGCTGAAGCAGGCGCAGGCGATGTCGGCGACCGGATCGGTCAGCCACTCCGCGGGCGGCAGCTTCTTCACCCGCATCGCTCCGCTGAAGAAGCAGCGCGCCGCGGAAAATATCGGCGCCGGCTTTATCGCCTTCGCCGAAATGCTGAAGCAGTGGGAGAACTCGGCGGGGCATCGCGAGAATCTCTTGATGCCAGGCGCAAAGCGCGTGGGTGTGGCCTTCGTCGACAACCCGAAGTCGCCGTACCGCAGGTTCTGGGCGATGGTGATTACCGATTGACGTCGGTTCGCTTCGCAATCTTGGTCGGCGGCGGAGATGCCGGCGTGAACAGTTTCTTCAGGCCGTCCAATCCTTCGGAAAGCCGCGGCCATTCGCAGGAGAACGTACCCTTTACGCAACTCGCCGCCTGCGGCCGTACCCTGGGAAGGGGGGCAGCAGCAACCCGCGGCTTGGCTGGGCGTGCGGCGGGGACTTTCGCAGTCTCATGGCGCGCCGGCTCATTGTGCAATGACGCCTGCTGGATCTGCGGCGGCCGCACCGGCTGCTTTTCCTGCCGCTCGAGCTGCTTGGCATTGAACGCCGCGACGATGCTGGAGCGACGCTCCTTCTCGAGATAGCCGGTATATTCCTGGTCGATCTTCTTCTGCTCGTCCGGTGTTGGATTGGGGCCGGCGATGTCGAAGCTGCGATCCTGCATGAAGTCGTAGTAGGTGTAGCCGCCGCCGGGCTTGCGGCGTCCGGCAAACTTGGCATTGCAGTCGGCGAGTTGCGCGGTCTTGTCTTCCCTGGACTTCGCCTTCTCGGCGAGGTCGGCGCAATCCTCGAAATCCTTCGGCGCGCTGCGCCACCATTGCGCGTGCGCGCTCAACGGCGCCAGCGCGAACGCGGCGACGAAAGTGGCAACAGCCAACGTCGATGATCGTGACGGCATCACGGACATTGCAACCAAATCCGAACGACACAGAGTGAGCAGATTGTCGCCATTTTAGAGACGCTTGTCACCTGGAACCGGACGATTTCCCTGATCATTTAAGTCGCAGATCGGCCGTTTGGCCTGATCGATAATCGCTGTACGCAATTGCAATGTTTCAAGAATTCTTGCCGTAACGGCGCGCCGGAAATTGGAACAATTCGCCTCGAATAGTTCATTTCACTCTATGCAGCAATGCGACGAGTTCCGCCTGCCGATGCGTGCCGGTTTTCTGGAAAATCGTCTTGAGCTGATTGCGCGCGGTGGCGAGGGCAATGCCGGCTTCCTGTGCGGCCGCCTCAACCGAATCGCCGCGCGCAAGTCGCGTGGCGAGGCGCGCCTGCGCCGGCGTCAGCTCGAACGCCGCCGCCAGCAGCGCCTGATCGAACGCGGCGTTGCCCTCGAGATCGCGGATCAACAGGATCGCGCGCGCGCCCAGGAACGGTGAGCGTGCGGCGGGAGGCACCGGCTGCATCTGGATCACGATCGGCCGCTTGTCGATCCTGCGCACCACGATCGGCGATGTCGGGAGCGGATGCAGGTCCGAGCTGTGGGCCAGCAGATCAATCAGCCTGGCCAGATCGGCATTGGCCTGCCGGTCGAGCAGGGTGAGGCGGTTGTTGCGGATCGCAAGGTCATGGCCGAGGCAGGCTTCCGCCTGGCCGTTCATGCCGATGACGGCGCCGAAGCGGCCGACGGCAATCGCCGCGACCTGGATCAGGTCGAGCGCGCCGGTGATGCCCGAGAGCGCAGAGCGGCCGACCACGGTGGACAGCGTCGCGGCTTCAGTGAGCCGCGCCGACACGCGCGAGAGCGCCTTGACCTCGTCGGCATCGAACATGCCTTCCTTCGGTGAGCGCTGGATGCTCAGCGCCCACAATGCCGGGCCGGCGCGGAAGCCGATCGCGGCAAACCATTTCAGCCCGAACTCGCCGAGCGTCGCGTAAAGCGGATCGCGCAGCATCTCGGCTTCGGACTCGAACAGGTCCGCATCGGTGATGATATCGACGCCGGCGTGCATCAGCGGCACGCCGCGTGCCGCGCGGATGTCGGTGAGATGAAGATTGTGCGGGAAATAGGTCTTGGTGAAATAGTCGGAGATCGATTCCGAGCGCGGAATGTCTTCGGTGCGGATATCGCTCTGAAGCATCGCAGCCCCGGTCGCGCCGACCGCGCCGCAGACCTCGTCCATGAAGGACGGCCAGGTCGTCGGATCGAGAACCACGTCGCCGAGGCGCGCGGTCACATCGTCAAGCCTGTGCAGGTCGACCAAAGGCTCAGCTCCGCCCTATGCAGAGTTCGGTTGTTTCGTAGAGCGAAACAGGTCGCGCCTGCTTTCGCCCGGTACCGTGCATAAGAGAACCCGGCGCGCCCGACATGCAAGCGAAATCGACGGTGCGGCCAAGCGCCCGGCCTGCAAACCCTGGCGAAACATCATCGAAAATCGGCGGGTTCGGCCGGCCGCCCGATCCGGCCGCTGCTACGCCGAGCGCAAATCCTGGCGGCGATCGGCCTCGGTCAATGCCACGCGGCAGAAGCTGGCGGCGATCGCGACGACGTCCGCGACGGCTTGCGGATATTGCTTCGAGACCCAGCGCAGCGCGATCGAGATGACCGCGCCGACCATGCCGATCGAGAGCAGCGTGGCAGCCGCGGCTTTGTCACCGTGTTTGGGATCGAGCGTCGGCGGCACCAGGATGTCGCTGAAGACGTGCAGGGCGTCGACTTTGACGGCATCGACCGCCGGGCTGATGCCGGAAATCTCGAGCAGAAAGACCCGCGCGGGCTTCGGGTGCTCCTTCAGCCGGGTAAAATACAGCGTCAGCGCGGCGCGCAGCCTCATCTCGGCATCGTCGCCGGCCGCCGCCGCGGCTGCCGTCATCTCCTCGTGGAGGTGGCCGACGACATGGTTGTAGGCGGCGATCAGCAGGGCTTCGCTGTTGGAAAAGGATTCGTAGAAATAGCGTTCGGTGAGCTCGGCCGCCTCGCAGATCGCTTTCACGGTCGCGCCGCGATAGCCGACCTCGCCGTAGACCTCGATCGCCGCGTCGATCAGCTTCAGCCGCCGCTCGGCGCGGCGTTCCTCGGCGTCCATACCGCCATAGAGGCGGGCTTTCCGGCTGCTTGCCATGAAAAGTGTATTGACACGAGCCATTGTCAGATGTCAAGTTATCTGACAATACGAATTGTCAATTCTGCCGCGGGAGGGTCAGGGCATGTCTGCTCATTTCGACGTATTGATCGTGGGTGCCGGGCTGTCGGGCATCGGTGCCGGCTATCATCTGCAGACCAATTGTCCGGACCGCAGCTACGCCATTCTCGAAGGCCGCGATTGCATCGGCGGGACCTGGGACCTGTTCCGCTATCCCGGCATCCGCTCCGACTCCGACATGTACACGCTCGGCTATTCGTTCCGGCCGTGGACCGAGCCGAAGGCGATCGCCGATGGCCCGTCGATCCTGAATTATGTGCGCGAGACCGCGCGCGTGTACGGCATCGACAAGAAGATCCGCTTCAACCACCGCGTCGTGCGTGCCGACTGGTCGTCGGCCGAGTCGCAATGGACAGTTGAGGTCGAGCGCGGGCCGGAGCAGACGATCGAGCGTCTTACCTGCAATTTCCTGTTCATGTGCAGCGGCTACTACAAATATGAGCACGGCTACACGCCGGACTTCCCCGGCATTGCCGATTTCGCCGGCCGCGTCGTCCATCCGCAGAAGTGGACCGACGACATCGACTATGCCGGCAAGAACGTCGTGGTGATCGGCAGCGGCGCGACCGCGGTGACGCTGGTGCCGGAAATGGCCAAGACCGCCGCCCACGTCACGATGCTGCAGCGTTCTCCGACCTATGTCGTGGCGCGGCCGGACGAGGATAAGGTCGCCAACTGGCTGCGGGCGCGGCTGCCGGCAAAACTCGCCTACGGCCTGACGCGCTGGAAGAACGTGCTGTTCGGCATGTATTTCTACCGGCTCTGCAAGCGCGATCCCGAGCGCGTCAAGAAGCTGATCCTCGGCGGCGTGCGCCATGCGCTCGGCCCGGACTACGACGTCGCCACGCATTTTACGCCGAGCTACAATCCGTGGGACCAGCGGCTCTGCCTGGTGCCGAACGGCGATCTCTTTCAATCGCTGCGCAGCGGCGGCTCGTCTGTCGTGACCGACCAGATCGAGACCTTCACGCCCGGCGGCATCAAGCTCAAGAGCGGCAATGTCCTCGACGCCGACGTCGTGGTGACCGCGACCGGCCTCGATCTGCAGGTGCTCGGCGGGCTCGAGATCAAGGTCGACGGCGCGCCGGTCGATCTGTCGAAGACCATGAACTACAAGGGGCTGATGTATTCGGGCGTGCCGAATCTTGCCGCGGCGTTCGGCTACACCAACGCGTCATGGACGCTGAAATGCGACCTGACCTGCGAATATGTCTGCCGCATGCTCAACCACATGAAGGCGCACGGCTACGCGCAAGTGACGCCGCGGCGGAACGATCCGACCGTGACCGAGCTGCCCTGGGTGGATTTCTCCTCGGGCTATATCCAGCGCGCCGCCGCCAGGTTCCCCAAACAGGGCTCGCGCCGGCCGTGGCGGCTCTACCAGAATTATGCGCTCGATATCATGACGCTGCGCTTCGGCTCGCTGAAGGATGAGGCGATCGAGTTTCTGCCGGCGCGTCGGGCCAGCACGGCCGATGCTGGCGCGAAGCCGGCCCGGCAGGTGGCGTAACGACGACACGAACAAATCCGCTCAACTTCGCGCGCGCCTCGAGCAGCGGTCAGAACCGCTGCTCTAGCTTCTTGTTTTGACGCGTTTTCTTCACGCGAACCGGTGCCCACTTCGCTCGAACACGCTCTAGTGCGGCGCGGGCTGGCGATCACCCGGCGCCTCTGCTATGGGATGGCGGCGCCCGCATGTGCTTCGCTGCGGGCGGTGCGGTCCCGTAGCTCAGCCGGATAGAGCGACGGTTTCCTAAACCGTAGGTCGGAAGTTCGAGTCTTCCCGGGATCGCCATACCAAAATGGTCTTGCATATTTTTCAATAGCTTAATGTTGCGTTAGTCACCACGATGGCCGGGCGTTAGTCACTCTACTGTTCCCGCGCTGTTCGCCAGCTTCGACATCGCGGCGTCGGCGGCGCGTTCCTGCTCAACCTCCTCCAGGTATTCTTGCAGTTGGTCGAGACTGCTATGACCGCTGACGGCCATCATCTCGACACCGGTGCAGCCGGCGTGCGCCAGCATCCGCAGCGCCGCCTTGCGCAGACCATGGGCGCGGAAGTTGCGGACCTTGCCGTCATCACACAAGACCGGCTTCAGGTCGGCAGCACGGCACCACCGGGCGAAGCAATTACCGAAGGCGGCGGCGGAGGCGAACGCCTTGCCGTATTCGTTCACGATGAACGTCAGCACGCCATCGGCGCGGGTCTTGTTAGGGATCGCATCGATCGCTGCCTGCAGCGTCGGCATGATCTTGATCGAGAGCAGCTTGCCGGTGCTGCGTTTAGTCTTGTTCGGTCGCCAGACCAGCTTGTCGCCTTTCTCGGTGCGCTTGATGTGTTGCTGCCCGATCAGGTGTGCATCGAGCCGTCGCGCGGCGATGTTTAGTAGGAGCTCCAGAGCGAGCCGGGCCACAGTGCCAAGCCTGTGGCGCTTTCGATACTGTTCAACCTGCGGCTCGAGCCAGGTCATGTGCCCCATGCTTTTCGGCCCGTCGACTTTGAGGACCTCGATCTCCTTGGTTGGATCTGACGATAAGAACTTCTGAGCGACCGCGTAGCGGATGAAGCCTCGGATCGCGGTGAGTGCGTTTTTCTGTGCGTTGGCGGTCTTGCCGGCGAGGAAGTCGCGAACCGGCTTCTCCCGTAAGGTGGCGATCCTGTTATCGCCATAACGTCGACCGGCGGGCGTTTTGTGCGCGGCGAAGCGTTCAAGGATGGGGCGCCAAGTGTTCTGGGTTTCTTGCGCCAGCGCTTTCTCGAATGCGTCACTTCTAAAGAATGCCAGCATCACGGCATCTATCGTGCCAGCCTTGGCCTTGCCCTTCCCGATCTCCGCAGGGCTGCCGCCGGTCTTGGCGACCAATTCATGGTAGCGATCCATGAACTCTTGGGAGCCGGGCCGGCCCTTGATCGAGGTGCGCTTGTGACCCTTGCGGCGGAAAACGTGTCGGCGTTTGCCGCGGCTGTCGGTGAAGCTGTTGACGTACTCCAGCTTGATCTCGGCCATGGGCCGCGCCTCCGCTACTCCCATTCGGAGTCGATCGCATCCGGGGGTTTGGGCACAACCGACGGCGCCTCAAGGTACACGACGATCTTCCCGTCAACCAGCTCGATCCGCCCGGCCAAACCGGCCTTCGCCAAGGTCTTCACTGCCTTGGCGAGGTCGCACTGCCTGAAGGTCTGGCGAGCGCGGCTCATCAGGCCGCCCCTGCCTTCCGCCGATCTAGCTCCGTCGAGGTCAGTGGCACGGTCTTCACTGTCGTGGTCGGCGTGGTGCTGGTCTCCTTCGGCTTGCCGTGCTGCTCGACGGCAGCCTTGGCTGCGTCGAGCGTGTCGAAACAACCCATCATATGGTCGGGTGACCAGCACTCGCCGGGTCGCTTGCGGGACAGCGTGAAGTTCGATCCGGTGCCGGTGATCTTGAACTCAGCGGCCGGCGTAGTGGTGAGGTGGACCTTGCCGTCGACGGTGGTCGACCAGTTCAACGAGGTGGAGGTGTCCGGCGCGGTCTCTAGCGTGATGGTCTCCTTCGGCTTCGCTCTTTTTTCCTCAGCCTCGGCCCCCATCACTGCCATCAAGAAGTCGATGACGCCGCGCAACGTGTCGGTGTCGACCTTGCCCACGAAGCGCTTGGCCGGCTTCGTGCTTAACTCGGAGAGGGTTTCAACGGCATCGGAGAACTCATCCGCGCCAGCCCATTGTGTGGCGGAGTCAAACTTCTGAGGTTCCGGCGGCGTGGTTGCCGGTGGTAGTTCCGGCATCGGCCCATCGAGGGTAGACTCGGCCTCGTCCTCGGCTTTGCGTTCTGCCTCCCACTTCGCCTCCCTACGCGCTTGCTCGGCTTCCCATTGCGCGCGCTCTGTGTCCTCGTGCGCTTGCTCGATCTTGTCGACGATAGATTCAGCGATCTCGTCGGTTTCTGGATCACGCTCCAGGAGATCTGCGACAGCTTGCGGGTGCCAAGATTCCTCATTGAACTCGTCAAGCTTAACGAGCTTGGCAAGCGTTGCGTCTGGGTGATCACCGTGGCGATGTCGACCAATGCCGATCTTGATCACGCGATCTGCATCGGGGTGCGTGAGCCGCTTGTCGGCAGCATGCTTCGCCAGCTCCCGGATGACGGACGGCAGGTAGTCCGCATCCGCGCAATCTGCCAGCTTGTAGACGGTGCTCGCGGCCAGCTTCAAATTCCTCACTGTGGGGAATTTGACCCTCAGCCGCGCCGCGTTCATGTACCGTTCGGCGGTGCTTGCCGCATAGTCGAATTCGTTATCCAGCCATTCTAGCCACTGCCCATGTTCACACTGGTCCTTGGCCTCAATCAGAAGCTCGCCGATGTCGAAGATGTTGGTCCGCGCCAGCCCGTGGATGTCGTCAGCAATGATTTCGAGCGATCGGTTTTTTCGCTTAGTCATACGATGTACCTCCTACTGAAGGCGGCATCGCAAAGTGCAATAGCTTTTGGGTTGAGCTTGCCGCCGATCCGGAGCGACATGTTCAGCGGTGCAAGGTGGCCAAAGAGTCGGCCCCGTTCATAGCCCCATGCATCGACACTGATGCGCCAGTCGAAGGGAATGCCGCGCCGGACGTCTGAAAAACCCAACTCGAATGCCGGTGACGACATGATCCTGGTCGTAGTAGTTCGATGGGTTTTAACCTGTTGCTTGGTGCGGTTCATCATTCACGCCTCCAGGTCCAGCCGCTCGCGCTCGCGCACCGCATGCATCCTGTCCCTGACCGCCCGGACAATCTCGGATGTCATCGAACTTATGTTTTGCTTCGCCTGAACTTCGAGCCACAACCTGACATCGGCCGGAACGCGAATAATCATAGGCACGCAATCTTTGGATTTGTGCATTGGAAAGTTCCCGAAAAGCCGAAAATCATTTTGATAGTTCAAATATTGTCGGCGACTGTCGGAAAACAAGAAACGCAATGTCACAAACTCGCATGAACAAACGTTTAGGCACCGCAGAACGAAAAAGGCCGCCCATGTTGGCGGCCTCTTGTCGATGATGGTGATGGTGCTGTCGGCGTCCTAGGCGGCGCTGGCGACGTGCTCGGTGTATGTGCGCAGCGCCTCGGCCGTTAGTCGTTTCGTCAGGAATCGCGGGAGCTCGGCAATGCCGACGCGCTGAGCGTCGGCGCCCAACAAGAACAGATAGATTGGGAATTCTGGATCGTCGGGATCGATCCGTTCGATAATTTTGCTCTTGGCGTTGTAGCCAGCTGACGTGAACGCCTTGGCCGCGGCGATGCGCGGCTCCAGCTCGACCAGCTTTCTTACAAAGGCGTCCGAGGTCGCGCCGTGGTGCCTCATGCCGGCGAGATCGCCAGCATCCCGGCAACGGTCGATGCGTACCGCTGCCGTGCAAACAGCGCGACGGGCTGCGGCATGTTCGCCGAGCAAGGCGAACAACTCGCCTTCGGGGTTGTTGGTGGTCTTGGTGGTCTGGGTCTTCCTGGTGGTCTGGGTCTTCTTCGCCATGTTGGCCTCTTCCGTTGGAGTTGAACGCAAGCATTTCGCGGCGGCGCGTGCGCCGGCGGCATCAATTGCTTGGTCTCCTTTGGGAAGGGTCTGCGAAACCCGGAAGCAGGATTTCACCGATCTGGAAAACGGTCAACGAAAATGACCATGCACTTACATTAAACCGAATTGGTGAAATCGCGTGATCGCGCCGTCTCCGAAACGAGCTTGCCGCGGGCAATCCTTGCCGCGCGCCATCGCAGCCCTTTGGTGCGCGGTTTTCCTTTTGCTCCCACCGATGGGCGTGTCTGGCCCGCGAGCCGCGGGCGCCGGTGCGTTCAATCCCATCGGATGGACAAATCTGCCCGGCGAGGGCAGGGCGCACCACGGGGCAGGGCAGGTCCCCTGTGAATAGGTGGGATTGCAACCAAAGTTGCAAGGACTCGCCGTGCGCGTGTGCCATCGTGACACCTATCGATTCGATGCAAATCATGAGAGGAATTCGTGTTCAATCAGAAGGTCGTTTTCATCGTCGGCGCGGGCGCAAGCCGAGAATACAACTTTCCACTCGGCTCCGATCTGAAGGAGGCCATCGCTTCAGGAGTGCGTTTTCGATTCGAGCACGGCGGGAGTTACCTCACAGGTGGTAGCCAAGAGCTGCTCGATCATATTCGCCGTCACGTCAAGGGCGACGTCAAAAAAGCCAACGAATACACCCGAGCAGCGAATGCGCTCGCCGGAGCGATCCCATCTTTCGTTTCGATCGACGAGGCGTTGCACTACGTGAGTGACTCGCCTGAAGCGGTCGAGGTGGGAAAGATTGCGATAGTCGACCAAATTCTGAAGGCTGAGCGAGGCAGTTCACTTGCCTTCGATCAGAGGACCGGGCGACCGGGGCATCTGCCTGATGGCTGGATTGCGGAGCTATTTTCGATGGCGCTCGCCCAGACCCAGCGAAAGGACCTGAAATCGATCTTCAGCCACGCGAGCTTCATCAACTTCAATTATGACCGAGCGATTGAGCAGTTCATTTACTTTGCGCTCCAGGAGCGAGCATCCGCGACGCCTGATGAAGCGAGAGAAATTGTCGAGAATCTAAACATGCTGCGGCCGTATGGTTCAATCGGGCGGTTTGTACCTAACTACGGTGACCAATTCGCCTTTGGGACAACAGCCCACTTCGACCCCTTCTCGCGACTGCAAACTCTCGGAACGTACACTGACCAGAAGCCGATGCATGATCTGGCGGCGGCGAGCACGGCGCTGGCGCAAGCCAAGCTGATAATCATCTTGGGATTCGGCTACCACCCAACAAATGTGGACGTAATCAAGGTCACCACCGGCAACTGCGGCGCGCAGGTAATCGGGTCTGTGTTGGGCATCCATGGCACCAACCATTCATTGATTGCCAGTCACATCGGCAAGAATCTCAATATGAGTGCTAACGGCATCGAGTTGCACTCGATGAAAGCATCAGAGTTGCTGCAGGAATTTCGGCCAAGAATTTTGCGATTGTTGCAGTAGGCTTATTCACACCCCCGCTAGCGGAGTAGAGCCGCCCTTGCGCCACTCATCGAATGCTGGCAGCAGCGATTCCGTCATGTCGATTCGCATCTACCTCTCCGATCCGCTGACCTTGCTGCTGATCGTGTCGGTGATCACCCATGCTCGGAGATGCCAAGAGGACAAGGTGGTGACATGATACTTACGACTACCCCCAGTTGATCTTCCTCTTTCGTTGCAGTTAATGTCCGGTCGGCTGGGGGGAATTGTAAATGAGATTTTTAGGTATCGTCGCCGCGTGCGCGGTGTTGGCTGGCTGCGCTGCGTCCAAGCAGGAGGTGGTGACTAGGCTCGGCGATCAATACATCGGTCAGAACATCGATAGACTAGTGGTGCAGTTTGGCCCGCCAACCAGCACATTTAAGATGAACAGCGGTCAGTCTTCCTATGTCTGGCAGCTCTCCTCCGTGACCGACATCGAAACCGACCGAGGCTGGGGCACGGCGAGCACGCGCTATTGCAAGGTGAGCGTCATTACCTCGCCGACTGGGGTTGTCCAACAGCTCAACACCGAGGATTCGAACGCCGGATATGGCCTTGGCGGAGTCGTGGGTATGTACGGCAGCATTTGCGGCCAACGCTTGGGCATGAAACCGCAAAGTTAGCAGGCCGGTCTTCACGATTACCACTCTCACCAAGAATTACGCCCGCCTATGCGACCTTGGAAGCCTTGGTTCGTCCCCGCGAAAGCTTTCGATGTATCCCCATCGATAACGCATGTGGCGAATTGAAGATATCGAAACCAAGGCGATCTCGAGCTGCATCAGTGAATCTTACACCATCTCTCGTATCTGGTTTAACTAACCCTGTTTTCGGGATCAGTACGTAGTCGAGCACAGACTTCGCGTCGTCGGTTAGCCTGATGACAACTACCCACCGGCCAACCACCTTTCGAATGAATGGAATGCGGTACTGGTTTAAACATCCTGGATAGCGGTAAGCGCGAGCGACGCGAAAGTTCAGCAATACCTCCTTCCCGATGAAGAGTTGGTCCTCCGATGCTTTTGCTTTTCTTCCTAGCTTCTTGAGGTGCGCTCCGATCTCTCGACAGAGAGTTGCAATCTCCTCTGCCCAACTTTCTTTTGCATCAATGTATGTATGGTCTCGCTCAGAAGTGTAGCCGATGAGGCGGAAGGCCTCTCTGATTGACCCGAAGTGACGGATATAGGTGTGGAAACACGGTAGCCCGACGGTGCTGTTGATGATCCCAGTAGTCAGCCGCCCCCTTTTGCGAAGGGTCTTGCGCAATCGAGCCAGCATTTCAGTTTCTGATATTTCGACGCGCCTGCTAGCGAGAAGCTTTTGAACGC
This sequence comes from uncultured Bradyrhizobium sp., assembly GCF_947648125.1. Classification (GTDB taxonomy): domain Bacteria; phylum Pseudomonadota; class Alphaproteobacteria; order Rhizobiales; family Xanthobacteraceae; genus Bradyrhizobium. Next base: position 145,133 of record NZ_CANSMR010000017.1, on the reverse strand, counting down.
GCTCGAAGATGGAGGTGCTGATTATCGGATCGATGCATCCTTCGACCCTGATCCATTGATCAGGTGGATTGAAGACCCGGGGGCCCTTTAGCTTCCGCGACATACGATTGTAGACGAGGTTTCCAATGAAAGCCTCGTTCTTGAGAACTCGATAAACAAGGGCAGAGTTCCACGGATGGCCGGTAGATGACGCAACTTCACGACGATTTAGCTCTCTCGCAATCCATTCATCAGTCTTTCCCTTCAGACACTGCGCGAAGATCCATTTGACGATAGCGACCTCATGCGGCGGTCCCTGTCGAATCCTCACGCGATCCGATTGCAGAAACTTTACTTCGCCTTTCTCCAGGATCTGCCTCGGACGCTGCTTTTGATCGACCAGCTCGCGCCTAAGTCCGTAGGTTCTTGGAGCGCCTACTGAAAATCCTTGTCGAATAACCCGAGAGTGGCAGGCATGGACCCTGGCGGACAAATCGCGACTGAAGTCGGCCGCCAGCGTTCGCTTGATGTATTTGCCCAGAGTGGAAGCTGTGCTGAAGTCGTTTTTGAACTCCTCTGCGCAATACTCGACCTTGACGCCGGCATCCCGGCAGAGGAACTCATAGTGAGCACTTTCGTCCAGATCTTGAAAGCGTCCCCACCGACTAACGTCGTAGACAAGAAGCTGGCCATAGTCGGCTGCGCCCGTTGTGACGTCTCTTATCAGCCGTTGCAGGCCGGGTCGGTTTTTGATTTGAAGGCCACTTTTGCCTTCGTCTGCATAAGTCTCGACGATCGCTAGATGATGCGCGCTGGCGTAAGCCGCGATCAATGTCATCTGGTTTGCGATTGAGTAGACCTGCTTCTCCGTGGACATGCGGACGTACTGTGCCGCTCGCCTTTCCAGTTCACCTCGCGGAAGGTGATCCTTCCTTATCGTAAGCGCGTTTGTCATAGGCACCCCGACCGGACCAACTTACTCCAACACAGCGACGGCTTGAAGATAGGATTTCGTGCCTGAAGGCGTGGCAAGTTCGCCAAAGTCCAGCCTTGAAGAAATCACTTGCGCCGTCGGGCAACTCAGTGGTCCAATGATGTTATTCCGAAATCGGACCAATTGAACCGCCCGGCGCTCGCTCGCGCGGGTGAGCGAGGCTGTGCGCATGTCGAATGAGTTGAAGAACATCAGCCTGATCGAAGTAGTGAAACGCAACGGAGATTTTCGCAAGAACTACGGAATGGCGGTCGGTGCCGTCCTGTTTCTGCGATCAGTGAGTGCTGCCCGCGGCGACTCAGTTTTCTGGAAGGTCCTGGTCGCGATAGTGACTGCAGGCTTCGCAGCCGTTCTGCAGAAGCATGGTTGGCACCTTCCGTTCTAGCAGGCCACAGATGGTGCTGATGCAATAGGGTACGGCGCCTCCGCGGCGCCGCAATCAGTAAGGGATGGCACGCCTTGGGCCTGCGAGCCGCGGGCGGTGATGCGCTCAATCCGAGCCGCTGGCGGAGTGGATGCGCGCACGGGTGACAACTCATCCGGAAGGCTGTCTCACGGAGCCTGTTTTCCTTTCGCAACCGCTGGAGTCATTTCCGTTCGCGAGAACCCATATCAAGGCGACACTGGATGAGCCTGGAAGTGATGCCGGCTACGAGGCGCGCTGGCGGGCCGCCCGACATGCGAAGGGTTCACCAGCTTGGCACTACCACGAGATAGCTACCCACCATATGGTCGCGACCAACAGGCCCCAAGAGTTGGCGCGGATACTAGCAGATAAAGCACGATTGGGTGTCTGCCGGATATGATCCGCGCCAGGTCATTTCAGCCTTCGCAAACGAAAAGGCCGCCCGAAGGCGGCCTTTGATTTTTCCATTGGTTGGTCTCTTAGCACGACAGACGCTCTCTCAAGAGCCGCGAGCACTCGGCGGGCGCTCCTGGTCCGCTCGATATCGCGGCCGAATCCCGCGCCGGGACCTGTAGGCGATACCGCCGCGCCGTGCCCATCATGAAGTGGGATATAGATTGATCCCTTAAACCGCTATATAAGTCGGCGAACTGAACCGTCACCAACAACTCGCGTGACACGATGCTAACTGGATTCCTACTCGCTTCGGGGATCGTGCTAATACTCGCCTTGTGCGGGGGCATATCCTATCGGATCGGCTATCGTGACGGGCGCGAGCAAGGCCTGACTGATTCCTATCTACTCTATGGGTTGAGTTCGCGCGTAGAACCGGTCGGCAAACAACCATCCGAAGAGAATATCGTTTAATGATGTCTGCTAATACGCGTGTCGTGATCGGATCGACTCTTTTTGCTTTGGCATCGAGCGCATTCCTTTACCTGCTTCCTCCGAGCCCGATCGACAAAGGCTTGCTCCGTGGTAACTTTCACTCTTACCAGGGACATGCGTACCTCGTCCCCGTCAAATTCATCGACGGCGAGCTTAATGCTGCGCGACTATATGAAGATGACAAGCTTCTCGGGCCGGCGAATAGTGTCGAACAGGAGATCATCGACAAGGGCGCGGGCCGCTTCGCACTTCTCAGAGACGCTTGGAATTATCGTGGCCCAGCTTTGATGTTCTCCACAAGCGACAATACGGACCCGAACACAAACGGCAGAAAATATCATCTCAAATGATCTTGGGGAGAGGCTTACTGCTGCGTCGCTGATCGAGATGGCGCGGGCAGGAGGTCCTTCTGCGGTGTCTCCCGTCTTGAGACTGAGCCAGCGGCAACACCAACGCCGGCGACGTAAATCCAACCTTCTGCAAAATCGAACAGATGCGAATTGAGCATCGAACTCAGTACGTTCTGTACAACAACGATTGTGCCGATCCACGCCGTCAATCCATCCGCACGAAAGAACTGATAGTGGCAAAGCCACATCCCGAAGAGGATGATACAGCCGAGGCTCCCCCATTCGATCGCGATGTAGAGCACTTGGTTATGTGGATTACCGATTTGTTGAGCCCATGCCCCCTCTTTCCCGGCGGCTGCCTCATTGAAAAGACGCTTTGTTGATCCGGTTCCGTGCCCGATCAATGGAGCCTGGCGGATCCATTCAACCGAACTCGACCAGTACTGCAATCGCTGACCAGCAGATGTTGGGCGGTTCGTATCGCGGTACTGTTGATACTCGAGGGCAATGTGCTCGACGCGTTCCCTCAAATACGCGGACGTCGCCCAAACCGCAGAGGCCGAGATCGCCAGAAGCATCAGAACAATTGTCGCCGTCCGGCGAGAGAAGAACTTCCACGCAAACAGTAGAGACAAGACAACGCAGTAGAGCAGTGACGTTCTCGCGAACGCGACGAACGCGATATTAGCGAGGAACGATGCAGCCAAGCCAACAAGTGTTAGAGCGGCGACGTACCGACGTTGGTGAAACATTCCAATAGTGGAGGCAGCGAGACCAAAGGCGCAGAGCGCAAACTCCTGATTCTGATCGATAGCGTTCCGAACCGGCACCCCAGTGGTGTCAAACCCATGTGCTGAAGTAAAGCGCCACGTTGGGTATACATAGACCACGTACGAGTAAGCTAGCAGTACAGTACACGACGCAGCAAAGCCGATGAAAACCCAGTTAGCTCGTTCGGATCGCTGGAAATGGTAAAATAGAAGCGGCAAAAATAGCAACTTTATCGTTGGTCCGATCGCGGCGATCCTCGGCCACCATGGTCCGTCCGCCCAGAAAACGCCAAGAATGGCGACGCCAACCATCGCCAGTGCTGACATCGACACCGGATGCCGAAGTGCATCTGCAAAGGACCGATCAAGTCTCGGAAAGATCGCAAAGAGCCACAGGACCCAAATCAATAGGACAGCCGTAGTTGACCAAGGCATCGCGACGGCAACCAACATCGGACAGTAGTCGAGGGCAGCGCGCCATGGTTTCGAGTCTGTCATGACGCGATAGATCCGCGCAAACCGATCGAGCGAAAATCCGCTTTTCGAAAGAGCCAAATTCAAGATGCCTCCCAACACCGCCCTGCCTTTAACACGCGAGGTAACCTTGTGCAGGCGGTCATCCGCCACCTGCGGAACAAAGCTGAACCACTCCTAAGTCTAAAGACTCATTTTCCCAATTGCATTGATCCCTGTTACGAATAATCAGAGTTCGGCGAAGCGTGGATCGTCAGATGACCAGGATGGCCCGGCTAGACTTCCAAAGACCTAGTAGCAGAAGCTTTTGAGGTGTTCTGGCAAATTCTTAGAGTTTTTCAGTGACCTATCAAGAGACTCGGTGGATGGAACTTGCATGCCCGCTTAAGTTTTGGCACCCCTCCGTTGCTCTTCGAATAGACCCCATTATCCGAAGTGGGAGACGAATTTGATTATACTTGACCGTTCGTTCTGGCTGGGGCTGTTGCTCTCTGCCGGGTCAATCTTCGTACTGGCTCATGGTCTTTTGGGATCTGGCGCGATGACGACAGCCGCCCTTCTCTCGACGACCACAGCAGCGTTGATCCTCACCGGCCCCTGGCAACGCTTCTCGCCGAATGCAAATGATGCGGGTTTCGCCATCCTTTTGACATTCATTGCGCTGTCATTTGCTGCCCACGGGCTTGGCTCCGATCGCAAGGAAATTGCGCTTCTGGTCCTAACGCTGTTGGGCTATCCAGCAGCCCGGCTGATGTCGAACGTAAAGTTCAGCGTCCTGATAGTTGTTCTGATCGTGGTCGTATCAATCGGCACGATCGTTACTCTTGTCGCGCTTGTCGAGCAGTGGTCCTCTCGGCACGGAAAGCCGATGGTATTTGGTTTGTTCGATTCAGCAGCAACCCAATTTGCGACAACGCTTAGCGTTCTGCTGATATTCCTGACGAGCCAAAACCTGACACTCCGCAAAGCCATTTGGATCGCCGCCGCTACTGCTCTCCCCACGATGGTGTTCACAGCCAGCCAGGTCAGATTCGCATTGCTGGCAATGTTGGCGGCCCTCACTGCGGTTTTTTTTATCGGGCCGCGCAAACAGCGCCTCCCGACGGGATTTGTCATTCTAGTTTCGATGATCGCAATGCTTGCTGGAGCGTTAGGGCGCTCTTCAACAACAGCTGTCTATTTTGGCCAAACTGCGAAAACCTTCGGTCTCGACCTAGGCAAGGCATTTGAGCCGCCGGACTCGGACCCAACCCTCCCTCTCTATACTCCTGGAGCACCAAACGTCGCACCGCGACCACGCCCGGGTTGTCCAGAGATTAGCACGAGTAACTCAGTCGAAATTCGACAACGTCTTCTGGAAGAAGCAATCACCTTGCTCCCATCCGCTGGCATCACCGGCATTGGCTTCGATGGCTTCCAATCGAGGAGTTGTCTGCCGGGCTACCCCGTACATAATTCATTTTTACAGGCTCTCATAGAGCTCGGTTGGCCTGCCGGCCTTGCGTTAATTGCTCTGGTAGCATTGGGACTTAGACCGCAAGCTTTCGCACTGGCCCGTACGCTTCCAGTCGCTAGATTTGCGTACTGTTTCCTAATCTTTGAGACGCTAATGTCGGCCGTCTATGGGCGCGTGAGCAGAGACAGCATGTTGCTAATTGCGCTTGGCTTTGCAGCTGCCGCGATACAACAGCACACGCCGAATCCTATCCGTCTTACGCCGGAGGATGGAACAGCATCGAGGCTCCCTGAAAGTCTTCAATCCGGATAGAAAAGAGACAAGCACCGGGTAGGCGCGGTGCAAGTCTTTGGGTGAACACCAAGACCCTCGAGCTGTGGCTCTACTAGTTTGTGTATTCATCTCATGGTCGTGATATAGGGTCCCGCCATGAGCGTGGCTTACAGACCCGATATCGACGGATTGAGAGCCGTCGCAGTTTCGTCAGTTGTTCTATTCCACGCGTTCCCTGAACTCATGCCTGGCGGATTCGTCGGCGTGGACATCTTTTTCGTTATTTCTGGGTACCTCATCACTGGGATAGTTGCGTTCGATCTGCAAGCCAAAACCTTCAACCTGGTCACATTCTACCAAAGGCGCGTCAGGCGAATATTCCCAGCCCTGATTGTCGTCTTGGCCGCGACAGTGTTTGTTGGCCTGCGCCTACTCCTTCTCGACGAACTCCATTCGCTTGGGAAGAACGCGGTAGCGAGCGCGCTTTTCGTCGCGAACTTGATGTTACTGTCCGAGGTCAATTACTTCGACGTCGATGCGCATCTCAAACCGCTCTTGCACCTTTGGTCGTTGGGCATTGAAGAGCAATTCTATCTTGTGTGGCCGCTGATTATGTGGGTCTTACCTCACCGTCGGAGGCCAATTGCTGCGGCTGTTGGTCTGGTCTCTTCGTTCGTTCTGAACATTGCCCTGGTTGGAGATCATCCAGCCGCGACTTTCTTCCTGCCCTTCACACGCGCCTGGGAACTAATGGCCGGCGCACTACTTGCCTTTTTTCCCCAGCAGCCGAGGGCGATAAGGGAGACGGCCGCACTCGCCGGTATCATAGCGATAGAGGCATCATTTTTCCTCTTCAACGCAACGACGCCATTTCCCGGTTGGGCGGCGGCGCTCCCGGTCGCTGGCTCGTCCTTGCTGATCATGTCCGAAGGGGCCTTCGTAAATCGCATCCTTTCGCTCAAGCCGCTCATTGGCGTTGGGCTGATCAGCTACTCGCTGTATCTCTGGCATTGGCCGGTTCTCGTCTTCCTCCAGATCTATCTTTTCCGGCCTCTGAACGACACTCTTGGGCTCGTCGCCGTCGCGCTGGCGGCCGCGCTGGCCGTACTAACCTATTTTGCGATAGAGCGGCCAATGCGGCGCCAAGCCAAAGCATGGCAGCTTGGGATCGCGATGGCGGTCGTCGGAGCGTTTGGATTATCCGCGGCCTTCGTTAGGGTACCCGACCTCCCTGCGCCACTTCAAGCCATGATCAACGCTCCGGCCGACTTCGACGGCTGGCGGTTGCATCAATGCATGCTGGTTGATGGCGAACAAGGAGACTTCGAAGGTTGTTCGGAAACTAAGCGGCCACTACTCGCAATCTGGGGAGATTCGACCGCTTCCGCCCTCATCCCCGGATTTAGGAAGCTGCAAGAGAGTCACGAATTTGGTCTCGCACAACTCTCCGTGAGCTCGTGTCCGCCGATATTGGTTGCGGCTCACTCGGCAAGTCATTATTGCCTCGAGAAGAATGCCGAAATCGTGCGTCGCATAACAGACATAAAGCCTGACGTCGTGGTTCTGCACGCCATATGGGACGCGAACGATAGTGCCGCAACTACAAAGCCGACCATCGACGCCCTTCGCGCGGCTGGCGTTGCTCGCATCGTAATTGTAGGGCCGGCACCTGTTTGGCGCGGAGGTCTCCCCAACGCCGCCGCAACCTACTACAGGCGAAATGAGAAAGTCATCCCTGAGCGTACCTCCGAGTTCGTCAACCGTGGCAAAGACGATACGAATATGCGCGGGGTCGCCTCGGCGCTGGGCGTCCAGTACGTTTCAGCGAGAGATGCGATGTGTCAGAAGGATAATTGCCTCACTCGTATTGGCGAATCGCTAACAGCGAGGGATATTGTCCACCTTACTAAGGCTGGATCTGAATTTTTGGCGCGGGAAATCGCGCCGCAGCTCGGCATCAACTGATCACGGCGCGGTAGCAAGGTCCGACGCGATGCGGTAGCTTCGTCGATCGAACGAAATCTGTGCCGGAACTCAACATCGAGAGCCGTAGCGTTGAGATCACCCGCCGGCTCTACGCGATCGACCAGTGCGAGCTGCCTCGATTTCCGCAGCCTTATCGCGCAATTCGGCGTCAGACACTATTTTTGTGTTGCCCAGCGCGACGCTGCGAATCTGCGCACGAACGCGCTTAAGTACGGCGTCCGGTCCGGATCGAATCGCGTCGTCGTACGCTCGCTGTAGCGCGGCGCTCACCGCACTCCGCAAACAAAATTCGCCATTGCCCAAGATCAGATATTCATCGATGTCCGTTGTCATATTGCTCTCCTTTACTCAAATGCTGCGGCGCGTTTCGTGCGCCGCAAGGATTCTGCTAGCTCTTGGTTGGTGGCCCGCCACGACTGGCTATGCGGGCCATAGACCGCCGACAGAAGGTCGTGCGCGTCATCCGGCAACATCCAAAACGCCCAACCGCCCTGTTCCGGTGTGGCGGTGTACTGGGATCCGCTGGCGCCAAAGACTGTCACCGGTTGCATGCCGTCAGGCAGCCTGACTCGGACGAGATCGCTGCGCTGTCCCGGCCGTATCGTGCCGAATTCCGGCTCATCGGTATGCTGGACTGCGCGGACGGCCTCGCTGTGCTTCCGCATTTCATTGTCGATGTATTGCATCCAGCCGTGGCAGCTGCCTTCCTCGGCGGTCGCCATCACTAACGCGCCCGCGATGGCGTTGCTCAAATCGTCCTTGGCGTCACCATGCGCAGGATGGTCAATCCGCTCGCCACCACCAGGAAGCGCGCGACGTTCGAGCGCAGCGAACTGTACGACGGCGCGGTCTATGTCGAGCATTCGGACCCGACGCGAACGGATCATGGGCAGTAGTTCGCGGTACAAATCCGAGCGCGTCTTAGGGGAGTGCCTCAGATTGATGCCGTGACGGCGCAGCTCGGCCTCGGTGAAGCCGATGGCGTACTTGTCGCCCCAGACGTCGCTGCAGCCGTATGACTTGAGTGTGGCCGCGATCGTCGAGAGGGCTACGATTGGATCGTGAGGACTCGGGATCTCGAGAGCGCAGTGCAGGATGCCGCTCTCACCATCACGCGATGCTACCCCAAGCGTTGTCGAGTCGGCCTTGCCTGACGAAGCATCCAGAAACCCGACATAGCGGACGCTGGCCTGTGGTGGTCGGACGGTGACGCCTTGATCCACGCACGCCAGCACATCGTCTCTGGAACAGAACCCGGCCAGGTCATCGCGCCAGACAGAATTGTATTCCGCAGCGGCGCTTTGCGGATCGTCGGCCATTGCGGCCTCGATGATCGAGAGCGAGATCGTCGGATTTAGCTGGCTGGTCTTGGTGTGCACGACCAGGGTATCCGGATTGTCGACGCCGTAGAACTTTTCCCATCTGGAATAGAGCAACCCGCTGCGGCGATGGGCCGAGGAGATCATGATCAACATGGCCTGGTCGCCGAGTGTCGCCATTGCCGGCATGACGGCGCGGAACGTCTCGACGTCGGGCGATGCCGAGCCCTCCTGCATCCAAAAGGAGACCTCGTTAAAAATGGCGAGTAGTACCGTGCGGCCGCGCACCAGCCTGAAGTCGGAGGTTGCGACGATGATGTCGACGCCAGTAGTCAATTCGAGGCCGTCCTGCGTCTCGCGTTGTACCAGCGCGGCGAGCGCCGGCACCTCGGTAAAGTATCCCTTCACGTAGTTGAGGAGGCCGCGCGCCTGCGATCGATCGGCGCCAAGAAGCAGCACCACCGGGCGTTCACCGGGGCGCGTCCTTCCGTTCGGTTGGAACGTCGCAGCGACATAGGCGCCGATGAATGATGCTACGCTGTCCTTGCCGCTGCGTCGGCCAGCCACAACGTCTAGTTCGCGGACACGTTTGGCCGGCGGTTCGCGGCCGGTGACGTCGCGGAATAGCTCGGCCTCGGCCGCTGACATCGGCAGGGCGAAGGCACCGTGCAGGATGGCGCGCCAGCAATCCCAGCTTGGCCCGGCGAAGTAGCGGCCGAATAGCGCCGGGCTGTTGAATGCCTCGATGATCGTCGGCGCCTTGCTCATGCGCGTTCACTCGCGATCTTGTCGAAGATGTCCTGCAACGCCTGACCGGGAGCGGGCTTTGCCGTCTCGATCGGAGCCGGCTTCAGTCCGTTGGTGCGCTGCGCCCTGACAATCTGGTCTCTGACTTTGCCAGCAGCCGCCAGTCGGCCGCGCCGTTCCAGCACGCGGGCCAGGATCGTAAGAGCGGCGATTTGTTCGCATGCGAGCCGATCAGCCATCGTCGGCGTGCGGCCGAGCCCGATGAGCAAACCGGCCTCGATCTCGGCCTTTGCTGCGCGGTCGGCGGCCTTCAACTCATGATGGCGCTTCCAGCCGCGGGCGAGTTTCGGCGTGGTGATGTCCGACATAATCGGTTCCCTTCAGGCAGCAGTGAACAGCTGTCCGGCGAGGGCGCGGGCCAGCATGCGGACCTCGGCGAGATCGTCCGGCCTGATCTGCAGCCGAGCAGCCTCAGCGTGGAGATCGAGGCGCCCGACAAGCTGTTCCAGCCGAGCGAGCAGGGCGTTGTCGACATGCCGAGACCGGTGCAGGGCAAGCGTCACGACTCCCTCGATCACAGCGAGATCGAGCGTCACGTCGGCGCGCTTCAGCCAGCGGCGCAACGCCTTCACAGCCAGCACCGCGACGGCGTTACCGGCCACAGCGCGGCGAAGTGCGACGGTGATAGCGCGGTCCCGATTGCGGCTGGCTCGCTCATGCGCCCGTGTGCCGATAGGCGGCTGCAGTCGTGATCCAAGCGGTGCGGGCATGATAGCCTCGGCTGCGCGGGCACACGGCCACACTGAGGCGCCGCACAGACTCTCACTGTGCGGCACGCCCATGTTGAGCCGGCGTTGATGGGGGGCGATGCGAAGAGTCGTTCGCGATACGTTCTAAAATATACCGGGCCGCATCAAAGTCAATAAGCCTTTGATGGAACTTGTGTTTTTACCAGAATGGCGAAACCGGAGGTTCCCTCCCATAGGTTCCGCATGGCCTCAAGGATCGCCAGCCGTGGCGGCTGAGAGGCCTTCCGTCCGGCCGGTGCCGACCCATCGGCCGGGATCGCGCGGCGCGATGGACGGCCCGCTGCGAGGAACTAGGACACTTCCGGTCCGTTGCAGCAGTCGGTCCCTTATCGTTGGGAGGGTGATTTCTATGCGGCTGTATTCTGCTCGGATCGACGGCGTGGAGATTGCCCTAGCCAGCGCTGTGGCGGTGTCGTTCATTGCGCTTCTTGCCAGCATCGCGTGGCTACTGATCGGATAACCACCCAGAGACCTCTACAGCGGCTTGTCGTCCGGTCGGGGCAGACATCGCGCCAACTCATGAGCGAGGCTGGCGCGCGTCCTGAGTGACGAAAGACACTGCCCGAACGGGGATGACCGTCGCCAATATCGCGATAGGGGCTGGACTCCCCGGAGGGCCGTCAAATGATCGATCTCGCGCTTGCCGCCGCGGCCGTCGTCTCGATGGCCATTGCCGCAATGTTCATCGCCACGGATCGTAACGCCATCAGGCGCCACGTTGGCGATCACGACGCCGATCACGACGCCGCGGCGCAGTCCTGATCGGACGCGCTCTAGGACCACGGCTGCAGTGGGTGCCGGTATCTGTGTTGAACTCGGCCCAAGGTCGCGGTGACCAACTATCGGGGTGGCCCCATTGGAGGATCACGATTTTGCCGGACTGGATTCTCGCGCCGATTTGCGTGGTCGGGTTGGTCAGCTTCATTTGGTTTGCGTTTCGACAGGGTTTCAAGGTGAAGCCCGACAAGAACAACCGCGACGACCATCCAGATTTGCCGCTCGGGCCGGATGGATCGTGGCGCTAAATGGCGAACGAAACGGCCCGCACATGGCGGGCCGGTGGTGGTTGACGGTGAGGATGTAATCAGGCGGCCTTCAGCGCGCGGTGCATCGTCGCCTCGCCCACCTCATACGCATAGCGCTCGGCGATCGAGCGTGACCAGGGTCACCGTAATGGGTGAACGCAGGGGGATAGTCTGCTCGAACCCATCGCTGTGCAGAACCAAAGGAGACCTATTGTGGCGAATCTCAAAACCGGAGCGGAAGCAAAGCCGCGCGAAGTTTCGATGGATGAACTCGAGCAGATTGTGGGAGGCAAGGATTACGTCCTGCCCATGGGCTGGCATATGACCCTATGCGAGGGATCCCTTCCGATCCTGTGGCAGCAAGCTTGCGTGGGCAACGTTTGCTTCGCGTAGGTCGAGCGAGCGACCTAGATCAACATCGCCTGCACCGCGCTCGCGCTATAGGGCTGTCCGCCCGGCCGCTTCTTGCCTTTGCCGGGCTTGGTGACGATGCCGGCGTCGGAGAGCGCGGTGCTGATGTCGCGCAGTGACATGCGCGGCTGTTGCGCGCGCAACTGTCGGGCCATCGCAACGGCCTCTGGGTGGCTCTCGGTGATGGGCTTCCGCCCCTCCACGCGGGCACCGGTGCGCCGCTTGCGCTCACGAGCACCGCGCAGCTTCGCCACCGTCATGGCCTTGTCGAATTGGGCCACGGCGCCGAGTATTTGCCTAACCAGCACCGCGGTTGGCGTATCATCGACGAAAGAGTCAGGCTTGTCGGCGGCGATCAGAGTAATGCCGTCCGCCTGCAGGCGCCGGAATCCGGTTTCCTGCACGATGAGATCGCGGGCGAAGCGGTTAGCGGTCTCGACGATGATGGTGCGGACTCCGTTGCCGGCGATTTGCTCCAGCGCCGCGGCGAAGCCGGGCCGCGCGTCAATCGCGTCGGCGCCCTTGACCGCGGGATCGTCGTGCCAAGCAACGATGCGATAGCCGGCGCGGTTGGCGTAAGCCTGGATGGCCTTGCGCTGGCGGATCACGGAGTCTTTGTCCTCACCGGCGTTGGTCGCCGAGCTGGTCCGTGTGTAACCGATGGCTGGCTTGCGCTGGCGTTTCTCTTGATCTGACATAGCCTTAACCAATATTTGTAGTTTTATCTCAGGATAATACTACAACTTCGAGCATAAGGCGAGCCCGCCGGCCCGGTAAGTCCGACCGCGCCATCCGTGATATGCTGCACCGTCCCTTACGCGAAGGCCGGGTCGATGAAGATCCCCACGAGCGAAGTGATCATCACCGCCGCCCTGGTGGTGCTGTTCGCGCTCGTGCTGTGGTTTGGCGTTATGCTCTGACGATCGCGGCGCGGCCACACTTCGATGGCCATCGAAAAATAATCGACATGGGGATGTGTGCGGTGGCCCGGGGGGTTAGCGGCCTGGCCCCCACCCAGGTTTGTACCAATCAGACGGCAGCACCTCCCGCTGCCAATGCCGAGGGTTGCCGTAACTGCCGCCGCGCTTTGGCTGCCCGAGATCGTCGAGATAACGTGCACAGGTGCGTTGGCAAGTGTCCCGGAGCTGGTCTTCACAAGGCCAGTAGAGGTCCAGATTAACACCATCGATGGCGAAGGCACCATAAGCACGATCACAGCTGTCCGCGTGAGCGGGGTTCTGACTCTTCGTACAATTACTCATGCAAACGTCGAATCGATCAGCCTGTGCCGGATTGCTCGCGATCAATCCCAGCACAGCCACAGACGCCGCCATCGCAACAAATGATCTAGGCTTGCGCATGTTGCACCTCCCGGTTTGGGTCTCCGCAGGATTCCACGGATAGGTCCGCTACGGAGGCGTGAAGGTTCACGTTACCGCGCTGGCCGGTGGGCGATCCTGACCCTGAGGTGGATTGCGGTTTCGTTTATGCTGGTGATGCCGCGCACTCGCTCTGGCGGCGCGCTACGGAGGCCAGTCGCCGGCCAGCGTAGTATGATCGCTGGCGGCGCTGGTTTCGTCTCCGAGGCGGGCAATTTCCCGGACGCGTGTGATTCTGCACAGGTGGCGCCCAACCTTTTAGTGACGAACGGCATACCCACGAATACCTCGGCAACGTCATTTTCATGTCATGCGCTCACGCGACGTGCCTTGGGACATGATGTGGGACCGGCGCGTTCGCTCTCTAGCGCTACCAGTCATCCGACCCAGGCATGCTGTCGGTGACGGCGACAACGTGCTGGAGCAGCCGCCGCTGATGTGCACGCGCGCGATGCAGTCGCGCAGCTCGATCAGCTTGTAGCGGCCGGCGGCTCTGAGGGTGCCCGACACGCAGCGACCCCGTCTTGCGAGCGGCCGCTTGGCGGGGTCGCCTGCTCCACAGGCTTCAAAGGGGGGCTTGCGAAACCCGGCGGGAGCAGGGGCAGTCTACGCCAGGTTTCGAGGAATGAATTATTGCTCAAGCGGAGCACTCCATTTGGTCATGCCCGCTCGGGGCGGCGCGCTCCTCAGAACGGGATCAGGCTGTCATCGTCGGGCATGTCGAATTTGATCTCGCCCAGGTTCAGCAAGATGTCCTCGGCGCGGTCGCGGGCATCGCGTAGCCACTGCACATCGGATTGCCAGGTCCTGAACAGCTTGCGGTGCTTCTGCAACATCTGCAGCAGCTCGCACGGGGTTGCCACGTAGGTGCTTGCCCGCATGGTCTCACGGATCGAGCGGACCACGACGGCGGCCGAGAAGCCCGGCCCGTATCCCTGCCACGTCTCGGGATCGTCGAGCGTTTCGAGGTAGGCGGCGACGGTGTGCTCGGAGATGTTCTTGGCGTTCGGCATGGCCATCAGCATGGCGTCGAAGGCCATCGGCATCCAGTCGGCCGGCGCCGGGGTGTTCTCGGCGGCGGTGAACAGCTTCTCGGCCTGATCGAGCACCGGCCAATCTGGGATATAGTCGTACCATTGCCGCGCCGCGTCGCGGTTTCTGGCGCAGGCCTCCTTTCGAGTGTCCAGCACGTCGACACCGACAACGTTGCCGATCCTGTCGTGGTGCTGCGCGCACCACTGCAGGGGCGTCCACATCATCTTGATTGCCTCGATTGTCGGTTTGGCCGCCGCGAACACCATCGGCAAGGTGATCTTGTTGCCGGTGGTGGCGGTGACGATCTGCTGGCCCGTCGTCTCGGTGATCTGGTTCATTGCTGGCTCCCCTTCGCGGCGAGGGCAGCGAGTCGGGCCATGAGCCGGGCTTCGTGGGGATTGCCGGATGGTGGCCGGTTCGGTGGCGGCGCTGCTGTCGGGTTGCCGTCCTCGATGGTGTCGGCGATCGGCGTGGCGGCCGGCTCGTTCGCCCAACTCTCAGCGTGCAGCCAGGTTGTCGCATGCTTGGTGTATTTTGGATCTTGCCCGATGCGCTCCGCGGCGTAGCGCATGGCGCCGGTCAAGAGCTCGGCCGGCGTCGCCTGCTTGTTCCTGATGACGCTGGTATAGGCCTTCTTGGCGGCGCCCTTGTCGACCTTGCGGGGGTACTGGTTCCAGAACGACTCAAAGGTGGCATCGAGGGTCTGAGTCTGTTCCTGAACGACGCGCCGCCCTTCTTCACCGAGATCGAGGCGAGGAGAGTCTGACTCTTCTTCAATGGATTCTTCAGAGGGTTCTTTCAGAGGGTTTGTAGGCAATGGGTTGCCGGTCACTCGTGCAGGTTTTTGCCGGTCACTCTGCTGATTTTTGCCGGTCACTCCGGAGTGAGTGGCAATGGGTTGCCGGTCATGATCGGCAATGGGTTGCCGGTCACTCTCGTCTTTCAAGGCGAGGTGATACAGGCTCGTTTCCATCCGCCCGCGCCGTTTGGTGATCATGTGGCCGGCCTTGATCAAGGCCGACAGCGCGAACCGGACCGTGCGCTCCGGCATGCCGAGATCGAGCGCCAACTTGGCCTGTGACATCCAGGCCCAGCCGTCATGCTCGCGGTTGAAGTACTTTGTCAGCGCGATCGCGACGCGCGTGGCCGTAGGTGGCAGCTCACTGTCGAGTGCTACCTGTCGCAGCCAATCAAACTGATCGCGGGTGAATTTGTCGCCCTTAGCGGCGGCGGATGCTTGAATGTCGGGAGACGGATTTTTAGATACAGACATGTCACAGCCTCTCACTGTGATGGTGCCGAGCGACGGGGTGGTAGCCGTTGCTCAAATCAATCAGGCCCTGCCGGCCCTATCCAAGCTGGCAGGGCCTTTCGATTCCTGATCTGCGGATTGCGACCCCTGCGTTTGCCCGTCCCCGGATGCGTCGCGGTCGCTCGAATCCTCAAATAGTCATCACACCGGCACACCGGAAGATATCGCTTCCCGATTTACCGAATTGGTGCAGAGCGCAGCTCGGCCTCGGCGGCCTTCAGCGCGGCGATCTGCGCGCGGAGATCGGCGGGATGGCGGTTAGTGGCGGGCAAGGGATTTCCGGTCATGTGCTCAATCCCGCGCGCAGAGAAACCCCTTCAAGTCCGTTAGTCACAGGCCGAAAAAGCCCTTTAATGACGTGAGGCGCTGTTAGCGGCGTTAGTCGCCGTAAGCCATTGCCAGGAAAGGATCGTCGCCTTCTTCCCGGGATCGCCATTTTCCGCCTGGCCCGCTCCGCAGATCGGCATCCTGTCTGTTCGGAGCTTCCTTGCGCCAATCGACGGCTGATTCCGAGATTGCGGACCATGGCAGCGGAGTTGCGGTCGGCGCAGCGCTGCAATGTCGCAAGCGTGTGCCGCCCGGATGCGACTTTCACTGGAGCTCTGTCGGCGGCAGTGATAACGGCTGACAAGATCATCTCACGACGGGCCGCATGCCGAAACCTCCGCCTCCTTCCCATCGCGGGCCCAGCCCATCCCCGGTTCTGCAACGCGCCATGGTCGCGTTGCAGATGGGGCAAGTCGTCGAAGCCGAACGGCTGGCGGCGGAGGTGTTGAAGGCAAACCGGACCGATGTCGGCGCGGCCACGATCCTGGCACGGGCGCTCATGGCCCAGCGGCGCAACGAGGAGGCGATCGCGCCGCTCGAGCGTGCTGCGCGCCGCGTCGAGGATCCCGGCGTCGAGACCCTGCTCGGCGCGGCGCTCGCCGGTGCCGGTCGCCGCAGCGAGGCGATCGATGTGCTGCGGCGGACCACCGCGCGGCGGCCGCCGTTCCTGCCCGCATTTCAGGAATTGGCCGGGCAATTGGCCGCCGCCGGCCGCTTCGACGAGGCGGTTGCCGTCATCGATAGCGCGCTTGCTCTCGCGCCCGCGAGCCTCGAATTGCAGCTATTGCTCGCGCAGATCCTGCCCCATCGCAATGAGCGCGGCCGCGCGCGCGAGATTCTCGAGAAGCTCCGCGCTGTGGCGCCGGGACATCCCGATATCCTGGCCGCGCTCGCGCGTGTGCTGCTGCTCGATGGCGAATACGCGGCTGCGGCGGATCTCTACCGTCAGGTGCTGGCGCAGCGCCCCGACGATCCCCTGACGCGCACCAGCTTCTCCGCCTGTCTTCTGGAAATGGGCGACCGTGCTGCCGGCGAAGCCAATCTGCGTCTGGCGTTGCGCGGCCGGCCGCAAATGATCGGCCGCACGACGTCCGCGCTGGCCATGGCATCGCACGGCCGCTTCTTCTTCCGTCCCAGCGCAGCTGCGAAGTTTTTGAGCTAGCGAAGCTCGGGCAAATCGTGTCGGTGTATGACTCACAAGCGGCGCAACACACTCGGTGTCGTCCCTGCTTGCGCAGGGACGACGAATGGAGGGAGGCACGCCGTAACGCCGTCTCCTGCGCTCTGATCTACGTCCGAAACTGGCGGCGATAGAGTCCGGGCTCGCGGGCCATCCTGTTCGACAGTTCCTGTGCGCGCGATGTTTCATCCGGCGTCATCGCTGCGGTCTGCGCGACCCAGTTTTCGCGCTTCACCGGGAAGCATTGCGCAACCGGCGTGCCCTTGGGCAGTACGCCGTTGAAATTGGTGTCGTGCCAGCGCGCCGGGAAATGAATCCAGCTGTCGTGAAACTGATCGCAATCGACCATCCCGGTCAGCGTGGTGAACGGCAGGTCGAACCGATTGACCGGATGCGTGAAGAACAGCGAGTAGCCCGCCGGCGCCTCGATGGTCCACAGATTGACGAACTTGATGACGAAGCGGTCCGGTTCGAACAGCGGCGAGCCGATCACCTGGCTTTCGTCGTGGAAGCCGACCGGCGAGCGCGGGAATTCGAGCACGCCCCCGGACGGAAGGTCGTTGTCCCATGTCATTTCGCCATTCTCGATCTTGAGGTCGCAGATCAGCGGCATCAGGAAACCCGATGTCATTGCGTCGACGAATGGCGGGCAGCGCTTGACGGTATCTTCCTCGCGATTGCTCATCGCATTGAAGGCCTGCGTCGGCATCGCCTTGAGCCATCCGGGAAGACCCAATGACGCGGGCACCGGCGGCGGAATCTTGCCCTCGAGCTCCGCCGGGCAGCGGAATTTGATCGCTATCGCTTCGTTGTTGTTGGACACGGCTTTGGCCCTTGGTTCGTTCAGTGTCGGCAGCGCCCTTGCGCCAGTCGATGCTGATCTAGCACGCGATGACGGGACGGAGAAAGCAGCCGCATCTCGCGCCGGACGAGCCGCGGCATAGAGCTATAAGTTGTTGTTATCGTGACGGATAAGATAACTCCTCGATTCCCGGTGCGGCGCGCATGCCGATCCCGTTTTGACGCGTCTTCTCGTTCGCCGGTGCGCAGGACGTTGCCGATAGGCATTGGCTTTCGCTGCCTGTCCGGCGCATCATGGCTGGTGTCGCTGACGATGAAATGTGCAGCAGGTAACGGAGGGACTGATGGCCGAATCGAAGGTTGAGACCGCCAACACTGCAGGCGCCGCGCCGCCCTCCGGCGATGGCGGCGGCGTCAGCGAGCTCGCGATCGCGACCGTCCGCACCGTGCCGATCGAACAGGCGCAGTCCCGCACCGAACACGATCTGCTCGGCGAGGACGATGTGCCGGCCAATGCGCTGTGGGGCATCCACACCAAGCGCGCGGTGGTGAACTTTCCGATCACCGGTGTGCCGGTCGGCCATTTCCCCGAATTCGTCCGCGCGCTGGCGCTGGTCAAGCAGGCGGCCGCCCGCGCCAACAAGCGCCTCGGCTATCTCTCGCCGGAAAAGGCCGATGCGATCGACAAGGCCTGCACCCAGATCGCGACCGACAGGGTCTATGCCGAGTCCTTTGTCGTCGATGCGATCCAGGGCGGCGCCGGGACCTCGACCAACATGAACGCCAACGAGGTGATCGCCAACGTCGCGCTACGGCTGATGGGCAAGAAGCCCGGCGATTATCACACGCTGCATCCGAACGACGACGTCAACATGGCGCAGTCGACCAACGACGCCTATCCGACCGCGTTGCGGCTCGCGGTGATCTTTGCCACCCAGCCGCTGGTGCGCGCGCTCGATGATCTTGCCTATGCCTTCAAGGGCAAGGCGGTGGAGTTCGCCGATGTCCTGAAGATGGGCCGCACCCAGCTTCAGGATGCGGTGCCGATGACACTCGGCCAGGAGTTCGACGCCTTCCATGCCACCGTGAAGGAGGACGTCGCTCGGCTGAACGAGATTTCAAGCCTGTTCCGCGAGGTCAATCTCGGCGCTACCGCGATCGGGACCGGCATCAATGCCGATCCGCGCTATGCGGCGCTTGCGGTCGAGGAGCTGTCGCGGCTGTCGGGCCAACCCATGGTGCTGGCTTCGAACCTGATCGAGGCGACCTCCGACCTCGGCGCCTTCGTGCTGTTCTCCGGCGTGCTGAAGCGCGTCGCGGTGAAGGTGTCGAAGATCTGCAACGACCTCCGCCTGCTGTCGTCGGGGCCACGTACCGGCATCGGCGAGATCAGGCTGCCTGCGGTGCAGGCCGGCTCGTCGATCATGCCCGGCAAGGTCAACCCGGTGATTCCGGAGGTGGTCAACCAGGTCGCCTTCCTCGTGATCGGGCACGATCTCACGGTGACGATGTGCGCCGAAGGCGGCCAGCTCCAGCTCAATGCCTTCGAGCCGACCATCGGCTATTGCGTGTTGAGCTCGCTGCGCATGCTGACGGCGGCGATCGATACGCTGACCAAGCGCTGCGTCGACGGCATCGAAGCCGACCGCGAGCGTTGCCGCAGCCTGGTGCAGGGCTCGATCGGCCTGATCACGGCGCTGGCGCCGGCGCTTGGCTACGAGGCCTCATCGCGCGTGGCGCGCCGCGCGCTGAAGGAGAACCGCTCGGTCGCCGACATCGTGCTGGAGGAAAAGCTGCTGACCGAGGAGCAGCTCAACCAGCTGCTCGAGCTCGAAGCCATGACCCGCCCGGCGCGCCGTCAGCCCGTGCCGAAGTTGAAGGACGCTTGATCTATACCGCGAGCGCTACAGCGTCTTGATGAACTCGATCAGGGCGCGGCGCTCGTCTTCCTTCAGCTCCGGCCCGATCACGCCGAGGCGCTTCTCGTTCGAGAATTCGTGTCCGGAATTGCTGTTGCCGCGTTTGCTGGTGTCGAGCACGAAGGCGTTCTTGATGTTGTCCTTCCAGACATAGCCGAGATCCTTGGGATCATACTCCCGGTTGCCGAGATAGAAGATTGGGGGCCGATCCTTCACCGGCGACAGCAGCGCGTAGATGGACGGCACTGAGCCGTTGTGCAGATAGGGCGGGGTCGCCCAGATGCCGTTGAGCGGCCGGACCTTGTAGGCGAGCGGCGCCTGGATCTCGTTCGGCCGGTAGCCGTTGATGCGCTTGCGATCCTCCGGCGGGGTCTTGTTCTGGTCGTACCAGTAGTCGACGGTCTTCTCGACCAGTTCGCCGAGCGCGGGCCCGAAACCGCCGTCCTTGATCTTCAGATTGGCCGGCGTCTCGACGGTGCGGCTTTTGAGGCCTTCGGCCTGCGCGCTGTCGGTACCGATATGGCTGATCGGAATCATCTCGACGTCGAGCAGTGGCTGGCCGGCGTCGTTCTTGATCCAGCGCTTCTTGTCCTTGAACAGCGCAAAGGCTTCGCTTGCAGGCAGCGCCTTGCTGTCGATCGCCGGGCCATGGCAGCCCTGGCAGTGCGTCTTGTAGAATTCGCCACCCTTCTTCGCGAGATCCATGTTGATCTGCCCCAGGATGTTCTCCGGCCATTTCGGCGACGCCAGGCCGCTAAAGCCCTTGTCCTCGCTGGGCGGCTCGCCGGCGATCATCCGCTCCATCTCGTGCAGCACGTCGATCCGCGCGCTCGATTTGAACAGGCCCTTGGACTCGTCGAGCAGATTGAGCTCGGCGCTGACGCCGAGCGCCTCGCCGGCATTGCGCACCATCGGCTGCATGATCGAGCCGTCATACTGCACCCAGCTGAACCACGGCGCGTTCCAGATCCGCGGGAAATGCACCGGCGCCGAATGCGAGGCGTAGTTGTTCGGATTGTTCAGATCGATCGAGAACACCTGGTTGCCGATCCGGTTGAGCGCGTCGAGCCGCGCATAGCCTTCCTCGACGCTGTTGGGGGCGACTTTGGTCTCCAACGCGTTGATGTTGGCGTATTGCTTCAGCACGAGATCGAGCTGGCCGCGCAGCGCCATGCGCTCCTCAACGGTGGAGTCCTTGCCGAGGATCTCCTCGGCAAAGCGCGCGAAGCGGCCCGGCCAGAACCGCGTCAGCAGCAGTGAGACGCCGACGCTCTTCTGGAATTCGAACAGGTTGGTGTTGGCCGGGCCGCCGTCGATCACGATCTCGGTGCCGCGATAGCTGAAGCTTCCGGTGTGGCAGGCGGAGCAGGTCAGCCCGACCCCGTTCATGTCGGCCTTGCTATGCGGATTGCGCCACGGCGCGCCGTTGGCATCGGCCATCGGGCCGCTCGGCGCAAAGCCGATCGGCAGCGGATCGGGGCTGCCTGGAATCACGGTGTCGGGAATAAAGCCGAAGCGGCCGAGATAATTGGTCTCGCTGAGCCGCGGTGCCGCGGTGAGCACCGGCCAGACCGTCGGCTGCTCCAGCGCCATGAACCATTCGATGGGAATGCCGAAGGTCCGCGTGCCCTGGTCGGCGTGGTAGAACCAGCGCAGCCGTTCGGCGCTGACATTCTGATCCAGCCACACCGTCTTTGCCGGCGGCTGGTAGTCGACGACCTTGACACGGAAGCCGCTCACCACCGTCTCGATATCGTCCTTGAGGTAGAGGACGCCGGCGACAATCAGCAGCCCGATGAAGAAGATCGTCTTGCGAGGCATGCCCCATCCCCCAATTCGCGGTACCCGCGCGTCATATATTGATGAGATACTAAAAATAGCCGAAACAGGTTCGCGTTAAGCGTGTGGTGCGCTTTGTGCCATCCTACAGTGGCGGCTCTCGGTCTAACAACGGAAATGTTGCAAAGGAAATGTCGCAAAAGAAATGTTGGTTGGCTGTGAGCCAGTTCACTTGCTGCGTGCTCGCCTCGGCGGCATTTGCGCGCATGGCTGCCTGCGGCTAGAAGTGACGGAGCAACAATTCTTCGAGATGTCATCTTGAACGCGCCAAGTGCACAACCGCTCACGATCACGGTCTCGGGCGACAACTCAGTGTCCGCACTGTTGCTGCGCCCGGCGCAGGCGCGCGCCGCATATGTGTTCGCGCATGGTGCCGGCGCCGGCATGACGCATCCGTCGATGGAGACGATTGCGGTCGGCCTTGCCGAGCGCGGCATCGCGACCTTGCGCTATCAATTTCCCTACATGGAGAAGGGCAGCAAGCGGCCCGATCCGCCCGCCGTCGCGCAGGCGACGGTACACGCTGCGGTCGCGGAGGCCGCGCGCCGTTGCGGCGAACTGCCGCTGTTCGCCGGCGGCAAGTCGTTCGGCGGACGCATGACCTCGCAGGCGCAGGCCAAAGCGCCGCTCGAAGGCGTGCGCGGGCTGGTGTTCCTCGGCTTTCCCCTGCATCCCGCCGGCAAGCCGTCGAGCGAGCGGGCCAAACATCTCGCCGAGGTCAAGATCCCCTTGCTGTTCCTGCAGGGCACGCGCGATGCGCTGGCCGAGCTCGATTTGCTCGAGCCCGTGGTGAAGGGGCTCGGCGCGCGGGCGACGCTCCAGCTGGTGCAGGAGGCCGATCACTCCTTTCATGTCCTGAAGCGCTCCGGCCGCAACGACCGCGAGGTGATCGCCGAGGTGCTGGACGCATTCGCGGCCTGGGTCGCGAAGCATTCGTAGCAGGTGAAGTCTTTGCCTTGTAGCCTTGTAGCCCGGATGGAGCCAACGGGTCGCGCGAACGCGCGCCCGATGACAGGCTCCGCGAAATCCGGGGCAGGTTTTTCCTCCTGTGACACCGTCCCGGATTGCGCTTCGCTGCATCCGGGCTACGCGTCAGCCTGATGCAGCGCCGCCATAGATCCGATCGCGCAGGCGGCGCATGCCGGACAGCCAGCGCTCGCGATTGGTGGCCTTGCGCTGCATGTATTCCTGCACCTGGGGATGCGAGAGAATCAGGAAGCGTTCCTCGGCCATCGCCTCGATCACCATCCTTGCCACTTCGCCGGGCTGCAGCACGCCGTCGACGCGCGCCGCGCTCGGGCCCGGCGTGGTCATCCCCGTCTGCACCGATTGCGGGCACAGCACGGAAACGCGGATGCCGCGATCGCCATACTGGATGGCGAGATGTTCGGCGAGCGCGACCGCGGCGTTCTTGGTCACGCCGTAAGGCATCGAGTTCAGCGAGGCCAATAGCCCGGCGGCGGATGCGGTGTTGAGCAGATAGCCGGAGCCGCGCGCGAGCATGCCGGGCACCAGCGCGCGTGCCGCGAACACGTGGCTCATCACATGCACGCGCCAGCTCACATCCCAGTCGGCATCGGACGCGGTCTCCTGTCCCTTGCGCGAAAGTCCCGCATTGGAGAAGAACACGTCGACCGGGCCGTATTTGTCTTCGGCCGCGGCGATCAGCGCCTTGACGTCCTCCTCGAGCCCGACATCGGCGGTGACCGCGAGCCCGTCGATATCGCCGGCGACGCTGGCGAGCCGGTCGCGCGAGGTCTTGAGGTCCGCGACCACGACGCCACGCGCGCCGGCCTCCGCATAGGCCCGCGCCACCGCCTCGCCGATCCCGCTCGCTCCGCCGGTGACGACACAGACCTTGTCCTTGACTTGCATGGTTCGATGTTCCCGCTTGATATCGTCGTGTTCGGATTGTCAGCTCTGATAGAGCCCCTTGTCACGCGCCTTCTGGATCGCGAGCGCGGCCATCAGGTCGAGCATCGGTGTTGCAAGGCCGGCCGTGCGGGCAAACGCCGCCGGGGCGCGGACCAGCACATCGATCTCCATGGCGCGGCCGAGCTCGTAGTCCTGCAGGATCGACGGCTTGTGGTCCGGCGCCGGTCCTGAGCGGGTGACGCGCTTGACGTCGGGAATGTAGTGCATCGCCACCGCATTGGCCTCGTCGAGCAGGCGCGGGATCACGTCCTGCATCGCAGGATCGTCGCGGACGGCGCGCGCGGTCAGCCCCGTCAGCAGGCAGAGCACCGACATCGACATGTTGGTCAATAGCTTCGACCAGATCGTCTCGCGGATCTTCGTGACCTCGGGCGATTCGATCGCGGCGTCGTTGAGCGCCGCACGCAGAGCGGTGATGCGCTCGCTCCGGCGATCGTCGCACTCGCCGATCAGGAGGCGGTTGCGGTCCGGCGACAGGTTCGCCGCCACGCCGGGTGCGATCACTTCGTTGGAGGAAAAGATCACGCCGCCGATGATCCGCTCTTTCGGGATCGCGCCGCGCAGGCGCCCGCCGGGATCGAGGAAGCCCAGATCAGGGATGGCGGGATGCCGCGGGGGCAGGCCGAGATCGTACCACCAGGGTATGCCATTCTGCGCGAACACGATTGATGTCTCGCGGTGAAGCAGCGGCGGCAGCCCGGTTGCGAGCGCGGCGATGCCGGTCGCTTTCAGCGTGCTGATGACGACGTCCTGCGGCCCCAGATCGGCAGGATCGGCCGACGCCTTCACCGTCGCGGTGACGCTGCTGTCGCCGACCTTCAGCGTCAACCCGTTGGAGCGGACCGCGTCGAGATGCGGCCCGCGCATCACGCAGGACACTTCGTGGCCAGCGCGTGCCAGCCGAACTGCAAAGTGGCTGCCGACAGCGCCCGCGCCGAAAATGCAAATACGCATGGGTGGAACAATTCCTTGCAGCCAGTCGCGTCAGTTTCCACAAGCGCAGGGCATTGCGCAACCCGCCATGCATGCGGCGCGGTCGCGCGCGCTCGAAAGTGATGGATCAAGCCATCTCCTCTCGCCATAGTGCAAGGTTAGTACAAGCCACAACAGCAATGCCGAACGAGGGAGAAACGTCATGTCGGCCAGCCCAGTCCTGTGGAGCCTCGATGCGCGCGGGGTCGCGACCGTCACGCTGAATCGGCCCGAGGTCAACAACGCCTATGACGGCGCGCTGATTGCGGGCGTGCTGGCCGCGATCGACGATCTCTCGACCAAGCCGGTGCGCGTCGTCGTGCTGAACGGCAACGGCAAGCATTTCCAGGCCGGCGCCGACCTGAAATGGATCAACGGCGTGCGGCCGAAATCATCGGAGGAGAACGAGGCGGCGTCGCGCGCCACCTTCGAGGCGGTGCAGCGCCTCAACACGCTGCCGGTCCCGACCGTGGCGCTGGTGCAGGGCGGCTGCTTCGGCGGTGGCACCGGCGTGATCTCGGCCTGCGATATCGTGATCGCGGCCGACAATGCGCTTTTCTCGATCACCGAGGTGCGCTGGGGCCTGACGGCTGCGATCATCATCCCGCAGCTCTGCGATGCCATCGGCGTGCGCCAGGTGCGCCGCTACGCGCTGACCGGCGAACGTTTCGGCGCCGAGGATGCTCGCCGCATCGGCCTCGTCCATGAGGTGGTGCCGCTTGCCGATCTCGCGAGCGCCGGCGCCAAGGTCGTGGAGCAGCTGCTCGGCAACGCCCCGGATGCGATGGCCGAGACCAAGAAGCTGGCGATGGAAAGCTCGTTCGGCGGCATGGCCGTCGACGATGAGGCCTACAAGCGCCTCGTCCATCTGCACTCGGCGAAGCGGCAGACCGCCGAGGCCGCGGAAGGACTTGCGTCCTTTGCCGAGAAGCGTGCGGGGCGGTGGGGCGGTGGCAATCAGTAGGGCGGGTTAGCCCACCGGGTCCGCGCGGAGCGCGGCCCGATGACAGGCTCCGGCGTAACCCGCCGCTCTCATCCCGTTGGATGATCGGCGGATTACGCTTCGCTAATCCGCCCTACAAATTCATCGGCAGCGCCTCAGCAACCGCGGCAGATGCCGCGCATGCTGCGATAGACCTCTTCGTCGTCACGGCGCATTTGCTGCAACTGATCGAACGTCTTCGATTCGCTCGACTGGGTGATCGTCGGCTCGGGCTTGCGCTTGGCCGCCAGATCCTGCTCCTGGCGATGGTAGCAGGCCTCGCGCTCCGTCTTGGCCTCGATGAAGCGGCAGGTCTCGACCGCCGCCGCGGGCGTCGCTACGATGATAAGACCAAGTGACACTGACATCAGGAGTTTCAAAGCGGGCGATCCTTATCCGTCCTTGTCTCAGGTCCGTATGCGAGGGGCAAGACCATCTCGCATCACAGCGATTGCGACAGCGACTTTTTCAATGTCTTCAGCAGCGCCTGCACCGCGGCGGCATTGACGCGGCGTTCGGGAACGGCGGCCTTCACCCACAGTTCCGGGATCGGAAACTCGGCGAGGATCGGCTGCAACGCGCCGTCGCGCAGCGCGTCCGCGACCAGATAATGCGAGAGCAGCGCGATCCCGTTGCCGGCGATCGCGCTTTGCGTCAGCACGCGGCCCTCGTTTGACGAGAGGATCGGGCGGACCTGGACATTGATGCGGCCGCGCGGTCCCTCGAATGGCCATTCCGGTCCGGTCGGCAGGAAGCTGAGGCAGCGATGATCGACCAGGTCGCGCGGATGTTTCGGCGTGCCATGCTTCTTCAGATACGCCGATGAGGCGCACAACAGCCGCGGCAGCCGGCACAGCGGCTCGTCGACGACGCCGCCGAAGGAATGCGGGAAGGCGCCGATTGCGATGTCGAAGCCTTCGGTCACCGGATCGACCGGGCGGTCGATCATCACGATCTCGAGCTTCACGCTTCTGTTCTGTTTCTGGAACACCGTGAAGGCATCGGTGAGCCGCGCCACCGTCAGCGAGGTCGGCGCCTTCACGCGCAGATGATCGGTGAGGTCGCGCTGCTTCTCGCCCATCCGGGACAGGAGATCGCCGACATCGGCAACGACGCCGCGGGCGCGATGGACATATTGCTGCCCGGCCTCGGTCAGCCGCAATTGGCGGGTCGAGCGGTGGAACAGCGCGGTGCCGATCCGCTGCTCGAGCTGGGTGACGCGCTTGGCGACGACTGACGTCGCGACGTTGAGCTTGCGCGCCGCAGCGGAAAAGCCGCCGGCGTCGGCGGTGGCGAGGAAGGCTTCAAGGTTGACCAGCGTATCCATCTGCTCTTCCCAAGCGCCTTTCTCGATTCGCGAAAGCTGATTACATAATTTGGTGGATTGTACTGCAATCCGCATCAATTCATAGTTGGCCCAATCAACTTTGTTCAGGGCGGAAATGATGCGAGCGAGCACGATCGAAGAACCTGCGCGGCAGGTCCCGGTCTATGGCGAATATGACGTGGTGGTGCTTGGCGGCGGTCCGGCCGGCATCGCGGCAGCCGTCGGCGCGGCGCGCGCCGGGCGGCGGACCTTGCTGATCGAGCGCTACGGCTTTCTCGGGGGCATGGGCACCGCGGCGGGCGTGACGAATTTCTGCGGGCTGCACGCCAACATCTTCGGCGAGATGCACCGCGTGGTGCAGGGCATCGCCTCCGATTTGCTGGCGCGGATCGACCGGCTCGGCGGCTTGAACGCGCCGCATCTGATCCTCGGCAAGATCCTTGCGCAGGCCTACGACACCGCGGCTTACAAGATCGCCGCGGACGATCTGCTCGCGCATCACAAGGTCGATATCCTGTTCCACGCGCTCGGCGCCGGCGTCGTCATGGATGGCGCACACATCCGCGCGCTGATGGTGGAGACCAAGGCCGGCCGGCAGGCCGTGCGGGCCGGCATCTTCATCGACTGCTCCGGCGACGGCGACCTCGCGGTATGGGCCGGCGCGCCCTATGAGGTCGGCGACAACAAGGGCGGCATGCTCTACCCCTCGATGATGTTCCGTCTCAACGGCATCGATCCGGCGAAAGCAGGCGATGCGTGGCGGACGATCCCGGCGCTGATGGCGGAGGCCGAGGCCGCCGGCACGCACACATTCCCGCGCAAGTCGGCGATCGTGCGGCCGCAGAAATCGCAGATCGAATGGCGGGTGAATTTCACCCAGGTGACGCGAAGCGACGGCGGCGCCATCTCGGGCATCGACCCTGACGACATGACCCGCGGCGAGATCGAGGGCCGCCGCCAGGCGGTCGAGGCGTTCAAGTTCCTGCGCACGGTGCCCGGCTTCGAGAATTCCTACATCGTCGATCTGCCGCCACAACTCGGCATCCGCGAGACGCGGCGTGTGATCGGCGGCTACATGCTCTCAGGCGAGGACGTACTGGGCTGCGCCTCGTTCGAGGACTCGATCGGCGTCAATGGATGGCCGAAGGAATCCCACGTGCCGGGCGACGTGATCTTCGAGTTTCCGCCGATCCCGGAAAGCCGCGGCTTCAACGAATTGCCGTACCGCATGCTGGTGCCTGACGGCGTCGACAATCTGCTGGTCGCCGGCCGCTGCGCTTCGATGACCCATGAGGGGCAATCGGCAGCGCGTGTCTCCGGTGCCTGTTTCGTGATGGGCGAGGCGGCGGGAACCGCGGCGGCGCTGGCGCTGTCGGGCAATACGATTCCGCGCGACATTTCCGTCGAAAAGTTGCAACAACAGCTTGGCAAGCAGGGCGCGTTCATCGGCCGCGATCAGGCCGTTCCCGAGGGAATCTAGAGCGTTTTCAAGCGAAGTGGACATCGGTTCGCGTGAAGAAGATGCGTCAGAACAGGAATCTGGAGCCCCATTCCGATCTAGTCGGAACGGAATGGGCTCTTGGCGGAGGACAACAATGAAGGGTTGGGCGCGGCTCGCACTCGCGGGTCTCCTGGTGTGGGCCGCGAGCGGTATCGCGCGGGCCGATGATCTGCTGAAGGCGAAGATCGGTGTCTTGCGGCTGTCGTCCTCGGCGCCGGTGTTCATCGCGCAGGACAAGGGCTATTTCCGCGACGCCGGTCTCGATGTCGAGCTGAAGTTCTTCGACGCGGCGCAGCCGATCGCGGTCGCGACCGCGTCAGGCGATGTCGATTTCGGCGTCACTGCCGTCACCGCAGGCCTCTACAATCTCGCCGGCAAGGGCACGCTGAAGGTGATCGGCGGCATGAGCCGCGAGAAGGCCGGTTATCCCCTGATCGGCTATTTCGCCAGCAACAACGCCTATGCCGCCGGCCTCAAGACCCCGAAGGATCTCGCCGGCAAGCGCGTCGCGGTAACCCAGGTCGGCTCCAGCTTCCACTATTCGCTCGGCCTGCTCGCCGACAAATACGGCTTCAAGCTGTCCGACGTTAAGATCGTGCCGCTGCAATCGCTGTCGAACGCGGCCGCGGCGCTGAAGGGTGAAACCGTCGACGCCGCGCTGCTGCCGGTTTCGACCGCGCGAACACTGATGGATGCCAACGGCGCGAAACTTTTGGGCTGGGTCGGCGACGAGACGCCGTGGCAGCTCGGGGCCATCTTCGCTTCGCCGAAGACGCTGGCCAATGCACAGCTGGTGACAAGGCTGCTCACCGCGCTCACCCGCGCGGACCACGAATATCACGACGTGATCCTGACCGCGATCAAGGACGGCGTGGCGCCGATCAACGAGAAAACAAAACCGCTGCTCGAGATCATCGCCAAATACACCAACCTGCCGGTCGAGCAGGTGGTCGGCAACTGCGCCTATATCGATCCCGACGGCAAGCTCGACGTGAACAATGTCGACAACCAGATCAAATGGCTGCAAGGGCAGGGTTTTGTCGACAAGGGCTTTGACGCCGGCACGATCATCGCCAAGGATTATGTGAAGGCGGATTGACCATGCAGCGCCACGCACGCCAACTCATCCCCGTCATCCTGAGGAGCGCGCCCTTGCGCGCGTCTCGAAGGATGCACGGGCGCGCTGATGCATCCGGGCCGTCGACCCTTCGAGACGCCGCTGCGCGGCTCCTCAGGGTGACGGATTTGGTAGCGAGTTCGTAACGCCATGGACCTGATCGCCGACCATATCAGCCATCGCTTCGGCGCGCTCGACGTGCTCGACGATGTCTCCTTCACGGTTCGCGCCGGCGAGATCGTTGCGATCGTCGGTCCGTCCGGCTGCGGCAAGAGCACGCTGCTGTCGATCCTCGGCGGCCTGCTGCGGCCAGCCGCGGGCGGCGCCGAGCTGCGCGGCGCGCCGCCGGCCGGCAGCCTCAATCCGTTGACCTTCGTGTTCCAGGACTTTGCCCTGCTGCCGTGGAATACGGTCGAGGAGAACGTGGCGTTTCCATTGCTGCACGCCGCCTTGGGCGCCGGCGAGCGCCGCGCCGTGATCGACGACGCGCTGCGCCGCACCGGCTTGACGGATTTTCGCGCCGCCTACCCGAAGCAATTGTCCGGCGGCATGCGCCAGCGTGTCGGCATCGCGCGTGCGCTCGCGGTTCGTCCTGCGATCCTGTTGATGGATGAGCCGCTGTCGGCACTGGATTCGCAGACCCGCGAGCTTCTGATGGAGGATTTTGTCGGCCTGCTCGCCGACGGTGCGATGGGCGCGGTCTACGTCACGCATAACCTCGAGGAAGCCGTGCGGCTCGCCGACCGCGTCGTGGTGCTGTCGCGCCGCCCCGGCCGCATCAGGGAGATCGTGACCATCCCGATGACGCGCGCCGAGCGCGGCACGGCGGATGCCCGCGGCCGGATGGCCGCCATGCAGGGCGAGTTGTGGTCGCTGATCCGGAAGGAAGCGATCGATGCCGAGCGCGAGGTCCAGCATGCTTGATCGCGCACCGCAACAGACGAAAGACCAATCGGCGGAAGCGACGCGGCCGGTCGGATTTCGTGGCGCCGGCTTCACGCCGGGCGGCAGCCGTTATGCCGGCTGGATCGCGCTCGCGCTCGTCATCGCGGTCTGGCAGCTTGCCGGCAGCGCAGGATGGGTCAATCCGCTGTTCCTGCCGGCGCCGTCGGCGATCGCGGTTGCGATCTATAAGCTCGCGATGTCGGGGGCGCTGTGGCAGCATTTGTCGTGGTCGATCATGCGGATCGGCACCGGCTGGATCATCGGCACGGCAGCGGGCGTCATCGTCGGCTTCGCGATCGGGCTGTCGACCATGGCGCGCGGGGTCGGCATCACCTTCATCTCGGCGCTGTTCCCGATTCCGAAGATCGCGCTGCTGCCGCTGCTCATCCTGTGGCTCGGGATCGGCGAGGAGCCGAAGATCGCGACCATTGCGCTCGGGGTGTTCTTCTCGACCGCGATCTCGGTCTATAGCGGCGTCGATGCCGTGCCGCGCAATCTGATCCGGATGGCGCAGAGCTTCAACGTGCCGTTCCCCGCCATCGTACGCCGCGTGATCTGGCCGGGCGCGCTGCCCTCGATCCTCGCCGGCTTCCGCATCACCTCGTCGGTTGCGCTGTTGCTCGTCGTCAGCGCCGAGATGATCGGCGCCCAATACGGCATCGGCGCCTTCGTGCTGCAGGCCGGCAATCTGATGCAGACCGATCAGCTGCTCGCCGGCGTCGTGATCCTGTCGCTGTTCGGGCTTGCGGTCGGGAGACTGATCAACTGGATGGAAGTGCGCTTGCTGCATTGGCGGTGAAAGCCACGCCAGTCGGCACAAACTCAATGTCGTCCCTGCGAAAGCAGGGACCCATAACCACAGGATGTCGTCGTTAGAAAAGGCTGCGGCTCCAGCGCCTCGAACAACAAGACCCTGTGGTTATGGGTCCCGGGTCGCGCTTCGCTTGCCCGGGACGACGGTGTTATGCGTTGCCGCGATCCTCGCGGAACAAATCGAGCTTCTGCTGCACCGGGCGGTCGGAGAACGAGAACAGCACGGAGTCGGCCTCGGCCTCGTGGGTAACCCAGTGCCAGCTCGGCACCACGAACAAATCGCGCGGTCCCCATTCGAAGGTCTGGTCGCCAACGCGGGTGCGGCCCTTGCCCTCGATCGCGGCGAACACGGTGGCGTCGGTTGACCGATAGCGCGCGGTGTTGAAGCCCTTCGGCAGCAGCTGGATGAAGGTGCCGATGGTCGGCATCGCGAAATCGCCAGTCTCCGGGTTGGAGAATTTCAGCTTGAGGCCGTGGCAGGCATCCCACTCGTCGCTGACCTTGGCCTTCTCCAGCGCCTCGCGGGTGTATTCATAGGGATAGTTGAAGATCGGCGAGGTCTTCGACGTCCGCTTCTGGTCGATCGGCAGCAGGTTGTGGCCGTAACGCGCGAAGCTGGCGCCGGCCGGCTTGGAGATCGATTGCTGATCTTCCTTGGCGCCCTCGGCAAACGAGCAGTCGAAGAACTGCACCATCGGGATGTCGAGCCCGTCGAGCCAGAACATCGGTTCATTGGTTTCATTGGAATGGTCGTGCCAGGTCATCGACGGCGTGATGACGAAGTCGCCCGGCGACATCGCGGTGCGCTCGCCGTCAACGGCGGTGAAGGCGCCCTTGCCCTCGAGCACGAAGCGCAGCGCCGACTGGGCGTGACGATGCGCGGGGGCGATGTCGCCCGGCACCACCATCTGCACGCCGGCGAACAGCGAGGTCGTGATCTTGGACTGGCCGCGCAGCCCGGGATTCTCCAGCACCAGCACGCGGCGCTCGGCTTCCTTGGCCGTGATCAATTTGCCGGCCTCGTTCATGTAATCGCGGATCTGATCGAACTTCCACAGATGCGGACGGCAGGCGCTTTTCGGCTCCGGCGTGATCAGATCGTTCATCACGTTCCACAGCGCGGAGAGGTTTTGGCCGTCGATCTTCTTGTAGAACGCTTCACGCTCGGGGGTCTTCTGCACGGCTTCCATGGCAAGCCTCCCATCATCATTCTTGTCGGTTCAATTAATTGACAGTATACTCACAATATGGCTAGCGTCAATCAACCAAGCCATAGTGTTTCGAGCGAAGCGGATACCGGTTCGCGTGAAGAACCAGAAAAATGCAAGGGAGGTTCCGATGAAGCTGCATGGCTATTTCCGGAGCAGCGCGTCCTACCGGGTCCGGATCGCCCTCAATTTGAAGGGGCTCACCTCCGAGCATCTGCCGCATCATTTGCGCAAGGGCGAGCAATGCGCGCCGGCCTATCTCGCGATCAATCCGCAGGGGCTGGTGCCGACCCTGGAGAGCGATGCCGGCGCGATCCTTACCCAGTCGCTCGCAATCATCGAATGGCTCGACGAGACCAATCCCAATCCGCCGCTGCTGCCGAAGGATCCGCTGCGGCGCGCCAAGGTGCGCGCGTTCGCGCAGGCGATCGCCTGCGACACCCATCCGGTGCAGAATTTGAAAGTGCTGGCGCGGCTGCGCAAGCTCGGGCTGCCCGAGGAGCAGGTGACGGAATGGGCGGCCTGGGCCAATCGCGAAGGCCTTGCGGCTTGCGAAACCCTGATCGCTGAGGAGGCCGGGCCATTCTGCTTTGGCGACCAGCCGACGCTGGCCGATCTCTGCCTGGTGCCGCAGCTCGCCAATGCGCGGCGCTTCGGCGTTGACGTGTCGGCCTATCCGCGCCTGCTCAGGGCCGAAGCGGCGGCAAAACAAGTCAAGGCGTTCGCCGACGCCGCCCCGGACAAGCAGCCCGATGCCGAATAGCAAGCCAACACCCGTCACCATGGACGCGGTCTACACCGCGCCCGGCTATCTGTTCCGGCGGATGCAGCAGATCGCGGTCGCGCTGTTCATCGAGGAGTGCAAGGCGTTCGACCTGACGCCGGTGCAGTACGCCGCGTTGGTCACGATCTCGACCCACCCCGGCATCGACGCCACCCGGCTCTCGGCGGTGATCGCGTTCGACCGTTCGACGCTCGGCAATGTGATCGAGCGGCTGCAGGCCAAGGAATTCGTCGTGCGCAAGCCGGCGCCCGAGGACAAGCGCGTCAAGCTGCTCTACCTCACCAAGGCCGGTGCTTCCGTGCTCAACGACATCATGCCCTCGGTCGACAAGGCGCAGGCGCGGATGCTGCAGCCGCTGAAGCCGGCCGATCGCAAGACGCTGCTCGCGCTTTTGACCCAACTCGTCGACCTCAACAACGAGGCGTCGCGCGTGCCGCTGCGCGCCGAGGATGCGCTCGAACATCTCGGGAGATCGGGCTGATGGCGGAGACGAGACCTGTCCTGATCGCAGGCGGCGGCATCGGCGGCCTCGCCGTCGCGCTCGGGCTCGCGCAGAAGGGCATCCGCTCGATCCTGCTGGAGAAGGCTTCAGCATTCGGCGAAATCGGCGCCGGCATCCAGCTCGGGCCGAACGCGTTCCACGCCTTCGACTATCTCGGCGTCGGCGAAGCCGCGCGCAACATGGCGGTCTATATCGACCAGCTCCGGCTGATGGATGCGTTGACCGCCGATGAAATCACCCACATCGACCTCGGCGACACGTTTCGCGCGCGGTTCGGCAATCCCTATGCCGTGGTGCATCGCGGCGACCTGCATGGCGTGTTCCTGCGTGCCTGCCAGAGCCATGAGCTGATCGAGCTGCGCGTGTCCAGCGAGGTGACAGGTTACGAGCAGGATGGCTCGTCGGTGACCGCAAAGCTTGCCAATGGCGAGCGCATCGCCGGGCGTCTGCTGATCGGCGCCGACGGTTTGTGGTCGAACATCCGCAAGCAGGTCACGGCGGATGGCCCGCCGCGTGTCTCCGGCCACACCACCTATCGTTCGGTGATCCCGACCGAGCAGATGCCGGAAGATCTGCGCTGGAATGCGGCCACGCTGTGGGCCGGCCCAAAATGCCACATCGTGCATTACCCGCTGTCGGGCTGGAAGGTGTTCAACCTCGTCGTCACCTATCACAACGACGCGCCGGAGCCGGTCGCGGGCAAGCCGGTCTCCGAAGCGGAGGTGATGAAGGGCTTCACCCACGTCCACGAGCGGGCGCAGAACATCATCCGACACGGGACCAACTGGAAGCTTTGGGTGCTGTGCGACCGCGACCCCACCGAGCGCTGGATCGACGGCCGCGTGGTGCTGCTCGGCGACGCCGCGCATCCGATGCTGCAATATTTCGCGCAGGGCGCCTGCCAGGCGATGGAAGACGCGGTCTGCCTGTCGCACATGCTGGCCAGTCACGACGACCAAGCGGCGGCGCTCGATGCGTATCGCGCTCAACGCTTTCCGCGCACCGCGCGCGTGCAGCTGATGTCACGCGCGATCGGCGAGCACGTCTACCATCCCGCCGGCGAACACGCCCGCATCCGCAACGCAATCATGAGCGGGAAGTCGCAGGCCGAGTGGTGCGACGACATCGCGTGGCTGTATGGCGGGACGGGGCTGGGCGGTTAGCTGCGGCAAACTCAGTTGTCGTCCCGGACAAGCGAAGCGCGATCCGGGACCCATAACCACCGATGGCTGTTGTTATGGCAAGCTCGGGCCCCTGCCTTTGTGCCACGAATATTTGTGGTTATGGGTCCCTGCTTTCGCAGGGACGACAGCGAGTGTGTAGCTGTCACATCCGCATCACCGCTTGCCGGTCGATCTTCCCCGTTCCTGTCTTCGGCAACTCGTCGATGAACTTCACCTCGCGCGGATATTTGTACGGCAGCAACTTCGTCTTGACGTAATCCTGCAGCCGACGCGTCGCTTCATCGGTATCGAAGCCGCCCTTGTTCATCACCACAACCGCCCGCAGCGTCATGCGGCGGTCCGGCAATTCGGCGGCGTAGACGGCGCATTCGCGGACATCGGGGTGATCGGCGAGACACAGCTCGACCTCCAGCGGATAGACCCATTGGCCGGAGATTTTGACCAGATCGTCGGCGCGGCCGCGGAAGAAGTGGAAGCCGTCGCTGTCGCGCACAAAACGGTCGCCGGTGTAGATCCAGCCGTCCTCGCGCACCGTCTCGGCGGTCTTGTCCGGCCGGTTCCAGTACAGCGGCGTCGCGGAATCGCCGCGCACCCACAGGATGCCTTCCTCATTATCGCCGACCTCGCGGCCGTCGCTGTCGCGCAGCATGATCTCGTAGCCGGGCACGCGCAGGCCCGCGGCGCCGAGCCTCTTCCGCTCCGCGCGGTTGCTGAGATAGACGTGCAGCACCTCGGTCGAGCCGAGCCCTTCGATGATCTCGAGCCCGGTGAGCCGCTTCCAGCCGTTGAACACATCGGCCGATAGCACCTCGGCGGCCGAGACCGCCATCCGCAGCGAGGAGAAATCGGCTTGCTCTGCGCCTTCGGCCTTGGTCAGGGTGATGTAGAGCGTCGGCAGGCCGAAGAACACGGTCGGCCGGTACTGCCCGATCGCAGCGAAGATCGCGGCCGGCTTCGGCTGGCCCGGCAGCAGCAGCGTCGCGGCGCCGACCGAAAAGGGAAACGTGATCGAATTGCCGAAGCCGTAGGCGAAGAAGATCTTCGGCACCGAGAAGCAGATGTCGCCGGGCTTGAGCTTCAGCACGTTGCGAGCAAAGGCGAGCTCGCTATAGGTCATGTCGTGCTGCAGATGCACGATGCCCTTGGGGCGGCCGGTCGAGCCGGACGAATACATCCAGAACGCCATCTCGTTGCGATGGGTGTCGGCCGCGTCGAGCTCGGTCGGAAACGCATGCAGCCAGTCGCCGGAGTTGCGCGTCTCCGCGACGGCATGCCCGGTGGCCGTGCCATTGACCACGACCAACGTGCGCAGCGGCGTGTCCTTGCAGGCCTCGGCGTTGAAACGGGCGCAGAACTCCGCATCGGTGACGGCAACCTGCGCGCCGGCATCGGACAGATAGAATTGCAGCAGCTCCGGCGTCGTCAGCGTGTTGATCAGCAGCGGCACGAAGCCGGCGCGCACCGCGCCGAAGAACGCCGCCGGATAGGCCGGCGTGTCGTCGAGGAACAGCAGCACGCGGTCGCCGCGCTGCAGTCCAAGCGACTGGAAGGCGTGGCCCCAGCGTGCCGCATCAGTGCAGAGCTCGCGATAAGTCCGCGTGCCGGCCGGGCCGGTCAGCGCCAGGCGTTCGGCATTCCCGTTGCCGAGATTGTCGAACAGGATCCGGCTCGCATTGTAGCGCTCGGGGATCGCAAAGCCGATCTCGCGCGCACCGGGATTGTCCAGCGGAACCAGGTCGGCGATCCCAGTCATGAGCGTCCCTTTGCGGCCTCAAAACGGGCCATGAAGGCGGGTGACATCGCGCGCAGCCGCGCGTCGTCGATCCGGCCGGAGCGGGTGATGTAGCTGTAGGCGAAATCCATCAGGTCGCGCTTCATGTGCGTTGGGAAATGCTCGTACCAGTCGGCGCTGGTCCGCGCCGCGGTGACGAGCTTCTTCACGATCGGCTTGCGCTCGCTCTCGTAGCGGGCAAGCGCGGCGGCGATGCCGTCTTCGGACTCCAGCGCCTTGGTCAGCGCGATCGCGTCCTCGATTGCAAGCCGGGTGCCCGAGCCGATCGAGAAATGCGCCGAATGCAGCGCGTCACCGATCAGCACCATGTTGCCGTGCGACCAGCGCTCGTTCCAGATCCATGGGAAATTGCGCCACACCGATTTGTTCGAGATCAGCTTGTGACCGTCCAGGGTCGCTGCGAACACCTGTTCGCAGATCGCCTGCGATTCCTCGATCGTCTTGTCGGCGAAGCCGTAAGCTTCCCAGGTTGCCGCGTCGCATTCGACCAGGAAGGTGCTCATGTCCTTCGCATAGCGATAATGATGGGCGTTGAAGCTGCCGCGGTCGGTCGCCACGAAGGTCTGCGACAGCGTCGCGAAGGTCTTGGTGGTGCCGTACCAGGCGAACTTGTTGGTCGAATGCGAGACCGTCGCGCCGAACGCGGTCTCGAAGCCGCGGCGGACCATCGAGTTCAGCCCGTCGGCGGCGACGATCAGGTCGTAACCCCTGAGCTCGTCGACCGATTGCACCACGGTGTCGAAGCGCGGCGTGACGCCTGTGCTGCGCACGCGCTGCTGCAGGATCGTCAGCAGCGCCAGCCGGCCGATCGAGGAGAATCCGACGCCGTCGATCTCAACGCTCTCGCCGCGCAGATTGAGGGTGATGTTCTTCCAGCTCTCCATCCGCGGCGCGATGGCGTCGACCGTCTCGGGGTCGTCGGCGCGCAGGAACTCCAGCGCCTGCTCGGAGAACACCACGCCGAAGCCCCAGGTGGCGCCGGCCGCGTTCTGCTCGAACAGATCGATCTCGGCGTCAGGATGACGCTTCTTCCAGAGATAGGCGAAATAGAGCCCACCGGGCCCTCCGCCGATCACGGCGATCCGCAACGTCTGCCTCCCAGATTGACAGTGTACTTACAATTTGGGTCCAGACTAATCGCCCTCCGGCGGGAACGCCAGAGGGAAAATGCGTCCGAGTGCTGGCTCTAGTAACCTAGCGAGCCGGATCGAAGCGGTGTTGCGAGAGGGCAAGCTGCACCTCTCCCGCTTGCGGGGGAGGTCGACGCGCGTAGCGCGGCGGGTGGGGGCTCTCTCCACACAATGAACAGAGTCGTTCGTTGCGATACCCCCACCCCAACCCTCCCCCGCAAGCGGGAGAGGGGGCGCAGCCTGCTCGCGGTCACGTCCGATCTAACCTCAGTAGCAGCGGCGGACCTTGACCCCGCCGACCCACACCCAGCGGCAGCCGGCGACGGGCGGCCTTCGGACGACGGCCGCGCCGCGATAGCCGGCGCATCCGGCGCGATAGACGCCGCGCGCGCAAACCACGGCGTTGGCGTCGGGGGCCTCAAAGGTCATGGTCGCGACAAAGGACAACAGGGCTGCGGCGATCAGCAACAATGAGCGCATGATAGTCCCTCTCCCGGAGTGAGGTATGGTTGGCCTGTGGGTGACAACAAGGTGCTACGCCTCCGTGCCCGGCAAACTGCCGGGCACTTGTCGTCTCATTGCCTGCGCGGCTACTTCTTTTCCGCTGCCGCCAGCACTTTCTTGCAGGCGGGCGTCAGCTTGTCGCTCTCCTTGGCAAGACAGGCGATGATGCGCCCGCCGCCCGGCGTCACGCTTTTGCAAAACTTCTGATAGTCGCCCATGCAGGCGTCGCGTTGCGCTGTTGTCAGCTCCTGGGCGTAGACGGCGGTTGAGCCGCAAAGCAGAACGGCGGTCAGGACAATACGCAGCATTGATCGCTCCCTTTTCCGATCAGTCGGCTGAACAACAGGATCACCGCGCCGCGAACGGCGCCAGCACGTCGCGGCACGCCGGCGAGAGCGAGCCGGCATTGGTTGCCAGGCATCGCACGATCCGCCCGCCGCCCGGTTGGACGCCGCCGCAGATCGAGCGGACGTCGGCGCCGCAAGCCGAACGCAGCACGAACAGCTCTTCGCGCGGCCGCAGCGGCCGCAGCGCGATCACCGACGGAGCCGCGGCCGGTGCTGTCGCGGTCGCGGCACCCGCGGCCGGTGCGGCGCCACCGCCGCCAGCGGCGGCCACGGCCTTCTCGCAGGCCGGCGAAAGCTTCTCCCTGTTCTTTTCGAGGCACTGCAGCGCCGGCGCACCGCCGGTCGGCACGCCCGCGCAGACCTTGGGATAATCGGAGCGGCACGCGCTGCGGATCGCGGAGATCTGCGCGCTGCTTGGCTTTGCTGCCGCGGCCTTCGGTGCCGCCGTCTCCGCGGGCTTGGCCGCCGTCGCCGCCGGAGCCGCGTCGGTCTTGCCTGCTGCCGGCGCAGCGGCCGGTGCTTCCACGGCCTTCACGGCGCTGGCGCAGCCGGGGGCAAGGCTTGCCATGTTCTTCTGCAGGCATTGCAGCGATGCTTCGCCGCCGGGCGGCACGCTGGAGCAGTGTGCGATGTAGTCGTTGCGGCATTGCGACTTGATGGCGTCGCGCTGCGCCTGGGTCGGCGCCTGCGACAAGGCCGGTGCGGTGCTCATCAATGCCGCAAGCGCGAGCCATGCGGAGAGCCTCGTTGCACGTGTCAACGCGTTGATCATTTGAATAAATCCTCTCGTCGCGCCGGAAGCGTCCGGCTCAACTGAACTGAGTCAGAAATAGTTTTGCTCTAACAACCTTCGCGAGCGGCATCATTTTCGCTTTCGAGTTCCGCTGCAAGCGGATTGTTGCTATGGAAGAGGTCGGCTGAGTTTTTTGCTCGCTTCGATATCTTTGCATTAAGTCATTTGATTTGAGGCTCGGAAATGAGGCACGCGCGCGCGTCGGCACATTTCAGTCAGAGCGATTTTGTGCGGCTGCGAAATGCACCGCTTGTGCGCATCGCGTTCGTTGTAGCGGCCTTTGTCAGTTTAAGTGCCTGCGAGCAAAACAGTTTTGTCGCGCCGCCGCCGCCCAAGGTCGAAGTCGCGCCGCCGGTGCAGCGCGCCATCACGCGCTACCTGGACGCAACCGGAAACACTGCGCCGATCAAGACCGTCGATCTGGTCGCGCGCGTGCAGGGCTTTCTGCAGTCGATCAACTATCAGGACGGCTCGCCGGTGAAGGAGGGGACCACCCTGTTCACGATCGAGCCCGAGACCTACAAGCTGAAGCTGGAGCAGGCGCAGGCCGCGGAGGTCGGTTCGCAGGCGACGCTGAAGCAGGCCGAGTCCGACTTCAAGCGGCAGACGGATCTGGTGCAGCGCCAGGCGGTCTCGCAGTCGACGCTGGATAGCTCGACCTCGGCGCGGGACAACGCCCAGGCCAGCCTGCAGCAGGCCCAGGTCAACACCAAGATCGCCGCGGTGAATTACGGCTACACCAACGTGGCCGCACCGTTCGACGGCATCGTCAGCAACCATCTGGTCTCGGTCGGCGAGCTGGTCGGCGTGGCTTCGCCCACCCAGCTTGCCACCATCGTGCAGCTCGACCCGATCTATGTGAATTTCAACGTCAATGAGCAGGACGTGCAGCGGGTGCGGGACGAGGCGCGCCGCCGGGGCTTGACGTTCAACGATCTCAGGCAGTTGCCGATCGAGGTCGGGTTGCAGACCGAGACCGGCTATCCGCACAAGGGCAAGCTCGACTATCTTTCGCCGACCGTCAGTCAGTCGACCGGAACGCTTGCCGTCCGCGGCCTGGTGCCGAATCCGGATCGCGTGCTGCTGCCCGGCTTCTATGTCCGCGTTCGCGTGCCGATCGACAAGCAGGACAATGCGCTGCTGGTGCCGGACGTTGCGATCGGCAGCGACCAGGCCGGCCGCTACGTGCTGGTCGTCAATGCCGAGAACGTGGTCGAGCAACGCAAGGTGACGACCGGTCCGCTCGACGAGGGGCTGCGCGTCATCGAGAGCGGGCTGAAGGCCGACGACCGCGTCGTGACCGCCGGATTGTTGCGCGCGATCCCGGGGCAGAAGGTCGACCCGCAGATGCAGAAGGGCGACGCGACGCCGGCACCGGCCAAGTGAGGGGCGCGCCATGATCTCGAAATTCTTCATCGAGCGGCCAGTCCTTTCCAACGTCATCGCGATCCTGATGATCCTGATCGGCGGCGTCGCGCTGTTCAATCTTGCGGTCGCGCAATATCCCGATGTGGTGCCGCCGACGGTCCAGGTGACGACGCGCTATCCCGGCGCGTCGGCAAAAACCGTGATCGACACCGTGGCACTGCCGATCGAGCAGCAGGTCAACGGCGTCGAGGACATGCTCTACATGCAGTCCTACAGCGGCGCCGACGGCACCTACACGCTGACGGTGACCTTCAAGATCGGCACCGACCTCAACTTCGCGCAAGTGCTGGTGCAGAACCGCGTCTCCTCGGCCCTGTCGCAACTGCCGACCGCGGTGCAGAACCAGGGCGTCACGGTGCAGAAGCGGTCGACCTCGATCCTGCTGTTCGTGACGCTGACCTCGCCGAACGAGACCTACGACAGCCTGTTCCTGTCGAACTATGCCACCATCAACATTCGCGACGAGCTGTCGCGTCTGCCTGGTGTCGGCAACGTCACCGTGTTCGGTGCGGGACAATATTCGATGCGGGTGTGGCTCGATCCGAACAAGCTGCAGGCGCGCGGGCTGATGCCGCAGGACGTCATCCAGGCGATCCAGCAGCAGAGCCAGCAGGTCACCGCGGGGCAGGTCGGCGCGCCGCCCGCGCCGCAGGGGCAGGCGTTCCAGTACACGCTGAACGTCAACGGCCGGCTCGATGATGCGAGCCAGTTCGAGAACATCATCGTCAAGACCGGCAATGTCGGCGACGTCATCCGTGTCCGCGATCTCGGCTCGGTCGAGCTCGGCGCGCAGACCTACAGCCAGGTGTTCTCGCTCAACCAGAAGCCGGCCACCGGCATCGGCGTGTTCCTGTCACCCGGCGCCAACGCGCTGCAGGTCGAGAAGGAAGTGCAGAAGAAGGTGGCGCAGCTCGCCAAACAGTTCCCGCAGGACATCAAATACGACACACCGTTCGACACCACCAAATTCGTCCAGGCCTCGATCGACGAGGTCTACCGGACGCTGATCGAGGCCGGCCTGCTGGTGCTGGTCGTGATCCTGGTGTTCCTGCAGGACTGGCGGGCGATGCTGGTGCCCGCGACCACGGTGCCGGTCACCATCATCGGCGCGTTCGCG
The DNA here is from genome assembly GCF_947648125.1 of uncultured Bradyrhizobium sp. Classification (GTDB taxonomy): domain Bacteria; phylum Pseudomonadota; class Alphaproteobacteria; order Rhizobiales; family Xanthobacteraceae; genus Bradyrhizobium. The sequence continues at coordinate 103,073 of NZ_CANSMR010000017.1, read as the reverse complement.
GCGATGGCCGCGCTCGGCTTCACCATCAATCTGTCGACGCTGTTTGCGATCGTGCTGGCGATCGGCATCGTGGTCGACGATGCCATCGTGGTGGTCGAAGGCGCCGCGCACAATATCGAGCGTGGCATGTCCGGGCACGATGCCGCGATCAAGGCGATGGACGAATTGTTCGCGCCGATCGTCGGCATCACGCTGGTCTTGATCTCGGTGTTCCTGCCGGCAGCCTTCCTGCCGGGGCTGACCGGCCGGATGTACGCGCAATTCGCCCTGGTGATCGCGGCGACCGCGCTGCTCAGCGCCGTCAATGCCGCGACCCTGAAGCCGACGCAATGTGCGCTGTGGCTGCGCCGGCCGGTACCACTGGCGCAGCGCAATTTCTTCTACCGCGGCTTCAACGCGGTCTATGACCGGGTGGAGCGGGGCTACACGCGGGTGATCGGCGGCATTGCCGGCCACGCCAAGACCTGGGTCCTCGTCGCGCTGATCCTGATCGGAATTGCCGGCTACGGGCTGTCACGGGTGCCGACCGGCTTCATTCCGATCGAGGACCAGGGCTACCTGCTGGCCGCGGTGCAGTTACCCGACGGCGCCGCGATCGATCGCACCCAGCGGGTGCTCGATCAAGTCACCGAGATCGCCCGCAAGACACCGGGTGTCGAGCAGGTGGTTGCCATCGCCGGCATCTCCGCGCTCGACAACTCGTCGAGCCTCGCCAATGCCGGCGTCGCCTATGTCATCCTGAAGGATTGGGGCTCGCGCGGCCCCGGCGAGGACCTGCGCTCGCTGGTCTACGGGCTCAACGACAGGCTTGCGGTGATTCCGGAGGCGCGGATCCTGGTGATCCCGCCGCCGCCGATCCAGGGCATCGGCAATGCCGCCGGCTTTGCCATGCAGGTGCAGCTCCGTGACGGCAACGCCGACTACGGCAAGCTGCAGGCGGTCACCGGCGCTGTCGTCGGCAATGCGCAGACGCAAAGCGCGCTGCAGCGGGTGCAGTCGTCGTTCCGCTCGATGGTGCCGCAGTTCGACGTCCAGGTCGACCGCGTCAAGACCGAGACGCTGCACGTCACCACCGACCAGATCTTCTCGACGCTGTCGTCCTATCTCGGTGCGAGCTACGTCAACCAGTTCAACAAGTTCGGCCGCACTTTCCAGGTCTACACCCAGGCCGATGCGCAATACCGTCTGACGCTGCGCGACATCCAGAACATGATGGTGCGCAACAGCAATGGCGACATGGTCCCGCTCGGCACCCTGGCGAAGATCACCCCGTCGGTCGGGCCGTCGCTGATCAGTCTCTATAACCTCTATCCGTCCGCGACCATCATCGGCCTGCCGTCGCAGGGCTATAGCTCCGGCCAGTCGATGGCGCTGATGGAGGAGATCGCCGCCAAGACGCTGCCGCCGGGGACCGGCTATGAGTGGACGGCGATGTCGTACCAGGAGAAGGAGGTCGGCAGCCAGATCTACTTCGTGTTCGCGCTGGCGCTGCTGCTGGTCTACCTCGTGCTCGCCGGACAATATGAGAGCTGGTATGCGCCGATCTCGGTGATCCTGGCGGTGCCGCTGTCGCTGCTCGGGCCCATGCTGGTGCTGACGTCGCTTCGGATCGAGAACAATCTCTACACCCAGATCGGCACCATCCTCTTGATCGCGCTGTCGGCCAAGAACGCGATCCTGATCGTCGAGGTCGCGCTCGAGCACCACATCCGCGACGGCAAGCCGGTGCTGGAGTCGGCGATCGACGCCGCGCGCGCCCGGTTCCGGCCGATCCTGATGACGTCGTTCGCCTTCATCCTCGGCGTGCTGCCGCTGGTGCTCGCGACCGGCGCCGGTGCCAACGCCCGCAAGTCGATCGGCATCACCGTATTCTCCGGCATGATCGCCTCGACCTGCCTCGCAGTGCTGTTCGTGCCGGCGTTCTTCGTCGTGGTGCAGAACTTTGAGAATTGGCGCAAGGCGAAGAACGGCAAGGCGGCGACGCCGCAAGCCGCACCGCAGGCATCGGGCACAGTGCATTAGGGGCCGTGCCGCGCAATCGAATCTCTCTCCGTGTTCACCGTCGTCCTGGCGAAAGCCAGGACCCATTACCCCAACCGCTTGTTGTTGTGTGACGCTGGGGCCACTATCTCACTCTCAATCGAATTCGGTGGTTATGGGTCCTGGCTTTCGCCAGGACGACGGCGTGGGGAGGAGGCCACTCGCTACAACTCTCACACCGTCACCCTGAGGAGGCCGCGAAGCGGCCGTCTCGAAGGGTCGACGGCCACCAGCCGGGCCGTGCATCCTTCGAGACGCGCTACGCGCTCCTCCAGCGACAAAGGCGAAGCCTTTGCGCGGGGATGACGGAGCGCACGACTCCATCCCCGTCATTGCGAGCGGAGCGAAGCAATCCATGGTTCCGCAGAACGGGCAGATGGATTGCTTCGTCGCTATTGCTCCTCGCAATGACGAGACTGTATGGATTCGTCCCCTCTCGGTGGCGGGCTAGCTCCCCGCCTACACCTTCACCATGCGCTTGCCGCGGTTCTCGCCGGCCAAGAGTCCGATCAGCGCCTGCGGCGTGTGCTCGATCCCGTCGATGACGTCCTCCTGGACCTTGAGCTTGCCCGAGGAGACCCAGGATTGCAGGTCGGCGAGCGCGGCATCGCGCTGTTCCATGTAGTCCATCACGATGAAGCCCTGCATGACGAGCCGCTTCACCACGATCAGGCCGGGCACGCCGCGCGGGCCGTGCGCGGAGGGCACGCCGTCATATTGCGAGATCGCGCCGCAGCAGGCGATCCGGCCGCGATTGTTCATCTGCGCCAGGCAAGCTTCCAGGATGTCGCCGCCGACATTGTCGAAATAGACGTCAATGCCCTTGGGCGCGGCGGCGCGTAGCGCCTTGTAGGTGGCGCCGTCCTTGTAGTCGACCGCGGCGTCGAAGCCGAGCTCTGAGGTCAGCCAGTGGCACTTGTCCTTGCCGCCGGCGATGCCGACCACGCGGCAGCCCTTGATCTTGGCGATCTGGCCGACGATCGAGCCGACCGAGCCGGCGGCCGCCGACACCACCACGGTCTCGCCCTCCTTCGGCTTGCCGACATGGAGCAGGCCGAAATAGGCGGTCAGGCCGGCGATGCCATAGACGCTGAGCAGATGCGTCATCGGCTCGAGCTTCGGCATCTTGGCCAGGTGCTTGGCGGGCACGGCGGCGTAGTCCTGCCAGCCGGTGTCGCCGAACACGATATCGCCCGGCTTCAGGCCGGGGTCATTCGACGACACGACTTCGGCGATGCTGCCGCCGGCCATCACGGTGTTGGCCTCCACCGCAGCGCGGTAGGTGGCGCCGTGCATCCAGGCGCGGTTGGCGGCGTCGAGCGAGATGTAGCGCGTTCGCACCAGCGCCTCGCCGTCCTTCGGCGCGGGGACCGTGCCCTTGGTCAGGCGAAAATGCTCGGGGCCCAGCTTGCCGGTCGGCTTTTCAACAAGCAGAATCTGGCGATTGACGGTGTCGGTCATTGGCGGTGTCTCCCCTCGCGTTGATCGTTTCGCATGCAGCTTGACTGCACTGTGCGCTCTCATTGCACAGATTGTGCGCTGCATGAACGCTAGTCCGCGCGCTGGCATTCCACAACGGGAATATATCGGCAAAGTCCCGCTCGGCGCGAAGCGTGTTGCGTAGCTGCGTAAATCTGCCACACTTGTCCTTCGCCGGGAACTTACGGGGGTAAGAGAATGTCGAACAGGTTTACGCAATACATCCTGCTTGCGATGGTCCTTGGCATCGCAATGGGGACGATTGTCTTCAACTACTTTCCCGACAGCCGCGCCGAGATCGCAGCCGACGTCAACCTGATCGCGATGCTGTTCCTGCGCCTGATCAAGATGATCATCGCGCCTCTCGTGTTTGCAACCCTCGTCGGCGGCATCGCCCATATGGGGAGCGGCGCCAAGCTCGGGCGTATCTTCGCCAAGACCATGGGCTGGTTCGTCTCAGCCTCGTTCGTTTCGCTGCTGCTCGGCCTCGTGATGGTCAACCTGTTGCAGCCCGGCGCCAATTTCCCCGGCACGCTGCCTGACAAGGCGCAGTCCACCGGCCTGCCGGTCTCGGCCTTCTCGATCGAGAAATTCCTGACCCATCTGATCCCGACCTCGATCGCGGATGCGATGGCACAGAACGAGATCCTGCAAATCGTGGTGTTCGCGGTGTTCTTCGCGGTGGCGCTCGGCGCCATGCCTGAGCGGTCGAAGCCGATCATGAGCCTGATCGACGACCTCGCCCACATCATGCTCAAGGTCACCGGTTACGTGATGCTGTTCGCGCCGATCGCGGTGTGGGCCGCAATCATGGCGACCGTCTCCAAGAACGGCCTCGGCGTGCTCTGGAAGCTGATCGTCTTCATGGGCGGCTTCTATCTGTCGCTGCTGATCCTGTGGGGCATCCTGGTGGCGGTCGGCTTCGTCGTGATCGGGCCGCGTTACAGCCATCTGCTACGGCTGATCCGCGAGCCGCTGATGATCGCGTTCTCGACCGCCTCCTCGGAGGCGGCCTACCCGAAGACGCTGGAGGGGCTGAACAGGTTCGGCGCCTCCTCGCGGATCTCGTCCTTCGTGCTGCCGCTCGGCTACTCCTTCAACCTCGACGGCACGATGATGTACTGCACCTTCGCGAGTATTTTCATCGCGCAGAGCTACCACATCGAGATGTCGCTCGGCACGCAGTTCGCGATGCTGGCGACGTTGATGATCACCTCGAAGGGCGTGGCCGGCGTGCCGCGCGCGTCGCTGGTGGTGATCGCCTCGACACTGTCGCAGTTCAACATCCCCGAGGCCGGCCTGCTGATGATCATGGGCATCGACACCTTCCTCGACATGGGCCGCAGCGCCACCAACGTGATCGGCAACTCGCTGGCCACCGCCGTGGTCGCCAAGTGGGAGGGCGAGCTGAAGGCCGAGCACGAGCTCGGGCCCGACGACGCGGTGCCGCAGGATGCGGTGCCCGGCGCCGTGATGGCCGGTCATTGACGGGAGGGATGCCATGCATCGCGCCCGCTGGAGGCCGATACGGGCTGAGGCGCCTCTGCTGTCGACATGCCTGCTGTCAGCATGTCTGCTGGCGGCAGGCCTGCTGATCGGACCGGTATCCGCACAGCCGGCGGGCGAGGGGCTCAGCCCCACGCTCGCCAACATCAAGGCCACGCACGCGGTGCGGATCGGCTATCGCGAAAGCTCGCCGCCGTTCTCGTTCCTCGACCACTCCAACCGGCCGATCGGCTACAGCCTCGAGCTGTGCGATGCGATCGTCGACGAGATCGGGGTCGAGGTCGACGACGCCAACCTCAAGGTCGACTACGTCAAGGTCACCTCCGATGACCGCATTCCGGCGGTCGTCGACAAGAAGATCGATTTGGAATGCGGATCGACCACGGCGAATGCCGAGCGCGGCAAGCAGGTCGCCTTCTCGCCGCTGATGTTCGTGGCCGGCACCAAGCTGATGGTGCCGAAGGCCTCCGGCGTCAACCAGGTCGCCGACTTGAAGGGCAAGACGGTGGTGGTGACCAAGGGCACCACCAACGAGCAGGCGATGCATAATGTCGACGCCAGGCAACAGCTCGGCCTCAACATCGTGACCGCGCCCGATCATGAGCAGTCCTACCAGATGCTGGCGGACGGCAAGGCGGATGCGTTCGCGACCGACGACATCCTGCTCTATGGCCTGATCGCGCGGCACAAGTCGCAGGACAAGTTCCGCGTCACCGGCGACTATCTGTCCTACGATCCCTACGGCATCATGTACCGCAAGGGCGAGCCGCAGATGAAGGACGTGGTCGAGCGCGCCTTCCGCAAGCTCGCCTCGAACCGCGACATCATCCCGCTCTACAACAAGTGGTTCGTCGCCCGCCTGCCGACCGGCGAGAAGCTCAACGTCGCGCTGTCACCGCAGCTCGAAGAGGCCTTCAAGGCGCTCGACGATTCGGCGGGCGGCGCGAACTAGCCTCGAATTCCGGCCTCTCTCCTTGCGGTAGAGGCCGGATTGCGTTTGCCGACGCAATCCGGGTGAGGGGGCTTGCGCAACGCGCGCGGCTTCCGAAGCGGTCCCGAACTGTCCCAACGAAACGGGACCTCGTTCATCGCCAATAGCGATGCGACACATCCAGGCACTGCCGGACCCAGAACCCGTTCACATGGATCAACTGGCATGGGCTCGGCGGTGGCTCCTTGATGATCGGATAGCCGTGGATGTCGATGTTCGTCGGGGCGGTGACGCCGCGCCAAAATACGGCGTTTGCGGCTGGAGGGTTGAAGGCCGCGACGAACGCCGTGACTGCGAGGAGGCTCAAAAGGAGTTTGCGCATAATCTGGATCCGGATCGATTAATGCGCATCAGCGTACTCCCTTAATCGGGAGGAGCAAGCTGCTGAATGGATCAAAATGGCGGCGAGAATTTTGCGGCAAGCTGTACTGCCGCACGCGCGTAGCCGCCGTGGACCGCCATGGAAGCGAGGGCAACGATACTGACCGCAGCCAGAACAACCATGACCTGGAAGATCGCGCGTCCAAGGATCGCTCCCATCAAAACTCCATTGATCCGGCGGGGATCTTGGTTCGAATTTCCGCGCCGCGATCTCTGGAGCATCATCGGCAGGCGAGCTGTTGAAGTCTGCGAACTCGACACTTCACCAGCTAGTGTCGCTCCGCGACAAGCCGATCGACCTGCTGCTTGAGCTCTGCTTCCATCTCGGAAACGATGTCGTGGGGCAGGCGAGCGCCAAGGGGATCACCAGGCGAACCGGTCGTCTCTCGCTCCATCGCCTGATGCCGCACGACGTTGGCATCAGAGACCGGATCTTCGACCCGTCGTGAGGACAGATAGCTGGGTGCGCCAGCCGCCGCGTCGGCTTTGTAGGGTTCAGTAAAATCCTGATCCGAGCGTACAGCGTTCTTCATCAGCTTTGCCTCCTGGCACGACTTCCTTTCCCCAGGCCCGAACCATCCGGCTCGTCTCCCATCAATGACGCGGCAACCTCGAATGTTGTTCCGCTCGGAACTTGCAAACGTCCGCCGGAACCCGCCGGATATCGAGTTCGGAACCAGAACTTTAAGCGTCCTCAGTCATTGACCACTGGGGTTGACCGTTTGGAGGTTGCCATGGGCTACACGAGGTCAATTCACCAAACCGCGATTGTGGTCGAAGACGACACGATCCAGCGCGACATGATTGCGCTGTTGTTGAAGGAAGGGCATTTCGACGTCATCCAATGCGAAGACGGCGAGACGGCTGCGCTTGCCATCAAGATGCGTCACCCGTCACTGCTGGTCACCGACATCAAGCTCACGGGCAGAATGAACGGCATCGAACTCGCGCAATGGGCCCTGGATTGCGACCCGCGCGTGCGCGTGCTCGTGATCTCGGGCCTGGCGCCGCCCAGCGATCTGCCTGACGGCGTCAAATTTTTTGCCAAACCGGTTTATCCGTCCACTCTGCTGCGCGAGCTGGCGTCGTAAATTTCCCCGGTAGAGACCTGGCTCATGCAAGCAGTGCGCGCGAGAATGGTCGGGCGCTCAAGGCAACCGCGTCACGCGACTTAGGCGAACACGGCGTCCAGCGCCGCCGCATACGCCGCTTCGACCAGCGCCGGATGGCGGCGGCCCAGTGCTTCCATCTTCACGCCGGAGTTGACTTCAAGCACCTGCCAGGCGCCATCGACGCGCACGACGTCGATCGAGGCGAAGCGGATGCCGACGGCCTGCGCGGCCTTGATCGCGAGTGCGACGCAGGCGTCGCGTGCCGCAGCATCGGTGACCAGCATCGGCTCGGCGCCGGCATCGAGATTGTGCCGCCAGTTGAGCAGACGTCGTTCGCCGGCGGGCGGAATGGTGTCGAGCGCAGCGGCATCGAAATCCTCGGCCATAGCCTTGAGCTGCTCGGCGGTCGCGGTCGCCTGCGCCAGCGCGCGCAGCGAGTGAACGCCGTCGCCAATCACCGACGGCCGCGTCTTGCCGTAGACGATCAGCGCGCGATCATCGAGCAGCACCACGCGCACCTCGTCCTTGATCTCGACGTAAGGCGAGATCGCAAGGCTCGGATGCGCGGTGAGGATGCGCGCGACCGCGGTCTCCAGCTGCGTTCGCGTCGTCACGCGGAAGACGAGTTCGCCGGAGGTCCCCTCATTGGGCTTGACGACGAGGCCGTGCGGATGTTGCGCGAGCAGAAGCAGCATCGCATCCAGCGAGTCCGATCCGGGAATGTGCTTGCTGAGCTTGCTGCCGAGAAACAGCCTGTGCGGAATGGCCGATATGCCGGCCGATGCCAGCACTTCGGCGCAGGCCGATTTGTCGTTGGCGACCTGATGCGCGACCGCGCTGTTCAGCCCGATATCGTAGCCGATCGCAAGCCGCCGCGCGTCGCCCTTGGTCATGATGACCAGCCAGCCGCCGGACCGCACCTCGACGGCAATGGAGCGCGCCGAACAATATTTTTTGATGGTTTCCAGGAAGATTCGCTGGCTGATCAGGACCACGAGATCATTTTCCCTTCACCGCGGTTTTCGTAGCAATTAATTGCCAGATCGGCAGCGATCTCAGCAAGTAAATTACCTGCGGCGCCACGTGTTAACGATGTCGTGGCTGAACCTCTGCGCGAATTCGAACGACTGCCATTCTGAGATCGCAATTGCACGCCAGTTGATCTTGACTATCTCATGCATTGGCGCAATGGACACGCGAGATCTTCAATGATTTCGGCCACTTCAGCGCCGTCGCGAGCAGTCTAGAAATCAAACCATTCTAAATCTGATCAGTCGAGAAAACGAAAACCCATGAGCGCGTTCTATCGAGAGAAAGTTCTTTCTGTTCAGCACTGGACCGATACGCTTTTCAGCTTCCGGGCCACCCGCGATTCCGGTTTCCGCTTCCAGAATGGCCAGTTTGCCATGATCGGCCTGGAGGTCGAGGGCCGGCCGCTGCTGCGCGCCTATTCGATGGCGAGCGCCAATCACGAGGAAGAGCTCGAGTTCTTCTCGATCAAGGTGCAGGACGGCCCGCTCACCTCCAAGCTGCAGAAGATCCGCGAGGGTGACACCATCCTGGTCGGCCGCAAGGCCACCGGCACGCTAATCACCGACAATCTGATCCCCGGCAAGCGGCTGATGCTGCTGTCGACCGGCACCGGCCTTGCGCCGTTCGCGAGCCTGATCAAGGACCCCGAGGTCTACGATCGCTACGATCAGATCCTGCTGGTGCATGGCTGCCGCCAGGTCTCCGAGCTCGCCTATGGCGAGGAGCTGGTCGCCAAGCTGCGCGACGACGAGCTGTTCGGGCCGCTGCTGTCCGAGAAGCTCTCCTACTATCCGACCGTGACGCGCGAGCCGTTCCGTAATCGCGGCCGCATCACCGACCTGATCACCTCCAACCAGCTGTTCGCCGACCTGCATCAGGGCCCGCTCGACATCGAGACCGACCGCATCATGATGTGCGGCAGCCCGGCGATGCTGGAGGAGCTGAAGCAGCTGTTCGAGACCCGCGGCTTCAAGGAAGGCAGCGGCAACACCCCCGGTCACTTCGTGATCGAGAAGGCGTTCGTCGAGCGCTGATCTCTGTCGTCCTGGCGAAAGCCGGGACCCATTACCACTACTCCCTGTTTTGCGAAGGCTGGGGCCCCATCGGGCTCCAGCCTTTTGCATTTGTGCCGGCGGGCCTCCACGAACTGTCTTTGCCTCTCCCGCCTGCGGGGGAGGCCGGATCGCATCGCCAGATGCGATCCGGGTGGGGGCTCTCTCCTCGCAAAGAATGTCGCAAGCGGCGACACCCCCACCCCGACCCTCCCCCGCAAGCGGGAGAGGGGGCGCAGTCCCGATGAGGATATTGTCTCGACGCACTCGCATGGTGCGCACCATTCCCCCGCTGCTATAAATCCCCCCAACGCCGCGCAGCCCTCTCCCGAACGCGGCGATCAGGGAGCCGCAGCTTGTCCATCACCGATCCCGATGCCCCGAAGACCGCCTTTGTGTTCGCCGGCGGCGGCAGCTTTGGCGCGATCCAGGTCGGCATGCTGCAGGCGTTGGCCGCGCATGGCGTGGCCGCCGACATGGTGGTCGGCTCCAGCGTCGGCGCCTTGAACGGCGCGTTCTATGCCGGCGACCCGACGGTCTCGGGCGTGGCGCGGCTGGCCGAGATCTGGCGCGGCCTGAACCGGCAGGACGTGTTTCCGGTGACCTGGCGGACGCTGGTGGGCTTCCTGTGGCGGCGCGACTTCCTGATCCCGCATGACGGGGTCCGCAGGCTGATCGACGATTACATCCCGTTCCGCAATCTCGAGGACGCGCGGCTGCCGATCCACATCGTCACGACCGACATCATCAGCGGCGACAGCGTGGTGCTGTCGGAAGGCTCCGCGGCCGAGGCGATCGTCGCATCGACCGCGATCCCCGGCGCGTTCACGCCGGTGCATTACCGCAATCATTACCTCGCCGACGGCGCGATCTCCAGCAACACGCCGGTCCGCGTTGCCGTGAAGCATGGGGCAAAACGCCTGATCGTGCTGCCGACCGGACATGCCTGCGCCAACCAGGCGCCGCCGGTCGGCGCGCTCGCCAATGCGCTGCATGCGCTGACGCTGCTGATCGCGCGGCAGCTCGTCAACGAGCTCGAGAATATCGGCCCCGACGTCGAGTATTTCGTGGTGCCGCCGCTGTGCCCGCTGGTCGGCTCGCCCTACGATTTCTCCCGGACCGCAGATCACATCGCGCGCGCCCTCGATACCACCAATGCGTGGCTCGCCAGCGACGGCCTGAAGCCGGGGCATATCCCCCACGAATTGCAGCCGCACGACCATTAGGCGAACGGTGCTCTCTCCTCGGGTGCTTGGCCTCGTGGTTCGAGACGCGCCGCAAGCGGCGCTCCTCACCATGAGGGTCTACAGCTTAGCCGCGAAACAAGACGTCATCCTGAGAGGATGTGAGGTGATATCCTCGTCCACCGCCGTCATCGCCCGGCTCGACCGGGCGATCCAGTACGCCGCGGCTCCTCGATTCAAGCGCAGACGTCTCTGGAATACTGGATCACCCGCATGCGCGCATGCGCGGGTGATGACACTGGGCAAGCTGAGCAATTACCCCGTCATCCTGAGGAGCCCGCCAACGGCGGGCGTCCCGCACGATAGCCCGCAGGGCGAAGGGCGTCTGCACGATTTCTGGAAAATGGAAGAATGCCGCTGATTTGCCCGACGAGTCAAGTTGCCGTGTCCGCCGGCTACTTTGCATGGGGTTGTTTTCGATATTTTGGCGTTGCGCCCTGCTCGCAAGCGGGAGAGGGGGCGCAGCCTTTGTGGAGCTCCGCTTCGTTGCACTGCAAAAGTCGATTTCAAATCAATTTGGCCGATTGCGGTAGCCGCACCCGCCCATCCGGGCGGTTGTCATATCTGTGACTGTTCGGCCGTATAACCGTAGTGCACTTGTTCCGCGAGTTGGATTAGGCTCACCGCCGACAAGGCATTCAAGGCAGACCGGGGGATTCCATGGATACGATACTGCTTCCGTTCTCGCCGCGCTTCATCGTGATGACGATCTGCGCCGTCGTCACCGCGCTCCTGCTGCTGGTCGGGATTTTCGACCACAAGGTCTTCAAGATCGTTGTGATCCCGCTGGCGATCTTCGGCGCGCTGACATTGCTCGGCATCCGCGACCTGACGCAGAAGAACCATGCAGTGCTGCGCAACTATCCGATTTCGGCGCATATGCGCTTCCTGCTCGAGGAAATCCGCCCGGAGATGCGGCAGTATTTCTTCGAGAGCGAGAAGGACGGCATGCCATTCTCGCGCGATACCCGCGCGTTGGTCTATCAGCGCGCCAAGATGGTGCTCGACAAGCGGCCGTTCGGCACCCAGGAGGACGTCTATCGCGAGGGCTATGAGTGGATGCACCATTCGGTGGCGCCGAAGCCGCGTGCCGAGGAGAAATTCCGCATCACCATCGGCGGGCCCGACTGCACCAAGCCGTATTCGGCCTCGGTCTTCAACATCTCGGCGATGAGCTTCGGCGCGCTCAGCCCGAACGCGGTGCGAGCGCTCAACGCCGGCGCCAGGAAGGGCGGCTTCGCCCACGACACCGGCGAGGGCGGTGTCAGCCCCTATCACCGCGAGATGGGCGGCGACATCATCTGGGAGATCGGCTCCGGTTACTTCGGCTGCCGCAACCGCGACGGCACCTTCAATCCGGACCTCTTCGCAAGCGTCGCGGGCGACGATCAGATCAAGATGGTCGAGCTCAAGATCAGCCAGGGCGCCAAGCCCGGCCATGGCGGCGTGCTGCCGGCCGCGAAGGTCTCCGAGGAGATTTCCAAGATCCGGGGCGTGCCGATGGGCGAGGACTGCATCTCGCCGGCCTATCACAGGGCGTTCTCCACGCCGCTGCAGATGATGGAATTCGTTGCCCAGATGCGCAAACTGTCCGGCGGCAAGCCGGCCGGCTTCAAGATGTGCATCGGCCATCCCTGGGAGTTCCTCGCGATCTGCAAGGCGATGAAGGAGAGCGGGCTCTATCCCGACTTCATCGTGGTCGACGGCAATGAAGGCGGCACCGGCGCCGCGCCGCTCGAGTTCATGGATCATCTGGGCATGCCGATGCGCGAGGGCGTCAATTTCGTCCACAATGCGCTGATCGGCATCGGCGCGCGCGATCGCATCAAGATCGGCGCCGCCGGCAAGATCGCGACCGCCTTCGACATGGCGCGCGCGATGGCGATCGGCGCCGACTGGTGCAATTCGGCGCGCGGCTTCATGTTCGCGCTCGGCTGCATCCAGTCCCTGAGCTGCCACACCGATCGCTGCCCGACCGGCGTCACCTCGCAGGACCCGATCCGCAACCGCGCGCTCTACGTGCCCGGCAAGATCGAGCGCGTTTACAACTACCACCACTCGACCCTGCACGCGCTGACCGAGCTGCTAGCGGCCGCCGGCCTCGAGCACACGCAGGACCTGCGCCCGATCCACTTCTCGCAGCGAAGCTCGACCACCGAGGTTTCCTCCTTCGCCGAACTTTATCCGGCGCTGCGCCTCGGCGAGCTGCTCGAAGGCACCCAGGACCGCCGCTTCCGCGACGCCTGGGCGATGGCGCGCGCGGACTCGTTCCAGCCGGCGGGATAGGGCTCGCGGTTTTCGGTTCCCCTCTCCCGCTTGCGGGAGAGGGGACGCAGTCCCGATGCTGCTAACGCTTAGGCTCTATCTCGTGACGCACCAGGCGCGCCGAACCATTTGGTCAACGCCTCGGCGAGGCCCGACCGACTCCGGTCTCCGACCCACGCCACGTAGCCGTCAGGCCGGACCAGCACCGCGCCGGGCGCCGCAACCGTTCCGAGCGCGGGAAGCTCCCACGCGCCGGCATAATCGGCATCGACCAGCTGAACCCGATCTCCCCAGCCCGCGATGTCGAGGCTGCCGGGCTCGCCAAGATTGAGCAGCACTGGCCGTGCCTGGTGCAGCAGCGCGAACACCCGCAGCGGGCCGTTGGTCGTCACCAGATCGAGATCGGGCATGCGGCGTCCGAGCAACGGATGGCCATCGCCAAGATCGTAGTGCAGGTCGAGGCCGGACATCATCGCGGCGAATTTTCGGCGCGGCTCGTCCATGCGCAGCAGTTCGGAGACGATCTCGTGCAGCGCCTTGCTGCGCGCGTCGGTCCGGCTGAGCGCGACATGCGCCATGGTGTTGCGCAGCACGCGGGCCGCCACGGGATGCCGTTCGGCCTGATAGGTATCGAGCAGGCTGTCCGGCGATGTCTGCTTGACCAGCTGGGCGAGCTTCCAGCCCAGGTTCACCGCATCCTGCACGCCGATATTGAGGCCCTGTCCGCCCATCGGCGGATGCACATGGGCAGCATCGCCGGCCAGCAGCACGCGCTGCTTGCGGTAGGTCACGGCCTGTCGGGTCATGTCGGTGAAGCGCGATATCCAGACCGGGCTGTGGATGCCGAAATCGGTGCCGTATACGGCGACCAGCCGCTCGCTGACGTCGCGCAGGGTCGGCTCCCTCTCGGTGCCGAGTTGCCGCTCGGTCAGCACGAGCCGCACCCGTTCACCGTCTTCCACCTTGCCGATGGCATAGATGCCGGCGTCGTCCTGGCGAAAGCCCCATTCCGGTTGGTCCGATGTCTCGGCCTCGGCGATCAGCCAGCTCCTGGTCGGATCCCATCCGACGAATTCGATGCCGGCCGCCTTGCGGACGATGCTGCGGCCGCCGTCGCAGCCGACCAGATACAGCGCCCGGAGCCGTTGGCCATCCGACAGCGCGACATCGACGCCATCGTCGTCCTGTGCGAAGCCGGTCACCTCGCGCCCGCGCTCGATCGGCACCGCCAGTTCTCCGGCCCATTCGCTGAGCACACGCTCGATATGGTTCTGCCGCAGCCCCAGCGTGAAATTGCGCCGTGTCGGGAAGTCGCCGATCTCGAGCGGAACCAGATGCGAGTGGAACAGCACCGCCGGATGGCGCGTCCCCAGCGCGACGAAGCGGTCGCCGATGCCGCGCTGGTCGAACACCTCGATGGTGCGCGCGTGTAGGCCGCCCGCCCGCGCGCCGATCAGGTCCGGACTCTCGCGCCGCTCGACAATCGCAACATCGACACCCGCCAGCGCCAGCTCGCACGCCAGCATCAGCCCGGTCGGTCCTCCGCCGGCAATCACCACAGCATGTTCCCGCATCGCGCACTCCTCCGTTCGATTGGGCGCGCGTTCTACGGGATGACCCCGGGCTTGCGGCAAGCCCGGGGGGTCTACATATATCTAAGTGGGGAGAGGGCGTTGGCCCTTCGAACCAAGCCAGAAGCGACACGCTGGCGACGCAAACTCGCCGTCGTCCCGGCCGAGTGCGCAATTGCGCACGGGAGCCGGGACCCAAAACCACAGGACCTTGTGGTTGGATTCGCTGTAGCCCCAGCTCGCTCTAACCGCAATCAGCGATGGTTATGGGTCGCGGTTCGCTTACACGACCGCTGGCTAGTGAGGGTTCTCCAGGCTGAACAGCTCCGACTGCTCATCATACGCGAATAGTTCGGCGTAGCGGCCCCATGACACAATCGTCTTCAACGTCTCGTCGGCATAGTCTTCCGACATGTAGTCTTCCAGTTCGTTGCGGAAGCGCGCTGCCGGAGCCGAGTGCGACGGCCGCTCATCGAGTACGCGGCGGATCAGACCCATCACCGGCACATAATTGACGAGGTGCTCCGCGAACAGCCGCTTGCGCGCGTCGGTTTCGAGGTGGGCGAATCGCTTGCCGGCATCGCTCAGCATCAGGTCGCCTTCGCTCAATTGCGCGAACCGCAACAATTGCAGCGCTTCACCGAGGTGAAAGATCTCGTCAGCCTCGAGTTGCAGATGGCCGGCGAGCACCGGCAGGTCGGCGTGCCCGTTGTAGGGTGGTCCGGCAAGGGTCTCGATCAGGCCCGAAAGCACGTTGGACGAAACGTGGTTGAGGACCATCCCCACGCCGCTGCCCGGGATGCCCTCGATGGCCGGCGTCCTGGGCTCCGGCCGCTGCGTCATGCGGGCATAGATGCTGTCGACCAGTTGCCGAAACATTGGATCGAGTCGGTTGCGCGGATGCGGCAGGTCGACCTTGATCTCGGCTGCGACGCGTCCGGGATTGGACGAGAATACCAGGATGCGGTCGCACATCAGGACCGCTTCCTCGATGTTGTGCGTTACCATGAGCACCGATTTGATCGGCAGCCGACCCTCGATCCAGAGGTCGATAAGATCGGTGCGCAATGTCTCGGCGGTGAGCACATCGAGCGCCGAGAACGGCTCGTCCATCAACAGCAGGTCCGGATGGACCACCAACGCCCGGGCAAAGCCGACGCGCTGTCGCATGCCACCCGACAGCTCTTTGGGGTAAGCCGACTCGAACCCGTCGAGGCCGATCAGGTCGATTGCGGCGAGCGCCCGCTTGCGGCGTTCGGCGCTATCGATCCCCAATGCCTCCAGTCCAAGCTCCACGTTCTGCAGAACCGTCAGCCAAGGGAACAGTGCAAACGACTGGAACACCATCGCGACCCCGTTCGGCGGTCCCTTGATCGCCTCGCCCCGGCATTTCGCGTCGCCGGAGGTTGGCGCGACCAGGCCGGCGATGATGCGCAGCAGTGTCGATTTGCCCGACCCGGAGCGGCCGAGCAGGCCTACGATCTCGCCCGAACGCAGCGTCAGGTCGACTTTCTCCAGCACCAGCAACTCCTCGCCGCTGCCCTTGGGAAACGACCGGCAGACGCCACGGATATCGAGCAGGCTGGGTTGGTTGGGTTGATCGAGCATGCAGTCCTCCTGATTAGCCAAGGCGAAGGCGGCGCTCGCCAAAGGCATACAGAGGCCTCCACAGGAGGCGATTGAACAGTGTTACCAACACACACATGATGGCGATGCCAAGAACGACCCGGGGGAAGTCGCCGGCTTCGGTCGCTTTCGCGATATAGGCCCCGAGGCCTGTTGCGGTCAGATGGGTATTACCCCAGCTTGCGACCTCCGCGACGATCGAGGCATTCCAGGACCCGCCCGAGGCAGTGATAGCGCCGGTGATGTAATAGGGGAAAATCCCAGGCAATACGACCTTGACCCACCACCGCCATCCCTTGAGGTGGAAACTGCCGGCAGCCTCACGAAGATCGGTCGGGAACGCGCTGGCGCCCGCGATCACATTGAACAGGATGTACCACTGGGTGCCCAGGATCATCAGCGGACTGAGCCAGATATTCGGGCTCAGGCCAAAGCGAACGATGATAACCACGAACACTGGAAAAGCGAGATTGGCGGGAAACGCCGCCAGAAACTGCGCGAGCGGCTGAATCCGCTCGGCGAGCTTTGGCCGCAGCCCGATCCACACTCCGATCGGGACCCATATCAAGGTTGCCAGCGCGATCAGCACGGCCACGCGTGCCAGAGTGATGAAGCCGTATCCGATCGCGGTGACGACGTCGGAAAGGTCGAGTGTCGCCGCCAGATATTGATAGCTCTTCCAGGCGGCATAGCTGGTGCCGGCAAGGATGGTGGTGAGCCAGACGGCGTCGATCACGTGAGACTGCCGCTCGCTCCCGCCCTTTGCCGCTACGCCGAGGCGCGGAAATCCGATATGCAGGTTCGAGACGGCCCGATTCAAAGCCGTGAACGGATAGGTCAGTGCGCGAAGCGCGCGGGTCCGCCGAAACAGATCGAGCATCCATGAGGTCGGTGCGCTGGCCGAGGCGGTCTGCTCGAACCGGAATTTGTCGGCCCACGCCACCACCGGGCGAAACAGCAATTGATCGTAGGCGATGATCACCAGAAGCATCGCGAGGATCGCATAGCCGATCGCCGCGAGGTTCTGCTCCTGAATGGCCAGAGCGACGTAGGAGCCGATGCCCGGCAGCGTCACCGTGGTGTTTCCGACGGTGATGGCCTCGGAGGCCACCACGAAGAACCAGCCGCCCGACATCGACATCATGGTGTTCCAGATCAGGCCCGGCATCGCGAACGGTACGTCGAGCCGCCAGAACCGCTGCCAGCCCGTCAGATGGAAGCTCTGGGAAGCCTCCTCCAGATCCTTGGGCACATTGCGCATCGACTGGTACATGCTGAAGGTCATGTTCCAGGCTTGGCTGGTGAAGATCGCGAACACACATGCCAGTTCGGCGCCGAGCACCTTGCCGGGAAACAGGTTCAGGAAGAAGACGACCGTAAAGGTGAGAAAGCCGAGGATCGGTACCGATTGCAGGATGTCGAGCAGCGGGATCAGGACGATCTCGGCGCGCCGGCTCTTCGCCGCAAGCGCCGCATAGATGAACGTGAAGACGATCGAGCAGGCGATTGCCAGCAGCATGCGCATGGTCGTGCGCAAGGCGTACAGCGGCAAATTGGCCGGATCGAGCGATACCGGATTGACGTCGAGTGTCGACAACGGAAGCGTGGTCTGCTCGCCGCCGTAGACGAGCGCCACCATGGTGCCGATGATGAGGACCAGCGCGACAACGTCCCAAACGTTTGGCCGCAGCACCTGTCCCAGGGCTGGCGTCCGGATATCCTGCAGGTTCATTACGGGCGCCTTGTCTGGGATTTGCCGCGCAACCGGCTGGAGAAAGCGGAAGTCAGTCTGCGATCGAATTTGTCGGTGTGATTTGCGACCAGTTGATGGTCGGTGGTGACAATGAAGTTCGCGTGGATCGCGAACGCGTAGTGAGCCATAAGCATCCGTTCGCTGTGGTCAATCGATCCGTTCACTGCGCAAATCCCGGTCGGCTTGTTGAGTTTGTCGTCGGGCTCCGAGAACCAGCCACTCTCCAAGCCGCTCCAACCATCGCGTTCCTGATAAGACGTTTCGAAGACCGGTATGTGAAAATCCTGCGCTCCCGATGCAGATCCATAGCGCTGTGCAAGACGAAGCTTGTCAGCGAAAGAATTCCGGTGGCTGCCCATCTTCTGAAGCCTTCGAGGGCCATCGATCGCCTCGCCATCATGACGAAATCCGGAAGATGGCAGCGAAGATCGCTGTGCAGGAAGCCAGCGTCACCAGTACGAGCGCGAGGAGGCGACGATTCAATCGTTTCCGCCGAAGCCGATGCGGCATTGGACACCTCTGCGAGTGGATGCCGTCGCCCCCCCGATGATGCCCACATATCCCCATTTGGACGAGCGCACTAGTCGTATGCCAAAAACCGAATGTGAGGAGCTGTACGTACCATGTCCGATCGGTCAAGGAACGGTGGGACTGCTGGGGGCGGTCGTGCCCCCAGCACCCTCTCATCGGGAGAGCGCCATTGCTCAGAACTCGCCGTGGATGCGGCCGGAGAAGATGTGCACCGGGCCGCGGTCGGCGTTGTAGGCGGGGTTGGTGATGAACTGATAGTCCGCGGTCAGCGTCAGGTTCTTGTTCACCTGGTAGGCGTAGTAGGTCTCCAAGATCCGCTCGGGGCTGTAGTTCAGCGCGCCGTCGCCGATCAGAAGGCCGAGGCCGCCGGCGGCGAGATAGTCGCGATGCGCTGACGACAGCCCGTTGACCGCGCCGCCGATGCCGATCGTGTCGTTCGCCCGGCCCCAAGTGCTGCCCTTGATCGACACGCCGCCGGAGACGCTGCGGTCGACATCGGTGAACGACAGGATTTCGTTCTGGCCGTCGTTCCAGCTGAGGCGGCCAAACAGGCCGACATCGGTTGCGATCTGCTGCTCGCCGTTCAGGTAGAAGCCATACTTGGTGTTGTCCTTGCGGATGCCGGCCATCACGTCGTTGATGTCGAGCCCCGGATTGGCATCCTCGATCGCGAGCGCCTGGCGATAATTGCCGGTGAAGCCGCGATTGCCGAACACGCCGACGCGCACCTTGCCGGGTTGATCGAAGATCGAATAGCGGCCCTCGAATTCCACCACCGCTCCGCCATTGTTGGTGTTGGAGACCAGCACGTCGCTGTTCGGTGCATTGGGCACCTGGAACACGCCGGCGCGCACCGCCCAGTCCTTGCGGTTGAACTCGACCACCGCGCCGCGGGTGTACCCGGGCAGGTCGGCCGGGAAGTCATAGGCGGCGGACGACCACATCGCCCAGTTCATGAAGTCGGCGCGGGGGTCCTTGGCGTAGGAATTGCCGTCGAAGAAATCGCCGATTGCGAAACGGCCAACGATGAGGGTGAGGCGATCGATGTCGCGCTTGCCCGCGATCTGGTTGGGGCCATCAGGGACGTCTTCCTGCTCGCCGCCGAAGCCGAAGGTCTGCTTGAAATAGTAGCGTTGCGGCCGGATCCTCGGATATTCGGCGCCGGCCTTCTGCGCCTCGCCGTTCGGGAAGCCGGCAAGGCCGAGCGTGCCGTTGAGGCCAAAGCCCTGCGCCGTCTCCGGATTGAAATAGAACTCGCCGCCTTCCCAAAGCCGCACACCGAGAAACGCCGTCGTGGTCCAGGTTTGTTGCGCTTGCCCCGCACCCGGAAGGCTGTTGGTCCCGCCATAGGGCGCGCGGAACGACGGATAGCCCTGACCGATCAGCGTCGTCTGTCCGTGCACGCTCCAGTCGCTGGAGTCCGGCAGCACGGACCGCGTCGGCGTCGCCGACCAGGGCGAGTCGCCAAGCTGGTAGTTCAGGCCGAATTTCAGCATCTGCAGCCGCGGCTCGATGCTGACGCCGGGCATGCCGAAGTCGTTGAGGCCGAGCGTGCGGCGCGACAGGTCGACGTAGTCGTATTCGAGCTTGGCCGTCCAATTGCCGCTCAGCGCAAATTCGGCGCCGGCGCCGACAGTCCACCCCGTCTGATACTGGCCGGGCTCCGAGATCACGTTGCCGGCGGCATCGTTGACCCTGACCTGGCTGTGGCCCCAGGCGAAGCCGCCGGTGATGTACGGCATCCAGGTGCCAAAGCTGTAACCGGCGCGGCCGCGCACGGTGCCGACATAGTCGATCGAGCTATTGAAGGGGCCGAGCCTGCGCCGCGGCAGATCGATCGGGCCCACGAATGTCGCATCGGCCTCGACGCCGAGCACGAAGCGGTTTGCGAACTGGTGATTGTATCCGACCTGGAAGCCGCCGATCCCTCCCGTGACAGTGTGGGGGAAGAAGACGCCCTGCAAGGGAAGCGGATTGGTATCGGGACCGAGGCTGCCGTCGCCATAGCCGACATGGCCGCCGACATAAAAGCCGGTCCAGTTGTAAACCGCCGCGTTCATGGCCGGTGACTTGACGGCCATGTCGGCCGCGGATACCGGCGTGCCGAATGCCGCCGCGCCGAGCGCTGCGCCGGCGGCGATCCGAACCCGGTAGAGACGGACGCAGGTCATGACGCGGCTTTCCGCGAACGGTTGGCGATTTCGCCCGGCATTGCAGATTTGGCGGCCACTTGCCACCCGAGATTTGAATTCATCGCCCGCCGTCCCTGGTCCGATCCGTGTCGTCCCATCCAAAGCCAGATCAGCACCTAGCATCCCCTGTGGCTTGTTGCAAGTAATTCGCAATAGCAACTGAGGCGCGCCGGATACCTCTCCGATTTGCACGCCACTATGACAGTCGCGTAACACCACGAGGCTGTGGGCCTCATCCGCTGCGATCGACCGCGCATCTGTGGCAAATCGGTCGAGATCCGACCGTTCAATCGAGGCCACCATTGTTTTCGTTCCTTGTCTTGATGAATGCCGGCTGCGATGGCCTGCCGAGCACGACCCTCGCGCCGGTCCGTTCGACGCATCGCGCCATCGACAGCGCCGTCCGCAGATCGGCGCCTGAAATCACACGCCGCTGATAGAGCGCGGTCGCGCCGCGCAGGATGGCGCTCGCCAGCCTGAACAACACGATTGCGCCCCATCGTCGGCCGCGGCCGAGTGTCGTCACGCCCCCACCGTGGCGAGCTGGACGATCCGCAGCAGCACGAGGCCGGCAGCGACGACCAGATAGCCGCGCAGCACCAGCATCCAGATCCGGCTCAGCGGGCTGAGCCGTGCCGGCGGCAGCCGGTCAAGCCGCGGCATCCGCCAGGTGTCGCGGTCGAACAGCGGCGGCTTGTGCTTGAAGCGGGAGGACGCACGACCGTGCGACAACATCTCGTACAGCTTGACCGCCGCGGTGACCGCGAGCGCGAGCAGGCTGCCGCCGACCAGGATGCCGATGATCCATTGCTCGCTGAGATCCGGGAACAGCACCGAGGCAGTCAGGATCACCGACAGCATCACGAGGCCCGCGACCACCGCGCCGGTGAACAGGTTCAGCCGGGTCGAATTGATCCAGGGCCCGAGGATGTGGCGGTCGTTGCAGAGCAGCAGCAGGAACACGGTCGCGCTCGGCAGCAGCACGCCGGCCAGCGTCTGCACTGCGTTGGTGAGCAGCCCGAGCGGCGTGCCCGGCGTCAGCACCAGCACGGCGGCAAGCACGATCAGTCCGCAATAGACGCCGTAGAATCCTTTCGCATCCCACGGCTTGCGGTGCAGCGAGTGCTTGACCGCGAACACGTCACCGATCGCATAGGCCGTCGAGAGAGAGACCGCGGCCGCGCCGATGATGCAGGCATCCAGCAGTGCGAGGGCAAACAGCACCGCCGGCAGCCGGCCGGCATATTTCTCTAACCCGACCGCGGTCCCCAGTGCGTCGGTGTAGTTGCCGAATTCGGGCTTTCCGGCGAACACTTCGGCACAGAACGAGATCATCGCCACGGCGCCGACCACGACCAGCACGATACCGATGCACAGATCCATCCGCTCATAGCGGATGAAGCGCGGCGTGATCCGCTTGTCGACGATGTAGCTCTGCTGGAAGAACAATTGCCACGGCGCCACCGTGGTGCCGACGATGGCGACGATCAAAAGCATCACCTCGCTGAGCTTGGCGTCCTGCGGCATCTTCGGCACGAAGAAATCGGCAGCGATCTGCCCGACCGGCGGATGCACCATCAGGATCACGGGCACCAGCAGCAGGCTGCCCGCGACCAGCACGATGCCGAAGCGTTCGAAACGGCGGAAGTCTCCGGTCGAAACCGCCAGCATCACGATAACGGCCGAGGCCAATACGCCCCAGAACTGCGAGACGCCGAGAAAATGAAGCGCGAAGGTGATGCCGATGAATTCGGTGACGATGGTCAGCGCGTTCAGCACCAGCAGATCGATGACGCTGAAGGCGCCCCAGAACTTGCCGAAGCGCTCGAAGATCAGCCGCGCATGGCCGACGCCGGTGACGGCGCCGAGCCGCACCACCATCTCCTGGTTGACGTAGAGCACGGGGATCAAAAGCAGCAGCGTCCACAGCAGCGTGGTGCCGTAATTCTGTCCGGCCTGGGTATAGGTGCCGAACGCGCCGGCATCGTTGTCGCCGACCATCACGATCAGGCCGGGGCCGACGATCGCCAGCAAGGTCTTCAGCCGGGCCAGCAGTGTCGCGCGCGGCGCGACGTCATCCTCGGCGATGCTTCCAAGCGCGCCGTGGATATCACCGAGATGCGCGCGGTCCAGCACCGCAGTGGCGACAGAGCTGGCGGCGGCCTCACGATCGGAGGCGTGCATTTTCAAGTCATTGACGACGGTCATGACTTATTCCTTCTCATTTGCGTGGTTTGGTATTTTTGGGAGTTGGAAAACGGATGATGTTGCTGGCTTCAGGCGCCCGGACAGGATCTGCCGCCGGCCGGCGCCGCTGAGGCGCGCGGTTGGTGTCCAGCATCAGCACGATGCCGAGCGCGGCGACATGGCGCACGAGGCCCGCGCTCTCGTTGATGAGACCGATGACGCTCTGCATCACCGGGACGAGCGGATCGTTGGCCGTTGCGGGACGCCTGACGGCATCGGCGGCGGTCGGCCGACGGGCTTGCCCGAAGATGTCATTTGTCTTGCTCATGGTCGCCTCCCTGCCGCTTTGTTGTTGGGATGGACGGATTTGAGTTCCGGTGGCGGGCCTTCGGCGGCTTCTCGGCAATTCCGAGTTCGTCGGCGCGGCGGCGCATCTCGATCCAGACCGAGCCGGGGTCGACGCCGGCGCGATGCCACAGCGCGACGAGGTGGTAGAGCAGATCGGCGCTCTCGCGGACGATCGCTTCGGGCCGATGTTTGACCGTCTCGAGCGCGACCTCTCCGGCCTCCTCGATCACCTTCTGGGCAATCTTGCGGGTGCTCGAGGCGAGCAGCCTTGCGGTGCGCGGGTGATTGTCCGGCGTCACGGCGGCGAGCGACGCATGGAGCCGCTCCATTTCGCCTTGCTCGCCCGGTGATGCGCGCCGGCGACCGCCGTCGGGGCGTCCTCCGGCTTGCCGAAGGGTGCGTCTTCGCCGGCTGGCCAATTCAGGCCCGGGATATCTGGCGGTCTCTGTCATGCTTGCTCCGATCGTCTCCTCGCTGCCCGTTGGGCACGGCACGAGGGACGCGGAGCAGCTCTATGCGCGCGCGCAACCTCCGCTGCCGTGAGCAGCGGCAATTCCAAAAGTGATGTCGTTCCCCGGAGGGAGTCCCGTTGCCGCGCCGCGATGGCGCGCAACGGGACGACTAGGTCCTTCGTCCATGTCGGTCCTTCAGGCGCTTGCGGTCATCTTTGCTGCGGAATGCGCAGGTATTGCGCGCGGGCCGGAATACCGGTCCGCGCGCCGCTTTCGATCGAGATCATTCGTTGATGATTCGAGGGTGGTTTCGACGATCCACCGGCACTCCAGGCGGCCGTCGATCAGGATCCAATGACAGGCCGGGGTTGGACGCCGGCGGTCCGCCGGGCGGCGAAAACCCGGCAGGTTGTCATTGGAATAGGTGGCCGCCCGCGGCGGGATCTGCCGCGGCTCGAACGGCCGAAATTTTGCGAGCTTTTCGAACATCGCTCACCTCCACTTCCGCTGTCGCGCGGCAGGCCGGTGAGGAGCAGGCGATTACGCGAGGCGTGACCACCCATCCACGCAGGCGAGATCTGCGCGATCAGTCTTGCTATGTTGCGGCTTCAATAGTCCCGTTGTCGGTCTACTGTCGCCTGAGTTGCTACTGCCCATGTGCCTTCTGTGCTGGCTCGTGGTCGGGTTGATGTCCGGGGTCAGACCCCGGTGCGGAACGCATGTTCCGACAATCGGGCACTACGCCTGCCACAATGGCCTGTCAAGCCGATTCTGCTATCCTCCGGGGAGGATCATGATTATCCTCCAGGGAGGATAGGAGAACCGAATGTCAGACGACCATCCGCACGCAGCGATTGCCCGGCGCCTGAAGCGCGCCAACGGCCATCTCGAGACCATTGTCGAGATGATCGAGCAGGGCCGGCCCTGTGCGCAGATCGCCCAGCAATTGCAGGCGGTGGAGAGCGCGATCGAGAGCGCCAAGAAGGCGCTGATCCACGACCACATCGGCCACAGCCTGGAGGAGACGCTGAAGGCGTCAGGTCCAAAGGGCCGCAACGTGCTGCGCGACTTCCGGCTGATCGCAAAATATCTGTGATCGCCGCGTTCAAGAATTGACCCGCCCGGGGGGATCACCGGACGGGTCGTGTGCGACACGGGGTGGATGAGGACCCGTGCCGAACGCAGGATCCGCAGCCCTAGAGCCTACTCGGCTCTAGATTCTTAGTTTGACGTGTTTTCTTCACGCGAACCGGTGCCCACTTCGCTCGAAAACACTATGAAAATCCCGTCGATCAGTAGCAGGAGCGCACGCGGCCGATGTAGTTGCCGTAAGCGTCGAACTGGCGCACCCAGGCGCAGCGCCGATAGCCGCCGTCGTAATAGCCGTCACTGGCCGCGATCGCGCTGCCGACGATGGCGGCGCCGACAAGGCCCGCGCCGACGCCCCAGCCCCAGCCATACGGCTTGGCATTGGCCTGCGACGTGGTGGACGCGATGGTGCCGGTCACGGCGAGCGCGGTGAGGGCGAGGGCGGCAAACCTGGTCTTGATCGACATGGGATACTCCATCCTGTTTGAGCGCGGCGCCGGTGTGGCCCGCATGCCCGTTGGACGGAGGCTTTTCGGTTCCGGTTCGAAAGGCCGTGCCGGAAATATGGTTTCGTGGATTGTTTCGTCGGCTCCGGCCAACGCTGCATGAAGCCGCGTCGAATAGGTCTCGCCGCAGACCCGGTTGCACCTCTCCCGCTTGCGGGGGAGGTCGCATCGCATCGGAGATGCGATGCGGGTGGGGGCTCTCTCCACGATATGACTTGCGGAGAGAGCCCCCACCCCAGCCCTCCCCCGCAAGCGGGAGAGGGAGCGCACAGCCTTCGCCGCTGCTATTCGACCTCATCCCATCGTGCGCCAGCACAAAGGAATTCCCGATCAGTTGCCCCGAAAGACGCCCGGATCGAACCTGTCGACGTCGGCGAGCAGCTCGCAGAACGCGCGCGCGCCGTGCTCGATCAGCTGCTCGCCCTTCTCGGCCGCGGCCTTGGTCGCATCGCCGATCGCGCCGCTCGGATTGAGGTCCTGCGCCTGCCAGGCGAACGGCGCCGGCCGCTGGGTCGACAGAAAGCGGTGGTCCTTCTCGATCTGCACGCTCGCGGGCTTGAAGTCCGCGATCGCATCCTTGCGCACGGCTTGCGGATATTTCGCCAGCATGATGGAGGTCTCGACCGCGCCGCCATGGATGCCGTGGCGCAATTCGTCGGCATCGAACAGCCCATCGGGCGTGCCGAAGCGCGACCAGCTCGTGGTCACCACCAGCATCTTGTGTTGCGCGCGCAGGTCCTGCGCCACGAGCTGCATCGCGGCGGAATTGCCGCCATGGCTCGTCACCATCACGAGCTTCCTGATCCCGGCGCGCGCCACGCTCTCGCCGAGCGCCATCCAGCTGTTCAGCGCCACCCTGGTAGGCAGGATCAGCGTTCCCGGAAAATCGATGTGCTCGGTGGAGATGCCGACCGGCTGCAGGGGCAGGAACGTCGCCGGGATGGCCGCCGGCAGCAGCTCCTGAACCCGCGCCAGATACGCCTCGCCAATCATGACGTCGGTTCCGAGCGGCAGATGCGGCCCGTGCTGCTCGGTCGCGGCCAGCGGCAGCACCGCGATCCATCGCGCGGCCGCGTCCTTGGCGAGGTCGGGCCAGTGGATGGCGGTCCAGTCGCGGGGCGGAAGCTGAGAAGTCATCAAGCCAGTCGTTTCAATACAAGCGTTTCATGGGATGGATTTGCAGGCTAGTTTGTTTAACATCGGTGAGGCGTTCGCGTCTCCGGGCGCGATCCACGTCTTCCCGCCTTCCATCATGGGCCATAATGATCGACGGAGTCCAACCATGATCCCGGCCTTTTTGCCGCGAGCGTTAACCACAGCTCTTCTGGCCGTCACCCTCGGCGTTTCCGCAGGCCTCCTGCCGGCGCGGGCGCAGAGCTCGGACAAGACTTTGGACAAGGTCTCGTTCGGCACCAATTGGGTCGCCGAGGGCGAGCATGGCGGGTTCTTCCAGGCGCTCGCCGACGGCACCTACAAGAAATACGGCCTCGACGTGTCAATCGTGCCCGGCGGTCCCAACGAGAACAACCGCATGCTGCTGATCGCGGGCAAGCTCGACTTCTTCATGAGTGCGAACTCGCTGCAGACCTTCGACGCCGTCACCAACAACGTGCCGCTGGTCGCCGTCGCCGCGATGTTCCAGAAGGACCCGCAGGTCTTCCTGACCCATCCCGAAGTCAAGGTCGGCAAGATCGAGGATCTGAAGCCGCTGACGCTTTTGATCTCGAAGGAAGGCATCACCAGCTATTTCCAGTGGCTGAAGTCCGAATACGGCTTCGACGAGAACAAGGTGAAACCCTACACCTTCAACCCGCAGCCCTTCATCGTGAACAAGCAGACCGCGATGCAGGGCTATGTCACCTCCGAGCCCTTTGCGGTGGAGAAAGCTGCCGGCTTCAAGCCGAACGTGCTGCTGCTCGCCGATTACGGCTTCAACTCCTACTCGACCTTGATCGAGACTCGCCGCGACCTGGTCGACAAGAAGCCGGATCTGGTGCAGCGCTTTGTCGATGCCTCCATCGTCGGCTGGTACACTTACGTCTACGGCGACAACTCGGCCGGCAATGCCATGATCAAGAAGCTCAATCCTGACATGAACGACGAGCTGCTCGCCTATTGCGTCGCCAAGATGCGCGAGCACGGCATCGTCGATTCCGGCGAGTCCATCAAGAACGGCATCGGCGCGATGACCGACGAGCGGATGGCGAGCTTCTTTGACAAGATGGTGCGCGCCGGCGTGGTCAAGGGCACCATCGACTATCGCCAAGGCTACACGCTGCGCTTCGTCAACAAGGCGGTCGGCGTCGAGCTCAGGCCGAAGAACTGACGGGTGCGGACGCACGATGGCGGAGCCTGCGTTGTCTGGACCTGATGCCGGATGGGCCGTGCGCCTGCGCGGCGTCACAAAGACTTATGACAGCGGGGTAATGGCGCTCGGGCCGCTCGACCTCGATGTCGTCAGCGGCGAGTTCGTCTCGCTGCTCGGCCCCTCCGGCTGCGGCAAATCCACCGCGCTGCGCCTCATTGCCGGCCTCGCTACCCCGAGCGCCGGCACGGTCGAGCTCTCGCATCATGGCGCCGAGCAGCGCGGCAGCCACAGAGTAGGCTTCGTATTTCAGGAGCCGACGCTGATGCCGTGGGCCAATGTGCGCGACAATGTCCGCCTGCCGCTCAAGCTCGCTCGTGCGCCGGCGATCGACGCCGATGCGCGCATCGAGGCGGCGCTGGAGCAGGTCGGGCTTGCGGAGTTCGCGACCGCCTATCCGCGCGAATTGTCCGGCGGCATGAAGATGCGGGTGTCGCTGGCGCGCGCGCTGGTCACCGATCCCGATATCCTGCTGATGGATGAGCCGTTCGCCGCGCTCGACGAGATCACGCGCTTTCGCCTCAACAACGACCTGCTGTCGCTGTGGCGCAATTTGCACAAGACCGTCATCTTCGTGACGCACTCGGTGTTCGAGTCGGTCTATCTCTCGCAGCGCGTGATCGTGATGACGGCGCGCCCGGGCCGGATCGGCGCCGAGTTTCGCATCACCTCGCCCGAGCCGCGCGGCGAGGAGTTCCGCACCTCGGCCGAATATGCCGCCTTCTGCCGCGAGGTCTCCAATGCGCTGGCGCCGTCCTATGCAGGGCAGGCGGGCGCATGAAATCTCCGCAGGACCTCGTCCGATTTCTGCTGCCGCTTGCGGTGTTCGCCGCGGGTCTCGTGCTCTGGGAAGCGATCGTCCGCGCCTATGGCATCCAGCCCTATGTACTGCCGAGCCCGCTTTTGGTGCTGAAGACGCTGGTTGCGGACTGGCCGGTGCTGTCGCAATCGCTCGGCGTCACGCTGCTGACCACGCTCGAAGGCTTCGTCGCCGCCGCGGTCGGCGGCGTCGTGCTGGCGCTGCTGTTCAACCAGTCGAAATGGCTGGAATATTCGCTGTTTCCCTATGCCGTGGTGCTGCAGGTCACGCCCGTGATCGCGATCGCGCCGCTGCTGCTGATCTATCTGCAGCAGCAGACCGCGGTGATCGTTTGCGCCTGGATCGTGGCGTTCTTTCCGGTGCTGTCGAACACCACGCTCGGCCTCAACTCGGTCGATCGCAACCTCGCCGGATTGTTTCAACTTTATGGCGCCTCGAGACTGCAGACGCTGCTGTTGCTGAAGCTGCCCGCGGCGCTGCCCTATATCCTCGGCGGCC
This sequence comes from uncultured Bradyrhizobium sp., assembly GCF_947648125.1. Classification (GTDB taxonomy): domain Bacteria; phylum Pseudomonadota; class Alphaproteobacteria; order Rhizobiales; family Xanthobacteraceae; genus Bradyrhizobium. The sequence goes on along the minus strand of NZ_CANSMR010000017.1, from coordinate 74,033 downwards.
TGCGTATTGCCGGCGGGCTGTCGCTGATCGGCGCCGTGGTCGCGGAGATCGCGGCGGGCAGCGCCGGCGCCGGCTCGGGCCTTGCCTTCCGGATCGCCGAATCAGGCTACCGGTTGAATATTCCCCGCATGTTCGCAGCACTTCTGCTGCTATCGCTGGCCGGGATTGTCATCTATGGGGTGCTGGCGCTAGTTTCGCACCTTCTGTTGCGGCGTTGGCATGAAAGCGCGTTAGGAAAGGACAATTGATGGCCCCGATTTCTTCCGAAAAGATCGATCTGTTGGTTTATGGACCGATCCGGCCAATCCTCGAAAACGGCTTTTCCGATCAGTATGTGCTGCACCGGGCCGAGAGCCGCGGCGACCTCGAGCGCCTGACGCCCGACACGATGGCCAAGATCCGCGGCATCGCCGTCACCTATCACACGATGGCGACCGACAAGACCGCGATGGCGATGTTTCCGAAGCTCGAGATCGTCGGCAGCTTCGGCGTGGGCTACGACCACGTCGATTCCGCTTATGCGCGGGATCACAATATCGTGGTCACCAACACGCCCGACGTGCTGACCGAGGAGGTCGCCGACGTCGCGATGGGTTTGCTGATCGCGACGCTGCGTGAATTCGTCAAGGCCGACCGCTACGTGCGCTCCGGCCTGTGGCAGACCCAGAATTATCCGCTCAGCGTCGGCTCGTTGCGCGATCGCAAGATCGGCATCGTCGGCATGGGCCGCATCGGCCAGGCGATCGGGCGCAGGCTGGAGGCCTCGCGCGTGCCGGTGTCCTATCACTCGCGCAATCCGTCCAAGGACGTCGCCTACAAGCACTATCCCGATCTGATCGAGATGGCGAAAGCGGTCGATACTCTGATCGTCATCGTGCCGGGCGGCGCCTCGACAGCGAAGATGATCAACGCCGACGTGCTGAAGGCGCTCGGCCCGCGCGGCGTGCTGATCAATGTCGCGCGCGGCTCCGTGGTCGACGAGCCGGCGCTGGTCGCAGCGCTGAAATCCGGCACCATCCTCGCCGCCGGCCTCGACGTGTTCGCTGCCGAGCCAAACGTGCCGGATGAATTGAAGGCGATGCAGAACGTCGTGCTGCTGCCGCATATCGGTTCGGCCTCGGTGGTCACGCGCAATGCGATGGATCAGCTCGTGGTCGACAACATCACAAACTGGTTCGCCGGCAAGCCGCCGCTGACGCCGGTTGCGGAAACGCCGGTGAAGGGCCGCTGATGCCGCTGTCCCGCTTCAACGTCGTGCTGCTTGTGCTGCTGGCCGCGTGCGGTCCGGCAGCCGCGCAGGACGTCTCGACGTTGAAGAAGGACATGATCGGGCAGTGGGAGCTCGCCACCACCGAGCGCAGCAAGACTTGCGTCGTGACGCTGAAGAGCGATGCGACGCCGCAAGGTTTCAAGCTCGAGCTCGAGCCGGCCTGCGCCGCCGCACTGCCCTTCACCAAGGACATCACGGGCTGGAGCATCAAGGGCCTCGGCGACATCGTGCGACTGCACAACGCGGCCGGCGAGGCGGTGATCGATTTCACCGAGGTCGAGACCGGCATCTTCGAGGGGATGCGCACCAACGAGGGCGTCTACATCCTGCAGAATCTCGCCGCTGCCCGCGCGCTCGCCAAGTCGATGGACCAGATGATCGGCGACTGGTCGATGGTCCGCGGCAACGGCCAGGCGATCTGCGCCCTGGTGCTGACCAATACCGACGCCGGCAACGACAATTTCCAGGTGTTCCTGAAAGGCAAATGCGATCCCGCGGTCGCGGCCTTCAACCCGACGCTGTGGCGGCTCGACCACGGCCAGATGATCCTGATGTCGCCCAAGGGCGAGACCTGGCAGTTCGAGGCCGACGACAACGCCCAGTGGCGCCGCGTCCCCGACAGCGCCGACCCGCTGATCATGCTGCGGGAGCAATAGGCGGCGCTGCAACAAAACTCCGTGTCGTTCCTGCTTTCGCAGGGACGACGATGGGGCGGTACGATCTGCTTCTCGCTGGCACCTCCAAAAATAATTCCCATTTCCCTGTCGATCCGGCATGCCGCGGATCGTCGTCCCCCATAGCGAGCCGGTTTTGCGGCGGTTATCGTCGCTTCTCGCCCAACAGGAGATTTCCGATGCGGTTCATGTATATCGTCACCTCCGCCCAGCCCCCGCGCCCGCCGACGCCGGCCCTGATGGAGGCGATGGGCAAGCTCGCCGAGCGGGAGATCAAGGCCGGCCGCATGATCGACACCGGTGGGCTGCTGCCGGTCGCGATGGGGGCCCAGGTCCGCATCACCGACGGCAAGCTCAACGTCATCGACGGCCCGTTCGTCGAGGCCAAGGAGATGATCGGCGGCTACGCGATCTTCGAGCTCCGCAACAAGGAAGAGGCGGTGGCGGCCGCCGTGGAGTTCATGCAGCTGCACAAGGAGCACATGCCTGGTTGGGACGGCACCTGCGAGGTGCGCCCCTTCGCCACCCCGGGCGTCGACGGCGCCTGCCAGGTCGATGTCTCCGCCATCGCTTGATGCGCCGCGGACAGGGCGCGTTCACGCGAGGCGGCCTCCGGTTCGCGTGAAGAGCGCGCGTCCAGACAACGATCCAGGTCGGCGGCGATGACGGCCGCCGACATCCAGGCGACGATCCTTGCGGTGTGGCGCATCGAGCAGCCGCGGCTGATCACCAGCCTGTCGCGGATGCTGCGCGACGTGCCGCTCGCCGAGGATCTGACCCAGGAAGCGCTGATCGCGGCGCTCGAGCACTGGCCGCTCAGTGGCGTGCCGGAGAAGCCGGGCGCCTGGCTGATGGCGACCGCCAAGCGGCGCGCGCTCGATCATATCAGGCGCAACCGCATGCGGACCGAAAAGCACGGCATGCTTGCGCATGATCTGGTGCGGGAGCAGGAGACCATGCCCGATTTCGATTCCGCGCTCGACGACGATATCGGCGATGAATTGCTGCGGCTGATCTTCACCGCCTGCCATCCGCTGCTGTCGCGCGAGGCCCGCGCCGCGCTGGCGCTTCGGATGATCTGTGGCCTCACCACCGAGGAGATCGCGCGCGCCTTCCTGCAGGCGGAGGCGACCATCGCCCAGCGCATCGTGCGCGCCAAGCGCACGCTGTCGGAGTCCGGTCTGGTCTACGAGACGCCGCGCTGCGAGGCGCTGTCGGAGCGGCTCGCTTCCGTGCTCGAGGTTGCTTACCTGATCTTCAACGAGGGCTATACCGCGGCGAGCGGCGACGAATGGCTGCGGCCGCAGCTCTGCAGCGAGGCGCTGCGCATCGGCCGTATGCTGACCTCGATTGCGCCGCACGAGCCGGAGGCGCACGGCCTGCTGGCGCTGATGGAATTCAACGCCTCGCGGACGGCGGCGCGCACCGACGCGGCCGGCGAGCCGATCCTGCTGATGGATCAGAATCGCGCGCTGTGGGATCGCCTGCAGATCCGCCGCGGGCAGCTGGCGCTGGCGCGCGCCCGCGAGCTCGGCGGCGCGGGTGGCTTCTACGCGCTGCAGGCCGCGATCGCCGCCTGCCATGCCGAGGCCGATACGCCTGAGGCGACCGACTGGCGCCGCATCGCCGCGCTGTACGGCGATCTCGCCGCGTTGCTGGATTCGCCGGTGATCGAGCTCAACCGCGCGGTTGCGATCGGCATGGCCGAAGGGCCGCAGGCCGCGCTTGCAATCGTCGACGGCCTCGCGGACGAGCCGGCGCTGAAAGCCTATCATCTGCTGCCGAGCGTGCGCGGCGATCTGCTGCACCGGCTGAACCGCTTCGCGGAGGCGCACACCGCGTTCGAGGTCGCCGCCGCATTGGCCGGCAATGCGCGCGAGCGCGAGTTCCTCAAACGCCGCGCCGCGGTCGCGGCACGCGCCGCGCAAGATCACGGCCAGCGCTAGCGACGGGAAGTCAGGAGAAGCTATCTCGCGTCACGGGAAAGCGCAGCCTTGCCGCGCAGCCCCCACAACAGCAAGATCGATGCTGCGATGATCGCAAGGCCGATCAAGACGAATCCTATGGTCACCAGCGTTTCCTGCCACGGCGCGGCGCCACGCCCGGCCGCCGTGATCGGCGACAGCGCGCCGGTCCCGAGAACGGCAGCGAGCGTCGTCACGGCCCAGTTGCCGTACGTTCCGCACAGCAGCGCCCAGTAGGCTGCGACGCTCGCGCGGGGCGACAGCCTGACCTCGCTCCAGATCGCGCCGACCGCGAGCAGGAACGTACCGTTCATCACGCCCTCGAGATGCGCTGCGAGCGCCATCCGCACATTGTTGAAGTGCTGCTCGATGAGGCCGGTCAACAGCCCGATCAGGAACAAAGCCATGCCGTGAAATAGCAGCCGCCGCCGCCGATCATCCATGTCGCCCCCTCAAAGAACCTTGCCCGGAAACGGCCCAATCATAGCAGAAGGCGCGAAGCTGTCCCTGCGGCGATCTGGGCCATGGCCCGGGCTCTCGGCGTCCTGCCGATCTGCGGCTGAAGCACGGCGGCGGGGCTGGCACATAGCGGCACGGACCGGAGCCTGGCGCAAAAGCCCAGCGGTTGTTGCCGGCGGCAACCTATGACACCATCCCGATTCCGGTTTGTTTTTGACTTTGGAAGCCTATGCCGCGTCGCAAATTTGCCTGGGAGAAGCTCACGGATGCGCAGTTGCTCGAGCAGCGCCTCAGCAGTCTGAGGGTTGCGGTCGAAGGCACCTGGCTCGCGGATTGTGTCAGCACGCTCTACGAAGAGCTCGAAGAGCGGGGGATCCGGCTGCGGCCGCACGCATGGATCTCGAGCGAATGGTTCAGCCCGGCCGATGTGCCCGGTATCGCCATTCCGTTCTATCTCGCCCATCCCCGCCTGATGAAGCTCGAGAAGAAGATGATGCTCGACGTCGAGGGCGCCTCGTGGTCCGAGTGCATGGCCATTCTCCGCCACGAGGCGGGGCATGCCATACAGCACGGCTACCAGTTGCAACGCCGCCGGCGCTGGCAACAGCTGTTCGGCCCGTCGTCGCAACATTATCCGCGCTACTACCGGCCCAATCCGGCCAGCCGCAATTATGTCCAGCATCTCAGGCTGTGGTACGCGCAGAGCCATCCCGACGAGGATTTCGCCGAGACCTTCGCGGTGTGGCTGCGGCCCCGCTCGAACTGGCGGACGCGGTATGCCGGCTGGCCGGCGCTGAAGAAGCTCGAATATGTCGACGAGTTGATGGGCGAGATCGCCGGCAACCGGCCATTGCTCACGACGCGGGAGCGGGTCGATCCGCTGCATACGCTCAAACAGACGCTCGGCGAACACTACAAGAAGAAGCAGGCGTTCTATGCGTTCACGCCGCCGAAGACCTACGACCGCGATCTGTCGAAGCTGTTCTCCGCCGATCCGCGGCATCGGCGGCAGCCGCCGGCCGCGGTCTTCATCAGGCGGCACCGCGCCCAGATCAGGCAGCTGGTCGCGCGGTGGACCGGCGAGAACCAGCTGACGCTCGATGCCGTGCTCGACGACATGATCTCGCGCTGCCGCGAGCTCAATCTGCGTGCCGTCGGCCCTGAGCAGAAGCTGGTGACCAACTTCACCATCCTGCTGACAGCCAAGACCATGCACGCGCTGTTCGGCCCGTCGCGCCGGAAATGGATCGCGCTATGAAACACTTTCGCATTCTGGTGCTGATGCACCCGGACTGTGTGCCGCCGGACTCCAGCGACGGATACTCCGCGCGGGAAATCAACGAGTGGAAAACCGAATACGACGTGGTGAGCACCCTGCGTGCGGCCGGTCACGACGTTCGTCCGCTCGGCGTGCAAGAGGAAATCAAGCCGGTCCGCGACGAGATCGAGGGCTTCAAGCCGCACGTGGTGTTCACGCTGCTGGAGGAGTTTCACTACGACGTCGTGTATGACCAGCATATCGCGAGCTATCTCGAGCTGATGAAGATCCCCTATACCGGGTGCAACCCGCGCGGCCTGATCCTGGCGCGCGGCAAGGATCTGTCCAAGACGCTGGTGCATCACCGCCGTATCCCGGTGCCGGCCTTCGCCGTGTTCCCGATGCGCCGCAAGGTCAAGCGGCCGCCGCGGCTTGCGCTGCCGCTGATCGTCAAGAGCCTGAGCAGCGATGGATCGCTCGGTATCTCGCAGGCGTCGATCGTCGATACCGACGAGAAGCTCGCGGAGCGCGTTGCCTTCATCCACGAACGGATCGGAACGGCCGCGATCGCCGAGCAGTTCATCGAGGGACGTGAACTCTATGTCGGTGTGATCGGCAACAACAGGCTGCGGGTCCTGCCGGTTTGGGAATTGAAGTTCGGCAGCATGGGTGGCCCCGCTGCGCGCCAGATCGCCACCGAAAAGGTCAAGCACGACACCAGCTATCAGGAGCGCATCGGAATTGCGGATGGCCCGGCCGAGGACCTGACGCCGGAACTATCAGCCCATATTCAACGGCTGGCGAAGCGCATCTACCGGACCTTGGGGCTCGATGGCTACGCGCGCATCGACTTCCGCCTGTCCACCAATGGCGTGCCGTATTTCATTGAAGCCAATCCCAACCCCGAAATCGCCAAGAGCCAGGAGTTCGCGACCGCCGCGGGGCATGACGGACTGGACTACCCGGTTCTGTTGAATCGCATCCTGACGCTCGGGATCAGCCGCGCCAAGGCCGGCGTATCTCTGGGCTGAATCGGAGCGTTAAAGGCTGCGCTGCATCGTGTGGCGTCGCGCGTCCCTAGGGATGAACATCGCAAACGTTTCCCTAACGCGCGCGGCCGGCGTCGCGGCGGCGGCGAGGGTGGCGACGGCGGGAGCCGTGCCGCGAAATTCATCTGGTTCCGGCCATCGTCGCGCAAAGATATCGTTCACCGATGCCGGCATGGTGAGCCAGTCGCTGCGGCAGGTATCGTAGACGTACAAACCGGCAAGAAAAATCGATACGACAACAAGGATCGTCCTGAAAATCGGCATTGTGATTGCGCCTTCTTGATTGAGGCGAACAATGCCCGGCGGCGGTGAACCGCGCGTTTAGCGCTCGGGCCGATCGGCCGATACGGTTCCCAACTCATGAACGGGAGCGTGCGTAAACGGCTCGCTTACCAATGCTTTCAAGGTTGCGGCAACCAGCTTTCCTCACCGGCGGGAAAGAACTCTCTGGCATCAAGAGACCAACAAGAAGACTGAGGAGGCACCATGTTCGTCGCCATTCGAGTCATGATCCTGATCGCCAGTGCTTACGCCGGCTCGGCCGTTGCAGAGATGCAGTTCGCGCCGCTGCCGAGCCTGGCGGCGTCGTCCGCGCCGTAACACTGGCAAACGACGCGGTGCCCCGGCGCTTTACGCCGGATTGGGCGTTGCCGCGGCAACCGCGATTGCGCGGGCTGCGTTTTCCGTCATCCGGGTTGCCGTCAGCCGCAGGAAATACAGCGACAGTCCTGGATTGCGTTCGCACAGCTTCATCAGTGCGCCCTCGCTGATCGACAGCAAATCCACATCGGTCGCTGCCAGGGCAGTCTGCGTGCGTCGTCGCTCGAGTGAGAACAGTCCAATCTCTCCGAACAACTCGCCCGCCGAGACCTCGCGATCGATCTCGGGAAACCTGACCTCGCCCGATACGACCATGTAGAGCAGGTCGGCGTCATCGCCTTTCCTGAAGATCGTTTCTCCTACCTTGATGTGCTTCGGTCGCATGAACGGTTGCAGCCAGCTCGGAGAAAGGTCCGTCGCTGCAGCGCGCCTGGCCTTCCGAAGCAGCCGAACCATCTGGAACAGCAACACCACGTTCAGCGGCAGCAGAATGATGTGCAGGATGAGCACCGGGTAGATCCGGTCGCCCAATCCATAGCTGATGAATGCCAGATTGCTGAATATCGCGACGGTGCGCAGGCTCAACATCGTGCTCATGCAGAACGTCAGCAACACAAGAGCCGACGCCAGGTAACCCAAGCCATCGATCAGCGTCATGACAGCGCCTCACCGGAAATGAATTGCAAGAAATGCGCTCTGAAAACGACTGGAAACATATACCAGTGCGCTTATTGTCGTGGGCGGAAATGAGGCCGAGCATGCCATGCATCTCAAGCGACTGGCCGTATCGATCCTGAGCGGGGGGCTGCTCGCAGCCACGGCCTTGTCAGGCGCAGCCCGCGCAGAAGGGGCCGGCGATCGGGCGTGGCCGACCCGGCAGTGGCAGAGTTCGACGCCGGAAGAGCAGGGGATGGATTCCGCTGCGCTGGCGCGGCTCGTCAACTTTGGCGCGGCTCACAGTTTCGATAGTCTCCTGATTGCGCGTCATGGCCGGATCGTGCTCGACGCTTACTACGCGCCGTACACGCCGGAGATCCCGCATCTGATCAATTCCGCCACCAAGGCGGTGACCGGCACGCTGGTCGCGATGCTGCTCAAGGACAAGGTGCTCGATAGCCTCGACCATCGCATGGTGGATTTCTTTGGCGACCGCACCATCGCCAAACTCGATGACCGCAAACGGGCGATCACGATCCAGACCATGCTCGACATGACCTCGGGGATGGCCTGGACGGAGGGCGTCGAGGGCGGCAGGCCGGACTCGCTGATCGAATGGGGGCGCAGCCCCGATGCGATCCAGTTCATCCTGGACCGTCCGATGGCGAATGCGCCGGGCGAGGCGTTCTACTACAACACCGGCAATCCGCAGCTGCTGGCTGCGATCATCGACAAGCTCACCGGCGTGAGCGCGCGGGACTATGCGGTGACGAAATTGTTTCGCCCGCTGGGGATTGCCGCGCCGTACTGGCACAGCATCGGGCCGGGACTGACGCAAGGCGGCGGCGGGCTCCTGCTCGCGCCGCGCGACGCCGCCAAGATCGGGCTGCTCTATCTGCATGACGGCGAATGGGAGGGGCAGCGGCTGCTGCCGTCCGGCTGGGTCGATCGCATCAGGCACGCGACGACGGACATGCACGCCTCGTTCGATCCATCCCTGCGCTACGCCAATTTCTTCTGGGTGATGCCGAAGCAGCAGGCCTTCATGGCGGTCGGCGACCGCTGCCAGCTGATCATGATCCTCCCCACGCTCGACATCGTCACGGTCGTGACCGCACGCGACTACTGCTCGTTCGGCAGGATGGCCGACGACATTTCCGGCGCCGTCAAGTCCGACACGGCGCTGCCGGTGAACTCCGCCGGCGGCAATCAGCTTGCCGCGGCGCTGCGCGATAGCGCGACGGAAAAGCCGTCGGCGGTCGGCGCTGTGCCCGAGACCGCGGCGGCCATCTCGGGCAAGACATGGGGCTTCCGGGCCAACGGCCTCAATCTGCGGGCGCTGACGCTGTATCTGACCGATCCGTCCCCGCACTATGAGCTGGAAACGGCGACGCCGGATGCGGCGCGGCCGGTAGTCAAGTTGGCGGGACCGATCGGGCTCGACGGCACCTACCGTCTCGGCCAGCCAACGCCACTCGGCGTGATGGCGCTGAAGGGGACGTGGCAGACCGCTGAGACGCTTGCGATCGATCTGCGTCTGGTCGGCGGCGATACCGACCGCAGATGGCTGCTCACGTTCGACGGCGGCAAGGCCAGGCTCAGCGGCAAGGATCGCTTCGGCCATGATGTGCAGGTCGATGGCGAAGCGCAGGGCGGGCAATAGCGATTCGTCATTTTGAGGCGGCGCGCACGGTGCAATGACGGTGATGTGTGCACGCACCCGGCTTTCCTGCGCCCTCTGTTCAAGAGAGAGGGCGAAACAAAATGCAAAACTCGGACAAGGATGTCGCAAGAACGCGGAAGCGTGATCCACAAGCAGCGCCATAAATTCAGTGTCGTCCCGGCCTAGTGCGCAATTGCGCACCGGGGCCGGGACCCATAACCACCGAGGGTGATTGTTGCGCGCCGCTGGGGCCACGGCTCTCCCTTCAACAACACGATCCTGTGGTTATGGGTCCCTGCTTTCGCAGGGACGACGATTGTGGATGCAGCCGTGCCACACAATCGGTGTCGTCCTGGCGAAAGCCAGGACCTATTACCCCGAATCTCAATTGTTGTGCGTGCTGGGGCCGCGATCCCGTTCATCACGGAATGCGGTGGTTATGGGTCCTGGCTTTCGCCAGGACGACGTGGTGGAGCTGTGCCTCACACACTTGATCACCCGTATGCGCGGGTGATGACACCGGACAAGCTGCTTGACAGTTGAATCGGAATTTGCGGCCGCGCCGGTGCAGCGTCCGCGAAGCAAGTCGCGGCAGCGCGCCTAGTGGTCGGTCTTCGGCGTCTTGGCTGCGAAGTCGAGGCCGAGCCGGAGGGCGCGCTCCTGGCGCTCTTCCGCCAGGAACTGCAGCTCCCGTTCCAGCGACCGCGCGACCTCGTCCTGGGTTTCCTTGGAGTGGCGGCGGGAGCCGCCGTGCGGTTTGGCCGGTTGGGCAGTCACGGGAGAACCCTTGTCATCGCAGTGTCACAGGCCCTGATGCCACGGCCGGAGTCCGGCGGACAATCAAAAAGAATTCAGCGGGCGGTCTTTGGAACGTTTGTTGTGCATCTGACTCAAATTTAAGCAGGAAATTCTCCGGCCTTGTAGCGAGCGCCGAAGCCGTCGAGACCTCGGTCTCATCAATTCGGATGAGAGGGCCCGGTTCCCACGAAATCATTTCCGGATTCGCACGAAGACGTCCTGAAACCGACAAGGTCTAACCTTAGTAGCGTTGTGAAGGACGGGTGCCTGGTGAGACGCTGGCGATTAAGGTCGTAAGATTCATCTGTGCTCCTGAGACGTTGGGGATGATCTCGGAAATGAAGAAGCTGAATGCTGTGCCATATGTCTGGGCGGCCGCGCTGATCGCGGTCGTGGTCTGGGGTGTGAGCGGCACCCCGCAGATGGCACATACCTCTGCCAGCAGCACGCATCTGGCCCGGGCGCGCTAGCGCGATTTCAAGCGAAGCGGCTTCCGGCTCGCGTCAAGACAACGCGTCTCCACAAAAGCCAGAGCGTTTTCGAGCGAAGTGGACACCGGTTCGCGTGAAGAAAACGCGTCAAAACTAGAATCTAGAGCTTCGGCCGCAGCGAGCGCTGCATATCCATCGTGTAGGTGTAGCGCCCTTCCGGGTGCGTGGTGATGGTGACCTCGAACAGTTCCTCGCGCAGGCCGTAGTAGCGGCGTACCACGGTGAGCGCCGGCGATCCGGTCTTAACGCCGAGGGCCTTGGCGATCGGCGCCGGCATGCCGCGCACGAAGATTTCCATCTGTGCGCGCTCGGTGACCTGGCCGTACATCTTGGCGATCTGCTCGTGCACCGGGGTGCGGCCGTGGTCGCTGCGGGTCACGACATCGGCGAACCGGCGCAACACGTAGATCTCGGTCCAGCCGAGCGGAGCGGCGAACTGGTCGGAGCGGCGCACGGCCTCGATCAGGAACCAGCTCTTGCCGGGCTCGCATTTCAGGAGCGCAGCCAGCTTGCGGTCGGCGACGATGTCGCTGCTGCCAACCACGTCGCGGTAGGTCTCATTGGAATAGCGCAGCCACTCGCCGAGCGACTTGACGCTGTGGGTGAACAGCACCGGCGGTTCGGAGGCGATCACCACCGAACCGAGGCCGGCGCGGCGCACGATCAGGCCCTGGTCGATCAGGATGCGCAGCGCCTCGCGCACGGTCTGGCGGCTCGCCTGATAGCTCGCCATCAACTCGGTTTCGGTCGGCAGCAGATTGCCGACCGCGTAAGTGCCGAGACGGATGTCCTTCTGCAGCCCGGTGGCGATGTCGCGGTAGCGGGACGATCTCGCCCTCTCCGGTTGTTCAGACATGGCGGATCACTGGTATGCCATATGGCAGGCAACCGGATGTCCAGACTGCATCGACTGCAACGCGGCTTCGAACGCGGAGAGCGTCGCCAGCACATCTGCTTCGGGCACGGGGAACGGCTGTCTGCGTTCGACCGCGTCGGCAAAGGCCGCAAGTTCCGCGGTGAGCGTGTTGACCGCCGGATAGCGCGTCGTCGCAGCCGCCTCGCCGGATTTCCGTAGCACCATCGTCCCTTCGTCGAGCACCTCTGCGGATCCCTTCGTCCCGAACACATGCACGCGCCAATAGAACGGTGTTGCGCGGACTGTAGCAAGGGTTGCACTCACGCCATTCACAAATTCAATCGCTAAAGTTGCAGTGTCGAGCGGCGGCGGTCCGGCCTCGCGTTCACTCAACCGTGCATAAACCTGTCGGGCAGGACCAAGGAGGCTGACGAAGCTGTCGAGCACATGCAGTCCCGCGCCGGTCAGCCCGCCGCCGGGCGACTCCTCCGGCGACAGCCGCCAGCCCTGCGTGATGCCTTGCGAGTTCTCGTTGCTGTTGTGGCCCTCGACATGCAGGATCGTGCCAAGCTCGTCGCTTGCGACAATCGCGCGCAGCGCCTGCATCGACGGCCAGAAGCGCCGGTTATGCCCGACCGCGAGCGTCACGCCGGCGTTGCGGCAGGCTGCGAACATCTCGGCCGCATCGTCGCGCTTGAGCGCCAGCGGCTTCTCGCAAAATACCTGCTTACCGGCCGCGGCGGCGGCGATCACCTGGTTCCTGTGCAGCGAATGCGGCGTTGCCAGCAGCACGGCATCGATGCCGGGCTCGGCCAGCACGGCCTCGAGGCTGGGCGCGGGCGACAGACCATGCGCCGCGCAAAAGCTCTCGGCGCTGCTCATGTCGGGTTCCACCGCGCGGACGATCCTGAGCCGCGGCTCGCTCCGCGTAGCCTCGACCAGTGCGCGGCCCCAGCGGCCGAGGCCCGCGATCGCGCAGTTGATCATGAGTGTTCCTTGTCCTGATCGCGTCCGGCCCGGATCGCCTCGATCACTGCGGCGCTGTCGCAGTCCGGGCCGTGCAGTGCGATCGCCGCACGCAGCAGCCCGGCCTGCACCGAGGTCAGCGGCAGAGGCAGGCCGTGCCGGCCGGCCTCCTGCAGGATCAGCTCGGCGTCCTTCAGGGTCTGCGCGATATGCGATTGCGGCGCGAAATCGCGCGCCAGCATCTTCGGTCCCTTGCCGTCCATCACTCTGGAATATGCCGCCGATTGCCGTGCGGTCGCAAGGAAGCTCGCGCCGTCGAGGCCGAGGCTCTCGGCAAAGGCGATGCCTTCGGCCAGCGCGGCGCGGTTGTTCTGGAGGATCAGGTTGATGGCAAGCTTGGTGCGGCTCGCATTGCCGATTGCGCCGACATGGATCCGCTGCGGGCAGAGGATGTCGAGCGTCGTCGCGGCGGCGGCGATCACGTCGCGATCGCCGGCGACCAGCGCGGTGGCCGTGCCCGCGCGGACCTCGGCGCTGGTGCCGGAGATCGGCGCTTCGATGAAGGCAAGCCGTGAGCGCACGGCGATCTCGGCGACCGCCGTGATCTCGCCTGGTGCGCAGGTGGTGGTGCAGATGACGAGCGGCGGCAGCTCGGCGTTCGCAATATCCGGCAGCAAACCCGTGACCTGGGCTGCGTCGTAGACGGCAATCACGATGGTCCGGCAGCGCGCCGCCACGTCGGCGGCGAAGGCCGCGAACTCGGCGCCGCTGGCTCTCAGGCCGTCCTTCTTCGCGGCATCGATGTCGAAGCCGATCACCCCGACGTCGGCGTCGATCAGCCGCGCGGAAAGCGCCGATCCCATCAGGCCCAGGCCAATCATGCCGACAGGTGTCTCGCGAGCCATGGTGCGACGGAGCTCTGGTCTATTGCGGCTGGATGCCGGCCGCCTTCACCTCCGCCGACCAGCGCACGACCTCGCTCTTGACGAAGGCGCCGAACTCGGCCGGCGCCAGCGGCGCCACCATCACGCCGACATCGGCGAGCTTCTTCCTGGTCTCCGGCATCGCGAGGTACTTTGCGCACTCGGCGTAGATCTTGTTGACCACCGGTTCCGGCGTGCCGGCGGGCGCGAACAGCCCGTACCAGATGGTGGCCTCGAAGCCGGGCATCGCTTCCGAGAGTGCGGGCAGGCCGGGCGTCAGCTCGTTGCGGGTCGCTGACGTCACGGCGATCCCACGCAAGGTGCCGCCCTGCATTTGCGGGATCGCGACCGAGAAATCGCCGAAGGTCAGGTCGATGACGCCGGCCATCACGTCGGTCATCGCCTGCGGCACGCCGCGATAGGAGGCTGCGATCAGCGACAGGCCGCCGCGCGATTGCAGCTGCGCGATCGAGATCTGCGACGCGCCGGAGCCGTAGCCCGCGGTCAGATTGGGGGTGGCCTTGGCGTAGCTGAGGAACTGCGGCAGGTCGGTGGCCGCGAGCTTCGGGTTGACCAGCAGCACCATTGCCGTGGTGGTGGTGCGGATCACCGGCGCGAAATCCTTCACCGGGTCGTAGGGCAGGCTCTTGAGCGTTGCGACGTTGCTGGCATGGGTGGTGTTGGTGCCCATCAACAGCGTGTAGCCGTCGGGCGCGCTGCGGGCGACTTCCTGGGCGCCGATGCTGCCGAGCGCGCCGGCGCGATTCTCGATCAGCACGGTCTGGCCGAACGCGTCCTGCAGATGCTGGCCGACCAGCCGCGCGACATTGTCGGGGCCGGCGCCGGCCGGAAACGGCACGATGATCTTGATTGGCCGTTGCGGGAAATCGTCCGCCGCGAAAGCCGGCAGAGCCGGAAGCGCAGCGAGCAGGACGACAAGTAGCCCCAGCCGTAACTTCATCCCGGTCCCCTCCGCCTCTGCTTTTGGCAAATTTATACGGACAAATGGATCAGAGTGGCAAGCATCAAGCCTATCGGAATATTGAGGTGCGACATATTTATCCGTATAAATAGTCCATACAGGGGAGCCAGACGACGATGGTGGACACCAGCGATCTCCATGCCCGCGGGCTGCGCCGGCGGCAGAAGATGTTCGGCGAGGTCGATGTCGCCAAGCGGATGGCGGCCGCGGGCGATTTTGGCACGCCGCTGCAAAACATCATCAATGCCTACGTCTACGGGGACGTCTGGGAGCGCAGCGGGCTGTCCGACCAGGTCCGCAGCCTCGTGATGCTCGGCATCACCGCGGCGAGCAGCAAGCCGACCGAGTTCCGCGTCCATGCCAAGGGCGCGCTGGCCAATGGCTGCACCGCCGCGCAGGTGCAGGACGTGCTGCTGCTGGTCGCGATGTATTGCGGCATTCCAGCCGCGATCGAGACCAGCAAGATCGCAGCCGAGGTGTTCGGCGAGGCACCCGCGGAGGGGTAGGGCACGGGCGCGCGCCGTGATAGGGACGTTGCCGACTGCGACCGGCAACAGGATCTGCCCATGTCCGCCTTTCCGACCTCGACCACCGTGCTCGATTCCGTGCTGTTTCGCGATGCCTTCGGCACGCGCGCGATGCGCGAGGTGTTTTCCGACCTGCGGCTGCTCCAGCGCTATGCCGAAGTCGAAGTCGCGCTCGCGAACGCCGAAGCGCGTTGCGGCGTGATCCCGGCAGAAGCGGCCGAGGAGATCGCAAAGCGCACCGATATCACCGCGTTCGATTTCGACCTGCTGCGGCAGGAGACCGACGTCGTCGGCTACCCGATCCTGCCGCTGGTGCATCAGATGGCCAAGCAGTGCGGCGAGGCCGGCCGCTATGTCCATTGGGGCGCCACCACGCAGGACATCATGGACACCGCCGTGGTGCTGCAACTGCGCGATGGCCTTGCGATCATCGAGGATGACATCGCCGCGCTGCGCGGCATCCTCGCCGATCTCTCGAAGAAATACCGCGACACGCCGATGGCCGGCCGCACCCATCTGCAGCAGGCGCTGCCGGTGACCTTCGGCTACAAGACCGCAATCTGGCTTGCCGCCTTCGATCGCCACGCCGCGCGGCTGGCCGAGCTGAAGCCGCGCGTGCTGGTCGGCCAGTTTGCCGGCGCCGCCGGCACGCTGGCCTCGCTGGGCGACAAGGGCTTCGTGGTCCAGAAGGCGCTGTGCGAGGAACTCGGCCTCGGCGTTCCCGTCTCGACCTGGCATGTCGCGCGCGACGGTCTGGCGGAGGCGGTGAATTTCCTCGCGCTGGTGACGGGAACGCTCGGCAAGATCGCGCTCGACATCATGATCATGGCCTCGACCGAATTCGCTGAGGTCTACGAACCCTTCGTGAAGGGACGCGGCGCCTCCTCGACCATGCCGCAGAAGCGCAACCCGATCTCGTCGGAGCTGATGCTCGCCGCTTCCAAGGCAGTGCGCCAGCACGCCGGCCTGATGCTGGATGCGATGGTGCAGGATTTCGAACGCGCCACCGGCCCGTGGCACGCCGAATGGATGGCGATCCCGGAAAGCTTCGTGCTGACCGCCGGCGCGCTGCACCAGGCCAGGTTCGCGCTCGGCGGCCTGATCGTCGACGAGAAGCGGATGGCCGCCAATCTCGACATCAGCCGCGGGCTGATCGTTGCCGAAGCCGTGATGATGGGGCTTGCGCCCGCGATCGGCCGGCAGGACGCGCATGATGTGGTCTACGACGCCTGCCGGGTCGCCAACGACAAGGGCCTGACGCTGGCCGAGGCGCTGGCGGCGGATGATCGCGTCGCGAGCCGGATCGATCGGGCGACGATCGACCGTCTCACCGCGCCGAAAAACTATCTCGGCCTTGCACCCGAGATGGTCGACCGGGTGCTGGCGTCGGTGAAGCGGTAAAATTCGCGGCAAATGGCTCGCCGTCGCGTGATCGGGCGCGGCGGGCGGGAACCTTGCGGACGCGGATCGAATTGGACTACGAATCCTTAAAAGCCCTCAAACGACACGGCCGGACACTTCATGACCGCACATCAACGTAACCTTTCCGCCTCGATCGATCCTGTAAAACTCGATCGGCTCGCCGAAGTCGCGATCAAGGTCGGCCTGCAGCTGCAGCCGGGGCAGGATCTGCTGCTGACGGCGCCTGCCGCGGCAATGCCGCTGGTGCGGCGGGTGGTGGAGCACGCCTACAAGGCCGGCGCGGGCCTCGTGACCCCGTTCTTCTCGGACGAAGAGCTCACGCTGGCGCGCTACCGCTACGCCAACGATGCGAGTTTCGATCGTGCCGCGAGCTGGCTCTATGAGGGCATGGCGAAGGCGTTCGGCGCCAACACCGCGCGGCTCGCGATCGTCGGCGACAATCCGATGCTGCTGTCGGGCGAAGACCCGACCAAGGTGGCGCGCGCCAGCAAGGCCAATTCGATCGCCTACCAGCCGGCGCTGGAGAAGATCGTCAATTTCGACACCAACTGGAACATCATCGCCTATCCGAGCACGTCCTGGGCGAAGCAGGTATTCCCTGACGATGCCGAGGATGTCGCGGTCGCCAGGCTCGCGGATGCGATCTTTTCCGCGTCCCGGGTCGATCAGGACGGCGCCGTCGCCAACTGGGAAAGGCACAATGCGAAGCTCCGCGAGCGTACCGAATGGTTGAACGGCCAGCGCTTCCACGCGTTGAAATATTCCGGTCCCGGAATGGACCTCACCATTGGCCTTGCCGACGGCCATGAATGGGAAGGCGGCGCGTCGACCGCCAAGAACGGCATTGTCTGCAATGCCAACATTCCGACCGAAGAAGTATTTACGACGCCGCATTGCCGCCGCGTCAGCGGCCACGTCGTCAGCTCCAAGCCGCTGTCCTATCAGGGCACGCTGATCGACAATATCTCGGTGAAGTTCGAGGAGGGGCGCATCGTCGAGGCCAAGGCGTCGCGCGGCGAGGAAGTGCTGAACAAGGTGCTCGACACCGACGAGGGCGCGCGCCGCCTCGGCGAGGTCGCGCTGGTGCCGCACTCATCGCCGATCTCGAAGAGCGGGCTGTTGTTCTTCAACACGCTGTTCGACGAGAACGCCGCCTCGCACATCGCGCTCGGCCAGTGCTACTCGAAATGTTTCGTCAACGGCGACAAGCTGACGCCGCAGCAGATCGCCGAGCAGGGCGGCAACAAGAGCCTGATCCATATCGACTGGATGATCGGCTCCGCCCACACCGACATCGACGGCATCCACGCCGACGGCCGCAGCGTCCCGGTGTTCCGCAAGGGCGAGTGGGCGTAAAGCGCGGCTAGCGAAGCTTGCGCTCGCGGGCGGCGATCAGCTCGCCGCGCGGCGCGCTGAAGCGGCAGGTCTCGTGCTGCGGCTTGAATCCGAGCCGGCGATAGATCTTCAGCGCGGGCGCATTGCGGCTCGAGACGTTGAGCCAGCAGGGATGCTCGGCCGACACGTCATGCGCGGCCAACACGCGGTAGACCAGCAGCTGGCCGAGCCCGCGTCCCTGCCGCGCCGGGTCGACGGCGACCGACTCGATCCACATCGAGTTCCGCTCCGGCTCGGTCAGGCAGAAGCCCGACATCTGGCCGTCTTCCGACGCGATCCAGACTTCGCTCTCGGTCAGGACCTGCGCCATCTCCTCCGGTGAATACCGGCGGAAGGCGGAGTCCGACGCATAGGCGACGTTGTGGATGCGCGCGACCTCGCCGGCGCAGGCGGTGACGTCGCTGACCTGCTCGATGGTGGCGCGGGCCGCCGCGAGCGTGCGCGCCGGCTGCAACGGCTCGACGCATTTCATCCCGATCTCTGACTCAAGATGAACAAAGCCGAAGGCGGCGACGAACGCCATCCCCGCCGGCCAGTCGCTGCTCACCAGCGTCTGGACGGTGAGATCGGGATCGGTGTCGATCGCAAGCACGTCGTCGAACAGCGCGAGGCCAATCCGGCGGCGCCGCATCTCGGGCGCGACGACGATCTTGAGGAACCGGGAATGATGCGCGCCCTGATCGCGCAACGATGACTCAGCGAGGCCGAGGAGTTGGCCGTTCCGTTCGGCAATGCGGAAGTCGCGGCCGCCACGGTTCTGCGGCAGCTTCAGGAACTGGTCCCACTGCGGCAGCGCGACAGGGCCTAGCCGCGGTTCCACCGCAGCCGCCTTTGCGTAGAGTTCGACCACCGCTTCTGCATCAGGCTCACGAAGCGGCCGGATGGTGATGCTGTCATCCATGAGTCGGAAGTTTACCCGATATCGAGCCGATAGACATCCTTTGCCGTGTTCAGGAACAACGCCGTCTTCTCGGCTTCGCTATATTGTGATGCAAGCCGTTTAAAGGTGTTGAAGATCACCTGATAGCTGCACTGTCCCTTATCAGGTGGGAAGTTGCTCTCGAACATGCAACGGTTCGGGCCGAACGCCTCGATGCAGGTCTCCACATAGGGCCGCCAGACGGCAGCGAGTTCCTCCGACGAGGGGGGCCTGGGGCGGAGGTGGAAGTCGTAGCCGAGCAGGCACATCGCCAGCCCGCCGAGCTTGACCACGACGTTCGGGCATTTGGCGATCTCCTGGATCGACGCCTTCCAGACCGGAAAGGTCTCCTCGCGCTTGCCGGCGAAGCGGCCGGTGCCGACGGGGCCGCCGCAATGGTCGAGCACGATCCTTGTGTCGGGAAAGGCGCGGGCGAGGTCGGTCAGTTCGCCGATCTGCGGGTGGAACAACCAGGCATCGAAGCTGAGGCCGAGCGGCGCCAGGCAGGCGAACCCCTTACGAAAGGTGGAATCCAGCAAGATGCCCTTCGGGCGGTTGGCATACATGTGGGCGACGTTGGGGTCCTCGTCCCAGGCCGAGGAGTGGCGGATGCCGCGGAACCGGCCGTTGCCGGCTGATATCTCCGCCTCCAGCACCGCCTTGGCCTGGTCGCCGATCAGAAGGTTAACGTGGCTGACGATGCCGGCGCAGATCGCCGTCTTGCCATAGCCGCCGCTTGCCGCCATCGCCGCGACGCCGTTGGCGAATTCGACCTCGCCGACCGGGCGGAACGCCTCCGGCCCGTCGGTGCGATACATCGACCGGCAGTCGACATAGACGGTCGCCACGATGTTGTGGCCCGAGGCGATGTCGTCGCGCATCTCCTCGATCAGGTAGCGGAGCCCGCCGCGGTCCCAGAGATGATGGTGCGGATCGACGATCGGCTGGGCCGGATCGATAATTTCCTCGGTATATTGGGCGAGCCAGTCTTCGCGCGGATTGGCATAGAGCCCGCTCGCAGAGGCGGGCAAGGTACTGGTCATCGATTTCACTCCCGTTTGGTTTTGCTTCTTTTTGAAAAGAGACGTCACACCCCGTCGAGGATGATCACCGTCGGCGTCGCCGGCAGCGTGTCGCGTGAGATCCGCAAGGTGCGCTCGCCACCGCGGCGGTCGATCTCGAATTGCTGGCCGATCAGGCGCATGAACTCGTCGAGCGGGGTGGCGAAGCGGTGCATCGGCAGCACGACGGCTGAGCGCAACCGCCTGGTGATCTCGGAGATGCCATCGAGCGACATCGTATAGGTGCCGTCGATCGGCACCATCACGATGTCGAGCCGGCCGATCGCCGCGAAATGGCTGTCGTCGAGCTTGACGTGGAGGTGGCCGAGATGGCCGATGCAGAGGCCGGCGACCTCGAAGATGAAGATCGAGTTGCCGTCCTTGATCATCTCGCCGCCGGAGTCTTCGCCCCAATAGCGGCGGATGTCGGTGGTCACGTTGCGGATATAGACGTCGCCGATCCGCATCCCGTAATGCGCGGCCTGGCCGTTCTCGCCCCAGCCATGCAGCACGTGGGGAATTTTCGGGTCGGGAAACAGCGTGTAATGCGTCGCGTGGGCACGGTTCATGGTCACGACATCGGGCAGCCGACCGGTCCGATAGACGCCGTTGTAGTCGGTTGCGATCCTGATGCCGCCGGGCGTGTCGATGTAATAGGTGGAATGGCCGGCATAGGTGATCGCGACCTCATCCGCTTTGGCCGCGATGCGCCGGTAGCTCACCGGGACGGCGTGTGGCGGTGAATTGGCCATCGCCAAGCATTCGCTGCGCTGGCCGTCCTGCGCCAGGGCGTGGCTGGTCAATGTTCCCAGCAAGACGAGCGCGGCAAGCAATCTCAGCATGAGCTGTTCCGTCTGCGGGGATATCCGCCGGCGTCAGACTATCGCGCAATCGGCGTGCCGTCATGATGAGGCCGGCGCATCGCTCCACGGCGCTGGCTGCAACACGATCCGGGCGATTCTTGCGTCGGGACGCGCTACCATGCCGCGCAGATCACAGCGATCAGGGAGTTCTGCGTGACTGACAATAGCTCCGCGCCGCGCGCATCATCCACCAAGCGGCTCGAGCCGCTGCGCCATGTCGACGCAGGCGTGCTCACCATCGCTTATTACGAGGCTGGCCCGGCCGAAGGGCCGGCGGTGCTGCTGATGCACGGCTTCCCCTACGACATCCATTCCTATGTGGACGTCGCGCCAATGCTGGCGGCGCAAGGTTGCCGGGTCATCGTGCCCTATCTGCGTGGATACGGACCGACGGTGTTCCGCGACAAGGCGACGCCGCGCTCGGGCGAGCAGGCGGCGGTCGGTGCCGACCTGATCGCGCTGATGGATGCGCTCGGCATCAAGCGCGCGGTATTCGCGGGCTACGACTGGGGCGGCCGCGCTGCCTCGATCGGTGCGGCGCTGTGGCCGGAACGATGCATCGGGCTGGTCTGCACCAACGGCTACATGATCCAGGACATCGCACATGCGATGGCGCCGGCGCGGCCGGAGCGCGAGGTGCCGCTGTGGTATCAGTATTACTTCCAGCTCGAGCGCGGACGCGCCGGGCTTGCCGCCAACCGGCGCGGTATCGCGAAGCTATTGTGGTCGCAATGGTCGCCGAGCTGGGCGTTCGACGAAGCCGGTTTCGAGCGCACCGCGATCGCATTCGACAATCCGGACTATGTCGACGTCGTGATTCACAGCTATCGGCATCGCTTCGGCCTTGCCGATGGGGACCCGCAATATGCGGAGGTGCAGCGACGGCTGGCCGCATTGCCGGTGATTACAGTCCCCACGATCTCGCTCGATGGCGCCGACGACGGCGTGACGCCGGCCCGCGACGGCAGCGCCAGCGCGGCAAAATACACCGCCCGCCGGGCGCATCGCGTGATCCCGGGCGCTGGCCACAATCTGCCGCAGGAAGCGCCGGAGGCGTTTGCCGCGGCGGTGATGGAAGTGATGAAGGGGTAGACCGGCTCACCGCGGTTTCGGTTCACCTCTCCCAAGGGAGAGGTGATCGACGCCGTTCCAGCTCAACCTGATCTCGTCATGCTTTAGCGCCGCGGGCTGATCTTCCAGGCGGTGGCGAGCGTCAGCAGCGTCAGCATGCCGCTGACGAGCGCGGCCGCCGGGATCGTCAGGGCCAACGCTGCGGTTGCGGCCCAGCCGATCGAGGAGAAGGCTTCCGCGAAGGTGGCGATGCGGGAGGAGGTCTGGCGCCGGCGGAACTGGCTGCGCTTGGCCTGCGCGCGGAACCAGAGCTGGACCGCTGCGGCGGATGCGGTCGCAATGATGATCGCGATCGCCGTCACGGCAGCCTGCCCTGGTGAGGCGAACGCCAGCGCGGCCACCAGCGGCGCGAAAACCGTGGCGATCGCGATCAGCACGACCTCGACCTTGGCGCGGGTCACGCGCGACGGCGGCAGCGGCGCGGTTGCCACCAGATCGGGCGCATCCTCCCCCGAGATGGTCAGCCAGGCGAGGCCGCCGGCGAGCTGGCCTGCGGCCATCACGATGACAGGCGTGATCAGCACGATTGCGGTCGACGTCCCGGAGAAGCTTCGCCACAGCATCAGCGCCGGCGGCAGCAGATAGAGCATCTGCATCAGGCTCTGCGACAGCAGCCACGGATCGCGGCGCAGCAGCAAAAATTCTTTGCGCCGCAGCGCCTGCTGCCGCGAGCCGGTCCGGAACGCGCGGGCGCGTCCTTGCGTGACCGTCGCCGGATTGGCGGCGACGCGTGCGACCGTGTCGGCAAACCGTGGCGCGAACACTGCCATCACGACGCCGAGCAGCACGAGCGCTGTGGCGAGCAGCAGCATCATGATCTCGAAATCGCCGAGCGATGCGCGGGCCGGCCACCAGAGCAGGCTGTCAGGGGCCGGGGCAATGCGTGCCGCGGTCTCCGAGGTCAGAAAGGCAAAGCGCGACAGCGTGCCGTAGGACAGCACGGCGACGACCTGCAGCGCGATGACGAAGCCGGCGCCGATGACGGCGGAGACGATCTGTGCCACCAGCCGGGTCCGGCCCGGCCCGATCAGGCGAAACAGCAACGCGGTGACGGCGATCGCCGCGGCCGCCGCCGACAGCCCGATCGCAAGCACGACGCCGAAGCCGGCAAGCCAGCGCGCACCGCCGAGGTACACGAGCACGTCGATGAACGGCGTCGACAGCAGCAGCGCCATGCTGCTCACCGTCAGCGCGATCGCGGCGATCCGGATCGAGAAGATGTTGGTGAGCTTCGCTGGCGACGACATGATCAGGTCGAGATCGGCGCGGGCGTAGAACACGCGCGTCACCGACTCGATCGCCTGCGAGAGCATCAGCGCCCAGGCCAGGAAGATCGTCGCGGTCAGCACGATCAGCGAGGACGGATCGAGCGGAAACCGCAGGTCGACATAGCGGGCGACCACGGCATAGGCCGGCAGATGCAGGATCGCCGCGAAGATCAGCAGGCCGATCACGGCGCGATTGCGCCGGCGCCGGCCGCCGGTCATCATCGCCAGCCATTCGCGCCACGCCAGGCGGAATTCGTGACGGGCGAACCAGGTAAGATGGGCGGTCGAGCTCACGCGGCGGCCGCCTCGGTATCGACCAGCGCGATGAACATGTCCTCGAGGGTGGTGTCGTTGCGGCCGTTCTGCTCGCGCAGCTCGGCCAGCGTGCCCTCGGCGATCAGCCTGCCGGCCGCGATCACGCCGATGCGGTCGGCCATGCGCTCAGCGACCTCGAGAATGTGAGTGGTCATGATCACGGTGCAGCCGGCGCGGACGCGCTCCTGCAGCAGCCCCTTGACGTGACGCGCCGACAGCGCGTCGAGGCCGGTCAGCGGTTCATCGAGAATGATCAGGCGGGGATCGTGCACCAGCGCACCGGCGAGCGCCACCTTCTGGCGCATGCCCTTGGAGAAGCCCTCGCAGCGCTCGTTGAGATGCGGCTCGAGCCCGAGCGACACCAGGAGATTGCGCGCCGACTTCTCCGACGTGCGGGGATCGATGCCCCACAGGCCGGCGACGAATTCGAGATATTCCAGCGGCGTCAGCTTGTCGTAGATCATCGGCTCGTCGGACACCCAGGCCATGATCTGCTTGGCTGAGACCGGATCGGCCAGCGCATCGATGCCGAGGATCGACACCGAGCCGGCATCGGGCCGCAATAGCCCTGCCACCATGCGCAGCGTCGTGGTCTTGCCGGCGCCGTTCGGCCCGAGCAGCGCATAGAATTCACCGACACGGACGGTGAGATCGAGCGCGTCGACCGCCGGGCGGTCAAAACGCTTGGTTAACCTTCGCACGGCGAGTGCGGACAGTTGCGAAGTCATGGTGCGTGGCGATCCGGGAGTTCGCTCGTCGGTTGCGCAAGCTTGGACAAAAACTGTTTCGGTGCAGTGAATCGCACGGGGCAAATCGACCGCGATATCCGTATTAGTCCGTGCTGCGGCATATCTCCGCAAATGTGATGATATAGCCGGATCAGCGGTTTGTTGACAGGGATCGGGCCTTTTGGCTCAATCGGGGCGGACATAGGCAGCTTTCAGCGCTTCCGACACAAGGGCGCGAAGGCGGGATGCAACGAGCGATCGGGAAGAATCGCCGGGCATCGGGGAGGGAACGATGCTGGACTTTGTTCAGCAGCTCGTCAGCGGCGTCGCGCTCGGCTGCGTTTACGGCCTGATCGCGCTCGGCTTCGTGCTGGTCTACAAAGCAACCGAGGTCGTCAATTTCGCGCAAGGCGATTTGATGATGCTGGGCGGTTTTTTCGCCTTCACCTTCATCGGCATGCTCGGACTGAACTACTGGGTCGGCTTTGCCGGCGCGGTGATCTGCATGGCGCTGTTCGGCATGCTGGCCGAGCGGCTCGTGGTGCGGCCGATCCTCGGCTATCCGCAGTTCTCCATCATCATGGCGACGATCGGGCTAGGCTATTTCCTGCGCTCGGTCGCCGGCATGATCTGGGGCACCGACGACTTCAAGATCGAGACGCCGTTCAGCGAGGGCGTCCTGAGGATCGGCAGCCTGGTGCTCGCCTATGACAAATTGTCGGTGATCGCGGCGACCATCATCCTGTGCGCGCTACTTTACCTGTTCTTCAACCGCACCACGCTCGGCACCGCGATGCGCGCTAGCTCCGAGAACATGCTGGCTGCCTATTACATGGGCATCCCCGTCAAGCGCGTGGTCTCGATCGTCTGGGCGATCTCGGCGGCGGTGGCGACCTGCGCCGGCGTGCTGCTGGCGCCGATCACCTTCATCCATTCCAATGTCGGCCTGGTGCTGGGGCTGAAGGCGTTTCCGGCCGCGGTGCTCGGCGGCTTCGGCTCGATCCCGGGTGCGGTGGTCGGCGGCGTCCTGATCGGCGTGATCGAGAGTATGGCCGGCTTCTACCTGCCGCAGGGATGGAAGGACGTCGCGCCCTACATCGTTCTGCTCGCGGTGCTGCTGCTCAAGCCCGAGGGCCTGTTCGGCCTTCACGTCCGCAAGAAGGTTTGAGGAGTAACACATGCGGTTTCTCTTCAAGACCGACTATGAAGACGACATCAGGCTGTTCCCGCATTCCGGCTATATCTATTCCTACGGCCTGCTGCTGGCGGTGCTGCTGATCGCGCCCTACCTGCTCTCGAGCTATCTGATGAGCCAGCTCGTCTTCGTCTGCATCTATGCGACCGTCGGCGTCGGGCTGTTGATCCTGACCGGCTTCACCGGACAGGCCTCGCTCGGCCATGCCGCGTTTCTGGCGATCGGCGCCTACACCGCGGCCTATCTGCAGCAATTCAACGTGCCGTTCCCGGTCTATTTTCTCGCCGCGGGGCTATTGACCGGCGTGGTCGGCGCGCTGGTCGGATTTCCGGCGCTGCGGCTGCAGGGCATCTATCTGGTGATCGCGACGATCTCGTTTGCCTTCATCGTCGAGGAAATCCTGGCGCGCTGGGAAAGCGTGACCCACGGCAACGAGGGCATGCGGGTCAAGACCATTCAGCTGCTCGGCACCACGGTGTCGCGCGACGGCCCGACCTTCTACTATCTCTGCCTTGCGGTGCTGGTGCTGACCATCGTCGGCACGCTCAATCTGCTGCGCTCGCCGACCGGGCGCGCCTTTGTCGCGATCCGCGACAGCGAGACCGCGGCGCGCAGCATGGGCATCAATGTCGCGCTCTACAAGGTGAAGTCGTTCGCGATCTCGGCGGCGATCACGGGCTTTGCCGGCGTGCTGTTCGCCCACAAGCTGTCCTTCATCTCACCCGAGATGTTCACTCTGCAGCTCTCGATCGAGTTCATCATCGTGATCCTGATCGGCGGCACCTTCAGCCTGCATGGCGCGGTGCTGGGCGCGATCTTCCTGGTCATGATCGATCCGTTCCTGACCTATCTGAAGGACGACATGCCCGGCGTGATCGGCGGCGTCGCGGCCACGCTGGGCGCCGGCACGGAACGCGCAGGCCACATCCAGGATGCGGTCGCAGCGATTGCCTCCGCCAACGGGCTGAAGGGCGCGATCTACGGCATCATCATCGTGGTGTTCGTACTGTTCGAACCCTTGGGGCTCTATGGCCGCTGGCTCAAGATCAAGCTCTTCTTCCAGCTGTTTCCGCTCTACAAGCGCGCGACCTTCAAGCGGCAGAAGATCTACGTGAAATCGGAGCGGAACCGATGAGCTATTTCCGCGCCGAGAACCTGTCCCTGCACTTCGGCGGCCTCAAGGCGGTCGATGCGGTCAGCTTCGCGGTCGAGAAGGGCGAGATCCTCTCGATCATCGGGCCCAATGGCGCCGGCAAGAGCTCGATCTTCAACCTGATCTCGCGCATCTATCCGCCGACCTCGGGCAAGATCTTCTTCGAGGATCAGGACATCACCCAGCAGCCGGCGTACGACATCGCCAAACTCGGCATCGCGCGCACCTTCCAGAACATCGAGCTGTTCGAGAATGCGACCGTGCTGAGCAATCTGCTGGTCGGCCGGCATCGCCATTCCACCACCCAGCTCTGGCAGGAGCTCCTGTTCCTGCCGAGCGTCCGAGCCGGCGAGAAGGCGCATCGCCGCCGGGTCGAGCAGGTGATCGAATTCCTCGACCTCGAGCCCTACCGCGACAAGTTGATCTCGGGGCTGCCCTACGGCGTGCGCAAGGTGATCGAGTTGGCGCGGGCGCTGTGCTCGGAGCCGAAGCTGATCCTGCTCGACGAACCGTCATCCGGCCTCAATGTCGAGGAAACCGACGACATGTCGTTCTGGATCCGCGACATGAAGAGCGAGCTCGGCATCACGGTCTTGATGGTCGAGCACGACATGACGCTGGTCAACCGCGTCTCCGACCGCGTCATCGCGCTGAACTACGGCCGTGTGCTGGCGATGGGCTCGCCGTCCGAGGTGCAGCACCATCCCGACGTCGTCGCAGCGTATCTCGGCGCATGAGGATGATGCCATGAGCGCAGCAGACATCATCCTGAAACTCTCCAACATCGAGAGCTATTACGGGCCGATCATGGCGATCCGCGGCATCAGCCTCGAGGTCCCGCGCGGCCAGATCGTGACGCTGCTCGGCGCCAACGGCGCCGGCAAGACCACGGTGCTAAAGACGATCTCCGGCATCCTCGATCCACAGAAGGGCTCGATCGAATTCCTCGGCAAGCCGATCCAGCGCATGGAGGCCGACCGGATCGTGCGGCTCGGGCTCAGCCACGTGCCGGAAGGACGCGAGGTGTTTCCGTTCCTGTCGGTGCGCGAGAACCTGATGATGGGTGCCTATCTGCGCAAGGACCGCGACGGTGTGGCGCAGGACCTCGAACGCGTCTACGGCTATTTTCCACGGCTGAAGGAGCGGCTCGGCCAGCCGGCCGGACAGCTTTCGGGCGGCGAGCAGCAGATGCTTGCGATCGGGCGTGCGCTGATGAACCGGCCAACGCTGCTGCTGCTGGACGAGCCGTCGCTTGGGCTGTCGCCGATCCTGGTGAAGGAGATCTTCACCATCATCCGCCGCGTCAATGAGGAGCAGGGCATGTCGATCCTGCTGGTCGAGCAAAATGCCAAGATCGCGCTGGAGACGGCGCACTATGGCTATGTGCTGGAGATCGGCCGCGTCGTCATGAACGACACCTGCGAGCGGCTGTTGAATTCACCCGATATCCAGGAGTTCTACCTCGGCGCCAAGGAAGCCGGCGCGCGGGGCGAGCGGCGCTGGAAGAAGAAGAAGACGTGGCGTTGAGGAAGATCCGGCGTTGAGCGGAAAGGCCGGCGCCGACGAAGGTTGGCGTCGACTAAAGTTGGCCGAGGAAGGTTTGGCGCTGAGAGCGAGTTGGAGCTAGATTTCAGGCCTGCTTCGCGAACAAGACCGGCATTCGAGCCGGCGGGTGAGGCAAGCGGCAGAGGAGGGAGCGCGCATGGCAGGACCAGCGGTGCTGACGGTTGCCGACACGATCGCGAGGAGCTTTCTGCTCGCGGTTCAAACGCGTGGCGACAGGCCCGCGATCCGCGAAAAGAAGTTCGGCATCTGGCAACCGACCAGCTGGCGCGAATGGCTGCAGATATCCAAGGACATCGCCTTCGGCCTGCATGCAACCGGCTTCCGCCCCGGCGACGTCGCCTCGATCATCGCCAACGCGGTGCCAGAATGGGTCTATGCCGACATGGGCATCCTGTGCGCCGGCGGCGTCTCCTCCGGCATCTATCCGACCGATTCGGCGGCGCAGGTCGAATACCTCGTCAATGATTCCCAGACGCGGGTGATGTTCGTCGAGGACGAGGAGCAACTCGACAAGGTGCTGACCTGCCGGTCGCGCTGTCCGACGCTGGAAAAGATCGTCGTGTTCGATATGGAAGGCCTCTCCGGCTTCTCCGATCCCATGGTGCTGTCGCTCGCCGAGTTCACGGCGCTCGGCCGCAATCATGCGCAGGGCAAGGATGCCTTGTGGGATGAAATGACCGGCAGCCGTACCGCCTCCGACCTCGCGATCCTGGTCTATACGTCAGGCACTACGGGCCCGCCCAAGGGCGCGATGCACTCCAACCGCAGCGTCACGCATCAGATGCGCCACGCCAACGATCTCTATCCCTCGACCGACAGCGAGGAGCGGCTGGTGTTCCTGCCGCTCTGCCATGTCGCCGAGCGGGTCGGCGGCTACTACATCTCGCTCGCGCTGGGCTCGGTGATGAATTTCGCCGAGAGCCCTGAGACGGTGCCGGACAATCTGCGCGAGGTGCAGCCGACCGCGTTCCTCGCGGTGCCCAGGATCTGGGAGAAGTTCTATTCCGGCATCACCATCGCGCTGAAGGACGCGACCCCGTTCCAGAACTGGATGTATGCCCGGGCGCTTGCGATCGGCAACAGGATGACCGAATGCCGGCTGGAGGGCGAGACGCCGCCGCTATCGCTGCGGCTCGCCAACCGCGCCGCCTACTGGCTGGTGTTCCGCAACATCCGACGCATGCTCGGGCTCGACCGCTGCCGGATCGCACTCACAGGCGCGGCGCCGATCTCGCCGGATCTGATCCGCTGGTATCTCGCGCTCGGCATCGACATGCGCGAGGTCTACGGCCAGACCGAGAATTGCGGCGTCGCGACCATGATGCCGGCGGACCGCATCAAGCTTGGTTCGGTCGGCAAGGCCGCGCCCTGGGGCGAGGTGATGATTTGCCCGAAGGGCGAGATCCTGATCAAGGGCGACTTCCTGTTCATGGGCTATCTCAACCAGCCGGAGAAGACCGCCGAGACGATCGACGCGAAAGGCTGGCTGCACACCGGCGACGTCGGCGCCATCGACAATGAAGGCTATGTGAAGATCACCGACCGGATGAAGGACATCATCATCACCTCCGGCGGCAAGAACATCACGCCGTCCGAGATCGAGAACCAGCTGAAATTCTCGCCCTACGTCTCCGATGCGGTCGTGATCGGCGACAAGCGGCCGTATCTCACCTGCCTGATCATGATCGATCAGGAGAATGTCGAGAAATACGCCCAGGACCAGGACATCCCCTTCACCAACTACGCGAGCCTGTGCCGTGCCCGCGAGATCCAGGACCTGATCCATCGCGAGGTCGAGGCGGTCAACGCAAAGTTCGCGCGCGTCGAGACCATCAAGAAATTCTACCTGATCGAGCGCCAGCTCACGCCGGAGGACGAGGAGCTGACGCCGACCATGAAGCTGAAACGCAGTTTTGTGAACAAGCGCTACGCGGCCGAGATCGACGCCATGTATGGCGAACGCGCGGTGGCCTAGCCGGGGAGAGGGAATTGGCGAAGGAGCGAGCAGGCCCGACCCTTCGCTCAACATGGGCCATGTAAGGAGGAGACTGCAATGTCGAAATCGCTGAAGGCGCTGGGCCTTGCGGTGAGCGCGCTGGCGCTGACCTGTCTGCCGGCCGCAGCCCAGACCAAGGTCACCAATGAAGGCATCTCGCCGACCGAGATCGTGATCGGAACGCATCAGGATTTGTCCGGCCCGATCAAGGTCTGGGGCGTTCCGGTATCCAACGGCATGAAGATGGCGGTTGAGGAGATCAACGCTGGCGGCGGCATCAACGGCCGCAAGATTAAGATGATCCTGGAGGACAATGGTTACGACCCGAAGAAGGCCGTGCTGGCTTCGCAGAAAATGGTCGAGCGCGACAAGGTCTTCGCGATGATCGGCCCGATGGGCTCGCCGACCGTGCTCGCCGCGCAGGACATCCTGTTCGACGCCGGCGTGCTGCAGCTGTTCCCGCTGACCGCCGCCGAATTCACCTTCAAGTTCGATCCCGCCAAGCCGCAGGAGCGGCTGAAGTTCAACAACCTGCTGCCCTATGTCGAGAGCACGCGCGCCGCGATCAAATACATGATGGAGTGGAAGAACTTCAAGAAGCCCTGCATCATGCACCAGGACGACGAGTACGGTAAGAACGTGCTCGACGGCTTCACCCAGCAGCTCGGCGCGATGAAGGTGCAGCCGGCCTCGGTCACGAGCTACAAGCGCGGCGCCTCCGACTTCTCGGCGCAGGTCGCCAAGATGAAGTCCGACGGCTGCGATCTCGTCGTGCTCGGCACCGTGATCCGCGAGACCATCGGCGCGATGAACGAGGCGAAGAAGCTCGGCTGGGACGTGACCTTCCTCGGCGCCACCCCGACCAACGTGCTCGAAGTGCCGGCGCTCGGCAAGGAAGCGGTCGAGGGCCTCTACGCAGCGTCGGGCTTCGAGATTCCCTACGAGGATACGGCCAAGGGCAAGGTGAAGGACTGGCTGGTCAACTACAAGAAGATGTTCAACAGCGAGGCCAACACGCAGGCGATCATCGGCTACAACGCGGTGATGACCTTCGCCTTCTACGCGCAGAAGGCGGGCAAGGACCTCACCGGCCAGAAGATGCTGGACGCGCTGGAGTCAGGCGACAAGTTCCTCGACATCTTCAGCTCGCCGCCGACCAAGTTCTCCAAGACTGATCATCTCGCCAACACCATCACCCAGGTGCAGCAGGTCAAGAGCGGCCGCTGGGTGCTGGTGAAGGACAATCTGATGTTCTGAGGGGCAGGCGCTCCTCTCGATTCAGTCGTCATTGCGAGGAGCGAAGCGACGAAGCAATCCACCTTTTTCGCGGAAGGATGGATTGCTTCGCTTCGCTCGCAATGACGGAAACTATGTCTGGCGGTCTTAATTCACCCCAGCCGCCGGCCGCCACGCGGCCTCGGTGACGAGCGGCGCATCGACATAACGGCTGACGCCGTTCTGGTCGATCACGAAGGTCGGCCGAAAACTCCTGATGTCGGCATCCTCGATCATCGCCATGCGGCGGTTATCGAGCGTCAGCCAGTGGCCGTCGAGCCGCGCCGCGACCACGGCGTGGTCTTCGCCACCGAGCAGGTCATGCATGACGACGATGCGCAAATCTTCCGGCGCGACGCCGGCCTTGCCGAGCGCCACGAATTTCGCGATCGCGTAGTCCTCGCAATCGCCGCTGCCGCGGGCAAAGGTGGCGAGCGGCGTGGCCCAGACGTCGGGCTCGCCATAGGTCGCAAGATCGCTGCCCGGGCGGATCGCCAGATTGATCGCGCGGTTGATCTCGCCGAAACGGGCGCGGCCGGTGCGCGCGCGTCCGGCATCGACGATCGCCAGGAACCGCAGCGCCTCCGGCGACGCACATCCCGCACGGTCGCTCTCGCAGGCTGCGAGCTGCTCCAATTCGTCGGCAAGCTGGCGCTGCACGCCGAGCCATTTGTCGCGCAGGCCGCCGCCGGCAAGCAGGCTGGTCGCCAGGCCGAACGGCTCGGTCGATTTTCTGAGGAGGGTCGCCGGGCCGGGCGAAAGCACCGAGGCGGCATTGAGCTCGGCAATCGGCGCGGCCAGGGCCAGGCCGAAGCCCAGCATGACGGCGCGCAGCGCAAACGAGCGAAGCGAGTTACCCATGTGACACCCCCTGTCCGCTCATCGACGGGTGGATACTGCACCGCGCACGCGACCGGATCGTTTCATGCCGGCAGCATGGCCAACGATCCCTTCGAATCAACTTAAGATGTGGGGAATCCGGGCGGGAGCCTAAAGGGCGTGTGGTCCGGGTCCCGAAAACTTTACCGATTTGTGAAACGGACCAGCGAACCTTTTTCCACCGCGAAATGCCTCATCCTTGCCTTCTGGTTAACCCGGCCGATCTGCGCACGGGATAGCTGCGATTTGTAAGCCAGGTCACAGCTTTAGCCGGAAAATTGGGGTCAAATGCCCTCTCGGGGCTGCGGGGAAATAAAGGCAAGTAGAGAAATGTCAGTGAATACCACGAATACGTGGCTCAGTACCCATCTTGGCTTGAATCCCATCTCATGGTACCGTCATGTGAGTCGCAAATACATGACTCATGAGAGCGTGAGCCAAGTCACACCCAGTCAAACCGCGCAATCAGAGCACCTCGCGAAAGCACAGGATGGTTTCGCGAAGCTTTATCCGATGATATGCAGGCGTAATCATTCGGATATTCTACCAATATTAACCTTCGTGCGGTGATCCGCAGTGAACTTTGTCGAGAAATTCGACGGCTATTTGCCGAACACGGACGCTTATGCCCGTGGATCGGTGCATGTCGACAGCGTTTCCACCCACACTCCGCCCGGCGCGATCACCGTCGACGACGGGCAATTGCTGTTCACCGGCGACTTCAAGCGGACCGGGCTCGATCTCGTCATCTCGAAGGACGACCGGGAACTCGTCCTGCACGACTATTTCAAGGGTGAGAAACACGCGGCCCTGGCGTCGCCTGAAGGCGCGCATCTCACCGGCGACCTCGTCGCCGCGCTCACCGGCCACACCCAATATGCCCAGGCCGGCGGCGCGGTGGAACCGGCGAAGGTCATCGGCCACGTCACCAAGCTGGCGGGCAACGCCACCGCGATCCGCAATGGTGTCGCGATCGTCCTGAACCAGGGCGACAACGTCAACAAGGGTGACGTGGTGCAGTCCGGCGGCGACTCGACGCTCGGCATTACCTTCATCGACGGCACCGTGTTCGGTCTCGGACCAAACGCCAAGATGGTGCTGAACGAGATGATCTACGACCCGAACGGGTCGAGCAACTCGTCGCTGATGAGCCTCGTCTCGGGCACGATCTCATTCGTTGCCGGCGCGACCGCCAAGCATGGCGACATGAAGGTCGATACGCCGGTTGCGACCATGGGCATCCGCGGCACCGCAGTGCTGGTCGAGATCGATTTCGACGTGCAGGGCGCGGGTGGTGTGCCGCCGGCCAAATTCCAGGTGCTGGTCGAGCCCGATGGCAGCACCGGCTCCTACATCCTGTTCGACAAGACGACGCTCAATCCGATCGCGACCGTCGATCAGGCCGGCACCCAGACCATCGTCAACGGCCAGGGCAGCGTCAGCTTCGTCTCGTCGGCGCAACTGTCGACCGATGCGCAGAAGCTCATCTCCGACGTTTTCGCGTTGAAGTTTACCGACAATTCGAATCCCAATACCAAGCTCACGACGAACTTCACGGACAGCGTCGTCCCGGTCACGATCGGCCTGAAGCTCGCGACCGGCGAAGCTTTCGTGCCGATCAACTTTCTGCTCGGTTTGACCAACAATCCCGGATCGCAGGCTGCGCCCATCAAGTCCGACCACATTGCCGGGGCGCCGCATGTCGTGACACAGAATGCGGCGTTCACCGAACAGCCCGGACAGACCCATAGCACGCTGCCCGACACGGTGACCGGCCAGATCACCTGGGTGGACGTCAATCTCGGCGACAAGCCGACTGCAACGATCAACTTCAGTACGTTCAGCTACCACGACGCCAGCGGCAACGACGTCACCTCGTCGCTGACGGCGGCGGAACAGGCGGCGATCGCGGCGGTCGAGGTCCCGGTGCTGCTCGACCCCAATCCGCTGAACAGCAACATCGGCTCGGCAACCTGGACCTACAGCCTTGCCGACGGCGCCTTCGACTTCCTCGCCGCCGGCGAAACGCTGACGCTCACCTATATGGTGCGCGTCGACAACAACTACGCGCTGAGCAACGAGACCGCATTCAAGACTATCACCATCACGATCACCGGCACCAACGACACGCCGGTCGTGACGTCCTCGGCGCAGGTCGGTTCGATCACCGAACTCCCATGGACGACGAATTCCTCCGTGCACGATACGGCGCATGGCACGGTGACGTTTACCGATGCCGATTTGACCGACACCCACACGGTCGCCATCACCGGCGTCACCGCGACCGGCTTCACTGGCGGAATTCCCAACCAGGCCACCATGCTGAGCTGGCTGTCGCTGGGCACGCTGACCGATTCGACCGACGGCGTGATGGGATCGCGCTCCTGGACGTTCTCGGCCGCCGACAAGAGTTTCGATTATCTCGCTGCCGGCGAGACCCTGACGCTGATCTACACGATCCAGATCGACGACCATCATGGCGGCGTCGTCACGGTCCCCGTCACGATCACGATCGTCGGCACCGACGACAAGCCGGTGATTACCTCGCCGACCCAGGCAGCAGCCATCACCGAGGCCGAGGGCGTAACCGGTTCGACGAATCCCGATACCGCGTCCGGCACCGTGACCTTCACCGATGTCGATCTCAGCGACACCCACAGCGTTAGCGTTGCCAGTGTCACCGAAACGGGCGTGACCACCGGGCTCCCCGATCAGGCGACGATCCTGAGCTGGCTGTCGCTCGGCACGCTGAAGGATTCGACCGGCGGCGTCACCGGATCCAGCGCCTGGACGTTCTCGGCCGCCGACAAGAATTTCGACTATCTGGCGGCCGGCGAGAAGCTGACGCTGACCTACCTGATCCAGGTCGACGACCACCATGGCGGCGTCGTCACCCAGCCGGTCACGATCACCATCACCGGCACCAACGACGTTCCGACATTCACATCGGCGCCGCCGACTGCCTCGATCACCGAGGCGATCGGGGAGACCGGCTCGACCAAGCCGGACGTGGCTCAAGGCGCGGTGGCGTTTGCCGACGTCGATCTCAGCGACACCCATACCGTGTCCATCACCGGCGTCGCGGAATCCGGCACGACCACAGGCCTGCCTGAGGACGAGTCCACGGTCCTGAACTGGCTGTCGCTGGGGACGCTGACGGATTCGACCGGCCATGTGAACGGATCGCAGGCCTGGACCTTCTCGGCCGCGGACAAGAATTTCGATTATCTCGCCGCCGGCGAGACGCTGACGCTGACCTACACAGTCAAGATCGACGACCATCATGGTGGCGTGATCAGCGAACCGGTGACGATCACGATTACCGGCAGCAACGATGCGCCGACCGTCACGTCTCAAGCGCAGGCGGCCACCATCGCCGAGCAGCCCGACACGACCGGTTCATCCAAGCCGGACAGCGCATCGGGCACCGTGACGTTCACCGATGTGGACCTCAGCGACACCCACACGGTGAGCATCACCGGTGTGGCCGAGTCCGGCGCGACCACGGGCCTGCCCGAGGACCAGTCCACCATCCTGAACTGGCTGTCGCTGGGCACGTTGACGGATGCGACCCATGGCGGGATTGGATCGTCCACCTGGACGTTCTCGGCTGCGGACCAGAATTTCGACTACCTCGCCGTCGGCGAGACGCTGACGTTGAAATATACGGTCCAGATCGATGACCATCATGGCGGCGTCATCACCACGCCCGTGACGATTACGATCAACGGCGCCAACGACGCACCGACGCTGGCTGACGTCAACGCCGGCACGCTCACCGATACCGCTGCGTACGACACGTTCAGCCCGCTCACCGGCGCGCTGCACGGCCATGACGTCGACGATGGCGAGACTGCGACGCTGACCTATGCCGCCCTCAATTCGGACCACGTCGCGGTCAACTCCTCGATCGCGGGCCTCTACGGCTCGCTCACGGTTAATCCGGATGGCACTTACAGCTACGTTCCCGACTCCGCCGCGATCAATGCGCTGGCCAAGGGCACCTATGCCGACACGTTCACCGTCGAGACCATCGATGCCCATGGCGCGACCGGGACTGCGACGCTGACGGTCGATGTGGTCGGCGCCAACGACGCGCCGGTGATCCATACCGACAACATCAGCATCACCGAAAATCCCAATGGGACCGAAACGATCTCCGGGCTGACGGTCACGGATGTCGATGCCGGCGCCAACGAGAACTTCACCCTGGCTGCCGCGACGAACCCCGGTTCGGGCAGCAGCGTCGCGCCGCCGGCGCTGCTCGGCCATCTCTCGGCTATCAACACCGCGCTCGGGTCGCCGGGCCTTGTCTACGATCCGGGCCAGACCCCGCCGGCGACCGACAAGATAGCGCTCTCCGTGACCGACGGCCATGGCGCGAGCGACGCGGTCAATCTGATCTTCAATGTCCAGCAAAATCCGTCTCAGCCGGTGACGCTGACGGGCACCAGCGACAAGGACGTGTTCTTCGGATCGGGCTATCAGGACAAGTTCGTGTTTGCGCCGAACTTCAACCACGACACGATCCTGAACTTTACGCCGGGCCAGGACCAGATCGACCTGTCGACGGTCGTCTCGACAAGCACCTTCAGCAGCTGGTTCGATCAGCATGTGGCGACGTCGCCGACCAATTCGGCCGATACGCTGATCACGGTCGACAGTGCCGATACGATCACGTTGCACAATGTCTCGAAGGCGAGTTTGTCCCAGAACGACTTCATCATTCATTATACGTGATGGGCGTCGGCCTCCTGAAAAGCCGACTGGATCCTGCATTGCGCAACGTCTGCTCGATTGGAACAACCCTCCGCGCGTGATATCCAGACGGTATGAGACGGCTGAAGGCGATACGAAGGTGGTTCGGACGGCGCTTCGGCTATGCGCGGCTGGCCTGCGTGGCGCTGTTGATCGGCTTTGCCGCGCTGCGGATCGCGGATCCGGCTCCGGTGCAGGAGCTTCGCGTCAGGACGTTCGACACGTTCCAGGTGATCGAACCGCGCCAGAAGACCGCGCGGCCCGTCACCATCGTCGATATCGACGAGAAGAGCCTCGCTGACCCCCGGCTCGGACAATGGCCGTGGCCGCGGACGCGGCTTGCCGACATCGTCATCAACCTCACCCGGCTCGGCGCCGTGGTGATCGCGTTCGACGCGGTGTTCTCCGAGCCCGACCGCCTCAACCCCGATATCGCGGCCGATACGTTCAGCAGCCTCGATGAGGAGATGCGCGCCAGGCTGCGGCAGCTGCCGAGCAACGACAGCATCCTGGCCGACGCCATCAAGAACTCGCGCGTGGTGCTCGGCGAATCCGGCGGGCCCAACGTGCGCGCCGACCTTAACGAGAAGCTCCCGGTCACCGGACTAGCGACGCTCGGCGAAGAGCCGCAGCCCTTCATGTTCATGTTTCCGGGGTTGCTGCGCAACGTGCCGCTGCTGGAGGAGGCCGC
The DNA here is from genome assembly GCF_947648125.1 of uncultured Bradyrhizobium sp. GTDB lineage: Bacteria > Pseudomonadota > Alphaproteobacteria > Rhizobiales > Xanthobacteraceae > Bradyrhizobium. The sequence goes on along the minus strand of NZ_CANSMR010000017.1, from coordinate 36,281 downwards.
GGCCGGGCGAGGCCTGTTCACGATCAGGCCGGAACGCGACGGCATCGTCAGGCGGGTGCCGATGATCATGGTGGCGCAGGGCATCACCATGCCGTCGCTGAGCTTCGAGATGCTGCGGGTGGCGAGCGGCTCGGGCACGATCCTGATCAAGGCCGACAAGGCCGGTATCAAGAGCCTGGGCCTCAGGGGCTTTGCGATCCCGACCGATCTCCACGGCCAGCTCTGGATCCACTACGCGCGCCGAGACCCCTCGATCTACGTCTCCGCCGTCGACGTGCTGGATGGGCGGGTGCCGCCGGACAGGATCGCCGGCAAGCTGATCGTGATCGGCACCTCAGCGGTCGGGCTGAACGACATCAAGACCACGCCGGTAACGCCGGCGATGCCCGGCGTCGAGGTCCACGCCCAAGTGCTGGAGAGCGCGCTGACCGGCGACGTCGTTTCGCAGCCGAACTACGGCATCGGCATCGAGTTCTTCGCTGCGCTGATCATGGGGCTCCTGGTCATCGCCTTCGCGCCGAAGTTCGGTCCGATCACGCTCGTGGTTGTCGGCGGGATGTTCGCCTCGGTGCTGACCGGCACGTCCTGGTATTTCTATTCCCAGCACCGGCTCCTGATCGATTTCACTTATCCGCTGATGTCGACCACGGCAATCTATCTCACCCTGATCTTCTCCGCCTTCGTGCGCGAACAGCAGCAGCGCCGGCAGATCAGGTCGCAATTCGTGCAGTACATGTCGCCCGCGCTGGTCGAGCAGCTGGCGCAATCGCCGGAGCGGCTCGTGCTCGGCGGCGAAGAGCGCGAGATGACCATCATGTTCTCGGACATGCGCGGCTTCACCTCGATCTCGGAAACCTACAAGCGCGATCCGCAGGGCCTCACGGCGCTGATGAACCGTTTCCTCACGCCGCTCACCAACGCGATCCTCGCCCGCAAAGGGTATATCGACAAATACATGGGCGACGCCATCATGGCATTCTGGAATGCGCCGCTCGACGACAAGCAGCACCAGCTCAACGCCTGCGACGCCGCGCTTGACATGCTGCAGCACGTCGGCGACCTCAACCGCAAGCGCGAACAGGAAGCGCAGGAAGGTGGCCACGTCTATGTGCCGCTCAACATCGGCGTCGGCCTCAACACCGGCACCTGCGTGGTCGGCAATATGGGGTCTGATCTCAAGTTCAATTATTCGGTGCTCGGCGACAGCGTCAATCTGGCGGCGCGGCTGGAGGGGCAGTCCAAGGAGTACGGCTTCCCGATCATCGTGGGATCGAAGACCGCGCTCGCGGTGAAGGAGAAGTTCGCGATCCTCGAACTCGACTTCATCATGGTGAAGGGCAAGAAGGAGCCCGAGGTGATCTACGCGATCGCCGGGCGCGAGGACGTGGCGAATTCCGGCCGCTTCCAGCGGCTGCGCAACCTGACCATCGAGATGCTCGCCTGCTACCGCGGCCGCGATTGGGACGGCGCGCTCGCCGCGATCGAGCGCGGCCGCAAGACCGACGAGGCGCAGACGCTGCAATATCTCTACCGCCTCTACGAGGTACGGATCCGCGCCTTCCAGAAGGAGCCGCCGCCGGACGATTGGGACGGCGCCTTTGCGTTGACGACGAAATAGGCGCCGCAAACCAGCTGTCGTCCCGGCGAAAGCCGGGACCCATAACCACAAATGGGTGTTGTTAGAAAGCCGTCTGGCCGCGTGCCCATTGCGCCGGCCGCGGCGTATGGGTCCCGGCCCCCGTGCGCAATTGCGCACTGGGCCGGGACGACGGTGGAGAGCTTTACGCGGCGACGACCAACAACTACTCCAGCCCGATCTGCGTCAGATCCTGAAACCAGTGCTGCGCCTGCACGAAGGTCTTCACCTTCGGCGACAGTGCGTGCGGATTGGTGTCGTGCACCACCCACACCAGCGCGGCATCGTCGACGATCAGTGCGTGCGCCTGCGCCAGCAGCGCATCCTGCTTGGCGCTGTCGAAGGTCTGCTTGGCCTCGTCGATCAGCGCGTCGACCTTCGGATTCTTGTAGCCGCCCCAGTTGACGCCTGTCGGCGCCACCTGGCCGGAATGGAAGAACCGCACGATAGCGTAGAGCGGATCCGAGGTGACATAAGCGATGTTGTTGGCGGTGATGCCGGCGTTCATCTCGTCGGCGGCGCCCTTGCGCCAGTGCGAATAGAGTGTCTCGAGCTCGACCACCTTGAAGTCGATATCGATGCCGATCTCCTTGAAGCTCTGCTGCAGGAATTCGTTCATCGGCAGCGACAGCATCTGCCCGGTGCCGCCCTGGGCGATGATGAAGGTCGTCTTCAGCGGCTTGTCCCTGGAATAGCCGGCTTCCTCCACCAGCTTCTTCGCGGCCGCGAGGTCGTATTTCAGTTCGAAGCTCGGCTTGCCGAACCACGGGCTCGACGGGTCGACCTGGCCCTTGGCCGGCTTGGCGAGGCCATTCATCAGGCCAACCACCGCATCGCGGTCGATCGCGAGGTTGAGCGCCTTGCGCAGGCGGATGTCGGTCCAGGGCGAGCCCGGCAGCACGCTCAAATGATAGTTCCAGACATGCGGCGTCACGTTGTCGACGATCCTCATGCCGGCGGCCTTGAGCTGCGGCACGGCATCGGGCGCCGGCGTTTCGATCAGGTCGACCTGGCCGGCCAGCAGCGCGTTGGTGCGGGTCAGCGCCTCCGGCATCGGGATCAGGATCATCTTGTCGACCTTCGCCAGCCGCTTCTTGTCCCAATAGTCCGGGTTCTTGGTCAGCTCGGCGAGCTCGCGCGGCACCAGCTTGGTCAGCTTGAACGGGCCGGTGCCGGAGGGCTGGCTGGCGAACTTGTCCCAGTCCTTGCCGAGCTTCTCGTATTGCGCGGGGCTCGAGACCAGGAACCAGAGCATCTGGTAAGGGAAGAAGGAGTCGACCGTCTTGGTGGTGATCTCGATGGTCTGGTCGTCGATCTTGGCGTAGCTCGCGACCGAGGGCAGCCGGGTCTTGACCTGCGCGCTCTGCCGCTTGTCGAATTGCGGTGCCTTGTCGTTCAGCACCTTGTCGAGATTCCAGATCACCGCGTCGGCGTTGAAGTCGCTGCCGTCGTGGAATTTCACGCCCTTGCGCAGGGTGAAGCGCCATTTGGTCTTGTCGTTGTCATCGACCTTCCATTCGGTCGCAAGCCCGGGCACCAGCTTGCCCGGCCGGTCGGCAACGTCCATCTCCCAGGCCACCAGCGGATCGTAGATCGTGTAGGCCGTGAACTGATAGGCGCCGGCGCCGCGATCGGGCTGGCCGGTCGTCAGCGGAATGTCGGCCATCGAAATGCCGTAGCGCACAATGGACTCTGCTCGCGCTGAGTTGGCCGGCCAGCCCGCGGTCAGGGCGAGCGCCATTGCCGCCGTCAGGATCGAATTGCGCGCGCGCATAAGAAGGCTCCGTTGGTGGGAAGTCGGGGCCAAATCTTGCAAGCATGATGCCAGAATAGGCATCTTCGCACGCTTCAGGCGCGAGGTGGGAAGAAATGACGCGCCCAGCGGTTATTTGCTGAAGAACTATTCCCCTTGGCACAGGCATTGCATACGCTTGCCCAAGAAATAATCACCAAAACGTCACCAGACTTCGAAGGGGTTGCTCAGATGCGTAACAGGAAGACCAATGCGACGGCGATCATGCTGGCGCTTGCGATGGCCGCGTGTGTGCCTGTTATCGCCAGCGCCGAGACCGTGCTGCGTATTGGCATGACGGCTGCCGATATTCCGCGCACGCTCGGGCAGCCCGACCAGGGTTTTGAGGGCAACCGTTTCACCGGGCTCACGATGTATGACGCGCTGACGATGTGGGACCTGTCCTCGTCGGACAAGGCGAGCGCGATGATTCCGGGCCTCGCCACCGAGTGGAAGGTCGACGACGCCGACAAGACCAAGTGGGTCTTCAAGCTGCGTCCCGGCGTCAGCTTTCACGACGGCTCGCCGTTCAATGCCGACGCGGTGGTCTGGAACGTCGACAAGGTACTGAAGCAGGACGCGCCGCAGTACGACGCGAGCCAGGTCGGCGTCACCGCCTCGCGGATGCCGACGCTGGTGTCGGCGCGCAAGATCGACGACATGACGGTTGAGTTGACCACCAAGGAGCCGGACAGCTTCCTGCCGATCAACCTCACCAATCTGTTCATGGCGAGCCCGGCCAAGTGGCAGAAGTTCTACGACAAGGCCGAAGGTGCCGATGCCAAGGCGAAGTCGCAGGCCGCCTGGGCGGCGTTCGCCAAGGACGCTTCGGGCACCGGCCCGTGGAAGATGTCGAGCTTCACGCCGCGCGAGCGGCTCGAGCTGGTGAAGAACGAGAACTACTGGGACAAGGCCCGCGTGCCGAAGACCGACAAGATGGTGCTGTTGCCGATGCCCGAGGCCAACGCGCGCACTGCGGCGCTGCTGTCGGGGCAGGTCAACTGGATCGAGGCGCCGGCGCCCGACGCGCTGCCCGAGATCAAGCAGCGTGGCTTTAATCTCTATTCCAACGAGGAGCCGCATGTCTGGCCGTGGCAGTTCTCCCGCGTCGAGGGCTCGCCGTGGAATGACATCCGCGTCCGCAAGGCCGCCAACCTCTGCGTCGATCGCGAAGGGCTGCGCGACGGCCTGCTCGCGGGGCTGATGGTGCCGGCCACCGGCACGTTCGAGTCCGGCCATCCCTGGCGCGGCAATCCGACCTTCCAGATCAAGTATGACAAGCCGGCGGCGCAAAAGCTGATGCAGGAGGCCGGCTTCGGTCCCAACAAGAAGCTGACGGTCAAGATCCAGACCTCGGCATCAGGTTCGGGCCAAATGCTGCCGCTGCCGATGAACGAGTATCTGCAGCAGGCTTTGGCCGAGTGCTATTTCGATGTGCAGCTCGACGTCATCGAGTGGAATACGCTGTTCACCAACTGGCGGCGCGGCGCCAAGGATCCGTCGGCCAACGGATCGAACGCGACCAACGTCACCTATGCGGCGATGGATCCGTTCTTCGCGCTGGTGCGCTTCCTGCAATCGGGCATGGCGCCGCCGGTCTCGAACAATTGGGGCTTCATCAACAATCCGAAGTTTGATGAGCTGGTGAAGAAGGCCCGCCAGACCTTCGAACCGGCGGCGCGCGACGCCGCGCTCGCCGAACTGCACGCCGCCTCGGTCGACGATGCGGCGTTCCTTTACGTCGCTCACGACGTTGCGCCGCGCGCGATGAGCCCGAAGGTCAAGGGCTTTGTGCAGCCGAAGAGCTGGTTCGTCGACTTCTCGCCGGTCTCGGTCGTGCCGTGAGGGGGTAGCGAATACTCGGTGCACCCTCTCCCCTTGCGGGAGAGGGTGGCTTCGCGAGAGCGAAGCCGGGTGAGGGGTTGTCTCCGCGGGCGCTCCTCTCCGATCTGAAATGACTTTATCCGCGGATAGAACCCCTCATCCGGCGCGCTCTGCGCGCCACCTTCTCCCACAAGGGGAGAAGGAAGAAAGAACGCAACGTGCTCGCCTATACGTCCAGACGGATCGTCTACGTCATTCCGATCGTGCTCAGCGTTGCGCTGGTGTGCTTCCTCTTGGTGCACATCACGCCCGGCGACCCCTTGGTCGCGGTGCTGCCGGCCGACGCCTCGCAGGAGCTCGCCGCGCAATTGCGCAGCGCTTACGGCTTCGATCGCCCGTTGCCGGTGCAGTTCGGCCTGTGGCTGTGGCGCGCGATCCATGGTGATCTCGGCAATTCGATCGCCACCGGGCGGCCGGTGCTGTCGGAAGTGATGCGCGCGGTCGGCAACACCGTGATGCTTGCGATTGCGGCTGCAATGATCGGCTTCACGCTGGGCCTGCTGTTCGGCCTGATCGCCGGTTATTTCCGCGACACCTGGGTCGACAAGGTCGCGACGTCGGTCGCCATCGCCGGCGTCTCGCTGCCGCATTACTGGCTCGGCATGGTGCTGGTCATCATCTTCTCGGTGCAGCTCAACTGGCTGCCCGCGGTCGGTGCCGGTCCCGGCGGCTCCGGCGCCTGGGCGTGGGACTGGGAGCATCTGCGCTATCTGGTGCTGCCGGCGATCACCACCTCGGTGATCCCGATGGGCATCGTCACCCGCACAGTGCGCGCGCTGACCGGCGATATTCTGAGCCAGGATTTCGTCGAGGCGCTGCGTGCCAAGGGCCTGCGTGAGACCGGGGTGTTTCGTCACGTCATCAAGAACGCGGCGCCGACGGCGCTTGCGGTGATGGGCCTGCAACTCGGCTACATGCTCGGCGGCTCGATCCTGATCGAGACCGTGTTCTCCTGGCCGGGCTCGGGGCTGCTGCTGAACTCGGCGATCTTCCAGCGCGATCTGCCGCTGCTGCAGGGCACGATCCTGGTGCTGGCGCTGTTCTTCGTGCTGCTCAATCTCCTGGTCGATATCGCGCAGGCCGCGATCGATCCGCGCATCAAGCGGAGCTGAGCATGATCCGGAAAAGTGGGGACCGGTTTTCCCTCGCGACAAACGCGGAACGCGTTTGCGCGGAGATCATGCTCCAACAAAGAGCCAGCGCATGAGTGCGATGTCAGATACTGCATTGCAGGCCGCTCCCGCGACCAAGGCGCGCGGCTACTGGGCGACGGTCGGGCGTCGCATCAGGCGCGACAAGGTCAGCATGGCCTGCGCCATCATCCTGGTGCTGATCTTCGCCTCCGCGCTGCTGGCGCCATGGCTGCATCTCGCCGATCCCTATCAGGGCTCGATGATCCGTCGTCTCCGACACATCGGCACGCCGGGCTATCCGCTCGGTACCGACGAGCTCGGCCGCGACATGCTGGCGCGGCTGATCTATGGCGGACGGCTGTCGCTGGTCATCGGCATCCTGCCGGTGATCCTCGCCTTCACCATCGGCACCTCGCTCGGCCTCGTCGCGGGTTACGTCGGCGGCAAGCTCAACACCGCGATCATGCGCACCGTTGACGTGTTCTACGCCTTCCCGTCGGTGTTGCTGGCGATAGCGATCTCGGGTGCGCTCGGCGCCGGCATCACCAATTCGATCGTGTCGCTGACCATCGTGTTCGTGCCGCAGATCACCCGCGTCGCCGAAAGCGTCACCACCGGCGTCCGCAACATGGATTTTGTCGAGGCGGCGCGCGCCTCCGGCGCCGGTCCGTTCACCATCATGCGCGTGCACATGCTCGGCAATGTACTCGGCCCGATCTTCGTCTATGCCACCGGCCTGATCTCGGTGTCGATGATCCTCGCCGCGGGCCTTTCGTTCCTTGGGCTCGGCACCAAGCCGCCGGAGCCGGAATGGGGCTTGATGCTGAACACGCTGCGTACCGCGATCTATGTCAATCCATGGGTCGCGGCGCTGCCGGGCGCGATGATCTTCGCGGTCTCGATCTGCTTCAATCTGCTCAGCGACGGCATGCGCAGCGCCATGGACATCAGGAACTAGAACATGAGCGACGCCAATCTCTCCGTCGACATGCTGGAGCCGATCGCCGATATCGGCGGCGCCGCGCAGCCGCTGCTGCAGGTCAAAGGACTGACCAAGCACTTCCCGGTGCGTGGCGGGCTGTTCAGTCCACGCAAGACCGTGCGTGCCGTCGACGACGTCAATTTCGCGGTCATGAAAGGGGAGACCGTCGGTATTGTCGGCGAATCCGGCTGCGGCAAATCGACCACCGCGCGGCTGCTGATGCACCTGATGGCGCGTGATGCCGGCGACATCATCTTTGACGGCCGGCAGGTCGGCCCGGCGCTCTCGCTGCGCGATTTGCGGCGCGGTGTGCAGATGGTGTTCCAGGACAGCTACGCCTCGCTCAATCCGCGCCTCACCATCGAGGAGTCGATCGCCTTCGGACCCAAAGTCCACGGCATGGCCGATGACACGGCGCGGACGCTGGCGCGCGAGCTGCTCGGCAAAGTCGGCTTGCGGCCGGAGATATTCGCCAACCGCTATCCGCATGAGGTGTCCGGCGGCCAGCGTCAGCGCGTCAACATCGCCCGCGCGCTCGCGCTGTCGCCGCGGCTCGTGATCCTCGACGAGGCGGTTTCCGCGCTCGACAAATCGGTCGAGGCGCAGGTGCTCAATCTGCTCGCCGATTTGAAGCGCGAATTCGGCCTGACTTATCTCTTCATCAGCCACGATCTCAACGTGGTCCGCTACATCTCCGATCGCGTGCTTGTGATGTATCTCGGCGAAGTCGTCGAGCTCGGGCCGGTCGACGCGGTCTGGGACGCGCCGGCGCATCCCTATACCCGCGCGCTGCTCGCGGCGATGCCGTCATCCGATCCCGACAGGCGCACCGAGGTGCCGCCGATCTCGGGCGATCCGCCCAATCCGATCGATCCGCCGGCCGGCTGCCGGTTTCACACCCGTTGTCCGTTTGCGGAGCCGCTCTGCGCAAACGACACGCCAAAACTCAGCGATCTCGATACAATGGGCCATCAAGCGGCGTGCTACATGGCCATTGCTGGCTCCGGGCACAGCCGCGCGCCGGCAAAAGCAAAAGGAGAAAACGCGGCATGACCAGACCAGCTCCCAGGGACGTCAAGGTGATCGCGCACGTCGCCGACGTGCCCGCTGATGATGAGGTAGCGAACCGCATCGCCAATTCGATCGGCCCGGCATTCGACGGCTTCGCGCCGATTGCCGGCACGCTGCCGTTCGATCTCGAACCCGCGAGCTTCCTGCTGGCGCAGCAGGTGTCGAAATGAGCACCGAACCGGCCCTGATGACGCTGACCGCAGTCGCCAAGGCGATTGCCGACAAGAAAGTCTCCTCGCATGAGGTGACGCGCGCCGTGCTGCATCGCATTGCGGAATGGCAGCCGCGCCTCAACGCCTATATGGCGATCGAATCCGAGCAGGCGCTTGCGGCCGCAGCCGAAGCCGACGCCGCGCTCGCCAAGGGCAATAGCCGGGGTCCGCTGCACGGCGTGCCGCTGGCGCACAAGGACATGTATTACGAGGCCGGCAAGGTCGTGACCTGCGGCTCGCTGATCCGCCGCGACTTCGTGCCGAAGACGACCGCGACGGCATTGCAGCGGCTGAAGGATGCCGGGCAGGTCCGGCTCGGCTCGCTGCAGATGGTCGAGTTCGCCTATGGGCCGACCGGCCACAATGTGCATTACGGCGCGGTGCGCAATCCCTGGAACGTCGAACACATCACCGGCGGCTCGTCGTCGGGCTCGGGCTCGGCGGTCGCCGCACGTCTCACCTTTGCCGCGCTCGGCTCCGACACCGGCGGCTCGGTGCGCATGCCCGCGCATTTCTGCGGCGTCACTGGCCTGAAGACGACGGTCGGCCGCGTCAGTCGCGCCGGCGCGATGCCGCTGTCGCAGTCGCTCGATACCGTCGGTCCGCTGGCGCAGACCGCGGAGGACTGCGCGCTGCTGCTCGGCCTGATGGCCGGCGCTGACCCCGAGGATCTGACGGCGTCGACGCAACCGGTGCCCGACTATCTGGCTGCGACCAGACAATCGCTGAAGGGTCTCAAGATCGGCGTCCCGACGGCATTCTACGTCGACGACCTCGATCCTGAGGTCGCGCGCATCCTCGATGAGACCGTGGCCACCCTGAAGAAGGAAGGCGCCGAGATCGTCAAGGTCGAGCTGCCCGATCAGCGCCAGCTCAGCGCCGCGTCGCAACTGGTGCTCGCGGCCGAAGCCGCAGCTTACCACAAACGCTGGATGATCGAACGGCCGCAGGATTATGGCGCACAAGTCCTGATGCGGCTGCAGAATGGCCTCACCATTCCCGCGGTGACCTATCTCGAAGCAATGCGCTGGCGCGGGCCCGCGCTCGCCGCGCACAACGCGGCGGTCAACGGGATCGATGCGGTGATCGCGCCGTCGGCCCCGGTACCGGCGCCGACGATCGCCGAGAGCGACGTCGGCAACGGTCCGGGCGCGGAAGCGGTGATCCAGCGGCTGACGCGGTTCACCCGCCCGGTCAACTATCTCGGCCTGCCGTCTCTCTCGATTCCATCGGGCTTCACCAAGGCGGGTCTGCCGGTCGGCATGCAGCTGATCGGCCGCTCCTTCGAGGAAGCGGTGTTGCTCCGGATTGGTGCTGCCTTCCAGCGCGCGACCGACTTCCACGCCAGGGTACCCAAGCTCGCATGACCAATCTCGTCGAGATCAACAACCTCAACATCCGCTTCACCGGCGATCGCACGGTCCATGCCGTGAACGATCTCAGCCTACAGCTCGGCGAGGGCGAGGTGTTGGGGCTGCTCGGCGAGTCCGGCTCGGGCAAGAGCGTGACGCTGCGCGCGCTGATGCGGCTGTTGCCGAAGAAGCGCACGCAGATCTCCGGTAGCGTCAAGGTGCTCGGCCGCGATGTGCTGGCGATGGATGACGAGACGCTGTCCGCATTCCGCGGGCAGACCGTCTCGATGATCTTCCAGGAGCCGGCGCTGGCGCTCGATCCGGTCTACACCATCGGCCGTCAGATCGCGGAGACGGTGATGCGTCACGAGGGCAAGAGCGAGCGCGACGCCACGGCGCGCGCGCTCGAGATGCTCGAAGTGGTGCGGATCCCCTCCGCGAAACGAAGGCTGGACTCCTATCCGCATGAGATGTCGGGCGGCATGCGCCAGCGTGCGATGATCGCGCTGGCGCTGGCCTGCAAGCCGAAGATCCTGCTCGCGGACGAGCCGACTACCGCGCTCGACGCCACCGTGCAGATCCAGATCCTGCTGCTGCTGCGCGAGTTGCAGCGCGAATTCGGGATGTCCGTCATCTTCGTCACCCACGACATCGGCGTTGCCATCGAGATCTGCGACCGGGTCGCGGTGATGTATGCCGGCCAGATCGTGGAGCAGGGCGCCTTGCGCGATATCGTGCGCACGCCGGTCCATCCCTACGCGAAGGGCTTGCTGGCCTCGACCATTCACGGCGCGATGCGCGGCCAGCGGCTCGAGACCATCCCGGGCACGCCGCCCTCGCTCGACCAGGCACCGGCCAGCTGCTCCTTTGCACCGCGCTGCAAGTTCGCCGAACCGCGTTGCAGTGTGAGCCTGCCGCCGAGCGTGCAGGTCGCACCCGGCCATCTGGCACGCTGCGTCCTCGCTGAGCCGGCGGCCGCCGCGGTCTAAAGGCAGGATGAGGTTGAATGAGCTTGCCAAGGTTTCGGTTCACCTCTCCCCATCGGGGAGAGGTCGGATTGCGCCTGGCGATGCGAAGCATCGTCCAGTGCAATCCGGGTGAGGGCTCTTGCTCTCTCGATAGACCGTAACCCCTCACCCGATTTGCTGCGCAAATCGACCTCTCCCAAGGGAGAGGTGAACTTTCGACGCCGTTCCAGCTCAACCAAGCTCAGCAGGCTTAGCTCGCCCGCGCGACTGCGTCGGCGATCCAGCGCCGCACCGCCGCGATCCGCCGGTCCCGCGCCTGCTCGGTGCGCGAGATCAGGTAGATCGTCTCGCTGGGCTCGGCCTCGAACGCAAACGGCGCCACCAGCCTCTTGCCGAAGCCGGGCCGCGCCTTGATCAGCGGCGCGATCGCGATCGCAACGCCGAGCCCGTGCTCGGCGGCCTCCAGCATCGCCGGCACGCTGTCGAGCCACAGATGCCCGCGCGGGGCGAGTTGCGGCAGTCCGGCCTGCTGCAGCCAGGCCGGCCAGGCCCGCGGTTGAGTCGTGACATGGATCAGAACCTCGCGCGACAGGTCCTCCGGCCGCTGCAGTCCCGCCTTGACCAGCGCCGGCGTGCAGACCGGCTGTCCGCTGACCCGGACCAGCGGCTCGACCTTCAGCCCGGCGGCATGTTCCCGCCCGTAGCGGACCGCGACATCGACGCGCGAGCCGTTGAAGTCGGCATATTGGTGCGTGGCCTCGATCCGCAACGTCAGCTGCGGATGGCGCCGCTTGAACTCCGGCAGCGCCGGCAGCAGCACGGCGCTGGTGAAGAACGGCAGTGAGCTGATCCACAGCTCGCCGCTGGCCTCGCCGCGTCGCCGCAGCATGTCGCGGCTTGCTTCCTGCAGCGTCGCCAGCGCGACCGACACCTTTGCAAGGTAGCGTTCGCCGGCCGCGGTCAGCCGCACCGAGCGCGCGCCGCGGACGAACAGCTTGGTGCCGAACTGCTGCTCCAGTCCGCGGATCTGGTGGCTGATTGCGGACGGGCTCAGCGACAGGTCGCGCGCGGCGCGGCGGAAGCTAAACTGGGTTGCCGCGCGCTCGAAGGCGAGCAGCGCCGGCAGCGGCGGGATGGCCCGCGGATCCGGGGCGTCCAATGGGTGAATCCTGTTCACCTGAAGTGATGAATGGCCTTTTGTCATGGCCGCTATTCTTGGATCAGATTGCTCCTACGCTCAATCCTGCTCATCTGATGGGATCTCATCCGCCTTGGCCATCTTCGAACCGCTCGCCACGCCGCATCACTGGAGGCCCGCCGCGCTGGCGGCGGGGCCGTTCGCAGGCCTCCAGGGCGGAGCGGTCGCAAGTCTCTTGACCGCCGAGGTCGAGGCGATGGCAGGTTCGCGCAACTGGGGCGCCGCGATATCGGCGTCAGCCTGGTTCCTGCGGCCGACGCCGATGGCGGAATTGCGCACGCAAGTGACCGTCGTGACCGAGGGCGGCCGGGTCAGCGTCGTCGACAACACGCTCTGGCCGGCCGGCGAGGAGCAGCCCTGTGCGACGGTGCGCGTGACGCTGTCGCGCGAACGTGCGGTCGATATCCCCGGCTTTCACGGCAGCGCAGCCGACCCGGTGGATCCCACGCGTTTTCCGTTGCACAGCCCGCACGCGGTCCATGGCCGCAGCTGGTTCATGGACGCGATGGAAGCCCGTGCCGGCGGCGACGTCGCCTGGTTTCGTATGCACCATAGCGTGATCGCGGATGCCGGCCCGCTGGCGCGCGTGCTCGGTCCGGCCGATTGGACCCACGGCATCGCACGACCGGTGCAGAACGTGGTGGCCGACCCCAATCCGAACCTCGCGGTGCAACTGTTCAGGCCGCCACGGGGCGCGTGGATCGGCATTCGCGCCGAGGCCCGCTGGCGCCCGGAGGCCGGGCTTGGCGTCGGCAGCGGGGTATTGCTCGATGTGGATGGCGAGATCGGCCGGGTCTCGATGTCGGTCATTCTCGTGCCCTTTCCGAGAAGCGCACCCGCTGCGGGTCCGGGTTCCGAGGCTGGTTAACGCAAATTATTCCGTCAACTGTCTGTGCAGTCACAAAAATAGGCCGCGAACCATGCTTTGGTTGGCGCGACTTGAAATGGACGGTGGTCGCAAACGTCTATACAACGTGGTGATCACGTAACTCTTTTGATTTGCAGAGATCGGTTTTTATGGCAGTCGCGCCCGCTGTCCGGCGTTCCGAACTGGCTGAGGCGCTGCGCGCATGCCGCAGTGCCTTCATCGGCGTCGGCCTCATCAGCTGCATGATCAACCTGCTGTACCTGACAGGTTCGATGTTCATGCTGCAAGTTTACGACCGGGTGCTGCCGAGCCGCAGCGTTCCGACTCTGGTCGGCCTCGTCGTCATCGCCGCGGCCCTCTACATGGCCCAGGGTGTGCTCGATCTGCTGCGCGGACGGATCCTCGGCCGCGTCGGCACCTCGCTCGACGAAGCGCTCAATGCGCGGGTGTTCGACACCATCGTGCGGCTGCCGCTGATGGCCGGCAATCGCAGCGAGGGCCTGCAGCCGCTGCGCGACCTCGACAATGTGCGTTCCTTCCTCGGCAGCATGGGTCCCGGCGCGTTCTTCGACCTGCCCTGGCTGCCGTTCTACATGTTGATCTGCTTTGCGTTCCATTGGCTGCTCGGCGTCACGGCGCTGGTCGGCGCCATCATCCTGGTGACGCTGACGCTGATCACCGAATACATGTCGCGCACGCCGGCCAGGGAAGCGATGTCGCTCGCGGCGCGGCGCAACGATCTCGCCGCCTCCAGCCGCCGCAACGCCGAAGTGCTCGTGGCGATGGGCATGGCCGGGCGGATGAACAAGCGCTGGAACGAAGCCAACGAGGAGTATCTGTCCGGCAACCAGCGCGCGAGCGACGTGAGCGGCGGGCTCGGTGCGGTCGCCAAGGTGCTGCGCATGATGCTGCAGTCCGCCGTGCTCGCGGTTGGTGCCTATCTCGTGATCCACCAGGAGGCCACCGGTGGCATCATCATCGCCGGCTCGATCCTGAGCGCGCGGGCGCTGGCGCCGGTCGATCTCGCGATCGCGCATTGGAAGAGCTTCGTCGCCGCGCGGCAGAGCTGGCAGCGCCTCAACCGCCTGCTGCAGCAGATTCCGGCGCGGCCGGAGCAGACGCTGCTGCAGGCGCCGCAGAAGAAGCTCTCGGTCGAGGCGGTGACCATGGTTGCGCCGGGTGACCAGCGCCCGATCGTGCAAGACGTCACCTTCGCCGTCGAAGCCGGCAGCGGCGTCGGCGTGATCGGCCCGAGCGGGTCCGGCAAGTCGTCGCTGATCCGGGCGCTGGTCGGCGTCTGGGTGCCGGTGCGCGGCAAGGTACGGCTCGACGGTGCCGCGCTCGATCAGTGGTCGTCGGACCAACTCGGCCGCCATGTCGGCTATTTGCCGCAGGACGTCGAACTGTTCGCCGGTACGGTCGCGCAGAACATCTGCCGCTTCGATCCCGACGCCAAGTCCGACGGCATCATCGCGGCGGCCAAGGAGGCCGGCGTGCATGAGATGATCATCAAGATGCGCGAGGGCTACGACACCCAGGTCGGCGAGCAGGGCACTGCGCTCTCCGCCGGCCAGGCACAGCGCGTGGCGCTGGCGCGTGCGCTCTACGGCAATCCGTTCCTGATCGTGCTGGACGAGCCGAACTCCAATCTCGACAGCGAAGGCGACGAGGCGCTGACCCGCGCGGTGCGTGGCGCCCGCGAGCGCGGCGCCGTCGTCATCGTGGTCGCACATCGGCCGATCGGCATCGAGGGCGTTGACCAGCTGCTCGTGCTCAAGGACGGCCGCATGCAGACCTTCGGGCCGAAGGAGACCGTGCTGGCGCAGGTGCTGCAGCGCGTCGCGCCGCCAGCGCCCACGCCGATCAAGATCGTCGCCGATGCGGGGGCGACCAAGTCATGAGCGGCCGCATGACCGATCAGCCGCGCAACGCACATGCTTCGATCAGGAAGCATCTCGTGGTCGGTCTCGCCGTTGTCCTGGTCCTGGGCGGCGGCGTCGGCGGCTGGGCTGCGACGGTGCCGATCTCGGGCGCGCTGATCGCGCCGGGCTCGGTGGTGGTCGATACCAACGTCAAGAAGGTGCAGCATCCGACCGGCGGCGTCGTCGGCGAAATCCTGGCGCGCGACGGCGACACGGTCAAGGCGGGCGACGTTGTCGTGCGTCTCGACGAGACCGTCGTGAAGGCGAGCCTTGCGATCGTGGTCAAGACGCTGAACGGTCTCTATGCGCGTGCGGCCCGGCTCCAGGCCGAACAGCAGGGCCTCGACAAGATCGCGTTTCCGCCGCAGCTCACCGAGCAGGCGAGGGATCCCGACGTCCGCGACATCATGGCAAGCGAAACCAAGCTGTTCGAGGTCCGCGTCAACGGCCGCGCCGGCCAGAAGGCGCAGCTGCGCGAACGCGTCACCCAGCTCAACGAGGAAATCGCCGGCCTGCAGGCGCAGGAAACCTCCAAGGACAAGGAGATCGCGCTGGTGCAGCAGGAGCTGGTCGGTGTCCGCCAGCTCTATGAGCAGCATCTGGTGCAGCTCACGCGTCTCACCACGCTGGAGCGCGACGCGGCGCGGCTCTCCGGCGAGCGCGCGCAGTACATTGCCTCGCGCGCCCAGGCCAAGGGCAAGATCACCGAGACCGAGCTGCAGATCATCCAGGTCGACAAGGACATGCTCTCGGAGGTCTCGAAGGATCTGCGCGAGGCCAACGACAAGATCGGCGAGTTCGTCGAGCGCAAGGTGACCGCCGAAGACCAGCTCCGCCGTATCGATATCCGCGCCCCGCAGGACGGCGTGGTGCTGCAATCCACCGTCCACACGGTCGGCGGAGTCGTCACCGCGGGCGATGCCATCATGATGATCGTGCCGAGGGCCGATGATTTGTCGGTCGAGGCCAAGGTCAATCCGCAGGACATCGACAAGCTCCAGGTCGGACAGAAGACCGTGCTGCGGCTCTCCGCCTTCAACCAGCGCACCACGCCGGAGCTGAACGGCGTGGTCACCCGCGTCTCCGCCGACGTCAACACCGACCAGCGCACCGGGCAGAGCTACTACACGATCCGCGTCTCGATGCCGCCGGAAGAGGTCGCGCGCCTCGGCAGCGAGGTGAAAATCATCCCCGGCATGCCGGTCGAAGCCTTCGTCCAGACCGGCGACCGCACCATGCTGTCGTACCTGATGAAGCCGCTGAGCGACCAGTTCATGCGCTCGTTCCGCGAGAAGTGAGCTAGCGCGCGAGATAATTGACCCGTCATCCTGAGGAGCCTGCGTAGCAGGCGTCTCGAAGGATCCACGGCCCGGCTGATGCCCGTGCATCCTTCGAGGCTCGCTCCGCTCGCACCTCAGGATGACGGGGCGATGGAGCGCAGCGAAATCCGGGTCGCGCGGTGCCCCGGATTACGCTTCGCTCCATCCGGGCTACGGCCTCTTAACCCAGAGCGGGTTCTTTCCCCACGTCGTCCCTGCGAAAGCAGGGACCCATAACCACAACCGGTTGTTCGGATCGACGCTGCGGCCCCAGCGCCTTCAACAACCAGCATTTGTGGTTATGGGTCCCGGGTCGCGCTTCGCTTGCCCGGGACGACAGTAGCTATAGATTCGTCAACAACAGTTCCAGCGCCGCCTTCGCGAACGCCTGCATGTTGGCCTGCCGGTCGCCGCTGGCGGTCTCCAGCGTGATCACCTGTTGCTGGGGACCTGCGACCGCCATGCAGCTATGGCCGGCGGCATCGCCGTAGCGGTTGCCGGTCGGGCCGGCGGCACCGGTCTCCGACAATCCCCAATCGGTCGAGAGGCGCTCGCGGATCTGGCGTGCCAGCAACTGGGCATAAGGCTCTGACGATGAGCGGAGACCGCGCATGGCGTCGTCGGGAATGTCCATCAGCGCGCGCCGCGCATCGCGGGTGTAGATCACGCCGCCGCCGAGGAAATAGGCCGATGCGCCGGGCACGGCGAGCAGCGATGCCGAGATCAGTCCGCCGGTGGAGGATTCCGCGACCGCAATCGTCTGCTTGTTCGCGATCAGTTTCGCGGCGACCTGCTCGGCGATGGGTATGAGTGCGTTCATCGGCGCTCGTTCTCGTTGCTTGCCATGAAAATCCCGTGGGGCGTTCTGCCTTCCTAGCACACCACACCGGTCTCTGCCGAGTTGCGGATCGTGGCACGGCCTGCTTGAATGCCGCAGAACAGCCAAGCGACGCCCCGACAGTTGTTGCGAGAGCGTGCGCGGAGGAAACACCATGACGTCGCCGATCGCGGGTGGCGTGGATTGCGATCTGCATCCCGCCGTGCCTCATCTCACCAGCCTGCTGCCGTACATGAACGACTACTGGCGCGACCAGGTGACGACCCGCGGCATGACCGACCTGATCTCGCAATCCTATCCGGCCAATTCGCCGATCTCCTCGCGGCCGGACTGGCGTCCTGCACAGGGCAAGCCGGGTTCGAGCCTTGCCGACATGCAGCGCCAGGCGCTCGACCGGTTCGGCACCGCCACCGGCATCTGCAATCCGCTCTATGGCGTGCAGATGGTGTTCTCCGAGGACATGGCCGATGCCTTCTCCCGCGCGCTGAACGACTGGCTGGTCAAGGAATGGCTCGACAAGGACGATCGCCTGCGCGGTTCGATCGTGATCCCCGTGCAGAGCATCGAGAAGGCGGTCGCCGAAATCGAGCGCTGTGCGCAGGACAAGCGCTTCGTGCAGGTGCTGATGCTCGTGATGGGCGACATGCCGCTCGGCAAGCGTCACTATTGGCCGATCTACGCCGCGGCCGAACGGCTCGGCCTGCCGATCGGCATCCATGCCGGGAGCGCCTATCACAATCCGCCGACCTCGGTCGGCTGGGGTTCCTATCACATCGAGGACTACGTCGCGCAGGCGCAGGCGTTCCAGACCCAGCTCACCAGCCTGATCGTCGAGGGCGTGTTCGCGCGCCATCCGAACCTGAAAATGGTGATGCTGGAGTCGGGCTTCACCTGGCTGCCGCCGTTCCTGTGGCGGCTGCACAAGTTCTGGCGCGGCGTGCGCATGGAGACGCCGTGGGTCGACCGCGCGCCGCTGGAGATTGTGCGCAGCAACATCCGTTTCTCGCTGCAGCCGGTCGACGCACCGCCGGAAGGGGATACGCTGAACCGGCTGTTCGACCATATGCAGTCGGACGAATTGATCCTATTCTCGACCGACTACCCGCATTGGCAGTTCGACGGTGACGAGGTGCTGCCGAAGGGGCTGTCGCAGGATCTGGTCCGCAAGATCATGATCGACAATCCGCTCGCAACCTACGGCCGGCTGAAGCAGAATGTGAAGGAGACGACGCCATGAACATTCAGATTCGCGAGCATCCGCAGACCGCGTCGTCCGGCAACATCAAAACCGCGATCGCCGATTGCGACATCCATCCGGCGCGCGCGACCAACGACGAACTTAATCCGTTCCTCGCCAAGCGCTGGCACGCCCATCTCGAAACATTCGGCGTCCATCCTTATCAGGGCATGATGGGAGGACCGCCATACCCGAAGGCGCAGCCGAATGCTTCGCGCCGCGATGCCTATCCGCCGGAAGGCGGACCGCAGGGCTCGTCGCTGTCCTTCATGCAGAAGCAGCTGCTCGACCCCAACAATGTCGCGCTCGGCGTGCTCAACCCGCTCAACACCGGGCAGGGCATCCGCAACCAGGATCTCGCGGCCGCGATCTGCTCGGCGATCAACGACTGGCAGATCGAGAAATGGACCAGCAAGGACTCGCGCCTGAAGGGCTCGGTCGTCGTCGCCAACGAGGACGGCGTGTCGGCTGCCGCCGAAATCCGCAGGCGCGCAGGTGACAGGAATTTCGTCCAGGTGCTGCTGCTGAGCCGCAATGTCGAGCCGCTCGGCCAGCGCCGTTACTGGCCGATCTATGAGGCGGCGCAGGAGGCCGGCCTTCCGATCGGCGTGCACGCCTTCGGCTTCGGCGGCAACCCGATCACGGCCTCGGGATGGCCGAGCTACTACATCGAGGAGATGGTCGGCCATTCGCAGTGCCAGCAGACCGCGCTGGCGAGCCTCGTGCTCGAGGGCGTGTTCGAACGCTTCCCGAAACTGAAGATGGTGATGGTCGAGGCTGGGTTCGGCTGGGCGCCGTCGCTGGCGTGGCGGCTCGACAAGGTGTTTGCGCGGCTGCATGCCGAGGTGCCGCATCTGAAGCGCAAGCCGTCGGAATATATCCGCGATCACATCTGGTGGACGACGCAGCCGATGGAGGATCCGGAGAGCCGCGACCATCTGTTCCAGACCATCGAATGGATCGGCTGGGACAAGCTGCTGTTTGCGACCGACTACCCGCACTGGGATTACGACGAGCCGTCGCGCGTGCTGCCGGCCGGCGTCAGCGACGCCAACCGCCAGGCGTTTTATCTCGACAATGCGAAGCAGCTGTACGGTATCGCATGATCCGAAAAAGTGGGAACCGGTTTTTCGAATCAGATCATGCGTGAGAACAACTGATGGCGCGTCATGTAATTGCCCCGGTGGACGAACTGCCGCCGGGTTCGCGAAAATTCCTCGAGATCGACGGACGGCCGATTGCCGTCTTCAACGTCAAGGGCGAGTTCTTCGGCCTGTTGAATCGCTGTCCGCATCAGGGCGCGGCGCTGTGCGAGGGGCCGCTGATCGGGCTTGCCTCGTCGTCAGACCCCGGCGAGATCGAATACACCAAGCTCGGCGAGATCCTGCGCTGCCCCTGGCACGGCTGGGAGTTCGATATCCGCACCGGCCAGTCCTATTGCGACCCGCGCCGCTTCCGCGTGCGCGCCTATCCCGTCAGCGTCGAGCCGGGTACCAATGTGGTGAAAGGGCCGTATGTCGCCGAGACCATCAAGGTCGCGGTCGAAAGCGACTATGTGGTGGTGGATTTGTAGTATCCGCCGCGCTGGCGCCACGCGAGAGGTCCCGTAGGGTGGGTTAGCCGACTACGTCCGCCGTAGCTCAACGAGTGAAGGCGGAAGGCGTAACCGACCGACTTCGTGCCGCGAAGAAGATGGCGGGTTACGCTTCGCTAACCCACCCTACATTCCGCATTCATTCTGCCATCATCTGCCGTTCCCGTGCGTAGCGCACCAGCGCGACGAAGCGGTAGATGCCGTGCACGAATTTTCCGTAGGGCATGGTGATGAACAGCGCGAACACCACGCCGAGATGCAGCGCCAGCAGCGGACCCATCGCGGCGCTCTCACGCCAGAGCAGCAAGGCAAGGCCGGTGACGCTGGTCAGGAACAGCATCAGGATGAACGCGGTGTCCATACCCATCTGCTGCTCGTCGACCAGCACGCGGTCGCGTTTCCATTTCTCCGACAGGAGCCCGATCGGGCCGACCACGAGGCCGATGCCGCCGAGCGTGCCGAGCACCACCGGCAGGTCCCACCACGCATAGGGCGCCTCGCGCGCCAGCAGATAGTGGTACAGCGTGCCGACGCAGGTCGCGGCGAAGCACAGGGCGAAGCCGTAGAAGGTGAAGTGGTGATACAGCTTGCGGCGGTCGGTCGGGTGATCGTCCTCGTTGAAGCAGCCGACGCCGCCACCGTCGAGATAGCGCAGCTCGCCGGCGTCGCGGACCGCCTGCAACAGCGCCTTCGCATCCGTTTTCATGCCGACCGGCTCGCCGATATCGCGCCAGAACGACCGGACGCCCATCACCAGCGCGAGGATCGCGTAGAGCAAAGCGGCGCCGAACAGCAGCGCCATCGCATTGTGCGGCATCAGTCCGTAGAACGCGCCGGGCCCGGTGTGGATGCCGGTGAGCACGCCGCGGTCGTTGATCGCGGCGAAGCCGAAGATGAAGGCGGCGACGCTGAGCGCTGCGATCAGGCTGATGACGAGGCCGTTGCGCGCGAACGCGCCGGAGAAGGCCCGCGGCCAGGCGTAGGCCGCGTAGGATTCGGCGCGCGCCACCGCCAGCGTCTTCGGGACATTGACGTTGAACTCGTGCGGCGGCGAGAACTGGCAGTCGGTGTAGCAGGCGCCGCAGGAATGGCACAGATTGGCGAGATAGTTGAGGTCGCCGTCGGAGAAGGCGCGGCGCATCTCCATCGCGGGAAACACCGCGCACAGGCCCTCGCAATAGCGGCAGGAATTGCACACCGTCATCAGACGGTCGGCTTCCTGCAAGATCCTCGTCCCGTGCATCGCGCCAGCCTTGTCCTCAGTTCCGCGCGTCAATTCCGCGCATTCTTCGCCGCTTCCCGCCCGGCGACGCGGCCGAACACGCTGCCGATGGTCATGCCGATGCCGGCGGCGTAGCCCTTGCCGAGCACGTTGCCGGCCATGATCTCGCCGGCCGCGAACATGTTGGCGGACGGCTTGCCGTCCTTCATCAGCATCCGCGACTGCTTGTTCACGCGGGTGCCGAGATAGGTGAAGGTGATGCCGGGCCGCACCGGATAGGCAAGGTAGGGCGGCGTCGCGATCCTGCGCGCCCAATGCGTCTTCGCCGGCGTGATGCCTTGGGTAGCGCAGTCGTCGAGGATGGTGTGATCGAACGTGCCGGGCTGCACCGCGGCGTTGAAGTCGGTGATGGTCTTTTCCAACGCTGACGCATCGAGCTCGAGCTTGCCGGCGAGCTCGGCGATCGTCGCGCCTGCGATCGGCGGGAACAGCGTCGGCATGAAGCTCGTCACGACGGTCGAGTCGAAGATGATGTAGGCGATCTGGTCCGGCTGTGCTGCGACCAGGCGGCCCCAGATCGCATAGCGCTTCGGCCAGATGTCCTCGCCTTCGTCGTAGAAGCGCTCGGCATGCTTGTTGACGACGATGCCGAACACCACCGAGTCGTGGCGGGTGATGATGCCGCCGTCGAATTTCGGCGCACGGGCATCGATCGCCACCGCGTGGCACTGGGTGGGATCGCCGATTTCCTGCACGCCCTTCGCGAGCAGCATCTTCAGGATCGCGCCGCGGTTATAGGGCGTGCCGCGGATCAGGAAATTGTCGGCGGCCTCGCCCCAATATTGCTTCAGCCACTCGATATTGGCCTCGAAGCCGCCGGCCGCCGCGACCAGCGTCGAGGCACGCACCTCGGTCTTGCCGCCGACCGGCTGCTTCAGCGCGGCTGAGAGGAACATGCCGTCCTCGATCTTGAGATCGATCACCTCGGCATCGTAGAGGACGTCGACGCCGAGCTCCTCGGCGGTGCGATAGAGCGCGTTCAGCATCGCGCGGCCGCCGCCGAGGAAGAACGAGTTGGTGCGGCCAAGGCTGAGCGTGCCGCCGAGCGAGGGCTGCCAGCGCACGCCCTGTTCGACGATCCAGTTCAGGATGTCCTTGGACTCGTGGATCATGAAGCGGGCCAGTTCTTCGTCGGTCTGGCCGCCGGTCACCAGCAGCAAATCCTTCCAGAACTCCTCCTCGGTGTAGGGACCGGTGAGGATCTCGGTCGCCGCGTCATGGGCGCAGCGCATGTTGCGGGTGTGGCGGGTGTTGCCGCCGCGGTAGAATTTCGGAGCGCCCTCCAGCACCAGCACGGATGCGCCGGCGCGCCGTGCGCTGATCGCAGCGCAAAGGGCGGCGTTGCCGCCGCCGATCACCAGCACGTCGAACCTGCGCGTCAGATCAACCATGCGTTCTTGTTATCGTGGTTGGCATGGAAAGCAACTGGGGCAGGCGAATGAGCATGATCCGGAAAAGTGTGTAGCGGTTTTCCGAAAGATCATGTTCAAATCAAAGAGTCTGCCCCAATTGCATGCGGAGAGTCACGCAGCAACCGTCTCGCGCTGCTCGATGGTCTGGCCGCCACGATAGACGATCAGCGCGGCGATGATGCCGAGAACAGCGCCGAACATCAGCCAGTAGGCCGGCGAGGCCTTGTCCTGGCCGGTCATGGCGATCAGCTTGGTCGCGACGAAGGGAGTCGACGTGCCGAATATGCCCGCCGCCAACGCGAACGCGATCGAGAAGCAGGTGGTGCGGACATGCGCCGGTACGATCTCGACCAGGCATCCCAGCATCGTGCCGCTGTAGACGCCGAAGTAGAACGAGAACATCATCTGCACGGCGAGCAGCTTCCCGAGCGTGGGCTCATGCGCAAGCCACGACAGCGCCGGGTAGGCGGTCACGAACGACAGGCTCGCGATGGCGATCAGCACCGGCTTGCGGCCGATCCGGTCGGACAGCGCGCCGCCGACCGGATTCCAGATGAAATTCGTCACCGCAACGAGCAGGGTCACCAGCAGCGTCCCGGAGGCCGAAAGGTGCAGCTCCTTGCCGAAGCCGGGCGCATACACCGTGATGAAATAGAACGTCGTGGTGGTCAGGACCGCGATCATCATGCCCAGGATGACGATGCGCCAGTTCTCGATCGCCGAGGCAAACACTTCGCTTGGCGTCGGATGCTTCTTCATGGCCAGGAAGGCCGGTGTTTCCTCAAGCGAACGCCGCAACATGAAAATCACGGGAATGATGAGGCATCCAATGAAGAACGGGATGCGCCATTTGGCGACGCCGCCGATCGCATCGAGGAAGGTGTCGCCCGGAATCACCTCTCTCAGGACGAAGCCGATGACGGCCGCGACGAAGATGGCGACCTGCTGACTGGAGGATTGAAACGAGGTGTAGAATCCCCGATTGCCGGGTGTTGCGATCTCGGAAAGATAAACGGAGACGCCGCCCAGTTCGACGCCGGCGGAGAAGCCCTGGATCAGCCGGCCAATCAGCACGATGATCGTTGCGGCAATGCCGATCGATGCATAGGACGGGCAGAAGGCGATCACGACGGTACCCAGCGCCATCAGCGCGAGCGTCACGATCAGGCCCTGGCGGCGGCCGATGCGATCGATGTAGGAGCCGAGCACGACCGCGCCCACGGGACGCATCAGCGCGCCAAGCCAGAACACGCCATATGCATTGAGCAGCGCCGCGGTCTCATTCTGGGCGGGGAAGAACGCCTTCGCGATGTCCTGCGCATAAAAGCCGAACAGGAAGAAATCGAATTGCTCGAGGAAATTGCCGCTGGTCGCGCGGAGGATGGCGCCGAGACGCGATTTGATTTGCGGGACTTGCGATGAACTCGACTGCGACATAACGCCCTTTCCTCCCCGTGACAAAACGGCCGGCGCAAATTGTCTCGCCGGCCAAGGCAGTTAACTGCCATATGCGGCAATTTGGCACGGCTGTCCGGCGCGACCAACCCGAAATCGCGCCGCCGCTATCGGAAAAAAGCCGTAGGTGGAATTCTCCGGAGCGTTTTTGAGCGAAGTGGGCACCGGTCGCGTAAAGAAAACGCGTCAAAACAAGAAGCTCTTGCGCTGCTGCGTGCGCCGCATCAAGGCGTCGTATGCGCCGCGGCGCCGAGCCAGGAGCGGAATGCAGAGAGCTTCGGAGAATCGACGCGTCCCTGCGGCGTGACCAGATAGAAGCCGGCGTCGGCCGGCAATGCAATCTTGAACGGAACCACGAGCCGGCCCTTGGCGATATCGTCCTGCACATAGGAGGTACGGCCCATCGCAATGCCGATGCCGTCGATCGCGGCCTGGATCGTTACGAACAGCAGGTCGAAGGTCACGCCCGGCTGCTTGGAGATGTCGGTCGGCAGTCCGGCTGCGGTCAGCCACAGCCGCCAATCGTCGCTGTTGGCGTTGCTGGTGTGCAGCAGCACATGGTCCCTGAGGTCTTCAGGGCATTTCAGCGGCCTGGTTCCATCCAGCAGCGAGGGACTGCACACCGGAAACAGCTCGTCCGCCATCAGCCAGTCCGCGCGCAGGCCGGCCCATTGTCCGCGGCCATAGCGGATCGCCGCGTCGACCTTGTCGCGCTGGAAGTCGACCAGGCTGGTCGAGGTGGTGATGCGGACATCGATGCCGGAATGCGCCTCCTGGAACGCCGACAGTCGCGGCAGCAGCCATTTGGCGGCGAGCGATGCCAGCGTCGAGACGGTGAGCACGTGACCATCGTCGCGACGCAGCAGGCGATCGGTCGCGAGCCTGAGGTCGTTGAAGGCGGCGCGGACGCCGGGAAGGTATTCGGCGGCCTCCGGCGTCAGGCTCAACGAGCGGTTCTGGCGGACGAACAGACGAACGCCGAGCTCTTCCTCGAGGCGCCGGATCTGATGGCTGATCGCGGTCTGCGTCACGTTCAATTCGGACGCTGCGACCGTGAAGCTCATGTGCCGCGCGGCGGCCTCGAATGCCCTGAGGCCGTTCAGCGAAGGCAGGCGGCTGGTCATGTCAGGGTAATCTCCGATGCATGACTTTAATTCATGCGAAGCGGTACAAAGTGTCGTTTGTGAACGGGCCGAATAGCTCCGATATTACCGTCAACAGGTTACCGATAGGAGCCGTAAATGTCCATTTTCACCCATGAATCGATGACAAATCATCATACGCCTGGGTTGCTGAACCAGGTCAGCGATACCCTGCATGTCTGGTGGGATCGCTATGAGCGCCGCCGCGAGTTGTCGCAGTGGACCGAGCGCGACCTGCACGACATCGGCATGTCCCGCAGCGACATCGTTTTCGAGACCGACAAGCCATTCTGGCGGGCCTAATGGGCCGCCATCGCCGGCGCAGCCTCGATCGAGGGGCGCCGGCTAATTCCTTCACCCCGAGGAGCGTGTCATGACTGCGCTGCATCTCGACGATCTCAAGCAACACTCTGATGTGCTGCGCGCCAGGAACGGCAGCGAGATCAAGGTGCGCTTCGTCGAGCCGCGCGATCGCGAAGAGCTGCAGAATTACATCCGCTCGCTCTCCGCCGGGTCCCGTTACAACCGCTTCCTGGGTGCACTAAGCGAGCTGCCAAAGATGGAGCTCGAGCGTTTTATTCACGTCGGCGAGGCAGACCGGTTCACGGTGGTCGCGACGATGGTGGTCGATGGTTTTGAGACCATCGTCGGCGAAGCCCGCTATGCCTTCCATGCCGATACGTCGAGCGTTGAGTTCGGCCTGTCGATCGATGACCGGTGGCAGGGCCACGGCATTGGCAAGGCGCTGTTGAAGAATCTCGAATGCCGCGCGGCGTCCTTCGGAGCCGAGCGCATCTTCGGCGACACGCTGCGCTCCAATGCGGCGATGATCGGGCTCGCCCGCAAGTCCGATTACGCCTTTACCCAAAGCCCCGGTGACTGGAAGCTGGTGCGCTTTGCGAAGGAGATCCACGTCGAACCACAAGACATTCCCTGTGCCAGCTGGCGGCTCGCCGCCACTTCCCGCTTGGCCACGATGTCCTCGCTTGCGGTTTGACTGACTAGGCCCGGTTCTGGCCCCTCCAGAACCGGGCCCTTTTCTTTTTGATTCTTCATCCGGGCTACGCGCTTGCTTCGCCTCTCCCCCTGTGGGAGGGGCCGCAGCGCATGCAGCGAAGCGGAATGCGGTGCGGGTGAGGGGTGCGGTCTTTCGGCAGACTCGCCCTCACGGAGAGACCTGAACCCCTCACCCGGATTGCATCTTCCGATGCAATCCGACCTCTCCCACAAGGGGAGAGGTGACTTGAAGGGCGCTACGCGCTCAATTACCCCGAAATACCGGCTTGCGCTTCTCGATGAAGGCCTGCACCGCCTCCTTGTGATCCGCCGTTGTGGTCAGGCGGATCAGCCGCTCGGCCTCGTGGTCGCGCGCGGTGGCGAAGTCGAATTGCAGCGCCTCGTCGAGATTGTCCTTCATGTAGCGCAGCGCGAGCGTCGGGCCTTCGGCCATCGACTTCGCCAGGGCGAATGCTTCGTCCTGCAACGTTTCGTCCGGCACCACGCGGTTGACGAGACCGATCTGCTCGCACCTCGTGGCATCGACCTTCTCGGAGGTGAACATCAATTCGCGGGCGCGCGAGGTGCCGACCAGGCGCGTCAATAGCCAAGCCATGCCGTAGTCGCCGCTCAGCGCCACGCGCAGATAACCGGTCGAGATGAAGGCGGATTGCGCCGCGATCCGGATGTCGCAGGCCATCGCGATCGCGAGGCCCGCGCCGACCGCCGGGCCGGGCAGCGCGGCAATGGTCGGCTTGCGCACCGAGGCCAGCGCGCCGGTCAGCAGGCGCTGGCGCTCCTGCAGGTCGGCGACCTTGTCCTCATAGGACATTTCGAGCTTCTTCGGGTCGCGATTGGCGCCCATGCCCTTGACGTTGCCGCCGGCGCAGAACGCCTTGCCGGCGCCGGTGACGAGCAGCACGCCGACCTCGGGGTTTTCGCCGCAGGTCCGGATCATCGTGCGCAGCGCCGGCGTCAGCGTGTCCGACAGCGAGTTGCGGGCATCGGGGCGGTTCAGCGTGATGACGGCGACGCGGTCGCGGATCACGCAGAGCAGTTCGTCGGTGCCAGTCTCGATCTTGATTTCAGCGGTCATGGTTCCTCTCCAAGCCAATCGTTGCCGTCATAGCGAGGCGCGAAGCGCCGAAGCAATCCATTTCGCCGCTCGTGGTGGCATGGATTGCTTCGCTCCGCTCGCAATGACGGATGCGGCGGATGGTTGTCGCCGACGTTACGCTGCTTGCATGATCTCCGTCATCTCAAAACTTCTCAACCCAGGGCCGCAATTCCAGCTCCCAAGTCCAGGCGCTGCGCGGCTGTTGCAGCACGTTCCAGTAGCTCAACGCGATCGCGTCGGGATCGAGCATCGAATCCGGGCGGTCGGCGGGCTCAGTGCGCGCGGCGCTGCGGATGCCGCCGTCGATCACGAAATGCGCGACATGGATGCCCTGCGGTGACAATTCGCGCGCCATGCTCTGCGCCAGTCCACGCAATGCGAACTTGCCCATCGCGAACGGCGCCGATTGCGCATAGCCCTTGACGCTGGCGGAGGCGCCGGTGAACAGGATCGCGCCTTTCTTGTTGGGCAGCATGCGCTTCGCTGCTTCCTGTGCCACCAGGAAACCGCCGAACGCCGAGACCGCGATCGCCTGCTGGACCTCGGAAGGGACGAGTTCAACGAACGGACCGCGGCTGCGGCCAGAGGCGTTATAGACCACGAGGTCGGGTGTTCCGATCTCGCGTTCGACCAGGCCGAACAAACGCGCGACATCTTCGGCCTTGGTGGCATCGCAGGCATAGGCGCGCGCGCCGGTCTCGTTGCATAACGCACCAAGTTTCTCGATGCTGCGGGCGCCCAGCGCGACGCGAATTCCCTCGCGCGAAAATAGCCGTGTCAGTGAGGCGCTGAGGCCTTCGCCGGCGCCGACGATCAGGGCGATCTTGTATTTTGGAATATCCATTGGGCTTTCCTTTGCTCGGCCGGAGGAGGATAGTCGTGCCCAAACAAATGAGCACCGAAGCCGGGAATTCAATGCAGCCGCACAAACAGGATCCGAAAACGTCGTCCGCCAGCCAGCCGGGCCTGTTGGCGCCCGATACGACGGGAATGAATTTCTACCGGGCCGATCCGGCGCTGACCGATCTTCTGAAACTGCATCTGCCCGAGGCGTTGTTCCGCCACATCGAGCCGCATCTCGACCGGCTCGGTGGATTGGCCGGCGGCTATCTCGACGAATGCGCGCGGCTTGCCGACCGGCATACGCCGGTGCTGCACCAGCGCGACAAGTTCGGCCGCGACGTGCAAACAATCGAATATCATCCGGCCTATCGCGAGATCGAGAAGGCCGCGTTCGGCGAGTTCGGCATCCACGCACTGTCGATCCGCAAGGGCATCATGGGCTGGCCCGACAAATATCCTGTGGTGGCCAAGCACGCCTTCACCTTCCTGTTCAACCAGACTGAATTCGGCATGGGCTGCCCGATCAACGTCACCGATGGCTGCGCAAAACTGCTGGCGAATTTCGGCAGCGAGGCACTGAAGGCGAAATATCTCGACGGCCTGACCCAGACCGACATGAGCAGACTGACGCAGGGCGGCCAGTTCATGACCGAGAAGGAGGGCGGCTCCGACGTCGGCACGCTGACCACGCGCGCGGTGCAGGAGGGCGACCACTGGCGGCTCTATGGCGAGAAGTGGTTCTGCTCGAATGCCGACGCCAAGGTGGTGATGCTGCTGGCGCGCCCCGAGGGCGCAGGGCCGGGCACTAAAGGCGTCGGCCTGTTCCTGATGCCGCGCTTCCTCGACGACGGCTCGCAGAACCATTACCGGATCGTGCGTTTGAAGGACAAGCTCGGCACCCGCTCGATGGCCTCGGGCGAGATCAAGTTCGACGGTGCGATCGCTTATGCCGTCGGCAAGCTCGACCGCGGCTTCGTGCAGATGGCCGAAATGGTGAATTCGTCGCGGCTCTCCAACGGCGTGAAGTCGACCGCGCTGATGCGCCGCGCCTGGCACGACGCGATCACCGTCGCGAGGGGCCGCGTGGTGTTTGGCCAACGCATCATCGATCTGCCGCTGGCGCGGCGTCAGCTGATGAAGATCATGCTGCCGACCGAGCAGGCGCTGTCGATGAGCTTCCTGACCGCCGATGCGCTCGACCGCGCCGAGGCCGGCAGCCAGGATGCCGCGGCGCTGCTCCGCATCCTGACGCCGACCCTGAAATTCCGCGCCACCCGTGACGCCCGCAAGGTCTGCGGCGACGCGATGGAGATGCGCGGCGGCATCGGCTACATCGAGGAATTCGTCACGCCGCGGCTGCTGCGCGATGCGCATCTCGGTTCGATCTGGGAGGGCACCGGCAACATCGTCGCGATCGATGCGCTGCAGCGCGCGGTCGGACGCCATGGCGCCGACAACGCGCTCGCCGCCGATCTGCATGCGCGGCTCGATGACGGCCCGAATGTGCCGCAAGCCTGGCGCAACCGGCTGCGTGATCTCAGCGATCGTGCGATCGGGTTTGCGCGCGAAGTCGCAGGCCGCATCGACAATGAGGGCGATGCGCGGCGCGCCACCAGCCTGCTCTATCATGTCGCGAGCGCGGTGGCGCTGGCATGGGAGGGCGGTCGCATTCATGAGATGCGCGGTGACGCGCGCCGGCTGTTGCTGTCGCGGATGGTGATCGATCACCGCGTGATGCCGGGCGATCCGTTCCGGCTAGCGGAAAATACCGTTCAGCGCAGGATGACCGAGCACCTGCTCGGCGATCGCGCCGTCGGCATGGCCGAGGTTGGCGAATTGCTATCAGCAGCGTAGTCTGCCGCGCGAGCGCACCGTTCAAACAATCAGAAACGCCAAGGGAGATCCCGATGAAGGCCGCCGTCCTGCATGAAGTCAATCAGCCGCTGGTGATCGAGGACGTCAGCGTGCCCAATCCGGGGCCGCGTGAGGTCCTGATCCGTACCGCGGTCGCGGGCCTCTGTCATTCCGACCTGCACTTCATGGAAGGCCTCTATCCGCATCCGCTGCCGGCCGTGCTCGGCCATGAATCGGCCGGCGTGGTCGAGAAGGTCGGCTCCGACGTCAATTACGTGAAGCCGGGCGATCACGTCGTAACCTGTCTGTCGGTGTTCTGCGGCACCTGCGACAATTGCACCACCGGGCGCACCGTGCTGTGCACCGACACCACGGTGAAGATGCTGCCCGGCGCCTCCAACCGCCTGTCCTGGGGCCGGAAGGAGAAGCTCAACCAGTTCCTCAATCTGTCGTCGTTCGCCGAGCAGATGTTGGTCCACGAGAACGCCATCGTGAAGATCAAGAAGGAGATGCCGCTCGATCTCGCCGCGCTGATCGGCTGCGGCGTCATCACCGGCTATGGCGCCGTGGTGAATACCGCGAAGGTGACCGCCGGCGAGACCGTGGCTGTGATCGGTTGCGGCGGCGTCGGCATGGCCGCGATCAACGGCGCGCAGATCGCCGGCGCCGGCCGCATCATCGCGATCGACACCAATCCGGCGAAGCTGCAGCTCGCGACCAAGTTAGGTGCCACCGACATCGTCGATCCCGCGCGCGGCGACGTCGTGCAGCAGGTGCGCGAGCTCACCGGCGGCGGCGTGCATCATTCCTTCGAGGTGCTCGGCCGCAAGGAGACTGCCGAGCAGGCCTTCGCCATGCTGGCCGCCGGCGGCACCGCGACCATCGTCGGCATGATCCCGTTCGGCCAGAAGATCGAGCTGCACGGTTTTGACTTTTTGCGCGAGCGCCGCATCCAGGGTTCGTCGATGGGCTCCAACCATTTCCGCGTCGACATGCCGCGCCTCGTCGACTTCTACATGCGCGGCAAGCTGCATCTCGAGGACTGGATCTCGGCCAAGCTGAAGCTCAGCGAGATCAACGAGGGCTTTGCCAACATGAAAGCCGGCAAGACCCTCCGCAGCGTGATCATGTTCGACAGCTGAGGCCCCGTCGTCCCGGCCAAGCGAAGCGCGAGCCGGGACGACACCTCGCTCACCGCGCGACGTGCGCCGACACCGCGAGCCATTTGCCGTTCTGCCTTGCCCAGCAATCGGTGTAGCGGCCGTGCGTAGGTTGGCCGTCGGCGTTGGTGTAGCTGGTCTGGGCGTGGATGATG
This sequence comes from uncultured Bradyrhizobium sp., assembly GCF_947648125.1. Taxonomy (GTDB): domain Bacteria; phylum Pseudomonadota; class Alphaproteobacteria; order Rhizobiales; family Xanthobacteraceae; genus Bradyrhizobium. The sequence goes on along the minus strand of NZ_CANSMR010000017.1, from coordinate 4,859 downwards.
GCGAAATCGCCGAGGATGCGGATCTTGACGTCCTCGGCCTTCAACCCCTTGATCTTCACCGGGATCGCCGTCTGCTTCAGGAAGGCGGCGCGGTCGACCAGGCTCTTGTCGGGATTGGTGCAGTAGAAGTCCTGCGCCAGGATTTCGTCGAAACGCTTGACGTCGCAGTTCTGAACGGAATCGACGTAGTCCTTGTTGAGTTTTGTCAGCTCATCGAGGTCGTTGCTCATTGGTTTCCTCCCGGCTTCTCATCTCGTCATTGCGAGGAGCGGAGCGACGAAGCAATCCATCGTTCCGCGCACGTTGCTATATGGATTGCTTCGCTTCGCTCGCAATGACGGTGGGACTCGCATCAATCATCGAACATCTTCGGCGGCACGAAGCCGCCGAACTCGCGCTCGATCAGCTCGGCGAGCTTGAGTGGCGTACGGTCCTCGAGCCAGGGGCCGACGATCTGCACGCCGACCGGCAATCCGTCGGGCGCAAAGCCGGTCGGGATCGCGGTCGAGGGCAGGCCGGGCAGGGTCGCGATGCCGGGCCAGGCGAGCTGGTCGGTGTAGACGTGCGGCTCACCGTCGATCAGAACCCGCCGCTGCTCCTGGTCGGGCGAATGGTCGTGCGGATAGGCCGGCGTCGGCATGATCGGGCAGATCACGGCGTCGAACGATTTGAACAGCTCGCGCCATTGCGCGCGCAGCCGTGCGCGGCCGCCGTCGGCGATCACCCAGTCGCGATGGCTGAGCGCGATGCCGCGCAGCCGCTCGGCTTGCAGGCTGGTGTCGCTGGCCGGCAGCGCGGCCGCCGCCGCGCAGGCGCCGGCATAGACCTCCGGCGGGAAGGTCGCCGCGAGGAACGACAGCAGGATCCGCATATAAAGCCGCGAGGACGCGGCGAAGTCCGGCAAGAGTGGGCTCGAGCGAGACACTTTCGCGCCGGCCTTGTCGAGGTTGCTCGCGAGCTTGTCGATGCTTCCCCGGATCACCTTGTCGGTCGGGAGCAGCGGATCGCTGTCGATCACGAGGATGCGGAAATCCTTCAAGACGCTGTGGCGCGCCGCCGGCAGGTCCAGCCGGTAGGCCTTGCCGGCTTCGAGCGGATCGGGGCCGGCCATCACGTCGAGCACGAGGGCGAGGTCGGCCGCGCCGCGCGCCATCGGGCCGATCACGGAAAGATCGCGATCGAACGGCAGCGGCGGCAGCGGCGGCGGGGTGTGGCCGCGCGACGGCAGCAGCGCGAAGGTCGGCTTGTGTGCATAGATGCCGCAGTGGAATCCCGGCACGCGCAGCGAGCCGCCGATGTCGGAGCCGAGCGACAATGCGCCGTAGCCCGCGGCGAGCGCGGCCGACGACCCGCCGGAGGAGCCGCCCGGCGTGCGGCCGAGGTCGTAGGGGTTGTTGGTGGTGCCGTAGATCTCGTTGTAACTCTGCCAGTCGGCGAGGGCGACCGGCACGTTGGTCTTGCCGAGGATCACGCCGCCGGCGTCCTTTACCCGTTGGATCGAGAGCGCGTCCTCAGTCGGCACAAAATCCTTTTGAGGCGGGAAGCCCCAGGTGGTCGGCAATCCCGCGACGTTGAAGGATTCCTTCACCGTCATGGGAATGCCGAGCAGTGGCCTGTGCTCGCCGCGCGCGATCGCGGCATCGGCAGCGCGGGCCGCAGCGAGGCCGCGCTCGAAATCGCGCACGCAGACCGCGTTGATCTTGCCGTCGTGGCGCTCGATGCGGCCGATCGCGTCTTCGGCGAGCTCGACGGCGGAGACCTGCTTGTTGCGTAGCGCATCCGACAGTTCGACGGCGGTCTTGAAACTGTATTGCGATTTGGCCACGGCGTGCTCCCTGATTTTGGCGGCGATCATGCGCAGAATGGAGCGGACGGGCAAGACCGGCTTGATCGCAATTGCGCTCGCGCAACCTTTGACGTCACACATCGCCTAACGCGATCGTGATTATCGGGCTCTGCCTGATGTCGACGAACCCGACGCGCGCCTAATATGGCGTGCTGCGCGCCGACAGGTGTGCCATGGGATTGATGGGGCCGCTCGCGCTGGCGCGCTCGCTGCTCTCCTTGGTCCCGGGCACCGGGAAGGCGTATCCGATGATGGTCTTGACCACGAGCCGGTCGGATGCCCGCGTCAGGCCGTAGCCGACGCCGAAGTCGATGTCGACATCGCCCACCTTGAAGTCGGTCACCGCGAACAATGTGTGCTGCTGCTCGGCGAGCGGGCTGAAGGCGCCGATCTTGCCGAAATCGCCATAGTATTCGAGGCCGACATACACATTATCCTTCAGCTTCCGCGCCACACGCGCGGCGGGAGCGAAATCCGCCTCGCCATATTTGCCGAAGCCGACGTCGACGATCGGATTGACGATGAATTCATAGTCCGCGTTGCGCATGCCGATGATCGGCCGGATCTCGAGGCCCCAGCGGGTCTGCGCGAATTTCGGCATCTGGTAGCTCAGCTCGAAATTGATGCCGTAGAACAAATTGCGCTTGTCGGCGTTCGGCGACACGAACAGCGTGCGCAGCTTGAATGCGTCGGACAGGAATTGCCGGTCCTGCACGGCAAACGGCAGATAGAGCCCGAGCTCCCACCAGTCCGTCATGCCATAGGCAAACTCCGGCGTGCCGTTGAGGCTGTGGTTGGAGGGAAAGCCGCCGGGGAACGGCGGATCCTTCTGGCCGATGCCGACATAGTTGAGATGCTGCTGGATGGTGAACTGGCCGACCGCCGCGATGCCGGCATTGTAGACCTGGATCTCGTCGGTCGCCTGCGCGCGACCGCTGCATCCGAGCGCGCCCAGCAAGGTCAATGCTGCGCCGGCCAGAACGCGATGTTTGCGGAGACGGCACATCAGATACCTCGATTCCGCGCTACGCCGCGCCGATCAATATGCCGACCGCGAGCACGATCGCGCCGCCGAGCACGATCTGGAACACCGCCTGCAGGAACGGCGTGTCCATGTAGCGCGAGCGGATGAAGGCGATCGCCCACAATTCGAAGAACACCACGATCCCGGCGATCGCAGTCGCGATCCAGAATGCGTTCGGCCAGGCGTCGGGCACCAGATAGGGAATGGTGTGGCCGAGACCGCCAAGTGTCGTCATCAATCCGCAGGTGATGCCGCGCAGCCAGGGCGAGCCGCGGCCGGTCAGCGAGCCGTCGTCGGACAGCGCCTCCGCAAAGCCCATGCTGATGCCGGCACCGATCGAGGCGGCGAGGCCAACGAGAAACGTCTGCCAATTGTGATGGGTGGCGAAGGCGGCGGCGAACAGCGGCGCCAAGGTCGAGACCGAGCCGTCCATCAGTCCGGCGAGGCCCGGCTGCACGTATTGCAGCACGAACATCCGCCGCCGCGTGCGGTCTTCCTCCGCGCGCACGTCGGGCTTGAGGATCTCGCCGGTCAGGCGGACCGCGAGCTTCTCGTGGCCCTTCTCCTCCTCGGCGAGATCGCCGAGCAGCCGGCGCACGCCGACATCGTCGGCCCTTTCGGCGGCACGGGCATAGAAGCGCTCGGCCTCCAATTCCATGGTCTCGACTTCCTTGCGGATGGTGTCGAGCGGCAGGTTCTTGGTCAGCCAGATCGGGCGCCGGCGCAGAAAGCCTTTGACGTCCTCGCGCCGGATCGGCGGCAGGTGCGGGCCGAAGCGCTGCTCATAGGTTTCGAGCAGCCGGTGACGATGGCCGCGCTCTTCCTCCGCCATCTCCTCGAAGATTTTTGCGGTATCAGGATAGCGCTCGGTGAGGTCCTCGGCGAAGGACATATAGATCCGGCTGTCCTCCTCTTCGGAGGCAATCGCGACCGCGAGTACCTCGCGCTCGGTCAAATCGGCGAAATTCTTCACGACGACGCCTTCTTTACCCAATTTAGAATTAGAATAATTCTAATATGTGTAGGCCGTGCTGGGGTCAATCCACAAAGCCGCGCTATGGCCCTGTTCGTGATCACGATGAAGGGAACCGGGCTGTTCTGTGCCCGTTCGAGTTACTGTGGCTCACGAGGGGGATTGTATGGACAGGGTCAAATATCGGCTGAACGACGCGCGCCTGGCGCCGCGGCGGACCAAACTCGAGATTCCGGGCTGGGCCGGCAACCGTGAGCCGCGCAGCGATGGTTCGCGCGAGCAGGTCTGGCATTGCGTGCCGTTCTCGGAGGGCGCGCAATACGGCATCGAGCTGTTCTACCCCTATGATTTCGAGCTGCACGTCACCACGAAGGATGGCCAGTTGCGCCTCGATGCGGATTGGGGCGAGCCGCCGGACAGCGGCGTGCAGTGGCCACCCTTCCGGAATTTCGGCGACGCGTTCTACACCTACCAGATATTGCTCGATCTCAAGGTCGAGAAGGGCATGGCGATCCGTACCGAACCGCATCCGCGCTTCTACACCGATCGCACCGACTCCGTGCCGATCGCCGTTCCGGCGCTCGTGCGCAATTGGTGGCCGATGATGTTCTTCACGGTGTTCAAGGCGCCGGCGGAAGGGCGCACTCACATTTTCCGGCCGAACGAGCCGTTCGCCCAGATCATCGTGATTCCCGAGGAAGCGAACTTTCAGCTCGAGCAGATGGGCGAGGAGGAGGCTGCCGAACGCGAATTGCAGGCGCGCCGCATCTACAACAATCGGCCCAAACTGGCCGCCGGAACGGAATGGACGTCGTCATCGGACACGGTGTTCGACGGCACATATCGCCATCTGCACCGCGCCGCAAAGGAGAAGGCGCGCAACGATTGAGCGAGATGCAGCATCATCGTTGACAAAACAACGGGGCCCGCGGGCCCCGTTGTGGTACCGCCGATCGGTCGCCATCGCTCAGTAATCGCGACGGTAGAAGCTGTGATGATGATGGTGGTGATGATGG
>NZ_CANSMR010000016.1 GCF_947648125.1 uncultured Bradyrhizobium sp. | reverse complement strand
TGGCCTTGCGGCGATCGCCGAAGCCCGGAGCCTTGACGGCCGCGACCTTCAGGCCGCCACGCAGGCGGTTGACGACGAGGGTGGCGAGGGCTTCGCCTTCGACGTCTTCAGCGACGATCACCAGCGGCTTGCCGGTCTGCACCACGGCCTCGAGCAGCGGCAGCAGCTCGTTCAGCGAGGAGAGCTTCTTCTCGTTGATGAGGATGTAGGCGTCGTCCATCTCAACGCGCATCTTGTCGGCGTTGGTGACGAAGTAGGGCGAGATGTAGCCGCGGTCGAACTGCATGCCCTCGACGACGTCGAGCTCGGTCTCGAGCGACTTGGCTTCCTCGACCGTGATCACGCCCTCGTTGCCGACCTTCTTCATGGCGTCGGCGAGGAACTTGCCGATCTCGGCATCGCCGTTGGCCGAAATGGTGCCGACCTGGGCGATCTCCTCGTTCGAGGTGACCTTCTTCGAGTTCTTCTGGAGGTCCGCGACGACGGCTTCGACCGCGAGGTCGATACCGCGCTTCAGGTCCATCGGGTTCATGCCGGCGGCAACCGACTTGGCGCCTTCACGCACGATCGCCTGGGCGAGCACGGTCGCCGTGGTGGTGCCGTCGCCGGCCGCGTCAGCGGACTTGGAGGCGACTTCGCGCACCATCTGGGCGCCCATGTTCTCGAACTTGTCCTCGAGCTCGATCTCCTTGGCGACGGTGACGCCGTCCTTGGTGATGCGGGGAGCGCCGAACGACTTCTCGAGCACGACGTTGCGGCCCTTCGGGCCGAGGGTGACCTTCACCGCGTTGGCGAGGATGTCGACGCCGCGCAGCATCTTGTCGCGCGCATCGACGGAGAATTTGACTTCTTTAGCTGCCATCTGAATTTTTCCTTGAGAGGTTTACCTGGGAGGGAAGAGGCGCTTAGGCCGCCTTCTTCTTGGAAGCGGGGACGTCGAGCACGCCCATGATGTCGCTTTCCTTCATGATCAGCAGGTCTTCACCGTCGATCTTGACCTCGGTGCCGGACCACTTGCCGAACAGGACGCGGTCGCCGACCTTGATGTCGATGGGGATCAGCTTGCCAGCTTCGTCGCGGCCGCCCGGGCCGACGGCGATGACTTCGCCCTGCGAGGGCTTTTCCTTGGCGCTGTCCGGAATGATGATGCCGCCAGCAGTCTTCTCTTCGGCGTCGATACGCTTGACCACGACGCGGTCGTGAAGCGGACGGAATTTCATGCAGTCCTCCTAAACGTTTGCGGATGCTGTAGATTTTTGGAGTTTTAGCAGTCCAGCCCGGCGAGTGCCAGACTGGTTGGGCAGGAGATAGGCCAAGCCTTGGCGGCGGGCAAGTGGCTCTAGCAGAAAAATTGGCACTCGCGAATGACGGCTGCCAGGATCATTTCGGGATCATTTCGGCATCCTTAATGCCGCCCCGCAGGGGCGCCGGGGCTATTAGCAGATGCGGTAAGCTGCTGCTAACGCAAGAAATTTCAACAACCTATTAAACATTTAGGCTTGAGATGAGTTAGTCGCGTGGTCACATTTCTATCATGTGAGCGCATCCATTGCCGGTGGTCCGGCGGGGGTCGGCCGCCATGTGAATGCGCTCCGTCACAGGAGGTTGGCATGGTCTCGCGAGTTGGTGGGGTTGTTTCCGACGATTTCCGGAAGCAGTTGCTGGGGTATGGACTGACGACGGCGCAGATCCTCTATCGGATGCCGGACCATCCCTCGTTGCTGCAAACCTATGTCTGGCAGAACTACGACCTGTTTCCGAAATTTCCGGCGCTGCAGGATTTCCTCGCCTTCTGGCAGGAGAAGCTCGAAGGCCCGCTGTTCTCGGTGACGGTGGCGCATTCCAAACTGGTCAAGCCGGCCGAACTGCGCGCCGTCGACGGCGTGTTCCGGCTGCATTGATCCGTTGAAGCGGGCGAGGCAAGGGGCAAGGCGCGGCGTGCGCCTTTGCCCACCTCGCGCGGCGCGACTTGTGTTAGCCTTCGCCCGTCACAAAAAGACGGGAGGCGAACAATGGCCAAGAAGACGGCATCGAGATCCGCAGCCAAGACCGCGGTGAAGAAGAAATGGTCGGGGCTTGGCGCCGGCGCCAAGAAATCGTCGGTGAAATCGTCAGCGAAATCGTCCGCGCGCAAGACCATCAAGTCGAAGGGCCGCGTCACCGCGGCCAAGAAGAGCGCGCCCAAGGCAGCGACTCGGGCCAGGCTGAAGCAGCGCGTCGCCATCAGCCATCACCGCGAAGAGGATTTCAAGGCCGACGGACTGCGCGCCTATGCCAAGTACCGCGATCTCGGCATTGCCGCCGCCTCGAACGGCCTCGCGCAAGCGCACGTCATCCGGCTGCAGGGACCGTGCAATCCGGACGAGGTGTCGAAGCTGCACTTCCACGACGTCGACTTCCAGATGGTCTATGTGCTCAAGGGCTGGGTGAAGACCTATATGGAAGGCGAGGGAGAGACGCTGATGAAAGAGGGCAGCGCCTGGACACAGCCGCCGCGTATCCGGCACATGATCCTGGACTACTCCGACGACGTCGAGCTGCTGGAGGTGATCCTGCCGGCCGAGTTCAAGACGGTGGAGCTGAAGGCGTAGGTGTCACTGCGTCATGGCCGGGCTTGACCCGGCCATCCATCCAGCTTCGCAAGAGTCGTCGTTGATCGATGGAGGCCCGGGTCAAGCCCGGGCATGACGAGGTGGACTCGCTCCATCCGGGCTACGGCTGCGTCATCATCCCCACGATCGCCCCCATCAGGCACGTCGTCAGCGTGCCCGAGACGACCGACTTCAGCCCGAGCGCGTTGATCTCGTCGCGCCGCCCGGGCGCCATGATGCCGAGGCCGCCGATCATGATGCCGAGGCTCGCGAAATTTGCAAAACCGCACATCGCGTAGAGCATGATCAGCCGCGAGCGCGGATCGAGCGCGTCGGGGCCGAGCTTCGACAGGTCGACATAGGCGATCAGCTCGTTCAGCACGGTCTTGGTGCCCATCAGGCTTCCCGCCGTGATCGCCTGCGGCCACGGCAGACCCATCAGCCAGCACACCGGCGCCATCACGTAGCCGAGCAGCCGTTGCAGCGAGATCTTCGCGCCGCCGATCTCCGGCAGCAGGCCGATGATCTTGTTCGCCAGATAGACCAGCGCGACCAGCACCAGCAGCATCGCGATGATGTTCATCAGCAGCTCGAGCCCGGCGGCGGTGCCCTTCACGATCGCATCCATCGTCGATGACACCTGAACATCGGGATCGTCGAGCGATCCGCCGGTGCGCTTGTCCGACGTCTCGGGAATCATGATCAGGCTGATCAGGATCGCGGCCGGCGCGCCGAGCACCGAGGCGATGACGAAATGCGCGGCCGCATCGGGAATCAGCGGTGCGAGCAGCGTCGCGTAGAGCACCAGCACGGTGCCGGCGATCCCGGCCATGCCGCCGGTCATCACCAGAAACAATTCGCTGCGGGTGAGCTGCGCCAGATAGGGGCGGATGAAGAGCGGGGCCTCCACCATGCCGAGGAAGATATTGGCGGCGGTGGAAAGCCCGACCGCGCCGCCGACGCCAAGCGTGCGCTCCAGGATCCAGGCCATGCCGCGCACCACCGGCGGCAGCACGCGCCAATAGAACAACAGCGTCGTCAGCACGCTCATGACCAGCACGATCGGCAGCGCCTGGAAGGCGAGGATGAAATCCGAACCCGGCGCCTTGGGATCGAATGGTGCCGGGCCGCCGCCGACATAACCGAACACGAAGGCGGTGCCGGCGCGCGTTGCCGCCGCGATGGTGCCGACGGCATCGTTGATGGCGCCGAAGGCCTGCGTCACCAGCGGCACCTTGATCAGCACCAGCGCGGTGACGATCGTGACGACAAGCCCGATCGCGGCCTGCCGCAGCGACACCTTCAAGCGATTCTCGCTCAAGGCCCAAGCGATCACCAGCAACGCCACCACGCCGAACGCCGATTGCAGTTGTAACATCACGCCCCCAAGAACATCAGCGGATTATGGCAGGGGCCTCGCGCAGCGCAATGCTGTTGCGCGTTCATCCCGAATCCATTGACAAGTTGTAGGCCCTCAGCCACGCCATCACGCATGTCCTCCGCCATGCCGGCCGGCGCCCGCGATCTGCTCGGCCACAAACCGTTCCTGTTCTTCTTGTCGTCGCGCAGCCTGTCGCGCTTCTCTAGCCAGATCGGCGCGGTGGCGATCGGCTGGCAGATCTATGATCTGACCGGCAGCGCGTTCGACCTCGGCATGGTCGGCCTGGTCCAGTTCCTGCCGACGGCATTGTTGGTGTTTGTCGCCGGCCACGCCGCCGACCGCTTCGAGCGCAAGCGCGTGGTGCAGGCCTGCCAGGTGGCGGAAGCGCTGACCGCATTGTTTCTCGCCGGAAGCACATTCGCCGGCACCATCTCCGAGATCCAGATCTTCGCTGCGACCTTCGTGCTCGGAATCGCCGGCGCGTTCGAGAGCCCGGCGACCGCTGCGCTGTTGCCGCTGATCGCGCCGCAAGGCGCGCTGCAACGGGCGACCGCGATCTCGAGCGGCGCCGCCCAGGTCGCGACCATCACCGGACCCGCGCTCGGCGGCTTCGCCTACGCGCTGATGCCGAGCGCGCCCTACGGCATCATGATGGTGTTCTGGCTGTTCGGTGCGCTGCTGACCGGCGGCATCGGCCGGCTGCAGCAGGCGGCGGCGAAGAACGGCGAGGTCTCGGATGACCTGTATGCCGGCGTCACCTTCGTTCGCAGCAATCCGGCGATCCTCGGCACCATCTCGCTCGATCTGTTCGCGGTGCTGTTCGGCGGCGTCACCGCGCTGCTGCCGATCTATGCGCGCGACATCCTGCAAACCGGCCCGCTCGGCCTCGGCATCCTGCGCGCCGCGCCCGCGGTCGGTGCGCTCTTGATGACCATGGTGCTGGCGCGGCACACCATCAACCGCCGCGTCGGCATGCGCATGTTCCAGTCGGTGATCGTGTTCGGCTTAGCTACGGTGGTGTTCGCGCTGTCGCACTGGATGTGGCTGTCGGCACTGGCGCTCGCGGTGCTCGGCGCCGCCGACACGATCAGCGTCGTGATCCGGTTTTCGCTGGTGCAGCTCGCCACCCCCGACGAGATGCGCGGCCGCGTCGGCGCGGTGAACTTCCTGTTTATCAACGCCTCGAACCAGCTCGGTCAGTTCGAGAGCGGCGTCACCGCGGCGTTGCTCGGCACCGTGCCGTCGGCCGTGCTCGGCGGCGTTGCCACGGTCGCAGTCGCACTGCTCTGGATGAAGCTGTTCCCGACGCTGCGGGATGTCGAGAAGCTGGAGTAGAAGAGTTCTGCTCCTCAGACACAGCCTCATCCTGAGAGGATGTGAGGCCATATCCTCGCCCACCGCTGTCATCGCCCGGCCTCGACCGGGCGATCCAGTACGCCGCAGCCTCTCGGCTCAAGCACTGCGGTCTCTGGAATACTGGATCACCCGCATGCGCGGGTGATGACACCGAGCAAGATGAGCAATCACCCCGTCATCCTGCGGAGAAGCGGCGCGCCAAGCGTCTGCACGATTTCGGAATAATGGAAAAATATCGCTGATTTGCCCGACGTGTCAAGTTGCCGTGTCGAACGCCGATAGCTGCCGGCTACTTTGCATGGGGTTGTTTTCGATATTTTGGCAGCGCGCCCCTGGCCCCTGTGACCGGATGGTCGGGGCAAGTCCGCCGCGCGGTCTCGTGTCCCGGACGCGGTGCAGCGCGAAGCGGTGCGCCGCAGAGCCGGGACCCATCCCATGGTACGACGGATCGAGCCGGCGGGCCCCGGTTCAGCAGCGCGTCATTGCATGCCGCGCTGCGCCCGGGGCACGAGAGTTAGCCCCGGCCCACGAACGGCATCTTGGTCGCCATGACCGTCATGAACAGCACGTTGGCGTCGAGTGGCAGGCCGGCCATGTAAGCGACGGCGTCGCCGACCGCTTTCGCATCCATGCGCGGTTCGTGCTTGGTGGTGCCGTCGGGCTGCAGCACGCCGGGGCCGTTGACCATGCGGTCGGTCATCGGGGTCGCGGCATTGCCGATATCGACCTGGCCGACCGCGATGTCATACATGCGGCCGTCGAGGTTGGAGGCCTTGGTGAGGCCGGTGATGGCGTGCTTGGTCGAGGTGTAGGCGGCCGAGAACGGCCGCGGCGCATGCGCCGAGATCGAGCCGTTGTTGATGATGCGGCCGCCGCGCGGCGTCTGGTCCTTCATGATGCGGAAGGCGTGCTGGGTGCACAGGAACGGCGCGGTGAGGTTGGTGTTGACCACGGCCTGCCACTGCTCGAGTGGCAGATCCTCGAAATTTACCGGCGGCGCGCCCATGCCGGCATTGTTGAAGAGAACGTCGAGCCGGCCGTAGGTCGCCTTCACCTTGTCGAACAGCGCGGCGATCGCGGCCGGATTGGCCATGTCGGCGGTGACGCACAGGCTCTTGCCGGCGGGACCGAGCTTGCTGGTCTCTTCCAGCATCTCCAGGCGGCGCCCGACGAGCACCACGGTGTAGCCCTTGTCCATCAAAGCGAGCGATGCCGCGCGTCCGACACCGGTGCCGGCGCCGGTGACGAGTGCGATCTTGCTGGTTGCTTCGGTCATCCGAGTTTCCTCTTACTTGGTTTTTGCTTCGGTTTCGTTCTTGTAGGGTGGGCGTGGAATGTTCTGGTGCGCCGCGCGCAGCGCCGCCGACCAGCGCGAGCGCAAATCGTGGAAATAGGGCTCGCCGGCCTCGATCCGGTGATTGAGGTCGGCCACGCAGGCGTCGGTGCGCACCACCAGGACGTCGATCGGCAGGCCGACGCCGAGGTTGGAGCGCATCGTCGAATCCATCGAGATCAGCCCCGTTTTGAGTGCCTCATAGAGTTCGACGTCGTAATGCATGGCGCGGTCGAGCACCGGCTTGCCGTATTTGTGCTCGCCGATCTGCAAATAGGGCGTGTCGGTGGTGCATTCGATGAAGTTGCCGGCTGTGTAGACCATGAACAGGCGCATCCGCGAGCCCTTGATCTGGCCGCCGAACAGGAACGAGACGTCGAAGGAGATATCTTCGGAACGCAGCGCATCGCCCTCGGTGGCGTGCACCGACCGGATGGCGCGGCCGATCCGCTGCGCCGCCTGGAACATGGTCGGCGCGTTCATCAGCGTCTCGAGCTCGCCGGTGTGCGGATCTTCCATGCCCTCGGTCAGGGTCGACAGCACGGACTGGCTGATCGCGAGATTGCCGGCGCTGGCGATCGCCATGATGCGGTCGCCGGGCTTTTCGAAGATGTGCAGCTTGCGGAAGGTCGAGACGTTGTCGAGGCCGGCATTGGTGCGGGTATCAGCGATCATGACGAGGCCGTCGCGCACCAGAATTCCGCAGCAATAGGTCATTTCCAGCCCTCAAACGGTCCGAGTTTCTCGGCGCCAAACGTGTAGCCAATTTCGAGGTCGCATCCAACCCTAATTCCCCGTGACGGGACATGCGATGGCCGGTCAAGAGGGGGCCGGCGGCGGTCCGTGTGAGGCCCTGTTCCACCGCTGGCCGCCTGCGAATCCCGTGCTTGCCCCGACCTCGGTCTGCGTTGCGCGCAACCGGCAATGATCTGCGCCCCTGTCATTGCGAGGCACCTGGCGTTGTGGTCGACTGCCTGCAATCGACAAGAACAACAAGAATTCCGGGAGGCGAGAATGTCTTTCAAACTGGCCACGTGCATCATGGCATTGGGTATCGCGGCGATGGCTGCGAGCCCTGCATCGGCCCAGAAGAAGGGCGGCACGCTGCGGCTCTATCACAACGACAATCCGCCCTCGACCTCGCTGCTCGAGGAATCCACCATCGCCTCGGTGATGCCGTTCGCGGCGGTCTTCAACAACCTCGTGGTGTTCGATCCGGCCAAGGTGCACGAAAGCATCGACACCGTGATCCCCGACCTCGCCGAGAGCTGGTCGTGGGATTCCACCAACACGAAGCTCACCTTCAAGCTGCATCACGGCGTGAAATGGCATGACGGCCAGCCGTTCACGGCCAAGGACGTGCAATGCACCTGGCGGATGCTGATCGGCAAGAGCGAGACCCAAGACTCCAAAACCCAGGACTTCAAGCGCAATCCGCGCAAGGTCTGGTATTCGAAGCTCAGGGACGTCAGCGTCAATGGCGACGATGAAGCGACCTTCGAGCTGACCGAACCGCAACCCGGCCTGCTGGCGCTGCTCGCGAGCGCCTTCTCGGTGGTCTATCCCTGCCACGTGCCGCAGCAGGTAATGCGCACCAAGCCAATCGGCACCGGGCCGTTCAAGTTCGTGGAGTTCAGGCGCGGGGATTCGATCCGTCTGGTCCGCAACCCCGACTACTTCAAGAAGGATCGGCCGTATCTCGACGAGATCACGGTGCGCTCGATCGACAGCCGCGCCACGCGCATGCTAGCATTCGCGACCGGCGACTATGACATCACCTTTCCGTCCGACGTCAGCATTCCCCTGATGAAGGACGTCAAGGCGCGGGCGCCGAATGCGATCTGCGAGATGACCTCGACCAATCTGCAGATCAATCTGCTGGTCAACCGCGTCAATCCGCCGTTCGACAATCCGGAGATCCGCAAGGCGATGTCGCTGGCGCTGGATCGCCAGGCCTTCAACAGCATCCTGTTCGAAGGCACCGGGCGGCTCGGCGGCGCGATGCAGGCCAAGCCGGAAGGCGAGTGGGGCATGCCGCCGGAGATCCTGTCGACGCTGATGGGCTACGGCTCCGATACCGGGAAGAATCTCGCGGACGCGCAGGCGATCATGCAGAAGCTCGGCTACAGCGACGCCAGGCCGCTGTCGATCAAGATCCAGACCCGCAATTTGCCGACCTATCGCGACCCGGCGGTGATCCTCGCCGACCAGCTCAAGAAGATCTATATCGTCGCCGAGCTCGATATCCTGGATACGCCGCGCTGGTACTCGCGGCTGCAACGCAAGGATTACACGATCGGCCTCAATGTCACCGGCGTCAGCGTCGACGATCCCGACGGCAATCTGGTCGAGAACTATTCCTGCAACTCGGAGCGCAACTACACCCAGTATTGCAATGCCGAGGTCGACAGGCTGCTCGCCGCGCAGTCGCGCGAGGTCGACAAGGACAAGCGCCGAACAATCGTGTTCGACATCGAGCGCCTGCTGGTCGACGACGCTGCACGGCCGGTCATCCTGCACTCATCGGCCGGCAATTGCTGGCAGCCCTACGTGAAGAACTTTCGTCCGCACGACAACAGCCAGTACAACAATCTGCGTTTCGAGGACGTCTGGCTGGATAAATAGTGCGTGCTGCCCCCCGCGGGCGGCGACGTGTGTCGTCACCCTGCGCTCACGCGGAGTGCTCGCGCCGATCGCCGGGTGTCAGAATAGCGACGGTAGCGGTCAGGCCGCGCAGAAATCCACCGGACATCCGAAGCCGCTACGGAAGCTCGGATATCAGCTTGGTCCACTCGGACTCGGGCCAGGCCCGTGACGTGCAGGTCCGTATGTTTCCCTGAGAACTGAGGGCAAGCGCGAGCTTTGTGATGTTGTCACCGAGAGGCGCTTCGGCGAGGAGAAGGATGTCATGCTCACCGGAGGTGAGATAGACCTCCTTGATTTCGACACCGAGCGTCTTGGCGAGTTCTTTCGCCGCTCGGCTGCGCTTGGGCGCTTCCTTGACATTACGAATTCCCTGGTCGGTCCAGTCGATCCTCACTATGAATGTCGCCATGTCGTCCTCCAAGGGTTACGCACTGCCCTTGTCTGCCGCGCGCGGCAGGCCAACGTGCTTCATGTTGAAGTTGAGGGAGCGCCCCATAAGGCAGGCGCTGCTTTCAGACTGCGATGCCTGCCGACGGCCTGACCACTGCCTGTTCCATCAGACGGCGACGTCGGCCCGTCCCGTCTCAAAGGGCAGTTCGGTAGAGATTACGCCATGTCGTTTGCTGGAGAAAGAGGGCTCCCCGCGTTGTGATCGCAAACGCGGTGGCAAGGCTCGGCGATCACCCAAAGTTGGCCTGAGGGAGGCGCTGCGTCGAGGTCGCACGCTCGTCGCAAGGGGTAAGGGCCGCAGAAAGCCTTCGCGCGCCGCACTTCCATCCGGCGCAAGTCAGGTGTGGGTGTAATCACCCGGTTTCAATCCGAGCGCTTTGACGGCCGCTTCGGGAAGCAGCCCCCACGCGTCGACCCTTTCATTCGGGGCCATCATTTTCGCAACAATTGCCGTGGCCTTTGCCGCATCTCCTTCAGCCACGAAGAAGACCGAGCGAACAGGCGGACCGCCGTCCAACGGCTCAGTTGTTACGAGGACAACCTGACCATTTGCCATGTTCTCTTATACCGCTATCGCGGTGCTGTTTCCACGGATCTCGTCGATCGATCCCAGCGATCCGGCCGCCGACGCAGGCGCCAAATGCAAAACTGCCCCAGTATTGCATCGTCGCGGCTCGAACACCAAATAGCAGAACGTGGGACGCAGAACCGCTCCAGGAGCGAGAGCGTGGCCAGCAAGAGAGCAAGCGAAGAGCTCCCCGTCATTGCGCGCTTTGAGGTACGCCGCCGCAGCTACCTCGCGCCGGATGGTTCGACGAGCCGGCCGCTTCCCGCCTTCGCCGCCGATGCCAAGATGCTTATCGAACTTTACCGGTCGATGGTGTTGTTGCGCCTCTTTGACCGAAAGGCTGTTGCATTGCAGCGCACTGGTCGGCTGGGAACCTATGCCATTTCGCTCGGCCAGGAGGCGGTGTCGGTCGGTATCGCGAGTGCGATGCGGGAAGATGACGTTTTGCTGCCTTCCTATCGCGACAATGGCGCGTTGCTCTGGCGCGGCGTCAAGCTGGAGGAGATCCTGCTGTTTTGGGGCGGCGATGAACGGGGCAATCAATTCTCCGGTTCTGTCCACGATTTCCCGTTCTGCGTTCCGGTCGGATCACAGGCGCCGCATGCCGCCGGTGTGGCCTATGCCTTCAAGCTGCGCAGGGAGCCGCGTGTCGCCGTATGCCTGTTTGGCGACGGCGCGACCTCGAAAGGCGATGTCTA
This sequence comes from uncultured Bradyrhizobium sp., assembly GCF_947648125.1. GTDB lineage: Bacteria > Pseudomonadota > Alphaproteobacteria > Rhizobiales > Xanthobacteraceae > Bradyrhizobium. Next base: position 182,638 of record NZ_CANSMR010000016.1, on the reverse strand, counting down.
CGAGGCGATGAATTTTGCCGGCGTGCACAAATTGCCGGTCGTGTTCGTCGCCACCAACAATCAATGGGCCATATCGGTGCCGTTGCGGCTGCAGACCGCTTCCGAAACGCTGGCCCAGAAGGCGATAGCTGCCGGGTTCAGCGGCGAGCAAGTGGACGGGTGTGACGTGGTGGCGATGCGCGCCGCGGCCGAGGGGGCCATTGCCGCTGCCCGCGACGGCAAGGGGCCTCACTTCATCGAAGCGGTCACCTACCGGCTCGGCGATCACACGACGTCAGATGATGCATTGCGCTACCGTTCGGCCGAAGAAGTCCAGGCGCATTGGAAGGAGGAGCCGATCGCGCGCCTCAGGTCTCATCTTGTGGGTCAGAAGATGTGGACCAAGGCGGACGAGGAGCAGCTTGCCGCCGAGTGCCATCAGCGCATCGAGGCGGCGGTGCAGCGCTATCTGACGACGCCGCCGCGCCGGCCTGAAACCATGTTCGACAACCTCTATGCCGATCTTCCTGAGGCCTATGCGGCGCAACGTCGCGAACTCGCAGGAGAGGACGATGCCTGAAGTCACGTTGGTCGAAGCCATCAATCTGGCGCTCGGCCGCGCGATGGCGGATGATCCTGATGTGGTTGTGCTCGGCGAAGATGTCGGCGTTAATGGCGGCGTCTTCCGCGCCACCGTTGGCTTGCAGGAGCGCTTCGGTCCGGAGCGCGTCCTTGATACGCCGCTTGCCGAACTCCTGATCAGCGGGCTCTGCGTCGGCATGGCCGCGCAGGGACTGAAGCCCGTCGGCGAAATCCAGTTCATGGGATTCATTTATCCCTGTCTCGATCAGCTGGTGAACCATGCATCGCGCATGCGCAACCGTACCCAGGGACGGCTCACCTGTCCGATGGTTCTGCGCACGCCGCATGGTGCCGGCATTCGCGCGCCCGAGCATCATTCCGAAAGTACCGAGGCGATGCTCGCCCACATTCCAGGCTTGCGTGTCGTCATGCCCTCGTCGCCGGAGCGCGCTTATGGACTTCTCCTTGCCGCGATCCGCGATCCCGATCCGGTGGTGTTTCTTGAGCCGACGCGGCTGTACCGCGCGGCGAAAGGCGAGGTGGAGGACAACGGCGAAGCGTTGCCGCTGGATGCTGCCTTTATCCTGAGGGAAGGTCGCGACGTCACGCTGATCAGCTGGGGCGCGATGCTGAGGGAAACGATGGCCGCGGCTGATGCGCTCGCCGATGAAGGCATCGCTGCCGAGGTCGTCGACCTCGCCACGCTCAAGCCCTATGATGAAGATACCGTGCTCGGTTCGGTCGCAAAGACCGGACGCTGTGTCATCGTGCATGAGGCGGCGCACACCGGCGGATTTGGCGCGGAGATCGCAGCCCTGATCGCCGAGCGCGGGCTATCCTCGCTGCTCGCGCCCGTGACCCGCGTCACCGGCTACGACACGGTCGTCCCGATGGCACGCCTTGAGCAACACTACATGCCGTCGGTCGGACGCATCGTGGCCGCAGCTCGAAAGGCGTACCAGTACAACTGAACACCGACGGACCTCGTCCCATGCGCCAGTTCACGTTGCCGGACCTTGGTGAAGGTCTTGAAGAAGCGGAGATCGTCACCTGGTATGTCAACGAGGGCGACCATGTCGTGACCGACCAGCCGCTCGTTTCGGTCGAGACCGACAAGGCGGTGGTTGAGATACCGGCGCCGTCGAGCGGACGTATCGCGCGCCTGTTCGGTGCCAAAGGCGATATCGTGAAGGTGGGCGCGCCGCTCGTGGAGTTTGCCGAAGGCGCCAGGCAGGACACCGGGACGATTGTGGGCGAGCTCGGCATCGACGAGCAAAAGCCGGCGGCGGCAACTCCTTCGGCGGCGCCCAACGCGCACGGAGCTCAGGTGTTTCCGGCGGTGCGCGTGCTCGCGCGCAGGCTCGGCGTCGCCCTCGATCTCGTCGAGGCGACGGGGCCCGGCGGTACCATTACGCGGGCCGATGTCGAGAGGGCGGCGAAGCAGATGTCTCACGGCGGCCCAGCTGAGCCGCTGCGCGGCCTGCGCCGCGCGATGGCGCAGCGCATCACGGCGGCGCATGCGGAAATCGTCCCTGCGACTGTCACCGATGAAGCCGACATCAACGACTGGCGACAGGGCGAGGACGTGACAATCCGTTTGGTGCGTGCGATTGCCGCCGCATGCAAATCAGAGCCCGCGCTCAATGCCTGGTATCATTCCGGCTCGGAAGAGCGGCGTCTGATCGAGCGGATCGATCTCGGCATTGCTGTCGACACCGGCGGCGGCCTGATCGTTCCCGTGCTGCGCAACGTCGCGGAGCGGAGCGTATCGGACCTGCGGGCTGGGCTCGACCGCCTGCGGGCCGACGCAATCGCGCGCGCGATACCCCCGGAAGAGCTGCGCGGTGCGACGATCACGCTATCGAACTTCGGAATGATCGGAGGCCGGTTTGCCAATCTCATCATCGTGCCGCCGCAGACGGCAATCGTCGGCGCCGGGCGGATTTCGGAGCGCGCGGTCGCGCATCAGGGGCAGGTTGCAGTCAGACGCACGCTGCCGCTATCGCTCACCTTCGACCATCGGGTGGTGACGGGCGGCGAAGCGGCCCGTTTCCTGGTTGTCCTCAAATCCGACCTTGAGCGCATTCCCTGACCCCACCATTCGACTGTCATCGGCGGCGCATAGCGCCGACCGGGTGGCTCGTGAGGGCGCGGTGTCGTGTCCGCTAGGACTGCGTCTGGCTCTGCCACTGCCCGGGGCGGCCGGCCTGGTCGACCTTGACCGCGACCGTCAGCGTCTCATTGCCGCCGCCATAGCGGGTGCCGCGGACCGGGGCGGCGCCGAGGTAGTCGAGGCCGATCGCAACGCGGGCATGGGCGTCGGTGGTGCAGATCCCGTTGGCGGCGTCGAAGCCGACCCAGCCCAAATCTGGCACGAAGGCCTCGGCCCAAGCGTGGCCGGCCTGCTGGTTGACCATGCCGTCGGAGCGCAGGAAGTGGCCGGAGACGAACCGCGCCGGAACGCCGCCGGCGCGCGCGCAAGCGATCAGGATGTGTGCATAGTCCTGGCAGACCCCGCGCTTCAGCGCGAACGCCTCGGAGGCCGAGGTGGCGCTGTTGGTCGGGTCCTCGTCGAAGGTCATGTGCTCGTAGATCTGCACCATCAGCGCGTGCAGGAAGCCGAGCACATCGGCGCCGGCTTCCGCGCGCAGCGCGCGCACGAAACTCGTCATCGCCGGGTTGAGGTCGGTCAGCGCCGTGGGGCGCAAGAAGAGGCTCGGCGGAAACCGCTCGTCGGAGCCTTTCAGCACGCCACCGGTGTCCTGGGTCTCGACCAGGCCCTCGCAATGGATCGTGAGGTCGGTGATCGAACCATGCGTCAGCACATGGGTGACGTTGCCGAACGCGTCCTCATGGATGTCGAGCCGGGAATCGGTCGAGACGTCGATCTGCCAGTCGGCAACATACTGGCCGTCATGGCTGCCCGGCGTCATCCGCAGAATCTGGATCACGCCCGAGGCCGCCGGCTCGTAGCGATAGGTGGTGGTGTGGGCTATCCGCAGGCGCATGGCTCAACCGGGGTTCAGTCGGTTTTTTTTTGGCAGGAGCGTCATGCCCGGCCTCGTGCCGGGCATCCACGTCTTTCTTCCTAATCAGCCGCGAAAGCAAGACATCGATGGCCGGTGTGAGGCCCGCCATGACGACAATTTGAGCACCTTTCCGGCCGTATCGGTCAGATCAGATACTGCTTGGTGACGATCTCACCCAGCCGCGAATTGTCCGCGATGAACTCCTGGATGAATTCGTGCACGCCGTGCTGAAAGATATCGTCCATATGGCTGTGCTCGAGCCGGTTCCTGATGCCGCGGGCGTGGCGCTGGGCGGCGCCCTGGCGGCCATAGGCGACGCCGATCTGGTCCAGATTGCGCACCAGGTTGCTGTAGCAGCTGGCGAGCGAGCGCGGCAGCGTGTCGTTGAGGATCAGGAGGTCGGCGATCAGCCAGGGCTTCAGGGTTTCCCGGTACACCCAGTGATAGGCGGTCGTCGCCGACACCGAACGCAGGATCGAGGTCCACTGGTAATAATCGAGCGGGCCGCCGACGTGCTCTTCCTCGGGCAGCAGCATGTGATACTTCACGTCGAGAATGCGGGCGGTGTTGTCGGCGCGCTCGAGATGCACGCCGAGCCGCGAGAACCAGTAGGCGTCGTTGCGCAGCATGGTGCGGTAGGCCGAGCCGTCGAAGCGCAGCGAGGTCTCCTGCACGAAGCGCAGGAATTTGGCCAGCTCCTCGCGGTTGGCGGGACCCTTGTTCCAGACCGCCTGCAGCTCGATCCACGCCGAGTTGATGGTGTCCCACATCTCCGACGTCAGCGCGGTGCGCACCGAACGCGAATTGAGCCGCGCAGCTTCGATGCAGTTCTTGATCGAGGAGGGATTTTCCGACGCGAAGGACAGATACTCGACGACGTTTCGCTCGTTGGCTTCTTCGTAATGGTCGTAGAAGGCAGCGCCTACGCCGGCGGTGAGCAGCGCGGAATCCCACTCATTGGTCTTGCCGACATAGGCCGCGGGCAGCGCGGTGACGCGTAGCGTGGCGTCGATCGTGCGCGCGAGATACTCGGCGCGTTCGACATAACGGGCCAGCCAGAACAGGTTTTCGGCGGTGCGCGACAGCATGCTTCAACTACTCACTCAGTATCCAGGTGTCCTTGGTGCCGCCGCCCTGGCTCGAATTGACCACGAGCGAGCCTTCCTTCAGCGCGACGCGGGTCAGTCCGCCGGGCACGATGGTGGTGTGGCTCGAGCCGGTCAGCACGAACGGGCGGAGGTCGACATGGCGCGGCGCGAGGCCCTTGTCGGTGCAGGTCGGGCAGGTCGACAGCGCCAGCGTCGGCTGGGCGATGAAGCCCTCCGGCTCGCGCTTGAGCTTGTCGCGGAATGCCTCGATGGTCGCCTTGGTGGCGGCCGGACCGATCAGCATGCCGTAGCCGCCCGAGCCGTGCACCTCCTTGACGACGAGGTCGGCGAGGTTGTCGAGCACGTAGGACAGATCCTGCGCCTCGCGGCAGCGCCAGGTCTGCACGTTCTTCAGGATCGGCTCCTCGCTGAGGTAGAACTTCACGATGTCGGGCATGTAGGAATAGATCGCCTTGTCATCGGCGATGCCGGTACCGACGGCATTGGCGAGCGTGATGTTGCCGGCCGCGTAGGCCGACATCAGGCCGGGGACGCCGAGCGCGGAATCCGGACGGAAGGTCAGGGGATCGAGGAAGTCGTCATCGACGCGGCGGTAGATGACGTCGACCCGCTTCAGCCCCTCGGTGGTGCGCATGAACACCTCGTCGTTCTTGACGATGAGGTCGCGCCCCTCGACCAGCTCGATGCCGAGCTTGTCGGCCAGGAACGAGTGCTCGTAATAGGCCGAGTTGTAGACGCCAGGTGTCATCAGCGCGACCGTCGGCTCGGCGGAGGCGCTGTGCGGCGCGACCGATCGCAGCGCCGACAACAGCTCGTCGGGATAGCGCTCGACCGGCGCGACGCGGTGCCGCGCGAACAGATCCGGAAACAGCCGCATCATGATCTCGCGGTTTTCCAGCATGTAGGAGACGCCGGACGGCGTGCGCGCATTGTCCTCCAGCACGATGAAGTTGTCCGGATCGGTGCGGATGATGTCGATGCCGGCGATGTGGACGTAGATGTCGTGCGGCACGTCCTGGCCGTTCATCTCCGGCCGGAACACCGGGTTCTGGAAGATCAGGTCTTCGGGGATGATGTTGGCGCGCAGGATGTCGCGGCCGTGATAGATGTCCTTGAGGAACATGTTGAGCGCGAGCACGCGCTGTTTCAGGCCCTTCTCCAGCCGCGTCCACTCGGTCGCAGACATGATGCGCGGGATGACGTCGAAGGGGATCAGCCGCTCCTGGGCCTCGGAATCCCCGTAGACCGCGAAGGTGATGCCGATCCGGCGGAACAGCAGCTCCGCTTCCTGGCGTCGATATTCGAGCGCATCCGGCGGCGTCTCTTTGAGCCAGCGGGAGAGCTCCTGGTAGGCCGGGCGGAGATCCCCGCCGAGGCCGTTCATCTCATCGAACGCGACTGCCATATATCCCGACTGCCCTCCCAAGCCATGTGACACAGTGCATGACTTGATGGGATGGTAGCAAGGGGCGGGCCAGCGCGATATGCATTGGCTTGCGGCATTTGCCAGGGGGAGGCGGAAGGCCTGCCCGAAAAACCGGCTGAGGTCTGCTTAATTCGGCGGCAAAACCCCGTGACATCAAGGCATTGGAACGGCAATGTCAGGGGATCAAGTTTTAAGGAAATGAGACCATGAGCGAGATCGTCACGGCGGGGATATTGGTGATCGGCGACGAGATCCTGTCCGGCCGGACCAAGGACAAGAACATCGGCTTCATCGCCGAATACCTGACCAATATCGGCATCGACCTGAAGGAGGTCCGTGTCGTCGCCGACGACGAGGCCGACATCGTGTCCGCCCTTGATGCGTTGCGGCATAGATACAATTACGTGTTCACCACCGGCGGTATCGGGCCGACCCATGACGACATCACCGCCGACAGCGTGGCGAAGGCGTTCGGGGTCGATATCCACCATCATCCCGACGTGGTGGCGCGGTTCAGGGAGCGCTGGAGCGAGCAGGACCTCAACGAGGCGCGGCTGCGGATGGCCCGGGTGCCCGACGGCGCCGAGCTGATCCAGAGCGCGACCATCCTGGCGCCGGGCTTCAAGCTCGGCAACGTCATCGTGATGGCCGGCATCCCCACCATCATGCAGGCGATGATGGACATCGTAGCGCCGACCCTGAAATCCGGCGTGCGGATGCTGTCGGATTCGGTCCGCGCCGACGCAAGGGAAGGCGACATCGGCGGCCCGCTGCGGGCGATCGCGGAAGCCAATCCCGACACCATCATCGGCAGCTATCCGTTCCAGGACGAGAACCAAAAGCCGAACACCAATCTGGTGGTGCGCTCGCGCGATCCGGAGAAGCTCGCCGTAGCGATGACCGCGGTGAAGGAGATGCTGAAGCAGGTGCAGGCCGCGCAGAAGAAGCCGGCGGGTTGAAGCGACATGGTCGAGCGAAATTCTGAACCGAGTGCACAGGAGCGAGCCGGCAGGCCGTTCCCGGTCTCGTGGGATCAATTCCACCGGGATTGCCGGGCGCTGACCTGGCGGCTCAACGAAGTCGGCCCGTTCCATGCGGTGATCGCGATCACCCGCGGCGGGCTGGTGCCGGCGGCGATCGTGGCGCGCGAGCTCGGCCTGCGGGTGATCGATACCGTTTGCGTCGCCAGCTACGACCACGACAAGCAGGGCGACCTGAAGGTGCTCAAGGGCATTTCGGAGCAGACCGCCAAGCTCGGCGGCGGCACCGGCAAGGGGCTTCTGATCGTCGACGACCTCGTCGATACCGGCAAGACCGGCAGGCTGGTGCGCGAACTGCTTCCGGACGCGCATTTCGCAACGGTCTATGCCAAGCCGAAGGGCCGCCCGCTGGTCGACACCTACATCACCGAGGTGTCGCAGGACACCTGGATCTTCTTTCCCTGGGACACCGCGCTGTCGTTCCAGCCGCCGATCCGCGACGGCGCGGCGTAGTTGACCATCATTGCGAGCGCAGCGAAGCAATCCATATTTCCGCATATGCTGTGCGATGGATTGCTTCGTCGCTTCAGCGCAAAATTGCTTTGCAATTTTGTCGCGAGCTCCTTGCAATGACGATAGTGGCTAGAGGCTTGCCATGCCCCTGCAAAACCGCGTCACGCCCACCGGCGACATCGTCGCGTCAGAACATCGCGGCACCTTCACCGGCAATCGCGGCATCATCCACGATCCTGCGACCCGCACACTGCTGAACAAGCGCTGGTCGAGCCCGGCCTGGCTCACCTGTGTCTGCGAGTTCAGGGGACGGCGGCGCAAGGTGATGAGCCGGCAGAGCTGGACCGAGCTGTTCTTCCTCGATGAAGCGACCGCATTCGCAGCCGGGCACCGGCCCTGCTTCTACTGCCGCCGCGACGACGCCAAGCGGTTTCGCGCCGCCTGGGAGGAGGGCAACGGCACGAGCGATCTCAGCGCCAAGGCGATGGATGCGGTGCTGCATGCCGAGCGGCTGGACCGCGGCAAGAAGCGGCTGCATCCGCTGCGGATGGCGATTGATCAGTTGCCCGATGGGACAATGGTGCAGGCAGGAGCAGAAAGTTATCTCATTGCCGGTAGCAAGACCTTGCGCTGGTCGTTCGCCGGCTACGAGCGGGCCGACGCGACCGCTCCCGCCATGCTGCTGACACCGCCGTCGACCGTCCGTGCCTTCCAGGCCGGCTATCGCCCGGTGCTGCATCCGAGCGCGGCAAGCTAACGATCTCTCGGACGCGAGCTATCTCTAGCCACATTGCGGTCCGGGCACCGGTCGGTGGTAGTAAGTCTCGCACTCGCCATAGCTTCCGTCGCTCATGAGGCGGCATATCTGTGCGGATCCGTCGTCGAATACGCGATAGCAGACAGGCGATGCATTGAACTGACGACTTCTCGCAACGAGTGTGCTGAACACGAGGCCATGTACTCGCTCATCTGCGACCGCTTTCTCAAGTGTCGCAGCGGAAAGCCTCGCTTGCGACGCAGTCTTCGACGTCGGTCTCGCCGCAACCTTGGCCTTTGTTGCCGTCTTTTTCTTTGCTGTGGCTCTATTTCCTTTTGTTCCCTTCGCCATGTCGGTCCCTCCAGTTCGAAAACGTCCGTTCAATTAACTCACCTTGCCAAGCTCGACCGGAAACCATTGCTCACACCGCTGGCGATTTGCGAGCTAAAGTGAGCTTGTTCAGCTATGGCAATCAGTGACCTTCCACCCCTAGGCTTATCAAGCGGTCCGAACGTGATCAGAAGGTCGTGGGTACGATCACGGCTTCCACCGAGAAGCGTGCCAGTTGGATTGATCGCCGCCCTCGTCAAGGTCCAGGTTGGACTAACTCCACCACTAGAAACGACCTGGAACGAGATTTCGTGCGATAAGACGTTCTTGTCTTGAGCTTGAGGAAGGCTTGCATTCCCTAGTACGGCCGAACCCATCCGGCCGTAGAAGAGGTCAGCGATCTTTAGATTGTTCTGAATGAGAAAGGAATCGTACCGCTGCTCTCCGCTCGCATCGCAGATCACGCCTTTCGGAAGATACAGTTCCCGTACGGTGTAGAAGAGGTTCATCTTCTCGATTCGCGTTGCCTGCGCTGAAAGATCCAGTCCGGCAGCGAGCGTGAATACCGACGAGGCAGGAGACGCAGGCGTCAGCAGCACATTGGGATTAGTTGTGCTTTTTTCGACGATGGTGAAAGTAAGGAGAACTTCCGCACCCCAGTTGTCTAGGAAGTTGGAGTAGGTTTTCCCGGTTTGGCGTTGCCGAGCCGCATCAAGGTCGTTGTTTACCACTTTGGTCACGGCGTTCCGCAATTCGCAGCGTACGCTGCGCACGATCGCCTGAATCATATTCTGGGTGTCGGCCTGACTATAGTTCGGCCATTCGCGCAATTCAGGCACATACGTGCCACATCCCCCAAGACAAGCAGTCAATAAAGCCAACGTTGGCATTCTCGACCAAAACATTTGTCGCCCCAATAACTACCAGCTCCGGCGTGGTTTTCGTGCTTACCAGGCCGTACGTTGCTCAAAAAAGAAATTGCAATGATGAGATGCAACCACAAATAGATGCGTCGCGCAGTCACTATTGTGCCACAGTGAACGAAGATTCTTTTGGACCCGCTCTGAATATTCCGGTCGAGTGCGAAAATGCGGGCGCCTGTCGGATCAGCGCAGCGGCTTGCCCCGTTCGCCGACGCTGATCCGGCGGCCGCGCGCAATAGCCAATGTGTCCGGCATTGCCTGCGGTTGTGCTAAGCTGCCGTCAGGCCAGCCGCTGCCGCGCCAGTTTCGCGCCGGCGCCGAGCGCGATCAGCTTGGCCTCGGCGATGTCTCGCCGCATCGGGGCCATACCGCAATTGGTGGTCGCGATGATGTTGCCCTTCGGGACATGCTTTGCGACGGCCTCGATCACCTTGACGACATCCTCCGCGGTCTCGATCTCGTCGCTGGCGACGTCGATCACGCCGGCCTGCACGATCTTGCCGGGGAGCGCGGCGAGCAGTTCGATCGGCACCTTCGAATTACGGCATTCGATCGCGACCTGCTGGATCGTGCTCTTGTCGATGACCGGGAAGGTCTCTTCATATTGCCGCCACTCGCCGCCGAGCGTCTGCTTCCAGTCGGTGTTGGCCTTGATGCCGTAGCCGTAGCAGATATGCACGGCGGTGGCGCAGGAGAGGCCCTCTGCGGCGCGCTCCAGCGCCTTGATGCCCCAGTCGCGGACCTCGTCCATGTAGACGTTGAAGGCGGGCTCGTCGAACTGGATCATGTCGACGCCGTCGGCCTGCAACGCCTTGGCTTCCTGGTTCAACAGCTCCGCGAAAGCGAACGCCATCTTCACGCGGTCGCCGTAATACTTGTCGGCGATGGTGTCGATGATCGTCATCGGGCCGGGCAGGGTGAACTTGAGCCTATTCCTGGTGTGGGCGCGCGCCGCACGCGCCTCGCTTTCATGGACGCGACCCTTGAGCTGCAGCGGCGCGACCACCTGCGGCACCATTGCCTTATAGCGGTCCTTGCGGATACCCATCTCGACCTTGTGGGCGAAATCGATGCCCTCGATCCGCTCCAGAAAACCGTGCACGAAGTGCTGGCGCGCCTGCTCGCCTTCGGTGACGATGTCGACGCCGGCATCCTCCTGCAGCTTGACCGCAAGCACCGTGGCGTCGCGCTTGGCGCGGGCGAGCTCGGCGCCTTCCGACTTCCAGGGTGCCCACAGCATGTTCGGCTCGGCGAGCCATTCCGGCTTCGGCAGGGAGCCTGCGATCGTGGTTGGAAACAGCATGGGTGCCTCCCGGTGGGTTCTGATTGAGCGCCTGTGTGCCATGTCCTAGAGTGGAGGTACAGAACAACAAAAGTCTTTGTGATGGGAAGCGGACGCCGATGATCGACCTGCACTACGCGCCGACGCCGAACGGCTGGAAGATCTCGATCATGCTGGAGGAGCTGGGGCTGCCCTATCAGGTGATCCCGGTGAACATTCGCGCCGGCGAGCAGTTCCGGCCCGAATTCCTGGCGATCAGCCCGAACAACCGCATCCCCGCGATTGTCGACCATGCGCCTGCCGACGGCGGCGGTCCCTTTTCGGTGTTCGAGACCGGTGCGATCCTGATCTATCTCGCCGACAAGACCGGCCGTTTCCTGTCGCGGGAGCTGCGTGCGCGGTCGAACGTCATCCAATGGGTGATGTGGCAAATGGGCGGCCTTGGGCCGATGCTCGGCCAGCACGGCCATTTCGCGCTTTATGCGGCCGAGAAGATTCCCTACGCGATCGAGCGCTACCGCGACGAGACGGCGCGGCTCTATGGCGTGCTCGACCGCCAGCTCGGCAACACCGGCGCCTATATCGCCGGCGCCGATTATTCGATCGCCGACATCGCCTGCTTCCCCTGGACCATGACCCACAAGGCGCAGGGCTTCACCCTCGACGACTACCCGAACATCAAGCGCTGGTACGCCACCTTGCGCGCCCGCCCGCAGGTGCAGGCGGGCCTTGCGATCGGAAAATTCGTCAAGGAGCCGTTCGACGAGGAATCACGCAAGAACATGTTCGGCCAACGTGCGAAGGAGCTGGTCGAGAAGAAATGATGCGCGTTATTCCGTGGCGCGACACAGTCGCGGACTCTGCGCCTTGCGGCGCATTCCGGAATGACGACAATGAATGTGAAAAAGACAAAGGGAAGCGCCATGATCGAATTCTTCTTCGACTGTTCCAGCCCGTGGACCTATCTCGCCTGGCACAACATCCAGCCGCTCGCGAAGGAGTTCGACGCGCCGATCACCTGGCGGCCGATCCTGGTCGGCGGCATCTTCAACACCGTCAATCCGTCGGTCTACGCGCAGCGCGAGAAGCCGGTGCCGCTGAAGGCGCGCTACATGAAAAAGGATCTCGGCGACTGGGCGCGCTCGGCTGGGCTCGCGATCAAGATGCCGCCGACCGTGTTCCCGGTAAACAGCGTCAAGGCGATGCGCGGCTGCATCCTTCTCGGCAACGAGAAGATGGTGCCGTTCGCGCGCGCGGTGTTCGAGGCCTATTGGGGTGACGACAAGGACATCTCGCAGGATGCGGTGCTGACCGAGATCTGCACCAAGCTCGGGATCGATCCGGCGCAATTCCTGGCCGGTATCGGCGACCAGGCGATCAAGGACCAGCTCAAGGCCAACACCGAGGAGGTGATGGCGCGCGGCGGCTTCGGCTCGCCCACGATCTATCTCGACAAGACCGACATGTATTTCGGCAACGACCGGCTGCCGCTGATCCGCGAGGCGCTGGCCCGTCTCAAGGCGCGAGCCGCCTGATGCCGAAAGCCGTCGTCTGCCGCGAGCTCGGCCCGCCCGAGCGCCTTCATCTCGAGAATTTTGCCTCGGTGCCGCTGCAGCCGGGGCAGGTGCGCGTTGCGATCCGTGCCGCCGGGATCAACTTCCCCGACATCCTGATGGCCGCCGGCGAGTACCAGCTCAAGCCGTCGCTGCCGTTCACGCCGGGCTCGGAAGCCGCCGGCGATGTCGTCGAGGTCAGTGGAGCCGCCGGTGTTGCCGTCGGCGACAAGGTGATCGTCAAGATGCGCTTCGGCGCCTATTGCGACGAGACCGTCGCGACACCGTCGCAGCTCGTGCCGGTGCCGTCGACGTTCGACTATGCGGAAGGCGCGACCTTCCTTGCCGCGCACGGCACCGCGTATCACGCGCTGATCGACCGCGGGCAGATCAAGCCGGGCGAGGTGCTGCTGGTGCATGGCGCCGGCGGCGGCGTCGGGCTCGCTGCGGTCGAGATCGGCAAGCTGCTCGGCGCTACGGTGATCGCGGCGGCCTCGAGCGAGGAGAAGCTTGCGATTGCCAAGGAACGTGGCGCGGATCATCTCGTGCTCTACGCGCGCGAGCCGTTCCGCGACGCCGTGAAGCGTCTCACCGACGGCCGCGGCGCCGATGTGGTGTTCGATCCCGTCGGCGGCGAGGTGTTCGAGAACTCGATGCGCTGCATCAACTGGGGCGCGCGCATTCTCGTCGTCGGCTTCACCGGCGGCATTGGTCTTGCCCGCACCAATCTGTTGATGATCAAGGGCGCGAGCGTGCTCGGCGTTCGCGCCGGCGAGGCGGTGCGGAAGGACCCTGCGCTCGGCGAGGTCAGGTTCAAGGCGCTGAGCGAATGGGCCGAGGCGGGCCGGGTGCGGCCAAACATCTCACACCGGTTGCCGCTGGAGGACTACGCGAAGGCGATGCGGCTCCTGATTGAGCGCAAGGCGATCGGGCGTGTGGCGCTGATCACTCGGTAGAACTACGCTCTTTGCACCTGTTCTGCGCAGCGCCTGCCCAAAACTTCAGCGGCGCTGCCGCAGGGCTTTTTTACCAATCGAATGTAGGCATGATCCAACCCGGGGTTGAGTCATGTTGAAGAACACCAGGATACTTTATCGCATTGCTTTTTCCGCCTTGCTGCCGCTGATCGCGTTCGCGGCGCTGGCGATCTACGACATCTCGACGAAATGGTCGGTTCGCTCTGACATCGCCCGCATGCAGCCGATTGCCGAGGGTGTCGGAAAGCTCAGCCGGCTGGTGCATGAGTTGCAGCGCGAGCGCGGACTGTCGTCGGCCTATCTCGGCAGCAAGGGCGCGCAGATGCGAACCGAGCTCAGCGAGCAGCGCAAGCGCACCGAAGCCGAGCGGTCGGTCGCCATGTCTGCGCTCGCGGAGCTGAAGCAGTCGGGAACCGCGGAACTCGCCGCCGTCGCGCAAGCTGCCCAGGACGGTCTCGGTCAGCTCGACCAGCGCCGCGCCGACATCGATGGGCTTGCGGTCACGCCGCCGGCGGCCGTCGGCTATCTCACCGATACGATCGGCCGGCTGATGACGGTCATCACTGGCATCGCGAAGCTCAGCAGCGACGACGAGATTTCGAAATCCATTGCCGCCTACGCCAATTTGATCGAGGGCAAGGAGCGCGCCGGGCAGGAGCGCGCGACCGTCGCCGGCGGCATCGCGGCGGGCCGCTTCGACCCGCAGCTCTATGTCCGCGCGGTGGGCCTCGCGGCCGCCCAGGAGAGCTTCTTCAGCGCGTTCCGCGCGGCAGCATCGCGTGAGGCACGTGAGCTGTTCGCCCGCACGATGTCGGGCGGCGCCATTGATACCTTCAACGCCATGCGCAAGACGGTGGAGCAGGGCGGGCTCGCCGGTGACTTCAAGTCGCTCGACAGCAAGTCCTGGTTCGACGCCGCGACTGTCCGGATCGACATGCTCAAGACGGTTGAGGACGGCCTTGCCGCTGAATTGTCGCGCCTGATGGCCGACAAGAAGGCAGAGGCGACCGTGAGTCTCGGTGTTGTCGCCGGCATCATGCTGTTGGCACTGCTCGCGGGGACGCTTGCGGTGCTGGCGATGGCGCGCAGCATCACGATGCCGATCAACACGCTGGTCTCGAACATGACCGGGCTGGCGGAGGGACATCTCGGTCTCGAGGTGGGCGCCACCGATCGCGGCGACGAGATCGGCGTGATGGCGCGGACGGTGCAATTCTTCAAGGAAAGCATGATCCGCTCGGCCGAGCTTGCTGCGAGGGATAGCGAGGCCGTCAACCAGCGCGCTGCCCGCGCCGCGCGCGTCGGCGACCTCACCAACCGGTTCCACGACGACATCGGTGCGGTCATCGAGGCCGTGATATTGGCATCGGCACAGCTCGAAGCGACGGCCGCGCTGATGACGAAGAGCGCCGGCAAGACCAGCGAACAGGCTGTGAATGTCGCCGAAGCGACGCGGGCGGCGTCCAGCAACATGCAGACGGTGGCCGCCGCGACCGAGGAATTATCGGGCTCGGTCGGCGAGATCGGACGTCAGGTGACGCAGTCGGCGCAGATCGCGCAGCGGGCGGCGGCCGACGGGCGGCGCACCAATGAGACGGTGCAGGGGCTCTCCGCCGCCGCGGAGAAGATCGGCGATGTCGTCAAGCTGATCAGCGAGATCGCGAGCCAGACCAATTTGCTGGCGCTCAATGCCACGATCGAGGCGGCGCGCGCCGGCGACGCGGGCCGTGGCTTTGCCGTGGTCGCCGCCGAGGTGAAGACGCTTGCCGAACAGACCGCCAAGGCGACCGATGATATCCGGACGCAGATCGGCGCCATCCAGGCGACGTCAGGCGACGTCGTGACCGCGATCCGCGGCATGACCGTCACGATCGACGAAATCAACGAGATCGCCTCGTCGATCGCCAGCGCCGTCGAGCAGCAGGGCGCGGCGACCCAGGAGATCGCGCGCAATGTCCAGCACGCTGCAAAAGGGACCGGCGATATCTCGGCCAATATCGGTGCGGTCACCGGGGCGGCGGAGGAATCCGGGGCGGCCGCCGGCGAGGTGCTCGGCGCTTCGGAAGAGCTGTCGCGCCAGTCGGAACGCATGCGCAGCCAGGTCGAAAGCTTCATCGGCAGCATCAAGGCCGCCTGATCAGCGCATCCTTGCGAATTGCCCATCGCGGAGGAATGCGATGGTCTGCACGATCGCATCCCGGTTGCGCACGAGCCAGGGATGCGAGGTGCGGATCACGATGTGATCGGCCATGCCGTCGAGCCTGGTGTTGGCAACCGACACCCGGCCGTCATGCGGCCGCGGCAGTCCCATCGACGTGATCGGATAGACCGAGCGGTTGCCAGCGACAATGCCGGCACAATAGTCGATCGCCGGCAGCAGCGCGCTGGTCGCGGCATCGCGGCGGGTGACGAGCTGCTGGCCGGCCGGGCCGAAGAAGGCGCGATAGGCGGCGAGGTGCTTCAGGCGGTCGGCGATCTCGCTGCCGCCGTTCGGCGTGCCCAGCATCACGACGCGGCCGAGCCGCGCGGGGCGATGTCGTGCGAGGTAGACGCGGGCCAGCAGGCCGCCCATCGAATGGCAGACGAAATGCACGGAGCCGTCGAGGCTCTGCGCGAATCGATCGAGCGAAGGGTGGATGTCTTCGGCCAGCGCATCGAGCCCTTTGCGCCGGCTGTCATAGTCGAGATTGAGCGTGGTAAAACCGGCATCCCTGAGCGCCAGCTCCATCCTGCGAAACGAGCGCGCCGTCCTGCTGATGCCATGCAGCAGGACGACGCCGTCAGGTGTGGACGCCGCGGGACGCCGTTCGCTCACTTATAGTCGCGCTCTTGCCACCAGGGGAAATAGTCGGGCATGTCCGACGACACCTTGTTCTTGAACTGCGCGGGACGCTTTTCCAGGAACGACACCACGCCTTCCTTGACGTCCTCGGAGCGGCCGCGGGCATAGATGCCGCGGCTGTCGACCTTGTGCGCCTCCATCGGATCGTCGGCGCCCATCATGCGCCACATCATCTGGCGGATCAGCGCCACCGACACCGGCGCGGTCTTGGCCGCGAATTCCTTGGCGAGCGCACGCGCGGTCGGCAGCAGATCCTGCGGCGGCACCACCTTGCTGACGAGCCGGCCGGCGAGCGCTTCCTGTGCCGGGAAGACGCGGCCTGAGTAGCACCATTCCAGCGCCTGCGAGATGCCGACGATGCGCGGCAGGAACCAGCTGGAGGCGGCTTCCGGCACGATGCCGCGCTGGGAGAACACGAAGCCGAAGCGCGCCGCTTCGGAGGCGATGCGGATATCCATCGCAAGCTGCATGGTGACGCCGATGCCGACCGCGGGACCGTTCACCGCGGCGATCACAGGCTTCAGGCACTTGAAGATGCGCAGCGTCACCTGACCGCCGCCGTCGCGCACCTGCGGATCGCTGTAGTCGACGCTGCCGTCGGCATTGCGCTTGACCGGACCGCGCCGCGCATCGCGGTCGAAAGTGTTGGCGCCGGAGGAGAGGTCGGCGCCGGCGCAGAAGCCGCGGCCTTCGCCGGTCACGATGATGGCCCTGACGTCGTCGTCCTTGTCGGCTTTGTCGAACGCGTCGATCAGCTCCTGCTGCATCGTGGCGTTGAAGGCGTTGAGCTTGTCGGGCCGGTTCAGCGTGATGGTCAGGATCTGCTCGGCGACCTCGTACTTGATTGTCTCATACGCCATGGGGATGATTTCCTCTCGGTTTTCTTGAATGAACGGCGCTGGCGCGCGTCTCCATTCAGTTAACCCGGCAATCATCCCTTGTGAAGAAGAGGGATGCGCGGTCTGGTTCCGCGCATCCTGACTTGTGTTGAGGCGCTACCTCTTCGGCGGCGTGGGCCACGGCTTCTGCGGGCCGCGCAGGCCTTCGAACGCCTTGCCCATGCCGAGCACGCCGATGTCGTCGAAGCGGCGGCCGATGATCTGGACGCCGATCGGAAAGCCCTTCTTGTCGTAGCCGCCGTTGATCGACAGCGCCGGGTTCTCCGACATATTCCACGGCACGGTAAAGCAGATGTGCTCGAACGGCTTTGCGGGGTCGTTGAGTGGTGCGGCGAACTCCGCCGGGAAGTTCACGACCGGCGACACCGGCGAGATCACATAGTCGACCTCGCAGAACAGCTTTGCCGCGGCCGCGCGGATGCCCATCGTCTGGTTGAAGCCGCGCACCACGTCGACGCCGGAGAGCTTCGCGCCGGCCTCGGCCCAGTTGAGGATGTAGGGCAGGGTCTTGCCGCGGTCGGCCTGCGACAGCTTCGACAGCTCGTCCCAGGTCCGCGCACGCCAGAAATCGTCGAGCCCCTCGAGCATCTCAGGCGTCAGGATGCCGTCGATCTCGGTGATAACGGCGCCGGCGGACTCGAACGCCTTCGCGGCCTTGACGACCACCTCGCGAACGTCCTTCTCGACCTTCTGGCCGGATCCGGCATCGAGCATCAGCCCGATGCGCAGCTTGCGCGGCGATTTCTCCAGCGCCTTCCAGTTCACCTCGAGCGCCGGCAGGCTCATGCCGTCGCGGCGATCGGGGCGCGACAATACGCTCATCATCAGCGCGGCATCGTCCACGGTGCGGGTCATCGGACCGGCGACGCGGCCGACATAGGGCGGGTCGATCGGCACGCGGCCGAGGCTTGGCTTGAGGGCGACGAGGCCGCACCAGGAGGCCGGCAGCCGCACCGAGCCGCCGATGTCGGTGCCGAGATGCAGCGGGCCGTAGCCGGCAGCACCGGCCGCACCCGCGCCTGCGCTCGAGCCGCCCGGGTTCTTGCTGACATCCCAGGGATTGCGGGTGAGGGGATGGAAAGACGACAGCCCCGACGACAGCATGCCGTAATCCGGCATCGTGGTCTTGGAGAAGATCACACAGCCGGCCTCGCGCAGCCGCGCAGCGGGCGGCGCGTCCTTTTCTGCGGGCACGAGCTTGACGCTCGCCGTACCCAGCGGCACCGGCTGGCCCTTGGTCGTGACGTTGTCCTTGATGGTGACGGGAACGCCGTCGAGCGTGCCGACCGGCTCGCTCTGCTGCCAACGCTCGGTCGCAGCCTTCGCGACCTTTCGCGCGCCTTCGGGGTCGTACAGATACAGTGCCTTGATGTGCGGCTCCCAGGTCGCGACCTGGGAGATGATTTCCTCGAGCACCTCGGACGGCGAGAACTGCTTTGCACGGTAGCCGGCGAGCAGGTCGACGGCCGAGAGATCGTGCAGCGACGTGATGGCGTCCCCTTTCGGCTTATGCATGCGCACCTGCCGGCATGCGTTTCTCGATGATGCGGGCGAACATGCTTGCGCCGATCGGCAGGATCTTGTCGTCGAGAACGTAACCGGGATTGTGCACGGGCACCGAACCGTCATGGCCGACCCAGAAATACGCGCCGGGAATGGCCTGCATCATGTCGGCGAAGTCTTCGCTGCCCATCTTGGGCGTCGAGCGGGTGATGACCTTGGCCGGATCGACCACGGTGCGCGCGACTTCCTCGACGACGCGGGACTGCTCTTCCTGATTCACCAATACGCTGAAGCCGTCGCGGATCTCGACCGAGATTTCGGCGCCATATGCCACCGCAAAGCCGGCGGCGATTTCGCGCATGCGCTTGCGGATCAGCTCACGGATCTCGTCGGAGAAGCAGCGCACCGTACCGCACATCCAGGCTTCGCCGGGAATGACGTTATACGCCGACCCGGAATGGATCTGCGTGATCGACAGCACCGCAGCCTGCAGCGGATCGACATTGCGGCTGACGATCGACTGCAACGCTTGTCCGAGCGTCATTGCGATCACGACCGCGTCCTTGGAGCGCTCCGGCATCGCGCCATGCGCGCCGTAGCCCTGGATCCTGATGTCGAAGAAGTCGGCTGCGGCCATTGCCGGGCCCGGCAGGATCGCGATCTCGCCATGGTTGAGGTCGGGCGCGTTGTGCAGGCCATAGACCTCGTCGCAGGGGAACTGCTTGAACAAGCCGTCCTTGATCATGGCGCGGGCGCCGCCGAGGCCTTCCTCGGCCGGCTGGAAGATGAAATGCACGGTGCCGTCGAAATTGCGGGTCTCGGCGAGATAGCGCGCCGAGCCGAGCAGCATCGTGGTGTGGCCGTCATGGCCGCAGCCGTGGAAGCGGCCGGGGATGGTGGAGCGCCACTTCAGATTGGTGTTCTCCTCCATCGGCAGCGCGTCCATGTCGGCGCGCAGGCCGATCTTCTTGGTGCTGTTGCCCTTGCCCTTGAGCACGCCGACCACGCCGGTGCCGCCGAGGCCGCGATGCACCTCGATGCCCCAGCTCGTGAGCTTGTCGGCGACGATGCCTGACGTGCGGACCTCCTCGAAGCCGATTTCGGGATGCGCATGCAGATCCCGTCTGATGGCGGTGAGTTCGTCGGCAAAACTGTCGATGCGCTCAATGGTCGGCATGGTCTCTCTATCCGTTTGTGCGTGATGGGGAGGAGGGGGTGAAAGTGGGGCCGTTAGGCTTGATACGAATGCCGGGGCGCAAATGTTTCCACGGCAGTGTGGCGGTATCGGCCGGCATTGCGCCGGGCGCGGCGCAGATCAGCAGTTTCTCGGCGATTGGCTCGAAATCGGCGCGGAAATGCACCGAGCTCTTGTTGACCAGGATCTTCTGCGCGGTCGGCTCGATGCCGACATAGCGGTACATCGACTGGTCGGCAAGCTGGGCCTTGTAGGAGCCGACGACGACGCGGACGTCGCCGACCCGCAGGCAGGCTGAGGGGCCCATATCCATGTCGCGGCCGCCGAAATACGGGCCGGGTGCCACGAACTTGCCGTCTGAGAGCTGTTCGACCACGAAAGTCTCCCGGTACGGCGCGTCGCCGGGAATGCCGGACTTGCCGCCGAGCTCGAGCGTGACGATGGCGCCGACGCCGGCCGTATGCGCGGCCTTCGCCGCCTGCGGGTCGTAGATCACGCCGGTTGCGGCACTCGCTCTGTTGCGCACCAGCGCACGCAGCATGCCTGTGGTGTCGGAATCGCCGCCGGCGCCGGGATTGTCCTGGGTGTCGGCGATGATGATCGGCTTGCTCGCCGACTTCGCCAGTTGCATCGCCAGCTGCACGCCTTCGTCGGGCGCATAGATCCGGCCGTCGAAATCGTCCTCATGGCTCTCGACCAGGGCGACGACCTTGTCGGCGGCCGCATCTGCATCGGCCTGCGTCCGGCCATAGGCGAACACGCTCGGCCCGCAATCCCTGAAATCAGCCGCCGGAAAGCCCGGTGCAAACGACAACGTCGGCACGGCGTCGCTCTCGAGGGCGGCGAGCTTTTGATAGATGCCCTTGGTGGGCTGGTCGTTGGTGCATTGCCAGCTGATCGGGATCAGGAACGGCAATTGCCGGAATGCCTTGGCAAACCGTTGCCCGGACTTGAGCATCAGCGCCAGATGCTTGGCGCAGGCGCGACCGGTGTCGGCCATGTCGACATGCGGATAGGTGCGGTAGGCGATCAGCGCATCGGCGTGCTCGATCATCTTGGGCGAGACGTTCGCATGCAAATCGAGGCTCACCACCAGCGGCACGTCGCTGCCGATAGCCTTGCGCACGCGGGCGAGGGTTTCGCCTTCACCGTCGTCATAATGCTCGGTGACCATGGCGCCATGCAGGTCGAGATAGACGGCATCGATCGGGCCGGCCGCGACAATGCCGTCGACCATTTCCGTCACGATCCGCTCGAACGCATCCTTGCTCACATGCGCCGACGGGCTCGCCGCGGCGAAAATCGTCGGCACCAGCTCCCAGCCGTTGGCTTCCGCGGCCTCGACAAACCCGGCGAGGCCGACATTGATCCTGCGCATGACCTTGAGCACCTCGGTGCCATGCGTCATCGACGGCCAGCCGCCGCCGTGCACGAAGTCGTCATAGGTTGCCTTCGTCGGTGCGAAGGTGTTGGTCTCGTGCAGGAAGCCGCCAACGGCAATGCGGGTCATCAAGTTGGTCTCGATACGTTTCTTCGATCATGATGCGATCGGAACGGTTCGCGCCACGATCTCGTTTCGTTGGTTTGAGCGCGATCTTTCGGGGAGGCCGGCGTCCACCTTCCGGGTCATGCTCTAGCGCGCGACGTTAAGCGTGTCGTCGCGCCAAGCGCAAGCCGTCGAGCACTTCCGGATTTGCATGCCCTATGGGCGTAAAGGCCCAAGGCAGACCAAAGCCTGCGATCAAGGCCGAGACCAAGGCAATAACCAAGTCAGAGGCTGAGACTACGGCTAAAGGCTTAGGCCGTTGCCACAATGCCTTCCGAAACAGGGCGGAAATTCGCAAAATCCCAGCCGCGCCCAGGCGCAGCCTCGAGCAGCGCGCGGGTGTAGGCCTGCTGCGGATTGGTCAGCACCTCGGCCGCCGGTCCCTGTTCCACGACGCGGCCATGTTGCATCACGGCGACGTCGTCGCAGATTTGTGCGGCGACGCGCAAATCATGCGTGATGAACAACAGCGCGATGCCCAGCCGCCGCTGGATTTCGTCGAGCAGATTGAGAACCTGCGCCTGCACCGAGACGTCGAGCGCGGACACCGCCTCATCCGCTACCAGCACGTCGGGATCGAGTGCAAGCGCGCGCGCGATCGCGATACGCTGGCGCTGACCGCCGGAGAACTGGTGCGGATAGCGCGAGATGGCGTCGGGCGGCAGATGGACGAGCTCGAGCAGCTCGCGAGCCCGCGCCAGCGCATCCTTGCGCGGCATGCCGTAATTGATCGGGCCTTCCGCGATGCTCTCGCCAACGGTGACGCGCGGATTGAGCGAGCGGTAGGGGTCCTGGAAGATGATCTGGATCTTCTGGCGATGCGGCTGCAACAGCCGGCGCGACAGGTCGGAGATCTCGCGGCCGGCGAGCCGCACCCCGCCCGAGGTCGGATCGATCAGGCGGACGATGCAGCGTGCCACCGTCGACTTGCCGGAGCCACTTTCGCCGACGATGCCGAGCGTGCGGCCCTTGCGCAGGGTGAGGGTGACGTTGCTGGCGGCGGCGACTTCGCGGGCTTTGCCGTATAGCGACCGCTCCCGGTAGATCTTGCTGAGCTCGTTGGCTTCCAGCACCACGGGCTCGGTGGTGTCCGGACGCGGCGCGCGCGGCACGAGGCTCGGCACCGCGGACAGCAGGTTGCGCGTGTACTCCATCGTCGGCTTGCGCAGCACGTCCTGCAGCGGGCCGGTTTCGACGAGGCGGCCGTGCCGCATCACCGCGACGCGGTCGGCGATCTCGGCCACCACGCCCATGTCGTGGGTGATGAACAGGACAGCGGTGCCGTGATCGCGTTGCAGGTCGCGGATCAGGGTAAGGATCTGCTTCTGGGTGGTGACGTCGAGCGCGGTGGTCGGCTCGTCCGCGATCAACAGCTTCGGTTCCAGCACCAGCGCCATCGCGATCATGATGCGCTGGCGCTGCCCACCCGAGAGGCGGTGCGGGTAGGAGGAGAAGATGCGCTCGACATCCGGCAGCCGCACATGCTGCATCATCGCCAGGATCTTCTGACGCCGCGCGCGGGAGTCGAGATCGGTATGGGCGCGCAGCACCTCGTCGATCTGGCGGCCGACCGGCACCACCGGATTGAGCGCGGTCATCGGCTCCTGGAAGATCATCGCCATCCGCGTCGCGCGCAATTGCCGCAGGCGCCGATCGGTCGCGGTGAGCAGTTCCTCGCCGACCAGTTTGACGCTGCCGCCGGACGGCACCAGCGTGCCCTTCTGCTGCAGGCCCATCACGGTCAAAGAGGTCACCGACTTGCCGGAGCCGCTTTCGCCGACGAGGCAGAGCGTCTCGCCCTCGCGCACCTGCAACGAGAGGTCGTCGATGATGCGGTGCGCGTCCGTCTTGCGGCCGAGACCGACGACGAGATTGTTGATGTCGAGGACGACGTTGGTCATGTCAGGGTCTTTCAGCGTCATTGCGAGATGTATCGCGGCAGAGACTATGCACTGTCATTCCGGGATGGTGCGCAAGCACCAGACCCGGAATCTCGAGATCCCGGGTTCGCTGCGCGCCCCGGGATGATGGCCTCGATTGCATCGAAGCCATCACTTGCCCTCACGCTGTTTCATGCGGGGATCGAGCGCGTCGCGCGCGGCGTCGCCGATCAGGTTGACGCTGAGAATGGCGATCGAGAGCAGCAGCCCCGGCCAGAAGATCAGCGACGGCTTGACCTGGAAATAGGCGCGGCCCTCGGCCATGATGTTGCCCCAGGTCGGGGTTTCCGGCGAGATGCCGGCGCCGAGGAACGACAGGATCGCCTCGGTCAGGATCGCGGACGCGCAGACGTAAGTACCTTGCACGATCAGCGGCGCGATCGTGTTCGGCATCAGATGCCGCCACATGATCTTCGGCAGGCTGGAGCCGAGCGAGATCGCGGCCTCGACATAGGGCTCCTCGCGCGCGGTCAGCACGACCGAGCGCACCAGCCGCGCCACGCGCGGGATCTCGGGGATGGTGATTGCGATCATCACGGTCCAGATGCTGGCGCCCGACAGCGACACCACGGCGATTGCGAGCAGGATGGCGGGGATCGCCATCAAGCCGTCCATCACGCGCATCATCACCGCATCGACCCAGCGGAAGAAGCCGGCGACGAGGCCGATCAAGAGCCCGATGGCGATCGAGCAGACGGCAGCGCCAAGCCCGATCAGCAGCGAGATCCGTGCGCCATAGATGACGCGCGACAGCAAGTCGCGTCCATAGGCGTCGGTGCCGAGCAGGCATTGCGCGCTTGACGGCTTCAGCCGCTGCGACGGCGTCAGCAGCAGCGGATCGTGCGGCGCCAGCAACGGCGCGAAGATCGCCATCAGGATGATCAGGACGAGGCAGATCGTCGCGACCGCGATGATCGGCGTCGAGGTGAGGAAGCCGAACTTGACGCGGAACGGCCGGGTGACGGGGATAGTGGATTCGGGAAGGGTTTCGATCGCCATTGCTCAGTACCGGATACGAGGATCGAGCAGGGTGTAGGCGAGGTCGATCAAGAGATTGACCGCGACATAGATACCCGATGTCAAAAGGATCATGGCCTGGATCACCGGATAATCGCGCGCCAGCACCGCATCGACGGTGAGGCGGCCGATGCCGGGCAGGTTGAACACGCTCTCGGTGACGACGACGCCCGAGATCAGCAGCGCGAAACCGGAACCGATCACGGTGATGACCGGAACCGCGGCATTGCGCAGCGCATGGCGCAGCAGCACGCCGGTCTCTCCGATGCCCTTGGCACGCGCCGTGCGCACGTAATCCTCACCCAGCACGTCGAGCATCGAGGCCCGCGTCATGCGCGCGATCAGCGCGACATAGATGAAAGAGAGCGTGCAGGTCGGCAGGATGATGCGTTCGAAGAAAGGACCGAAGCCGGCCGAGATGCTCTTGAAGCCCTGTACCGGCACCCAGCGCAGATCGATCGCAAACACCTGGATCAGCACATAGCCGATCACGAACACCGGCACCGAGAAGCCGAGCACCGAAAGCCCCATCACGCAGCGGTCGATCCAGGTGCCGTGCTTCCACGCCGCGATCACGCCGAGCGGCACCGCCACCAGGATCGAGAGGACGATGGTGGCCAGCGCGACCGAAATCGACGGCTCCAGGCGCGGGCCGATCATCTCGAGGATCGGCTTGTTCGAGATCAGGGAGACGCCGAGGTCGCCGTGCAGCAGCTTGGCGACCCAGGTATAGAACTGGATGTAGATCGGCTCGTTGAGACCAAGCGAAGTGCGGATGCGATCGAGCTGCTCGGGCGTCGCATTGTCGCCGGCGAGGATTGCGGCCGGGTCGCCCGGCGTCAGCCGCAGCAACAGGAACACGAACAGGGCCACCACGCCCATCACGGGAACGGCGGCGAGGATGCGGCGGAGGAGATAGCCGATCATCGTTGCTATCTCCTGCCGCCAGATGGTGTGAAGCGAAGGCTGGGCCGCATCATACTCATGGTGTCCCCGTGATGTGTCTCATGCGCTTCTGCGTCTTGTCTCAAAGCCAGAGCGAACGTGATGAATTTGCAGGCAAATACTGTGCCAATGGCGACGGTATATCAAGGCGCGGTTCAGGCCGTTGGACGCCTCCCTTGGTCTGAAGCTGCTATTTCGAATTGCACATGTTGCCATGTGCCACCGACCTGAAACGACAAGTCCATTCACGCTTTCATCACGCCGCACCAGTTGGCGACGAACAATGCGATGCTCTGCGTGGTCCTGCGAAGGCTGTCGAGCTCGACACGTTCGTTGAACGCATGCGGGCCGATACCGTACGGACCATAGCAAAGGGCAGGGATGCCGTAGTCGACGCAATAATAGCGGGTGTCGTTGACGGCCGTAGACAGGCGCTCCTGCATTGGCGCCTGGAAGATGGAATGATGGGCGGCCGACAAAGCTGCTTCCGCTTCGCTGCCGGGCTCGCACACCGCCGCGTCTGCCTGAAAACCACTCCACACCAGCTCGGCCGGATTGTCGGACAGGAAGTCGTCGGCCTTGTGCGCTTCGGTCAGGCATTCCTCGATGCCGCGCATCGCCTGCTGCGGTGTTTCGCCCGGCAAGAGACCAAGCCGGCAATCCAGCTCGCACCAGGCCGCGGTCGAACTGGCCCAATCGCCGCCCTTGATGATCCCGACGTTGAACTTGATCGGATTCTTGACGCTGCGGAACCAGCTGTTGTCGAGCGCCCGGGCATTGAGCGCCTTGGTATAATCCTGAAAGGCGCGCACCAGGTGCATCGCCGACAGGATGGCGCTGGTACCGGCCTCGGAATAGGCGACATGCACCGGCGTGCCGCGGACGCGCAGGCGAAACCAGACGGCGCCGACCTGGGCGCGCGTGAGCGTGTGTCCGGTCGGCTCGGGAATGAGGCAAGCGTCGGCGCGATAGCCGCGCATCAAAGTCGACAGTGCGCCGTTGCCGGTGCTCTCTTCCTCGGTCACGGTCTGCAGATGGACGCGGCCGCCCGGGGCATAGCCGGCATCGCGGATCGCATCGAGCGCGAAGATCATTGCCGAGACACCGGCCTTCATGTCCTGCGCGCCACGCCCGAACATCCAGCCGTCGTGCACGGCGCCCGAGAACGGCGGTTGGTCCCAAAGATCAGCGGGCCCCTCCGGCACCACGTCGATATGACCTTGCAGGATCAGGCTGCGTCCGCTGCCTTTGCTGTTGAGCGTCGCAACGACCTGTTGCGATCCAGCAAGATCGATGCCGTCCATTGGTGCAGCCTTCGGATGGCTCATCAGGTTGACGTCGGCAAGGCTGAACGTATCGACGTCGTAGCGGCGCTTTGCGAATTGCTCGGCCAGCCAATGTTGTTGCGGCGCTTCCTGTCCGCGTAAGCTGCGGAACTGCACCATGCGCGACAGGAACGCGACCTGATCGTCGAAGTTTCGATCGACGGCCGCGCACAGCTCTGCAGCAACCTGATCCGGCTTGGTCAGCGTCTCGCGCGTGCCCGCTACCCCAATGCGCATTGTCCCCTCCCGCGCTGAAGCGCTTTTCCCCATCGTGACGCTAGTCTTTGTCATGCGGTGTTTCTCAGCGAATTCCAACTTGGCCGCACGCAAATACGCACATATTCTTCCTCTTCGGCCGGATAATTAGGGGAAAGCTGCGCGGGCGGTCTCGGTCGCATCGACCTGCGACGGCACCATTGAAGGCGTGTCGAGGTCGCGCCAGTCATCGATCGCCCCTGCGACCATCTGCGCCGTCGCGGCCGACAACGTCCAGCCGAGATGACCGTGGCCGGTGTTGTAGAACACGCCCGGAATCCGTCCGGCGCGCACCACCGGCATCATGTTCGGCATCATCGGGCGCAGGCCCGCCCATGGCACGACTTTCGACGTGTCGACGCCGGGGAAATGCTGCCGCACCCAATCCACCAGCGGCTGGATGCGGTCGGCGCGAATGTCGCGGTTGAAGCCGTTGAACTCGGCCGTGCCGGCGACGCGGAAGCGGTCGGCGCCGAGCCGGCTGGTGACGATCTTCGCGGCTTCATCGAGCAGGCTGACGGTTGGCGCAGCGTCCCGACTTTGCGGCGCATCGAGCTGCACGGTGATCGAATAGCCCTTCACCGGATAGACGTTGACGCGGTCGTTGAGCAGGCCTGCGAAGTGGCGGCTCGCGACGCCTGCGCAAATCACGATGCCGTCCGCCTGCAACTCATGTCGCGTCGCGACCTCAGCATCGTGCGAAGCGGCTTGGTTCCAGGTGATGCGGAAACCGTCATCGCCGCGCGCGATCGCGTCGACGTCGGCTTCGTGGACGAAGCTCGCGCCGCGACGGACGCAGGCGTCGGCGAGGCCGCGCGTGAACTTATGGATATCGCCGGTCGCGTCCGACGGCGTGAAGAATCCGCCATAGCAGGCCGTCTGCAGCGCGGGTTCGATGCTGCGGATTTCGTCCGCCGTCACCGGCCGGCGGTCGAGCCCGCCTTGCTGCAGCAGCGTGTTGACGCGCAGGCCCGCCTCGAAGCCGGCCTTGTCGTGATAGACGTGCAGAATGCCGCGGCGTTCGAGATCGAAGGCGATGTTCTCGCGCTGGGCGATCGAGAACAGATGCTTGCGCGCTTCGATTGCGAGCCGCGTGGTCTCGATGGTGTTGGTGCTATAGCGGCCGATGTGGCCGACGAACTCGCCGATCCAAGAGTATTTGTGCCAGCTCGGCTTCGGATTCATCAGCAGCGGCGCGTCGCTTCTGAGCATCCAGCGCAGTCCCTTGAGAATGGTCGCCGCGCTGTTCCACACCTCCGCGTTGCTGGCGGAAAGCTGTCCGCCGTTGGCGAATGAGGTTTCCATCGCGGCGTAGCGATGTCTGTCGAGGACAGTCACCCGGTAGCCGCGTTCGAGCAGGGCATAGGCCGTCGTCACGCCGGTGATGCCGGCGCCAATGATTG
This sequence comes from uncultured Bradyrhizobium sp., assembly GCF_947648125.1. Classification (GTDB taxonomy): domain Bacteria; phylum Pseudomonadota; class Alphaproteobacteria; order Rhizobiales; family Xanthobacteraceae; genus Bradyrhizobium. The sequence continues at coordinate 154,328 of NZ_CANSMR010000016.1, read as the reverse complement.
CGATGTGAGGCATGGTGGTCTTCAGGCTCCCGTGGGTTAGAGTCGCCGAACCACCGGTGAAACCGGCAGCTTCGACGCCCCATCTGTCACGGTACCTGAGAGCTTGATCCGCATCGGGCCTCGGCCCAAAAGCAGACTATCCCCTTCGGTGGACGTCATGGCCGTTTCCATTTGGCCATGCCGTCTCTCTCCAGATCGTCCTGACGATACAGTCCTTTTGCCTGAGAGTTTCCGGGGCGGTTGCTCCGTCGGCGCCGAAGCAACAACACCAATGTTGTCGCTTCGATCTCTCCCGCATCGTCGCGTTGGACGGCCGGACCGTAGGCGAAGCCAAAAAATTGGACAAGGCTAAATTTCGATCCGGCAGTGCCAACGTGTTGTGCAGTGCAAATCGAGTTAATCGAGCGTCGCCAGCAGTGCGGCCATCAGGCGGCCGCGCTCGGCGAGGCTCTCGACTTCGATATGTTCGTTGAGCGTATGCGCATCGGCGCCGCGAACGCCGAGGCCGTCGAGGGTCGGGATGCCCATTGCACCGGTGAAGTTGCCGTCCGATCCGCCGCCGGCGCTGCCATGCGGCAGATCGAGGCCCATCGCAGCAGCGAGGCCCTTGGCCTTTTCATAGAGGGCCATCGTGCCGGCATCCGGCTCCCACACCGGGCGCGTGACGCCGCGCGTCACCTTGAAGGTGACGTCGTTGGCGGTGCCCGACAGCGCCAGCATGCGCTCGACGCCGCGGTCGAGATCGGCCTGCCGCTTGGCCATGCTGAGCGCTTCGCCGGTGCAGGTCGTTGCGACGCAATTGACCCATTGGCCGCCATGCACGATGCCGACCGAGAAGGTGCAGTCCTCGGTGGTCATGCCGTCGATGGCAATGATTTGCCGGGCCATTTCGCGGATCGCGGAACGGCCGGAGGACAGCGTCGCACCTGCATGGCTCGGCTTGCCGACAGCTTCCAGATTGAAGCGCGCGATCGCGTAGCGGCCGGTGACGACGCCGTTGTTCGGCCGGCCGGGCTCCGGCACCAGCACGTATTTGTTGCGTGCGGCTTCGGCCTCGATGATGTCGCGCGTCGACGGCGTGCCGACCTCTTCATCGGGCGTGAACAGCACGGTGATCGGCAGCGGTGTCGTGAAGGAGGCGCGCGCCAACTGACGGATCGCCTCGATCGACAGATAGTTTCCGCCCTTCATGTCGAAGATGCCGGGCCCGAAGCACTTGTTGCCTTCGCGCCGCCACGCCAGCTTTTCGATGGTGCCGACCGGGTGCACGGTGTCCAGATGGCCGGCGATGAGGATGCCGGGCTGGCCCTGTTTCGGATGGGGAAAACGGGCGCGGACGCAGCCGGCAAAGCCCTGGCGTCCCGCGATGCGTTCGATCGTCGCGCCCATGATCGCCATCTCGCGCGCGGCGAGGTCGAGCATGCGCTCCACCGCGGCCGCATCCCAGGTCGGGCTCTCGCATTCCACCCAGCTGCGCAGCCCCTGCAGCATCGCTTCGGAATCAAAAGGAAGATTGGCGGGGTTCATGTCTTTTCTCTCTTGTTGTTTGTTCGCGCCGATACGCGTTCGCGTGCCGTACGAAAAGCTCGGAAGACGAGTTTGTAAAGTCAAATGCGCTGAACCTGCCGCTCATTCGTTCGTATACGTTCGATCCTGCCGGAAACCGATTGACGCGCATTGCGCTTGATGCAAGTCTCGATTTCACAAGCCATACAGCATGTTAGTTCGCCTAAATAACGAACCGCATGCATAACGAATAAGCCGGCTTTGACCAGTTACACGTCAGGAGAGATTGCATGTTCCCTATCTCGCGTTGGAAGCACCGCACGCTAGCGGCTGCGTTGACGGCGCTCGCGCTGTCGTTCGCGCCGCAGGAATTGTCCTTTGCGCCGCCGGCCATGGCCGCGGGCAAAACCATCACCGCGGTGATGCATTCGGATCTGCGCGTCATCGATCCGATCCTGACCACCGCCTATATCACGCGAGATCATGGCTACATGGTCTACGACACGCTGGTGGCGACCGACTCCAACTTCAAGATCCAGCCGCAGATGGCGGACTGGAAGGTGTCCGACGACAAGCTCACTTACACGTTCACGCTGCGCGACGGCTTGAAGTGGCATGATGGAACGCCGGTGACCGCCGAAGATTGCGTCGCTTCGCTGAAGCGCTGGGCCAAGGTCGACGGCATGGGCCAGAAGCTGATGGACTTTACGGCGAGCCTAGAGGCGACCGATGCGAAGACGATCACGCTGAAGCTGAAGGAGCCCTACGGCCTGGTGCTGGATTCGATCGGCAAGCCGTCGTCGCGCGTTGCCTTCATGATGCCGAAGCGGCTGGCCGAGACGCCGCCGGACAAGCCGATCCCGGAGCAGATCGGCTCGGGCCCGTTCAAATTCGTTCAGGCCGAATTCCAGCCTGGCGTGAAGGCGGTCTATGTCAAGAACACGGACTACGTGCCGCGCAAGGAGCCGGCGAGCTGGACCGCGGGCGGCAAGGTCGTGAAGGTTGACCGCGTCGAGTGGGTCACGATGGCCGACGCGCAGACTGCGATGAATGCACTGCAGTCCGGCGACATCGATTTCCTGGAGAACCCGTCGTTCGACACGTTGTCGATCCTGGAAGGCGACAAGGACCTGAAGGTCGAGACGCTGAACAAGTTCGGCTTCCAGACGCTCGGCCGCATGAACTTCCTCTATCCGCCGTTCGACAACATCAAGGTTCGCCAAGCGGCGCTGATGGCGATCAACCAGAAGCAGGTGCTCGACGCGCTGGTCGGCAATCCCAAGTATTACAAGACCTGCGTCGCCTTCTTCATCTGCGACACGCCGTTCGCGTCCGAGGTCGGCGGTGAGACCTTGTTGAAGGGTGGCGACATGGCGGCGGCCAAGAAGGCGCTTGCCGAGTCGGGTTATGACGGCACGCCCGTCGTCATCATGGCGCCCGGCGACGTCACGACGCTCAAGGCGCAGCCGGTTGTTGTCGCCCAGCAACTGCGCGACGCCGGCTTCAAGGTCGACCTGCAGGCCACCGACTGGCAGACCGTGGTGACCCGCCGCGCCAGCCAGAAGGCGCCGAAGGATGGCGGCTGGAACATGTTCTTCACCAACTGGGTCAGTGCCGACGTCTCCAACCCGATCTCCAACCTCTCGATTGGCGGCCAGGGCAAGAATGGCGGATGGTTCGGTTGGGCCGACGATCCGAAGATCGAACAGCTGAAGGATGCCTTCGTCCGCGCGCCGTCGCTCGACGAGCAGAAGAAGATCGCGGCCGATATCCAGAAGGAAGCCTACGAGCAGGTCATCTACATTCCTCTCGGTCAGTATCAGGGTCCGAGCGCCTGGCGAAAGTCGCTGAGCGGTGTGCTCGACGGTCCCGCGACCCCGATCTTCTGGAATGTCGACAAGTCCGAGTAGGCTTTAGACTTCACGCGACACTAACGGCCGGGACTTGTCCCGGCCGTTTACGTTTCGCGCAGTCGCTCCGCGAGGGCGGTCGCTAGTTCGCATGGCCTGATTTCGCGTTGCTCGTGCTGGGCAGGCTCGAGAGCTGGGTCTGGCCGACACCGGCACCGTTGATCCAGACCATTGCTCCCGCGGCGAACGCCAGCAATCCGCACGCTACGATCGCGCTGCGAATCCATCGCCGGTAGATCGCGCGCTCGTCGGGCGTCGCATCGAAGAATTTCTGTGCATTGAGCCCGTTGCTGCAATGAGCCGCGTCGTCGCCGTGCTCGAGGACAGAGGCGCCATGATCAGGCGCGGTATTGCCGACAATCTGATTGCGACCGGCAATCCGATTGCGATCCGCAATCGTCATCGCCTATCTCCAACTCATTAATCTCGAAATGCGAGCGCCGCGAAATGTGCGGCCGGAATTTTCCAACGGGTCAAGATTACCACGGTCGGCGATCGCGGCCTGTGAACCGCACCACAGCCGGAAGACACGATGAGGTGATGCGAGCTTCGCGATACCGTGCGTACCTGACCAGCCGGTCGGCACGCCCTGGCATACCAATTCGGCCGTCTTAAGGTTCCCGTTAGTATTGCGTCGTAGTCTGGCCGCCAGTTTGTGTACCTACCGCGACGGGCCCATGGCCGACGACCATAGCAGGCCCGCACCGGCCAGCGCGCAACAGCCAATGCCGACCGAGAAGCGCCGTTCCGGCGCACGCCGCCGCGTCCTCAAGTCGGGAGCGATCGAGTTCGGCAATGAAGTGATCGCCTGCACGGTCCGGAATCTCTCGCCTCAGGGCGCCTGCATCGAAGTCAACTCACCGCTGTGGTTTCCCGACCGCTTCACCCTCGGCGTTGACGGCCAGCGGTGGCCGTCCCGCATCGTATGGAAGAAGCAGAAGCGGCTAGGACTGGCGTTCGATTAGGGCTCGATGCCCGGCGCGCCGCGCCGCGCCGATTTGCAGGAATAGTTGTCGTCTATTTCACAAACTACCCAAGGTTAGCGGAGTATTGTCCGACGGGCCGATACCCAGCCTCGGGGAAATTGCGATGACAATCAATGTCAAGGCTTACGCGAACGCCGATGATATCCTGATCGCCTGGCAGCCCGACACCTGGTCCAACGACTGGGTCGGTTTCCAGCTCGAGCGGCGCAACAACATCACGCAGCAGACGACAGTGCTGTCCAACCGCATTCCGCCGAAGCCCGGCGAGAAGCCGGTGGCGGACGCCGGCATCTCCTCGACGCAATCGCCGTTCCGGCGCTGCATCTGGACCGATCACAGCGTCGTCGACACCGACAATGTCTCGTATCGCGTCACCGCGATGAAGAGCGGCGCGAACGGGACGTTCACGCCGGATGCCGCCTCGGTGTCGGCCTGGACGACGCCGGCCGTCGCTTCGGGCGATGCGGGCGGCGGCTTGTCGGCCTATTTCAACCGCGGCACCCTGATGTCCCAGATCGTCAGTCGCTTCGTGCAGGGGGATACGTCCGACGACTCGCTGCGCAATTTCGTCAAGGGCCTATCCGACCCGGCCAACCAGGCGCGGCGCTACCTTTCAGGCGACGCCCTGCACGAGATCCTGGCCTTCCTGCACGATGCCGATCTCCGCGGCAGCCAGATCCATGCTGCGATCTACGAGATGAATGACGAGGAGCTGGTCGGCGCGCTGAAGCCGTTCGGCAGCCGCGGCAACGTCCTGCTCGGCAATGGCAGTGCGACCAAGCCGAACATCGCGGGCGAACTCAGCAGCGCCGGCCTGACCGTCAAGCATCGCGATCTGTCGAATGCGGGCAGGTCGTCGCCCAGCGTCCACAACAAGTTCGTTGTCGAGAGCGACGCGCATGGCAACGCCATCCGCGTGCTGACCGGCAGCACCAACTGGACCACCACGGGGCTGTGCACGCAGCTCAACAACGTGCTGATCATCGAGAATGCGGTGATCGCCAAGCGCTATCTCGATCAGTGGGGCAAGCTGGTCGCCGCGGGCAACGCCATGCCGCCCGCGCTGAAGACGTCGAATTCCACTCCGACCAGCGACAGCAACATTTCGGTCTACTTCGCTGCGACCAACGGCGAGGCGGAGTTCAAGCCGGTGCTGGACCTGATCAAGAACGCCAAGGACGGCGCGCTGTTTCTGATGTTCATGCCGGGTCAATCGCCGCTGCTGGATGCGCTGCTGGACCGCGCACAGCAGAACGACATCTATGTCCGCGGCGTGGTGTCGACCATGATGCCCAGCAAGAACGGCGACATTGTTTCGGTCGGCGGGCAGGTCGTCAAATCGGGCGCGCCGCAGCAATCCTTTCATGACGACGTCCAGCTGCCGCATGGCGTGAGCGCGACCAATGAGCCCTCATGGGCCGACGTCGAATTCAGCGTCCAGCAGATCCGCAACGCGGGGATGATCGCGATCGTTCACTCCAAGACCATCGTGGTCGATCCGTTCTCCGACAATTGCGCCGTTATCACCGGGTCGCACAATTTCTCGGTCGCCGCCTCGCAGAAGAACGACGAGAATCTCGTGATCGTCAGCGGCAACAAGCAGCTTGCCCAGGCCTATGCGCTGCACATCAACGGCGTCTACGACCACTATTCCTGGCGCGGATATCTCGGCAGCGGCGGCAATCCGGATCAGATCTATTCGCTCGACGGCTGGAAGCCCGGCGGCGGCAAGGAGCAGGAGCTGGATTTCTGGATGGAAGAGCCGGTGCCGCCGCGTCCGACGCGCGGTGGAGGCGGTGGCGGCGCGGCGCAACAGCCCAGCGCGGCTGGTGGGGCTTCGAAGAAGAAAGCGGTCAAGAAGGCGCCCGAGAAAGCTGCGAAGAAATCGGCCAAGAAGTCAGCCAAGAAATCAGCGAAGAAGGCAAAGGCCGCAAAGGCAAAGAAAGCCAAGGCCAGGACGACGAAGAAGGCCAAGGCAAAGAAGGCGAAGGCCAAGAAGTAGCAGCGGTGCGCAACAGGCTTGGTGCGGGCGGTGGGACTCGAACCCACATGACGTTGCCGTCGAGGGATTTTAAGTCCCTTGCGTCTACCAGTTCCGCCACGTCCGCATGATTCTATTGAATTTTCGCAATCTAGACCGAGAAGTTTTCCAAAATCCCTCGGCGGTTTTCCAAATCTGGTTTCGTTCTGTTCCGGACAAAACCCGGCGGGCGCATCTTCTAGCTCTTCGTCGTCAGCCGGGCAAACGCCGGGATAATAGCGCGGCTTGTCCGCTAGCCCCTTCCTGAATTCGTCAACGCGTTGCGAAGCGCCTGGACGCGCTTGTTGAGTGAGATGAGTTCGTCGACCGTCAGGCCGGACCGCTCGAGCAAGGTATCGGTCAGACAGCCGGTGCGCGATTGCATCGCCTTGCCGCTGTCGGTCAGGTGGACTCCGACCTGCCGTTCGTCCTGTTCGCTGCGTCGGCGTACGACAAAGCCGGCGCTTTCGAGTCGCTTGACCAGCGGCGTGATGGTGCTGGGTTCGAGGGCGAGCCGGTCGGCGATTGCGGAAATCATCTGTCCGTCCTTTTCCCAGAGCACGCTGAGAACGAGGTATTGCGGATAGGTGATGCCGAGGCCGTCGAGCAGGGGCTTGTAGGCACGGTTGATCGCAATGGTCGTGCCGTAAAGCGAGAAGCAAAGCTGGCTATCCAGCGGAATTGGTCCCGGATCTGGCATGGGAGGGGCCCTTTCGATGTGATTTGCCCAACATATCACAAAAATAATTATCGCGATAAAAAATATCTGGACAAGCAAATCGAGGTCGACTATACGATAATTATCGCGATAAAGATTATCGCGAAATAAACATCCAGGAGAACTACAATGTCTGTTGTCACTAAATTGCTCGCCGCCGCGCGTCGCTGGGCCTCGCCACCGCCACGATCCCCGCGGCCCAGGCTCAGTCCGTCCCGGTCAAGTCGATCGTCCTCGTCCACGGCGGTTTCGTCGACGGTTCGGGATGGGAAGGCGTCTACAAGATCCTGAAGAGGGACGGCTACAAGGTCAGCATCGTCCAGAACCCGACCGCCTCCCTGGCCGACGACGTTGCCGTCACCAAGCGCGCCATCGCCGCCGCCGACGGCAATGTCATTCTGGTCGGTCATTCCTATGGTGGCGTCGTCGTCACCGAAGCGGGCACCGATCCGAAGGTCGCGGGGCTGGTCTACATCACAGCGTTCGCGCCCGACCAGGGTGAATCGGTCGGCAAGCTGATCGCCAATCCTGCTCCCGGCGCGCCGGTGCCGCCGATCCTGCCGCCGAAGGACGGCTTCCTGTCGCTCGATCACGCGAAGTTCGCCGCCGCGTTCGCGGCCGATGTGAAGCCCGATGTCGCGGCATTCATGGCTGACTCGCAGGTCCCCTGGGGTGTCGCCGCCTTGAATGGCGAGGCGTCCGTGCCGGCCTGGAAGAGCAAGCCGAGCTGGTATCTGGTGGCGACCAACGACAAGATGATCCCGGTCGACGCGCAGCGGATGATGGCCAAGCGCGCCGGTGCCAAGACCGTCGATCAGGCCGGCAGCCACGCCGTGTACGTCTCGAAGCCGGAGGCCGTGGCAAAGGTCATCGAGCAGGCCGCCAAGGGCGTCGGCGACAAGCAGAAGTAACGCAGCCGTCCGTGATCGAGCTCCCCGATCGGGCTCAAGCGATGCCTGTTCAGCGCGTCAAGACCGCGATGAACGCCGAGCGGGAATGATGAGGCCGGCCTGATGGCTGGCCGACCTCAAGCCGCTATTTTCCGTGTGCGTGGATCAGGCTCCCGGTCGCAGTACGACGCAGTTGCGCGATGATCCGATCACGGCGGCGTAGGCCGCCTTCGTCTCAGCGAGCGGGTAGATCGAGGACGGGATGATCGGATAGAGGCGCAGGAAGCCTCCGGCGAAACCTGGCAGCACGCTGCGCAGCAGCTCTGCGCTTTCGATCGTCGAAAACGCAATCGTGTCGATGCCGAGATAAGTGTGCCGTCCGCGATAGAATTCCGCGACCCATCTCGTCGGCGCCTTGGCTTAGCCCCGCGCTGCGCTATCCGCTGCTACCAGGCGCGCTTTTCAAGGGCTTAACCTGCGGCATTCAATTCCATTTGCTTCGGCGGCCGAGCATTGGGATAAGCGGCGCGCCGCCGCGATTGAGCCTCAATCCGGACACCGGCGGCTGCTTTAGGCAATCTCAACCCTGTCGGACTAAGAAAGCTGAATGTCTGTTCGTCTTCCACGCCGCCCAAATCTGTCGCGCGCGGCAGCCATCGTTGCGCTGCTCGCCTCGGCTGCGGGCGTTTCCGGCTGCGCGCAGATCGGCGACAGCGTGCCGTCGGCCTTCGCCGATCCCGCCAAATACGATTTGTATGATTGCAAGCAGCTCGAGACCGAGCGCAAGAATCTCGCAACCCGCGCGACGGATCAGGAAAAGTTGATGGCCAAGGCGGAGACCGGCGTCGGTGGTACCGTGGTCTCCGAGATGGTCTATCGCAATGAGCTGATCTCGATCCACGCCCAGCAGAGGCTGGCGGATCAGGCCTGGCGCGCCAACAAGTGCCATGAGAGCCCGCCGGACACTCCTGCGGCGGCCGCACCTGCGGCGCCTGCGCCGGGTGCAAAGGGCCCGCGCGCGCCGCGAGGCCTCGTTCACTAGGTCAACGTTTCCAGAACAACCGTTGCTGTGTGCGCGCGCCGGCGCGCTCGGCTCAGGCGCGCCAGTCGTAGATCCAGTCCTGCCGCGCCAGCATGCGCTGCGGACCGATGGTGCGGATCGCGAGGTCGCGCGCGATCGCCAGGGGGCCGCTCAAATGATAGATGCGGCCCTGCTGCCGCGCCATCCGCTGCACCTTCAGGACGCGCCCGCGCCGCATCTTGGCGTAGCGCTTCAACGCGGTGGGAATGCCTGCGGTGTTTTCGCCGGTGCAGTCGGCCAGGGCCTTGGCGAGCACGGCCGCATCCTCGATCGCCATGCCGGCGCCTTGCGCGGCAAACGGCAGCATCGCATGCGCGGCGTCGCCGAGCAGCGTCACCGCGCCTTCGCTCCAGCGGCCGATGTCGGGCAGGGTGAACAGCGCCCATTTGCGCCAGCCGTCGACCGCGCCGATCAGCATCCGCGCCGTGGCGGGCCAGCGCGCGGTGGCGAACGCGCCCTTGATCTCGTTGACGTCGCCGGGCGCGCTCCAGCCCGGCCGGTTCCAGGTGCCCGACACGATCGCGACCACGTTGACCTGCCGTCCGGCCGAGATCGGATAGGCCACGAGGTGTGCGTCCGGCCCCATCCACAGCTGTACGCGCGGCGCGGTGTATTCACGCGGCAGGGCGGTCGCGTCCAGCGTGCCGCGCCAGGCGATCAGGCCGGAGAATTGCGGTTGTACATCCGGAAACAAATGTCCGCGGACCGACGACCAGATGCCGTCCGCGCCGATCAGCGCAACCGCCAATTCCTCCTGCCGTGCGTTGCCGCGGCGCTGCACCACCGTCAGCCCCTTGGCGTGCTTGGTCACGTCCTCGAACTGGCAGCCGAGCCGCAGATCGATATCGGGATGGTCGTTGACGGCGGCCTGCAACGCGGCCTGCAGATCGGCGCGGTGGATCACCCAATAGGGGGCACCGGCGCGGAACTCGGCGGCCTGCCCGAGCGGCATCCGCGCGATCTCGCCACCGGCCCGCGCGCTCAGGATGTTGACGGATTCCGGCGTGACCGCACGCCGCGCCAGCGGTTCCTTGAGTCCGAGTCCGACCAGGATGCGGCTGGCATTGGGAGAGAGCTGGATGCCGGCGCCGGCTTCCTCGAGCCGCTCGGCCTTTTCCAGCACGACGACGCGAAAGCCCTGTGCCGCCAGGGTCAGCGACGCCGTCAGTCCTCCGATCCCGGCGCCGGCAACGATGACGGTTCGCGTCAGCGCCACGGAGCGGTCAGGCGACCTTGTCTTTCAGCACGCATTCCGGCGGCCGCGCTTCGCCGGCAGCGAGGTCGGACGCGAAGCGATAGAGCGTCGAGCAATACGGGCAGATGATCTCGCTGTCGTTGCCGAGGTCGAGGAACACGTGCGGATGGTCGAACGGAGGGTTGGCGCCCACGCACATGAACTCCTGCGACCCGATCTCGATCACCGTGACACCGGCATCGTTATGGAAGTGCGGGACGACGTGGTCGGACATATTCTCACCTTGGTGGCAACGATGGGCAGACGCAATCAACAGCATGCGGCATCGCGAAATGCCGCGCACCATACTGGCGGGAACAGTTGATTCCTAGAGCCCCGATGGCTCATTTGCTCATGCAAATTCGACACAATCTTGTCGTCCCAGAGAAGCCCTTCTTTGGTCGGAGCCGTTGTGTCGCAAAAACGGCACACCATTTCCAAGCGAACTGAACAAGGCGAATAAAACTAGAGGTTTTTAGCGGAATGAACGGGGTGCGCCTCAGTTTTGCGGTGGCCGGCCTGGCAGCGAGCGCTGCCGTGGGCGCGGCCATTTGGCCACACGCCCGGGACGCCGGAACGGTGCTGTCAGCGCGGAACGATCCGGCTGCACTCGCCGACCTCAGGCTCAATTCCGTCCTGCGCAACAACCCGGCGTTGATATCGGACAATATCGAGGCGGCACTCGCCTCCGGCGATGCCGATCTTGCGACCAGCTTTGTCGCGCTCGCAAGCGAGAAGAACATCGCGCTCGGTGATGAACTCACAAAGCGTGTCGACGATGCGCGTGCCGAGCAGTCGTCCACCACGCATTTCGCCAAGGGATTTGCCACCGGCCTCGTGACCGGCAATGCCGACGATGTCGCGAGCCTGTCCGGCACCGTCGCGGGCGATCTGTTCGTGTTCGGTGACGTCAGGGACGTCGTGCGCGAGGGTAAGCACCTCGTGATGGGCGAGGACACTGACCGACTGGTGCTTGGCCTTGCCGCCGCCGGGCTCGCCGTGACTGCGGCCACCTATGTGTCGGTCGGCGGCGCCGCGCCGCTGCGCGCCGGACTGACGCTGGTCAAGGATACGCGCAAGGCCGGACGGCTGAGCGAGGGGATGATCGAATGGGCCGGGCGCTCGACCCGCGAGGTGGTCGATCAGCCGGCGCTCCGTGATGCGGTCGCATCCGGCTCGGTGCTGCGGCCGGCGGAAACCGCAACCGCGATCCGCGCGGCGTTCCGCGCCGAGAAGGCCGGTGCGCTGGTGCGCGTCGCCAAGGACGTCGGGCGCATCGGCGAGGCGGCCGGGGTTCGTGCCGCGCGGGACACGCTGAAGGTCGCGGAGAACCCGCAGGAGATCGCGCGCGCGGCCCGCATCGCCGAGGTGAAGGGCGGCCAGACCCGCGCGATCATCAAGCTGCTCGGCCGCGGCGCGCTGCTGCTCGTGGCCGGCACATTCAATCTCACGATGTGGCTGTTCGGCGCGCTGCTCGCGCTGTTCGGCTTCCTGTCGTCGATCAAGGCCACCACCGAGCGAGCCACGGCATGGTGGCTCAGACGCAGCAAGGCGCTGCGCCTGAAGCGGCAGATGACCGCGCAGGCCGCGCTGGCGAGTATGCCCGCCCAAGGCTAGGTTTCACGCTAAGCTTGCGGTCGCCGGTCGATCGCAAATCCCAAATCCAAATCCAAAAAACGGAATCGAAGATGCCGAGTTTCCACCACGGCGATGTTGAGATTGCCTATATCGACGAAGGCGCGGGCGAGCCGATCGTGCTCGTGCACGGCTTCGCGTCGAGCAAGAACGTCAACTGGATCTATCCGACCTGGGTGTCGGAGCTCGTCAAGGCCGGCCGGCGCGTCATCGCGCTCGACAATCGCGGCCACGGTGAATCCGCCAAGCTCTACGATGCCGCGCAGTACGAGATCGCGACCATGGCAAGCGACGTGATCGCGCTGATGGATCATCTCGGAATCGCGCGCGCCGACATCATGGGCTATTCGCTGGGCTCGCGGATGACGGCGATCCTGGCGCGTGAGAATTCCGAGCGGGTGCGTTCGGCGATCCTCGGTGGCATCGGCATCGGGCTGATCGAGGGCGGCGGCCCCGGCGAGGCCGTCGCCCTGGCGCTGGAGGCGCCGTCGCTCGACGATGTCACCGATCCGGTCGGCCGCACCTTCCGCGCCTTCGCCGATCAGACCCGTTCCGACCGCCGCGCGCTCGCCGCCTGCCTGCGTGGCTCGCGCCGCCTGATGACGCGCGAGGAGGCCGCCGGCATCGGTGTGCCGGTCCTGATCGCGGTCGGCACCAACGATGAGATCGCAGGCTCGGCGTCAGCGCTCGGCCGGATCATTCCGGGTTCGCAGGTGCTCGACATTCCGAACCGCGACCACATGCGGGCGGTCGGTGACAAGGTCTACAAGACCGGCGTCATCGACTTCCTGTCGCAACGACAATAGCTCGTCGGCATCATCATCGGCATCGTCCTTGGCGAAGGCGCGCGCCGCCGCGATCAACACCACGAAGGTCGCGACCCACACCATGCGTGCGCCATAGCGGTCGTGCGGTCCCGAGATCACGCCACAGACGGCGGCATTGCCGAGCAGAGCGAGAGTCACCGTGCCCGCCAGCAGCGTCAAATCGTCGAGCCGCCGCTGCCACAGTCCGCGGCCGAACAGGATCACGACCAGCAGCATCGAGGCCAGCGCGACCGGCACGTGGATGCGATTGATCGCGGTGAAGTCGAGGGCCCATTGTTGTTGCCGCGCGGCGCGCATCGGCGCGACCTGCTTGGGAATATAGCGCTCGATGATGCCGTAGGTATGCGGGATCCAGCCCGATGAGCCTTCGCCGGTCGCGACATCCATCAGCTGGTCGGCGGTCGCTTTCAGCGCCGCCCTGGCCTGCCATGTCGGATATTCGGCGAGCGAGCGCACCACGATGCGGCCCATCTCGTCATTCAGTCCCTGAAAGCGGCCGAGCGTGTTGAACATGCTGTGACCCCACAGGAAGTCGTCGGCGGTCGGCGGCAACTCGTCGCGATAAGGGCAGAGCTTCAGGTTCTCCTTGGCGCAATGATCGCGCAGATATTGCGCGACGATGCCATCCTGCAGCATGCGGCCGAAGGCGACGCCATAGCCGCCGGGTGTCCAGGCAAGTTGTCCCGACAGCGCGAAGTTGGCCGCCAGCAGCATCACGGCGGCGGTGACGATGGTCAGGCTGCCTTGCATGAGCCCCGCGACCGGGACGCGGCGGCCGAGCCACGGACGCAGCATCCAGCCGGCGCAGCATAGACCGAGCAGCACCGCGAGCGTCGCGCTGTGCGTGGCGGCGGAAAACGCGATGAACCCGAACAGCACCGCCTTCTCGAGCGTCGAAATCCGCTCGCCGTGCAGGACGAGGATGTAGAGCGCGAGCACCGCAAGGCCGGCAAAGATGTCCGTCAGCAGCATGCTGGCGAGCCAGGGCAGGGCGGTGGTGGCGATCAGTGCGAGGCTGATCGCGATCAGCCGGACCGGCCGGGCGAGCTCGAGCATGCGAAGGGTCAGCTGTAGGATCCACAGCGTTGCCAGGGTCTGGATGCCGAGGTTGAGCCAGAAGCCCGATGTCTCGCCGATATGCAGGTAGATGCCGAATACCGTCGACCGGCTCGGCACCAGATAGCCCTCGTACCAGCGCGCCAGATAGCCGCCGGTATCCCATTGGAGCAGCGGATAGCCGTTCCAGAAGGCAGGCGCGAGCAGCAGGAGGGGAATGGCAATGGTGGCGATCCAGACCGACCGTGCATCGGTCAGGCGCCCACGTAACGTCCGGGTATTGATGGTATTTCCCCCTTTTATTGGGGCCGACCATGCCCAAAACCACACTCGGGACGAAATCCGCCAATAGTTGCAGAAGCGCGGCTTGATTTCGGCAAAATCCCGACCAATTCCCCTAGACATCGGCGCGGGGGCGTTCGGCTGGGGTTTACCGTACCGAGCCGTCCCGGGACGCGCTGGGGTCACCGTGCTATAACGCACATCAGAACAACCGAATTGCGAGAGCAGCTATGGCAGTTCATCAGGTCAATCCGCAGGGGAGCAAGCTCGCGGCACTCGATCCGATCTGGGATCGAATCCGCGGCGAGGCGGAAGACATCCTGCGCCGCGAGCCGGAGCTCGCATCCTTCATCTATGCGACCGTGTTGCATCATGAGCGCCTGGAAGATTCCGTGGTCCATCGCATTGCCGATCGGCTCGACCACGCCGCGCTGTCGGGCGACCTGATCCGCCAGACCTATGGCGAGGCATTGCGCGATGAGCCCGATATCGGCAACGCCTTCCGCGCCGATCTCGTCGCCGTCTATGACCGTGATCCGGCGACCTCGCGCTTCATCGATCCCTTGCTCTACTTCAAGGGCTTCCACGCGCTGCAGACCCATCGTCTCGCGCATTGGCTCTATCAGAAGGGCCGCAAGGATTTTGCCTTCTACCTGCAGAGCCGCTCGTCGGCGGTGTTCCAGACCGACATCAATCCGGCGGCGAGGATCGGCCGCGGCATCTTCCTCGATCACGCCACCGGTTTCGTCTGCGGCGAGACCGCTGTCATCGACGACGATGTCTCGATCCTGCATGGCGTCACGCTCGGCGGCACCGGCAAGGAGAATGAGGATCGCCATCCGAAGATCCGCCACGGCGTGCTGATCGGCGCCGGCGCCAAGATCCTCGGCAATATCGAGATCGGTCATTGCGCGCGGATCGCGGCGGGCTCCGTCGTGGTCAAGCCCGTGCCGCACAACGTCACGGTCGCGGGCGTGCCGGCGAAAATCGTCGGCGAGGCCGGCTGTGCCGAGCCGTCGCGCACCATGGATCAGATGCTCAACGCGATCGGGCTTTGATTTCACTCGCTTTCTGATCGGTACCGCGCTTTAGCGTGTGCGCAACATCACGTCGCCAAAGCCTGAAAAGGCTCTGGCGATCTTTGCCGTCTCGTCCTAAAACTCCCCCGAAAATCATCGACCCGATTGGAGACGGCTGTGGACGTTCAGGAAGTCAGGAAGCTCGACGCGTATCTCAAACGCGTGTTCAGCAATCCCAAGATCCGCGTGGTGCCGCGGCCCAAGAAGGACGACTCGGCCGAGGTTTATATCGGTGAGGAGTTCATCGGCGTGCTGTTCGTCGACGACGAGGACGATGATCGCTCGTTCCAGTTCCAGATGGCCATCCTGGAAGAAGATCTGGGCGAGCAGGGCTGAACGGCTTAAGGCCGTCATTGCGAGGAACCCGCGGAGCGCGCGTCGCTCCGGCGCAATGACGGCGTTACCCCTTCGCGCTGTGCATCTGCGCGGAGAGGCGGTTCATCGCGGTGGCGATGTCGCGCCATTGCGCCAACCAGCTGCGTGGAAAGCGGAAGGTCAGGTCGGCGCCCTCGATGCGCTGCTCACTCAGGCACATGCCGGGCGTCGAGGTATCGCGCGTACAGCGCGCGATCAGCTGCGGCTCGGTCGCGGTGAACAGGTCCTCGCCGCCATAGGGCGTGCCGTCGCGGAACGCGCGCGCCGTCAGGCCGTCATCGGTGTTCGTACGCTCGTCGAGATAGCGCGGATAGATCGTGCGCAGCCGCATGTCCGGCGCCAGTGAATCGTGATGTGCCGCGATCGACACGAAGATCCTGTCGATCGGCTGCACCTTGTCCTCGACCGTATCGGCGCTGTAGTGCTTCGGCGCGGCAGGCGCCTCCAGTGACGGATAGAGGAAGCTCAGATCGACGCGCTCCTGCGGCCCGGAGTGGCGCTGGATCTTCATGCGCACCGCCATGGTCGGCACGTTGAACAGCGTGCCGCCGACGCTCACCGGCAGCCGCGACGGATCGCTCGGCGGGACGGTCGTATAGGTCGGCCACAGCAGATAGGCGACGAGCGCAATCGCACCGGCCGCGATGACTGCCGAGGCGATGATCGGAGCGAGATGCGCGCGCGGATTGCGGCGGGTGTCGCGGGCGAGATGCTGGGCGGTCGAGAGTAGCGTCATGAGCGAGGCAAAGAGCAGGTCGGGAGTGGCCGAATCACCTGCCGAATATGCCACGTGACGCGGAATTTCCGTACGATTCCAATGGAATCCCGCAGCGAATGGCCATGCGCAAACGCCGCGCCGGGCGCCCCCGGTTAACCTTTCCTTAAGGATGATGTGGCGGCCCGCCGCCAATTCTGCGAAGCAGGGTGAGTGGCCTGTTGCGTAGCGGAAGTCCCGATGTCGCCCGATACCTTGAATTCCCTGTTCTCGCTCTTCATCGGCTTCGCGCTCGCCGGCGCGCTGGCCAGCGGTTATCAGGCGATGGCGGAGCGTCCGGCCGGCTTCGGCCTGCTGCAGGAGGGCGTGGCGCCGAGGACCTTCGCCGCGGTCCCGTTTCTCGTCTTCGCCGCACCGTTCATCATCATGCGCAACACGCTGCGTGGTGCGCGCATCGAGCGCCGCCGTTTCGAGTTCGTGATGATGGCAACCGTCATTTCCGGCTTCTGGAGCCTGATGTCCGGCACCTTCTTCGTGATGACGCTGCGCGCTGCGGGCGTGATCGGGTGATCCGCGCCGGATCCTGATCCGTGTCCGGATCATGGCGTGCTTGCTTGAAACGGTATCGTCCGCTGTGCCAAGGTCACCCTGATCTGAGCTTCGACGCGTTTTCTTCACGCGAACCGGTGTCCACTTCGCTCGAAAACGCTCCAGGGAGACCTCCATGGCGATCTACGAACTCGACGGGCAGGGGCCCGATCTTCCCGCCGACGGCAGCTACTTCATCGCCGACAATGCCGTCGTGATCGGCAAGGTGCGCCTCAAATCCGCGGCGAGCGTCTGGTTCGGCGCCGTGCTGCGCGGCGACAATGAGTGGATCGAGATCGGCGAAGGCTCCAACGTCCAGGACAATTCGACCCTGCATGTCGATCCCGGCTTTCCCCTGACCATCGGCAACAACGTCACGATCGGCCACAATGCGATCGTGCACGGCTGCACGCTGGAAGACGGCGTGCTGATCGGGATGGGATCGATCGTGATGAACGGTGCGCGCATCAGGCGCGGCAGTGTCGTCGGCGCCGGCTCCGTCATCACCGAGGGCAAGGAGTTTCCGGAAAATTCCCTGATCATCGGCGCGCCCGCACGCGTGGTGCGCACGCTGGACGCCGCACAGGCGGAGGCGTTGTCGCGGCCGGCGAAGTCCTACGCGATCAGAGGCCCGCAGTACAAAGCCGGGCTGAAGAAGATCGGCTGAAGGCTCATCGCTTCCGGCCCTGGCTGCGTGCGCCCTTCGCTGTCGCGGGGGCTTGCCTTGCCGCCTCCCGCGGTTTCGCTGCTTCCTGAAGTCTTGCGCTCTTGCGCAGCGCATCCTTCAGGTCGATCGGAATACCGTGCTTCTTGAGCAGGTCGGCGAAGGCCTCGTCCGCGAGCTCCTGCAACGTCGCCATCCGGTCGCGCCCAAGCTGCTTCAGCTTGTCGGCAGTATCGTCGTCAAACTCGATCAGCTTGCGCAAATTGCATTGCTCCCAAACTGTATTGCCCCAACGCCTGTGGGAACCGGCGTTTTGCGGACCCGTTGATATCCGCAAGGGAGAATTGCCATGCGCAAATTATCCGTCACCGTCGCGTCAGCGACAATCGCGATTCTGCTGGCACCCACCATTACCGTTGCTCAAGGCACCGGCACCAGGAGCGGCAGCCCTTCGTCAGCCGGCCCGACGTCGCCGCAACTCGCATCACCGCCGCCCAGCACCGCTCAACCGTCCAGCCGGCTGAACTCCGGTGAGGGCGTCACCACCGGCTCGGCGTCGAGCGAAAGCTTCGACAAGGCGATCGCCGACGAGAACAGGACGGTCGATCGCCGGGTCAACGGCATCTGCCGCGGCTGCTAACTTTTGACGGCTGCGCCTTGATGAACGCGGGTCGCGCAGAAGTGAGCGCGACATGAGCGCGCGGTCGAAGCCACGGTCCTACATTGAGTTAGCATGCGCGGGACGCGGCGGAGGAGGCTTGCAAGGAAAAGCCTTGGAAAGAGGAGTGACGGGTGATGTTGCGTAAAACGATGATTGCCTTGCTGGCGACGGCCACGGTCGGCCTGTTCACGGTCGATGCCGCGTCGGCTCGAGGTGGTTTTGGTGGTGGCGGTTTCCACGGCGGTGGTGGCTTCCACGGTGGTGGCGGCTTTGGCGGCTTCCACGGTGGCGGCGGCGCCTTCCGCGCCATGGGCGCGGGCGGTGGCTTCCGGTCGGCCGCGATCGGTGGCGGTTGGCACGGCGGCGGCTGGCATGGTGGAGGCTGGCACGGCGGAGGCTGGCATCGGCGCGGCTGGGGCTATCCGTTCGCCGCGGCCGCGATCGGCTTCGGCCTGGGCTACGGCGCCTACGATTACTATGACGGCTACTACGGCAACCCGTACTACGCCGGTTACGGCTACGACGACGGGTATGGCTACGGCGATGGTTACGGTGACGGCGGCTGTTATGTCGTGCGTCGTCGCATGCTGACGCCGTATGGCTGGCAGGTGCGACCGGTGCAGGTTTGCAACTGAGACATCTGCTGATGCATGGCCGGTCCATCGGATCGCCATGCTGATGGTGTTGGAATGATCGGCACGGCCTCGGCGTCTTGATGTCGGGGCCGTCGCGCATTGGTACGCGGCTTGCAGCGCATTGCAGCAGTCTGTGTGTGAACGCGTCGCGAAAACAAACGGTCCGGCTACGATTGGAGCCGGGCCTCAGAGGATATCAGAGATGCTGACCATTCCTGATCTGACATTGCTGTTCATGGTTGTTGTTTCGGGCCTCGCAGTCGCATTCGTCTACATGCTCCACGAGCTCGAGCCGAAGCTTGCACGGCTGCGGCAGCGAAGCGATCGCGTCCTGCGCGACCGCACCAAGTAGGCGGCAACGCGGATCGCTGCGGCTTCAGCCGCAGCGACATTGCGCGTGCGGAGCTGTGGCTCAGCACGGCGCGTTTTCGGGGTCAGCAATCCAGAGATCGGGAATTCACGGTCACAAAAAACAAGGCCGTCGACGTAGTATACCGTCAACGACCTTGCCAGCCCCGGATATTGAAATCGGCTCACGCCATCCGGTGATTAAAGATGACTCGGATTCGAAGTCGGATATGTGAACCAGTTCACAAAGTCCGGATTAATTCACGGTAACGGGCACTCATGCGAGGCTGCCATCGGCAGGCCTGGAGCTGGAAGTTCCACCTTAGGTCCTGATGTTGTTCGGGATTTGGCGCTTTTTGATGGCCGGGCCGGTGACGGGGCGCTCGGCTGTCATCGGTCCTCAACCGCGCGATCCGCGGCGCTTCCGGTTGGCGCTCCGGGCGGCCTTCGACCGCTTGCGCGGCTCGGGCTCGGCGGCCGGCTCATTAGCCTGCGCGCTCGCGAGCGATTGGCGCAGGCCCTCGACCTGTTCGGTCAGCGCGGCGACCTGGTCAGAGAGCTTCTTGGCGTCGGCCTGCTGTGCGGCGAACTGCTTACGCATGGCCAGCAGCTGGTCCTGCACCTCCTGCAACTGGTCGATGGATTCCTGCTGGGTCGCCTCCATGCCCTTGGTCTTTTCCACCAGGGCCTCGGAGACCTGTGCGGTCCGCGCCTGCAATTGACGGACGGCGACCATCCGGTCGGTCTCCGGCACGTTGCCGCTGAAGGCGCGCCACAGCGCGATCGAGCCGATCCCGAACAGCACGAGCACCAGCGCCACGGCGCCGATCGCGATCGGCTGCACGCCGATCAGGCTGCTGGCTTGTGCATTCCGGGGGGCAAGTTCGACCATGCGACCAGAACCGGACATCAATTGAAAGGTTTCGAATAGCACAACCGCGATGCGGGCAAAACCCCCGGGGATTCAAGCAGGTGGCGGGGGGAGTGCAAAACTCGCCGCAAACTCCGGGGCTTCTGCCTCAAAACGGGACTGTCCGGCACGCGTCCGTGGCTCAGCCCGTCGGCGCGATCAGGCCGACCCTCATGTCCTTCGCCAGATAGACGCAGGCGCCGTCGGCGAGCACACGGCCGTCGGCGATGCCCAGCACCAGCCGGCCGCGCCTGACCTGACGCATGTCGACCTCATAGCGCACGAGCCTGACGTCCGGCGTGATGTGGCCCCTGAACTTGACCTCGCCGACCCCAAGCGCGCGGCCTTTGCCCGGCGAGCCCGACCAGCCGAGCCAGAAGCCGATGATCTGCCACATCGCGTCGAGACCGAGGCAGCCGGGCATCACGGGGTCGCCGGCAAAGTGACAGGCGAAGAACCAATGGTCCGGTGCAATGTCCAGCTCGGCGGCGACATGGCCCTTGCCGAAGGCGCCACCGTCGATGCCGATGTCGGTGATGCGGTCCATCATCAGCATCGGTGGCGCCGGCAGCTGCGCATTGCCGGGGCCGAAATAGCCGCCCGTGCTCGAGCGCAGCAGATCCGGCTTGCTGTAGGATGATTGCGGCGTGTGAAAATCATGCGGGTTGAACAAGATGGCCACCGACCTTGGGGTTATAGTTGAACATTAGAAGCGGCCGCGCCGCGTGGCTTTTGACTTCACCGGCGGGGACTTGGCAGTCAGGCGCAGCGCCGCGGCCATGAAGGCCCAGATGTCGCCGGTCAGCCTTGCCGGATCCGGTCGCCGGTCGGCCGTAAGCGCACCGATCAACGCCTGGCGGATGCCGCCGATCATCAGCGCGATGGTGAGGTGAGGGTCGAGGTTGCCGGGTACGATCCCGTCGCGCTGCGCGGCCTCCAGCATGCGCGCACCGCCTGCTAGCTGGCGGCTGGTGAAGCCGGTCTCGACATCAAGCACTTCGGGCGCCCGGCTCAGCGGTCCGATCACCAGCGGCGCAAACGGGTGCTCATAGTGAAACGCGACATAGGCGCCGATCCGCGCCTTCTCCCTGTCCGCCCAGTTGCTGGCGGACAGCTTGGCGCCGCCGAATGCGGCCTCATCCAGATGTTCATAGAAGTCCTCGACCACGGCGGCGATCAGGCCGGCCTTCGATCCGAAATGGTGATAGGCGAGCCCGACCGAGACCTGCGCCCGTCGCGCGACGGCCTGCATCTCGAGATGCCCTTGGCCTTCGATCAGCTCCTCTTGGGCTGCCGATAGCAGCCGCTCGCGTGTCCCCTGGCTCGTTGCACTCATCGTCAGTTCGTCCGCTAGTTGAATTGAATTCAATTCAATCGGGCGGATGCTAGGATGTCAAGCCTGGGCGCCGGATGGCCGAGCGTGCCGGTGCAGGGCATGCGATGGCGTTTGCGATCAAGACCGAGATCTCCGAACCGCGTGCGAAGGCGTTCGTCTTCACTGCGCAGAAGACCATGCATGGCGGCAAGCACATCGCGGCCGACGACATCGTGTTCGTGTTCGCGAGCGAGAACGAGGGCGGCACGGGCCTGATCGCCCGCGCGGTCGTGACCTCAGCCGAACCGGTGCCGCGCAAGCCTCGCATCGCCAGGCAGACGCCGCGGGTCAGCATCGCGGTCAGGCGTGTGGCGTTGGCGAAGCGGCCGCTCGGACGCGACGCGCTCAGGCGCTTCAAGGATTGGGACGACGGCCGGCCCGAGACCGAGCTCAATTTCAAATTCTATCGCCAGGCTACCAACAAGATCGTCGGCATCACGGACAAGACGGCGGCGTTCCTCGATCGCTTCTTCTGATCGGCCGCCGCCGTACCCCGCAAAAGGTTGCGGCCAGGCTTTGGGGGAAGCCTGGCCGCGCGCGAACCGGTCTGGGACGGGGAGGGGTGGGGATGTGACCGGGTCGCGAACTCGATTCCTTGTTGCCGCTCAGCGCGAGCTTGCGGTTGAAACTGCCGGGCGGTTGTCGCCGAGCGAGACCCACACATTGGGATCGCTCTGCGATTGCCGCTTGACGAAGCGGTAGCCGGTCTCCGTCCAGGCGACGATGCTCTCGTTCTGATTATCGAGCACGAACTCGCCCTTGTCGGTCTTCACCGTCAGCACCGCGTGGCCTTCGCCCTTCTTGTCGCGGACGACCGTGATCAACAGCGCCTCGCGCGGCCAGCCGGCGTCCATCAGCATCTTGCGCTTCAGGAGCACGTAGTCCTCGCAGTCGCCGTAGCCGTCTGATGGCAACGACCATTTCTCGATCACGCCCCAATGATCCATGTCGGTCATCGGCTTGATGGATTCGTTGACCCACTTGTTGACCCGCACGAGGTCGCGCCAGGCGGTCTGCGACAACACGATGTCGCGTGGTTGCGTCTTGCCGCCGCGGCACTCGGCGGGATTGTCGGCGCAGAATTCGACCCAGCCGATCGGCGAACGCGCAACGTCACCCAGGCTGGCGTAGACCACGTCGCCGGCCTTGGCCGACACGCACGTCGCTAACAGAATGGCGGCAACCGCCAAACCTTTCCCCTGTCCCCTGAACCCAAACATCGTGGCCCCCGTTCTTCTTGTTGGGACCACGTTTCGCACAAAGCTTTTGCGCCGCCGCTAAGTACGCAAAGTAGATTTGACGCGAATACTGGTAAAAGCTGCGGAAAATTCGATCTTTACTTGAATCGAATTCGCGTAAAATTTGAAACAACTGCAATTGATTCAAATTTTATGCATTAACTCGGCGAGCGTTGTGCCAGCGCGGTTTGTTGCGCGAAACGTTCGCGCCGTTAACCGCCGATTTCGCCGGGCCGAACGCGTCGAAGGCGGCCACCGGTGCACCGGAGGCCGCCTTCGCAGGCTGAAAACGGGGTCTTGAGCGGTTTTTCGCTTTACCTCGCGGTAACGCTCTCTTCGAGCGTTTCCGCCGACTGCTCGTGGACGAACTCGAGCGCGAAGCCTTCCTCGAGATTTCGCACCACGCGGGCCTGCACCCGGCCGAGCATCACGAGCGACTTCAGCGGCGGGCGGTTCTCCGCCGCAATGGCAGCACCGGACAGCGAGAGGTCGATGATGCGGCAGGTCATCCGCGTGCCGTCTTCCTGGGTGAGCAGGGCGATCGGGTTGCGCGGCACGATACGGTCGTGGCGGCGATCCTCGGGCAGATTGAGGATGTCGCGGTTGGCGAGCCAGGTGAGCTGGGCGGCGAGCTTGTCGCGCTTGCGCGCGGTGGCGCCGATCGTCATCGCAAAGCCGTTGTCGATGATGCGGGTGATGCGGCCCTCGACCCGGCCGATATGGTCGAGATAGGCGATCACGCGGTCGCCGACATTGCCGATGCCGGGCGCCAGCAAGGCGAGGCCGCCCGGGGACATGTTGATAATCTGGCAGGGAAACTCGCGCCGGTCGGGCAGCATGTAGCGGCCGAGCAGGTGCACCTTGACGCGCTGGAAGCGCCGCCGCTCCTCGGCTACGGGGACGACGGTAGTTTTCTTTTGTGCAAACGACATCACAACAACCCGGCCACCGTCCATTCGGAGCCCCGACGACCGTAAGGCTGATAGGGTTAACAGGGCGTTACGGTTGTGAAGGGGAACCCGGACACGGAGCGAGAGTGACAAGTGAAGTTCGCGTGCGCCGTGGCCAGGGGTGTTAGGCTCATTCAGATGCCGCATGAGGTTCTCCGAACCATCGCGCTGCGGCTTGGATAGTCTCCTCCAGATCCGGTTCGATGTCTGTGGCCCAACCCACAAACCCACCGTCGCTATGTCCCGGCGACCGCATCAGCGTTACCCGCGTTGTCGACGCGGCGCGAGCCCGGGCGGGGCGCAAGCTTGTCCGGCGTCTTGATGTTGCTCGCGAGCCCGGTTACCTCGAAGGCCTTGATCAGCCACCAGCCGAGATCGATCTGACCCGGCAACAGCCCGAGCTTGGCGGAGCCGGGATAGGCGTGGTGATTGTTGTGCCAGCTCTCGCCCATACTGATCAGCCCGGCGATGCCGACGTTGTAGCCCTGGGCGGCAACGCCTTCGATGATCCAGGTCTGTCCGCCCTTGCGATGCGAGTAGTGACCGATCAGCCAATGACCGGTGACGCAGACGGCGACCCGGACGCAGATGCCCCAGACCAGCCAGCTCCACGAACCGATCGCAAAAAACAGCAAGGCCCAGGGCAATTGCTGCCACATCCAGGTTCGCTCGACGAAGGCATAGAAGCGGTCGTTTGCAAGCCGCGGTTCGAGGTGGAAGACCGGCGGGTGTTTCAGCACGAGCGTGCAATGCAGTTGCCACCAGGCATCGCGCCAGAAGCCGGCGGCGTGGCGGGAGTAGGCGTGGCACGCCGCCTGGCGTTGCGCCCAGTCGCGGAAATCGTGCAACCGCACCATGCCGTAGGGGCCGGCCATTCCGACCAGCGTGCCGAGATAGACGCAGAAGCGTTCGAGCCACGACGGGCAGTCGAAGCTCGTATGGATCAGGCGGCGGTGCATGCCGACCGAATGGCCGAAGCACAGCGTGATCGCGCTGGTCACGATGAACAGCGCGAATGCGCTCCACGAGAACAGCAGTGGCCCGAACACGATCGCAACCGCGGTCATGCTGCCGAGCCACAGCGACTTTGCCGGCGCCCATCGCACGCGCCCGTCGAGCGGGTCGGTGCTGTCGTCCGCGAAGATGCGTTCGGACCCGGGTTGCAGCTTCATTCCATAACCTGAAATTGTGCCGCAGGTTTGGATGGAGCGGCCGTTGCTGTCAATCCGCCGCGCGCGTCCGTCATGTCGCAGCCGACATTGGCATCTCCGGCCACTTCACCTAGCCTGTCGTGGTTTAACAAGCTCATCGGCTTAGTACGCGCTTGGGGCGGAGACGTTCGATCATGCGACTGAAATTCTGGTTTGCTCTCGTTGCGGCAATCCTCGCCGGCGGCGGCATGGCACGCGCCGCCGAGATGCGGGTCACCTTGCTCGGCACGGGCACGCCGACGCCGCGGCTCTCGAGCTTCAGCGCCGCGACGCTGGTGGAAGCGGGGCCCGAGAAGCTGATGTTCGATTTCGGGCGCGGCTCGACCATCCGCCTGTTCCAGAAGAAGATCCCGATCGGCGCGATCACCGCGCACTTCATCACCCATCTGCATTCCGACCATGTCGTGGGCCTTCCCGACATGTGGCTGACCGGATGGATCGGCACGCCGTTCGGATCGCGCAAGACGCCGATGGTGATCTTCGGCCCGAAGGGCACGGTGGCGATGACCGAGAATCTCACCAAGGCGTTCGCCGAGGACATCCGCATCCGGATCGATGATGAGAACTATCCGCCGTCCGGCGTCGCGTTCGCGGCAAAGGACATCGTGCCGGGCCCGGTCTACGAGAGCAACGGCGTCAAGGTCACCGCGATCGAGGTCAATCACGGCGAGAAGATCAAGCCGTCGTTCGGATACGTCGTCGAGTATGATGGCAAGAAGGTGGTGCTGTCGGGCGACACCAAGCCGGACGAGCGGGTGGCGAAGGCGGCCGAGGGCGCCGATCTCCTGATCCACGAGGTCGCGGTCATCGATCCCGACCTGTTCAAGGCCTATCCGAATTATCGGGCGATCGAGAACCATCACACCTCGCCGGAAGAGGCCGGTAGGATCTTCGCGCAGGCCAGGCCGAAGCTTGCGGTCTACTCGCACATCGTGTTCGCGAGCCAGCCGCCGACGCAGGACGTGCCGGAAGACGTGCTGCTGAAGCGGACGCGCACGACCTATCAGGGACCGCTGGTGATCGGGCACGACCTGATGTCGTTCGTGATCTCGGACAAGGTCGAGGGCTTTGCGCCCGACGGCACCGCGATGAAATGACGATCCGTGCGAAGCCGCGCGGCGGGCTACTCGGCTTCGGCGTCCATGGCCGGTTCGGCCGTCACCGCCGGCGGTTCAACAGTCACGGCCTTTAGCACTTTACGTTTCGCCGCGCGGATCTCGAGCTGCAAAGGCGGCTGATAGGACCCGGCTGGCGGCTCGAACATGAAGGCGTGGTGCCCATCGCCCTTGTTGAGCTTGAGAAGATCCTTGCGGAACTGATCGGCGACGACTTCGGCGACGTGATCGCCGTTGAAATAGATATCGATCGTGACCCGTTTGTCGGGGTGCTGGTCGTACAGGGCCCAGCCGGCGATCCGGTTCTCGTTGAAGACGTCGACATGGCCGGTGACCTCGCCTGAGAGGCTCTCGATGCCGGCCTCGATCACCTCGAGGTCGCTCTTGTAGATCGATCGGGTCACGTCGAAGCTGAAATGCGCGGTATCGACACATTGGTCGAGCAGGTTCTGCCGATGCTCCTTCATTCGTTGCAGCGTGTCCAGTTCGCCCAGCTTGACGTACATGCCGACGATACCTTCGATACCAGGATTCATGGTGTCGTTCCCCGCAATGCTACAAGCCTGTTTGCCCTCAGTGGCGTTCACAAATCGATGCTTCGTTGCGGAAAAATACTCCCGTCAAGACTTGAAGCGCGTCGTCCCGCCAAGGTCTGTACATGACAGGCGTTCATGACATCCCGATCGTCCTGACCTAAAGTCGGTGCGGCCGAACCCGGCCCAATGACAAGGACAGGGAGAGCGAACCGATGGAGCAGATCCGCGTCTGCACGCATGACGGACCTGGAGCCAAGCCTGTAATCCGGACCGTGCCATGGCCGGATGTCGGCAAAAAGGCGGCCTTGATCAAGGTCGGCGCCTGCGGCGTTTGCGGAACCGACCTGCACATCCTGAAGGGACACTGGCCGAAGCCGCTGCCATGGCCGTTCACGCTCGGCCACGAGCTCGGCGGCGTGATCGTCGAATGCGGCGAGGCGTTCACCGAAGACTTCATGAGCAAGCCGCTGCAGGTTGGATCGAAGGTGATGATCCCGCCCTTGATGCCGTGCGGCCGCTGCTATTACTGCATCCATTATCCGGAGAGTGCCAACAAGTGCCTGACGCCGGTGTATTACGGCCGCTATCTCGGCTTCGACAAGGCGCCGCACATGTGGGGCGGCTGGGCCGAATATGTCTATGTCGATCTCGACATGCTGCCCGGCACCAAGATCTACAAATTGCCTGACGATATGTCGCTGCGGCTGGGTGCGCTCTCGGAGCCGTTGACCTCCTGCATTCGCGCCTTCAACCGCGCCACCCGCGCCGGCGGCTTCAGCTGGGGCGACTCGGTGGTGATCCAGGGCTCCGGGCCGATCGGCATCCTCGCGGTCGCGGCCGCGCAGGAGATGGGAGCAGGGCGCGTGATCTGCGTCGGCGCGCCGGAGGTGCCGCGGCTGGCGCTGGCGCGCAAGTTCGGCGCCGAGGCGACGGTCGATATCGAGCAGCTGAAGACGCCGGAGGAGCGCATCAAGGCGGTCCGCGACATCGTCGGCGGTTTCGGCGCCGATCTCGTGATGGATTGCTCCGGCCATCCGACCGCCGGCCCCGAAGGCATCGAGATGCTGCGCGACGGCGGCACCTATGTCGAGATGGGGCAGTTCACCGATGCCGGCTCGATCAATACGTCATGGCACCGGATCTGCACCAAGGACCTCAATGTGCTTGGCTCCTGGGGCTTTACCGGCAACGACCTGCCGCTCGGCGTCGACATGCTCTACCGCACGCGCAACAAATATCCGTGGCTCGACATGCAGACGATCTATCCGTTTAGCGAGGACGGCGTCGCGCAGGCGGTCGCGGACGCGATGGCGATGAAGACGGTGAAGTCGACCATCGTGCCGTGGCCGGAGCTGGTCGGGTGATGCAGGAAATGGAAGCATCGCTATTCCTGTTGCAGTGCTCCCAAGGAATGCCGGCCGGGGCGCCGCGGGGATCGCCGTGATATCGCTCGCCGGGACGGCGGTGCGGCGCTAACATCGGCCCATGCAATCGAACCGTGTGCCGCCGAGCGCAACGTTTGCGTGGGGAAACCTGTCCGAGGACTTCGCGCTGTTCCGAACGCTCAGCGCCGAGCAGCGGCTGATCGCCTTTGGCGCGATGACCCGGCGCGATCTCGTCCGTGGCGAGCTCCTGGTCGAGCAGGGCGGCGCCTCGGACGCATTGTTCCTGGTGCTGCACGGCGCGCTCGCCGTGCACCGGACCGATCATCCCGAGCCGATTGCGGAGCTTCGCGCCGGCGAGCTGGTCGGCGAGATCGGTTTCTTCGCCAACATCCCGCGCACGGCCAACGTGATCGCGATCCGCGATACCAGCGTGCTGGTGCTGACGCGCGCAGCCTATGCGAGGCTGGTCCAGGAAGCGCCCGGCATCGTCGAGGCACTGCTTGCCGCGCTCGCGCAGCGGTTTGCTGTCCAGACCGCACGCCTGCTGCCCGTCCGGGCGTCACCGAAGGCGCGCACCGTTGCGCTGATTGCGGGCGGACGGGAGCCGGTGCCGCCTGCCTTTGAACAGCGGTTGCGCGAAGGCCTTGCTGGCGCAGGTGCCGAGATCGTCGATCTCGCGCGCATTCAAGCGATGTTTCCCGGCCGCGCGCTGGATTCATCGGAGGTCGCCGACTGGCTGAACCGGATCGAGTACGACGCGCCGCTGGTGGCTTATTTCGGTGGTGCTGAAGCATCCGACTGGGCGCGCAAGGCCATTCGCCAGGCCGACCTCGTCGTGTTCGCCTGCCGCGGCGATGTCCCGCCGCCGGTTCTCACCGAGATCGAGAGCTTCGCCTGCGCCGTGCATCCGGCGTCGGCGCGACGCCTGGTTCGCGTTCATGATTTCAGGCAACACGAGGTCAGCGGCACCGCGGCCTGGCTGGCGCGGCTGCCTTGCTTCATGCATCACCATGTCGCGCTCGAGGACCAGATCGATATCGAGAGCCTGGTGCGCTTCCTGTGCGGCCGCGCCGTCGGGTTTGTCGCGGGGGGCGGCGGCAGTCTCGGCACCGCGCATGTCGGCGTCTACAAGGCGTTTCGCGAGCGCGGCGCCATGTTCGACATCTTTGTCGGCACCAGCGTCGGTTCGGCGATGGCGGCGGGCTTTGCCAAGAATTACGACGCCGAGCATCTCGAGCGCGGTACGCACGAGATCTTCGTCTCCAGCCGCAGCTTCCGCCGCCCGACCTGGCCGCGCTACGCGCTGCTGGACCACAAGGCCTTCGATCGGGCGCTTGCCGATCAGTACGGCCACAACTGCCGGATCGAGGATTGCTGGCGGCCGTTCGCGGCGGTCGCGACCAACCTTTCGACGCACAGTCTCGAATTGATCCGCACCGGCCTGCTCTGGCAGGCGGTGCGGGCATCGAGCGCCATCCCCGGCCTGCTGCCGCCGTTCTACACGCGGGACGGCCTGATGCTGGTCGATGGATGCCTCGTCGACAACGTCCCGCTGGCGCAGATGCATCAGCTGAAGAGCGGGCCGAATCTGGTGGTCCATTTCGGCGAGCCGGCAACCGAGATGTTCGACGTCGACTATGCCGCGCTGCCGGGGCGGCTGGAGCTGCTCGCGTCGCTGCTGACGCCGTTCCGGAGGAAAGCGCTTCCGGCGGCGCCGAGCGCCGTCAACGTGCTGTGGCGGAGCCTCGTCGCGCATCAGCGTTACGATACGCTGCCGACCACGCCGCTCGACCTGGTGATGCGCCCGCCGACGCCGGATGGCGTCGACGTAACCGATTTCGACCGCCATCAGGAAATCTTCGAATCCTCATACCGCTGGGCGCAAGAAACCATTGCGGCCTCGGAGGCGGCGCATCATCCGGCCATTGCGGCCATCGTCGCGTCGGCCGAGGCGACGGACAAGGCTGCGGACACAGGTACAGACAACAGCGCGGATCAGACGACGACAATGACCGCGCCCGTCTCCCATCAGGCCCGCGTCGGTTGAACGCCTTGCAGGCGGCGCCGAACTCGACCATCGTGCCGGACGGAAATCCGGAGATGACGATGCCTTTCGATTTGATTCTGCGCGGCGGACGGGTGGTCGACCCGTCGCAAAAGCTCGATGCGGTGACTGACGTCGCCTTTGCCGGCGGCAAGGTCGCCGCGGTCGGCCAGGAGCTGAAGGCCGATCCCGCGACCGAGGTCCGCGACGTCTCGGGGCTGATCGTCTCGCCGGGGATCATCGACCTGCACACCCATGTTTATTGGGGTGGCACTTCGCTCGGCATCGACGCGGAGGAATTCTGCCGCAACTCCGGCGTCACCACCTCGGTCGACACCGGCAGCGCCGGTCCCGGCAATTTTGCTGGTTTCCGCAAGCACGTGATCGAGCCGAGCCAGGTCCGCATCCTCGCCTATCTGCATGTCTCGCACGCCGGCATCTTCGGTTTCTCGGACCGCGTGATGGTCGGCGAGAGCGAGGAATTGCGGCTGATGAATCCGGTCGACGCGGCGCGCGTGGCGGACGAGAACCGCGACCTCATCGTCGGCATCAAGGTGCGGGTCGGCCTGTTCGCCTCGGGCACCTCGGGGCTGGTGCCGCTCGAGATCGCGCTCGAGGTAGCGGAGCAGGTCGGCATGCCGCTGATGGCGCATATCGACCATCCGCCGCCAAGCTATGAGGAGGTGCTCGCGCGCCTGCGCCCGGGCGACGTGCTGACCCATGCATTCCGTCCGTTCCCCAACACGCCCGCGACCGCGCAGGGCACGGTGAAGAAGGTGGTGCTGGAGGCGCGCGAGCGCGGCGTGCTGTTCGACATCGGCCATGGCAAGGGCTCGTTCGCGTTCAAGACCGCTCGCGCGATGCTCGCCAACGGCTTCTATCCCGACACCATTTCCTCCGACATCCATCAGCTCTGCATCGACGGTCCGGCGTTCGACCAGGTGACGACGATGTCGAAATTCCTCTGCATGGGAATGTCGCTGCCGGACGTGATCGCGGCGTCCACCGTCGATGCCGCGATGGCCTTGCGGCGGCCGGAGCTCGGCAGCCTCAAGCCGGGCAGCGTCGGCGATGCCACGCTGCTCTCGATCAGGGAAGGGCAGTTCGACTATGTCGACGTGGTCGGCGAACACCTGACCGGCGATCGCAAGATCGTCTCCGAAGGCGTCGTGATCGACGGACGCTGGTGGCATCCGAGATAGGGCGCGTACTCACAAGACCCGCGTCCGCTTTGCCTTCATAAAGGCGACATCGAAGCCGGTTTGGATGAATGTCGGCCTAGGGCCAGGAGCGTATATCCCGCACACTTCCCAATCGCTTAAATGTGCGGTCATATGGCGTCCGGTGACACTTGTCGTCTTGGGACGACGGAGTCCGCTTGCACGGGGAGAATGCGCGTGAAGGAACTCGCTGGAAAGACCGCGTTCGTCACCGGTGCGGCGTCAGGCATTGGATTGGGGATCGCGACCGCTCTCGCCCAAGCGGGGGTGAAAGTCATGCTTTGCGATATCGAAGAAGCGGCTCTGTCCGCGGCGCTCGAGCAACTGAGGCTCACCAACGTCGATGTCGACGGCGTGAAAGCGGACGTCTCGCTCAAAGCCGAACTTGCCGCCGCCGCCGAAACCACGACTGCCCGCTACGGCAAGGTGCATATCCTCGTCAATAACGCGGGCGTCGGCGGCGGTGGGCCGTATGGCACCTGGACCGAGGCGTCGTGGAATTGGACCCTGGGCGTCAACCTGATGGCGACCATTTGGGGGATCGAGATTTTCGGGCCATTGATCGAGCAGCATGGCGAGGGTGGACACATCGTCTCCACAGCCTCGCTCGCTGGCCTTATTTCAGGGGGAGCACTGCATACAACGTTTCAAAGTATGGCGTAGTCGCGCTGTCCGAAGGCCTGCGGCCTGAACTCGCGCCGCGCGGGATTGGCGTATCGGTGCTGTGTCCCGGGTTCATCCGCACTCAAATCGTGAACTCAGGGCGCAACCTGCCCAAGCGCTTCGAGGGGGCGGTCCGCGCCATGCCGACTTCGGGCCCGCTTGCCGAGCGGATCAATCTGATCCGCGAACGCGTCTCTCAGGGCATCGATCCCATGTATGTCGGTGAACTCGTCCGCGAAGGCGTCGAAAACGACTGGCCCTATATCTTCACCGACCTCGAATTCGAGCCGATGGTCGACGCGCGCTTCGCCGCAATCAAGCAAGGCTTTGACCACATCCGCGGGCGCAACCCGAAACGTTAAGCGCGCAGGGCGCGGTGAAGAAGGTGGTGCTGGAGGCGCGAGAGCGCGGCGTGCTGTTCGACATTGGCCATGGCAAGGGCTCGTTCGCCTTCAAGACCGCGCGCGATGCTCAGGGAAGGGCAGTTCGACTATGTCGACGTGGTCGGCGAACACCTGACCGGCGATCGCAAGATCGTATCCGAAGGCGTCGTGATCGGTGGACGCTGGTGGCATCCGCGAAAGGGCGCATTCTCATAAGATCCGCGTCCGCTCCGCCTTCATAAAGGCGACATGGAAGCCGGTCTGGATGAATGTCGGCTAAGGGACCATTACTGGACAGGTCGTGCCGTCCTCATTCGATCAGCTCGTCGGCGGCAATGAGAATGGGTTGTGGTACGGCAAGGCCAAGCGTCCTTGCGGTCCGCATATTGATGACCAGTTCGAACTTCGTCGGCCGCAGGACTGGAAGGTCGTCCGGCTTAGCGCCGCGCAGAATCTTGCCGGCATACACGCCGACCTGGCGGTAAGTATCGGCGAGGCTCGCGCCATAGCTCATTAGCCCGCCATTCGCCGGGAACTCCCGGATGTGAAAAATGCCGGGCAGCCGGTGACGAGACGACAGCGCCACGATCTGGCTACGCCGAGAGTCGAAGAATGGATCGTTCTGCACCAACAGTGCGGTGACGCCCGCTTTAACCAGCAGCGTAAATCCGGCGTCGATCTCGGCATCTGTGGCCGCTTCCTGCACGACCAGCTCGCGGCCAAGCAGCTGGGCTGCGCTGGCTACCGACCGCCGAAATTGATCGACCGCTTGGGCTCCGAAACTCGGATTGAGCAGCAGCCCCACAAGGCGCGCTGACGGAACCATCGCGCAGAGAAACTCCAGCCGCTTGCCGCCCAGATCACCCGTGAAGAAGTTGACGCCCGTGGCCATACCCGGCCGGTTCATGCTCGCGACTAGACCCGATTGCACCGGGTCCTGGCCAACGACAAAGACGAGCGGGACCGCGACGTCCGCCGCCTTGGCTGCGTGTGCTGCCGGATCGCCTGTCGCAACTATCAGCGAAAGCGGTCGGCTGAGCAGGTCGGCGGCAAAAGCCGGTAGTTGGCTATAATCGCCCCTTGCCCAGCGGTACTCAACGGCAACGGTACGCCCCTCGGCAAAACCCATTTCTTCGAGGCCGCGACGAAAGGCACCGGTGTGAATCGCGGCTTCCTCGGGCGAGCGCGTGCTGAGGAATCCGATCGACGGTTGCGCGGTCGGCTGCTGCGCTCTCGCCGCGAGTGGCCACGCTGCTACGCTGCCGAGCATCGCAATGAACTGGCGCCGCTTCATCGTGTTAACCCCAACCCTAGGATGATGCGAGGTATGGCAGTTTAGGGCCGCATAGCAGCAAGAGCAGCCCGCTCATGTCTCTGTTGGGTCAAACCCGCTCCTACGAGACCGCCCGAGCTTTAGTCCGATCTCCCTCCTGGATTGAAGCGGACAAGACGGCGGGAAACAAGGACACTGTTGCCGAGTTGGTCAAAGCACTGCTTTGGCCACGTGTCAGTCAATTCCGGGCTACTCCTTTAAAACCGGCCTGAGTGGGTGGGGCTATTATTGGAATTGGATGCCTTGCATATCGCGGGCGAATGCTGCGCAGCCGGTCAGAAATGCTTCACGCTGTTTACCGGAGCAGGTGATGCGATTGCTGATGCGCTTCAGCTTTCGGGCCAGCCCGTGCAATTCTGTCCTCCCGCACTGCACAGCAAGAGACAAGATGAGGCCTTCTTGCTAAAAAAGGGCGGAGATGACCATTTGCTCGCGCTCCGATACGCCGCAGGCCCCAGTGCTGGCGCCGTTGCCAGCCGGAGATGTAGCGCAGCCCTCGACCGCATCGGGACGGAGGACCCGTAGCCGGCTCTTCATCAAATATGTCGCGCTCTTTGTCGCGGTCGTTGGTGTGGCGCTGCTGTCGAACGGGATTTTCGAGGTCGTCTTCTACTATCGGGAGCACAAGGCGGCGTTGATCCGTCTCCAGCATGAGCAAGCCGTGGCGGCGGCCGGCAAGATCAGTCAGTTCATCAAGGAAATCGAGAGCCAGCTCGGCTGGACCACGCAATTGCCCTGGTCGGACGGCTCGATCGAGCAACGCCGGTTCGACGCGTTGCGGCTATTGCACCAGGTACCCGCCGTCGCAGAGCTAGCTCAGGTCGATTCCAGCGGCAAGGAGCGACTGAGGGTCTCGCGCCTTGCCATGAATGTGTTCGACAGCGGCGTTGATCTTTCGAACGAGCCGAAATTCACCGAGGCCCTTGCGCACAAGGTCTATTACGGGCCGGTGTACTTCCACAGGGAATCCGAGCCGTACATGACGCTCGCTGTCGCCGGTACACGCAAGGACGCCGGCGTCAGCATTGCGGAGGTCAATCTGAAGCTGATCCGGGAGGTGGTCTCCCAAATCAGGGTCGGCGAGCACGGCCGCGCCTATGTCGTCGGCGCGCAAGGAAAGCTGATTGCGCATCCCGACATCAGTCTGGTCCTGCGCAACACCGACATGTCCAAGCTAGCCCAGGTGCAGGCTGCACTGGCTAACGGCGGCGTCATCGATGACGTTGCGGGGGCCAGGAATATCCAGGGCCAGGAGGTATTGACGGCTTCCGCCCCGATCAGCCCGCTACGCTGGACCATGTTCGTCGAACTGCCGGTCGATGAGGCCTATGCGTCGCTTTACGCGGCGCTGCAACGCCTCGCGATCGTATTGCTGGCGGCATCGATCTTCGCGGTGCTCGCCGGAATCTTCCTGGCGCGCCGCATGGTCGGCCCGATCCAGGCATTGCGCGTCGGCGCCGAGCGTATCGGCGGCGGTGACTTCACCCAGCGCATCTCGATTAGGACCGGCGACGAACTCGAGGGGCTTGCCAACCAGTTCAACGACATGGGCGCGCGCTTGCAGGAGTCCTACACCGACCTGGAGCACAAGGTCGAGCAGCGCACAGCGGAACTGCAGGAGACGCTGCAGGTGCAGACCGCGACCTCCGACGTGCTCAAGGTCATCAGCCGCTCGGCGTTCGACTTGACTGCCGTGCTTGACACGCTGGTTTCCTCCGCTGCCCGTCTGTGCAACGCCGACAAGGGCTTGATCTTCCAGAGCGATGGCGATGCATATCGGATAGCCGCCAATAGCGGGTTCACGGCAGATTTCGTGGAATATGCCCGGCAGCATCCCATCACGCCCGACCCAAGCACCATAACGGGCCGGGCGATTTTGGAGAGGCGGGCAGTTCACGCCCCGGACGTGCTTGCCGATCAGGACTACAGTGCACTGGAGTACCAGGAATTGGGCGGCTATCGCACGACGCTGGGGGTGCCCCTGCTTCGGCAGGGGACTCCGATCGGCGCGTTTTCGCTCGTGCGCTCGCAAGTCCAGCCGTTTACCTCCCGCCAGATCGACCTGGTGCAGACCTTCGCCGACCAAGCCGTCATCGCGATCGAAAACGCGCGTCTGTTCGAAGAGGTTCAGGCTCGAACCTCCGCCCTGCAGGAATCGCTTGAACAACAGACGGCAACATCGGAAGTGCTGGAGACCATCAGTTCGTCCGCAGGCGAGCTCGAGCCGGTGTTCCGCAAGGTGCTGGAGAACGCGGTGCGCATCTGTGGCGCCAGCTTTGGCGCCATGACGCTTTACGAGGACGGCGCCTTTCGGACTGTCGCGCTTTGCAATGCGCCACGGACCTATGTAGACGCCCAGCTCCACAAGCTGTTTCGTCCGCATCCGGAGAGTGGGCTCAGCGCGCTGGAGCGGACGCGCCAGACCGTTCACATCGACGATCTCAGGATGCAGCCACCCTACATCGAAGGCCACGCCGCCGTTCGTGCGCTGGCCGATCTCGGCGGGGCGCGTACCCTTGCCATCGTGCCGATGCTGAAGGAGGACGTACTGATCGGCTCGATCACGATTTTCCGTCAGGAGGTGAAGACCTTCACAGACAAGCAGACGGATCTCGTAGCGAACTTCGCCAATCAGGCTGTGATCGCCATCGAGAACGCGCGTCTGCTGAGCGAATTGCGCAAACGCACCAAAGAGCTGTCGAAATCGCTCGACGAATTGCGCACCGCGCAGGGGCGCTTGATCCAGACCGAGAAACTGGCGTCGCTCGGCCAGCTTACCGCCGGCATCGCCCATGAGATCAAGAACCCGCTCAACTTCGTCAACAACTTCTCGGCACTGTCAGGAGAATTGGTCGACGAGTTGAACGAATTGCTCAAGGACATCACCCTGGACGCGAAGGCGCGCGGGGAGATCGATGAACTCACGCGGATGCTCAAGCGTAACCTGGAGAAGGTCGTGCAGCACGGCAAGCGGGCCGACTCGATCGTGAAGAACATGCTGCTGCATTCACGCGAGGGATCAGGCGAGCATCGTCTTGCCGACATCAATGCGCTCGTGGAAGAGAGCCTCAACCTCGCCTATCACGGCGTGCGTGCCGAAAAGCCGGGATTCAACGTCAAGATCCAGCGCGACCTCGATGCGACGGCCGGCATGATCGACCTCTATCCGCAGGAGATTACCCGCGTCCTCCTCAACCTGATCTCGAACGGTTTCTACGCCGCGGCCAAGCGCAAGGGGAGCGCCGGCGAAACATTCGAGCCGACACTGACGGCGGCCACGAAGAATCTCGGCGACAAGGTGGAAATCCGGATTCGCGACAACGGTGCGGGCATCCCGCCGGACGTGAAGGAGAAAATGTTCAATCCCTTCTTCACCACCAAGCCTCCGGGGGAGGGCACCGGGCTTGGGCTATCGATCAGCCACGACATCGTGGTGAAACAGCACAATGGCAGGATCGAAGTCGATACCGCACTGAACATGTTCACCGAACTCATTATTACGCTGCCGCGAGATGCGGCGGCGCAAGATATTGCCGGAGGCACGAATTGAGCATGTACATTCTTGTCGTGGACGACGAACCCGACGTCGAATTTCTGTTCCGTCAGCAGTTCCGGCGCGATCTGCGTGCAGGGCGCTTTCAGATGGAGTTCGTGCCATCCGCAGTTGCAGCGCTGCAACGAGCCGTGGAGGTTCGCGAACCCCCGCTGATCCTGATCCTGTCCGATATCAACATGCCCGGCATGAGCGGGCTCGAGATGCTGCCAAAATTGCGCGCCGAGCGGCCCGACGTGCCGGTGATCATGATCACCGCCTATAGCGACGCTGAAACCCGGCGGAAGGCGATCGAGCGCGGAGCGGTCGGACTTTTGACCAAACCGATCGATTTCGTGCTGCTGCGCGAGGAGATCGATACCAGGCTTGGACAGGCTGCATGACGGCAACGATACTCTTCGTGGATGACGAACCCGACCTCGAGGATCTGGTCTTGCAGAAATTCCGCAAGCGGATCGGCGAGGGCGAGGTGAGCTTTGTCTTCGCTCACGACGGACTGGAGGCGCTGCAATCGCTCGAGCTGAATCCGAATGTCGACATGGTGATCTCCGATATCAACATGCCACGGATGGACGGGCTATCGCTGCTCGAAAGGCTGCAGGCGACGGAAGACAAGAAATCGACGATCATCGTCTCGGCCTATGGCAACATGAGCAATATCCGCACCGCAATGAATCGCGGCGCGTTCGATTTCGTGACCAAGCCGATCGATTTTTCCGATCTCGAGATCACGATCGACAAGACCCTCCGCCACGTCGAGACGCTGCGCGAGGCCCGTCGCCGTCAGGCGGAAGCCGAGCGGGCGCATGCCTCGCTCTCACGCTATTTCTCGCCGCAGATCGCGAGCCGGCTTGCGTGCGCCGGCGAGGCTGATGGGATGGAAGTGCAGTGGCGCGACGTTGCGGTGATTTTCACCGACATCACTGGCTTCACCTCGCTGGTCGAGGCTGCCGAACCCGAGGTGCTCGGTCTCCTTCTCAATGAATATGTCGCTGGCATGACCGACGCGGTGTTCGCACACGAGGGCACGGTCGCCAAGGTGATCGGCGATGCGATCGAGGTGCTGTTCAACGCACCTTCCGACCAGGCCGACTACGCCACACGCGCCATTGCCTGTGCGCATGATCTCGATTCCTGGGCGGAGGAATTTCGCCGACGCTGGAAGAGCAAGGGCGTCTGTTTCGGCGCTACCCGGATCGGCGTTCACGCCGGACCGGCGCTGGTCGGCAATTTCGGTGGTAGCCGCTTTTTCGACTACACCGCCTATGGCGATACCATCAACACCGCGGCGCGCCTGGAGGCTGCGAACAAGTCCTTGGGCACGCGAATCTGCGCCAGTGCGACGGTCGCAAATGCCGCCGGGAACTTCCGGGGAAGACCGGTGGGTGACCTCATCCTGCGTGGGCGAAGCGAGCCGCTGCGCGCCTACGAGCCGCTGGGGCCCGAGGCGTTCGCAGAACCGGGCAGGTTGCAATATTCCCAGGCGTTCGCGAAGCTCGAGGCCGGCGATATTGCCGCGCTGCCGGCCTTCGCGGCGCTGGTCGGTACGAATGCGGATGATCCACTGGCGGGTTTTCACCTGCGACGCTTGCTCAATGGCAATAAGGGCGTGCGGATGGAATTGGGGTGACGTCATCCCGAACGCGACGTCTTCCGGACGCCGGAGTTGGGTCAAACTGAGAAGAACTCAGCATGAGCAACATGCCTTCCGGATTGCCCCTGAATGCGGACACAGCTCGGTGCAGTTGGCATGTCTCGAATGGGCCAACTTGAGACTCATGCACCGCAGCATTACCAGCCCTATTCAATCACCTCGTCGGCGGCGACCAGCAGGCCTGGCGACACAGTGAGGCCAAGCGCCTTTGCTGTCTTAAGGTTGATGACGAGGCGAAACTGGGTCGGCTGCTCGAGCGGTAGATCGGCGGGTTTCTCGCCTTTCAGGACGCGCAGAACAAGATTTGCGCCGCGCCCAGCGGCTTCGTTCTCGTCCGGGCCATAGGACATGAGGCCGCCATCGTGTGCAAAGACACTCGTCTCATAGATCACGGGCAGGCGGTGCTCTGCGGCGAAGTCGAAGACGCGCTTGCGATTAAGAAATGTGAGGGCATCGGCGACCATCAACAGGCCGTCGGGCTTGTCGCGTTCCATCGCCTCGAACGCGCCGCCGAAATCGTCCGGCTCGCGCACGCCGAAGGACATGACGGTGACGCCCAATTTATTGGCCGCCGCCGCCGAAGCCTCGTAACGCGTCGTCATCCCGAGATCATTGGCGTTCCAAAGCATCGCCACGCGAAGCAGTTTGGGGGCTGCCTCCTTCAACAATTCAAGGCGCTTTGGCGCGAGCTCGGCAGCTACGTCGGAAATGCCGGTGACGTTGCCACCCGGTCGGTTGAGGCTCGCGACAAGATGCGTCTTTACCGGATCGCCGGCACTGAAGATCACGGTGGGGATCGTGCTCGTGCCTTCCTTCGCCGCCTCCGCGACTGGATAGCCGAAGGTGACGATGACATCGACCTTCGCCGCCACCAGTTCCGCAACTAACGCCGGCAGGCGTTCAAGGTGCCCCTCCGCCCCGCGTTTGACTAGCTCGAGATTGGCGCCGGCCGTGAGGCCACTTTGCGCAAGTTGGCGAGAGATTTCTTCCGTCAGCCTGCCGGAGTTCGTGCCCGGCGCAAAGTCTCCCGGGCTTAGGAAACCGATGCGGTAAACCTTGGCGATCTGCGCGTGGGAGGGCGACGCGAGAAAGAGCGCGGCGGCGATGACGAGGAGAAGATGATGCATCTTCATTCGATTACCTCGTCGGCGCGAGCAACCACTGAAGCGGGCACTGTAATGCCGAGCGACTTAGCTGTCTTGAGATTGATGGTGAGGTGAAAACGCGTCGGTTGCTCGAATGGTAAGTCCGCCGGGTTGGCTCCCTTAAAAATGCGATCAATCAAAGAGGTCGCTCGATCGTAGATTTCATCCAAGTCTGGGCTATAGGACGACAGGCCGCCTTCGCGCACATAGTTTGCCCGCTCGTAGGTGGCCGGCAGCCGATGTGCATCGGCAAATTCGTAGACCCGTCGGCGATTCAGGCGAGTGAGTGCATCCGAGACCAAGAGAATTGCATCTGGCGGATCGCGCACCATGCTTGCGAAAGCTTCGTCAAAATCATCCGGCTCACGCACCGCGAGGGGTTGCACTCGTGCCCCAATTGCCCGCGCGGCGTCGGCCGCCCCCTGGTATCGCAGCGTCATGCCCAGATCGCGAGCGTTCCAGAGCATTGCGACGGAGCGCACCAAAGGCACCATGTCTTTGATCAGTTCGAGACGCTTGGGAGCAAGTTCGATGGCCATATCAGAGACGCCGGTTACGTTGCCGCCTGGCCGCGACAGACTTTTGACCAAGCCCGTCGCAACGGGATCTCCCCCCGCTTCGGTCGACACGATTGGAATCGTTGCCGTGGCGTTCTTGGCGGCCATGGCTGCGGGAAAGCTGAAGGCAAGGATCATATCCACGTTGCTCGCGACAAGATCCTTGGCAAGCTGTGGCAGCTGTTCAGTGTGGATCCCGCTGGCACGGATTTCGAGCGCAATATTGCGCTCGGGTATGTAACCGTGACTCGCTAAGGCATGCAACATTGCGTCAAAAATGCTCTTAGCGTCGGCGGGTCCATCGGTACTGAGGATCCCGATGCGGTACACCTTTGACGCAGTCTGAGCGGGGGCCGCGAACGGCCATACGGCGATCGTGCTCACAAGGGACGCAATGAATTCCCGCCGCCTCATGGGATTTCCTCCCAACCAAGGGCTACACGCTACCACATTATAGTTGTGTTGTGCATTGCGCAGCCGATGTCGCCTTGGGTCATTCGCGTTATTTTGTAGTTGGCCATCTACTTCCGATCTACCCCCAGTTTCAGACATGCCGCTGCACTGCGCCAACTGAAGCGATGGGCCAGTTTCAGATTATGCATCGCAGCAGATGGAGCCCTCATTCGGTCCCTCGTCGGCGAGGGTAGCCTTGCCGGCTCTTCAACCCAGAGCGCTTTTGCGGTCTTGAGATTGATCACAACTCTAACGAGGCGGAGAGCCTTGCCGGAGCGGACCTTCGTCAACCAGCGCGGCATGACCGACAAAGGCCAAAAGCAGTTGTTGGCACTTTAGTCCTTGTCGAGCTCTCCGATATGGCGCTGGGCATATAGCTCAAGACCGATCCTCACGACGAGTTCGATCTGGGTTTCCAGAAAATCGATATGCTCTTCCTCATCGTGCATGAGTTGCTCAAACAGATCCCGTGTCACGTAGTCTTCGACCTGATGGCAATGGGTCGCGGCTTCAGCGTAGAGGGAGCGCGCCGACAATTCGGCTTGTAAGTCGCTATCGAGCACGGCCTTCACGGTCTTCCCGATATGAAGGGATTCCAGCGTCTGCATATTGGGAGATCCATCGAGGAAGATAATGCGTTCGATGAGCTTGTCTGCATGTTGCATCTCTTCAATCGATTCCTTGCGCCACGTCTTGGCCAGCACCTTGTAGCCCCAATTGTCGAGCAGGCGGTAGTGCAGCCAGTACTGGTTCACCGCGGTGAGCTCGTGGCGCAGCGCTTTGTTGAGGTATTCGATAACGTCTTTATCGCCCTTCATGCTCTGCTCCTTTTCGCGTGTGCTGTTCGGATCGACTGGTTAGAGTTTAGAGCCTCTCCATGTTCGGTTCGAACTTTTTGGGACGTCTACCGTTCGCCGTGAGCGGTGACGCATGGAAAGCGTTGCTCGACGTTGACTTGCTCGCCGTTCGTCACACATGAGGTGGAGGTTAATCCCGCTGCCGCGACAACAAAAGGCGCAGCGAAATCGAACAGGAGAGTTTGGCCATGATCGAGGGGGTCAGCGCGGTCACACTCGGCACGCATGAAATGCGACGGGCTGTCCAATTCTACCGAGCGCTGGGATTTGAGGTGCTGCATGGCGGCGAATGGTCGTCGTTCACTAGCTTTCGAGCAGGTACGAGCTACCTCAACCTCACCGACCAACCAGCCGAACGACGCTGGTCCTGGTGGGGTCGGGTCATCTTCTACGTCACCGATGTTGACGCACTTTACGAACGCGCGCTCGCGGCAGGTTACAAGCCGGCGACTGTGCCCCGCGATGCCAAATGGGGTGAGCGCTTCTTCCACCTGGTTGATCCCGACGGCCAGGAACTCAGTTTCGCTCGACCTTTGCTTCCGGCTTCCGTCCAATAGCGGATCGAAGCAGCCTGCATTCCAACAGTCGCTGAGAGAGGGTATTGTTCCGACAGACGGCAGCGCCCTGACGTCAGCTTCGGCTCGGACTATGGCGCGGTCTCTCGAGCAAAGATCAAAGGATGGCAACGAACGGTCGCACCGTCACCGTATTCGGCGGAACCGGTTTTCTCGGCCGCCGCATCGTTCAGCGTCTGCGCGATCGCGAGTTTCCCGTCCGGATCGCGTCAAGGCATCCAGATCGCGGGCGCAGTCAGTCTGGCCCTCATGATCCGCAACTCCAATTGGTCCAGGCCGATATTCACGACGTACGGTCTGTCGCGGATGCACTTGCCGGGGCTTACGCCGCCGTAAATGCGGTCAGCCTTTACGTCGAGCACGGTCGGGAGACGTTTCATTCCGTTCATGTCGAAGCCGCCCAACGGGTAGCAGCCCAAGCGCGCCGGACCGGAGTCAAAAGGCTCGTTCACATTTCAGGCATCGGCGCCGATGCCGCGTCTCAATCGCGGTACATCCGAGCGCGCGGCGAAGGCGAATTGGTGGTCGGGGCTGCCTTCGCCGACGCACATATCATCCGACCCGCCGTCATGTTCGGACCGGACGATGCGTTCGTCACGACCATCCTCAAGCTTCTCCGTCGGCTCCCAATCTACCCGATGTTCGGCCGTGGCTTGATGAGTCTGCAGCCTGCCTATGTGGAAGATGTGGCGGAAGCGACGGTTCGGACCATCCAGCGAGCCGAGACGCGACCAACGATCTTCGAGTGCGGCGGCCCTCGCGTTTATTCCTACAAGGAATTGGTCGGAATCGTCGCGCGCCAAGCTGACCTCGCGCCCATCCTGGTCCCCATCCCGTTCGCCGTTTGGCACGCGCTGGCATGGGCTTCCGAAATACTCCCGGAGCCACTTCTCACGCGCAATCAGGTGGAGCTCATGCAGATCGACACCGTGTCATCGCCGGAGATGCCTGGCTTTGTCGAACTTGGGATTTCGCCGTACTCGGTTGAGGCGATACTCCAGGAGATGCTGTCGAAGCGCGGATGAAGAGGGCTCATCGGTTAAATCCGCTTCAGACGGCGGGTTCGCGCTACTGTTACCGGACGCTATGGTGTATCCGACGTTCGACGGCGGCAATATGACTGTGCGCCGTCGGCAGCTGCAGATGACGCGATGGGTCAAAAGCAGTCGACGACGATCGACCCCAGCAACTACCGATTCACCCTCGGAAGCGGACCTTTATGAGTCCACGCCCCGGTCATCGCGCAAGACCGGTCTGCTGCGAATGATGTGCAATCGCAGCAAATTGTTCGCGCCGATCGATGTCGCGCCGCCAGTGCTGCGGTTCATGCTGTCATCAAAAAAAGATTGGCAGTGCGAATAATGTTCACGCCTTGCGTCGCCAAGGCCGCACCACATGTCCGCACCGCAATTCTTGGGTGAGGTTTGGGTTCCAAACCGCCCAGTTGCGAATTGTGGA
This sequence comes from uncultured Bradyrhizobium sp., assembly GCF_947648125.1. Classification (GTDB taxonomy): domain Bacteria; phylum Pseudomonadota; class Alphaproteobacteria; order Rhizobiales; family Xanthobacteraceae; genus Bradyrhizobium. Next base: position 110,503 of record NZ_CANSMR010000016.1, on the reverse strand, counting down.
GATGGACTATGGATTTCCTCGGTTTTCTTAATGGTTCAGGTTTAACCCAGCCTGCCATTTGGATCGCTGCAGCGGTCGCATGTGCGATCCTGCTGCGCATATCGAACGTATTTCGCTACATTCCCAACAATCAGGTCGGCATCGTCGAGAAGCTGTGGGCGATGAAGGGCTCGATCGAGGACGGCTTCATCGCGCTGAACGGCGAGGCCGGCTACGAGCCGGAGGTGCTGCGCGGCGGCCTGCACGTGATGTTTCCGTTCATGTACCGGATCCACCGCTCGGACCTCGTGACCGTCGGCCAGGGCAAGATCGCCTATGTGTTCGCGCGCGACGGCGCGGCGCTCGAGCCTTCGCAGGTACTTGGCGCCAACGACACCGAAGACAAGTCCGACTTCCAGGACGCGCGCCGCTTCCTGCTCGGCGGCGGCCAGAAGGGGCCGCAGCGCAAGATCCTGCGCGAAGGCACCTATGCGATCAACACGACGCAATTCGCGGTCATCACCGACGAGCGCGTCTACGGTCATGCGCTCAGCGAGCGGGAACGCGGCGTGCTCGAGAGCATGCAGCTCACGATCACCGAGCGCTGGGGTTTTGCGCCGGTCGTGCTGGCGGCCGATCACGATCTGGTCGGCATCGTCACCGTGCATGACGGCCCGTCGCTGCCTCCGGGTGAGATCATCGCGCCTGAAGTCGGCATCGAGCTGCGCGACGCGGCGACCTTTCACAACAATTTCCAGGAGCCCGAGAAATTCCTGAGCGCCGGCGGCTATCGCGGCCGTCAGCTCCAGGTCATCGTCGAGGGCACCTGGTACATCAACCGCCTGTTCGCGACCGTCGAGGCGGTGCCGAAGACGGTGATTCCGGTCGGCAATGTCGGCGTCGTCATCTTCTATACCGGCCCGCGCACCGACGACGTTTCCGGCGAGCAGTACCGCCACGGCGAGCTGGTGCTGAACGGCAGCCGCGGCGTCTGGAAGGACCCGCTGTTGCCGGGCAAGTACGCGTTCAACACCTATGCCGGCAAGATCGAGGTGATCCCGACCGTCAACTTCATCCTGAAATGGATGCGCGGCGAGGTCGGTGCGATGAAGCTCGACGAGAACCTGTCGGAGATCTCGCTGATCACCAAGGACGCGTTCGAGCCGACGCTGCCGCTCTCGGTGGTGATGCATATCGACTACAAGAAGGCGCCGATGATCATCCAGCGCTTCGGCGACGTGAAGAAGCTGGTCGAGCAGACGCTCGACCCGATGGTCAGCGCGTTCTTCAAGAACATCGCGCAGAAGATGACGCTGATCGAGCTGCTGCAGAACCGCGCCGCGATCCAGGAGGAAGCGGAACACGACATGAAAGCGAGGTTCGAGAGCTATTCGCTCGATCTTCAGGAGGTGTTGATCGGCACGCCGCGCGCGGCCCCTGGTGACCACACCATCGAGAACATCCTGATCCAGCTCCGCTCGCGCCAGATCGCGCGCGAGCAGATCGAGACCTATCAGGAGCAGGAGAAGGCCGCGGTGCAGGAGCGCGCGCTGAACGAAGCCAAGGCGACGGCGGCGGCGCAGACGGCACTCACGCAATCGCTGATCCAGGTCAAGGTCAACGAGAACGAGGGCGCGGCTGCGCTCGCCCGCGCACAGAAGGATGCCGAGACGAGGAAGGTGACCGCAGCCGCGGTCGGCGAGCAGTCGCGGCTGGAAGGCCAGGGCGAGGCCGACCGGGTGCTGGCCGTCGGCACCGCCAACGCGCAGGCGACCAAGCTGTCGGTCGATGCCTATGGCGGGCCGGAATACCGGCTTGCCGAGCAGAACTTCGCGAAGTTCGCCGACGCGCTGACGCGGATCAACCAGCCGCTGGTGCCGCAATTCCTGATGTCGGGCGGGCAGGGGCAGGAGGGCAACAGCGCGGGTTTGATCCCGACCGCGATGCTGAGCTCGATGTTCGGGCAGATGATGCCCGGCGCATTGGAGAAGCTGAAGGACGAGGCACCGAAGGCCGCGCGCCGCACCAACGGTCAGTGACGCGAACGGTATCGTCAGCAGCGCCATCGGCGGCGCGTAAATCGCGCCGCCGATCCCATTCGGTCTTGTCGATATTCCTTGCGCCGCAGGGTCAATCCGCGACCATCGGCCCGAACGGTTCCCAGCGCTCGCCGGTGAAGCGCATCATCCGGAATTCCTTCACCACGCGATAATCGCTGCGGCTGGTGTTGATGGAGAGGCCCGGCAGCAGCAGATCGAGCTTCACGCTCTTCAGATTGGCCGCCTGGCGCATGACGTTGTCGCGCGAGAGATCGTCGCCGCATTGCTGCAGCACCTGCACCAGCAGCTCGGCTGCGCTGTAGCCGTAGGTTGTGAAGATGCTCTTTCTGTCGCCCTCCGGATAATACGAGGCCATGAAGGCGGTCCATTTCCTCATGCCCGCATCGTCTGCCCAGGTAGGGTCGGCGGCCTCCTTGAACGAACTCGCCGAGATCAGTCCCTTGGCGTTATCGAGTCCCGCGGGCGCCAGCACCGCGTCGATCGAGGATGAGCCGACACCAAGCAAATGAAGCGGCTTCCAACCGAGCTCCGCGGTCTTGCGGATCGCCTGGGCGGCGAACTTCGGCGCTGCCATGTCGATCAGCACGTTGACGCCCGCAGCCTTGAGCCGCACCACCTGCGAGTCGATGGTCGGGTCCGTCATTTCATAGGGCGCTTCAGACGTGAGCATCAGCGCGGCCTTCGCGCCGAGCCCGTCCTTCAAGCCGGCGAGATAGTCCTTGCCGCTTTCGTCATTCTGGTAGAGCAGGCCGATCCTGGCATCCGGATAATTGTCGAGGATGAAGCGCACGTAGATGCGAATCTCGGTCCGCAGGTTTGGCGCGAATCCCATGGTCCATGGAAAGTCCACGGGATCCTCGAAACGCGTCGAGCGACCGCCCACGAACAGTTGCGGGACATGGTGGTCGTTGAGATATTTCTGAACGGCGATGTTGGAGGCGCTGCCGGGCGTCTGGAACGTGAACAGCACCTCGTCGCCTTCGACGAGCTTGCGGATCTGCTCGACCGTCTTGGATGGCGTCGCCGCATCGTCATAGGAGATCAGCTTGATCTTGCGTCCGTTAATTCCGCCGCGGTCGTTGATCATCCGAAAATAGGCGGCCTGGAGTTTGCCGATGACCGAGATTGCCGACGCCGGCCCGCTATAGGGCATGGTCTGGCCGATCCTGATCTCGGCGTCGCTGGCGCCGGGATCGTATTTGCGGCTTTGGGCGAGCGCGTTGGCGGCAACAAGGCTGACACCGATGATCGCAACCGTGGCCGTCAGCCTGCATCGGTCTCTATGCATCGCGCTGCCCAATGGTGACCGGGCTTGACGACATGACGCCCCGCGCGTCGGACCGCGGCAGATGCGGTACGACCGCCGGCAGCGTTTTGAAGAAGAAACTTGCCGCCGTGATCTGCGCCGCGTCGCGTTCGGAAAATTCGCTGTGCCTGGCGCTGGTGGCCAGGAAATCGGCCAGGCGCCGGCCGTCGGCGTGCTCCTGCAGCGCAAGCATCCCCTCGTGGTAAAATCCGCGTGCCTCCATGGCCGTTCTCGAGATTCAATGGGCAGGCTTCGGGCGAGATGACAGCATAGCACCGGCGCGCCGCCGGGCCCTCGCCCATTCCCACTGAATACGATGCTTCCTGTGCCCGATTGTCGTCGGGTGGATTGCCGGAGACGTCGGGAAGGGCGCCCGGTTTCACGGGCAGGACACCAGCGCGAGAATGGCTTTGGCCATTGGATCCACGATCAGGCACGATCGCGAAGGCTGATCGGTGATCGCGCCACCGATCCTATTCCGTCTTGTCGACGTTCCAGAACACCGGCGGCGCCGGGCCGTCCAGGATACCGGTGAGCGATTTGCGCCAGGCGCTCGGCAGGCGGAACTGGCCGAGCGGGACATAGATCACCTGCTCGTAGGCTTCCTTCTGGATCTCCACCGCGAGCTTCTTCTGCTCCTCAGGCGAGGTGGCGCGCGCGTAGGCGTCGCGCATCTGCTCGAGCTTGGGGTCCTCAGGCCAGCCGAACCAGGCCCGCTTGCCGTTCGCGGCGATCTGGTTGTTGACGATCGGGTTCATCACCTCGGTCGCGCCCGTGAAGGTGAAGAACAGGTTCCAGCCGCCTTCCTTGGGCGGCTTCTGGCTGGCGCGGCGGCTCACCACGGTCTGCCAGTCCGTCACCTGCGCGTCGACATTGAAGCCGGCCGCGCGCAACAGCTGCGCCGCGACGGTCGGTGGCCCCTTCAGCGTCTGCACGTCGCCGGGGATCATGATCACGACGGGCGTGCCGTCATAGCCCGAGGCGGCCAGCGCCTTCTTGGCCTCGGCCATGCCGTTGCCCTTGATCAGCGTCTCTGCGCCGGCGTCGCTGGCGAGCGGCGTGGCGCAGGCGAAATAGGAGCCGCAGACTTCGTAATATTTGGCGTTGCCGACGGTGGCGTCGAGCACGTCCTTCTGGTTCATCGCCAGGAATGCGGCGCGGCGGATCTTGGGATTGTCGAACGGCGGGTGCAGGAAATTCATCCGGCCTTCGATCTGGAAACCGAACTTGTTCAGCACGCCGACGGTGAGATCGGAATTGGCTTCGAGCACCGGCACCAGATCGATCGACGGCTGCTCCAGGAAATCGATGTCGCCGGATTGCAGCGCGTTGATCGCGGTCTGCGCGTCGGGCATCGTGATCCATTCGACGCGATCGACTTTCGCGACCTTGCCGCCCGACAGCCAATCCGGCTTTTCCTTGCGCGGCACGTAGTCGGCGTTCCGCTCATAGACCGCCTTCACGCCGGGCTGGAATTCGGCCTGCACGAATTTGAACGGGCCGCAGCCGACCTGCTCGGGGATCTGCTTGCCCGGTGGCGTTTCCGCGAGCCGCTTCGGCATCATGAAGGCGACATAGGAGGAGGGCTTGGCCAGCGACTCCAGCACCAGGCCGTACGGCTCCTTGAGCTTGAGCACGATCGTCTTCGGTCCGCTGGCCTCGAGGGAGGCGGTGAATTCGGCGAGCTTCTGCGCCATGCCGTCAACGACGGTCCAGCGCTTCAGCGAGGCGATGCAGTCCTCCGCCGTGACCGGCGCGCCGTCATGCCATTTCAAGCCGTCGCGCAGCGTGAAGGTGTAGGTGAGCTTGTCGTCCGAGATCGTCCAGTCCGCCATCTGCGGTCGGACCTTGAAGCTTGAATCGATGCCGAGCAGCGTGTCGTAGACCATGTAGCCATGGTCGCGGGTGATGTAGGCGGTGGTGAAACCGGGATCGATGATGCGCAGGTCCGAATGCATGACCGCCGATATGGTCTTGCCCTTGCCGGCGGCGATGGCTCTCGATGAGAGGATAGCCGGGGCCGCCATCGCCGGCGGCACGCTGGCCGCGAGCTTGAGCAGCGTTCTGCGCGAAACATCGACCATTCGCCGTCCCCCGATTTGTCGTTGCGCCGGCACGCAGGCCGCAGCGAGCCGCATGCTTCACCAATCCGTGACGCAAAGCAAGCAAGGGCCATGCCGCCAATCTCGGAATCTCGGCAGCGGGTTCGAGCGGACCGTGACGTGAACGTTCGGTGATCCGCGGCCGTCGCACGCCACCGTCGGCGCCACGCAAGCGCGCATCCTGCATAGGAGCCTGCGCTTCCTGCCGCACCTCACAGGCTGTTCGGATCCCGATCCGCCGTGTAGGCTTACGCTCTGCCGGCCAGCAATAAGGCCATATCCCGCACAATTTATGGGAACAAGCAGCCGAGGGAGACCAGAAGAACAGCCATGACCGATATCCGATACGTAGCACCGCGCACGCTTGATGAAGCGATTGGCGCATTTGCTGCCGCCGGGAGTGCCGCCCGCATTATGGCAGGGGGGACCGACTTATTGGTGCAAATGCGCTCCGGCCTGGTGCGGCCGGGATTGATCGTCGACATCAAGAAGATCGGCGAGATGACCGAGATCACCGAGGCCGCCGATGGCGGTTTCCGCGTCGGCGCCGCCGTCTCCGGCATGGAGCTCGCCGACCACGCGCGCTTCGGCAAGGTGTGGCCCGGCGTGCTCGAGGCCGTGAACCTGATCGGCTCCAAGCAGGTGCAGGGCCGCGCCTCCGCCGGCGGCAATCTCTGCAACGGTTCGCCGGCAGGCGACAGCGTGCCGGCGATGATCGCGGCGGGCGCCGTCGTCACCGTGCAGGGCCCGAACGGCCGCCGCGAGCTCAAGGTCGAGGACGTGCCGGCCGGACCCGGCCGCACCAACCTCAAGCCGGGCGAGATCCTCGTCAGCTTCACCTTGCCGCCGCGGCCCAAAGGCTCGGGCGATGCTTACTTGCGGATGATCCCGCGCACCGAGATGGACATTGCGGTGGTCGGCATCGGCGTCAGTCTGACCTTGCAGGACGGCGTCTGCACCGCAGCCCGCGTCGGCCTCGGCGCGGTGGCGCCGACCGCGTTGCTGGTCGCGCCGGCTGCGCAAGCGTTGATCGGCTCGAAGCTCGACGACGCCGCGCTCGAGGCGGCGGCTGCGGCATGCCGCGCCGCCTGCCGTCCGATCGACGACAAGCGCGGCACCATTGCCTACAGGGTAAAAACCGCCGGCGTGCTGCTCAAGCGCACCGCCGCGATCGCCGCCCAGCGCGCGGGAGGACACTAGCACCATGCCGAAACTGCACGTCACCACCTCCGTCAACGGCGAGCCGGTCGAATTCCTCTGCGAGCCCTATGAGACCATGCTCGATGCGTTGCGCGGACAATTGGGGCTCACCGGCTCCAAGGAAGGCTGCGCATCCGGCGATTGCGGCGCCTGCTCGATCACGCTCGACGGCCGGCTGATCTGCTCCTGCCTGATGCTCGCGGCCGAGGCCGAGGGCCATGAGATCAGGACCATCGAGGGCATGGCCAAGGGCGACAGGCTGCATCCCTTGCAGCAGAAGTTCCTCGAGCACGCCGCGCTTCAGTGCGGCATCTGCACCTCGGGCATGCTGGTGGCCTCGGAGGCACTGCTGGCCAGAAATTCCAATCCGACCGAAGAGGAAGTCCGCTTCTGGCTCGCCGGCAATCTCTGCCGGTGCACCGGTTACGACAAGATCGTCCGTGCGGTGATGGAGACCGCCGCCGAAATGCGGGAGGTGCGGCCATGAACGTCGTCAACAACAAATGGATCGGCCAGCGCACCATCAGGCCCGATGGCGTCGACAAGGTGACGGGCCGCGCGGCGTTCGCCGCCGACACCACCATGCCCGGCATGATCTGGGGCAAGGTGCTGCGCAGTCCGCATCCGCACGCCCGTATCAAGTCGATCAACACCGCGAAGGCCGAGGCGCTGCCCGGCGTCAAGGCGGTGGTCACCTCACGTGACATCGTCGATTTCACGATCGCGAAGGGTGCGGTGATGCTCGGCATCCAGGACATGCGCTGGATGTGCCGCAACGTGATGGCGCGCGACAAGGCGCTGTTTCCCGGCCATCCCGTCGCCGCCGTCGCTGCGACCACGGAGGCGATCGCGGCGGAAGCCTGCAAGCTGATCGAGGTCGACTACGAGGTGCTGCCCTGGGCGATCGAGATCGACGACGCGCTCAAGCCCGACGCGCCGATCCTGCACGAGTTCAACAGGTTCGACGGCAAGCCGTCGAACATCATGGGCCGCATCGAATCCAAGAAGGGCGATATCGCGCAAGGCTTCAAGGATGCCGACATCGTCGTCGAGCGTTCCTTCAGCACGCGCCCGGTGCACCAGGGTTACATCGAGCCGCATGCCTGCCTGATCTCGGTCGCGGCCGACGGCAAGACCACGATCTGGTCGTCGAGCCAGGGCCAGTTCATGGTGCGCGCGATGACGTCGATGCTGACAGGCATCCCGCAGAACGATATCCGCGCCATTCCCGCCGAGATCGGCGGCGGCTTCGGCGGCAAGACCATCGTCTATCTGGAGCCGCTTGCGACCTTGCTCGCCAAGAAGTCCGGCCGCCCGGTCAAGATGGTGATGACCCGCGAGGAGGTGATGCGCGCCACCGGGCCGACCTCGGGCTCGAAGAGCACGGTGAAGATCGGCGCCAAGAAGGACGGCACCATCGTCGCCGCCTATGGCAGCTTCTATCTGCAGGCCGGCGCTTTCCCGGGTTCGCCGATCCGCGGTGCGGTCGGATGCAGCTTTGCGCCCTACGACATTCCACATGTGCTGTCGGAAGGGTTTGACGTCTGCTCCAACCGCTCCAAGGTCGCGGCCTATCGCGCGCCCGGCGCGCCGATCGGCGCCTATGCGGTGGAATGCGTGCTCGACGAGCTCGCAGAAAGCCTCAAGATGGATCCGCTGGCGCTGCGGTTGAAGAACGCTGCCAAGGAAGGCACCAAGGCCGCGCACGGCCCGGTATTTCCGCGTATCGGCTATATCGAGACGCTGGAGGCCGCCAAGAACCACCCGCATTATGCCGCGCCGCTCGGCAAATATCAGGGCAGGGGCGTCGCCTCCGGCTTCTGGTTCAATGCCGGCGGTGAATCCTCCGCGCAGGTCAACATCACCGAGGACGGCAACGTCGTCGTCACGACGGGGCACCCTGATATCGGCGGCTCGCGCGCCGGTATCGCCAACATCTGTGCCGAGCTGCTCGGCATCGACTATAAGCGGATCTCCGTGATCATCGGCGACACCCAGACGGTCGGCTTCTCCAATCTCACCGGCGGCAGCCGCGTGCTGTTCGCCTCCTCGATGGTGGTGACGCAGGCGGCCGACAAGGTGATCGCCACCTTGCGCGAGCGCGCCGCGAAGATCTGGGAGATCGACCCGGAAGCGGTGAAGTGGGAGAACGGCGCCGCGCATCCCGTCAGTCCAAACGCCGGCCAGTTCGAGCCGCTGACGCTCGCGGACCTTGCTGAAAAGGCGCCGTCGCAGGGCGGCCCGATCGGCGCCAGCGTACAGCTCAATACGCAAGGCGCGGAAGGCGGCTTCGGCACGCATATCTGCGACGTCGAGGTCGATGTCGACCTCGGCATCGTGCGCGTGATCCGCTACACCGCCGTGCAGGATGTCGGCCGCGCCGTGCATCCGAGCTATGTCGAGGGCCAGCTGCAGGGCGGCGTCGCGCAGGGCATCGGCTGGGCGTTGAACGAGGAGTACATCTACAACAAGGACGGCAAGGTCGATAATCCGGGCTTCCTCGATTACCGGATGCCGGTTTGCTCCGACCTGCCGATGCTCGACTGCGCGCTGGTCGAGGTGCCGAACCCGAAGCATCCGCAGGGCGTCAAGGGCGTCGGCGAGGTGCCGCTGGTCCCCGTCATGGCCGCGGTCGCCAACGCCGTCCACAACGCGCTCGGCAAGCGGTTCTACAGCCTGCCGATGTCGCCGCCGAAGGTCTCGGCGGCGCTGGATGCACCAACGCAGCAGGCTGCGGAGTAGGGATTGTAGGGCGGGTTAGGCGAAGCCGTAACCCGCCATTGCTTCCTCGTATCGGGCTGCGGCGGGTTACGCTTTGCTAACCCGCCCGACGGTTTCTGCGCATTGACGTGGCAGTCTCTGCCTCGGCAAGATCGGAGAATGACCCACCCCGACGAGCTCTCCGCCTACATGATGTTCGGCCGCGGCGACTGGGCGGCATTGCGCTCCAGCACGTCGCTGACGCTGTCGGACGCCGATCTCACGGCGCTACGCGGCTTGAACGGGCCGATCACGTCTGCCGAAGTCTGCGACGTGTATCTGCCGCTGACGCGCCTGTTGAACCTGCATTTCTCGGCGGCGCGCAATCTGATGCAGGTCAAGGCGGAGTTTCTCGGCCGGCTGGCCCGACCTTCGCCCTACATCGTCGCGTTGGCCGGGAGTGTCGGCGTCGGCAAGAGCACCTTTGCGCGGGTGCTGTGTGCGCTGCTGGCCGGCTGGGCAGATCACCCGCGTGTCGAGCTGGTGACGACTGACGGCTTTCTGCATGCCAACGCTGTTCTGGAAGAACGCGGCCTGATGCGGCGCAAGGGCCTTCCCGAGAGCTACGATCTGCCGCGGATGCTGCGGTTTCTCGCGGCCGCCAAGGCGGGTGAAGGTGAGCTCGAGCTGCCCATCTACTCGCACCTGATCGGCGATATCGTGCCGTCGGAACGGCAGGTCATCCAGCAGCCAGATATTCTTGTGTTCGAGGGCCTCAACGTGCTGCTGGCGCGCGGCACGGCGCCGGTGGTGGTGTCGGATTTCTTCGATTTCTCGATCTACCTCGATGCCGATGAGGCCGACATCCAGTCCTGGTATGTCGAGCGTTTCCTCAGGCTGCAGCCGACCGCGTTCCGAAACCCCGCCTCCTATTTCCACCATTACAGGGACCTGCCGCCCGGCGACGCGCGCGAGGTCGCGGAGCGGCTGTGGCGCGAGCATCATCGCGCCAATCTCAGGGAGAACATCTTGCCGACGCGGACGCGCGCCGACGTCGTGCTGCGCAAGCGCTCCGACCATTCGATCGGTGAGGTCTGGCTGCGGGAGATGTAAAGTAGAGAATGATGGCGTAGGGCGGGTTACGCTTCGCTAACCCGCCCTACGGTCCTTACCGTAGCTCTTTCCCCAACTGCGCAAGCACCGTCTCGCAGGTCATCAGATCGAGATGCCCGCCACCGGCGTTCTTGAAGAAGGTGATGTCACTGGCTGACTGTCGGCCGGCGACCTTGCCGGTCGCGAGGTCGTAGTGATCGCCGAGCACATCGCTCTCTTTGATCGCGCCGCTCGCGATCGGCGCAAGGATGTCGCCGACGCCGTCGAAGGCGGATTCCCTTCGGTCGACGAAGATGCGCGCGCGCCGTGCCGCCTCGTCGTCGGACTCGCGTGTGTCGGGGGTGAAGCCGCCGACCAGATCGAGATGGGTGCCGGGCCGCAAGTTGGCGCCCTTCACCAGCGGCTCGCGCGAGCGGGTGCAGGTGGTGATGATATCGGCCTCGCGTGTCGCGGCATCGAGATCGGTGACGATATCGGCGGCGATGCCGTCACTCTCAAGCTGTGCGGCGAGCTCGTGCGCGCGCTCGGCCGTCCGGTTCCAGATCCGCACCCGCTTCAGTGACGGCCGCACCGTGCGGTGGCCGCGCACCAGCCAGCGCGCCATCTCGCCGGCGCCGACCACCAGCAGCGTCTCGGCATCCGGCCGCGCCAGGTGTTTGGCGCCGAGCGCGGAGTCGGCTGCGGTCTTCCAATGGGTGATTTCGGCGGCGTCCATCACCGCCAGCGGTCGCCCGTCATTGCCGTCGAACAGCACGCAGACCGCCTGCACCGCCGGCAGCTTGCCGTGCGCGAGGTTGCCCGGGAAGCTGGTGTACAGCTTGGTCATCATGAAGCGGCCGGCATCGACCGCGCTGCGGGTCACCAGCTGCTGGCCCCTGTCGTCACCGAGATAGCTGTCGTGCACCGCGATCTTCGGCCGCCGGTGCGCAGCCTCGATCGCCTCAATCAGGATCGGAAAGGTCAGGACGCGGTTGACCTCGTGGTCGTCGACAATATGCACGTGTTGCTCTCCCAGGGCGTCCTTGTGCGCCTCCCGGCGCGCGCCAAAGCCGCTCCGGACTGGATAGCGCGTAGGGAAGGCCAGTCAACCGGGCATGCGCCGCCGCGCGGCACTTGCTATCCTGCGCACCTGATTCTCTCGCAGGTCCTTGCAAGCCGTGGTTGCAGTCATCATCGCCATCCTGATCTTCATGCTGCTCGGCGGCGCCGCGCTTGCGACCATGGCGATCCATGGCCGGCTCGGCGAGCATCACCGCAGCGACGAGACCAATACCTCGGTGCGCCTGGTTGCGACCCTGTTCGTCACCATGCCCTCGCTGCTGCTCGGCCTGATGATGAACAATTCGGCCAACACCTATGCGGCGGTTGACCGCAACCTGCACGTCTTCGCGACCGACCTCATCCTGCTCGACCGCAGCCTGCGGCCGCTCGGCCCCAGCGCCGACGAGCCGCGCAAGCGGTTGCTCGCCTATGTTGAGCAGGCGCTCAAGGATGCCCCGATCTCGCGCGCGAACGAGGTGTCCGAACATTTGCTCGACGAGGTCGGCAACAGTCTCCGCGAGCTGAAGTTCAACGACGAGCAGAAGATCGCGCTGTGGAACGAGGCCCGATCGGTCTATCGCCAGGCGGTGCAGCAGCGCTGGACCTTTGTCGAGCAGTCCGACAGTTCGTTTCCGTCGCCGCTGATCTGCATCCTGGTCGGGTGGCTGACGCTGATGTTCGCGACGCTGGGCTTTCGCGCGCCGCGCAACGCGGTCGTGGTCTCGACCTATGTCGCCGCCGCGGCGCTGGTCGCGGCCGCGATCTATCTGATCCTCGAAATGAGCACGCCGTTCTCCGGTCCGATCCAGCTCTCCGACCGCCCGCTGGTGCGCGCGGCGGAGGAGATCAGACGGTAGCTGCCGGTATCGGCACGCGCTCTCGGCTTTATTCCCCTTACGTCCGTCGCTCGGCCCGAAATTGTTTCCGGGCTACCGGCGGAATAGTAGAGGCCTTCGCGCGTCCTTACGCATGCAAGTCGTTTGCATTCGAAAAGGAGACATCATGAAGCCATCGATCTCGCTCGCGCTCGGCACCGCCATGTCGTTTGCGCTCGCATCCGCCGCGCTTGCCGCGCCGCCGACCAAGACCGGCACCACGGCGAAGGGCTCGGTCCTGACCGACACCAAGGGCATGACGCTCTACACCTTCGACAAGGACAGCGAAGGCAAGTCGGTCTGCAACGGTCCCTGTGCGACGAACTGGCCGGTGCTGAAGGCGGAAGCCAGCGACAAGGCCGAAGGCGGCTATACGATCATCGCCCGTGACGACGGCTCGAAGCAGTGGGCCTACAAGGGCAAGCCGCTCTATACCTTCGCCAAGGACCAGAAGGCCGGCGACATCACCGGCGACGGCTTTCTCAACGGCGCCTGGCACCTCGCGCAGCCCTGAGGAGTTGCGGGAAGAACGGTAGGGCGGGTTGGCGCAAGCGCAGCCCGCCATCTCTCCGCGCAGCAGACTTGCGGCGGGTTACGCGACCGCTAACCCGTCCTGCGATCGTGCTAGCGGCCGCCACCGCCGCCGCCCCCTCCGCCACCACCACCTCCGCCTGCGTTCAGCAGGCTCTGATTGTAGCGCGGATCGGACTGTTTCATGTAGGCCGGCGAGATGTCGCGGTTGCGCGCACGACCCGGATCGGTCGGTGGGGCAGGCTGCCCGCATCCCTCCGTGAACAGGAAGAAGCTGCAGGGCGGAACGATACGAGGCTGAAATGCATGGGCTGCGGTGGTCGTCAGGGCCGTCGTGGCGACGGTCGTGGCCAGCACTGCGGCTGCCGCGAACGCGCTGGTGCTCGCGACGGTGAATAACGTTGCTGAGGATAATCTCGATCGTATCGACATCAGAATTCCATCCTTCGGTTCGGCGAAACCGGAATGGTCCGCTCGTCGAATTGGACGGGAGCTGATGGAAGTGGGTTCGAGAGGGAGGCGGCGATTTGGCGTCGTGGACACGACAACGTGAAGGCGCGAATGCTCGCGCCTTATGCAGGCCGTGCGGTTCGCCCGCGCCTTGCGGATTCAGGCTCGCTGCTTCAGCGCCATGCCCATGCTGATCCAGCTGACGCCGGCGCAGATCAGGTCGACGCTGAGGAAGATGCCGAGCACGTAGAGGCTGGACACCGGCCAGTGCGCCAGGATCATGGCCCCGAGCACCAGCGTGATCAGCCCGGAGATCGCGACCATTCCCCACGGCGCCGCCGAGTTCATGCCGAACGCCAGGAAGATGCGGACGATGCCGGAGACGACGAGGGCGATGCCGAGGAACAGCGTCAGCGTTGCCGCTGCGAGCAGCGGGTTCTCGAAGGTGATGAAGCCCGCGACGACATAGAGCGCGCCGAGCAGCAGCCAGAACAGGAACTTGCCCCACGTCTTGAACTGGAACGCGTTGATGATCTCGGCAACGCCGGCGACGATCATCATGGCGCCGACGAACAGCACGCTGACGACGGTCGCAAAGAACACGCTGCCGAAGGCGAGCACGCCTGCGATCAGGTAGATCACGCCAAGGGCGACGATCCAGCCCCATTTCGCGCGAAGGTTGGCAAGCCCGGATCCGAGGCTGTGAGGAGGTGTGGCGGGTGAGCTGGACGCTGTGGACATCGATCGCTCCCGAATACTTGGTCAAACCATGCTACCATAGGTCAAGGCGCGGGCAAGGGCAGGCGGCCCGGCTGGCACCAAATGCATGCTGGCACCAAAGGCCCCGCAACACGTTGATTCAAGTCAACCGGTGTGTTGCCGCGCAGCATTCGTCGTTTGACGACAGCCCGCATCGGACGACGGACTGTCCGGATCGGAGTGCAAATTGTCCGGATCGCGCATCCACCCAAGGAGGTCGACATGCCCACCACGAACGACAAGGACCACGTCTACAAGATCCTCGAACTGGTCGGATCATCGGACAAGAGCATCGAAGCGGCGATCGAGAACGCCGTCAGCCGCGCGTCGAAGACGATCCGGGAAATGAAATGGTTCGAGGTGGTGCAGACCCGGGGCCATATCGAAGGCGGCAAGGTCCGCCACTACCAGGTGGCGCTGCGGGTCGGCTTCACACTGGAGTAGGGCGCTTAGGCCGCTTATCGCGAGAGCGCGAAGCTGTATCCCATCCTCAGCTGTCATCGCCCGGCTCGACCGGGCGATCCAGTACGCCGCGGCCTCTCGGCTCAAGCACAGCCGTCTCTGGAATACTGGATTGCCCGCATGCGCGGGTGATGACACCGCGCTGTTTGGGGTCTTGAATTGCGACCCATCATCATCGTCGTCCTGGCGAAAGCCAGGACCCATTACCCCAAATCTCAATTGTTGCGCGACGCTGGGGCCACAGCCTTCCTCACCAACCCAATCCTGTGGTTATGGGTCCCGGCCTTCGCCGGGACGACTGTTGTGGGCTGGTTGCCCCCATCACCGCCGCGACAGCGGCGCGGGCGGCGGCGGGGCGGTGGCGCCGGCGGCGAGCGAGCGCTGCACCATCACGGTGTCGGACCAGTGGCCGTAGCGATACGCGACGCCGGGCAGATGGCCGACGCGAGCGAAATCGAAGCGCTCGTGCAACGCGAGCGACGCGGCATTGTCGCTGTCGATGTAGCCGATCATCTGGCGGAAGCCGGAAGCAGCGCAGGTGTCGACCAACTCCTGCAACAGCCGGCCGCCGACGCCCTTGCCGGTGAAACGGTGGTGAATATAGATCGAATGCTTCACCGTGTAGCGATAGGCCGGGCGCTTGCGGAATTGGACGACATAGGCGTAGCCGACCACCTCGCCGTCGCACAGCGCAACCAGATGCGGCAGGCGGGTGTTGCGCAAATTCTTGCGGCGGTCGCGCAGATCGTCGGGCTCCGGCGTGCCGGAATCGTCGACGCTCTCCTCGATGCCGTGGCGGATGTGATAGCGGTAGATCGACAGCATCGCATCGACGTCGCTGTCGCGCGAGGGACGGACGGTGATCTTGTGATCATTCTCCATTGTGTTGCGTCCGTTCGGCTATTCGGACACGACATAGGTGTAGAAGCGGACCCGGCCCGCGTCGTCGATCTCCTTGTAGATGCCCTGGACCTCGACCTCGAAGCCCGGGAATGCATTGAAGCTCGCCTCGAACATCTTGAGGTAATCGATCATCGGCTTGCTGCGTTCCGACAGCCGTTCGCCGGGCACGATGGTGGCGATGCCGGGCGGGTAGACCACGAACGGCGTCGCGGCGATGCGGCCGAAGATCTGGTCGATCGGCAGATAGTCGACGTCGTTGCGGATCAGATATTGCGCCGCCTGGCGCGGCGACATCGCGATCTCAGGCAGATGTTCGGGCAGGAATTGCTTGGCCTGCAGCGTGCTGACGCCGCCGTCGCGGAAGAAGCGGTGCATGTCGCCGCAGAGGTCGCGCAGCCGCACCCCGGTGTAGCGCTGCGGGCGGCGGCGGAAGAACTCGGGGATGACGTCCTCGACCAGCGCGTTGTCGTCGTGCAGCTTCTTGAAGGCGACGAGCCCCGACACGAGTGTGCCGGCCTTGCTGGCCTCGACGCCGGGCGTCAGCAGGAAGAGCAGGGAGTTGAGGTCGTTCTTCTCGGCGACGATCTGGTTCTCGCGCAGATATTGCGCGACGACCGGCGCGGGAATGCCGTGATCGGCATAGGCGCCGGTAGCGTGATCGAAGCCCGGCGTCAGCAAGGTGAGCTTGTTCGGGTCGGTCATGGCAAAGCCGGCGGTCAATTCGGGGAAGCCGTGCCAGGTCTCGCCCGGGCTGAGCTGCCAGTAGGACGGATTGGTCGCGAGCTGATCGGTCGCGATCGTCTCCCAGGCGACATTGTGCACGCCGTTCTCGCGCGCGACGTCGGGGATCATCACACGGTCCGGCACGAACGGCTCGAAGAACCAGCGCCGCTCGGCGCGCGTCTCCTTCTCCTCGAACTCGCGCTTCACCGCGCGGATTTTCTTGCGCAGCTCGATGCCGAGCCGGATCGTGTCGTCCCACAAGACCTCGCCGGAGCGGCCCTTCATCATCTGCGCGCCGACGTCGAGCGAGGCGAAGATCGGATAGAACGGCGACGTCGAGGCGTGCTGCATGAAGCTTTCGTTGAAGCGGCGGTGCTCAACCCGGCGCTTCTGGCCCTTGATGTGGCGGTCGCGGATGTGGATCTGCGAAGCCTGCGAGAAGCTCGCGAGCTGCTTGTGGGTCGATTGGGTCGCGATGATGCCGGGCGCCTCGGGGCTGAGATTGGCAAGCCCCATTGCGAAGCGGCCGGCATAGATCGGGTGGAATTTCATGAAGCCGGCCCAGGCCTCGTCGAACAGGATGTAGTCGCAGAGATGGCCGATCCGCTTGAGGATCATCTCGGCGGAGTGGATGGTGCCGTCATAGGTGCATTGCTCGACCACGGCGACGCGGAACGGACGCTCCTTCTTCCAGGCGTTCTCGTCCTTGACCAGCGGGTGCTTGCGGATCTGGTCGCGCAAGCTTCCCTCGTCGAGCAGGTCCCAGCGCATCGGGCCGATCAGGCCCCAGGCGTTGCGCACCGTCGGCACATAGACCGGGATGCCGCCGCCGATCAAAAGCGCGCCGTGATGGGCGGCCTTGTGGTTGTTGCGGTCGAACAGCACGAGGTCGCCGTCGGTCACAAGCGAGCCGAGCGCAACCTTGTTGGAGGTCGAGGTGCCGTTGAGCACGAAATAGGTCTTCTCGGCGCCAAAGATCCGCGCCGCCTCCTTCTGCGCCTTCAGAGCCGGTCCCTCGTGGGTGAGGAGGTCGCCGAGGTCGAGCACGGAATTGTCGAGGTCGTCGCGGAACACGGCTTCGCCGAGATGCTCGACGAACACCCGCCCGATCGGGCTGCGGCTGTAGAACACGCCGCCATTGTGGCCCGGGCAGGTCCAGAGCTGGTTGCCTTCCTCGGCGTAGTCGACCAGCGCCCCGAAGAACGGGGTCTTCAGGTTCTCGGCATATTGCTTCAGCCTGGAGATCAGGTTCTTGGCGATGAAGGGCGGGGTTTCCTCGGACAGGAACACGTAGCCGTCGATGAAATCCAGCACCTCGACCGGCAGGTCCTCGAACCGCTTGCGGCGGATCAGCAGGAGGATCGGGAAGTCGAGGCCGCGGCGGCGCATCAGATTGATCAGCGCCGCGGTCTTGCCCTCAAGACCCTTCTTGCCCCAGTCGACCACCATGCAGCCGATCGCCGCATCGGTCTGCACCGCGATCTCGGCATCTTCCAGCTTGCGGGCGCGGACCACTTCGAAGCCGGAGCGCTCGATCTCCGTGATGATCTGGTTGAACCGGATGCCTTCGAGGTCGTCGGCCTCGAAAACCGGCGCTGCGAACAGGAAGTTGAAGCGTTTGAAATAGTCCATGCGTGTCCCCGAAACTGGTCCGCTGAACCTGTCTGCACAATTCATGACAAAGAGATGACAATCCCTCTGCGACGCCAAGGCGCCATGGCCAAATCCGCGTCTCCGCGCTGAACTGCCGATATAGCCAGCTTTCGGAAAGGAAGGCGTCATGCCCCAGCCTGCCCAAGATCTTGACTTGCCCACTGTTGCCGGCCATTTGGCCGCGCTCGAGCGGATTGCCCCGCTGATCGCCGAGCAACGGGCGGATTTCGACCGCGAGCGCCGGCTTCCCGACGCCGTCCTCCGCGCCTTGGCCGAGGCCGGAATGTTTCGGCTGTATTTGCCGAAGGCACTCGGCGGGCCGGAATTCTCGCCGCTCGACTTCATGACGATCGTCGAGGCAGCCTCGGCGCTCGACGGCTCGGTCGGCTGGCTGGTCGGCAATGGCGGCGGCATGAGCCGGGCCGGTGGCTACCTGCCGGAGGCGGTGGTGCGGGGCTGGTTCGCCGATCCGCTGGCGTTCATCGCCGCCGCCACCGGTGCGATCGGGACGGCGGTGGAGGTCGAGGGCGGTTATCGCGTCAGCGGACGCTGGCCGTTCGGCAGCGGCGCGCCTCACGCGACCAGGTTCATGGGGCTCGCGAGCGTCAAGGGCCCCGACGGCAAGGACGGCCCGCCGATCTGCTGCTACGTCGATCGCGGCGACGTCCGCCTCCACGACACCTGGTTCGTGTCCGGATTGCGCGCCACCGGGAGCTGCGACTTCGAGATGCAGGATTGCTTCGTGCCTGACAGCCACACCCATCCGCTGGTCGACTTCCAGCCGACCCAGCCGGGCATCCCATATCGCCTGCCGGGCGTATCGGCGTTTTCCTGGACCGTCTCGGTGGTGCCGCTCGGGATCGCCCGCGGCGCGCTCGACGCCTTTATCACGCTCGCGGGCAAGAAGCCGCGGCTCGGTGGCGTCGGCCAGCTGCGCGACGGCGAGCTGGTGCAGGCTATGGTCGGCCGTGCCGAAACTGCGCTGCGGTCGGCGCGGGCGCTGCTGGTCGAGGGCATGATAGAGCTGATGGCGGCGAGCGACATTGGAGGCGACCGTCTGACTGAAGCGCGGCTGCTGCACCGGATCGCCTGCGCCAACGCCGGCGAAAGCGCCGCGCGAATCGTCGAAATGATCGCAGCGTCCGCCGGGACGGCCGCGATCTTCGAGACCGGCACGCTCGAACGTTCGATCCGCGACGTCCAGGCGGCGATCAAGCATGTCGCGATGACGCCGAACAGCTATACGCTGACCGGGAGGGTCAAGCTCGGCCTGCCGCTCGGCACGACGCGGTTTTGAGCCGGGTCGCCGATTTCGCGGCGCGGTCAGGGGGCGACCGGCACCAGGCCGTAGCGCAGCATCGTCTCTTTCATCCTGGCTGGATCGGGGGCACCCCCCGCCATCAATGCCGCCATGTCCTTGAAATATTGCGGTCCGAGCGCGCCGGGGCTGAGGAGGCAGAGGCAGGCCGCCGGACCGTTCGAGCGGTTGGTGAAGCCGTGCACGACACCACGCTTGATGAACACCGTTTCGCCGGGCCCGACGTCGATCTCCTTGCCGTCGACCCGCCAGGTCGAGACGCCCGAAAGCCCGTAGATCGTCTCGTCCCAGCTCTCGTGATAGTGCGGGATCGGCATCCGGGCGTTCGGTTGCAGCGTCATCTCGAACAGATCGACGCTGCCGCCGGTGGTCTCCTTGCTCTGCAGGAATTTGAGCTGCAACGTACCGAAATCGATCAGGTCAGGCATGACGGACTCGCAAATGATTTGCGGCCCACGATAGCGGAGAGCGCCGAAGGAAGCCAACGGCGCGTACAGCCCGGACGCGCGAAGCGATATCCGGGCCGGGTCCAGTGATCCCACAATCCGCTCGTGCCGGCTCCGCGCCGGCGCCCTCAGTAGACGAGGTTCGTGCCCGGCGGCTTCTCCAGCGCCGCCGCCAGCGTGCGATACTCCTCGCAATCGGTGCCGCAGATCTCGGCGATCCGCTGCAGATGATACTGCGCCTGGTCGCGGTTGCCCTGTTCGATCTGCCACAGGCCGTAATAGTTCCACGTCAGCACGTGGTTCGGATCGGCTTTCAGCGCGCGCTCGTACCAGACCTGCGACTGCTTGTAGTCACCGAGCTTGCGATAGGAGTATCCAATCAGGTTCGCGACGTTCGGATGATCGTCACGGCCGAGCGCGTGCAGCTGATCGATCGCGGCGGCGTAGTCGTTGCGTTCGTAGATCGTCGCATAGGCCGCGCGATAGCCGTCGCGGAATGCCGGGTCGTCGAAGCCGGATTGCTTGATCGGTTTCTTGATCTTGTGCGTGGTCTTTCTGTCCTTCTGCTGGGGATACGCCGGCGCGGGCGTGCTGTAGCTCGAACCGTAGAGGTCTCCGCCGCCTGCACCTCCGCCGCCACCACCACCTCCGCCGGCGGCGATCGCCGTGTGCGGTGGGAACAGGATGATCGGCGCTGTCAGAAATGCTGCAAGTATTGCGAGCTTCGTTGGTGAATTGAACATGCACACCTCCCGAGTAGACAAGGACAGTTATTGCTCTGAAGCACTAACTCCCGATCGAGGAGAGCATTCCGCGCGCTTTGAAAAATTGTTTGCCGAAGCGGCAATCGCACTGTCGCTTTCGGACGTCATGCTTGCATGTGCGTGCTGTTGGTTCGCGATATCGAACGACGGAGCCGAAACTAACATCGGTGTTAGAATTGCGCCGGTCGCGCGAGGGCAGTGTGAAGGGCAGGCCAGCGTCGATGCGTGTAGCCCGGATGAGCAAAGCGATATCCGGGATCTTTCTTCCCGCATATCGCGGAGCCCGTCATCGGGCGCGCATGTCGCGCACGCTGTTGGCTCATGCGGGCTGCAAGTGTCGCTACTTCTGCTCCAGGCGCCAGGCGCCGTCCCAATCCGCCGCCGGCGGATTTTGCCTGAACGCTGCGACGCGCGACTTCATGGCGATCGACGGTCCGTCGCCCGGCGCCGCAGCCAGTGCCGCAGCGAAAGCTTGCTCGGCGTCGTCCCAGCGGCGGTCGCGATAGGCGGCGAGGCCATCCGCGTAGCGCTGCCGCAACTCGGTCTGCGCCGGTGTCAGCTCGTCCTTCTTGCCGATGATCTCGAACACGGCGACCGGCTGGGTCTGACCGACGGCGACAAGGCGGTCGATCTCGCGCAGCTCAATGGTCGCAGCACAGGCGCTCGCGGTGGCTTCCGAGATCAGGCTGCGGCTGCCGTAGAACTTGTTGGCGCCCTCCAGCCGCGAGGCGAGGTTCACGGTGTCGCCGAGCACGGTGTAGCTCATCATGAATTCGGAGCCGATGCTGCCGACCAGCGCTTCACCGGTGGCGATCCCGATCCGGATGTCGCAATCGGCCGGGATGGCGCGCACGCCGAGCAGCTCGGGCAGATCCTTGCGCAGCTGGTTGACCTGGCCGATCATGTCGATGGCGGCAAGCGCGGCCAGATGGGTCTGCTCGGCTTCCTCGACGAATGGGGCGCCCCAATAGGCCATGATGGCGTCGCCGATATATTTGTCGATGATGCCGCGATGCGCATGGACCGGCGCCGACATCGTCGACAGATAGAGGTTCATGATCTTGACGAGGCCGCGCGGCGTTACGCCTTCGCTCAGGCTGGTGAAGCCTTTCATGTCGCAGAACATCACCGTCATGATGCGGCGCTGTCCTTCGGTGGCGGCGATCGCGGGCTGCTCGAGCAGGCCCTCGGCGATCCGGGGATTGATGTAGCGGCCGAAGGTCTCGCGAATGCGCTGGTTGTGACGCAACGTCTCGATCATGCGGTTGAAGGCGGCCGAGAGCTGGCCGATCTCGTCCTGGGTCGTGATCGCGATGGTGCCGTCGAGGCGGCCCGCTTCGACTTCGCGGGTGCCCTCCAGCAGCCGCATCACCGGGCGCGTGATGCCGCTGCCGACCAGCATCGCGAACACGAAGCCGAGGATCGCGGCAATCGCGGTCACGACACCGGAGATGATGATCGCCCGCTGCTGGGCACTCATCACCTTCGCCGCGGCCGAAGCGACCTGCGCCAGCATGTCGGTACGAATGCCTTCGATCTTGTTGTTGAAGTCGTCGCGCAGGACGTCGGCGCGGAGCGTGGTCGCTTTCGCGGCCGCAAAGTCCTGGGCGTCGAGCTGGTCGAGCAGCGTCTTGTTCTCGGCGTTCAGGCGCATCAAGAGATCGTTGACGGCATTGTCGATGCGGTCATCGAGGCGGCCGAGGGCGGCGTTGTCGGACGGGGTCGAGGGATCGGCGATGATCGAATCGATCAGCACGCGCGCCGCATCGGCTTCGCGCTTGATCGTCGGCTCGATCTCGTCGAAGGTCTTGCGCGCCGCGTCGTAGCCGCTGGCTTCCCCCGGCGCCTGCATCTTCGCCATCATCATCCGGCGCATCGCCAGGGACCGCTCCAGCGAGCGGATGTTGACGCGGGCGAGATGACCGTAGGCGGGGATGTAGCGGTTGGTGAGCTCATCCAGGAGATGGCCGACCTGGCCCGCCATCACCATCGACAGCAGCGAGGTGATCACCGCGAGGACGATGAGTCCCGCGGCAATGCCGACGATCTTCTGCCTGATCGAATTGCGAAACATGCCCAGCCCGGCCGCAGCTGCAATAAGCGGATCACCCCCGCCATGGCGGCGAAACAGCTAATAGAGTTCCGCGGCCCGCGGTGCAAGCGACCGGCGTGGCCTGTCCCGTCGCTGGATCGGGGCAGGCGTCAGGCTAGCGCAGCCCTTCGTAGACCATCAGGCCGCGCGCGATGGCGAGCTTGCGCAGGGTCCGCGGCACCAGCCGCTCCTGGGGATGCAGGTAGCGCCACGAGGTCAGGACGAGGTCGTGCAGCCGGGTGACGTCGTCCTCGAACGGGGCGAGCAGGCCGGTCAGGCTCGCCGGCATATGGACGCGGGCGGTGAAGGGCAGCAGCAGCAATTCAAGGTGCGCCTTCGATCCGGTTTCGGTCGTGGCGGTGATGCCGGCGATGGCCGGCAGGGTCTCTTCGACGACACAGGTGATGATGTCCTCGATCTCGCCGCGGCTCTCGCCGGTGAAAAGGGCGGAAAAGCTGCGGTTCTTGAGGTCGCAGCCGAGCAGGGCGGAGGTGCGGGTGCCGGCGACCCGGAACGGAAAGCTGGTCTCGCCGTCATAGGACAGCACGAAGATGTCGGACAGCAGCTCGCGCACCGCGGACGGTTCGAACTCACTCCGGTCGGGTGCACGCGCAGTGCCGCGCTTCGCATTCCAATAGGCGAAGAAATCGCGGCTCGAGCTGTGTTTCATCTAAAGAACCTTGCCCGGCACCTGGCTCGGCGGGACACATCTGTCCCGGTTTTGCTCAGGCGCCTTCCCTTCTCTGTTGTGCAGGGAAGGCTGTGCAGCGTCCATGCCGTGGCCGCGGTTTGGGCCGCTTATCGGCCGCTTTGTGTTGTTAACGTAAATTTAACTATGTCCTTGGCGTCGATGGAACCTGCGCGTAGGGTCCGCGCGTTCCCGTTCGCCGGCTGCCCCAAGCGCCGGCGTGGTTGGTACACAGGTGGCGTCAAACAGTTTGGTCACCGTGCGGGGAGGGGTGGGGATGTTCTCCCGATCCCTCTGGGGCACGAGAAGACCAGCAGATCAGGGAGGGCGTTCTCAGCGCCCTCCCTTTTCTTTTGTCCCGATCGCTTTTGTGTTGATGCTGGCGCCGCGCCACCCTGTGTCCGATTTCGGGATTGTGCACTTGCACAGCGGTATGAAAGCCGCCTATCTGGGATGCACAGCCGCGTGCGAGGTCGCCGACCCCTTGGACTCCCATCCCGAATCCCCGCTCGAGCCGCCGCCGGAGGCGCCGCGCGAGCCGATCCTGACCTTGCCGCCGGCGCTCACCGCCTACATCCTCCTGATCGCGGTGATCCATCTGCGGGTGCTGCTGCCGCCGGAGATCGAAAACTGGACCATCGACGTCTTCGGCTTCATCCCGAAGCGGTACGATTCGACGCTGCTCGACATCACCTTCCCGGGCGGAGACGGCGCCAAGGTCTGGACCTTCGTCACCTATTCGCTGCTGCACGCCAACCTCACCCATATCGGCTTCAACGTGCTGTGGCTGCTGCCGTTCGGCAGCGCGCTGGCGCGGCGCTTCGGCGCCGTGCGCTTCTTTGTCTTCATGGCGGTGACGGCGGCCGCCGGCGCGCTCGCGCATTTGTTGACCCACGAGCACGCCATTGCGCCGATGATCGGCGCGTCGGCCTCGGTGTCGGGGACGATGGCGGCGGCGATGCGCTTCGCCTTTGTGAAGGGCAGCTTCCTGTCGTTCAGCCGGGGCGATGCCGATGCGGCCGCCAAGGTGCCCGCGCTGTCACTGTGGCGGGCGCTGCGCAATGGACGGGTGCTCGCCTTCCTGGCGATCTGGTTCGGCGTCAATATCCTGTTCGGCGCCACCTCGCTGTCGCTTGGTGGTGAGGAGGCGAGCGTCGCCTGGCAGGCGCATATCGGCGGCTTCCTCGCCGGGCTGTTGCTGTTCTCGCTGTTCGATCCGATTCCGCGCGCGCGAGATGATGCTGCGGATGCGTCGTCGGCGGACCAGTCCGGCCGCGTCTGATCGCCGCTTGCAGCTCGGTTCGAATTCCATCATCATCTTTGCGACACAGAACAAAGCGGGCCGACAAATCGAGCCCAGCTACCGACCGCGCCCCGGAACCGAAATCGGCGCGGAACTGTTGATTGAAGACTCTGGCGAACAGGCTCGATCCCGCTGAAGCGGGCGCGAGCGGATTCAGGGAGGCGGCAATGACGGTACGTTCCATTCTCGATGCAAAGGGCCATCAGGTCATGAGCGTCGCGCCCGGCGCGAAGCTCTCGGCCGCGGTCAAACTGCTCGGCGAGCGCAAGATCGGCGCCGTGCTGGTGATGGAGCAGGGCCGGATGGAAGGCATCCTGTCGGAGCGCGACATCGTGCGCGTGCTCAGCGAGCGCGGCGCGGGCGTGCTGGACGAGCCGGTAAGCGCGGTGATGACCAGGAAGGTCGTGAGTTGCCGCGAGTCCGATACCGTCAGCGGCCTGATGGAGACGATGACGACCGGCAAGTTCCGCCATCTCCCTGTCGTCGAGGACGGCAAGGTGGTCGGGCTGATCTCGATCGGTGACGTCGTCAAGCGCCGCGTGCAGGAATATGAGCACGAGCAGGAAGCGCTGCGCGACTACATCAAGACCGCCTGAGCGCTATTTCCCGGTGGTGCCCGCGCCGTTGGACGGCGGCACCAGGATATCGATCGCTTCCTCGATCGCGCCGATGGCGCGTTCGGCCGCGCGGATGCCGTGTGCGATCAGGTCGTCGGCGCGGTGGAAGTCGAACCAGCCGATCTGACCGACGCGCGGCGAGATCAGCATGTCAGGCGGATCGCCGGCGAGGCGCGCACGGGTAATGCGGTCCTGCATGATGTTGAAGGCGTCGACCATGACGCTCGAGATCCCGGGCCGGCTGGCGCTGCCGAAAAACTCCCGCTTCACGGTCCGTTCGGCGGAGAAGAAGCGGCCGAACCGCCGCTTGGGCGGTTCCGGCTCGACCTCCGCCTCGGCAGTCACCGCGACCGTCACCTCGGGCGCGGCGGACGGCCCGTGATTGTAGATCGTGGTCGAATGCGCGAACACGTCGCTGGAGAGGTTCGCCGCAATGACGATCTCGGCGCCGAGGGCGCGGGCGGCCGAAACTGGCACCGGATTGACCAGCGCGCCGTCGACCAGCCAGCGGTCGCCGATCAGCACCGGCGCGAAGATGCCGGGCAGGGCGTAGGAGGCGCGCATGGCGTCGACCACGCGGCCCTGGGTCAGCCAGATTTCGTGGCCGGTGCGGACTTCGGTTGCGACGCTGGCGAACTTGACCGCGAGGTCCTCGATCATGACCTGGCCCAGCGCCGCCTCGATCTCGGCGGCGAGCTTGGCGCCGCCGATCAGGCCGGAGCCGTTGAGGCGGATGTCGAGGTAGCCGAGCACGCTGCGCGGCTGCAGGCTGCGGGCCCACTGCTCCAGTTTGTCGATGTGGCCGGCCGCATAGGCGCCGCCGACCACGGAGCCGATCGAGGTGCCGACAACCACGTTGGGGACGATGCCATGGGCGAGCAGGGTCTTGATGATGCCGATATGGGCAAAGCCGCGCGCGGCGCCGCCGCCGAGCGCAAGCCCGATCACCGGACGGCGAACCGTTCCCAGTCCTACCTTGTCGGGGCCGTCGGAGCTCTTTTGGCCTCGGCCCATCCAGCTATCCAACACGACAAATCTCCTGCCAGCACGAGACTAGGCCGCGCGGCACGGCTACGCCAGCGTCGTCCGGTCTCATGGTTAGTCCCCACAGGCATGATTCATGCCCGGGTGGACCGCGGTAGGCAGGGAATGTGACTGGACCGCGACGATACCGCTAACATCGGCTTGATCGAGCGGTTCCAAACCGGGGACGGCGCCCCCTGGATTGTGACAAAGCCTTGGACGCGCCTTGCACGAAGGCTTGAATTCGCCGCGTTTTCGTTGAAAAGCATGGTGATGACTTCGAGGGGCAACGGCATCGGCGGATGCGGGCGGGGCATGCGGCTCCTTCCGCTATTGACGCTTGCGGCATTTTTGCTCGCCCTGATCCCCACTTCTGTGTCGGCGCAGTTCTTCAGCGACCGGCCGCCGCCAATCCCGCCCGCCTCGGTTCCGGACGTACCGTCCGGCCCGGCGCTCAATTTGGCGCCGCCGTCCGGGCCCGGTTCGGGGCCCGTTCTGCCCGGTCCGCTGACCCAGCCGACCATCGTCCAGCCGTCGATCGCGACCGTGCCTCCGGTGACGCCACCGGCCGGCTCGCCGACCGCCGGGCAGGCGGTGCTGTCGCTGACGGCGCGGTACGGCAAGGACCTGCCGGTGATCAATGCCGGGCTGGTGTGGCGGGTGTTCGCCGACAAGCCGGATGACAACGGCACCTACAAGCTGATCCGCGAAGAGCGCGGAGCGACGCCCAACGTCGTGCTGCCGCCCGGCAACTACGTCGTTCATGTCGCGCTCGGCCTCGTCAGCGCGGTCCGTGCCGTCAGCCTGAAGTCGGAGACCGACCGCGAGTCCTTCGTGTTGCCGGCCGGGGGCCTGCGGATCGAAGGCCGGGTCGGCTCCAGCAAGATCCCGGCCAACCAGATCTCGTTCGCGATCTACAAGGGCAGCCAGTTCGACGGCTCCGACCGTGGCCCGCTGGTGCCCAACGTGTCCGCCGGCGACGTTGCGCTGCTGCCGGAGGGCACCTACTACATCGTCTCCAACTATGGTGACGCCAACTCGGTGGTGCGCTCCGACATTCGCGTCGGAGCGGGCAAGCTGACCGACGTCACCGTCACGCATCGCGCGGCCGTCATCACCCTCAAGCTGGTCAGCGAGAAGGGCGGCGAAGCGCTCGCCAACACCGCATGGTCGGTGATCACGCCGGGCGGCGACGTGATCAAGGAATCGATCGGCGCGTTCCCGCGTGTCGTGCTCTCCGAAGGCGAGTATCGTGCGATCGCTAAGAACGAGGGCAAGGTGTTCGAGCGTCCCTTCAACGTCGTCAACGGCGTCGATGGCGAAGTCGAGGTCGTGGCGCGCTGACGCCCGGCCGCGCCGTATTTCATGCAGCTGTCATAGTCTCTAACGTGAACTAACCATCGCGCGAATTTGAGCTGTCATAATCGCTGGCGGCGACTTGCGGCATCGCTATTTTTACACGGCGTTAAGCCGCGGCATGACTTGGATGCCACGGGGACTAAAGCGCGCTGAGTTCACGTCGTGTCGTCATCGCGCCTTGGCTTTTTGCTTGAGCACGGTCTTCTCGGAAACCGCTTCACACTTTCCGGATCATGCTCAGGCGTTTGCGTGAACGGGGCGTGCCATGATCATGGCCAACAAGAATTCAGCAAAGACATCGGCCAAGTTCAGTTCCGAGATGTTCGCCGACGTTCCGGTTCTGCAACGCAAGTGGCAGGCGGCGGTCCGCCCCGGTGAAAAGCTGCCGCATTATGAAGATGTGATGCTCGGCAGCCTGGGCCGGCTCGCGGATCACATCGTGCTGCTGCGGAACGTCGACGGCGTGCTCACGGTCTCGCACACCGGCCGCTACGTCCAGACCTGGCTGAACGACGAGCGCTGGGACATTCCGCTCAGCGCGCTGCCGCCGGACTGCGCGACGGCATTGACCGAAGCCGCCGCGAATGCGCGCGAGAACTGCCGGCCCTATCTCGCGTCGGCGCATTGCGTGCGCGACGGTCTGGTGCGGACCTTCGACGTGCTGGCGCTGCCGACGCGATCGCGCTGGGGCGGCATCCTGGTCGGCGTCTATGTCAACGAACGCAATGCGCAGTACAATCTTCTCGATACGATCTTCTCGGCCACCGACGAGGGCGTGCTGTCGCTCGCCGCGATCCGCGACGCGCGGGGCGAGGCGGCCGATTTCCAGATCGTGCATCTCAACCAGGGCGCCGCAAAGCTCCTGATGCAGCCTGCGACCGAATTGCTGTGGCGCCGGCTCAGCGCCGGCGGCAATCCGCTTGCGGCGCCGGCGGTGATGAACCGCCTGCGCGGATTCGTCGGAAGCGGATTCGTTGGCGGCGGCGCCGGCGGGCAGTTCGAGATCGACAGCGGCGATCGCTGCCTGCGGCTCGGGGTCACGGCGTTCGGCGACATGCTGTCGCTGACCGTCTCCGACGTCACCGCGCTGAAGCAGCGCGAGCAGTCGTTCCGCCTGCTGTTCGAGAACAACCCGATGCCGATGTGGGTGTTCGACGCCGGCACGATGGAATTCCTCAGCGTCAATGACGCTGCCGTTCAGCACTATGGGTACAGCCGGGAGCGATTTCTCGGCATGACGCTGCGTCAGATCTGGCCGGAGGATGAGTGGGCCATGCACAGCGCCGCCTTGCGCGAGGTCGGCGACGTCTATCAATCGAGCCGCGACTGGCGGCACATCAAGGCCGACGGTACCGAAATCCATGTCCTGACCTTCGGACGCAGGGTGGCGTTCGAGGGCCGCGACGGCTATCTGGTCGCGGTGGTCGACATCACCGAACGCCGGGCCGCCGAAGCGCGGATCGCGCACATGGCGCACCATGACGGTCTCACCAACCTGCCGAATCGCGACTTCTACCAGGAGCGTCTGCGCGAGGCGCTGGAGCGCAGCCGCTCCGGCAACAAGCGCGTCGCCGTGATGTGCATCGATCTCGATCTGTTCAAGAACGTCAACGATTCCTTCGGGCACCCGATGGGCGACCGGCTGCTCAAGCTGGTGGCGGAGCGGCTGCGCGAGGTGGTCCGCGACGACAATGTCGCGGCCCGTCTCGGTGGCGACGAGTTCGCGATCGTGCTAGCCGCGGATGTCTCGCCGAACGAGGCGAGCGCTTTCGCCGAGCGGCTGATCGGTGCCCTGAGCGCGCCCTACAAGATCGACGGGCTCGAAGTCGTGGTCGGCGCCAGCGTCGGGATCGCGCTGTCGCCGGGCGACGGCACGACGTCGGAAGAACTGATGCGCAATGCCGACATGGCGTTGTATCGCGCCAAGTCCGAGGGCGGCGGTGTGCACCATTTCTTCGAGCCGGAGATGGATCAGCAGGCGCAAAAGCGCCGTGACATGGAGCGCGATCTGCGCGCGGCCTTCAGCAACGGCGAGTTCGAGCTGCACTACCAGCCGCTGGTCGATATCGCCGCCGACCGCATCAGTGGCTTCGAGTCGCTGCTGCGGTGGCAGCACCCGCAGAAGGGCATGGTCTCGCCCGCGGAGTTCATCCCGGTTGCCGAAGACATCGGCCTGATCGTCGCGCTCGGCGAATGGGTGCTGCGCGAAGCCTGCGCCGAGGCGATGAAGTGGCCTGCCGACGTGAAGGTCGCGGTTAATCTGTCGCCGGTGCAGTTCCGCAGCCGCAACCTGGTCCAGGCCGTGATCTCGGCGCTGGCGCATTCCGGCCTGTCGGCGCGACGGCTCGAGCTCGAGATCACCGAGTCGGTGTTCCTAGCGGAGACCGAGGCCAACCTCGCGATCCTGCACCAGCTCCGCGAGCTCGGCGTCAGCATCTCGATGGACGATTTTGGCACCGGCTATTCCAGCCTGAGCTATCTGCGCAGCTTCCCGTTCGACAAGATCAAGATCGACCGCTCCTTCGTGAAGGACCTGGCGCGGCGCGCCGACTGCCTCGCGATCGTGCGCGCGATCTCCGGCCTCGGCCGCAGCCTCAGGATCACCACGACCGCGGAAGGGGTCGAGACAACGGACCAGCTCGACTGGCTGCGCGCCGAAGGCTGCAACGAGGTGCAGGGCTTCCTGTTCAGTGCGGCAAGACCCGGGCACGAGATCGCAGCCTTGCTGCGCGGCTTTGCGGAGCGAGCGTCGAAGGCGGCGTGACGCCACTCGTCATGGCTGGGTCAAGCCCGGCAACGACAGATCTACGGTTTCAAAACCGCGTCACGATATCCGACAGCGCCGGACGCGGGCGGTCCTCGCTCGGCTTGGTCGGCGTTCCGATATGAATCAGGCCGACGAGCTTCTCATCCGGCTTCAGGCCGAGACCGTCGAGCACGTCGCGGTCGAAGACAAACCAGCCGGTCAGCCAGCAGGCGCCGTAGCCGAGCGCGGTCGCGGCGTTGACGATGTTCATCGCGCTCGCGCCAGCCGACAATTCCTGCTCCCACGGCGGCACCTTCGGGTGCGGCTTGGTGAAGGAGACCACGCCGATCACCAGCGGCGCATCGGTCAGGCGCTTCTTCTCGACCTCGATGTCGGAGGCCGGCGCGCCGGGATTCTTGCGAGCAAACACCTTCGCGATCACGTCGCCGGCGCGCGCGCGGGCCTCACCCTCGAACACGATGAAGCGCCAGGGCGCCAGCTTGCCGTGGTCGGGCACGCGCGCACCGATGGTCAGGATGGTCTCGAGCTCGGCCGCGGACGGGCCCGGGCCGGTCATCTCGCGCGGTTTCATCGAGCGGCGCGTCTTCAGGAGTTCAATGGCATCGGGCACGGAAATGTCCTTCAAGTGGGGTCGTGCCCCCAAGATGGGGGCACGACCAAGCCGACGAAAGCCAGTTTAGACCGATTGTGAAGATCAGGCGACCGATCGCGCCCGTTTCACGTCCGGCGGCGTCGCTTCATCCACCAACGCGGCGATCGCCTCATCGGTCGGCATCACGGTCTGGCGCTCGCTGCCGAGGCGGCGGACGGAGACCGAATGGCTCTCGGCTTCCTTCTTGCCGACGACCAGCAGGGCCGGGATCTTGGCCAGCGAGTGCTCCCGGACCTTGTAGTTGATCTTCTCGTTGCGCAGGTCGATCTCGACGCGGAGGCCGGCGCGGCGCGCCGCGGCCGCCACCACCTTGGCGTACTCGTCGCCCTCGGAGGTGATGGTCGTGACCACGAGCTGGGTCGGCGCCAGCCAGAGCGGGAAGTTGCCGGCATAGTGCTCGATCAGGATGCCGATGAAGCGCTCCATCGAACCGCAGATCGCGCGGTGCACCATGACCGGCGCCTTCTTCGAGCCGTCGTGGTCGATGTAGAACGCGCCGAAGCGCTCCGGCAGGTTGAAGTCGACCTGGGTCGTGCCGCACTGCCAGTCGCGGCCGATGGCGTCGCGCAGCACGTACTCGAACTTCGGCCCGTAGAACGCGCCTTCGCCCGGGTTGATCTCGGTCCGGATCCGGTTGCTGCCCTTGGCCTTGATCTCCGACAGCACGGTCGCCATCACGCGCTCGGCGTGATCCCACATCTCGTCGGTGCCGACCCGCTTTTCGGGCCGCGTCGAGAGCTTGACCGTGAGCTCGCCGTCGAAGCCGAAATCGGCGTAGGTCGACAGGATCAGCTCGTTGATCTTGAGACACTCATCGGCAAGCTGCTGTTCGGTGCAGAACACATGGGCGTCGTCCTGGGTGAAGCCGCGCACCCGCATCAGGCCGTGCATCGCGCCCGACGGCTCGTAGCGATGCACGACGCCGAACTCGGCGAGTCGCAACGGCAGGTCGCGGTAGCTCTTCAGCCCGTGCTTGAAGATCTGCACATGGCCCGGGCAGTTCATCGGCTTCAGCGCGAACCAGCGCTTGTCCTCGGCCTCGTCGCCGGCGGACTGGGCCGCGAACATGTTCTCGCGATACCAGTCCCAGTGGCCCGAGGTCTCCCACAGCACCTTGTCGAGGATCTGCGGCGCATTGACCTCACTGTAGTCGCCGAGCAGCCGGCGCCGCATATAGGCGATCAGCTGCTGGAAGATGGTCCAGCCCTTGGGGTGCCAGAACACCACGCCGGGGCCTTCCTCCTGGAAGTGGAACAGGTCGAGCTCGCGGCCAAGCTTGCGGTGGTCGCGCTTCTCGGCTTCCTCGATCTGCTTGAGGTAAGCGTCGAGGTCTTCCTGCTTGGCGAATGCTGTGCCGTAGATGCGGGTCAGCATCGGATTGTTGGAATCGCCGCGCCAATAGGCGCCGGCCACCTTCATCAGCTTAAAGGCGTTGCCGATCTTGCCGGTGGAGGTCATGTGCGGGCCGCGGCAGAGATCGAACCAGTCGCCCTGGAAATAGATCTTGATCGGCTCGTTGCCGGGAATGGTGTCGACCAGCTCGACCTTGAAGGCCTCGCCCTTGTCGCGGAACACCTGCTTGGTCTTTTCGCGATCCCAGACTTCCTTGGTGAATGGCTTGTCGCGCGCGACGATCTCGCGCATCCGCTTCTCGATGGCGGCAAAATCTTCCGGGGTGAACGGCTCATTGCGGAAGAAGTCGTAATAGAAGCCGTTCTCGATCACCGGGCCGATCGTGACCTGGGTGCCCGGCCACAGCGACTGCACGGCTTCGGCGAGCACATGCGCGGCATCGTGCCGGATCAGTTCCAGCGCGCGGGGGTCGTCACGGCCGATCAACTCAATCTTGGCGTCTGCTTCGATCGGATCGTTGAGGTCGGCAAGCGTGCCGTCGAGCGCCATCGCGACGGTGCGCTTGGCAAGCGAGGGTGAAATGCCTTTGGCGATGTCGAGGCCGGTGGTCCCTTTCGGGAAATCGCGCCTCGCTCCATCAGGGAAGGTGAGGGCGATCTTGTTCACGGGTTCTGCGGGCTTGAGGTTAGAGAGGCTGTACTGGAATCCGGACTCGGATTTGGGCGTTTCTGCCATCGATGTCTCCTGTAGCTCACTCCTGCGAACGAGCGCAGGTAAGCGGAAAGCAGCGGTATAGCAGGCGATTTGACGCCTGCAATCCGGCAATATCAAGAAAATGGGCCTTCAGCCGCACCGAATTCAGGGGAGCTCGCCTGCACGTGACGGCACCGAGCGTTGCGACGCTGCCGATCATCGTTTAACGTCGAATGTCCACTTTCCCGCCATCGCGCTCCGCAAGGTTCATGTTTTCTCGTCTCCTGCTTTTCGTGGCGTTGCTTCTGGTCCCGGGCGTCTTGCGGGCGGAAGAAACACCGGTCGAGAAGGCCGGGTTTGCGAAGAGGCTGACCATCTACCTCGCCAAGGGACCGGCGAATGCCTGCGGCGCCGGTTGCGATCGCTGGATCGCGATCGAAGGCGAGATCGATCGGAATGCCGCGGCGCGGATTCGCAGCTTCCTGCTTGCCGTCAAGGACCCGCAGCTTCCGATCTACCTTCATTCGCCGGGCGGAAACGTCGAGCAGTCCTATGCGATCGCGCGGTTTCTGCGTGCACGCAAGGCGATTGCCCGGGTCGGTCGCACCAGCGTGCCGGCCTGTTCCGCGGGCACTGAGATCGACGCCGCCTGCCAGAAGATCAAGGCTGTGAAAGGCGAGGTCGAGGCCGAACTCACCACGCGCAACGCGATGTGCGTTTCGGCCTGCGCCTATCTGTTCGTGGGCGCGACCAACCGTGAAGTGGCGCCCGACTCGGTGCTCGCTGTGCATAACTCCAGGCTGATGTTCGTGGTCCACGGCCATCCGCCGCCGCAGGTCGTCGCCGATTTCAGGCGGCGCGAGATGGTCAGTGCCGATCGCGACCGCAACCTGTTCCTCGCGGCGATGGGAATCAGCCATGAGCTCAGCGAGCTGATCCGGACCGTGAAGTTCGAGAACCTGCACGTGCTGACGCGGCCGGAACTCTATCGATTCGGAATCGATACGCGGCCGCTGCCGGAAACACTATGGGCGGTGGAGAAGGAAACCCGGCCCTATGTCCGCAAGATCGCGCAGCAGAAGAAGGGCGACGGCAGCTCGTTCCGCATGATGGAGTGGCGCCTGTTCTGCGAGAGCAAGGATCGCGGGCGGCTGATGTTCGTGCGCGAGTTCGACGAGGGCGCCGCCGGCAAAAGCACGGTGGTGATGATGGCCGGCGCCACCAGAACCGTCGCGTTCGGCAGGTTGCCGGCGCGGTTCGGCAAATACGAGGTCTGGAGTGATCCGGTGACCTCGGACATCGTCAAGGCGATGCTGGCGGTCGCGCATCTGCAGATCGGCGAAAGCACGCCGTCGTCGGACGGCAAGTCAGATCCCAAGGCGGATCTCAAGTCCGATCTCAAGCCCGACTTCACGACATTCGATATCGACACGACCGGGCTGGAGCAGGGCTGGACGCAGCTGCTGGCGTCGTGCCCGGAAACGAGCGCTGGCCCGAAGCCGGCGAGCCCGTTGCCGACCGCCGTGTCGCCGAGCGTCAACGCGGGGCCGGCCGCATCGCCGGCGCCGTGAGCGCAAGAGGCGCTATTCGATCACGTGCCATCGATCACGTGCTATGCATTTAGATGCAGTTGCATTGATTTCGGGGTCTGCTAACAACGCGGCGTGAAACGCTTCGCTCCCACCGCATTGATGCTCGGCAATATCGTCACCGGCTGCTCGGTGCTGGCGCCGGCCGGCATGCTGGCGGAGCTGTCGAGCGGGCTCGGCGTCACGATCCACGCCGCGGGTCTCCTGATCACCTTCGGCGCGATCGTGCTGTGCGTCGGCTCGCCGGTGACGGCGTGGCTGACCAGCCGGTTCGAACGGCGCGCGCTGCTGACGGCGACGCTGCTGGTGCTGACGCTGACCAACGCGGCATCTGCTTTCGCGCCGGACTACGACAGCCTGTTGATCATCCGCCTCGTGATGCTCGCGGTCGGTGTCCTCTACACGCCACAGGCGGCCGGCACCGCGGCACTGATCGTGCCGGTGGAGAAGCGCGGCAGCACGATCGCCTATATCTTCCTCGGCTGGTCGCTCGCCGCCGCGATCGGGCTGCCGTTGATCACCTTCATCGCAAGCCGTTACGGTTTTCGCACGACCTATGGCGCGATCGCGCTGACCGGGCTCCTGAGCTGCCTGCTGCTGTGGTGGCGGTTGCCGGGCGGATTGCATGGCGCGCCGGTCGACTTGAGGACCTGGGCCGATCTCGGCGGCAATCCGACCGTCATCCTGCTGCTGTCGATCACGACGTTGCAGATGTCCGGCCAGTTCGTGGTGTTCACCTTCATGGGGCCGCTGCTCGGCAAATTGACCGGCGCCAACGCGGACGCTGTCGGCATCGTGTTCGCGCTGTACGGCATCTTCGGGTTCGTCGGCATTGCGATCGCGACCCGCATCGTGGATTCCTGGGGCGCCTGGAAGACGTCGGTGCTGTTCACCGTGCTGCTGCTCGCCGGCGTGGCCGGCTGGGCCCTGAGCGCCGGTGCCTACGCATTGATGGCCGCCTCGGTTGCGGTCTGGGGCCTCGGCTTCGCGTCGACCAATTCGATGCAGCAGGTGCGCCTGGTCGGCGCGGCGCCGACGCTCGCGTCGGCGTCGGTCTCGCTCAATACCTCGGTGCTGTATATCGGCCAGGCCATCGGCTCCGCGATCGGCGGATTGCTGTTCGCGCGCGAATGGCTCTACAGCGCGGGCTATGTGGCCACGGCCTTCGTCGCGGCGGCCCTTGCGGTTGTGGTGATCACGCGGCCGCGCCAGACGGCGCGCGCTGCCGCAGCCGAGTGAGCTTCTTGCCTTAAGGCGGTTTTCCGCGAATCTGCGCCCATGCCGCTCGCGCGAGTCGTGGCGCGGCTTCTGGTTCTGGCGCTAGCCTGTGAGGGACGCGTGGCGCGTCACCACTTCACGCTCTGGCTGGGCACTATGAATGCCGTCGTGCTCGGCTTGTTCGGATTGTGGGTGAAGTAGCCGTAGGCGGCAACGATCATGACGAGCAGGGCAAGCACGGCCAGCAAATCGATCTGCCGGGGATCGTGACCGTTGTGGCTGAGTTTCCAGCGCATTGTTGTTTCCTCCCCGAGGGGATCCCATGCGGGCAATGAAACAATGCGCCAAGTATCGCCACAGTTCCGCCGGACAGCAATGCGCGCCGCGCTCAGGAGCGCCGCAGTAATCGATCAACTGTCGTTGACGCCGCGCCAGCGGCCGTAGCGCCAGGGCAGATACCAGTGAGCCCCGAGCGGCTCCGCCTGCGGGACATTATCGATGCCGGAGGTTCCCCAGGGCTGGCAGCGCAGCAATCTTGCCAGCGTCATCCATCCGCCGGCCCATAGTCCGAAGCGCTCGATCGCCTCATCGCCATAGACCGAGCAGGTCGGCAGATGCCGGCAGTTGTAGCCGACCAGCGGCGACAGCGAGTGCCGGTAGATCCAGATCAAGGCGCGGCCGAAATTGCGCGGCATGCGGCGCATGGTGCTGGCACAGTCCGTGCATCGCGGATGGTGTGTAGTCGAGCGATCGGTCGGAGACATACGCAAGTATGTACGTAATCTTGCGGGGGTTCCAAGCCAAGGAACTGTTCAATTGCAGATATTTACGCCACAGTTCATTATTATCGCACAGCCCTGGTCGCGGTGCAGCAAGGGTCCTATGGACGGTCCAGATCAGCAACGCTACCGTCCCCATTGCGCGCCGATGACGGATTCGTGGCGCGTTGCCATGGGGCCATTGCCACCGCTCGCATCACCAAGGGCTTGGGGGAAGGAACCAAATTGAGGCTCGAGAACTCGCTTTCGCTGCGCAGTTGGGTGCTCACCGGCGTCGTTGCCGTTTGCCTCGCGATTTCCGGCACCGTCACATGGGCGGGGAACTCCACGCAGACCAGCTCGACCCTCGAAGAACGCAAGCTGCCGATGAAATTCAGCTGGATCGCATGCCAGCCGAATTGCCGCGGCTGGGTGTCGGCGGTCGGCATCATCACGGCCGACAGCCCCAAGGAATTCGACGAGTTCGCGCGCGGCCGCCAGCTTGGCGGCGCCACCATTGTGCTCGACTCCAGCGGCGGCTCGGTCAACGACGCGATCGCGCTCGGCCGCCGCTTCCGCGGTCTCGGCGCGCTGACCACGGTCGGCACCAGCGTCGTCAATCTGGCTGCGCAGGGCGACCGTGCCAGTGTGCTGCCGGATGCCTATTGCGAGTCGATGTGCGTGTTCCTGCTGTTGTCGGGCAAGACGCGCTATGTGCCACCGGCCGCGCACATCCGGGTGCATCAGATCTGGATGGGCGACCGCGCCGACGACGCCAAGGCGGCCAGCTACACCGCGCAGGACCTGATGATCGTCGAGCGCGATATCGGCCGTCTTGCCAAATACACCTTCGATATGGGTGGCGCGGGTGAGCTGTTGTCGCTCGCACTCAGCGTGCCCCCGTGGGAAGATTTGCACGAATTGTCGGCGGCCGAATTGCGGGTGACCAATCTCGTCACCACGGACGCGGTTGCCGACGTGCTGCCGCGGCAGGACAACGCCATCCCGATCGCCGAGGCGAAGCCGAAGAACGGCGATCGCTTCGTCAGTAGCGCGATGGAAGGTGAGGCACTGCCGCAAGTCGGGAAGGCGACCAAGACCGCCGAGGCTGTGGTGCCGACCGGCGGCACCGCAGCGCCGGCGCCGGTCCAGCCGTCGCAGTAAGGTTTGGGGCTGGCAGCCGGGCTTACGCCGGCTGCCTTGCCTTGGCCTCGATCTGGCCGATCGCATCGACCACGGCATCGAAGGTCAACAGGGTGGAGGCATGGCGGGCCTTGTAGTCGCGCACCGGCTCGAGCAGCGCGATGTCGGCCCATTTGCCGCCCTGCGGAGGCTGGCCATTTTCCTTCAGCATCTTGCGGACGGTCTCGCGCAATTCACGCAGCTCGTCCGCGGTCGACCCCACCACATGGCTCGCCATGATCGAGGAGGACGCCTGGCCGAGCGCGCAGGCCTTCACGTCATGGGCGAAGTCCGTCACCACAGGGCCGTCCATCTTGAGGTCGACCTTGACGGTCGAACCGCACAATTTCGAATGGGCGGTGGCACTGGCGTCCGGCTCGGCCAGCCGTCCGAGGCGCGGAATATTGCCGGCCAACTCAATGATCCGCTTGTTATAAATGTCGTTCAGCATGGGGGCAGATGCCTGGTTCCGGCTGCGCCGGGCGCTCTTGGCGGCTGGGTCTCACCGTCCTATATATGAACGGCATCGTCCGAAACATAGCCCGGCTATGCTTCCACTGCGGGCCACTTGCGCCGCGGCGATGGTACAAAGATGGGACTCAGGCGCCCGGCGGTTCGATGATCCGCCCCGTCTGCCCGGTGACACATCCGGCCCAAAGGCAAATGCCTGGCCGGTCGAACGGAGAAGACATGGACGCCTTGATCAAACCGATTCGCGCCAACAAGCCGGCCGATGCGAAGGCCAGCGAGCTCGACCCTTCAGAATTCCTGGCGGCGGCCGTCCGTGCCGACCAGCCGCGCCCGTCGCGGGCGGAGGCCGAGGACGCCGTGAAGACGCTGCTCGCCTATATCGGCGAGAATACCGGCCGCGAGGGCCTGCTCGACACGCCGCGCCGCGTCGTCGAGGCCTATGACGAGCTCTATCAGGGCTATCATCAGTGCCCGGCCGAGGTGCTGAACCGCACCTTCGGCGAGACCGCCGGCTACGACGATTTCGTCCTGGTCCGCGATATCGAATTCACCTCGCAGTGCGAACATCACATGATGCCGTTCTACGGCAAGGCGCATATCGCCTACACGCCGGTGGAGCGCGTCGTGGGCCTCTCCAAGCTGGCGCGGCTGACCGATATCTTCGCCCGCCGCCTGCAGACCCAGGAGCATCTCACCGCGCAGGTCGCTGCCGCGATCGACGAGGTGCTGAAGCCCCGTGGCGTTGCGGTGCTGATCGAGGCGGAGCATACCTGCATGTCGGTGCGCGGTGTCGCCAAGCATGGCGCCTCGACCTTCACCAGCCGCTTCACCGGCATGTTCCGCGACAATCCGGCGGAGCAGCAGCGTTTCCTGTCCCTGGTGCGAGGACCGAACCGGTAACCTCGCATTTTCCCAAGCGAGGTTTTCCGTGTCCGCATCGACCCACGATCACGACCGCGAAGAGGGGCTGGCCTTCCAGCCCAAATTCGACGCGGCAGGTCTTGTGACCTGCGTCGCGACCGATGCCGCGACCGGCGATGTGCTGATGGTCGCGCATATGAACGACGAAGCCCTGCGCAAGACGATCGCGACCGGCGAAGGCTGGTACTTCAGCCGCTCGCGCAATGCGCTGTGGCGCAAGGGCGAGAGCTCGGGCCAGACCCAGCGCGTGATCGAGATCCGGATGGATTGCGATCAGGACGCGGTGTGGATCAAGGTCGAGCAGATCGGCGCGGCCTGCCACACCGGACGGCGCTCCTGCTTCTATCGCGCCGTGAAGAACGAGGGCGGTGACATTAGCTTGTCATTCGTCGATGCAGACCGGCTGTTCGATCCGGCGCAGGTCTACCGCAAATAGAGCGTTGATCTAAATCAAATGCGATGCGTCGAAGTGGTGCACTTCGTTGCCTCCTGTTCGGCTGTGTGCGAGTAATTGCCCATCGTCGTCGCGCTGGGGGTGAGTTGTGGCGCATCGCCTGATACCGCTTCTTGGGTTTCTTGCCTGGGTTGTATTGCCGATCGGTGCGGCGCAATCGCAAACCGCGGAGCGTGCACCCGATACCATAGCCGCACGCGTCCTCGCCTGCGCGCCTTGTCACGGCGCCGAAGGTGAGGGCACCAGCGACGTCTATTTTCCGCGTCTCGCCGGCAAGCCAGCCGGCTACCTCTATAACCAGCTGATCGCGTTCAGGGACGGGCGGCGGAAATATCCGCCGATGAACTATCTGCTGGAGTTTCAGACCGACGATTACCTGAAGAAGATCGCCGAGTATTTCGCGTCGCTCCGGCCGGCATTTCCGCCGCCGGTCCCGCCGGTCGACAGCAAGGAGATCCTGGCGCGCGGCGAAGCGATCGTGAAGAACGGCGACCCACAGCACGGCATTCCGCCCTGTTCGGCCTGTCATGGTCAGGCATTGGGCGGCATGGAGCCCGGCATCCCGGGCCTGCTTGGCCTGCGCGCGGCCTATATCAGCGGACAACTCGGCGGCTGGCGCTACGGCACGCGGACCGCGCTCGCTCCCGATTGCATGCAGATCGTTGCGAGCCTCCTCACAGAGGACGACGTGAAGGCGGTGGCTGCCTACCTGTCGTCGCGCCCATCGCCGGCGGATCCGTCTTTCGCGCCGCGAGGCAGCCTGCCGATGCCGCTCGAATGC
Source organism: uncultured Bradyrhizobium sp. (assembly GCF_947648125.1). Taxonomy (GTDB): domain Bacteria; phylum Pseudomonadota; class Alphaproteobacteria; order Rhizobiales; family Xanthobacteraceae; genus Bradyrhizobium. Next base: position 70,197 of record NZ_CANSMR010000016.1, on the reverse strand, counting down.
GGCAGCGAACCGCACTGAAGGGATCGTGCAGATGTCGCGAACCTCCACAGGACTGCTGGTCGGATTGATGCTCGCATTCGCGCCCGTCGCGGCACGCGCGCAGCAGACGGCGGCTGATCCGGCGATCATCGCCAAGGGCGAATATCTCGCACGCGCCGGCGATTGCATCGCCTGCCACACTGCGCGCGAAGGCAAGATCTTCGCCGGCGGCCTTCCGATGAAGACGCCATTCGGCACGCTCTACACGTCGAACATCACGCCCGACCCGCAGACCGGGATCGGCACGTGGACGTCGGATCAGTTCTACCAGATGATGCACAATGGCCGCTTCCCCGATGGCGGCCTGGTCTATCCGGCGATGCCGTTCGCGTCCTACACCCAGGTGACGCGCGAGGATAGCGAGGCGATCTACGCCTATTTGCGCACTGTGGCGCCGGTCAGGCAGCTCAACAAGCCGCATGACCTGACATTCCCGTTCAACAACCGCTCGCTGATCCTCGGATGGCGCACGCTGTTCTTCAGGGAAGGCGAGTTCAAGCCGGATCCGAGCAAGTCCGCCGAGTGGAACCGGGGCGCCTATCTCGTCGAAGGGCTCGGCCATTGCGGCATGTGCCATACCCCGATCAACGCGCTCGGCGGCAGCTCGCAATCGCAGGCCTTCGAGGGTGGCCTGATCCCGATGCAGAACTGGTACGCGCCCTCCTTGACCTCGAACAAGGAGACGGGCCTCGGCGATTGGACGATCGAGGAGATCGTCGACTATCTGCGCAAGGGTGTCTCCGCCAAGGGCGCCGTGTACGGGCCGATGGCCGAGGTCGTCTACAACAGCCTGCAATATCTCAATGACGACGACGTGCGCGCGATGGCGGTCTATCTGAAGGGCCTGGCGCAGCGCGGCTCGCCTGAGAAGCCGTCGACGCCGCTGCCATCGGCGGAGAGCAGCCTGCTGCTCTCCTTCGGCAAGCCGATCTATGACCGCGAATGCGCCAGCTGCCATGGCGCGACCGGGCAGGGCATGCCGCCGGACTATCCGCCACTCGCCGGCAACCAGTCGATACAGATGGTTTCCGCCGTCAACCCCATCCGCATGGTGCTCAATGGCGGCTATCCGCCGGGCACATCAGGCAATCCGATGCCGCACGGCATGCCGCCATTCGCGCAGAAGCTGTCGGACGACGAGGTCGCGGCTGTCGTGACCTACATTCGGACGGCGTGGGGCAACCGCGGCGAGCCGGTGTCGGCGCGGCAGGCCAATGAACTGCGTGCAGCAACGCTGAACTAAAGCATGATCCGGAAAAGTGCGAAGCGGTTTTCCGAAAAGATCTTGCTCAAACAAGGAGCCAGGGCGTGATGACGATTCAACCTGATCCCGTCGCGCTCTAGGGGAACGCGGTCATGATCAACTCATCTTCGCCGCAACCGTCCACTTCCGTCTCGGAAGACGAGGCCGTCGAGACCATCGTTCGCGCGGGCCCGAGCGGCGCGGTCGCGATCGCAGGTGTTGCGACGGCGATCGTGGTCGGCTTGTGGTTTGCGTTCTATCTGTTCGTCTTCCTGCCGCGGAGCGCGCCCTGATGGCGACCGAGACGGACCATAACCTCGGCGAGGCAGTTGCCGCACGGGTCGAGCGGCGCTGGGCGACGCTGTCGATCGTGATTGTCGGCCTGCTGGTCGGCATGGCGGCCTATATCGGCATTCATCAGGCGACGATGCCGCAGGGCCGGGTCGAAACCGCCGATCCCAAGACGTTGCATCTGTCGGGCGAATTCATCGAGAGCAATCTCGGCAGCGAAATCGAGGCCGACGGCTCGGTCACCGTGCGCGCCATCGGCCAGCAATATTCCTTCACGCCGCAATGCGTTGTGGTGCCGGCGGAGACAGCGATCACCTTCCGCGCCACCAGCGCGGATGTTGTCCACGGATTCCTGATCGAAGGCACCAACGTCAACACGATGCTGGTGCCGGGCTACGTTACGGCGCTGCCGGTGCGCTTCAAGGCACCGGGCGATCACGTGATGCCATGCCAGGAATTCTGCGGCATCGGCCACCAGGGCATGTGGGGCAAGGTCAAGGTGGTCGACAAGGCCGCGTTCCGCGACATGGCGGCGGCGAAGCGGAGGCTGACCTGTGTTGACTAACAAGCGGCTGATAGCGGCGCATTTCTGGCTCGCCTTCATCGTGTTCGGCGTCGCGCTGGTGCTCGGTGCCTGGCAGATGTTCGTGCGCAGCCCGTTGAACGCCTGGCACTTCAATCCGGAATTCTACTATCGCTCGGTCACCGCGCACGGTTCGGCGATGGGCTACGTATTCCCGACGCTGATCGCGATGGGCTTCGGCTATGCGATCACCGAAGCGTCGCTGGAGAAGGCGCTGATTGGACGGCGCTGGGCCTGGGCCGGCTTCTTCCTGGTCGCCGTCGGCGCCGTTGTCGCGATGATCCCGGTGTCGCTCGGGCTCGCCTCGGTGCTCTACACCTTCTATCCGCCGATGGTCGGCAATCCCTTCTATTACATCGGCGTTGTCATGGTCGTGGTCGGCTCATGGATCTGGGTCGCGCTGATGGTGACCAATTTCGCGATCTGGAAGCGCGAGAACCCGGGCAAGCCGGTGCCGCTTGCGATGTACGCCAATGTCGCGGGCTCATTGCTCTGGGGCTGGACCGCGGTCGGTGCAGCGCTGGAAATCCTGTTCCAGATCCTGCCTGTGGCGCTTGGACTCAAGTCGACGATCGATGCGGGGCTGGCGCGCGTCTTCTTCTCGTGGACTCTGCACGCCATTGTCTATTTCTGGCTGATCCCGACCTACATCGCCTATTACACGATCTTCCCGCGCGCGATCGGCGGCCGGCTCTATAGCGACGCGATGGCACGGATCTCGTTCATCCTGTTCGTCGTGGTGGCGATGCCGATCGGCGTGCATCATCTGTTCGCCGACCCGCAGGTCGGCGCCGGATTCAAGTTCATGCATTCGGTGTTTACCGGCCTGGTGACGTTGCCGACACTCCTCACGGTGTTCACGATCTGCGCGTCGGCGGAGATCGCAAGCCGCCTCCGTGGCGGCCGCGGCGCATTCGGCTGGATCAGGGCGCTGCCATGGTCCAACCCGATCATGCTGGCGACCGCGCTGTCGCTGGTCATGCTCGGTTTCGGCGGCGCCGGCGGTATCATCAACATGAGCTACCAGCTCGACGCCACGGTGCACAACACGCAGTGGATCACCGGCCATTTCCACCTGATCTTCGGTGGCGCCATCGTGATCATGTATTTTGCCATCGCCTATGATCTGTGGCCGCATCTGACCGGGCGCGCGCTGGACAGTTTCGGCCTGATGCGCACGCAGCTCTGGCTGTGGTTCATCGGCATGATCGTGACCACCTTCCCATGGCACTATGTCGGTATTCTCGGCATGCCGCGCCGCATGGCATATTATGACTACGCCAATCCGGCGATCTCGCCGCAGGCCTTCTCGGTGACGATGTCGGCGATCGGTGGATTCATCCTGCTGCTGTCGGGTCTTCTGTTCCTGCTCGTCCTGATCCGCGGCCAATTCGGCGCGCGCGGCGAGGCGGGTGCATACCGCTTCGCAGTGCCATTGCATATGCCGGCGCGGATTCCGGTCGCGCTCAACTCGTTCGGCCTTTGGCTTGCCTTGATGGTCGGCCTCACCGTGGTGAACTATGGCTTCCCGATTGCACAGCTGATGGCGCTGAACGAGACCAGCGTGCCCGCGGTCTATGTCGGAGCTGGCCGATGAGTGATCAGCAGCTGTTCTCCCCGCGCAATCCGTGGTTCGGCATCAGCGTCGGCGTCACGGCCGCCATTGCCGTGCTGTCGGCCATTGCGGGCCTGATCTGGTTGCCGCTGGCGCAACCCAACCTCAAGCTTGCAGGCGTCTGGGACGCGATCTGCAGCGCAGCCGGCGTTCCGCGTGCCGCCGTGCAGGAGGCCAGTGTCAAGCCGGATTTCAAGACCTCCAATGTGGTCATGACGTCGGAGATGCTGACCAAGGTCAATCAGGTCTCGATCGGGCGGGGCGCGACGCTGGCGCAGCGTTGCGCGATCTGCCACGGACCGCAGGGCGTCAGCGACGCCAATTCACCGAACCTCGCCGGGCAGTTTGCCGCGGTGACGTACAAGGAGCTCAACGACTTCAAGTCCGGCGCGCGGGTCAACGTCGTGATGAGCCCGTTCGCGGCGGCGATGAGCGATCAGGACATGAAGGATGTTGCGGCCTATTACGCCTATCTGCCGCGGGTGCCTTCGAACAATCTGGACACCGGGCGCCCCGCGCCGGCGGTCGTGGTGACGGGGGCCCCGATGCGCAACATCCCGCCTTGCGGCTCCTGCCACGGCGATATCGACAACAAGGCGGGAAGCCCCTGGCTCGGCGGTCAGTCGGCGGTCTACATCAAGGCGCAGCTCGAGGCATTTGCGTCCGCGGCCCGCCGCAACGACATCAGTCAGCAGATGCGCAACATCGCGCGCCAGATGACCGCCGAGGAGATCGACCAGGTTGCGCATTACTACGAGGCCCAGCCTTGAGGGTTGTTAACGCGCCGTTAACCATAATTACGGCAGTTTGACGGGACATGGGCGCCGATTGCCGGCGCCCGGCAAGGCACCCGGACAGATGGCGGTCGACCTCTTCAATGCGACGGCTTCGGCAGGTGTCGATGCTTTGCGCCTGAAGGTCGCCGGTTCGATCAAGCAGGCCGCCGCGACCACCGGCACGAGCTTCGAATATCTGCTCACGACCGCGAAGATGGAGTCCAATTTCAATCCGCGGGCCGGCGCCACGACCTCGTCGGCGCATGGGCTTTATCAGTTCATCGACCAGACCTGGCTCGGCACCGTCAAGGAGGCCGGAAGCCAGCTCGGCTACGGCCAGTATGCCGACGCCATCACCAAGAACTCCGACGGCAGCTATTCGGTCAGCGATCCCTCCGCGCGCAACGCCGTCATGAAGTTGCGCGACGATCCCGATGCGGCGTCCTCGATGGCGGCGGTGCTGACGCAATCCAACAGCTTCAAGCTCACCGGCACGCTCGGCCGCCGTCCGACCGATGCCGAGCTCTACATGGCGCATTTCATGGGCGTCGGCGGCGCCGGCAAGCTGATCTCGAGCGCCGAGGACAGTCCGAGCGCCAATGCCGCCGCGATGTTTCCGAAAGCTGCCGCCGCCAACCAGTCGATCTTCTACGACAAGTCGGGCAGTGCGCGCAGCGTCAGCCAGGTCTATTCGGTGTTGACCACGCGCTACGCCGCGGCTGCGAATTCGAACGACACGCGCACGGCCTTTGCCGCGGCGGGCGGCGACACCATGAGCCCCAATGCGATTGCAAGCGCTGCGCCGACGCAACCGCTGACCATGGACACCGCGTCCTATCTTTCGACCTTCCCGAATGCCCGCGCGGCCTCATCAGCCGGTGCGAGCTCGGCCGTCGCATCGGCGCAGCCGGCGCCGGCCTTCCGCTCGCTCTACCAGGGCGGCGACCGTTCGGAGCCGATCTCGCCGGTGGTGCAGGAACTGTGGGGCAATTCCGGCTCGCTGACCGCGTCGGCGACGCCAAAGGTCCGCGCGCCAGGGCGGCTTGATCTGTTCAGCGACCCGAACGGCACCTACAGCAACGGCTAGCCTTGCTGGTTTCGCAGCTGCGTTTGCGCACCGTGGCCGTCTTAACGAAACGTCAATAATCCCAAACGTTTATGGTGAACCCTTTGTTAAGCGTCATGGTTTATTTTTCCTTGTAGTTGGCATCGTATGTCGATGCCGTCTCGTTGCGTAAGCCGGCAGGACCATGATCGTTCGGCAGTTCATTAGTTGGATTAGGACCGCTCCAGCAGGCGAGCGGGCAGAGGCGACACGGGCGTTGGCCCGCGCCTGGCTCATCTCGGATCTCACCGAGGACGACCGCATCGCAGCCGAGGGCGCGCTGCTGATGCTGCTCGACGACCCGTCGCCGCTGGTGCGACGGGCGATGGCCGAGGTGTTTGCATACAGTGCGGAGGCGCCGGCTACGATCGTGCAGGCGCTGTCGGCCGACCAGCCGGCAATCGCGCTGCCGGTGCTGGAGCATTCACCGCTGCTGATCGATGCCGACCTGGTCGACATCGTCGCGACCGGCTCCGACGAGATGCAGTGCGCGATCGCGCGCCGCGCCAATCTGCCGGCCTCGGTCGCTGCGGCGATCGCCGAGGTCGGCTCGGCGGCGGCGGCGCTCGAGCTGATCGAGAATCCCTACGCCGGGCTTGCGGCTTTCTCCTGGGACCGCATCGTCGAGCGCCACGGCCATCTCGCGGCGATCCGGGAATCGATGCTGCAGCTGGAAGATTTACCGTCGGCGACGCGGCTCGCGCTGGTCGCAAAGCTCTCCGACACGCTGGCGCAGTTCGTTGTCGCGCGTAACTGGCTCGGCGCCGATCGCGCCGACCGCATCGCCGGCGAGGCGAAGGAGCGCTCCACGGTGAACATCGCCGCGCGTGCCTTCGGCGACGACATGCAGAACCTCATCACGCATCTGCGCGCCACCGGCCAGCTCACCGCCGGGCTGATCCTGCGCGCGCTGCTGTCGGGCAATCTCGATCTGTTCGGAGCCGCGCTCGCCGAACTGTCCGGGCTGCCTTATGGCCGCGTTTCCGCGCTCCTGAATGACCGCGGCGGCAACGGCCTGCAGGCGCTGCTGCGGCGCGCAGGCCTGCCGGAATCCACTTATGCAGCGTTCCGCGTCGCGCTCGAAGCCAGCCACGAGGTCGGCTATGTCGACAGCGGCGACGGTGCGGCGCGGCTGCATCGCCGCATGGTCGAGCGCGTGCTGACCCATTGCGAGACCGACCATTCGGCGGCCGAGCCGCTGCTGATCCTGCTGCGCCGCTTCGCGACGGAATCGGCCCGCGAGGATGCGCGCATGTTCTGCGAGGAGCTCGCCGCGGAAGACGCGGTCGCGGTGCTGCCCTACGACGACGATCTGATCGCGGCCTGAAGGCCGCGTTTCCCATGATTGACAATGATTGAAGCCGTGGCCGCCGTCGCGGCGCGCGGCTATTCGCCAGGTGCGATGCTCGGCGCGAGGATGGCCTCGAGATGTTCGGGGCGGTCGCGGTTGGCGTGAGTCAGGAATTCATCGGCGATGCCGCGGAGCTGCTTGCTCAGCACGCCGGCCACGACCGCGGTGTCGAGCTTGGTGCGGTTCCGCACAATCGCCTGCACGGCATTGATGTGGTGGGCAATCAGCTGCTGCGGCACCGCGGCGAGGTCGGGCGCGTGCTCGATGATGCGGCACAGGCTCTCGGCCGCCGCCGCCGCCGAGGGATAACCGAATGTTGCGGCATCGCCCTTGATGTCGTGCGCGGCGCGGAACAGCTCCTCGCGCGTCTTGTCGTTGAAGCCCTCGCGTTGCACCGTGGCGTGCGCGGCGGAGAGGCGGTCGGCCTCGATCGTCATCCATTCCTTGAACTCGCCCGACAGCCCGGCGAGCGCCTTTTCGGCGCGGCCGACCGGATCGTCGAGATCGCTCTCGGGAACGCGCAGCAACACCTTGCGCAGCGGGTTCGGCTGCGTGATGACGTGGTGCGTGCCGAAACTCTTGACCTCGATGGTGCCTGGTTTGTCCTTGGAATTGTCCTTGGCCATGACGGTTCCTAAATGGCGGAGCGCGCCTTCTCGAGCAGCGATGGCTGCTGCAGGATTTCGACCTCGCCGCTGCCGCGGCGTTCGGGGCCGATATAGGTGTTGGTGGTGTTGCGGCGGCGGTCGGGACCGAAATAGGTCTTGGTCTTGATGAACGGGCGCGGATTGGCGACCACGTTCATGATGCGCTGGTAGAGGCCCTTGGCCGAGATCGGCTTGGCCAGGAATTCGGTGACGCCGGCATCGCGCGCCACGGTGACGCGGCGCTTCTCGGAATGGCCGGTCAGCATGATGATGGGCGCATAGGGATTGCCCTTGGATTCCGGCTGCCGGATCATCTGCGCGAGCTCGAGCCCGTCGAAGATCGGCATCGACCAGTCGGTGATGACGATGTCGGGCACGTAATGGGTGTACATCTCGAGCGCGGTGGCGCCGTCCTCGGCCTCATACACCTCGCGCGCGCCGAACGAATGCAGCAGCGTCCGCAGGATGCGGCGCATGTGCGGATTGTCGTCGCAAATCAAAAATCGCAGCTTGTTGAAATCGATGCGATACATGGTCCGGCCCTGATAGGGCATACCGGGCCAATGCGGTATTACCCAACGTTAACCATATCCCGCCCGCGGTTAATGATTGGTTGCCGGGCAGGGGGGCAAGCGGAGCAAGGGGAGGCGGCGCGCCGTCAGTAGCCGAACTGCTCGCGCAGGATGCGCTCTTCCAGCGAATGGCCGGGATCGAACAGCATCCGCATCGCGATCGTCTTGTCGGAGAGCACCTCGACCCGGCGAACATCGCGGACCTCGTCATGGTCGGCGACCGCGGCGACCGGGCGCTTCTCGTCCTCGATCACCTCGATCACCACGAACGCGGAGTTCGGCAGCAGCGCGCCGCGCCAGCGCCGCGGCCGGAACGCGCTGATCGGAGTCAGCGCCAGCAGCGCCGCGTTGATCGGCAGGATCGGCCCCTGGGCGGAGAGATTATAGGCGGTCGATCCGGCGGGCGTCGCCACCAGGATGCCGTCGGCCATCAGCTCGGGCATCCGCTCATGCTCGTCGATCAGGATGCGCAGCTTGGCGACCTGGTAGGTCTGCCGGAACAGCGCGACCTCGTTGATGGCGTGATGCAGATGCACGGCGCCATGGATGTCGGTCGCGCGCATCAGCAGCGGATTGATCAGCGACTCCCGCGAGGCCGCCAGCCGCGTGCGCAGATCGTGCGTCGAATATTCGTTCATCAGGAAGCCGACGGTGCCGCGATGCATGCCGTAGATCGGCTTGCCACTGCGCATGTTGGCGTGCAGCGTCTGCAGCATCAATCCGTCGCCGCCGAGCGCGACCACGACGTCGGCATCGGCCGCCGGATGGTTGCCGTACATCGCGGTCAGTTCAACGAGCGCCGTCTGCGCTTCCGCGCTCGCGCTCGCGACGAAGGCGATCTTGTCATACCGCTTGGGGCTAGCCATCGCTCACGAACTCGTTTGGCACGGAACACGCCGCGCTCGTCTATACATCCCGGGCGGCCTTGTCGAGATGGTCCGGAAACGGACCGCATGCCTTGCGGGTGCCGCCAAGCTAGCGCAGTTTCCGGGTGGAATCCTTAAACATGGGCGCAGGGAGTGAACGGCATGGCTAACAGTTTTGCGACACGGCTCACCGCGGCGTTGCTGGTGGCCTGCCTCGCAACCGCGGTGCGGGCCGATGACGAGACCCCGCAGCCATCGCCGTCGCCGAGCGCGCAGGCCCCAAGCAGTCAGAATCCAAGCGGCCAGAAGGGACGAGCAGGCCGCGGCGAGGCGGGCTCCGGCGCCAGCGCTGCGGCCAACACGCCTGCCGCCGAGCAGCACCGCCTGCCGCCGGATTCCACGACCAAGCAATCGGTCGCGCTGCCCGGCCGCACGCTCGCCTTCAGCGCGACCGCGGGCTCGATCCGCGTGTTCGACGACAAGGGCGAGCCGCTCGCCGACATCGCCTACACCTCCTACCAGCTCGACGGCGCCGAGAAGGCGAGCCGCCCGGTGACGTTCCTGTTCAACGGCGGGCCGGGCTCCGCGTCGGCCTGGCTGCAATTCGGCAATGTCGGGCCGTGGCGACTGCCGTTCGACGGCGCGGTGTCCTCGGCCTCGCCGGAGCTGCAGCCGAATGCCGACACCTGGCTCGATTTCACCGATCTTGTCTTCATCGATCCGGTCGGCACCGGCTACAGCCGTTTCGTCACGACGTCGGAGGATGCGCGCAAGCGCTTCTTCACCGTCGATGGCGATGCCAATTCGGTCGCGCTGGTGATCCGCCGCTGGCTGGAGAAATACGACCGGCTGCCCTCGCCGAAATATGTCGCCGGCGAAAGCTATGGCGGCATTCGCGGACCCAAGGTGGTGCGCAATCTGCAAATGCAGCAGGGGGTCGGCGTACGCGGCCTGATCCTGATCTCGCCGGTGCTGGATTTCCGCGACTATACCGGCTCCAGCCTCCTGCAATATGTCGCGAGCCTGCCGACCATGACCGCGGTCGCGCGACAGGCCAAGGGGCCGGTGACGCGCGAGGATCTTGCCGACGTCGAGAGCTACGCGCGCGGCGATTTCCTGCTCGATCTCGTCAAAGGGCAGGCCGATACCGAGGCCACCGCGCGGCTCGCCGACAAGGTCGCGGGCCTGACCGGCATCGATTCGGCGGTGAGCCGCAGGCTCGCCGGCCGCTTCGACATCGGCGAATTCCGCCGCGAGTTCGATCGCAAGAAAGGCAAGGTGACCGGCCGCTACGATGCCTCGATCGAAGGCTTCGATCCCTATCCGGACTCCAGCTCCTTCCGCTTCAACGATCCGTCCGGGGATCCGCTGATGGCGCCGCTGACCAGCGCCGCCGTCGATCTCACCACGCGCAGACTGAACTGGCGGCCGGACGGCTCCTATCATCTGCTCAGCGAAAGCGTGAGCAAGGGCTGGGAGTTCGGCCACGGCATCAGCCCGCCGGAATCGGTGACGCAGCTGCGCCAGATGCTGGCGCTCGACCCCAAGCTGAAGCTCCTGATCGGTCACGGCCTGTTCGACCTCGCGACGCCGTACTTCGCCTCGAAGATCATCCTCGACCAGCTGCCGGCCTTCGCTGGTCCGAACCGCACCAGGCTGGTTGTCTATCCCGGCGGCCACATGTTCTACTCCCGCGACGGCTCGCGCCAGGCGTTCCGCAAGGAGGTCGAGGCGCTGATCAAGTGAGGGGAACGTGGCGGCATAGATTACGCCGCCGGCGCGACGCCCACAGCCGTCGTCCCTGCGAAAGCAGGGACCCCTACGCCGCGGCGGATGTTGTAGGCGGGACTCGTCGTTCCAACGTCGCGCATCAATTTACATTGGAGGTTATGGGTCCCTGCTTTCGCAGGGACGACAGTGAGTTTGTTGCGCCGGCCGCTGCAAACATTCTCGTCGTCCTGGCGAAAGCCAGGACCTATAACCACCGAACTTGATTGTGAGTGAGATCGTGGCCCCAGCGTCGCGTAACGATTGCCATTTGGGGTGATGGGTCCTGGCTTGCGCCAGGACGACACCGAATGTGTGGCGCGTTCCTGCATCCCGATCGTCGTCCCTGCGAAAGCCGGGACCCTAACCACAGGGTCGTGGTGTGGAAGAGGGCTGTGGCCCCAGCGTCGCGCTACACTCACCTTCATGTTGCCCGTCCGGTCAATTGGTCTCAGCCGTAGGTCTCCACGATGAAATCGATCAGGGCGCGCAGCTTCGGGGTCATCTTGCGGTGCTTCGGCCACAGGATCTGGCGCGCGCGGCTTTGCGTCGTGTAATTCGGCAGCAGCACCTGCAGCCGTCCCGCGGCGATGTCGTCGGCCAGCAGCTCGTCGCGCATCAGCACGATGCCTGCGCCCGCCAGCGCTGCGTAGCGGATGCCGAACGCGTTGTTGATGGTCAGGCGGCTTCCGACGTCGACGTGCACTTCGCCCTCCGGTCCGAAGAAAGTCCACCTTCGCGCATCCGACCAGCCGGGATAGCGCAGGCATTCATGACTGCTGAGATCCGCCGGATGGGTCGGCGTGCCGCGTTCGGCGAGATAGCCTGGCGCGGCGCAGACCACGCCGGTGTAGGGCGACAGCGAGCGCGACATCATGGTGGAGTCGGTCAGCGTGCCGACGCGGATCGCGGCGTCGAGGCCTTCCTCGAGCAGATCGACCATCCTGTCGCTGAGCACGAGGTCGACCGAAACCTCCGGGTATTTCCTCATGAAGCGGACCAGCGCGGGCGCCAGGCTGTACGACCCGAAGGCGACGGAGGTCGCGATGCGGAGCTTGCCGCGCGGCGCGCTCAAGGCCTCCTCGACCAGCGCATCGCCGGCCTCGGCCTGTTCCAGCAAATGCTTGCAGTGATCGAGATAGCTGCGGCCGAGCTCGGTGAGGCCCTGCCGCCGCGTCGACCGGTTGATCAGCTGCGAGCCGAGCCGGTCCTCGAGAAACCGGATATGCTTGCCGATCATGGTCGGCGAGATCCGCAGCTCTTTGGCCGCCGCGGTGAAGGAGCCGAGATCGGCGACGCGGGCGAATACGGACATGCTGGTCAGTCGATCCATGATTATAAACCAATGGTTATTTCATTGCGCATCGTCGCGCCGCTTATGCGGCATTGGAATTGGATTTATTACCATAGGTGAGTAATCGGCGCGAATGCGCGTTCGATCGCTTTGGAATGTGGCCGGTTGCGCCCGGAGGGGCGCAGTCCGAGCAGGGTCTCGAACCACGACAGGAGTGTCAGGATGCCTTTCCAGATCACCATTAATGGGACCAGTCATTCGGTCGACGCCGACGGCGATACGCCGCTGCTGTGGGTGCTGCGCGACGTGCTCGGCATGACCGGCACCAAGTTCGGCTGCGGCATGGCGCTGTGCGGCGCCTGCACGGTGCATCTCGATGACAGCGCGGTGCGCTCCTGCATCACGACGATCGACAGCATCGGCGACTCCAAGATCACGACCATCGAGGCGGTCGGCAAGACGCCGGCGGGCAAGAAGATCCAGGACGCCTGGCTCGCGCATGAGGTGCCGCAATGCGGCTACTGCCAGTCCGGGCAGATCATGTCGGCTTCCGCGCTGCTTGCGAGCAAGCCGCAGCCAACGGACGCCGATATCGACGACGCGATGTCGGGCAATATCTGCCGCTGCGGCACCTATGTCCGCATTCGCGAAGCCATCAAGCAAGCCGCGCAGTCGGGAGGTTGAGCCATGACGCTGATCGACAATGTGTCTGAGCGCGCCGCCGATCTGTCGCGGCGCAATTTCCTCCGCGCCGGCGCGATCGCAGGCGGCGGCCTGCTGCTCAGCGTGAGCCTGCCGTTCGCCAGCCGCGAGAGCGAGGCTGCGACGTCCGATGGCTTCGCGCCGAATGCCTTCATCCGGATCGGCGGCGACGGCAAGGTCGTGTTGACCATGCCCTATGTCGAGATGGGGCAGGGCACCTATACCTCGATCCCGATGCTGATCGCCGAGGAGCTCGAGATCGGCCTGACGCAGGTGCAGCTCGAGCATGCGCCGCCGAGCGACAAGCTCTATGCCAACCCGCTGCTCGGCGTGCAGGCTACCGGCAATTCGAATGCGATGCGCGGCGCCTGGCAGCCGATGCGGAAAGCCGGCGCCACCGCGAAAGCGATGCTGGTCGCAGCCGCGGCGAAGCGCTGGAACGTCGAGCCCGGCTCGTGCCGCGCCGAGAACGGCGAGGTGCATCACGCAGCCTCGGGACGCAAGCTCGGTTACGGCGAACTGGCAGCCGATGCGGCGCAGATGCCGGTGCCGGAGAATGTGACGCTGAAGAACCCGGCCGAGTTCAAGCTGATCGGCACGCCGGCCAAGCGGCTCGATACGCCGTCCAAGATCAACGGCTCGGCGGTCTACGGCATCGACGCACGACCACCTGGCGTGAAGATCGCGACGCTGGCGCAGTCGCCGGTGTTCGGCGGGCGGGTCAAGCGCGTGGATGATGCGGCGGCGAAGGCCGTCAAAGGTGTGCGCCAGATCGTGAAGCTCGATGACGCCGTCGCCGTCGTGGCCGATCACATGGGGGCGGCGAAGAAAGGTCTCGCGGCGCTCACGATCGAGTGGGACGAGGGGGCTCACGCCAAGCTCGCCACGTCAGATATCGCGCGCGAACTCGAGGCAGCCACGACGAAGCCCGGCGCGGTCGCGCAAAATGTCGGCGACGCCGACAAGGCAATGGCGGGCGCGGCGACGAAACTCGAAGCGACCTATCAGCTGCCGTTCCTCGCCCATGCCACGATGGAGCCGATGAACTGCACCGTGCATGTCCGCGCCGACGGCTGCGAAATCTGGGTCGGTAACCAGGCCCTCTCGCGCGTGCAGGCGGTGGCCGCGAAGATGCTGGACCTGCCGCCGGAGAAGGTGGTGGTGCACAATCACCTGCTCGGCGGCGGCTTTGGCCGCAGACTCGAGGTCGATGGCGTCGTTCGCGCCGTGCAGATCGCGAAGCAGGTCGATGCGCCGGTCAAGGTGGTGTGGACCCGCGAGGAAGACATCCAGCACGACATGTACCGGCCGTATTGGTGCGACCGGATTTCGGTCGGCCTCGATGCATCCGGCAAGCCGGTCGCCTGGAACAATCGCTTCGCCGGCTCGTCAGTGATTGCGCGATGGGCGCCGCCGGCGTTCCGCAACGGCCTCGATCCCGACACGACGGAAGGCGCAATCGATCTCGTCTACGACATCCCCAACTTCCACGTCGAATATGTCCGGGTCGAGCCGCCCGGCATTCCGACTGCGTTCTGGCGCAGTGTCGGGCCCTCGCACAACGTGTTCGTCACCGAAAGCGTGATCGACGAAATGGCGGCCGCGGCCAAGCAGGATCCGGTCGATTATCGCCGGGCGCTGCTCGGCAAGTCGCCGCGTGCCAAGGCGGCACTCGAACTCGCGGCGGCCAAGGCCGGCTGGGGCGGCAAGTTGCCTGCCGGCCGCGGCCGCGGCGTGTCGCTGCAATTCGTGTTCGGCAGCTACCTCGCGCTAATTGCCGAGGTCGAGGTTGCCAAGGACGGTTCGGTCCGCGTCCACCGCGTTGTCTGCGCGATGGATTGCGGCACCGTGGTCAATCCCGATACAGTGCAGGCGCAGCTGCAGAGCGGCATCAATTTCGGGGTCACCGCTGCGCTCTATGGCGAAATCACGCTGAAGGACGGTCGCATCGAGCAGGGCAATTTCGACAGCTACCAGATGCTGCGCATCGATCAGGCGCCGGCCATCGAAGTCCATATCGTGCCGAGCACCGAGCCGCCCGGCGGCATGGGCGAGACCGGGACGTCGGGCATCGTGCCCGCGATCAGCAACGCGATCTTCGCGGCGACCGGCAAACGACTGCGAAAGATGCCGGTCGATCCGGCGGTGTTGAAGCAAACGTGACCGATTGAAAGGCAGCCAGGGCTGCGCTCCTCGCATCGGGGGAGCGGCCTTGGCGCGCGCAAGGCAGCGCGTTCTCGCGGCGTGCTGCACCCGAGCCTTGCTCTTCGTTTCGCCCCCCTTGAACAGAGGGCGCACCGCATTCGTGACGTGGTGTGACAATAAACTGCGTGTGCTTTGCCCCGTTAGCAATCAAGCTCGCGCCGCTGTCACTAGAGCCTTTTCCGTTCCGATTGAATCGGAACGGGGCTCTGGATTCTTGTTTTGACGCGTTTTCTTCACGCGAACCGGTATCCGCTTCGCTCGAAGACGCTCTAGCGCTCACGGCTCCACGGGAACAGCGAGGCCGGGAAATCGGCCGCGTAGCGGTGACCGATCGGCGGGCGGGGCTCCTCTTGCGGAGGATTCGGGTCAGGCTCGATCACCTTCCTGTAAAGATGCCAGGTCGCATGACCAAGCACCGGCAGGACGACGCAGAGACCGACGAAGAATGGCAGTGAGCCCACGGCCAGCAATACCGCAACGATCAATCCCCACGCGGCCATCTCAATTGGATTCATCATCACGGCCCGTATCGAGGTGCGGATCGCATCGATCGCTGTCGCGTGGCGGTCGAGCATCAGTGGAAATGAGACGACGCTTACGCATAGGGCAACCAGGGCGAAAAGGAAGCCGACGCCGCATCCGACGATGATGAGCGACCAGCCTTCGGGCGTCGTCAACACGCGCTCTGCGAAATCAGGGATGCTTGCAGCCGGAGCATAGCCGAAAGTCGCAACGTAGATCGCGTCCGCGGCGGCGATCCAGACCCCGAACAGAACGAACAGGAGAATGCCAAGTTCGAGCATGGCGCCGAACGACGGCGCGCGCAGCACCTGCATTGCATCCCAGGCTCCTGGCTCCTCTCCCCGCTCGCGGCGGCGGCTCAGTTCGTAGAGGCCTAATCCGGCGAAAGGACCGATCAGGGCGAAGCCGGCGGCAAGCGGAAACAGCAGCGGCAGCACCGAATAGCCGATCACAAGTCTGAACAGGACAAGTCCGAGGACGGGATACATCACGCACAGGACGATTGCGTGGGTCGGGATGGCCTTGAAGTCTTCCCAGCCGAGGCGCAGCGCGTCGCCCAGGTCGGAAAGGCTGATCTTGCGAACGACAAAGGCGGTCGAGACGCCAAACAATTGCAGCTTGGGTCGTGCGAATACGGTGGTCATGGTTCCGGTCTCCTTGCTTGTGCCCGCAGGGGAACGGAGCGCCATCAACACACGCACATCCGCCTCATGCGCGAAAATCGCGACTGAGTCCGGCAAATCAGATTCAACCAGAAGGAGCTTGCCGGACGACATCCGTCGCAACCGGTCCAATCAAACTAGTCCGATACGCAGCAGAAGCAAGATGGCGAACGCGGTCGGGAGAATTGTGCAAGCGCACACGCCAGGTTTTGCGATGCACCATCTGACGGCGGGTCCCGATCGGTGCTCTCCGGCACGCAATGCATTCGCGCCAACGCGCGCCGGACAGAGGCGGGACATACTCCTCTATTGACGCCGGGCTCGACGAGTACCATCTTGAATGCACTGAACGCCCCCAAGCTCCGATGAGATTGCGGCCGTGACGTTGAACCTTTGTCATGATGTCCCAGCGTCGCGACCGGCAGAATGGGCGAGGCAAAAGGCACGGTGATGGTGTACGTGACACCATACCTTTGACACCATACCTTTGACGTGAGCTCCGCCCTTTCGTTCGTCTCCGTAGCCTTCAATGGCAAGGAGGAATGAGGGATGGCTGTCGCGCTCGTACTGCTCCTGGTTGCAGTCGCCTCGGTGCTGTTTCACATCTACAGCCCGTGGTGGTGGACGCCGATCGCCTCAAACTGGCGCTACATCGACGACACGATCAATCTGACCTTCTGGATCACCGGTGCGGTTTTCTGCGCGGTCATCGCGTTCATGGCTTACTGCGTGTTCCGCTTCCACCACAAGGAGGGACGGCGGGCCGCCTACAATCCCGAAAACAAGAAGCTCGAATGGTGGCTCAGCATCGTGACGGCAGTCGGCGTCGCCGCCATGTTGGCGCCCGGCCTAGTGGTCTGGCACCAGTTCGTCACCGTTCCCGACGACGCGACCGACGTCGAGGTCGTTGGACAGCAGTGGATGTGGAGTTATCGGCTTCCGGGAAAAGACGGCCGGCTCGGCACGTCAGATGCGCGCCTGATCAGTCCCGACAATCCACTCGGGTTGAATCCCAACGATCCGAACGGACAGGACGACATCGTCGTTCAAAACGACGATCTGCATCTGCCGGTCGGGAAGTCGGTGAAGGTGTTGCTCCGCTCAATTGACGTTCTGCATGATTTCTACGTGCCCGAGTTCCGGGCCAAGATGGACATGATACCTGGCTCGGTGACCTATTACTGGTTCACGCCCACCCGCACCGGGACATTCGATGTCCTCTGTGCGGAGCTGTGCGGTGTCGCGCACGCGCAGATGCGGAGCAGGGTCATCGTGGAGGAAGCGAAAGAATATCACGCGTGGCTCGAGAGGCAGCGGACGTTTGCGGAGTTGTCAGGCCAGCACGACGTCGCGAAGGCCGCGTACAAGACTGGTAGCGAATGAACATGCCGACGAGGATCAGCCGGATATGAGGTGAACTCGTCGCTGAGCGGAAGACCAAGGAGGCTATTCCGATGGTCGATATCCCGTTTGATGAGGTCGCAGGCATTCCGCCCGCCGAAGTGGGTGAGGTCGAGCTCTATCACCCGCACAGCTGGTGGACGAGGTACGTCTTTTCGCAAGACGCCAAGGTTATCGCCGTCCAGTACTCGATTACGGCGATGTCCATCGGAATGGTTGCGCTGGTGCTGTCGTGGATGATGCGACTGCAACTGGGATTTCCCGGCACATTCTCCTTTATCGATGCCAATCAGTACCTTCAGTTCATCACCATGCACGGCATGATCATGGTGATCTACCTGCTCACGGCGCTGTTCCTTGGCGGCTTCGGCAATTACCTCATCCCGCTGATGGTTGGCGCGCGGGACATGGTCTTCCCCTACGTGAACATGCTGAGCTACTGGGTCTACCTGCTCGCCGTGCTGGTGCTGGTCGCGACGTTCTTCGTGCCTGGCGGGCCGACCGGCGCCGGCTGGACGCTTTATCCACCCCAGGCGATTCTCTCCGGTACTCCCGGGCAGGATTGGGGCATCATTCTCATGCTGGCCTCGCTGATCCTGTTCATCATCGGATTCACGATGGGCGGGCTCAACTATGTGGTGACAGTGTTGCAGGCCCGCACGCGCGGCATGACGTTGATGCGGATGCCCCTGACGGTGTGGGGCATCTTCACGGCCACCGTGATGGCGCTGCTGGCTTTCCCGGCGCTGTTCGTAGCCTCGGTGATGCTGTTGCTGGACCGCATCCTGGGAACCAGCTTCTTCATGCCAACGCTCGTCGAGATGGGGCAGCTGACGAAGTACGGCGGCGGCAGCCCGATCCTGTTCCAGCACTTGTTCTGGTTCTTTGGCCACCCCGAAGTCTACATCGTCGCCTTGCCGGCCTTCGGCATCATTTCCGATCTGATCAGCACTCACGCCCGAAAGAACATCTTCGGCTATCGCATGATGGTTTGGGCGATCGTGGCAATCGGTGCTCTCAGTTTCGTTGTATGGGCGCACCACATGTATGTGAGCGGCATGAATCCGTATTTCGGGTTCTTCTTCGCCACTACCACACTCATCATCGCCATCCCGACTGCCATCAAGGTCTACAACTGGGTGCTGACCCTGTGGCGCGGCGACATTCATCTCACGGTGCCGATGCTGTTCGCGCTCGCGTTCATCATCACATTCGTGAACGGCGGCCTGACCGGACTGTTTCTCGGTAACGTGGTTGTGGACGTTCCGCTGTCGGACACGATGTTCGTTGTCGCGCACTTCCACATGGTGATGGGTATCGCGCCGATCATGGCCGTGTTTGGCGGGATCTACCACTGGTATCCGAAAGTCACCGGACGCATGCTCAATGAGGCGCTTGGACGTTTCCACTTCTGGGTGACCTTCATCGGGGCCTATGCAGTCTTCTTTCCCATGCACTATCTGGGCCTGCTCGGGATGCCACGCCGCTACCACGACATCGGCGAGACAGCTTTCGTCCCGGCATCCGCCCATGACCTCAATGCGTTCATGAGCGTGGCGGCGCTGATTGTCGGCTTCGCCCAGCTTGTCTTCCTGTTCAATCTCATCTGGAGCCTGTTCAAAGGGAAAGAGGCCGGCAGCAATCCCTGGGGAGCCGCCTCGCTGGAATGGCAGACACCAGAAACCCCGCCGGGACACGGCAACTGGGGAAAGGAACTCCCGATCGTCTATCGCTGGGCCTACGATTACAGCGTGCCGGGCGCTGCCAGGGACTTCGTGCCGCAAAATGAACCGCCGGCCGGATTGGCGACGCAGGGAGCCCATCCGTGAGTGCCATCATCCTGTTCACTGTTACAATCGCAGCGATCGCGGGATGGTGGCTCTCGCAGCAGCGGCTGGCGGCCAAACCATGGCTCGAGCAAGGAGTGGACGTCGATGTTCGCGGTGAGCGCGGTTCGTCGGTGCCGACGGCGAAGATCGGACTGGGCGTGTTTCTCGCGGTCGTCGGCTCGTTGTTCGCGCTCCTGATCAGTGCCTACTCCATGCGCAACAGCATGGTGGACTGGCGGGAGCTGCCCCTGCCCAGGCTGTTGTGGTTCAATACGGGCGTCCTGGTCATCAGCAGTGTGGCGCTTCAATGGGCGCTGATGGCCGCGCGACGCGACGACATTGACGGCCTGATCGTCGGCCTGCTGATCGGCGGAGCATGCGCCGTGACCTTCCTGGCCGGGCAGCTATTGGTCTGGCAGCAGCTGAATGTCGCCGGCTATTTCGTAGCGTCCAATCCGGCCAATTCCTTCTTCTACCTGATCACCGCGGTGCACGGACTGCATCTGATGGGCGGTCTGGTCGCGCTCGGCAGGACGACCGCAAAGGTGTGGCGTGGCGCTCCGATGATGCAGATGCGCCTGAGCGTGGAGCTCTGCGCCATCTATTGGCATTTCCTCCTGTTGGTCTGGCTGATCTTGCTCGGTCTGCTGACCGGCTGGACCGACAATTTCATCGACATCTGTCGCCAGTTACTCACCTAGCGAGGGCAGGAAGCGATGACGGAAACCACACTTGCAACCCCCAAGGCGTCGCCCGGAACGATACCCGGATTGCGCGGCATCGCCGCCGACTGGGCCTCGGACCAGCGTGCCTTCAAGCACGTGTCCTGGGGGAAGGCCATGATGTGGATCTTCCTTCTGAGCGACACCTTCATCTTCAGCTGCTTCCTGCTGTCGTACATGACGGCGCGAATGTCGACGACCGTGCCGTGGCCCAATCCCAGCGAAGTCTTCGCGCTCAATCTCGGCGGCAAGCACATCCCGCTCATCCTGATCGCGATCATGACTTTCATCCTGATCAGCAGCAGCGGAACGATGGCGATGGCCGTCAACTTCGGTTATCGCCGGGATCGCGTCAAAACGGCAGCCTTGATGCTGGCCACAGCGGCATTTGGCGCGACGTTCGTCGGAATGCAGGGCTTCGAATGGACCAAGCTGATCATGGAGGGCGTGCGGCCGTGGGGCAATCCATGGGGCGCGCCGCAATTTGGTGCCTGCTTCTTCATGATCACCGGTTTCCACGGCACTCACGTGACCATCGGCGTGATTTTCCTGATCGCCGTCGCGCGAAAGGTTTGGCGGGGAGACTTCGACGTCGAACGGCGTGGCTTTTTCACGAGCCGGAGGGGGTATTACGAGATCGTCGAGATCATGGGCCTGTACTGGCACTTCGTCGATCTGGTGTGGGTATTCATCTTTGCCTTTTTCTATCTCTGGTGAGGTTGGCGCATGACAAACGCAGCGTTACATGTGGAAGGGCAGGCAACTCAACATGCGCTGCACGCGTTTGTGCACGACGCAGTCGCATCAGGAGCCACGCACGCAAAGGGCCAGCAGCATCCGATCAAGCTCTATCTCGTGGTCTGGGGATGGCTGTTCGTGCTCAGCACCTGCTCATACCTCGTCGACTTCTTTGGCATCCATGGCCATCTCCGCTGGTCACTGATCCTGCTGTTCATGGTGCTGAAGGCCGGCCTGATCGTTGCCGTGTTCATGCACATGGCCTGGGAGCGGTTGGCGTTGGCCTACGCCATCCTGTTGCCCCCGGTGCTCGTGCTGGTCTTTGTAGGGATCATGGTGTTCGAATCCGACTATACGCATCTGCTTCGGGTCATGTTTTTCGCGTCGGCGAGCTAGAGGCGGGACGGCTGATAAACTCGCCACGTCATCTGGGACTCCGCGAAGAAGGCCTTCAATCGATGGCCTCTTGAGTATCGAACTGACGAGGAATCAATCTCGTGCAAATCAATCGTTCAATTCTTCGCCGGAGCTATACGAACATCGGAGACTACGTCGCACTGACGAAACCGCGCGTCATGTCGCTGGTCGTCTTTACCGCACTGGTCGGTCTCATGGTCGCGCCAGGTGACATTGATCCCGTCACCGGCGTCGTTGCTCTTGCTTGCATCGCTGCGGGAGCTGGCGCCGCCGGTGCGCTCAACATGTGGTACGACGCCGACATCGATGCGGTGATGGCGCGTACCGCCATCCGTCCGATTCCCGGCGGCCGTGTATCGCGCCCGGAAGCACTGGTTTTCGGATTGATGCTCGGCACGTGCGCCGTCCTGGCCCTCGGCACTTTGCTGAACATGGCCGCTGCTGCACTCCTTGCCTTCACGATTTTCTTCTACGTCGTCGTCTACACGATGTGGCTCAAACGCCGAACACCGCAAAACATCGTCATTGGCGGTGCCGCTGGCGCACTCCCTCCGGTAATCGGCTGGGTCGCGGTCACCGGAAGCGTCGGGCTCGAGCCGCTCATCCTGTTCTTGATCATCTTCCTTTGGACGCCACCCCACTTCTGGGCACTGTCGCTCAATCTTGCCGGAGAATATGCCCGCGCCGGTGTGCCGATGTTGCCGGTCGTCGCCGGCAAGACCGAAACAAAGCGCCAGATTCTTCTCTATAGCGCGCTCTTGGTTCCGATCTCGCTGCTGCCTTGTGCACTTGGATTCGCGGGGGCCATCTATGGCGCGGCCGCGGCGATGCTGGGAGCGATCCTGATTTTTCTCGCATGGCAGGTACGTCGGAGCCACGACAAGGAAAGGCGGCCTGCTCGTCGTTTGTTCGTGTTTTCGATGCTCTATCTGGTGCTTCTCTTTGGTGTGCTGCTGATGAATGCTGCACCCTACGACCAGTCCTACTAACTGGACGCATTCGAATCGACAGCCGCAGGGCTTACTTCGTGCTGTTCCCGGCGAGACCGGGCCTGCCTATCCGATAAACCGAAACATCTTCGCCGCGGGGGCGTGCACCACCGGGCAAATCAATGGCAGTGCGCTCAGGCCGGCCCTGGCCCGCCACAGCATTTGCCGTGCGTCTGCACCGGAGGGCAGGGGACGGTCCCGTAAGAGCAGAACACGCAGCAATCGCCGGCAAGCGGCTTGAGGCGAGTGCCGCAGCCGCGGCAGTCGTAGAAGAACTGGCAGGCATCGGTCGGCATGGTTTCGGTCGCGGCAAATCCGCAGGTCGGACAGGTCAGGGTCGAGACGAGTTGCATGGGCCGCGGTCCGTTGGTCAGTGTCGCATGTCATTCCGGCGATTGCACCGTTCAGGGCCTGATCTGGCAAGATTGTGATCGGCGGTTGCCAAAGACGGGCTTATCCACGCGGGATGGACCCGCAAACTGGCGGGATGATGTGCGAATTGAGTTGAACCCGTCGCGGCCTCGAAAATATTCGTGGTCCGGCCGATCGGGCTGTAACCAAACCGGTCGCTTGAGCGAACCAGACCATAGTAGCGCTGCATGACGACCGCGGAAAACGAGCTCAAGCAACTGATGCTTGCCAGCCAGGATGGCGATGCGGCAGCCCACCGGGCGTTGCTGGAGCGCCTGAGCCGGCATTTGCGTGCCTACTACAAGAGCAAGCTTGCCAGGACCGGCCGCGGCGCGGCCGAGGCGGAGGACCTGGTGCAGGAGGCCGTGTTGGCAATTCACCTGCAGCGGCACACCTACGACCCGGCACAGAAGCTGACGCCTTGGGTGCACGCGGTCGCGCGCTACAAGCTGATCGATTTCCTGCGTCGCACGCGCGCCTCGCGCGCCGACGTGCCGATCGATGAGGCCGACGACATCACGGCGCATGACGATCACGTCGGCGCCGAGAGCAGCTTTGACGTCAGGCGATTGCTCAAGCAACTGCCGGCGAACATGCAGTGTGCGATCGCGGCCGTGAAGCTCGATGGATTGAGCGTCGCAGAAGCGGCGCAGCGGTGCGACATGTCGGAATCCAGTGTGAAGGTCAGCATTCATCGCGGGCTGAAGGCTCTGGCCGCGTTGATCGCTCGGAGGACGGAGCCATGAAGACGGATGATCTCATCGCGGCGCTCAGCAACAATGTCGAGCCGGTCGATCGCCGGCTGGTTGGCCGGACCGTCGCGATCGCGCTCGGGTTGGCCCTGGTTGCCGCGCTTGGCCTCGTGTTTGCCGGGCTTGGCGTCCGCGCCGACCTCGCCACGCCGCGTGCCGTGACTTTCCTCTTTCTGAAGCTTGCATTCGCGCTCGGCACTGTCGGCGCGGCGTCGGTCTATCTGACTCGGCTGGCGCGGCCGGGCGGCGAGCGAAAGATCTCGCTTGGACTTGCTGCACTCCCATTCGGGGCGATCATGCTGCTCGCCGCCATCAGCCTTGGACAGGCGCCCAGCTCGCATTGGGACAGGATGGTCATGGGAGACCAATGGCTCGAATGCCTGATCTCGGTTCCGATCATCGCGATCATGCCGTTTGCCGTGGTCATCTGGGCAGTCAGGAAGGCGGCGCCGACCAATCTGGTGCAGGCGGGGGCATTCGGTGGCCTCGTCGCGGGCGGCGTCAGCACTGTCGCCTATGCGCTCCACTGCACCGATGATTCGCTGCCGTTTGTCGCGTTGTGGTACGGCGGCACGATTGTGCTGTGCACGCTCGCGGGTGCGGTATTGGGACCGCGGCTGCTGCGTTGGTGAGAGGCAGCGATCAGACCTGTCACGTCAGCGTGAGCGTGTAACCGGCGAAACTCTGGCTCCGAACTCATGATTGGAAGCGCAAATCAATGCGCTTCTGGAAAATGATGGAGCCGGGTTATGTCGATTAACAAGATCCTTCTTACTTTCTCGCTCTTGGTGCCGGTCGTTGTGGCATCGGCGGCTGCGCAAGCGGGCGCGACGATCTCCGACAAGCGGTATCTGCCCAATGAGGCCAGGGGAACAACGCCAGCGGTTGCCGTGCAACGCGACCCGATGTCTGCATTCGGCTATGATCAGGGAGCGATGCGCGTGCAGCCGGCGAGTGTTCCGGACGCTGCCCGGACGCCGTGGCGCTATCACGGCGGCCCGAAGTCTCAATAGGCTCCATGCAGGGCGCCAGGCCGGGATGAACGATTAACCACCCAATCTCCCGCTGGTGCACTTGTGAACAGGGTGACCTTTTCAGCACCCGTCCTTTGTGAGACTGTCGCAACATGAATGTTCGCCAATTGTTCAGATTGCTGCTCGCCGTCCTTGTGACGGCAGGCCTGACGATTGCGCCGCTGGCGACGCCCGCGGCGGCCGGATCTGCGTTGACCGGTATGAGCCAGATGGCGGACATGTCTGACATGGCGGCCGATATGCCGTGCTGTCCCGACAAGCAGAAGAGCAATGACTGCGGGGATTGCCCGCTGGTTGCGATCTGCATGTTGAAGGTCCTGCACGCGGGACCATCGACCCTCGGCCTCGCGGTGAGGCCGTCGACACAGCTGCAACTGCATCCGCACGACGATCTGGTCGCTGACGGGCTGGTCCGTCCGCCGCCCGACCATCCCCCTCGACAGTTGGTCTGACTGGCGCCGCAAGCGCCGGTTGCTGCTGCGCGACCTTTTGGGCGCGTGGACGTCGCGTGCCGCGCAAGCGGCTGATCAAATCCAATCGAGGAATGAAACGAATGCCGTCGCTTAATACGTCGCGTGCCGTAACGGCCGCGCTCATCGGCCTGGCGCTGACAGGCACCACCACTGTCGCGCTCGCCGACATCAAGGACTACGAATTCCAGCTCGTCGACCAGACGGTCCAGGCTGGTCCGGACAAGGTCGTTACCGTCCGCCTGATGAACATGAAGACCGGCAAGGCCGTGCCGGACGCCGTGATCTTCACGACGCGGCTCGACATGGCCCCGGACGGCATGCAGGAGATGGCCACCAAGGTCACGCCGATGCCGGGGACCGAACCCGGCACCTATCGGTTCAAGGCGACCTTCGGCATGGCCGGACGCTGGCAGCTCTCGCTCGGCGCGAAGGTGCAGGGCGAGACCGGCACGGTCGAAAGCAAGCTCGTCGTCACGGCCGGAAAATGAACCGGCTCGCCCTGGCAGGCGCCGCCGCTGCGATCGTTGCAGCAGCAGGCGTCGCATATCTCGGTCGCGGCCTGTCGCCGTGGCCGGGCGCAAATCTCGCTGCCTCAGCCGCGCAAGCGGCCGAAGCCGGCGCGCCGATCTATTTCCGCGATCCGGACGGCAAGCCGTCCTACTCGCTGACGCCGAAGAAGACGTCCGACGGCCGCGACTACCAGCCGGTCGCCGCCGGCGCCGATCTCAGCTTTGACGAGCCGGAGACGCCAATGGCAATGCCGGCGGCCGCCAAGGGCGAGCGCAAGGTCAAATATTATCGCAACCCAATGGGTCTTCCCGACACCTCGCCGGTGCCGAAGAAGGATTCCATGGGGATGGATTACATCGCCGTCTACGACGGCGAAGACAGTGACGACGGCTCGATCACGCTGTCGCCCGGAAAAATCCAGCGCACCGGCGTCAAATCCGAAGCGGCGGAGCTGCGCCGCATCCGCACGCTGGTGCGTGCCCCCGGCACGATCCAGCTCGACGAACGGCGGGTCTCCGTCATCGCGATGCGGGCCGAGAGTTATGTGCAGAAAGTCGCCGACATCACAACCGGCAGCAGGGTGACGAAGGGCCAGCCGTTGATGGAGATCTACAGCCCGGCGGTGTCATCCGCGGCGGCCGAATATGTCGCGACCATGACCTCGAAAGCGATCGCTAATATCGAGCCCTACGGACGCGGCTCCAAGCAGCGGTTGACCAATCTCGACGTTCCCGAGACCGTCATCGCCGAGATGGAGAAAAGCCACACGGTGCCGCTCGCGATCCAGTGGTTGTCGCCGCGTGACGGCATCGTGTTGCAGCGTGCCGCGATCGAGGGCATGCGTGCCCAGCCCGGCGACGTGCTGTTCCGGATCGCCGACGTCTCTGTCGTGTGGGCACTGGTCGATGTCGCCGAGCGTGATCTCGGCAATATCGTGGTCGGGCAGAAGGTCGCGGTGCGGGCCCGCAGCTATCCCGGCCGCGCGTTCATGGGCCAGATCAGCGTGATCTATCCGCAGGTCAACAAGGACACGCGCACCGCGCGGGTGCGGATCGAATTGCAGAATGCCGATCTCGCGCTGCTGCCGGACATGTATGTCGACGCCGAGATCGACATCGGCAGCGCGGCGCCGGTGCTGACGGTGGCGGACAACGCGATCCTCGACACCGGGAGCCGCCAGACCGTGCTGATCGACCGGGGCAACGGCCGGTTCGAGCCGCGCGAGGTCAAGCTCGGGCGGCGCGGCGACGGCTATGTCGAAATCCGCGACGGGATCGCGGAGGGCGATGCGGTCGTCACGTCAGCCACCTTCCTGATCGACGCCGAAAGCAACCTGAAGGCCGCGATCAAGGGCTTTGCCGAGGCCGGCGCTGCGCAAGCGGTTGCGGCCGACGGCCAGATGACGGACGGAGGCAAGCCATGATTGCACGTGTCATCGCCTGGTCGGCGCGCAACCTGCTGCTGGTGCTGTTCGGCACCGGCTTTGCGGCCGCCGCGGGTCTCTACGCGCTCATCCACCTGCCGCTCGATGCGATCCCCGATCTCTCCGACACCCAGGTCATCGTCTACACGGAGTATCCCGGCCAGGCGCCGCAGGTGATCGAGGACCAGGTCACCTATCCCCTGACCACGGCGATGCTGACGGTGCCGAAGTCGAAGGTCGTGCGCGGCTTCTCGTTCTTCGGCGTGTCGTTCGTCTATGTCATCTTTGAGGATGGCACCGACATCTACTGGGCGCGCTCGCGGGTGCTCGAATTCCTCAACGGCGCGGCGTCGCGGTTGCCGGCCGGGGTCTCGCCGACGATCGGCCCCGATGCGACCGGGGTGGGCTGGGTCTACCAGTATGCCGTGATGTCGAAGCAGTTGAATCTGGCGGATACCCGCACCATTCAGGACTGGAACCTGAAATTCGCGCTGGCGAGAGCGGAAGGCGTCGCCGAGGTTGCGAGCGTCGGCGGCTTCGTCAAGCAGTACAATGTGATCCTCGATCCGCAGCGGATGCGCGATCGCGGCATCACCATGCAGCGGATGCGCGATGCGATCCGCGCCAGCAATGCCGACGTCGGCGGCCGCACCGTCGAGCTCTCTGAGTTCGAATATGTCATTCGCGGCAAGGGCTATCTGAAGGACATCAACGATCTCGGCAACGTCGTGCTGAAGACCGACAACGGCACGCCGGTGTTGCTGCGTGACGTCGCCCGCGTCGAGCTCGGCCCCGATGAGCGGCGCGGCATCGCCGAATTGAACGGCGAGGGCGAGGTGGCGAGCGGCATCGTGCTGCAACGGTTCGGCGTCAATGCCCTCGACGTGATCGAAAACGTCAAGAAGCGCTTCAAGGAGATCGCGACCAGCCTGCCGAAATCGGTCGAGATCGTGCCGGTCTATGACCGGTCCAACCTGATCTATGCGGCGATCGACACGCTCAAGCGCACGCTGTTCGAGGAGAGCATCGTGGTCGCGCTGGTCTGCTTCGTGTTCCTGCTGCATGTCCGCAGCGCGCTGGTCGCGATCCTGATGCTGCCGGTCGGCGTCCTGATGGCGTTCGGCGCGATGAAGCTGCTCGGGATCGGCTCCAACATCATGAGTCTCGGCGGCATCGCGATTGCGATCGGCGCCATGATTGATGCGGCGATCGTGATGATTGAGAACGCGCACAAGCACCTCGAGCGCGCCGAGCCCGGCCGATCGCGGGTCGCGATCCTGATCGAGGCCGCGGCGGAGGTGGGACCCGCGCTGTTCTTCAGCCTGCTCATCATCACCGTGTCGTTCATGCCGATCTTCACGCTGGAATCGCAGGAGGGGCGGCTGTTCTCGCCGCTCGCCTTCACCAAGACGTTTGCGATGGCGGCGGCGGCGCTGCTATCGGTGACGCTGGTGCCGGCACTGATGGTGATCTTCGTCCGGGGCAGGATCGTTCCCGAGCACAAGAATCCGATCAACCGCTTCCTGATCTGGATCTACCGTCCCGTCATCAACGGCGTGCTGCGGGCCAAGACGCTGGTGATCCTGCTTGCGCTCGCAGCGATCGCCGTCACGGTCTGGCCGGCCCGGCAACTCGGCACCGAGTTCATGCCCGACCTCAACGAGGGCACGCTGCTCTACATGCCGACCACGCTGCCGGGGATCTCGGTGACCAAGGCGGCCGAGCTGCTGCAGATGCAGGACCGCATCATCCGGAGCTTTCCGGAGGTCGTCTCGGTCTACGGCAAGGCCGGCCGCGCCGCCACCGCGACCGATCCGGCGCCATCGGAGATGTTCGAGACCGTCGTCAACCTCAAGCCGAAACAGCAATGGCGCAAGGGCCTCACGCTCGACGGCCTGATCGCCGAGATGGACAAGGCTCTGCAATTTCCTGGCGTCTCCAACGCCTGGACCATGCCGATCAAGGCGCGCATCGACATGCTGTCGACCGGGATCCGGACGCCGGTCGGCGTCAAGGTGATCGGCCCGGATCTTGCCGTGATCGACAAGCTCGCGCGTCAGATCGAGCAGGTCGTGAAGGGTGTGCCCGGCACCTCGTCGGCCTATGCCGAGCGCAGCCTCGGCGGCTACTACCTCGAGATCACGCCGAACCGCGAAGCATTGTCGCGCTATGGCATCGCGGTACAGGACGTGCAGGACACGATCGCGACCGCGCTCGGTGGCCAGAGCGTGACCACGACAGTGGAGGGACGCCAGCGTTTCACGGTCAACATGCGCTACCCGCGCGACCTGCGCGACAATCCGGCCGCGATCGCAAGCGACATCCTGGTGCCGATGCCGGCGGGCGGGGCGGTGCCGCTCGGCGAGGTCGCCGATATCACGCCGGCTCGCGGGCCGACCACGATCCGGACCGAGAACGGGCAACTTGCGACCTACATCTATGTCGATATCCGCGATCGCGATCTCGGCGGCTATGTCGCGGATGCGCAGCGCGCGGTGCAAGCCGCCGTGCAGTTTCCGCCCGGCACCTACGTGGTCTGGAGCGGGCAGTACGAATACCTCGAACGCGCCGCGGCGCGGCTCAAGATCGTGGTGCCGGTGACGCTTCTGATCATCTTCCTGCTGCTCTACCTCAACTTCCGCTCGGTGGCGGAAACCATGATCGTGATGCTGTCGCTTCCGTTCGCGCTGGTCGGCGGGCTCTGGCTGATGTGGGCGCTCGGCTTCAACCTGTCGGTTGCGGTCGCGGTCGGCTTCATCGCGCTGGCCGGCGTCGCCGCCGAGACCGGTGTCGTGATGCTGATGTACCTCAACCAGGCACTGGCCGAGATCACCGCGCGTCGTGCTGCCGAGGGCCGCGCGATCGGGCGCGACGATCTCAACCGCGCGATCATCGAGGGCGCGGTCGAGCGTGTCCGGCCGAAGATGATGACGGTGGTTGCTATCATGGCCGGGCTGCTGCCGATCATGTGGAGCACCGGCACGGGCTCCGAGATCATGCAGCGCATCGCGGTGCCGATGATCGGTGGTATGATCTCGTCGACCCTGCTGACGCTGATCGTGATTCCCGCGATCTTCGCCGTCGTGAAGGGCTTCGGGCTTCGCGCGAGGATGCCCGAACTGGATGTCGTTGCGCCCGTCGTGCGACAGCGCGTAGCAGGGGTTGCGAATTCGTCGGCTGGTTCAAACCGGATTGAATGATACCCTGAGGGGGTATATAGGATGGCGGTTCGCGGCAGGCTGATTTGCAGTCGGGGTGCGGGCGAGGCGAGTTCGGGGCGATCACGCAGGTGTTGGTGCGGTTGACGAGGTCGGGACGGGTGCGGGCGGGATGTTCCATCATCCTGGCCTATTTGTTCTGCGTCCTCGCGCCGTCCATCGCGCTTGCATTCGGGGCGCCGTTTCCGTGCCTGACCGATGAGGTCCGGCCAGTCGCCATGGCGCACGTGCATGATATCTCGATGGTGCATGCCGATGGCGCCGCGCACGATCATGCCGGCCACGATCATGGCGGCATGCATGCGCATCACGCGGCCGATGGCGCTGAACCACCGGTCAAGCACAGCCACGACGGCAAGAACGCGCCGGGGCCGTGCTGCGCGATGATGTGCGTGTCGGCGCTGCCGGCCGATCTTCCGCTCGTCGCCGGTCCCTTGCGTCCAATCGCGATCCGTCTCACTGAAGCCTTCCAGAGCCTGCGCAGCGAGGCGCCCGCGCGGCTCTATCGTCCCCCCATCGCCTGATCCTCAGCTGACATCGTGGCTGCGCCGCGCGCTCGCGTGCGCATGCCTGTTATTCATCTGACGATCGGGACAGATCCATGTTTTCGCATTTCGGGGCGAGGCTCGCGGCCGTGGCCACACGGGGTGGCAACCGGTTTGGCCGGCGCGCGCCATCCACATTCGTGTCGCGGATCGCCGCTGCCGTCCTCGCGGCTGCGCCGCTCGCTGGTTGCATGGCCGACGGCCGGCCGCTTGCCGCCGCAGGCGACCCGGCCAACCCGTCGGCGCAGACGGCCAGCGTCGGCTACCGCTCGACGATCGCGCCCTACAGCAGCCTGCGTCCGGCGACGCCGCTGCCCTGGCGCGAGCGCAACGATGGCGTGACGCCGCCGACCAATTCGAATCGGTAGGAGGGCACCATGCGACATCTGGCCATCGTGCCGATCCTGGTGCTGACATCCGCCCTTGCGGGATGCGCATCGTTCTCGCCCGACGGCGGCATGGGCGTCGTCTCTGACGTGACCGAGAAGGCGATCGTCAAGGACGTTGCCTTTGTTCGCACCAAAGACGAAGCCACAACTGTCGACGTCGCGGTGAGACGGCTGCTCGCCCGCAACCTGACGGCGGATGCCGCCGTCCAGCTCGCGCTGCTGAACAACAAGGGCTTGCAGGCCGCCTATAACGAGCTGGCGCTGGCGGAGACGGATCTCGTCGCCGACAGCCTGCCGCCGAATCCGACATTCTCGGTCTCCCGCATCACCGGGAACGGTGCCAGCGAGGTCGAGCGGCAGGTAGTTGGCGACATCCTGGCGTTGGCGACGCTGCCGGCCCGTTCCGAGATCGCGCGCGAACGCTTCCGTCAGGCGCAGCTCAAGGCCGCGCTCGCCACTCTGCGGCTCGCCGCCGAGGTGCGGCGCGCCCATGTCGTGGCGGTTGCCGCGAACGAGACGGTCGCGCTGCTGACCGACGCGAAGGCGACCGCCGAATCGACGGCACAGCTCGCCAAGAAACTCGGCGAGACAGGCGGCATGAACAAGCTCGACCAGGCCCGCGAGCAGGTGTTCTACGCCGAGATCACGGCCGACCTCGCCAGCGCGCGGCAGAACGCGGCGAGCTCGCGCGAGCGGCTGGCGCGTCTCTTGGGATTGTGGGACGGTGATCTCGGCTTCCGACTTCCCAGCAAGTTGCCATTGCTGCCGAAGCGGCCGCTGGAACAGCCGTCGATCGAGGTCGCCGCCGTCGGCCACCGCGTCGATCTGCAGATTGCGCGGATGGAGATTGTCGCGCTCGCCAAGGCGCTAGATCTCACCGAGGCGACGCGCTTCGTCACACTGCTCGACGTCGCCGGCATCGACAGGCGGACGCGCGATCCGGAAGGCCCGCCGTTCAAGGAGCGCGGCTTCGATCTCCAGTTCCAGATTCCGATCTTCGACGGCGGCGAGGTGCGGGTGCGGCAGGCGGCGGAGACTTATCGGCAGGCGATGAACCGCCTGACCGAGAAGGCCATCAACGTGCGCTCCGAGGCGCGCGATGCCTACCGCGTCTACCGCTCGACCTACGACATCGCGAGCCACTACCAGCGCGAGGTGCTGCCGCTGCGGCAGATCATCACCGAGGAGATGCAGCTGCGCTTCTCCAGCATGCAGGTCGACGTGTTCGCGCTGCTGACCGAAGCGCGGCAGCGGCTCGGCTCGCTGCGCGCGGCGATCGATGCCAAACGCGACTTCTGGCTGGCGCAATCCGACCTGAACACCGCGATCAACGGCGGCGGCGCGGCGGCCGCGCCATCGACACCATCCGCCATCGCCTCGACCGCACCCGCGGCCGGCGATCATTGAACGGAGACAACCAATGTTTTCACGACGAGGATTTCTGGGGAGCGCGGCGCTGGTCACGGCAAGCGCGGTCAGCGGCCGCGTGCAGGCTGCCGCCATTCCGGAGGCGCCGACCATGGACAAAGCGGTGATGCAGCCGCCGCTGCATCCGACCAGTGGGCCCGACTACCGGCCCGTGGTGACGCTCAACGGCTGGTCGCTGCCGTGGCGGATGAACGGCGACTGGAAGGAATTCCATCTCGTCGCCGAGCCGGTGGTGCGCGAATTCGCCGACGGCATGAAGGCCAATCTGTGGGGCTATAACGGCCAGGCGCCGGGCCCGACCATCGAGGCGGTCGAGGGCGACAAGGTCCGCATCTTCGTCACCAACAAACTGCCTGAACATACCACGGTGCACTGGCACGGCATGATCGTGCCATCAGGCATGGACGGCGTCGGCGGCCTCAACCAGCCGCACATCAAGCCGGGCAAGACCTTCGTCTACGAGTTCGAGCTGAAGCACAGCGGGACCTTCATGTACCACCCGCACTCCGACGAGATGGTGCAGATGGCGATGGGTATGATGGGCATGTTCATCGTGCACCCGCGCGATGCGGCGTTCCGTCCCGTCGACCGCGACTTCGTCTTCATCATGAGCAGCTACCTCATCGACCCCGGCACCTATCTGCCGAAGGTCAATGAGATGACCGACTTCAACATGTGGACCTGGAACAGCCGCGTCTATCCGGGCATCGATCCGATGCCGATCCGGCTCGGCGACAGGATCCGCGTGCGGATCGGCAATCTGACCATGACCAACCATCCGATCCATGTGCACGGGCACAATTTCGCAGTGACCTGCACCGACGGCGGCTGGGTGCCGCAGAGCGCGCAATATCCGGAGACCACGACCGACGTGCCGGTCGGCGCCGTCACGGCGTTCGACATGCTCGCCGACAATCCGGGCGACTGGGCGTTCCACTGCCACAAGTCGCACCACACGATGAACGCGATGGGCCACGACGTCAGAAATTTCATCGGCGTGTCGCGCCAGGATTTTGCGAAGGCGGTCG
This sequence comes from uncultured Bradyrhizobium sp., assembly GCF_947648125.1. GTDB lineage: Bacteria > Pseudomonadota > Alphaproteobacteria > Rhizobiales > Xanthobacteraceae > Bradyrhizobium. Next base: position 36,650 of record NZ_CANSMR010000016.1, on the reverse strand, counting down.
GCAAGCTCGCGCCCGACGCGATGGTGATGGGATCGACCGGCATGGCGATGGGCAACATGGAGATGCCCGCGCCCGACAACACGCTGCCGATGATGACCGGCACCGGGCAATTCGGGCCGATCGAGATGGGCGGCATGTTCACGGTGATGAAGATCCGCGAGGGGCTCGGCCGCGACGATTACGCCGATCCCGGTCCCTACAACTACCCGCCGGGCACCGTTGCCTATGAGGTCGACGCACCGGCCGCCGAACCCGCGCGGCAGCCGCCGGCTGCTCCCGCGCAGAAGGGCAAGCCATCGATGAAGGGAATGAAGATGTAGCGGATCAACGCGCCGTCCCACGACACGCAACCATCAAAAGCAAATTGGAGAATCCAGTGAAGCACGTCACCACCATCGGCATCGCCCTCGCTGCGCTGTCGATCACCGCGGCGCCGTCGCGCGGTCACGAAGAACACGCTCACCAATCCTATTCGGCCGGCGAGCCAGGCGATCCGAGCAAGCCGTCGCGCACGGTCGAGGTCGAGATGAAGGAGATGGAGTTCACGCCGTTCCGCATCGAGGTCAAGCGCGGCGAACAGATACGCTTCGTGATCAAGAATGCCGGCACCGAGGATCACGAATTCCTGCTCGCGACCACCGAGGAGAATCTGAAGCATGCCGAAGTGATGAAGAAGCATCCGCACATGGAGCATGACGATCCGAACGGCGTCCGCCTCGCGCCGAAGAAGACCGCGGAGATCGTCTGGAAGTTCACCAAGGCTGGAACATTCGAATATTCCTGCCTGATCCCCGATCACCGCGACTACGGGATGACCGGCCGCGTCATCGTGAAATGAAACCAGCAACGAGAGAAAGGACGACGACGATGAACAGGATAATCCGGATTGCAGCCGCAGCCACGCTCGCGCTGACATTGGGCGGCGCTTTCGCGCAGGCCGCAGCCATCAACGGCGAGGTCAAGAAGATCGACGAGGGCGCGGGCAAGATCACGCTCAAGCACGGTCCGGCCAAGAGCCTCGGCATGGATGAGCCGATGACGATGGTCTACCGGGTCAAGGATCCCGCGCTACTCAAGCAGGTCAAGGTCGGCGACAAGGTCAAGTTCGAAGCCCAGGAAGGCGACGGCGGCTACACCGTTACCGCGATCCAGAAGGCGAAGTGAAGCGACCCCCGTCTCGTCGCTGCGCGCGCGATGGGCTGTCGGCCGAAGCACCGCCGGCAGCCCCAGCAAGCGCGGGACATCATCGTCAAAGCAGAGCTGTTCCAGGCGGATCGGCTTGAATGCGTGATGCGTGCGGCCTTATCCTGTGGTCTGGAAGGAGAAGCAATGAGCGATTGCTGCGGGCAGAAGACGTCTGAATGCTGTACGCCACCGGCGCTGATACTGCCGGCGAAGGTCGGCGCGCCGGCATCGGATCGTCATCACACGGCTGATGCGTGCGGCTGCTCGGGCGGCGTTCCGGTGTTTGACGGCCTCGATCCGCGCTACAAGCGCGTGCTCTGGACCGTCATTGCCATCAATGGCGCGATGTTCCTGACCGAGATGATCGCGGGTCAGCTTGCTGGATCGCAGGCGCTCAAGGCCGATGCGCTCGACTTCCTTGCCGATACCGTCACCTATGGACTGAGCCTTGCGGTGATCGGCGCCGGCCTGCGGATGCGTGCATCGGCGGCGCTGTTGAAGGGCGCTTCGCTGAGCCTGATGGCACTCTGGGTCGTCGGCTCGACGGTCTACCAAACCCTCATTCTCGGTCTTCCCAAGGCCGAGGTGATGGGCGCAATAGGGACGTTGGCGCTTGCGGCGAATCTGTCGTCCGTTCTGCTGCTGCTGCCCTACAAGAACGGCGATGCCAATGTCCGCTCGGTCTGGCTCTGCTCGCGCAACGATGCGATCGGAAATCTCATCGTGATGGTGGCCGCTCTCGGCGTGTGGGGGACGGCAACTGCCTGGCCCGATCTCGCGGTCGCCGCCGTGATGGCGATGATATTCCTCACCTCGTCGGTGCAAATCCTGCGGCAGGCCTGGGCCGAGTATCGCGAGGCAGCGCTGCGCAGCCCGTCGGCGGCGCATGGCAGATTGAGCCGCTCCGGCCCGTGTGCTGCTGCCTGAGGTGTGGCAGGGCACGGGAATTCGCCTTGCATTTACCTTAAATGATGGCCCCGGGGGAACGACCGTGGCAGCGGCGCGTTGCTGTGCATCATTCGTGTGCAGAAGGCCCCCTCCATGACAGTCAACGCGGCAATACTGATGGCGGCATTGGTGCTATCGGGAACCGTGTTGGCGCAGAGCTCCGGTCCGTCGGCCGGCTCAGCGGGAGCCGGGCAGGCCGCCAGCGTCACCACCACCGGCCAGGCGATCAGCACCGGCAAGCAGACCGGCGACGGGAGCCCACCGATCGCGAAGGCCGCGCACCCGGCAAAGTCTGGGCAAGGCGCTGACGGCAGCACGGTCGGCGCGAGCCGTCCGCAAAAGCCCGATCGGCGCCTCGAGCACTACCCGTAGGCTGCGGAGCCGAAGGCAGACAATAGCCTGCGGGTTGAGCAAAGCGCAGCGAAACCCATCGAGTTTGTCCGTGCGGTGAGATGATGGGTTTCGCTGCGCTCTACCCATCCTACGGCGCAGCAAAAAGCCGGCGCGTCACGATGACTGCGCCGGCTCGATGTTTGGACGGTTGCCTTAACTCAGTAAACCAGGCCGGTGCCCGGGGGCTTCTCCAGCGCCGCGGCGAGCGAGCGATACTCGTCGCTGTTGGTGCCGGCGAGCTGGGCGATGCGGTTCAGGTGGTATTGCGCCTGATCGCGGTTGCCCTGTTCGACCTGCCAGAGGCCGTAATACTGCCAGGTGCGCACATGGGCCGGGTCGGCCTTGAGCGCGCGCTCGTACCAGATCTGCGAGACCTTGTAGTCGCCGAGCTTGCGATAGGAATAGCCGATCAGGTTGGCGACGTCGGCACGGTCATCCTGGCCGAGCGCCTTCAGCTGCTCGATCGCGGCGGTATAGTTGTGCTTGTCGTAGATCGTGGCATAGGCGGCGTGATAGCCGGCCAGGAACTTCTGATCGTCGATCGCGGAGCTCTTGTCCTTCTTCGCCTTCTTGCCCTTGCTGCCGCTGTCGGAAGCCGGCGGGGAGGGATTGTCGCCGCCTGCGGCGTAGGCCGAGATGACCGGCCCGGCGGCGAGGGTCATCGAGAGCACTGCGAGGCCCAAAAATTTCGTCGTCCTACTCATTCCTGGTTGCTCCTGATCGTTCCTGATCGTGCTCGGTAATCCTACACCCAAGCCTGCTGACTTGAACACCCGAGGGTGCAGAACATTCCCGGCCGGTGCCACGATTGCGTGATCCCCGCAATCGGTGGGCAAGGGCGGCCAACATGACCAAGATGTCATTCACATGAATGAATTCCGTCCATGTCCTTCAGAACGGGTTCAGTGCGCGGCCCATAAGGTCACGTGCATTGATCGGTGAGGCCGACCATCCGGCCGGAGACCTCTCGATCCCGCAGAGGAGACCACCATGCTGAAGACGATTTCCGCCGCGCTGCTCGCCATCTCCGTGATCGCAGCGCCCGCGCTCGCCGCCGAGGCCGGCAAGGCCGCAACTCCGGCGCCGGCGACCACGACCGCCCCGGCGACCAAGGCCGCTCCCGTCATCAAGAGCGAGCAGCTGCCGTCGAAGGTGCGCAACGCCAACGCCACGATGCACCACAAGCACTATCGCCATCACCGCCACCACAAGCACATGGGCATGCTGAAGGTGAAGGCGCCGAAGCATGCGACCAAGCACGTCCATGCGAAGGTCGCGACCAAGCACGTCGTGCCGGCCAAGCGCGGCTGATCGAGCGCGACTGAGCCTGATCCGAGGGGCGTCGTTCGATCCACATTGCCCCGCTACGCCCTCAGCGACAAAGGCAAAGCCTTTGCGCGCGGATGCAGAACCGGCCCGTCCGTCCATTGCTTCCCCAATGGCGGCGGGCCGGAGTGCGTCCGGGCAGGCACAACTGAGTTGCGAATTCCCTGCCTGGCGGTTTATGAGACGCCATCGGGGCCTCATGAAACAGCGTCGTTTGCGGACTTCATCCAGACTGGCGGCGATCCTGCTGCTCTCGATGCCGCTTGCCGGCTGCCTCACCAGCGATGACGGCGGCAGCTCGACCACCTTTACCGACGATCGCGGCGTCGCCAACCAGCCGTTCCCGGACAGGTACCGCGACCAGATCCTGGCCTTCATGCGGACCTACCTGAACAATCCGGTCGGGGTCCGCGAAGGCGGGATCGCCGAGCCGGTGCAGCGCACGGTCGGCGGCCGGCTGCGCTACGTCGTCTGCCTGCGCTACAGCGCAAAGGATACCGACGGCAATTACCGCCCGGCCCGGGAGCGCGGCGTCTTGTTCGTCGACGGCCGGCTCGACCGCATCCTCGACAATGGTGCCGAGGCCTGCGCCGGCGCGTCCTACGCGGCATTTCCCGATTTGGAAAAAATGTCGCGCTAGGCATGATCCGGAAAAGTGCGAAGCGGTTTTCCCTCGCGACAAACGCGTAGCGTTCGCGCGGAGATCATGCCCAGAGAAGGAGCCAAAGCGCGATCTCATCGCGCTTTGGGACGCGGCGGGTCGTCGCAGCAGCAAGCCTGAGCAGACCGTTAGCGAACTCCGATCACTTTTCGGGGAGCGCTGAACTTCACCTTAGCCGTTTGCGACTTACATACAGCCGAAATGCGGCTGCTTAACCGGTGAAAAAACCTGCTGTGCCAAGGAACAAACGGGCGTTGTTGCGACCCTGTCACGGCTCGGAAACATCACAGGTCAGGCATTGCCCCAAAGCAACCTAATTGGCGTCACGTTGTTTGTCTTAACAGCGCAGCGTTCGTAACGGGGATCAGAGATGAAGAAGCTCTTGCTCGGCACAGTCGCGCTGGCCGCCCTTGCGGGCCCGGCATTTGCGGCTGACATGCCGGCCCGCGCCTATACCAAGGCACCGCCGCCTTATACCGCCCCGGCACTCGTCTACAACTGGACCGGTTTCTACATCGGCGGCCATGTCGGCGGCGCGTTCACCGACGGCACCAATCTGATGGGCAGCGACGCGCGCTTCATGGGTGGCGTGCAGGGCGGCTTCGACTATCAGTTCGCGCCCAACTGGGTGATGGGTCTCGAGGCGCAGTACTCCTGGCTGCCGAGCTCCTCGAACAATGGTCTGGTGTTCCCCGCCGGAACGGTCGTGACCGGCAATACCGACCAGCTCGGTTCGGTGACCGGCCGCCTCGGCTACACCTGGGGTCCGGCGCTGCTCTACGCCAAGGGCGGTTACGCCTGGCGCGACAACAACAACATCACGGCGTCGGTCGGCGGCGTGCCGGCGGCCTTCACCACCGATGGCGGCCACAAGGACGGCTACACGGTCGGCGCGGGCCTCGAATACATGTTCGCCCCGAACTGGTCGGCGAAGGCCGAGTACCAGTACTACAATTTCGGCAAGACCACCTTCACCAGCGGTCCGGCCGACGTTGTCGGCGCGAGCTTCCGGAACGACGAACACACCGTCAAGCTCGGGGTCAACTACCGCTTCGGCTGGGGCGGTCCGGTGGGCTCCCGCTACTGATCGCGTCTTGGTATCATCGAGATCGAAAGGCCGGCCTTCGGGTCGGCCTTTTTTGTTGGCCCGCCGCTTGCGACCGCCCCCACATTCACCCGATGTTCAGGCCTGATCGTGCAATGCAAAAAATAATTCCTGCATTGCACGGAACTTTCATCGTGATGCGCTATTGTGGGATCGCCGGGCTGGTGGACAAACAAACATGCGTAGCTTTGCGTTAGGGCTGATCATCTCTGCGGTCTCTGTGCCGTGCTTCGCCCAGACCATCCTCAAATCCGAACCCTTGGCGCTTGCGCCTTACGAGGTCGTCTTCGTACAGGACGCCTCCTGCACGGCCGGCAAGGTGCTCAAGGTGACCGGGTCGATCCGCGGTCTGCATCGGCGGAAAATCTGCGTGTCGCTCGCCGCCGAACAGGCGTCGCTGGCGACGGCGACGCCGTAACGGCAGCACGAGGGCCGTACCAGCATATCCGGTCCGCCCATGCGCACCGGACGACCCGCTGTTCCTCAGTTCAACCGCGGCTCCAGACGCGCTTCGCGATCGGCATCGGCCTTGTTCTTGACCGGGTCCTCGTTCGGCTCGGGCTGGCACGGCCGGATCTCGTAGTCATTGTCCAGCACCGGGCGCGGCGAGGCCTTGTCCTCCTCGGAGACGGCATCCACCACCAGGCCCGATTTCCGGGCAAGCTTCCAGACATCGGCCTCGGTCGGGTAGGCCTTGCTCAGCTTGGCGTCTTGATAGAACAGCGCGTACGGCATTCGTCGTTTCCCCAAACAACCGACAACGCCAAGGCCCGTCCCGGGTTTCACGCCAGATCGCCGTTCCGATCACGGAACCGTGAGCGTGGATTCGGGCAAGCATCTGAAAACATGAGTCATTTCGGACCTTTCGCCGGAGGGGCCTGAGTCCTTAATGAGCGGTAAACCGCGGAAAAAAGAATCCCCGGGACTCCTCGGGTAGAATCGCCGGATGCTCCGAGCCATGAGAGCGATCCACCAGCCCCCCTACGAACGCGTGCACCTCGCGCTTGCGGTTGCGCTGCTCGCGGCCTGCGCCGCGAACGTGGCGCTGGTCTGGTCCTGGCTTTAGGGAAATTTGGCTCTAGGGAAAATTTAGCTCCAGCCAAATCTGTATGCAGCGGCCCACGCGAAAACGCCGTAGCCGCGCGACGCCTGTAACGATTGACGGCCCAGCCATTCCTTCCATCATTGCCGTCAGAACAAGTGCCCGCTGCGGTCTGCGCGGACGGGCCGCCATCGGGGTGGAGCTGATATGATCGAGATGCTGAAGGACCGGGTCAATTGCGACGCCGGCCTGGTGCGGCGCGGCCGCTATCTGACCACGACATTCCTGCTCGAGATCGGCAAGGCCGCTTGGCTGATCGCGATCCATGAGGGTCGGATCGTGGCGGTGACCAAGGGCCCGTTCGTGATGCCGTCGTCGTCGTTTGCGCTGCGCACCTCGGACGAGGAATGGGATCGGTTCTGCGAAAAGCGGCCGCCGCCGGGCTCCAACGACCTGATGGCGCTGATCAAGCGTCGCGTGCTGAAGGCCGAGGGCGAACTGCAGGTCTTCATGGCGAACCTGCGCTACTTCAAGGAAGCGCTCGGCAAGCTGCGCCGTGAGGGAGCGGCCGCATGAGCGCCAAATTCGAGCCGATCATCGGCCGCTACATGCAGCTCGAGCTGTCCGGCCGGGCGCACCGCGTCTATGTCGAGGAGGCAGGTGAGGGCACGCCGCTGCTCTGCCTGCACACCGCGGGCGCCGACGGCCGGCAATATCGCGGCCTGATGAACGAGGAGCGCGTCACGCGCAACCATCGCGTCATCGCCTTCGACATGCCCTGGCACGGCAAGTCGTCGCCGCCGAAGGGCTGGCACGACGAGGAGTACCAGCTCACCTCGGCACAATACACGGCGATGATCCTGGCCGTGATCGAGGCGCTCGACCTCGACCGGCCGATCGTGATCGGCTGCTCGATCGGCGGCCGGATCGTGCTGCATCTCGCGCTCGAGCATCCCGAACGCTTCCGCGCCATCATCGGCCTGCAGGCCGGCGCGCATGTCGATCCCTACTACGACCTGAATTTCCTGCACCGGCCGGACGTGCATGGCGGCGAGGTCGCGGCCGCCATCGTCTCGGGCCTGGTCGGGCCCGATGCGCCCGACCAAGAGAGGTGGGAGACGCTGTGGCACTACATGCAGGGCGGCCCCGGCGTGTTCAAGGGCGACCTCTATTTCTACAAGATCGACGGCGATATCCGCGTCCGTGTCGCCGAGATCGACACCAGACGCTGCCCGCTGTTCCTGCTGTCGGGCGAGTACGATTATTCGTGCACGCCGGAGGAGACGCTGGCGGTGGCGAACAGCATTGCCGGAGCGAAGGCCACCATCATGAAGGGCCTCGGGCATTTCCCGATGAGCGAGAACCCGGGCGAGTTCTTGAAGCATCTGCTACCGGTGCTGGAGGAGATCGGCGGCGGCTGATTTTAGTGCCGGGACGTGCTGCATCCGTCATGGCCGGGCTTGTCCCGGCCATCCACGTCTTTTCCTTGCATGGACACCAAGACGTGGATGCCCGGGACAAGCCCGGGCATGACGAGGCGGCGGGGTAAGACAGTACTTGCCGGAGCGCGCGGCTTACAGTAGTCGCGGATCGCGATACGGTGTGACAGACTGCGTCATCGCACGAAAAGGTTACGCGGGAGGTCTCCATGCTTCCGAAGGCTGAAGCGGCATATTTCGCGATTGCCGACATTTCCGGCTATACCAATTTCCTCGCGGCGGTCGAGCTCGACCATGCGCAGGATATCATCGCCGATTTCATGGACGTGGTGGTGAAAGGACTGCGCCCACCATTTCGCCTCGCCAAATTCGAGGGCGACGCCGCCTTCGTCTACTCGACCGGGACAATCGACGGCTCGCTGCTGCAGGACGCGATCGAGGGCGCCTATTTCAAATTCCGCCGGCGCCTGCGCGACGTCCGTCAGGCCTCGACCTGCGAGTGCAAGGCCTGCGTCGCGATGGGCGATCTCGATTTCAAATTCGTCGTCCATCACGGCGAGATGGTGAAGCAGAAGATGGGCGGCAGGGAAGAGCTGGCCGGGCGCGACGTCATCCTGGTCCACCGGCTGCTCAAGAACTCGGTTGGCGAGAAGCTCGGCGGGCGTGCCTACGCGCTCTACAGCGACGCGGCGATCCGCGCCATGGGCGTCGATCCGGTGGCGCAAGGTCTGATCCCGCATCAGGAAACCATCGACATCATCGGCGATGTGACGCTGTGGGTGCGCGATCTCGAAGCGGCGTGGCAGCACGACGACGCGCAAACGCGGATGGAGGTGACGCGCGAAGACGCCTACGCGATACTGGAGTTCGACATCGCCGCGCCGCGGCAGACGGTGTGGGAGTTCATCACCGTGCCCGGGCAATGGCGGAAATGGTGGGACGCCGACGACATCATCGAGGAGTCGGGCAAGGGGCGACGCGGTGTCGGCACCAAAAATCATTGCGCGCACGGCAACCACACCAACGTCGAGGAGACGCTCGACTGGCGCCCGGTCGATTACTTCACGGTCGGGATCACGCTGCCGGTGCCCGGAGCGCCGCGCATCATCATGACCCGGGCCGTTCTGGACGGCCCAGACGGAACGTCTCGTTTCGAACTGCGGATCGCCAAGCCGAAGCCGAAGGACAGGGCGTTCCTCGACGGAGCCGCGGCCAAATTCGCCGAGCGCATGACCCAGGCGGTGGCCGGCCTGCGATCGATGGCGGAAGGCAGGCAGCCCGCCGGTGACGTCATGGAAGAACCGACGCCGGCGCGATCGAGCGGACGCTTCCTGACCGAGCCGGTGAAATCGGGCGCGCAGGGCTGAAGGTCAGCAAGCGTTTGGAGAAGGGGCGCCGGTTACTTGCCGGAGCGCGGCAGGTCGCTGTTGTCGCGGATCGCGGCGCGGACCTTGGCCATTGTGGTGGTGCAGTATTCCTCGCGCTCCCTGAGGAAGCGCTGCTGCTGCGCGCGGAAATTGGCGACCCGTTCCCGCACCTCGGATCCGAAGTCGCCGCTGATGTCGAGCTTGGCAAATTGCGGCGGCAGCGGCGGCGGGACTTCGACGACGGTCACCGTCAACGGCGGCGGTGCGGGGGGCAGGCCCTCGAGCACGGTCGGCACCGGAAGCGGCGGCGGCATCACCACCCTTTGGACTTCGGCCGCAGGCTTGATCTCCAGAGCCGGCTTTGCCTCAAAGGCGGGCTTTTCCTCAAAGGCGGACTTTGCCTCCAGGGCCGGCTTTGTCTCAAAGGCTGCCTCGACCGTGGTCGCCGCGGTCGCTGGCAGCGGGGCAGGCGCTGGCGGCACGGCGGCCCGCGGCGCAGCCGCCGGCAGCTCGGCGTCGGGCAGCTTGCCCTTCACCGACTGTACGAAAGCCATTGTCTGCGCGATCAGGAGATCGCGTTCCTTCATCCACTTCATGGCGCACCTTGAGCGCGCGGATTGCAGCAGAGCAACCCGGCGGAATCAAGCACTCGCCATCATGATGGTTGACGAAGACGCCTGTTTTGCAGGCACGGTGACAAAATTGTGACGTGAGCTCTACGCGAAGACGGTCAGCGCTGGCGCGGATTGGTGTTCGGGACGAACCGGGTACCGACGATCCGGACTCGCGTCTCGGGCTGTGCCCGGCTTGGGGCCGGCGCCTGATTCGCGGCCGGCCGGGGCGCGGCGCTGGCCGGCGCGGGCGCCGGATCGAGCAGGGCGACGATGCCGGCAGCGGCCACGCTCAGCAGCGTGAAGCTGCCCAGAAGGAGTAAATTGCGGTTGGTTTCGCGGACCCTCATGCGGAGAAAATCGCGTGAAAGGGCATAATGTTCCGAACAAATCCTCACACGCTTTCGCGCAGTTTGGCCGCTGGCTTGAGAAAGAGCGTCAGGAGCAGGCCTGAAAGCTTGGGTCGTCGGTGCCGCGAGGTGCTTCCTGACCGCGATCAGCCCGGTGTGCCGGCGGGAGCGGCCGGGTTCAGCCTAGTGAGCCATCGCCTGGGCGGGTGCTGGTTCGATGCTGCGGGCCTCGATCTGGTCGGCGTAGCGGCCATACTCCTCGGCCATTTCGAGCAGCTTTTCACGCACCGCGGCGTCGGTGACCTGGCGGGCCAGCCGTCGCGCCTGATCGGACTGGAAGCGATAATGGGCTGTGTCGGACATCGTAGGCTCCTCACACATGTGTAAGGGCCATCCGGCAAAGGTTCATCAAGACGTCATTGAAGGGAAGGCGTCGTTGAAGGGAAGTGTCATTGAAGGGTGTTGGGCCGATCGGTCACCGTAGCCGCAACCGGGTGGCCGGCCTTGTCCTCGCGGACCTCGACCTCGAACCAACCCATCTCCTTCAGCTCGCGCGCCTTCTTCTCGGCCGCGTCTTCGCTGTCGCGCTTCAGCACGATTTGACTGGTGCCATCCCGGGCAAGGATCAAATAGGTCATTGGCTGAGTCCCATCCCACATTCTGCATACCGCGTTTCGGGCTGCAAGGACAGAAACAAGGCGAGGGATGGGGGATGCTACGGGGGTGATCCCACGATTCCTGCCAATACACAGGGCGTCCGGCTGTTCCCGGCTGCTGTCGATATCGACCGGCTACGCCGAATGATCGCCGGCATCCGAGACGCGCTTGGGACCAGCGGAAGCGTGATTGGCAATCGGTCCGCCGTTGGCTTCCAGCGGCTGGTTTGCGAGTTGCGTCGCGCAAAGTACGCTGAGATGACGGATATCATCCAATTCTCGTGGGGACCGGAAGACTACGGCTTCCGTTAAACGTTGTGGGTAATCCGAGCGAGTCTCTTTGATTGAACCGCGAATACGTGTTCGGCTTGGATCAAGGACAATGCGCGGCGCAAGCCGTGTCGATCTGGATGGAGGACTCGATGCCCAGGCACTTCGGTTTGAAGGCAACATCGGCGGCAGGACGGTCGGCATTCACGGGATCATCAAGAGATTTGCAGCAGCGGACGGCATCGGCATCTGCGTCGAAGAACCGTGCTGCGGTCAGTTCGCCGCCGTCAAAGCCCGCTTCGCCATGCTCGGAGCTGCCGTTTTCTCCGACGAGCTGGCGGGGCTGCTGCGGTCGACGGTCGATCTCAGCCGACTGAAGATACACGCGACGAGGCGTGGCAGGCCGGTCTTCATAGCTCGGACGGCTCGTGCTTCTTGTCGCGCTTCAGGTCCAGGCGATCGATGCGTTCATCGATCAGCCGATTCAGTCGCTCGTCCCGCAGCGTATCCTTGCTGTACAGCCCGCCATGCAGGCGGTAGGCGACGAGGAGCACGGCAACTCTGCCAAGCAGCGCTGCCGGCGGCTCGTCAGCACAACCGCAGGGTCAGCTCAATTGGCGCCCGCGAGGATGAACAGATTGTTGTAGACGGGCAGTGCAATGAGGGCGACCACATAAGCCATTTGGCGCTCGCTGTTGCCGTGCCAAAGCAACCATATCACGAGGTAGGTCAAACCCAGTTTGGCTACAAGCCACCATTCGCCCAGCCACTCCTGGGTGAGCCACATGAACGGGTTCAGTTCGCCCATTCCCCGCTGCAAGATCTCGTTGGTGGTGATGAGGTCCGAGTAGCCCATCAGCAGGGCACAGACCAACAGCATGGCCTTCAGCAACGACGTCCTCGCCCGCAACTGCTTTTCCGTCATCCGGTGCCTGCCCGAAATCCGCTTGTGGCTCCTGTCGCGCAATTTTGCGGAATGTTTTCAGGGAGTGCAAGCCTCCACCAGGTGGTCGAACGTCACGCCCGCCAATCGTGCAAACCAGGTTGGGTACCCCGTACCCAGGCACGGCCAACTGACCCGTCTCATTGACTTCGTGAAAAGCTGGTGCCGGCTGAGGGGATTGAACCCCCGACCTTCAGTTTACAAAACTGCTGCTCTACCGCTGAGCTAAGCCGGCGACATGGGAATGATTTGCGCGCTCGCATAGCAGACTTGGTGGGCCAGGACTAGAACTTGAAGACCAGAACTTGAGGCCAGAACCCGGAAAGCCCGGATCGATCGCTTCGCGTCCGCCGGCGAGGCGGCAAAAAGGCGGCCCGAAGGCCGCCTTTTGCGCATCAGCGTTTCGCCTGAGCTACTGGCAGGGATGCCGGAGACCATCGCTGCCGCGGAACCAGGTGCCGGGGGTGCAGACAAAGCCGTTCTGCCGGGCATATTCCGCGCCGCCGATCGGGGCGGTGGCGATCGCGGCGGCTGTTCCGACGGCGCCACCGACCACGCCGCCCACCACACCGGCCGCAGCGTCGACGGGCCCGAACGGGCCGGGGTCATACCGGTTGTAGCTGCCCTGCCAGTCGCGGTCACGCCGGTCGGAGCGGTGGTGGTAGGTGGTGCGGGTCGTGCCCGGCGCCATCGTCTGGCATCGGGCATCCGCAGTTGCGTTCGAGCAGCGTGCGGGCGTGCCGATGGTCTGCTGCGCCATTGCGGGGCTCGCAAGCGCTGCGGCGACGAGCGCGACAGCGCCAACGATCTTAAGCTGTGTCATGCGAGATCTCCTCTTGCCGTAGTGCAGAGCTAATCTCGCTGTGCCGTGCCTGTTCCGGCGCGGCCTTGCCCTGCGTTCAAACCAGTGTGAAGTTCCCAAACTCGCGCGCATGATGCGTTCCGGATCATGCGCTTTTGAAGGGATTTCGATGCACGCACGCGACATCGACTACACCGCCGGCGACGCCAGTTTGCGCGGCTATCTTGCGTTCAAGGACCGCGGCGTCAAACGTCCCGGCGTGCTGGTATTCCACGAAGGGCTCGGGCTCGGCGATTTCGCGATGGAGCGGGCACGCAGGCTTGCCGAGCGTGGCTATGTAGCGTTCGCCGCCGACATGTTCGGCGAGCGGCGGCAGGCCGCAGATCTGCAGCAGGCCATGGCGTTGATCGGTCATTTGCGTACAAACCCTGCCACGCTTCGCGCACGGGCGCGCGCCGCGCTCGCGACGCTCACGGCATTGCCCGAGGTCGACGCCACCAGTTGCGCGGCGATCGGCTTCTGCTTCGGTGGCACGGTCGTGCTTGAGCTGGCGCGCGACGGCGCCGAACTCAAGGCCGTCGTCAGCTTGCACGGCGTGCTCTCGACCACGCAGCCTGCGGCAGCGGGTGCAGTGAGCGCGAGCGTGCTGGTCTTGACCGGAGCCGACGATCCGCTGGCGCCTTCCGACCAGGTTGCAGCGTTCGAGAACGAGATGCGCGCCGGCAAGGTTGCCGACTGGCAGGTGATCAGCTACGGCAACACGCTGCACGGCTTTACCAACCCGACCGCCGACGGCTCGATCATGAAGTCGGCGCTCTACGACGCGCGGGCCGACCGCCGCTCCTGGGCGGCGATGCAAGGCCTGTTCGACGAGGTGCTGGTTTGACGAGGTGCCGGCCTGACAAGATCGGCGATGTGGTGTTTGATCTGCCGTCACGCGCCGGCGCGAGGGATTGATGTTCGGAATCTTGAGTCTTGGCTTTCTGCTCGGCATGCAGCATGCGCTGGAGCCGGATCACATCGCGGCGGTATCGAGCATCGCGGCGCGCCGTACCCATGTCGGTGACATCGTCAAGCACGGCCTGACCTGGGGCCTCGGTCACACGCTCACGCTGTTCCTCTTCGCCGGCGCCGCGATCCTGCTCGGGCACGCGATCCCCGAGACGGTGGCGCAGCCGATCGAGACCGCGGTCGGCGTCATGCTGGTCGGCCTCGGCGCGCATGTGTGGTGGCGGCTGTGGCGCGATCGCGTGCACTTCCACACCCATTCGCATGGCGACGGCATGACGCATTTCCACGCCCACAGCCACGCCGGCGACATCCTGCCGCACGTCCGCGCGGCGCACAGCCATGCCCACGGCTTCCGCTGGCGCACGCTGCTGGTCGGCCTGATGCACGGCATGGCGGGCTCCGCGGCGCTGTTGGTGCTGACGGTGTCGCAGGCGCCAAACCCGGTGATCGGGCTCGGCTATGTCGCGCTGTTCGGCGTCGGCTCGATGATCGGGATGGGCGTGCTGTCCAGTGTGATCGCGGTGCCGCTCGCGGCCTCCGCGCGCTGGCTGACCTGGGCCAATCGCGGCCTGCAAATGGCGGTCGGCGCGGTCACGATTGCGATCGGCATCCACTCGATCATCGAGAACGCCTTCGCCTGACGCAGCGCCGCGCATTCGCCGCCGTTAACGATTTCTGATCCCGCACGGCCGCATTGACCGGATGCCGATGCTTACGCGTTAGGCTTACCGCCAGTTTGGCCCGCGCCCTTAACCCTTCCGCCAAGCCGTTGGATTAGGCTGCGGGTGGAACAATTCGGGACGCTGGGTGAACATGCGCGGAAGTCTTGCGCTGGCGATATTGGCTGCGATGACCTCGACGGCGCTGGCCGGCGGCGGCTTCGACATCGTCGTGCCTTCGCGTCCCGGCGTGCCCATCATCATCAACGGCGTCGATGCCTCCTACGCGGTGGTCGAGAGTGCGATGGGCTTGGCCCGCAACGACTCGATGGTGCCGACCGTCTACGGCGGCCGCCCGATCGATCCCGAGCCGAATGTCGGCCATTATTATCCGAGCCTCGGCCGCATGCCGGGATACGGCCGCCTCGAGATCGAGCCGCCGGCCAACCGCCGCCTGCCGCAGCCGGCCGAGAGCTATCATGAATCGTGGTCGGCACACTCCGCACCGCTGCCGGCGCAGTCCAGCGTGCCGGTCGATCCGCCGCCGGTGATCTACGCGCCGCAGTTCAACGGGCCGCGGCCGCTGCCGGGTCCGCCGATGCGGCCACCGCGACCGAGAGGCTTCTAAATCGGGAGCCCTCTGGCAGAGGGCCCTTCACAGCCACCAAGAGCTACGCGACCACAACAAGACCTACAGGCAAGATTTACAGGAGAGAGTAATGCGTCAAATGATCAAAGGACTGATTGCGGCCGTCGCCGTCATGGTGACCGCGCCCGCAATGGCGTGCGGTTTCAACCCTTGCGGTGCGCCGGTTTATGCCGCGCCTGCCGTGACCTATGGCTGCGGCGGCTGCGGTGGCTACGGCTACGGGTATGGCGGTTACGGCGCGGTCGAGCGCCTGCCGGACCCGGATGCGGCCTACCCCGACGCAGCGCAGCAGTACTATTACGTCAACCAGGGCCCGAGCTACACCGGTCCGGGCAATTGGGCGCCGCGTCCGTACTACCGCGAAGGCTATGGCCGCCCGTATTACGGCTATCGCCACTACGGCTACCGCCATCACTATCGGCCCTACCGTCCGCACTACGGCTATCGCTACGGCTATGCGCCGCATCGCTACGGCCATCCGGTGCTGCGCCGCTACTACTGATCCGACGATCGGTCGAAGAGACATCAGCGCCCGTTCGCGTCAAGCGAGCGGGCGTTTTCGCTACATCAGCCCGAGCCGGCTGGCGCCGATATAGAGCGCGAGCACACAGGCGTTCGAGACGTTGAGGCTCTTGATCTCGCCGGGCATGTCGAGGCGAGCGACGACGCGGCAGGTCTCGCGCGTCAATTGCCGCAAGCCCTTGCCTTCGGCGCCGAGCACCAGCGCGAGCGGTTGCTGCAACTGAACCTTGCCGAGATCCTCGGTGCCCTCGCTGTCGAGGCCGACGGTCTGGAAGCCGTGGTCGTTCAGTTCGTTCAGCGCGCGCGCCAGATTCTGCACGGTCACCATCGGCACCAGCTCGAGCGCGCCGGAGGCGGACTTCGCCAGCACGCCGGTGGCCTCCGGGCTGTGGCGGGCAGTGGTGACGATCGCCTTCACCGCAAACGCCGCGGCCGAGCGCAGGATGGCGCCGACATTGTGCGGATCGGTGATCTGGTCGAGCACCAGCACGATGCCCTCCTGCGCCAGCGTGTCGATGCCGGGCGAGGGCAGGGGTTCGGCCTCCGCCAAAAGGCCCTGATGCACGGCATCGGGGGTGAGGCGCCGGTCGATATCGCCGGGCCGGACGATCTCCGGGGTGACGCGGGTCGCGATGTTTTCGTCGGCAAGGCGCTTCGCGGCGTTCTCGGTGAGGTAAAGCTTGCGGATATGGCGGTCCGGGTTGGCGAGCGCGGCCGCCACCGTGTGCCAGCCATACAGAATCACCGGTCCGTCGGAACCGGATTCGCGCTCCCGCCGGGCCGGCGGGCGGCCGAATTTCGGCCCTTTTTGGAAGGGTTTACCGCCCTTGCCTCGGAAATTGGGTTTGCGGTCGCGGTCGCTCATGTGAGGCTTGTGTCACGGGTGTCGCAGAATGGCAATTTAACCGGCAAATTGCGCGCCGGCTTGGTTGACTTTGGGGACCGCCTTCGCCCATAAACGCGCCCGACCGCGCACCCGTTTCGGGTCGGCCGGTTATCAGCGTCATTTCGATGACCCGGTCCGCCGCCACTCGCGCGGCCGGTTCGACGCTGTTGGACGGGGGAGTGTCCCGAGTGGCAAAGGGAGCTGACTGTAAATCAGCCGCCTCATGGCTTCGCAGGTTCGAGTCCTGCCTCCCCCACCACGCTTCGCCCTGACGGGCTACGCGTGGCGCAGCCACGCCTGGCCCGTCAGGGCAAAGCGTGTCCGGCGTAGCTTGAGCGCCAGCGAAAGCGAAGACGGACTGGCCAAGGGCCTCGCTTCCACAAAGTTCAACTCAGCACGTTACTCCCATTTCGCTGGGCATGCAGTCAGCCTCTCGCGCCGCCACCACGACTCACCCCCGCAAACCACGCCGCAGCAGCTTGGCGAAATCCTGCGCCATCTGCGACGGCGCCTCATGCGTCGGGGAGAGGATCGCGATCTGGTACTGGATCTTCGGCTTGAACGGGCGGATGGCGAGGCCCTCGCTGAACGGCTTGCTCACCACGGGATCGACGATGCCGACGCCGCGGCCGTCGGCGACGAGCTGGCAGGCGGTCGAGAAGAACTCAGTCTCCGCCACCACGTTCCAGCGCGCGCCATATTCGGAGAAGGCGGATGCCAGCTGCTGGTAGATCGGGTCGCCGCGAAACAGCGTCACGAACGGGACGCCGTCGAGGTCATCCGGGGTGATCTGCTTGAGTTTCGCCAGCGGATGCGCAGGCGGCAGCATGCACACGCACTCATACGAGAACACCTCCATGTGCGAGGTCGGATAATCCAGCGGCAGCTCGGCGACCGCGAGGTCGAATTGCTGCGTTGAGATCAGCTCGCGGACGGTCGCAGAATTCCGCGTGATGATCTTGATCTGCAGCTCGGGCTTGTTCCTGGCGAACTGCGACAGCAGCCGCGGCAGCAAATTGATCGAAATGCTCGGATAGGCGGCGATCGCGAGGTGACCGCGCCGCCCGGACCTGATCTCGGCCGCGACGCGCGATGCGTTCTCGGCGGCTTCGAGGGCGCGCGCGGCCTCGACATAGAACAGCTTGGCTTCCGGGGTCGGTTGCAGGCGGCCGCCGCGGCGCAGGAAGAGATTGAGGCCGGTCTCGTGCTCGAGGCCCGCGATCATCGTGCTGATGCCGGGCTGCGACATGCCGAGCAGCTCGGCCGCCCTGGTCATGGTGCCGTGGAGCATCAGGGCGCGGAAGCATTCGAGCTGTCGGAGGCGCATCGGACGACTATACGAATCTGCTATAATGGACACAATTAATATTATTAGAATTACATGACGGGCGGTGCTCCAATGGCGCAACGAGCCATTGAGGAGGCACCAAATGACCGTAGCAACCATCGATCTGACTCGCGCCCGTCTGATTCCGGCCCGCAACGGCGTGGCGGCGCGCCTCGATGCGGGCGAGACGGTCATGGTCGTCAACACCCACGGCAAGCAGGTGGTGGATACCTGGGCCTTCAATGCCCGCGACACCGGCGAGTTCATGTCGATGGAGCACAGCCGCGCGTCGATGCTGCGGCTGATTCCGCGCGTCGGCGACACGCTGACCACCAACCGGCGCCGCGCGATCCTCACCTTGGTCGCCGACACCACGCCGGGAATCCACGATACGCTGATCGCGGCCTGCGACATTCACCGCTATCGCCAGCTCGGCGCCGTCGGCCACCACGACAATTGCACGCAGAATCTGGCGCATGCGCTCGAGGCGGTCGGCCTGTCGGCTGCGGTGACGCCGGCGCCGCTCAATCTGTTCATGAATGTGCCCGTCGCCGACCATGGACAACTGGACTTCAAGCCTCCCGTAAGCGAGGCCGGCCAGTATGTGGCGCTGCGCGCCGAGATGGAGCTCGTCATCGTGTTCTCCGCCTGTCCGCAGGACATGGTGCCGGTGAACGACATGCGGCCGACCGACGCTCACTTTCTCATCGCCTGATACGGGCAGCGCGGAGAACCGATCATGCGCAAGCTGCCGCCGCTCAATGCCGTCCGCGCGTTCGAAGCCGCCGCGCGTCACGAGAGCTTCACCGCCGCCGCCAATGAACTCTGTGTCACGGTGACGGCGATCAGCCATCAGGTCCGGCAACTCGAAGCGATTCTGGGCCACAGACTGTTCGAACGCTCCGGCCGCGCGGTCGTGCTGACCGCGGAGGGCCATGCGGTGTTCCCGATGCTGCGCGATGGTTTCGACCGCATGGCGAGCGCCTTTGCCGCGATCAGGCCGCCGGCCGATGGCGATGCGATCTCCGTATCCACCACACGCGCCTTCGCCGAGCGCTGGCTGATGCCGCGGCTCGCACGCTTCAACGCGGCGTTTCCTCACCTCGTCGTCCACATCGACGCGACCGAAGAGGTGAGGACGCCGGGCGCAGACGGCATCGATCTGGCGATCCGCTACGGACGCGGCGACCGCGCCGGCGAGAGATCGGTGCTGTTCAGCGATCGCTATATTGCCGTGGCAGCGAGCGCGATCTGTCCGCCCGGTGCTCGTCTTGGCATTGACGACGTCCGCTCGCGCTCGCTGCTGGCGTTCCGGTGGAAGAACGCGGCGCTGGACTCGCCGGCGTGGTCGGCCTGGCTCGCGGGAGCCGATCATGATCCCGGCCGGGACTTCCGCATCTCCTGGTACAGCGAGGAGCCGCTGGCGTTGCATGCCGCCGAGCGCGGGTTCGGACCCTTGTTGTGCAGCGATGCGCTGGTGGACGAGCAACTGCGTCAGGGCACGCTGCGCCGGCTCGATGGTCCCGCGCTAGCGGGCTTTGCCTATCGTCTCGTCGATGCGTCGAGCGCTGGCCGGCGCAAGTCAGTGACGGCATTCATCGACTGGCTGCGCGGGGAAGCCGCCGCATTTCGGGCGGCTCCCGAACAGGTCATGACACAGGCTGCGTGAAGTAGGGCAGGGTTTCGACGCGGACCTGGTAGGTGCCCGCCTTGACCAGGCCGTCGAGATGCGCGGCGATGTCCTCGAGCGATGCGAACCAGACCTTGCGTTCGGCAACGATCCGCTCGAGCCAGCGCTCCACGACCCGCCAGCGAGCGAGCCGGCCGGTCAGGAACGGGTGCCAGATCCCCATCCAGAATCCGCCGGCCTCATAGGCTGCCTCGAACTCCTCGAACGAGGCGGCAAGGCCCTCGCTCGGCGATTTGACCGGCATCATGTAGCCGATCTCCGCGTAATGGGCGAAGGGTGGCCAATCGTCCGATCCCCAGTGCGGCGGCATCTCGTAGAGCGATCCGCGCGCGGTGCGCATCTGGTACGGGATGTCGTCGGCCATCAGCGACGAATCGTAGACGAAGCCGTGCTCGATCAGGAGATCGATCGTGGTCTGGTTGGCGTTGTAGACCGGCGCGCGGTAGCCGCGCGGCTTGCGCCCGGTCATCGCGACATGAATGGCAAGCGCGCGTTCGAAGGCCTCGCGCTGTTGCGCCGAGGAAATCTCCGTCGGGTCTTCGTGGATGTAGCCGTGATGGCCGATCTCGTGGCCCGCTTTAAGGATCGCCTCCACCGCATCCGGATAGCGCTGCATGGTCCAGGCCGGCATGAAGAACGACTGCTTCAAGCCGAGGCGGCGATAGGTCTCCAGGATCCGCGGCACGCCGACGGTCGGACCGTAACGTCCCATCGTGATCGGATAGAGCCGGTCGAACGAATCCTTCGGCCGGGCGATATGAATGAGACTGTCGGCGTCGACGTCGAACGTGATCGCACAGGCGCAGCGCGCGCCGTTCGGCCAGGGGATGGGATTACGGATCATCGGATCATCCTCATGCAGCCGGCGGACAGTGGCGCATCATTCCGCCGCCACATTAACAGGCCCGTCGATTCCAAGACACTGCCGGACTAGCACCGGGATCGCGGCGAAGGCGTCGGCGAGCGAGCGTCGGTAGCGGTCATCGTTGAACTCCTGGTAGTCGACCGCGATCAGATGGCTCTCCTGCACCCCGAGATAGTGGGCGCAGGTGAAGATGTGAGGCTCCAGATGGTTCATGGTCTCCCGCACCCCGCCGGGGCCGAAGCCGAATTCGCCGCGCGAGCTCAGCACCACAAGCGTCTTGCCGCGCATGACCGGTTCGAGCGGAAAGTCGCCGCGTGCGAGATCGAAGCTGAAGGTCTTGTCGATGCGAATCACCTTGTCGAACCATGACTTCAGCGCGGCCGGCATGCCGTAATTGTGCATCGGCGCCCCGATGACGATCACGTTGGCGCGTTCGAGCTCGTCGATCAGGGCGTCGGAGAGACGAAGCTCGTCGCGCTGCTCCGCCGTGTGGTCGCCGGGTGCGGTGAAGGCGGCGGCCACCCACGCCTCCGTGATGAGCGGCGGCGGGTCGCGGCCGACGTCGCGCGCGATGACCGTGGCGCCCGGCTCGTGCGTGAGCCAGTGCTCGACAAACGATTTGGAGAGTTTTCGGCTGACCGAACGGTCGCCGCGCGGGCTGGCATCGATATGCAGAAGGGTCGTCATTACTGGCCTCGGCTGATTGCGGAGCAATGCGTCGGCTCCACAATGACCGAGTGTCTGGCTCGGTGTGATTGACGAATCCGGCAGGCGAGTTGAGAAAATCTCAACAGTGAAGCGGCGCGCCATGGTGACGCGATAATCGGGCCCGATCGCGGCGCGATCTGTCGCTATTCAGCACGCAAGCTTCACTCTCGATGCCGTCTCAACCCGGCTTGAGGATTTCTCATTATCGCCCCACGGCTGCCTGCTGCTCAGATACCCCATCCCGGCTCAAACCAATGTGCCGGACAACGGGGGAAACATGATGCTCAAGCAGACACAGCTTCCGGCGCAGGATGAGGCCGGCTTCGATGCCCACGGAATTGAACCGGTGCCGGCGGCGCATCGCACGTCGTCATCGTTCGATCAGTTCTGGATCTGGACCGGTGCGAACATCGCGCCGATCAACTGGGTGCTGGGCGCACTCGGCATCCAGCTCGGCCTGAGCCTGCTGCAAACGCTTGCCGTCATCGTTGTCGGCAATCTGTTCGGCGCGGCGCTGTTCGCCGCCTTCTGCCTGATGGGGCATCGCACCGGCGTGCCGCAGATGGTGCTCGGCCGGCTGGCGTTCGGCCGCCGCGGCGCATATCTGCCGGCGCTGGCGCAAGTGCTGATGCCGATGGGATGGGTCGCGATCAACACCTGGATCGTGCTCGATCTCTGCATGGCGGCGCTGGAGCGGATGGGGATTGGCGGCGGCATCGAGCTCAAATACGCGATCGCGGTGCTGGTGATGCTGTTCCAGATCGGCATCGCGGCCTGGGGCTTCAATGCCATCAAGGTGTTCGAGCGCTACACCATGCCGTTCATCCTGCTGATCATGGCGGTCATGACCGCGCTCGCATTCCTGCGCGTCGATATCAAATGGCAGTCCGCCAATGTCACCGGCATGCCGGCATTCGCCGCCGCGACGCAATTGATGACCGCGATCGGCATCGGCTGGGGCATTTCGTGGCTCACCTATGCCTCCGACTATACGCGCTTCACCAGGCCCTCGCTCGGTGCGGCCAGTGTGTTTCGGGCGACCTTCCTCGGCATGTTCCTGCCGACGGTCTGGCTCGCCTTCCTCGGTGCGGCCATTGCATCGGCCGGCGCCGGTTCCGATCCGTCGAAGCTGATCATCGCGGCTTTCGGCACGATGGCGCTGCCGGTGCTGCTGGTGCTGCTCCACGGCCCGATCGCGACCAACATCGTCGTGATCTATTCGGCGGCGCTGTCGTCGCTGGCGCTCGACCTGCGGCGGCCGCGCTGGGTGATCTCGGTGCTGTCCGGCCTGATCGCCTCCGCGATCCTGTACGGCTTCCTGCAGTCGGGCGATTTTGCCCATGCCTTCGACAATTTCATGGTCGCCCTGATCGTCTGGATCAGCCCATGGGCAGGCGTGACGCTCGCGGACTTCTACCTGGTGCGACGCGGCCGCATCGATGTCGGCTCGCTCTACGAGGAACCGGGCCGGGATCGTGACTTCAACTGGGCCGGGCTGATCGCCTTTGCGGCCGGCTTCGGAGCGGCGTGGGCGTTCCAGATGGGCACGATCAAGGCCATGCAAGGTCCGCTTGCATTGGCGACCGGCGGGGTGGATTTGTCGTGGCTCACCGGCATCGGCGTGGCGATGGCGAGCTACCTTGCGCTGCATCGGCTGTTTGGACGTCCGCTTATCCGGAGCGTCCCGTCGCCGGCCGCGGACGCAGCGTCGATCGAGCCCGCGCCCACATCGACCTGACAGGGGCACGCCTTGCGCCGGTTCACTCCATCCGCGCGAACAGCTCCACCAGCGTCTCGCGCAGCCAGCGCTGCGCGGGGACGGTGTCGTTGCGCTGGTGCCAGAACAGACTGACGATGCGCGGCGGCGCCGGCAGCGGCACCGGCACCGCATGCAGATGGGGCGCGTGGCGGGACTGGGCGCTGAGGTCGCGCGGCAGCACCGCGATCAGGTCGGACTGGCGCACGATCTCGTAGGCGGCGTTGTAGTGATTGACGGTCGTGACCAGATTGCGCGACAGCCCGCGCGAGGCGAGGAACTGGTCGTAGGTCGGCAGCGTCTTGCCGGCGAGGCTGACATCGACATGCTTGGCGTTGAGGAAGCTGCGGGTGTTGAGCCGCTTCCTGTTCGCCAGCGGATGATCGCGACGCATCATGCAGGCATATTCGACGGTCCATAACGAGCGTGAGCGGATCGCCGCCGGCGGCTGCTGCGCTTCGTTGACATAGACGCTCAGCACGCAATCGACCCGGTTGTCCTCGAGCCGGTCGCCGATCTCGAGGATGGTGTTGGGCAAGGTGTGGATGCGCGCGGAGGGCGCGATTTCGCCGAAGCGGTTGATGAGCCGCGGCATCACCAGCGAGGACACGTAGTCCGACATCGACAGGCTGAACTCGGCCTCGGTGCGCCGTGGATCGAAGGCGTCCTCGTCGAGCGCGTGGCGGACGTGCTCCAGCGCATCGCCGATCGGCTGCCACAGCGCCACCGCGCGCTGCGTCGGGCGGATCCCGCTGGCGGTGCGTACGAACAAGGGATCGCCGAGCGCGTCGCGCAAGCGGGCGAGGGCGTTGCTGACGGCAGGCTGGGTCATCGTCAGCGCGCTCGCGGCGCGGGTGACGCTGCCCTCGGTCATCAGCGCCTCGAAGACTTTCAGCAGGTTGAGGTCGAGCGTGCGGAAGGACACGGGCAATATTCACAATGGTGATGTACTAGATAACGATTATAAATTATTCCCATAATACCGATTTGTCTATCATTCCCCGGGACTGACCTCGCGGCGCGTGCCGACCGCGGGGCGGAGGGGGGCTATTTCATGTCGGTGATTTCGGCGCGCATCGAGCGCCTGCCGTTTGCGCGTTTCCATGTGCACCTGCTGCTGATGGGCGGCCTGGGCTATCTGTTCGACGCGATGGATGCCGCGGTTCTGGCGTTCATCCTGCCGGTGCTGCGCACCGCCTGGGGGCTGACCAATGTCGAGACCGGCGTGCTCGGCAGCAGCACCTTCGTCGGCTATCTGTTCGGCGCGCTGCTGGCGGGGACGCTGGGCGACCTGATCGGTCGCCGTGCGGTGATGATGTCGGCGCTTGCGCTCTACAGCGTCGCTTCGCTGGTGAGCGCCACGGTGGACAGCTGGCCGGCGTTCTTCGCCGCGCGCGTCGTCGCCGGCATGGGCACGGGGGCGGAAAGCGCGATCATCGCGCCATATCTCGCGGAGTTCGTGGCGCGGCGTTACCGCGGCGCCTTCACCGGGGCGCTCGCCGGCTTCTTTTCGTTCGGCTTCGTGGCGGCCGCCTTGCTCGGCTATTTCATCGTGCCTGCCTACGAGAATGGCTGGCGCATCGTGCTCGTGATCACCGCCGTGCCGGTCGTGATGCTGCTGTGGTGGCGGAGGTCGCTGCCGGAATCGCCGCGCTGGCTGGAAAGCCGCGGCAGGGTGAAGGAAGCCGAAGCGGTGCTCGATAAGGTCGAGGCCAGCTTCGCGCGCGAGGGCCGTGTGCTGCCGCCACCGGTCGCGGAGCCCGTTCTGCCGGCCGTATCGTCGGGAACGCTGCTCAGCAATTTCGCGGCGCTGTTGGCCGGCCGCCAGGCGCGGATCACGACCATGACCTGGATCATGTGGCTGTCGATCACGTTCAGCTATTATTCGTTCTTTGTCTGGATCCCCGGCCTGCTGGTCCAGAACGGCATGAGCATCACCAAGAGTTTCGGTTATTCGCTCGCGATGTATTGCGCGCAGGTGCCGGGCTATTTCACCGCCGCCTTTTTCAACGAGCGGATCGGAAGACAGGCCACCATCGCAACCTACATGCTGCTCGGCGGCATCAGCGCGCTCGGGCTCGCCTTTGCCGCGAGCGACGGGCAGATCATGACGGCCGGCCTGCTGTTGTCGTTCTTCATGAACGGCACCTATGCCGGCGTCTATGCCTACACGGCCGAAGTATTTCCGACGGCGATCAGGACCACCGGCGCAGGCCTTGCGTCCGCCATCGGCCGCATCGGCGCGATCATTGCACCGATCCTGGTCGGCTATCTCTACCCGAATTTCGGCTTTGCCGGCGTGTTCGGCGTCACCACGACGGTGCTGTTGATCGGCGCCGTCACCGTCCTCTTGATGGGCGTGCCGACGCGCGGCCGATCGCTCGAAGACATCGCTAGCGAAGCCGCGTGATCACGCAGGCTGCATCCTGACCGGAGACCACTATGCCTACCATCCTCTTCAAGAATGCCGCGCTGCTCGATCCGCTGCGGTCCGATCTGCTCGAAGGTCACCACGTGCTGGTCGAGGATCGCCTGATCAAGGAGGTCTCCGACCGGCCGATCGAGGCCTCAGTCGATCGTGTCATCGACCTCAAGGGCAAGACCCTGATGCCCGGCCTGATCGACCTGCATGTGCATGCGGTCGCCGTCGAGCTCGATCTGTCGCAGCAGGCCCGGATGGCCAATGTGCTGGTGACGCTGCGCTCGACCATGCTGCTGCGCGGCATGCTGAAGCGCGGCTTCACCACCGTCCGCGATGCCGGCGGCGCCGGCTATGCGCTCAAGCAGGCGATCGACACCGGCCTGACCGATGGTCCGAGGCTGTTCGTCTCCGGCCGTGCGCTGAGCCAGACCGGCGGCCATGGCGACGGACGCGCACGCTCGGACTATCTGGCCGACCCGACCTGCTCCTGCTGCGTGCGGGTCGGCGCCATCGCGCGTGTCGTCGACGGCGTCGATGCGGTGCGCAAGGCGGTGCGCGAGGAGCTGCAGATGGGCGCCGACCAGATCAAGATCATGGCGTCCGGCGGCGTCGCGTCGCCCACCGATCCGATCGGTGCGTTCGGCTATTCCGAGGACGAGATCCGCGCCATCGTCGCGGAAGCGAAGGCGCGTCACACCTATGTGCTGGCCCATGCCTACACCGCGGAGGCGATCGAGCGCGCGGTGCGCTGCGGCGTGCGCACCATCGAGCACGGCAATCTGGTCGACCTTCCGACCGCGCGCCTGATGGCGGAGCAGGGCGCCTATGCGGTGCCGACCCTCGTCACCTACGAGGCGTTGGCCACCGAAGGCGCCAAGTACGGCCTGCCTGCGGCGAGCGTCGCCAAGGTCGCCGACGTGCGTGACGCCGGCTTGCGCTCGCTCGCGATCTATCGCGAGGCTGGCGTCAAGATGGGGTTCGGCACCGACCTGCTCGGGCCGTCGCAACGCCTGCAGAGCGACGAGTTTCGGATCCGCGCCGAGCTGCTCGGTGCGCAGGCCGTGATCCATAGCGCGACCATTATCGGCGCCGAGGTGCTCGGCATGGAGGGCAAGCTCGGCCGCATCGCGCCGGAGGCTTTTGCCGACCTGCTGGTGGTCGAGGGCAACCCGCTGCGCGACGTGGCCTGCCTGCTTGGGCAGGGCGAGCACATCCCGCTGGTGATGAAGGCCGGCAAGGCCGAGGTCGACAGGCTGGGCGGATAGGACGGGAAGAGGTCCGGCTGAATCGATCCCGAGACAGGCTCCCTGAACCGCTCCCGCCTGCGGGCAGGGCGATCGCAAATGGCTATCGGCCACGTTCCATGGCCCGGCCATGACGACATCGAGACGTCAGTTGCAGAAGTCCGCAAATGCCATATGCGGATAGTTCCAGGGCGAGGCTCTGCACGATTTCTGGATAGTAGAAGAATGCCGCTGATTTGCCCGACGAGTCAAGTTGCCGTGTCCGCCGGCTACTTTGCATGGGGTTGTTTTCGATATTTTGGCAGTGCGTCCATACGACCGCAGGCTGTCGCATCCGGCTCTCTTATGACCGTCCGGCCTCACCACACCACCCGGAGGCCCACGGTGCCCTTCGAGGGGCTCGGGCAGGCCGACTAACTCGATCACGATACCGCTGGCAGCGTTGACGTGGCCGGGCGGAAGCACGACATACCGGTTGCCGACCCCACCCGCCGCTCCGGAGCCAGCCATGAACGCGCCCAACATCGATTCCGTCCCGCCGCAGTCCGACGGCGACGTTGTGAGCTGGTTGACCAACCAGACGCGCGACCAGCGCTTCATCGACAATATCTTCGCCGAGCTGTGCATCCGGCTGCAGCGCACGGGCATTCCGCTCAAGCGGGCGACGATGAACCTCCTGATCCAGCATCCGCAATGGCTTGGCGCCCGGATCATCTGGGCCGACGGGAAAAGCGAGGCTGAGATCAACCGGGTCGACTACGATGTCCAGCAGCGATCGGAATATATCGGCAGTCCGGTCTACGAAATCCATCAGGGTGCCGAGGAGGTGCGCGAGAAGCTCGAACGTGACCCGTCGCAGGGCCGCAAGCACGCGCTCTATGACGACATGCGCGCGCAGGGCCTGACCGATTATGTGGCGTGGCCGCTGCTGCATACGCTCGGCAAGCGGCATGTCGTGACCTTCGCGACCGACCGCGCCGGTGGCTTCGATGACGCGCATATCGCCAGCCTGAAGACGGTGCTGCCGGTGCTGGCGCTGGTCAGCGAGATCCGGATGAAGAACCGCCTGGCGCGGACGCTGCTCGAGACCTATGTCGGGTCGCATGCCGGCGAGATGATCCTGGCCGGCGCGACGCGGCGCGGCAGCGGCACCACGGTTCGCGCCGCGATCATGATCTGCGACTTGCGGGATTTCACCCGGATCTCGGACTCCTGGCCGCGCGATGACGTCATCGATCTCCTGAACGACTATTTCGACGCGATGTCGGAGCCGATCACGCGGCATGGCGGGGAAATCCTGAAATTCATCGGCGACGGCCTGCTCGCGATTTTCCCGCTGAGCGATCCCAAGGCCTGCGCCAACCTGCTGCACGCGGTGTCCGAGGCGCGGCTGGCGATGGCGGCGCTGAGCGAAAGGAACGGCATGATGGGCCGTGCGCCGATGAATTACGGCATCGGCGTCCATGTCGGCGATGTCATGTACGGCAATATCGGGTCGCGCACCCGGCTCGACTTCACCGTCATTGGTCCCGCCGTGAACATGGCGTCGCGCCTCGAAGCGCTCACCAAGCAGCTGAAGAAGACTGTGCTACTGTCCCGCGCGTTCGCGGATCTTGTCGAGCACGATTTCGCGCTCGAGCATGTCGGCGAGCATCCGGTGCGCGGCTTCAGCGAGCCGATCGAGCTGTTCGCCTATAACGGCTGAAGCCTGATCGGTCGGATACGTCAGGCCGGCGTCGTCTGCTGCGCCGGCGAAGCCCGATCGATGAATCCCTTGGCGAGGGCGTGATACACGCCCTCCTTGCAGATCAGGCGCGAACTCGCGTGCGCAATCAGGGCCGCGGCCATCAGCGGCACGACCATCGCGTGATTGTCGGTCATCTCGGTGACGATCACGAAGGCCGTAATCGGGGCCTGAACCACGCCGGCGAAATATGAGACCATGCCGAGCAGCATGATGGCCGGCAGCGGCGCGCCGTGAAACAGCGGCGCGATGTTGGAGCCGAGCCCGGCGCCGACCGCGAGCGAGGGCGCGAAGATGCCGCCCGGCATGCCGCTGATCGAGGCGAATGTGGTGGCGAGGAATTTCCACACGCTGAAGCTGGCGGGCAATTGGGATCCGGCTTCGAGCGCGGATTTGACCTGCTGATAACCCGTGCCGTAGATCGCGCCGTCGGAGGCGATCCCGCAAATCGCCGCCGCAAATCCGCAGATCGCGGCAAAGCCGACCGGATAGCGTTTGATGGTGCGTCCGACCGGATTGGCAAATCCGCGTGCCATCGCGATCAGGATGCGGCTGAACAGGCCGCCCGCCAGACCTCCGGCCATGCCGCAGAGCGGGACCGCGAGCCAGTCGGCGCCGTTGCGCAGGGCCGTCGCGCTGGTGCCGAAATAGGTGTAGTTGCCCATCAAAGCGAGCGAGGTCAGGCCCGCGGCGATCACAGCGCCGATGATCAGGCTAGAGGTTCGCGTCTCGAAGGCGCGGCTCATTTCCTCGATGCCGAATACGATCCCGGCCAGCGGGGTGTTGAAGGCTGCCGCGACGCCCGCCGCCGCACCGGCGAGGATCAAGCCGGGTTGACGACGGGGCGAGAAGCGGCCGAGCGCAAACATGATCGACGCGCCGATCTGCACCGTCGGTCCCTCGCGCCCGACCGATGCTCCGCACAGCAGGCCAAACAAGGTCAGCAGGACCTTGCCGGCGGCAATGCGCAGCGAAACCAGACTTTCGCGCGCGGTCTGGTCGGTCAGGTGGCGTGCTGCGATGGCCTGCGGGATGCCGCTTCCCTGCGCGTTCTGAAAAAAGCGATTGGTCAGGAAGACCGACAGCGCGAAGCCTATCGGCGTCAGCACCAGCGAGGCATAACGGATATGCGACACCAGTGCTGTAAAAGCGATCTGCGCCAGATCCGCGAGTTGCGCGAGCGCGACAGCCGCCGCACCGACTGCAATGCCGCCCAGCAGGAAGATGGCCCGGCGCTGCCAACGCGCGGAAACGATTCTGAATAGCCGCCTCTGGCGGTTGGAGGGGAAGCTCATTCTGACGCAATTCCGGCTGATGTCGTGGTCCGGTCCGTACGGATCACGTCATTCCTAGCACGCGTCGATGGTGGGCGAAGCTCAACAAATCAGCAAGGCGTGCCCGCGCAGTCGCCAAATGCCAAAGCCGAAATCTGTGATTTTCCGCGGGCAGCAGATATCCCGCCGCCTATCTCCGGCGCCGCAGCTTCCTTGGAAACAGACGATCGCGGATGTAGCGCGAGGTCGGCGTCAGGCGAAGTCCGCGGGGCTTCTGCCAGGCGGCGCGGTCAATCTCCTTCTTGTCGCCGATCGCCAGCCGTCCCTTGGCGTTCTTGGCGATGAAGATCGCATCGCTCATCTTGCGGCCGGAACGCTTGTTCTTGGCCGTCACTTCCTTCCACAGGCTGAGCCTGCCGAGCTTGAGCTTCGGCAGCTCTTCCTTGATCTCACGCTTCAGGCAGTCCTTGCCGGTCTCGCGCGCACGCCTGCGTCCGCCGGGGAACATCCACAGCCCGTCAGATCGACGTCGGACCAGAAGGACCTTGCCGCGCTTCGCGGCAACCAGTTTGGAAGACTTCGTCATGTACTGCGCAATGATCGAAACAGAATCGACCCCATTCTAATTTGTCTATTTGAGTAGACAAGTTCCAAGGGCGAACTGTTCCACAGTCATGTGTCGGCTGTTTGTCTGCCACGGAAGGCCCGAGCACTGAGGAAATCCTGACGACGCGCATCCTCGTAAGGGAGGCCGCAAATAAAGATGCCGCCGGCTGTGACGGTCTGTCGCGGCCTCACCGCAGACGCTTGCACACATTCGCCGTGATCCCGGCCGGGCGCGTTGGTTCGTGGCTCTCTGGTCTCGCATCATCGAACATCCTCACGTTGAGTTCGTGAGAATGGTGATCCTCTGGTTCCCGCGGCAGGAACTGGCGCGACCTGCGATGACAAAAATCCACGACAAGTAGGTTGCGCCGCTTGACTATATGTTCTTGTTTTGTTCTAATTGCCCTCCACCGTGAATAAGAGGCCGCCATGGACAACCGCATCAACGAAATTCGTAGGCAGATCAGGGCGCTGCGCGTCAGCATGCTCGAGGCTGAGGCGATCATGCGACAGCAGATCAACCGGGATGAGGACTGCGCCTTCGTTGCCGGGGACCTCCTGAAGATGCGTCTGGTGATGAGCCGTCTGGTCGAAGAGCGTGGCATGCTGGGCGACCGCGAGCCGATCATCGTACATGCGAGCGTTGCGCCGCGCCGCCGCGCCGCGACACCGATCTTTCTTCGCGCGGCGAAGCGGGAGCTGGTCGCCGGCGAAGCGCGTGCCTGATGACGTACCCAGGATGCAGCGGCTGCGCGCCGAGTTGCGCGCGCTCGACGCATCCGTGAACCGGCTCAGGCAGGCCGGACGCGATAGTGCATCGGCGCAGCTTCTGCTGTCGCGCAAGCGCGCCGAGCTGGAGGACGTGATCTGCCGGAGGAAAGATGAGAGAGCCGCTTCGGTATTTCCACGACAGCGATGATCATGCACCCTGGATCAAGGCGCTGGCCGAGGTCCGGCACATGGCGACGCGGGAAGGCTGGTGCTTTCACCACGTGCAGGCGATCATCGTGGCGATCGACCAGTATGCGGAGGCCGCGCTCGGCAACCGCGAGTTCTTCCTCAACCGCCCGCAAACCGTTGGCCCGCTGCGGCGAGGCGAGGTGCCGTAGCGTGCAGCATCGCGTGCGACATCTCGCGAGCTGGCGCTGCCGTCATCGCCGCCGTGTGGCTGACATGCTCAAGGCAGCACGTCGGCGGGATGCTTGTCGCGATGCTCGACATATTCGACGCGTGTCTGGTCCGGATGCAGCACCAGCATGTTGCGGCCGGTCGGGACCGGCTTGGGGGCCTCAAGTATCGTGGCGCCGACGCCGGCGAGATGCGCGGCGAATGCGTCGATGTCATCGACCAGAAACGTCAGATGCGTCGCCGTGAACGGCTTCAAGCTCTGTTGGGTCCCTGCAATGAACAGGATCGAGGCGATCTGCGCCAGCCTGAGATCATATTCGGGATAGTCGAACCGAAGCCGCGCCGGCTGGCCGATCAGGGCTTCGTGGAAGGCCACGGCCGCGTCCAGGCCCTCGAGCGGCAGGTAACGTCTCGCAAGGATATTGAGTATCTTCATCGCCAGGTCCTGATGTTCTGATGTTGCTGGGACCGCCATCCGGTCCGGCCAGACGACGCGACAGGGCGCGCCGCCGCTTGCGCAGCGCCGCGATCGCCCGATCGATCTGGTCGAGCTTCTCCTGCATCACTAAGGAGCAGTTCACGCGCGCGCCGCGCCGGCCGACTTCAAGCGCGGTCAGAAGATTGCGAAGCTCGCGGGTCGAGAAGCCCGCGGCGATGAGGTCTCTCACCCACGCAGCCCGCTCGATCTCCAACGCGGCGTAGCTTCGATAGCCGTTCGAATTCCGGCGCGGCACGATCAGGCCAGCCGCCTCATAGTGCCGAAGCGTCCGTGCACTCACGCCAAGATGGTGTGCCGCCTCCTGAATCCGCATCGCGATCTCCCTGTCGAAGGTCGGCCTAGCACCTTCTCATTAGTGTCAATGTCAAGCGCCGTGTGCGGGGCTCGCCGGGCGCCGCCGCTGAACTCCGTTAATCCGCCGAACGGAGGCAGGGGCCAAATGTCCCGGCCTGCCTGATGTGGCCGGGATGGCGAATCCGCTGCCGGCGACATATCGTGACGGTCCGCGGCCGAATCTGAGGCGGATCGTTCATCGCCGGGTCATCTACATCAGGCCATCGTCAGCGCCGCGCCCGCGAGGGGCGGCGGCACATTTTTCGGAGGAGGTTTCGGATGATCAGGGGCTGGCAGATTGCGACGTCGGCGCTCGCCATCGTCGTGATGGTTGCAACGCTGGGCGCAGAGGCGAACGCAGCGCAGTGCGGCAACGGGCCCGGCGGATTCGAAGCCTGGAAGGAGCAGTTTGCCGGTGAGGCGAGGGCCAAGGGCGTCGGTGCCACCGCGATCGACGCGTTGATGCAGGCACACTACGCCAGTGCGACGATCGCCGCGGATCGCGGCCAGCGCAGTTTTGGCCTGTCGCTCGAGCAGTTCATGGCCAAGCGGGGATCTGCGACCATCGTGGCGCGCGGCCGTTCGCTGAAGCAGTCGCAGGCGGCCATGTTCGCCTCGATCCAGCAGCGCTACGGCGTGCCGCCGGGACCGCTGATCGCGATCTGGGGCATGGAGAGCGGCTTCGGCAGCCAGCGCGGCAACCAGAACATGCTGTCGTCGATCGCGACGCTTGCCTATGACTGCCGCCGTCCGGACTTCTTCACCGATCAGCTCTATGCCGCGCTGAAGCTGATCGACCGCGGCAGTCTGTCCGGGAGCACGCGCGGCTCGATGCATGGTGAAATCGGCCAGACCCAGTTCATGCCGAAGAACGTCCTCGCCTATGGCACCGGCAATCTCGACGTTGCCGCCAACGCGCTGAGCTCGACGGCGAACTTCCTGCATGCCCATGGCTGGCGCGCCGGCGCCGGCTATCAGCCGGGGGAACCCAATTTCGCTGCGATCGAGGCTTGGAACGCGGCGCAGGTCTACCAGAAGGCGATCGCCATCATGGGACGGCAAATCGACGGCGGCCAATGAGCGCAGTGCCCAAGTTCCTTTACCCAAGTTCCTTCATCTAAGTTCCTTCACTCCCTGTTAACGCGACGGTGCCCAGATCGTTTGCTGTGAAACGGAGCGAGTGGAGACAGGCTCCATGCTCAAGAACGGCACCTATGCGGCGTGGTTTCGCACGTCGCTCGCCGACGGCACCGGCATCGTGCACGTGGCCGACGGCAGGCTGTGGGGCAGCGATGCCATCATGCTCTACAGCGGCACCTATGAGGTCGACGGTGAGCGCTTCTCCGCCGTTCTCACGGCCAGTCGGCACTCGGAGGGACATTCGACCGTGTTCGGCACCGACGACCTCGTGGTGCGGCTCGAGGGCGCTTGGAGCGGCGCGATCGCGATCTGCAAGGGCAGGGCCGATGCCGTGCCCGATCTCGCCTTCGAGGTGACGCTGATGCCGAGCCACGACGTGCCGCCCGAGCCGCCGCCGGATCTGCCGCTGCCGAAGTTCGATCCGAGCAAGCTACCTAAATTGCCGAAACGCTCCAGCCGTTGAGCAGCTCTCCAGGCGCGATCTCTACGCGTCGCTCGGGCCGGCGGTTTCCGGAAACGGTGCGCCGGGGGTGTAGCGCTTCAGCGCGCGGATCTCGTAGACCGCCGACGGGTTAACGCTGCGCAGGTCGCGCGCCGCGGCGATCGCTTCCGCTTCATCGGCGCAATCGATCACGTAGAAGCCGAGCAGCTGCTCCTTGGTCTCCGAGAACGGGCCGTCGATCACCATGCCGTGGCCGGGCCCGCGCAGGGTGCTGGCGTTGCGGGTTTCGCCGAGCCGTGCAGCCGGGCCGAGCCGCCCCTTCAACCGTTGATGGACCTCGCGCAGACCCGCCATGACGGCTGCGTCCTCATCGGCGCTCCACGACTTGACCTCGGCTTCGACGTGATAGGCCAGGATGGCATAAAGCATCTGGTGAGCTCCTCATTTCTGATGTGGCAGGCCCAAGGACGGCCCAAAGCCGGCGACGCCGACATTTCATGTGTAGCGGACCGGCCGGTTTTCGTGCTGCGACAAGGTATCCCTGGCATGGCGGCGGCGAGTAGCGCGGCCCGAACAGCCAAAAAAGGCGCGGCGGAATCGCTTCCGCCGCGCCCCCGGATTTGTTGTCTCGCTGGTCCAGGGCTGAGAGCGCCCCGATGCCAGGCTGATTACTCAGCGCCTAGCGGGCGATCCCAGCGAGGTGACAGCGCTTGAGACAAGACACTAGATCACCTCCTTTCTTTGTTGATGGGACCAGCAATATAGGTGGCGAATCTGCCGCTGTTAAGGCCGCCATCCGGCCCATTCCGGCCAGAAACCGGCCGGATCGCGCGGACATAGTCTCGTTGACCAGCGCACAAGGACGTCCGCCGAGGCAGTTGAGACGGCCGTCCGGCCGTGTTAGGTGATCGCTCGATGCGGGTGTAGCTCAATGGTAGAGCAGCAGCCTTCCAAGCTGAATACGAGGGTTCGATTCCCTTCACCCGCTCCAATGTTTTCAAGTACTTGTCGGATTTCTTGATTTCCATTTCGACAAGCGCGCCGAATCCATTCCGACAAAATGTTCACTTTCTGGCCGCCTGCTTGCGCCGCTTGATGCGCTTGATCTGTGCGTCCTGTTTGGCCTCGTCGTCGTGATGGAGGTAGCGCCTTCACCTTGGTCGATGACCATTGGCCCTGATTCATCAGTTGCGCTTCGGTGAGGCCGGACGTGCTCGCCTCGGTGGCCCGGCCATGCCGGCCAAACGACGTGAAGGTCAGCTCGGGACGCAAACCAGCGGCCAGAATGACTTTCTTCGAAATGCGCTCGACTTGAGTCAGCATCTCGCCCTTGCCGCTCCAGTGCGCTGGCTCGGATCGCGCGAACGCAATCACACGCGCCTCTCCTTTCTAAGGAACCTAAATCGGTTCCCGGAGCCAGCTTCTCTCGCGTGAATGATCAGAATCTTGTCTGCATCCAAATCGGAGCGGAATTTGCGCATTGGCCTCTACCAACTGGCCGCGATGGTGATCGCCACGTTCGTTGTCACGGGCAGCGCAGACCTCGCCCGAGGCAAGTTGGAGTAGCGTTGAGATTGCAGCTCATGGTTGCATGTTGTTTTGCTCCTGCGATTCCGGAGCAGCCCCGAGGAGGTACTCGCCAAGGTTTCGTTGACGAGGTTATAATCTCGCTACGTTGTTGTTCGCTTTTTTGAGCAGTTTCTTTGTATTTCAGGGCAGGGGTCTTTCGTGAATGCGATTACCGTTGCGCCGGCGATCGCGCTGAAACGCCCGTCGGTCCATTTGCCGGAACAACCCAACATAGTCGTTGATCGTTCGACCGACGCCGCGCCAATCAAGTCGGACGTTGTTTCGTCGAATGCCGACGCCCCGAAGTCTGCCTATCCTGCGGCCGCTAAACTGCCCACTCAGGTCGGTCCAAAAGGACTGCACTTCGACTTCAATGACGGCGCGCGAATTGTTTGCCCTCATGGCGAGCAGCCCTGGAAGGTGAGGATTCGGGATCTCGACACAGGCAATGTGTTGTTCGAAACGGAATTCGCGGGCGGCTATGTCAACAGCAGCAAGCGCTACTACATCCGTTTCGGAATAGAAGTCTCGCAGCAGGGCGAATCCGTCCTTGATCATGAATACTCGGCGAAAGATCGCGCTGTCCTGATCCAGTTTCCGGTCGGGACGCTCGGCGATACAATGGGATGGTTTCCCTATGCCGTGAAATTCAAGGACAAGCACGGTTGCAAGCTGAGCTGCGCCATGGGGGCGCCGCTGATCGAACTGTTCCGCGACGCCTATCCTGACATCGAGTTCATCACGCACGAAGAAGTAAAGCCGGAGCGATACTACGCGACCTACAGCGTCGGACTGTTTTTCGACGACAAGGATTGCGTCTATCAGCCATCCGATTTTCGCCATGTCGGGCTACATCGGACCGCGGGTTACATTCTGGGCGTCGATCTGACCGAGCAACCGCCGCGCGTCGCCATCAAGGATGATAAGAGGCCGATTGCCGAGCCCTATGTCTGCATCGCGGTTCAGAGCACCGCGCAAAGCAAATATTGGAATAATCCCCATGGTTGGCGCGAGATCGTCAACTTCCTGAAGGCGGCCGGCTACCGGGTGGTCTGTATCGACCAGAAGGCCACTCACG
>NZ_CANSMR010000015.1 GCF_947648125.1 uncultured Bradyrhizobium sp. | reverse complement strand
GGTGGTCGTCGCCGCGGATGATGTGGGTGACGCCCATGTCGTGGTCGTCGACCACGACCGCGAGCATGTAGGTCGGGTTGCCGTCGCCGCGGAGCAGGACGAGGTCGTCGAGGTTTTCGTTCTGCCATACCACGCGGCCCTGGACCTGATCCTCGATCACGGTCTCGCCGGTCTGTGGCGCCTTGAGGCGGATGGTCGGCTTGACGTCCGAAGGCGCGGTGGCCGGATCGCGGTCACGCCACATTCCGTCATAGAGGCGGGTGCGGCCCTCGGCGCGCGCCTTCTCGCGCATCGCGGTGAGCTCCTCCGGGGTGGCGTAGCAGTAATAGGCGCGTCCGGCGGCGAGCAGGCCCTCGGCGACCTCGCGATGGCGGGCGGCGCGGCTGAACTGGTAGATCACGTCGCCGTCCCAATCGAGCTCGAGCCATTTCAGGCCGTCCAGGATGGCGTCGATCGCCTCCGTGGTGGAACGCTCGCGGTCGGTGTCCTCGATCCGGAGCAGCATCTTGCCGCCGAGCTTCTTGGCATACAGCCAGTTGAACAGCGCGGTGCGGGCTCCCCCGATGTGGAGGAAGCCGGTCGGCGAGGGGGCGAAGCGGGTAACGACGGAATTGGTCATGATCGAACGCGTATGCTGGAATGGGCGGTGGTGTATATCAGGAACCGAACATAACTAAAGCCCCGGCTGACCTTTTGCCGGCCAAACCAGGCTCGTCGCCGGCTAAACCAGACTTGGCCGGACGGCGCGAATTTGGCAGAAGGTTGAGCTGACTCCTTCAGGGAACCCTTTGATGACGACTGACACGATGGCAGAGGCAGGGCGCGACTTCATCCGCGACATCGTCCAGGCCGATCTCTCCTCCCATAAGCACAATCGGATCGTGACCCGCTTTCCGCCGGAGCCGAACGGCTACCTGCATATCGGTCACGCCAAGTCGATTGCCCTGAATTTCGGCATCGCGCAGGAGTTCGGCGGCCAGTGCAACCTGCGCTTCGACGACACCAATCCGACCAAGGAGGAGCAGGAGTACATCGACTCGATCCAGGCCGACGTGCATTGGCTCGGCTACGATTGGGGCAACAACCTCTTCTTTGCATCGGACTATTTCGAGCGCCTGTACGACTGGGCCGAGGGCCTGATCAAGGCCGGCTACGCCTATGTTGACGATCAGTCGCAGGAGGAGATCCGCACTTCCCGCGGCTCGCTGACCGAGCCCGGCAAGAACTCGCCGTTCCGCGACCGTTCGGTGGAGGAAAACCTCGACCTGTTCCGCCGCATGAAGGCTGGCGAGTTCTCGAACGGCGCCCGCGTGCTGCGCGCCAAAATCGACATGGCCGCCGGCAACATCAACCTGCGCGATCCCGTGCTGTATCGCATCCTGCACGCCCACCATCCGCGCACCGGCGACAAATGGTCGATCTATCCGAGCTACGACTACGCGCACGGCCAGTCCGACGCCATCGAGGGCATCACCCATTCGATCTGTACGCTGGAGTTCGAGGATCACCGGCCGCTCTATGAGTGGCTGCTCGACAAGCTGCCGGTGCCCTCGAAGCCACGCCAGTACGAAATGGCGCGGCTCAATTTGACCTACACGCTGCTGTCCAAGCGCGTGCTGACGCAGCTCGTCCGCGACGGGCACGTCTCGGGCTGGGACGATCCGCGGATGCCGACCGTCGCCGGCCTGAAGCGGCGCGGCGTGCCGCCGGCTGCAGTGCGCGAATTCATCAAGCGCATCGGCGTTGCCAAGGCCAACAGCGTGGTCGATGTCGGCATGCTGGAATTCTGCATCCGCGAGGAGCTGAACCGCACGTCGCTGCGCCGGATGGCCGTGCTGCGGCCGCTCAAGGTGGTGATCGAGAACTATCCGGAAGGGCAGGTCGAGGAGATCGAGGCGATCAACCATCCCGACAATCCGGACGCCGGCACCCGCAAGATCGCGTTCGGGCGCGAGCTCTATATCGAGCGCGACGACTTCATGGAGAACCCGCCGAAGAAGTTCTTCCGCCTCTCGCCCGGCAATGAGGTGCGGCTGCGCTATGCCTATTTCATCAAGTGCACGGGCGTGATCAAGAACGATGCCGGCGAGATCGTCGAGCTTCGCGCCACTTACGATCCCGCGACCAAGGGCGGCAACGCACCCGACGGCCGCAAGGTGAAGGCGACGATGCACTGGTTGCCGGCGGCGCAGTCGAAGCCGGCGGAAATCCGCATCTACAATCAGCTGTTCGCCAACCCGAGCCCGAACGCAGCCGATTTCGCCGCCGATCTGAACCCGCAGTCGCTGGAAGTGCTCAGCGATGCGCGGGTCGAGCCAGCGATCGCCGAGGGCAATTCGCCTGACGCGATGCAGTTCGAGCGGCAGGGCTATTTCGTGCGCGACGCGGATTCGACGCCGGACCGGCTGGTGTTCAACCGCACCATCGGCCTGCGCGACACCTTCGCCAAGGAAGTCGGCGGCAAGGGTTAGCGCAATCCGGCGCGGACAACGGACGGAGGCGATCGATGCCCGATAAAGCCGGCGATATCGCCTCCGCCATCATCGCGCGATGGTCCGCGGGTTTCAGCAAACTTGATGCGGAGGCGCTTGCTGCGCTCTACTCGCAGCACGCGTTCTTCTTCGGCTCGAACCCGACGCTCTATCGCGGTCGCGACGGGGTGAAGGCCTATTTCAACGGCCTGCCGCGCTGGCACGCGCCGCGCGTTCAGTTCAGCGACGTCAGGACCGCGCAAGTGAATGCGGATCTCGTCAATATGGCTGCTATCGCGTCCTTCTTCCTCGACGGCGATGCGCCCTCGCTCGCCGTCAAGATCACCTGGGTGATCGCGCGCGAGGACGGTGACTGGAAGATCGCCTGCCATCACGTCTCGTCGCAAACGCCATTGATCTAGGCTTCGCGCTGGAACGTGACACAAAAGTCGAGGGCCGGCGGGCCCTCGTAGTCAAAGGAGGGACCATGGTCGTAGGCTGTGGAGAGCGGCTTCCGGGTGTTGGACCGCCCCGACCGCACGGGCGACTCCGGCATCCGACGCCGTGGTGGCGGGAGGCGAGCCCCCTGATTGAGCACTAGGTTGGTCCGCACAGAGCGAGCGGTCGCCGCTAGCTAGATGTCGTAGTACAAATGGAACTCGTAGGGATGAGGTCGCAATCTGATGGGATCGACCTCCTTTTTCCGCTTGTAGTCGAGCCAGGTTTCGATCACGTCGGCGGTGAAGACATCGTTGCGCAGCAGGAATGCGTGATCGCGTTCGAGCGCGTCCAGCGCTTGGTCCAGCGACCCCGGCGTCGACTTCACCTCCTTCGCCTCGGCGGGCGGCAGGTCGTAGAGGTTCTTGTCGATCGGGCTACCCGGGTCGATCTTGTAATGGATGCCGTCGAGACCTGCCATCAGCATCGCGGCAAACGCCAGATAGGGATTGCAGGAGGGATCTGGCGAGCGAAATTCGACGCGCTTGGCCTTCGGGTTCGGCGAATACATCGGAATGCGGCAGCAGGCTGAGCGGTTGCGCTGGGAATAAACCAGGTTGATCGGAGCCTCATAGCCCGGCACCAGACGCCGATAGGAGTTCGTGGTGGGA
This sequence comes from uncultured Bradyrhizobium sp., assembly GCF_947648125.1. GTDB lineage: Bacteria > Pseudomonadota > Alphaproteobacteria > Rhizobiales > Xanthobacteraceae > Bradyrhizobium. The sequence goes on along the minus strand of NZ_CANSMR010000015.1, from coordinate 203,428 downwards.
GCGCAAAGCCCGCACAACGCCCAGGCGTGGGTCAGCAGGCCGCCGATATAGTGGCGGGCGAGCTGGCTCAGTTCGGCATAGTCGCCCCTGTCGTAGAACAGGTTGGTCTCACCCTTCCACAGCGACTGATGAACGTGCATTCCCGACGCGTTGTCCTCGAACAGCGGCTTTGGCATGAACGTTGCGGTCATACCATTCCGGCGAGCGGTGTTCTTCACCACGTATTTGTAGATCATCAGATTGTCCGCCATGCGCGTGAGCGTGGTGAAGCGCATGTCGATTTCGTTCTGCCCACCGGTCGCGACTTCATGGTGATGGGCTTCGATCTGGATGCCCAGCTGTTCCATGGTCAACACCATTTCGGTGCGGAGCGCCTGCATGCTGTCCGTCGGGGGCACCGGAAAGTATCCCTCTTTCGGGCGTGGCTTGTGTCCCAGATTGGGCACTTCATCTGTGCCCGTGTTCCAGCTGCCTTCACTGGAATCGATTTCGTGGAAAGCGTAATTGATGTCCTGTCCGTAGCGCACGCTGTCGAACACGAAGAATTCCGCCTCCGGACCGAAGTAGCTGATATCGGCGTGGCCCGTGGCTTTCAGGTGGGTTTCGGCTTTCTGGGCGATGTAGCGGGCATCACGGCTATAGGATTGACCGGTCACGGGGTCGCGGATGTTGCAGATCAATACCAGGGTGGATGCAGGGGAATACGGGTCGAGGAAAGCGGTGGTCGGGTCCGGGACGACCAGCATGTCGCTTTCCTGAATTTCCTGAAAACCGCGGATCGATGAACCGTCGAATCCAATCCCTTCGCTGAGGGCGTCGATGCTCGCCGCGCTCGGAGGGACAGAAAAATGTTGCCATAGCCCCGGCAAATCAGTGAATCGCAGATCGATCATCTGCACTTTCTCGTCCTTGATCGCCTTCACGATATCTTGGGCTGTTGCGCACGTCGGAAACATAGCTTCACTCCTGTCATGGAGAGCCGCCTCGTTGAGATTGTGCTGCCGTTCAGCCGCCACAAAGCGGCTTGAGACGGATCCTGCTCCACGTTCTGCGCTGCGCGCTGGCGGCCTCAGCTTTGGTGCGGCCCGCGCATCAGCTTCATGGCGTCTTCGATATGCCGCCAGGTTCTGGCCAGTTCGGCCTCGCCTTTTGCTTCAAGTTCGATGGCGTTTTGGGCAGCTTCCGCAATGGCCCTGACGCCATGTGCCTCAAGCAACTGCCGCGCATAGTCGTGGATTTCGGTTTCTCGCATGGCGTCATACTCCTCTCGTCCTGAGCGCAACCGTGGGACACCGGTCGGGCCGCGAACCGCAGACGTTGACACCTGGTCAAGCGCGCACAGTGTGCATCTTGATGCCGCGCGATTGCAAGAGCGCTTTCCTGGTGGCGACACGCCGGAGGGACGTGGCTTTGCGGATCAGCAGCGGCAACACATCGCAGGTCGGACAGATGCTTTTTTGTCCCCGCCACACCATGTCTTCGGAAGAAGGAGGTGAGGATTATGCGCATTCAACACTGGCAGGATGCTGCCAGCCTGTTGGTGGGCGTCTGGCTGGTCGCGTCGCCGTTTGCACTGGGCTTCTCCGGGGCAGCGCTCTGGATCTCCATCGCGCTCGGATTGGGCGTCGTGCTGTTTGCCTTGGAGGCATTCATCATTCCGTCCTATCTGGAGGAATGGGGCGAGATGCTGATGGGGTTGGCTCTGGTGTTAGCACCTTGGACGTTTAGCTACCAACAGGGACCGGTCACGACGAGCAGCGTGCTCGCCGGCATCGTGGTGATCGTGCTCGCTGGCTGGGAGCTGGCGACGGATCGTGATTTCACCACCTGGTGGCACGATCGCTGGCATCACCGAGCTGGCTGAGAGAGAGCCGACTGAAACGCTGGTCTGACCGCCGACCACCGGCGGCCGGAGAGGTTGGAATTGTGTGGAGCAGGATCCCCTCCAGGCCGCGTTGACGTGACGCGGATGCAGATTCTGCGGAGAAATCACGCCAGAGACGGCGAGTACGGGACGATTCAGAAGCGTCGTCCCGCACTTGGCGGAAGGTGGCCATGACACTTGCCGCAGGGTTAGCCGCCCTCAGCAAGGTCACCCCGTCACGATGCGACTCTCGCCTCGATCTGCTCCCAAATCCTGGTCTTGCGTGTCTCCGGCATAATGAAGAGGGCGATCACGAAGCACACCGCGGGAACGGCAATTGGGTAGATCAGCGCGTAGCCGACGCTGCCGGTCGCTGCGAAGGCGGCTGACGTGATGAACGGCACCAATCCGCCGCCCCAACCGTTGCCGATATGATACGGCACCGAAACCGAGGTGTACCTGATCCTGGCCGGGAAGAACTCCGCCAGGAACGCGCCGACCGGCCCGTACACCATCCCGACGTAGCAGACGAGGATGAAGATGATGAAGACGGCGACCGGATAGTTGATGTGTCCCGGCTGCGTGACCATGCCGAGCCACAGATACAGTGGATAGTAGGTGATCGCAGCAAGCAGCATTCCTCCGAGGATCACGGATTTGCGGCCGATCTGATCCGACAGCCAACCAAAGAAGATCAGGCTCGGCGTTGCGATCAGCAGCGCGGTTCCCACGATGTAGGCCGAGGTAACCGGATCGACCTTGGAGACCTGCTGCAGGAAGTACAGTGCCCAGAATTGACCGCTGTACCAGACCACGCCCTGTCCGATCAGGACGACGATGGCGATCAAGATGTACTTGATGTTGGTGCTGAGGAAAGCTTCCCGCCAGGGATTCCTGGTCATCTGTCCGCGTGCCTTGATCTCCTGGAAAATCGGCGTCTCCTGGAGCTGGAGGCGGATGTAAATGGCGATGGCCACCAGCAGGAACGAGACCAGGAACGGAACGCGCCACGCCCATTCGTCGAAGGCCTGATTGCCGGCCCAGGTCCGGGTCAGAACGATCACGGCCAGCGACACCACGATCCCGAGCGTCGGCGAGGTTTGTAGCCAGCCTGTGTAGTAGCCCCGGCTGTCGTCCGGAACATGCTCGGCGACATAGGTGATGGCGCCGCCATATTCGCCGCCCAGGCATAGACCCTGGATCATCCGCAAGCCGAACAGGATGAATGCGGCCGCCAGGCCGATCGACTGATAAGTTGGGATCAGTCCGATCGCTCCCGTTCCCAGGCCCATTCCGCTCAGCGTAATGAGGAATGTATATTTGCGGCCGACCCGATCGCCCATCCATCCGAACAGGAAGGCCCCCATCGGACGGATCAGGAATCCAGCAGTGAACAGTGCGATTGTGCTCAGCAGGGCTGCAAGGGGGTGGGATTGCTCAAAGAACTTGACCGACAGAACTGCGGCCAGGCTGCCAAAGATATAGAAGTCGTACCACTCAATGATGTTTCCCACTGACGCAGCGACAATCACGCGACGAAAATCGCTCGGTACTTGAATTGCCATGTGCTGCTCCTATCAATTGCAAACGCTACGCCTCGCGTTTTTTCAGCGATCTATCCGCTCGCGGCGTACGCGTGGTGCGCGGCGTTGCAGGCGAGATTTGCGAGTTCGTCCGCAACGCCTGGTCTCAGGGGAGTTGTGATCCACCTGAGAAGAGCTCCAGCGGTCTTCAGGTTGCCGCGAGCCGTCACTGCCTCATCCCCCGTCTGTCCGGGAGTGGAGGCATCAGGGTAGTCTAATCCCAATGGCATCGGTACCTAATGAGACTTTCGGCTCGATCGGTTTGACGCAGGCCGCAGCTGTGGCTCGGCGCGAGAAGCCGCGGCGCAGGTCGATCCTGGTATGCCCGCCTTGCCGGTCCGTATTCTGCATCCGTTCCGCTAGCGGTGAGGTCACAGCTTCCGGTAGCTTCGCGTCCCGGCAGGGATCGCGAGCGGAATGGCGGAGCAGGGCACGACGCCGGGCGGCAGACGCGGCTACGCGGGGACGTGGCCGCCGCGCGCGGCTGCGCCGGTCGGCGGCTATATTCCGGTGCGCGCCAGCATCTGGCGGCCTCTCGTCGACACATTGCGGCAATGGGCGCGTTCGGAGACGGGGGCCGGGCGGCTGTTGCCGTGGGTGCCGGTAGCGTTCGGGACCGGTATCGCGTTCTATTTCGCGGCCGAGCACGAGCCGGTGCTATCGGTCGCGGTCATCGTCGCGATCGCGCTCTGCATGCTGGCGCTGCTGCTGCGGCGGCGCCGGGTGTTTCCCGCTGTCGTGATGCTGGCTGCGGTCGCGGCCGGCTTTGCGACGGCGACATGGAGGACCGCGCGGATCGCCCATGGCGTGCTGGCGCGGCCGATATTTTCCGTGGCGCTGACCGGCTTTGTCGAGGCACGCGACGTCAGAGAGAAGACCGACCGCTTCGTGCTGCGCGTCGCGTCGATGGAAAGCCAGCGCGAGGTGCCGAAACTCGAGCGCGTCAGACTGTCGGTGAAGAAGGGCACCGCGCCCGAGGTCGGCAGCTTTGTCGAATTGAAGGCGCGGCTGATGCCGCCGCTCGGGCCGCAGCGTCCGGGCTCCTATGATTTCGGCCGCGACCTCTATTTCCAGGGCATCGGCGCATCCGGCTTCGTGATGGGCGCGGTCAGGACAAAGGAGCCGCCGGCGACCGGCGGCCTCGCGTTGCGTTATGCCGCATTCATGCAGTGGCTGCGCGACGCCATCGACGCACGGATCCGCACCACGCTCGACGGCGACCAGCGCGCGATCGCAACGGCACTGCTCACCGGCCGGCGCGATGCGATCACGACGCCGGTCAACGACGCGATGTTCATCTCGGGGCTCGGCCATGTGCTGTCGATCTCCGGCTACCACATGGCCGTGGTCGCGGGCGTCGTGTTCTTCACCATCCGTGCGCTGCTTGCGCTGTTTCCGGCGCTGACGGCGGGACACCCGATCAAGAAATGGGCGGCGGCGGCCGCGCTCGTTGCGGCGGCGTTCTACCTCCTGCTGTCGGGGGCGGAGGTCGCGACCCAGCGATCGTTCTTCATGACGGCCGTGGTGCTGATCGCGGTGATCGTCGACCGCCGCGCGATCACCTTCCGCACGTTGGCGGTGGCGGCGCTGATCGTGCTCGCGATCGCGCCGGAAGCGCTGGTGCATCCGAGCTTCCAGAGCTTCGATGCGATCAGAGCATGTGCACGTTGTTTCGGATAAATATCTAGTAGTCTCAATGGCCTGACGGTCTTGTGCCATTGACGGACCCAGAACGAAAACCGCTCAAAACTCGGCAAAATCCCAGGATTAGCGGCGTAGAGTCCCGGACAAAGTCCCGGAATGCCTAGCGGCGTTCCTCATGCGTTCAGATTGGTGCGCCAAGGCCCTAGAACCGGCCTTCCATGCGGTGGCTGGCCCAAGGGGCCCGCCTGCTGGTCTTGATGCCGCGCGCGGCGTCGATGGCCTGCTGCCGCTGCTCGTCGGTCATGAGTGCGCGTTCGGGCGCCGTGCCCATGTGTTTCTCGATAAAGGCAAGCTGGCTGTCATCAAGAGCCCAGACATACTCCTGAGCCTGAACGACCACGGCCTTGTTGATGGCCTTGACCACCGCCGTCTCCTGGCCGGGCCTGAGCTGTTTGAACCGGTCAGTATGGGCGGCAATGAACAGCTTGGTCGGCGAGATCGGCAGCGCGATGTGGCAGTCCGGGTGACCCAGCCCGAGCGGCATCACCACGGGGCGGTCCGAGGTCATCAGCGGGATCTTCGACGCGGTGACATCGACGACCACCCACTTCATGTCGAAGATGGTCGGCCCGACGCGGGTGTTGTCGATGATGTCGGTCAGCATGTTGGAGGCCGCGATGCTGGTGTAGGCCGGGTCCAAGGTGATGACCGTGCCCGGGTTCTCGGCCTGAACGCCTTCCACGGCGATGCCGTGCATCTCGCCGAAATGCGCCTTCAGGGTCTCGACGGCCGCAGGATGACGGAAGAGCAGGGAGATGACAAACCGGGTCCAGGCGCTGCGCTCCTCCGAGGTGCGGATGCGCGGGTCGCCAGCCAGCATGCGCCGCAGCTCACGGGCCGCGTCATTGTCCAGCGGGGACATGAAGGCGGTCTCGACGCGGTGGGCATCGGCCTCGGGGATGTGGTCGGTCTTGTAGCCGTCGTGAACGTAGCCGGTGCCACCCGGCGCCCTGCGCTTGGCGACGATCTTGCCGTGGACCTTGCGGATGCAGCAGAGCTGGCCATCGCGGCCGACCCAGCCGCTCAAATAGAACTCGGGACTAAAATGGTGCTTCATCTAGGCCTCTGACGCCATGGTGGCACATCATATAGGGGTGTCGCGTCACCTAAGCAAGCTCTCCTTGACTCGATGTTCTTCATTCGTTCTTATAGTGCTTGCCGCCAATTCAGAGCAAACCATGCCAACACTCGATTATCTCCGTTCGGAGATTGAGCGCATGCGCGTCCAGGTCGGACGCCAGAGAAAGGAAATACTGACCCTCCAGCGGGCAGGTATTCCAACGGCCTCGGCCGAAGCCCTGCTTCAGCGGATGCGCGACAAGATTGACGCCCTCTGTGCCCAGCGGGATGCGCTGAAAAAGGATCTGCCCAAGAAATCCAAAGTTCTGGGAGGCCGTTCTTGGTGAGGTACTTCGCCGACGAGAAGGAACTGTCACCATTCCTCGCCGCGCTGAATGAAGTGCGGCACCGGGCGCCACGGGAGGGATACTGCTATCAGCACGTCCAAGCCATCATCGTATCCATCGACCAGTACGCCGAAGCCGCAACAGGTAATCGGGAGTACTTTCTGAATAGGCCGGTTTCGATCGGTGAGCCTCGCAACGACAAGCGATCTTAGTCCAAGCGCAAGCCCGCTCCCACGCAGTCACGAATTGTTAAAAATCGACTGCAAGTGGCTCAATTGCTGAAAATCAGCACGATAGTCGCTGTATAATTTAGGTCGCGATGCTGAGTCACCGATTTGGAGACGGCCCCAGCTCGCACCCGGCACGATCGGCCCTTTAGCCGAGTGCACCGCCCGGTAGGGCAACCCCAAATATATTCGCCACCGCCTTTTAGCGAGTGTGCCGCAAACTCGTACTAGTCCATTACGGCAGTGGGGGGAGAACATGGTTTTTCGCGATGGCAGCCATATCGACGACGTCTATTACACAGGCGGACGCGACATCACCATCAAGACCTATTTCGGTCGCGACGATGAGCCGGATTGGCGCAGAGTGCCGGTTGCCGAAATGCCGAAAGAGTGGCTGCTGGAAGTAAAGGCCGCAGTAGACGGAGCGCTGCGCGTTGGCTGAGGAAAGAAAGCCAGAGCGAAAGACCGAACCCGGAAGTCTCCTATCTCAATGGTGGACCGTACTTCGCGTTCTCTACGACAGGCGGACGAAGTCACGACACGCGACAGTGACGATGGTCGTGGTTGAGGCATTCAGGCGGGATTTTGGAAACGGCCGCGCCAGCATCAGCTACATCAAACGCGCAACCCGCCTGGACGACAAGACCATCATCAAGACGTGCCGCGAGTTGGCCGATTGGGGATTTGTGGTGCGGCACGTCGTCAGCGGAAGGGCGACGGAGTACGTGCCGGCCTGGGCAACAACTAAACCGTACCCGATGAGCGCCTCTGGTGATTTTGCCACTAGCGAAAACACCTCTGGTGATTTTACGGGAGGTGCCTCTGGGATTTTTACCGGAGGTGCAGCCCAAACCTCCCCCGTTTTTTCCAGAGAATCCTACTTACTATTACCGGCTGACTCTAAGACAGACGGTAATAGTAATGTATCCGCTTCCGCGTCGGGCGTGGCCATGCCGGCCAGCCCTAGCGGCGCGGGTAGTAAGGCTCCTGGGGACGACTTCGAACGCGTCTGGAAGGCCTATGGCAAGCTGGGCAACAAGCAGGCCAGCAAACGCGCCTTCGCAACCCTTCAGAATCCGGACGTTGAGCACATTGCAGAGCGTGCCGCGTCATGGGCGGCTAGCGCGAAAGGGAAGCGCATGCCGCTCGAGAAATGGCTTGCCGAGGAGCGCTATGACGAGGCCGACAGGCGCGCGGCAAAGCCCCATGCAAGCGATCACGATGACGAGGAGGGCGATGACATGGCTAAGACCACCAGGGCCGACAGGCACAGGGCTGAGATTGACGCTGCCAAACGGGCAGATGCTCTCGCTGAGCAGAAACGGCGTGAGAGCATTCGCTGTCAGGTGCCATTCGGCACCACCTTCGTGGCAAATGCCAGCGAGTTTGTCCAAGAGGACGGCACCTCGCGCCTCATCCTGCATACCAGTCACGGCGAGGTGAGCGTCATCTTAGAGTCGCCCAACTCGGAACTACAGGATGCCGGGCAACGTCATTTGTCGCAACTGACTACAGCAGCCGGCCTTGGCGAAATCGACGACAGCGCGGAGCTGCACGGCATTCCCATCGTCTGGACCAAAAAAGGGTTCGCCTCGGCGAGAGAAGTAGCGGCATGACCAACTCAGCGAGCGCTAACGACAATAGCCCATCAGCCGATACACCCGCCTGGGACTCGGTGATGCGGATCCGGCCCAGCCCGACAGAGCTTGTTGACTTGCTTCGGCACGTCGCTGGCGTTCCAATTGGCCCGTTGCGGCCCGAAGCGCTGGATGCATTCGTGCCTGAAGTGCTGCGCGGCAACGAATGGCGAGGCCGCGATGGCCGGTGGCGTCCTTGCGAGAGCTATGAGCAACCTCGCGGCTCAAGACGGGCAGGCACGTCCAGCAAGCCCACCAGGCCGGTGCTGCTGGATCGGCTGCAGGACGTGGGTGCGCCTTGGTCGCGGTGGTCCCCTGCGGTTGCGGATGGGGCGGAGTTCATGGCCGGCCGTACTGTCCCTGCGCTCGGTGGGCGACAGATCAGATTCGGGGCGGTCGAGGATGCCATGATTGCATTGATCGATGCCCAGCGAGCGCCGCCTGGCGCGGCCAATGACAACGAGCCTTCCGCAGGGCGACGTCGCAGATCAAGGCGCAAGCCATCATGGTCGGCAGCCAAGGCTGCCTGAACACAATCTAATCACATTCCGGGACGGATAGAGGACGTGGGCATCAGCGATGCCCGACGTGACTTCGGCGCGCCGGTTTCGGCCGGTGTCCCCTTTTTGCCAACCATCTCAAAATTTCAGGAATACAAAATGCGCAAATCCGAGTGCGTGAACATGCTTGCGCGTCACTTGGGCGTGCGATCCACCCGCCTTACTTCACTTACGCAGCGCCTCGCTGAGGCGGGACAGCTGCCCGTGTCGTCCGGACCGCCGTATCCGGACCTTGCGCCAGTCGAGGTCGCCAGGATGTTGCTCATCGGTATCTGCGATGAGGGGATTGGCGCTGCACCGAAGACGATTGAGCGCTACTGCGGACTCCGTTGCGGCGCAATCGATTTAGAAACCGCGCTCGCTCACGCGCTCAGCCGGCCTGAGAGCGTATTGGCTGCCCATGCCAGCTTGAGGATCAGTACAGGCGACCATCCGCAGGCGATTCTTATCACCGTCTCGCCAGATGGATTGCGGGAACAGGTGTTCGGAGAGCCATCGTTCGGCAGCGTTGAGCGCATCGTTACTGTGTCGGGCAGTGCGCTCGCTGCCATAGCCGACGAGATCAACCAACCCGCGCAGGCGGCGCAATCAGGAGACTAAAGAATTTGCCAACCGGCAGAATTGAAAGTTGGATTCACGGGAAGGGTTACGGATTTGTTCGCTCCGACGAGCCAGACGGCGGCGTCACATTCATTCACGTTTCCAGGCTCGATAAAGCCGGAATTCCGTTTCCGGAGATCGGGATGCGCCTAAGCTACGCTACCGAATTGCACGAAGGCCGCCGTCGCGTGACGCACTGTTGGCTGCTCAACGACTAGCCACAATCATCACCACCCGCGCCACCACGGCGCATCCATGGAGTCATACTTGGCTAAACAAACCAAACCAACCACGCAACTCGACCGCATCCGCGAGGTCAGTCCGCGCTACGCGGATTTGCTCGAGGCCTGCGAGAAGTACACAGCGCGCTTTGACGAAATCAAGCGCGAAGTCGGCGGCAACGCTTCCACCTGGCTAACCCAACTAGATTCCGCGAACAATATCGTGTCCCAAGGCTGGGAGGAGAGTCTCGGCGCGCGAGCCGTACGAAACCGAAGTTGGGTCGATGAAACGCCACGACAAAACCAGCCGAAGCCGAGGCCTGTCGTGCGTCACGCGGGCGCCGTCGAACTGTTGGGCGACTTGTTGCCGCCGCAGCCGGATAGCGAAGTTAATCCGCCGCCGTTGCCGCAGGCATGGCCCGAACGAGATCGATATCAATCGCTCGCTGCGGAACAAGAGTCGATAAATGAGGCGCTGAAGCTGCTCTCGATTGAGATCGAGCATGAGAGGAAGTCATACAGCAAACAGGTCGCAGAGCAACGCCTCGCTGCGTACTCCGAGCGCGTTGAGCGGGCAGTTGATGCCGCGCGATCGCTGGGAGATGCGATCGTTGAGATTTATGCTTACCTCAACCAAGCGAGGTTTGACGGGGTCGAGCTCCGTCACTTCAAGCCGGTGAACCTGGAACAGTTCGGAGACCTTCGAGGTGGCTCACCGTTGTACGAGATGATCGCCAACGCCGTCCAGAACGGCCACGTTGGTGGCGGAAAGCTGCCGAGTTGGAAGGTTCCCGGGCCGCTGGCGCTTTTGAATTGAGGAAATCTACATGACGAACAAATCTAAAACCGACGCTATGCGCCAGCGATACGAAATGAAGGGCATGCTCGCGGAGCTTGAGCAAAACGCGAATGCCGAGGCCGAGCAGCACAGGGCCAAGACTCGCGGCAAGCGCTTGCTCGCGGCCGAGGCCGAAGTCGAGGCACAGACGAGAAAGGATGCCCATCTGCCGTGGCGCGAGATGCAGCCTGCGAAACCGCGCGCAGCTAAGCCCACCGCGAAGAAGGCGGAGCCAAAACCGCAGCGCGCACGCATGAACCGCGCAGCGCTGCGCAGCAAGTAAAGCCGCACGGTGGGCACCGTCCGGGAACGCAGTGTCCACCACCATTCATCATCATAAGGAATCATTTCACTTGAGAGACATTACCCAAAACATCGGCACCGTCCTGGCCATTGCGCCGGCTGTGCAGACCGCGACCGTAAACGGTGCACCGATCGATACTACCAATTTTGAATCAGCCGCGATCGTAATCAGCACCGGAGCTATCGTTGGTGCTGGTAACTTCACCGCAAAGATTCAAGATAGCCAAGATGGCACCAACTTCGCCGATGTTGCTGCGCAGTTCTTGGTCGGATCGCTGCCCGCTGCACTCGCGGCATCTAGCACTTACAAACAGGGCTACCTAGGTGCCGCACGTTACATCCGTGCGGTGTTGACGCTGAACAGCGGTACGTCGATTGCGGCAGGAGCGGTCGCCGTGCTTGGCAATCCAAAGGTCGCGCCCGTCGCATAGCGCGGCGCGCATGTTGATGGGTCGGCGTGGCGGGAACAGTGCGCCGGCCCATCAACAGCCGCTGACCCCCGGCACCCCCAAAAAGTGTAGCCGAGCCACCTTCAAACACCGCCGCCCAACCTAAACGCTCGCGCGCGTTGCCCCAGAGTTTAAAAAATTTTGAGATCACACTTTGACCACACCGCGACCACCCGGCCACCTGTCGCGCACCGCCAAGGCATGGTGGCGACAAGTCCACGATGGCTATGATCTGGACGAGCATCATAGGCATTTGCTCCGCCTCGCCTGCGAATCCCTTGACGAGGCCGAAAAGGCCCGCGCCGCGCTGGCGGAGCAGGGTCACGTAGTGCTCGACCGGTTTGGCTGCCAGAAATCCTCGCCGTGGTGCGACATTGAGCACAAGGCGCAAAACAGGTTCCGGATCCTCTGCCGCGAACTCGGTTTGGATGTGCAGCCGGGCGAAGGACCGCGAATGCCGCGAGATACGACGTATGGGAGCCGCAGGTAATGCCGGTTCGAAAGCGTAACAACAAGCGCCGTAGAGCGGACACCCTCGATGACTGGGAGTGGACGTTCGATATGGGCTGGCCGTGTACCGGCGAACTGTGGGGCATTGTCGAACTAGACGAAAGCGGCCAGCCTCCACGAGATGCGGTTGAGGGTGCCTGGCGACGGTTCGGCAAGCAGTTCATGGAAGAATTCGAGGCGCGCAATGAACCGTTCACGCCGTGGGCACTTGAGCAATTCGGCGATCCGCGATGCCCGCCCGCCTGAAGCGCAACAAGCGCCGCCATTCTGTGCACGTGACGCCAGAGGCAGTCGCTCTGTTCTGGCAGGGTCTGCGCGACCCGAGCAATCAGAGTATCCGAATTAAGCTCGCCGCCGCGCTTGGCCGGTCGAAGTTCGCCGCCAGTCCGCTAGACCTTGAGCCAAGGTCGTTAGTGGGGTGCGACACGGAACCGGTTGAGGCGGTGCTGGAGCTTCGGGAGCAACTGCTCAACGCTGTTGAGGCTGATCACCGACCTAGATCGGTGAGGGCATCTTTCAGCAGTAGGGCGAGCCGGCTCTCGCACTCCGAAATAGCTGCGGGATCGGATGTATCATCGACAACTATTTGTCCGCTGACATAGCCATCACGCGACCTGACGTCGAAGTTCCGGCAGATCACGCGTTGGCTTGCAGCGTTGGTCGCTCTCTGGAGCGGTCCCCATTCGATAATTGAAGCCATCTTAGATATCCCCGACTCAAGTCTAGCCGGCAAATTCTAGCACCGTTTGGCTTGCCGTGGCGGGGATCAGTCTCGCGTATCCAAGGAGATCTGCAGCAGCGACGCTTTGACCATCACCGCCGCAGGAGTGCGCTTCAACTTCTTGGCGATCTTCGCTACACCAGCCTTTTGCCTGGCGAGCGCCTTCAAAGTTTTCACGTCGTCCTGCGTCCACTCGCGACGCTTGACGCTCTTCTTCTTGGCCTTCTTCGCCATGTTGGCTCCTTTGAATTAGGAGCGGCTTTTAGCACGTGTTCGTAGCGAAACAATGATCGCGTCGTACTCAAATAAGGAAGTAAATTGTCCAACGATCTCGTCGTCCAACTCGGCGCCAAACTCGACCAATTCCAAAGCGATATGAATCAGGCTGGGAACATCGCGGACAACGCGGTAGCTCGCATCGAGCAATCATTCGCCAACCTCAACCCAACTGCTGGCGGCTTCGCGTCGCTTGGTGTTGCCGCCGCTGGCGTGACCGGCCTGGTTGGCGGGCTCTTGGCCGCTCTTACCAACGTGAACAGCCAGCTTGCAGAACTGCAGAGGAACGCTGAATTCACTGGCGTGACTGCCGAGCGATTTCAGCGGATCCAATTTGCGGCTGGGCAGGGCGGCGTTTCCACCACGGACTCGGCTACCGATCTCCAGAAGGTCGCCTCGCTGCTGGCTGACGCCAAGGAAAACGAGAATTCGTTGACGCGTCTGCTTGATGCTAACAACATCAAGTATAAGGACCGCAACGGCCAGATTATCAGCATGAACCAGCTGCTTGCGATTGCTGGCGATCTGCTGAACAAGTTCGACTCTATACCCGAGAAGACAAAGGCCGCGCAGATGCTCGGCCTGTCTCAGGGCTGGGTTGAGGCGCTTCGCAACGGCAGTCGGTCGTTCGAAGAACTCGCGCAGAGCGCGGACGCTGCAGGTGCCGTGATTGATGGCGCGACGGTCGCGAAAGCGGCTGCATTTGATCGCGCCTGGAAAGCATCGTCAGCTCAGCTGGCTGCTCAGTTCAAGTCTGTAACTGCGGACATTGCTGGCTGGCTTGATGGGTTGATTGATAAAGCCAACGATCTGGTGAAGAAGGCGCTCGAGTCGCAGAACATCCAGCCTGGTAGTGGTCAGCAGAAGTTCAATGCTATAGCGGATGCTTCTGCGATTTTTGCCAAGGACGCGGTTGGGGCTGCGCAAGACGTTGACCAGCTTACGCGCGCAATTGAAAATTTGAACGCTTCGGGGAAGCCAGAGAATCTTCAAATTGCCGCTGGACTTGAGCTTATCCGTGCCAAAGCGCAACTCGCCGCAGACATGGTCAAGTCTGTCGCCGAGCAACAGTCAAGGGCCGATTTTCCAAACGGCGTGCCCACTCCTCAGGCGCGCCCGGCCGCGGCGAACAATGCCGACCCGAATGCCGCACATCTTCCAAAGCGCAAGGACGGAGAAGAGGCGGCAGACGCGTACGATCGCGCAACGGAGTCGCTGACCAAGTACATCGCAACGACCAATGCCGCTGCGGAATCTGAGGGTAAGGGCGCTGCTGCTACGGAGGAGGCGAAGGCCGAGGCTCAGCTTCTGAACGCTGCCCGCCTGGCTGGCATTCCAATCACGGATAAGGTGCGCAATCAAATTCAGGATCTTGCGCAGGATGCTGGCGCCGCTGCCGAGGCCCTGGCCAAAGCCAAGGCTGCATCTGATATTCAGTTTGGCGGCAAGTCCGCGTTTCTATCCCCGCAAGACCTGGCGATTGCCCAGCAGCTGAAGAGCATTTACGGCAACGACATTCCAGAGGCGTTGCGCAGTGCCGAGGCGGCTGGACTGCGTTATAATGCCACCATCAAAGAGCTTGCAACCCTTGGCCAGCAGGTCAACAGCGGCTTCTTGGTAGATTTTGAAACCCAGATCCGCAACGGCGCATCCGCCATGGACGCGCTAAAGACCGCTGGCCTCAATGCGCTCGGAAAGATTGCGGACAAACTTGCCCAGATGGCGGCCGATAACCTGTGGTCGTCAGCCTTCGGCGGCTCGTCTGGCGGCGGGTTCAATCTGTTCAGCCTGTTCGGCGGTGGCAGCAAGGGCATCAATGCGACGGATGGGATAGGTGGGTTCGGTCCAACGGTGCCGGCATTCGCAACCGGTACCGACTTCGCGCCTGGCGGCATGTCGCTGGTTGGCGAGAACGGTCCTGAATTGGTCAACCTTCCTCGCGGTTCTCAGGTCGTTCCAAATGACGTGCTGCGGAATGGTGGTGGGGCGGTCACCGTGAACGCTGGCAGCAGCATCGTGGTTCAGGGAAGCGCCGACGCAAAAACGCTGGAACTGATGCGGGCCGAATTGGCGAGGCGGGACGCTCAGTTACCCATGCGGGTTGTTGCCGCCGTTCAGGACGCTAAGGCGCGTCGTGTTTTAGCATAGGGCGCGCGTATAGTGGCAATCACCTACCCCATAGACATCCTGCAGAATGGCGAGTTCTGGACCACGGAATTCGATTTTCTGTGGGCGCAATGAATGTCGATCGGTCCTAGGGCGGTCAGCGCCCCCTGTCACTCGAGCCTATACTTCCTGCCGTTGGTGTTTGGGTCGGTGTTGTCGCTCGATGAAAACATCAGGATCGGCGCTGTCTCATCGGCTTCTTTGTAGAGCCGATAGAGGCCACGGCCTTTCGCGGAGATATCTTGCGGATCGCTGTTCGCTGGTCCGACCAGCACGTCGTCTTCATAAAGCTTTGCCTCCCGCAGCTGCCGTTGCGGGTACTTGATGACAATGACCCACGCTTCGCCCTGCCAGCGACGGAACACACCGTGCAGGCTGTGATCGACCGGCTTTGCAGGTATCATGTAAAGGAATGCGCTCGACGCTAGAGCAAGGAGCGTCGAGCCAATCGCGACATGCGTGCTAGAGACATCTCGCGTGATCTTCGATCGAGCGTTGTCCTTGATGGCGCCGGCCGACACATAGAGGTTGTAGGCCTCCGACATGCCCCGTTGCCGACCTTCTTCAAGGCCAAGCCGATAGGCGATGTAGGCGCAGGCGCAAAGGAGCGCCGCACAAGCAAGCGGAACAAGAATGGAAATCAGCACCGCCACAATACTTTAAATTGTCGCCCAATCGTCGGGCAACCGTACAGTCTTTACGAATAGAAAGAAATCACTCGCGTTATTGTTTTGTGCAGATTTCTTTTCATACTTTCGGATGGCCGATTGCCGCATATAGCCCCCGACTCCTGGCCTCCGCCATAAGGCGAGTGAACCGGGGAGGGCAACTAGGATTTGGGAAATCTTGAGATCGCGCAGCGATTGTCGGGCAGGCTAGTCTGGCTTTGGGGGCCGACCTTTCCGTGGCCTTGAATCGAGTAGATCGGGCAGCGGTGCCATCCTTGGACGTGGCGCGCTTTCCAGATCGTCCTCGGCCTCATCATCCGATTGCCTCCGACTGATCACACGTCCGATTACCCCGACGACAACTAGCAACGAGCCTGCCGCAATGAGCCAGTGCGGCAATTGCATTGAGCCTATCGCTGTGTTGATGAAATCCACTTATTTCTTCGCCTTAAGTCCGAGTTCGACGAGGCGGCGGATTGCTTCCGACCGCCTAGCCACGTTGTCGTCGCCGTGAAGGACGCCGAGGCGCGTCGGGTTCTTGCTTAGTACAGGAGCGGCGAAAAATCATGGAACCAACCGTCCGGTGGGTAGTTTATCAGGTCATCCACAACCGGGGAAATCCATCATGACTGACGCCCATCCAACGTCTGCGGATGCACGGCCGCGATCGGCGCTGCTGCTGCTAGTCGCTCTACTCGCTCTCGTCGTCGCTGGCGCTGCGCTTTGGGCGAGCTACAGTAACACAGCAAGGCCTGCCCCACGGGAACATGCTGCGGCGACTCCACAGCAGGACCCTGCCATTGCCCAGATCAAGGAAACTTTAGCGTCCGTCCAGCAGGCCGTGCAGGGGATTCAGTCGGATCAGCAGAAGCTCGCCGCCCAATTGAATGACGTCCAGCAAAAGTCATCTACACAGCATAGCGAACAAAAGCTAGTATCTGATCAGCTCGGCACGCTCAGCGCGCGAGTCAATTCGTTGGAATCTGCGAGGGCTGAGAGCCCCGCTGCGGCGCCCCAGGTCGCTCCAGACGCGCCAAGGGCCAAGCGCACCAAGCGATAGTTGCTTTTAGGTAATCGGCGCGAGAAGGGCACGCCGCGCACCAAGGAAGGTGCGCGGTCCGTGATCTCCGGGGCTGGCGGATGAACCATCACGGACCGCGCACCGCGCCGCTGGCGGGTGTTTCATAAGTAGCGAACAGGCTGAAAGGTTCCAGCCGAATTGAAAATCGTCGCCGCATAAAGATTTAGCAGTTGATCCTTAGTTGGTTCCGGCCTGCCGCTTTATCTCGTCCACGCTCCGATAGTCCGCAGGAAAAACGCTATTCACCGCCAGATTTCGAAGTGTCAACGATATGTCTGCCGACTCGCCATATGCGAATTCCTTGAACCAGGTAATTTCGGTGAGACCCGGATCCGGGTTGTCCCCAGAGGTCGAACAAACCAGATTGAAGGGCGGAAATGATATCTCTGAAAAAAGTTGAATGCCATGACCATTGATTCTGCCGGTCAAGCCAGATTGCCGAGTGGCTTTGGAATTCCTCAGATCGTAGAGCCCTAGATATATCCGCTCTTGTCCGGAATCTCGCGATTCCGGGTTCAGAAGATAGCGCACTAATTCGGGATTCTTCTGCGTAACAGCTGGCGGGGAAGCGCTGCAGAACATCACCAATATCTGCTTATAAACGTTGAGCGGCTTTATCGTGCACGGGATAATCCCGACACGGTCGGGCGGCATCCAGCAATAAGGAAACAGCTGTCGGGCGAATGCCACATAAGGTTTGCCGTACCAGCCACCTGTTTTGCTATTGCACTGCTCGCAAAGAGTATACGCGCCAGCCCCGCGTTGCTGTGTCCTGCCCTTCGGATTGTCGAGATGCTCGAGCATGTCTCCAGCTAGAACTTTTTCGATGTCCGACAGCAGAACCTTCTGATCATTAAATGCGGCCTCAGGCGGGATATGCTCAAAGCTGAGCGGACCGCTGCACCCGCACAGGTGACATTGTCCGTAACGCCTCAGTTTCGCCATAGCCTCTTCCGCGAATCGATTGACTACCTCGCCACCCGAACGTCGCCGTAATCTGCTTCCATCGGCCGCTCACCGTCAAAATCGGTATGAGCGAGCAGGGCGCCTATACCAAACAGCACCATTCCGCCAATCCAGACGAGACACGTTGCTGTCAGATAGGCTGACGTTCCGACGCCAATATTGCCGGTGAGACCGAACAGCGTGCCCGCGTTGAACAGCAGTCCGATGACGCCCCAGAGCCAAAACAGTACGGCAAGAAATCCTTTTGAAGCGCCGTGGTTGCTTCTGAGCCGAAAAGTTCGTTCCCACGCATCTTTGCGTTTAAACAGTTTCATTAAATCCCCCAAGCCAGTCGCAACTGTAGATCGATGGGATTGGGTGGAGCAACTAGTCTTTGGAGTGGATCGGGGGCTATTAACGGGATTACTGAATTGTCTTTCCGGTCGTCCATTGTGGCGGATTAGTTTTTGTATTCAGTGAGAATGGATCGGATTCTGATTGGGTATGCACCCAGAGAGTGTCGTAGTTCGTGATGAAGATGATTGTCGCTGCCGTCAGTTTGCTCCCTTCGGGGAACTTGAACATATTTGGAAAGGGGCAGCCGTAGCTCGCCGACTGCAGGGGCCGTAGCGAAGCTTCGCCGTCCGATGCTGTTATCGGAAGTTGCGCAATTTTGACATTGGTATCGGTGCTGACATTCTCCAGTCTGCAGGTGATTTTCAAATGATC
This sequence comes from uncultured Bradyrhizobium sp., assembly GCF_947648125.1. GTDB lineage: Bacteria > Pseudomonadota > Alphaproteobacteria > Rhizobiales > Xanthobacteraceae > Bradyrhizobium. The sequence continues at coordinate 184,940 of NZ_CANSMR010000015.1, read as the reverse complement.
GAGTGAAAAGAGCGCGCTCTTGTTGGTTACGGAGAAAGGCACGTCAAACGCATTGCCGGAAGAAGGGAAGCCGGGGACGAAAGTCGGGGCGACGGGCCACGGTGGTCCACCTGCGATCTGGTACACAGACGCAACAAATCCGATCGTTCCAACGATTGCTGTCCCGACAATAAACTTGATTGCCCGCCGTCTCCAGGGCGCGCGTTCTTTTGCCATGCTTTCTGACGAGGCTGGCAATTGTGCGCGTTTTGCTTGAGCTGCTTTACGCCTCTCAGCTCTTTTAGAGAGGTATCGTTCGCTTCTCTTGTTCACGGAAATCGCCACGGTCTAGCTGGTCTAACGCTGCCCGAAATTGAGCGGCGAAATCGCGGATGCCGTCTGTATCAAGCACCTGCACCGTCATAGCGCATCGTCGTCCACGGTGGAGGAAAGTCTGTAGTTTTCAACTTGTGCCCTTCCAGTACCACTCTTCAGAACCCGCATTGTTAGATATCTATATTTTCCCGCGATCAGCATTTGGAGTAACGGCGAGATAGCGTCGGGCGCCACGTCAAGATAGGCCGTATAGTCCTTGCCGCGATAGAGAACGCCACCAACGTTCTTGACCCTCTTCTTCCAACTGGGCCTGATCACTGGATGGAGAAGAGCCCGCACCGAAGTCGCCTTGATGTTGGCGGGGAGCATGAGCTTTCCTTTGATCTCTATAGGGCGGTACTCGTGGTGATCACCTGCCTCGACCGATAGACTGTAATTCCAATCCCAGTCTTCTATCTGAATGAGGTGATTAATTTTCTCGCCGACGATGACGCGTTTCGCTGCTGCCATCCTTTCATAACCTCAACCTTTGGTCTTGCTGCGCAGCGCCTGCCGCATCAGCGTCCGGATTGCTTCCGGCCTCGTTTGAGCGGTGTCTTGCTTTGCTATCCAGTCATCGACCGCCGTCAGATCGTCGGGCTGCAGACGCACCTGAATCTGGGTGCCTTGGCCGGTGGCCGGTGGCCCGCGTTTTTTCTTTGGTACCAAGGTTTGACGTTTCATGGAATCTCTGGTACCACAGTTTTGGGGCCGGTCAAATGAGCCGGTTCGACAGGGGAATAGCAATGTCTCATCTGAATCTTAATGCTAGCGCGGGCGTTGATCCATCCACGCCTTTTTTCGCGGGCACCTACTATACCGGCCTGCGTGCCGAGGGCTGCGACCCGGTTATCCGTGACGGCGGCCTCCACATGCTTCTCAATGGGGCCTCCGAGTTTGGCGCGTGGGCCGCGCTCCACGACCCTGACGGCTCGGCACGACTCGAATACGCACGCGCCGCATGGGCCGCGCGGACTTCGAATGACGAGATCATCCTGCTGGGCGCCGGCTAGCGGGTTGGCCCGAGCGGGTACGGTATAATTCGCTACGGTGATTTGAGTCGCCTCAGCGACCAACCATCCGCCTCGGAGCGTCGGCTGCCAGCCGGCGAGGTACGAAGAGCAATTTTCTTAGGGGCACGCTCTTGCCCGATCCCGCCAACGACAACAGCCGCTTGCTCACGCCCGAGCAGGCGGCTTTGAGGCTCAACATCACCAACGACCAATTGAGCGCGCTCACCAAGGATGGTGAGATCGCTTACATCAACGTCGGCCGAGGCAAGAAGCGTCCGCGACGCCGCTACAAGGAAGAATTTATCAACGAGTTTGAAGCGCGTCGCACCAGGAGAGAAGTACCGTGTCAGTATACCGGGACAAGCGTTCGCCGTACTATCAGTACGACTTCCAACACGCCGGCAATCGGTTTTCTGGCAGCACGAAATGCACGACGCGACGCGATGCTGAAAGGTTCGAAGCTGCAGAACTAGAGAAGGCCAAGGCGCTGATGAAGGCAACGGCGCGCGCCAAGGCGTCGTTGGCTATCGACGACGTCGCCGCCCGTCTCTGGAACCATAGCGCTCAATACGATTCGGAGCCGAAGGCCACTGAGACCAACCTGGCGCGTCTGGTCGAATACTTCGGGCCATCGAAGCCGCTGACCGAGATCGACAACCAGGCCGCCAAAGACATGGTGGCGTGGCGGCGCGGGCAGCGCGTCAAGCGGCGCGGCAAGCGGACCAAGGAAGCGGAGCGGGCATTACCACTGGTCTCCAACGCCACCGTGAACCGGTCGGCTACTAAGGTGCTACAGCGACTGTTCGCCTTCGCTAAGTCCGAGAAGGCGGTATTCGAGAACGAGCCGGATTGGGAAGACCTGTTGCTGGACGAGCCAGAGGAGCGTGTACGCGAACTAAAGCTCGAGGAAGCCGACGCACTCGACCAGGCCATGCGCGACGATTACGGCCCGTTCTTCGACTTCGTGCGGGCTAGCGGCATGCGGCTGAAGGAGTGCGTCACCCTGCGTTGGGAGGAAGTGGACTTCGGCGCTAAGCAGATTGTGCGCCTCGGCAAGGGCCGCAGGCGGGTGGTGTTTCCGATCACGGCGGCGGTGCGTGAGATCCTGTACCCGTTGCAGGGACAACACCCGGAGTTCTGCTTCACCTACGTGGCAGTTTACGGCAATAAGAAGCTGGGTCGGGTGAGGGGGCAGCGCTACGCTCTGTCTTATAACGGAGCCAAATCAGCTTGGCAGCGGATGCGGGCGCTCTCTGGGCTCGCAAACTTCCGCTTCCATGACTTCAGGCACGATTTCGGCAGTAAGCTTCTACGCGACAGCGGAAACCTCAAGCTGGTTCAAAAGGCGCTCAATCACCGGGACATCAAAAGCACGCTGCGCTATGCGCATGTGCTGGATGAGGATGTTGCTGTAGCCGTCGAGCGGCTTGCAAAGTCCCGGAGGAAGTCCCGGAGTGGTATTAAGAAAGCTATCTAAGCTGTTGAATTAACGAACGATATTTGACTTCGAAAACGAGCTTCCAGATGTCGTTTGCGGCGACGCTCGGGCTGGTGGCGCTGGTGCAGATCGGGCTGCCGAACCTGCTGGCGTCGCCCGATCATTCGGCGACCGCGCGGGTCGCGCTGTGGGGCGGGCGTGAGCTCACGATGCTGATGTTGGCCTCGCTGGTGGCGGGGCTCGCGACGACGCCCTACGCCGCGTTCCATTTCCACCGCGTCACGCCCTACGGGCTGCTGGCGAACCTCGCGGCGATGCCCGTGGTGTCGGCGGTCGTGATGCCGGCCGGCCTGCTCGGGCTCCTCGCCATGCCGTTCGGCTTCGACGGCGTGTTCTGGGCGATCATGGGGTTTGGCATCGACTGGATGATCCTGGTGACACAATGGGTCGCGGCGCTACCCGGCGCGGTCGGCCGGATGGCGGCGTTCGGGGTCGGGCCGATGATCGTGGCAAGCGCCGGCCTCATCCTGCTCGGGCTGTTGCGCACGCCGCTGCGCTGGTCGGGTGCGGTGCTACTGGTGGTCGCCTCGGTCTGGGCGATCCTAGTGCCGCAGCCGGACGTGCTGGTCTCCGCCGACGGCCGCAACGTCGCGGTACGGGGCGGCGACGGGCGGCTGCATCTGATGCACAGTGCGAAGGACGCCTTCCTCGTCAAGGAGTGGCTGGCGGCCGACGCCGATGCGCGGACCGCCACGGACGCGTCGCTCGGCGAGGGCGTCTCCTGCGATCCGAGCGGCTGCGTGACGCAAGGTCCCGGCGGCGCCTTCGTCGCGCTGGCGACAAGGCCCGAGGCGCTGACTGATGATTGCGAGCGGGCGGCGCTGATCGTGACCGCGCGGCCGGCGCCGCGGGGCTGCGCGGCCTCGGTGATCGATGCGGAGCGGTTGCGGCGCCACGGCGCGCTGGTGCTGCGGCGCATCAGGGACGGCTACGCCATCGATGCGGTCAAGCCCGGCGGGATCGACCGGCCGTGGTCGCCGGCGGTTCCCGGCGATCGCGAGAGCGAGACCACGCTACGCACGCCCGCGACGGCGCAGCGGCCCGCGGTCGACGCGACGCCGGCCGAGACCGATCTGCAGGGCGAGGATTAGCGGTTGTCGGGCGAGGGGCCGGTCGGCAATTCAAACAGGCCGAGATGGTATTCGTCGGAGTCGGGGCCGGCGTCGGGCTTCTTGACGAGGGTGAAGGAAGCCTCGGGAAACTGCTCCCAGACCTTCAGGTCGTCAGCCGTCACCGTCAGCCAGCCGAACCGGAACATGTAGCGGCCCGGCTCCGTGACGCGTCCAGCCTTTTGCCATGTGACCTTGTCGACCACCACGCACGTCCTCCGTGCCCGATGATGCGCCAAGGCGCGCGCCGACGCAATTCTCCAGCTGCGCCCCGGAACCCTGCGTCCGGGGTCGCTCGAAATCGCTTAGGTCACTCGCCGCCGGACAGCTCATTCCGCGGCGACGATGCGTTCAACCCAAAAACAGCGACGCAAATGCGGATGGCCGCCGCTCCACAACCTTCGGCTTCTGCTCGACCGGCGGATGTAGTGCCGGCAATTGCAGCACGCTGACGCGTTGTCCCTCGACGAGCTGGGTCACCAGCACATGGCTGCCGTCGGGGAATTCGACCGCGTCATGATGGCGATCGGGAACGTCGGGCTCGACTTCGTTGAACACGCCGACGCGGAAGTTCATCGTCTTGGTCCAGATCCAGCGGCTGTCGTAGCGAACGTTCTCGGTGAAGGCGAGCTCGGTGCCCGGCAGCATGCAGACCGCGACAGTGGGATCGTTCTCCGAAGCAAAGCCGCGGGTCGACGTGCCGCGGAAAGTCGTGGTGATCAGCGTCTCTCCAACAATGGCGGGGCGCGACGCCACGGCGTGCAGACTATAGTCACACATCGGATGGCTCCTCTGTTCGAGGGTAGCGACCCGTGCCTCTCCTTGAGGCATAGGGCCTCTACCAGAGTGGACGATAGCGAACGAGTGTCTCCTCGTTTCTGGGCGATTGTACGACTGGCGGCCGAACGCCCCAATCACAAACACGCGACGCTGCGTGAGAGGTATCGGAGCGCATCGGGCAAACAGCACGTTACGCTATCATTCAAGGAACGATCCGATGTGTTGCTCGTTCCCTGCCGCCGCAAGTATTTGAAATTCAGTATTTGCGGTAGAGGCCGATCAGCTTGCCCTGGATGCGGACCCGGTTCGGCGGCAGGATGCGCACTTCATAGGCGGTGTTGGCCGGCTCCAGCGCGATCGACGCGCCGCGGCGGCGGAAGCGCTTCAGGGTGGCTTCCTCCTCGTCGATCAGCGCCACCACGATGTCGCCGGTGTTGGCGACGTCGTTGCGCTGGATCAGCGCCATGTCGCCGTCGAGGATGCCGGCGTCGACCATCGAGTCGCCGCGCACTTCCAGCGCATAGTGCTCGCCGGCGCCGAGCATGTCGGGCGGCACGCTGATGGTGTGGCTGCGGGTCTGGAGCGCCTCGATCGGCGTACCGGCGGCGATCCGGCCCATCACGGGGACCGCGACCGGACGGTTGCCGTCGTCCTCGGCGATCGGCGGTGTGCTGGTGCGCTTGCCGAGGGTGCCTTCGATGACGCTCGGCGTGAAGCCGCGGCGGCCGTTGCCGCCGCCGGCCGAGAGCTCGGGCAGCTTGATGACCTCGATGGCGCGGGCGCGGTTGGGCAGGCGGCGGATGAAGCCGCGCTCCTCCAGCGCAGTGATCAGGCGGTGGATACCGGACTTCGAGCGCAGGTCGAGCGCATCCTTCATCTCGTCGAAGGAGGGCGGTACGCCGGCCTCTTTCAGGCGTTCATTGATGAAACGCAGAAGTTCGTACTGTTTGCGCGTGAGCATCTCGAGTATTCCCCCGGTTGATAGCGTCGTTCGATTCCGAGACTTTCAGGCGGGGCCTGACCTCAGGAGCACGGTGCTCATGACGAGCGCTCCCTCGCGGCCTCCCAATTGTAGACACCAGTACTCGAAACAAATCATGAACGGACACTATATGTTCGATATGTGTTCCGCAACCACTTAATTTCCGGTGAATGTAACCGGCAACGCGCAGTCGGCGGGCCGTGAGAGCCTCACTCGGGCAGCGTCAGGATCTCGCATTCGCTGCCTTTGACGGCGGCAGGCGCAAACGGCGGACGCACGAGAAGTGCCCGTGCCGCAGCGAGATTCCCGAGCAACGACGAGTCCTGCTGCATGACAGGCGTTGCGATCAGCGTGCCGTCCTCGCGCTCTTCGAGGCGTGCGCGCAGATAGTCCTCGCGCTGGTCGTTGGCGGCGAGGTCGCGGCCGAGCAGGGCGCTCGCGCGGACATGATGGACGGCTTTTCGGCCGCTCAGCGCCCGAATCAACGGCACCAGAAACAGGAAGGCGCAGATATAGGAGGATACCGGATTACCGGGCAGGCCGATCACCCGCATCGCGCCGAGCCGGCCATGCATCATCGGCTTGCCGGGCCGCATCGCGATCCGCCAGAACGTCATCTCGACGCCCTCGGCCTCCAGCGACTGCTTGACCAGGTCGTGGTCGCCGACCGAGGCGCCGCCGGTCGTGATCAGGATGTCGGCGCCGGTCTCGCGGGCCCGGCGGATGCCGGCGGTGGTCGCTTCCACCGTGTCGGCGGCAACCCCGAGATCGACGGTCTCGGCGCCCTCGGCGCGCACCAGCGCCCCCAGCGCGTAGCCGTTGGAATAGACGATCTGGCCCGGGCCGGGCTGCGAGCCCGGCATCACCAGCTCGTCGCCAGTCGCCAGCACCGCGACCTTCGGGCGGCGGTGCACCGCGAGGTCCGGATAGTTCATGGCGGCCGCCAGCGACAGCGCGCGGTCGGAGAGGCGGCTGCCGGCGGCGAGCAGCACGTCGCCCTCACGGAAATCGACGCCGGCGGGGCGGATGTGCCGTCCGGCGGCAGCTGGCTCGGTGATCGTGATGTGGTCGCCGTCGACCGCGGTGTCTTCCTGGATGATGACGGCGTCGGCGCCGTGGGGGATCACACCGCCGGTGAAGATCCGCACCGCTTCGCCGGCGCCGACCGGGCGCTCGAACGGCCGGCCGGCGGCGACTTCGCCGATCACTTTGAGCCGGGCCTTCAGATCACCAGCGTCGGCCGCGCGCACGGCGTAGCCGTCCATCGCCGACATCGGCTGCGGCGGCTGGGTGCGCCGGGCGGCGAGGTCGCGCGCCAGGGTGCGGTGGTAGGCGGCATCGAGCGCGACCATCTCCTCCGGCAGCGGGTCGGCATCGGCGAGGACGGCGGACAGGGCATCGGCAACCGGCATCAGGGCCACGCTCAGAGCTCCTCAATTCCTAATCACATACCAAGTGCGGTCAGAGCCCTCGCCACGTCATCCGTCGATGTCACGTGGATGGCATGAAGGCCGCGCGCCCGCGCGCCTTCGATATTAGCGGCCAGGTCGTCGAAGAACAGGATCCGCGACGCCGGCACGCCGATGGCTTTTACCACATGATCGTAGGCTTCGGCGTCGGGTTTCCGAAAGCCGATCGTCGAGGACAGGAAGACGTTGCGGAAATGGCTCAGCAGCTCGGCATGGATGACCGAGAAATGCGCGACATGGGCCGGATTGGTGTTGGAGAAGGCGTAGAGCGGCATCCGCTTCGCGGCGGTCGCGAGCAGGGGGGCGATCCCCGGCATCTCGCCGGTGAAGATCGCATTCCAGCCTTCGAGGAACTGCGCATCGGTGATGTCGATGCCGAGCGTCCGGCGCAGGTTTGCGAAGAACGCCGCGTCGTCGATCCGGCCGATCTCGTGATGCTTGAAGCTGTCGTCGACGACAAAGCGCGTGGCGAGGTCGGCCGGAGCGCAGCCGGCATGCTGCGCCCAGTGCGCCATCACCTTCTCGAAGTTGATGTCGAGCACGACGCGGCCGATATCGAACAGCAGCACGTCGACGGAATCGGGAGAGAGTTGCGAGGTCATTGCGTGAAACCGTGTACGAGAATTGCGGGCGGGCGGCAATGTCCTCGATTTGTGCGGCAGGCATGCGACGATGGCGGCGGGGTGTCGTCCCTGCGAAAGCAGGCTCACGGCCACGGCCAAACTTTCAATTCCGCGCTCCTCCGGGTGACGGTGATAGAGACGAACTCGAGATCTCCCCAATAGTCGTCCTGGCGAAAGCCAGGACCCATAACCACCGCGTTCGGTGATGAACGGGATCGCGGCCCCAGCGTCGCGCAACAATGGGCACTTGGGGTAATGGGTCCTGGCTTTCGCCAGGACGACGATGAGGACGGTTCTCGCGCGATGCGACGCGCCGTCACTGCGTGGTGTCATCGCCCATGGGCCCTGAGCGATGAGTTTGACTTCCGATAAAGCGAAATATTTTTGCGGTGGAGGTTTGCACCGGCGGGCAAATCAGTGATTGGGCCTTACGGGCTTTCGATGCGCAGCGACTTGGCCGCCGGGCAGACCTCTCATATCCTGGAAAGCGCTAGGCCGAGGTAGGCGATCAGCGCGCCGGTGCTGAGGATGACGACGACGAGCGCCTGCTCTGAACGTGCCTGCAGGGTTTTTCGGCTCACTGTGATGACGCTCCATCCTTCAAGATCATGCTGTCCAACTCACGTCGGCTGATATCCGTTCCGGTTCCTGTCGGGAACTCTCATCAATATCCAGCTGCGTCGGCACGCCAGGGTCGCGTCTCGTTGCAGGCCGGAAACGCACAACGCCGCCCGCATTGAAATACGACGGGCGGCGTTGGTTCTAGCCCCAGGAAGAATGGCAAAATCCTGACGTCATGGATACGCGCGAGAGAGCAATAAGGTTCAGTCTTCGGCTCCGTATGAGTCCGGTACTCCGAAGGAGCAAAGCAAAGTGCCGTGGCGAGGTCTAGGATCGCGTGACCAAGTTGCTCTGGCCTCAGCGTGTACCCCCTCGCTGGGGCCCTTTGTTTGGGCCGCGGAGCTCCCGGCACAGCGGACAACGCGCAGCGAGTTCACTCGGCGTTCTGGCCCGGACGAGCACGCCGTCGAAGCGCCCGGACCGCGTCAGCCAACGGCAAAACAGAAACGGCCCCGACGCGCTCGCGGAGGCTCACGGTGCCCTGTTGCGCTTCACGCTGCCCGACGACGGCCACCACAGGAATACTCGCCTCATGCGCGGCAACGATCCGTCGCGACAGCGTGTCGGCGCCGGCGAACAGAACGCCTCTGATGCCTTGAGCTTCGAGTGCATCGAGAACCTTGACCGCGTAATCGTAATGATCACGCGAGATCGGCGCGACCGCAACCTGGTCGGGCGACAGCCAGAACGGCAGCGCGCCGGCGTGATGTTCAAGCAGCATCGCGATGAAGCGACCGATCGAACCGAACACTGCATGGTGGATCATTACCGGGATCGCGCGATTGCCGTCCGGTCCGACATACGACGCGTCGAGACAGCCCGGCAGAACGCTGTCGAGCTGAACCGTTCCGCATTGCCAGGATCGGCCCAGCCGATCGCGCAGCGCAAACTCCAGCTTGGGCCCGTAGAAGGCGCCTTCGCCGGGCTGGATCGTGTACGACAGGCCGCATGGGCGCGCGGCCGCGGCAAGGGTCGTTTCCGCCCAATCCCATAATTCGTCTGAACCTGCGCGCGCAGCCGGCCGGGTGGAGAGCGACACCTCAGGCGCCGGGAAGCCGAACTCGGCATAGACTTCCGACAGCAGCGCAACGAAGCGGGCGACTTCATTGGGCACGTCCTGCTCGCGGCAGAACACATGGGCGTCGTCCTGCTCGAAGCCGCGCGTGCGCATCAGCCCGTGCAGGGAGCCTGACGGCTCATCGCGGTGGCAGATGCCGAACTCGGCGTAGCGCAGCGGCAGGTCGCGCCAGGAGCGCAGGCGCTTGTTGAAGATCTGGACGTGGCAGGGACAGGACATCGGCTTGAGTGCCATTGCGCGCTCGCCGTCGGCAAAGCCGAACATGTGCGCGCCGAATTTCTCCCAATGGCCGCTTTGAATCCAAACCTCGCGGGGCAGCAGCTGGGGCGTTCGCACCTCTGCATAGCCCAACCGGCGCATTTTGCGGCGGATGTAGTCCTCCAGGACACGATAAAGCGTGTTGCCACGCGGATGCCAGAACACCATCCCTGGCGCATCCTCCTGGATGTGCCAAAGATCGAGACGCGTTCCGAGGCTTCTGTGATCGAGATCGTCCATAGCATGCTCTCCTGATTGGAAGCAGCGCGGACGAGTTTTGCGCATGAAAAAAGCCCCGTCCGTCGCCGGCGGGGCCTTGTCTGGTTGTGCAGTCTGTTACCGCATGCGACCAGGAGACGACCCGCCAAGGCTGGTCGTCGCGGTGGTCAAAGACATGGAACAGATGTTGCGCATGTTGCTATTCTGGATTGTCTGTCCGGTCTCGTCAACCTGCCCGCAAGGCGGGAACGGTCGTGGCGCAGCCTCAGTCGTTCGGCGATGCGGGCTCACCGTTCGCCCAGATCGATCTGCGTGAGGATGCCCTGCCGCAGCGCGAGGCGGACCAACTCGATGTCCGTGCCAACGCCGAGCTTGTCCTTGATCAGGGAATGCAAGTTCGCGACCGTCTTGGGGCTGAGGTGCAGCGTCTCGGCGATCTCGTCGGTGGTCTTCTCCGCGAGCAGCATGCGCAGCACCTCGAATTCCCGCGCAGTCAGGAGGTCGGCGGCTGCGCGCTCGCCGGCGAGGTGGCTGAGCGCGAGTTCGTGGTCGATATCCGGACTGATCGCGATCTTGCCGGACAGCGCATCCATCACGGCATGCACCAGCGTCTCCGGCGGGCTGGTCTTGGTGACATAGCCGCTCGCGCCGGCGCGGATCGCTTGCACGGCAAACGCCGCGTTCTGGTGCATGGTGAACACCAGGATCTTTGCGCGCTTGTCCCACTGCCTGAGGCGCCGGATGGCCTCGATGCCGCCGATGCCGGGCATCGACAGGTCCATGATGACGAGGTCGGGCCCGGTCTCCTTGTAAAGGCGGTAGGCCTCGACGCCGTCGGAGGCCTCGGCCACGACGGCGAGGCCCGGCTGCTTCTGCAGCATCGCCCGGTAGCCTTCCCGAACGACGGCGTGGTCGTCGACCAGCATGATGGTTCGCGCCGTATTGCTCATGCCGCGCGTTCCACAAATGCGGCCTCTCGGCCGGCCGCGGCGGGAACACTGACGCGGAGCGATGAGCCGCTGGACTGCCCCGCCTCGAAGCTCAGCTGCCCGCCGAGCGCGGCGACCCGCTCGCGCATGCCGAGCAGGCCCATGCCGGACTTCACTTGAGGATCGCCCTGGGGATCGCCGGGCCTGCCATCATCGTCGATCGCGAGCACGATTTCGCTGTCGCCGCCGGTCGAAGCCGCCTCGCGCATCTCAAGCCGCAGCATGACGCGCGTGGCGCCGGCGTGCTTGGCTGCGTTGGTGAGCGCCTCCTGCACGATGCGATAGAGATTGGCGCCGGTGGAGGCGGGGATGCGTTCGAACGATCCCGATATGGCGATCTCGAACCGCGGCTGCCCCCGGCTGCGGCCGTTCCAGCCGGCGACCAGGCCCTCCAAACTGGCGGCGAGTCCGAGTTCGTCGACATCGGGCGGCCGCAACCTGAAGAGGGCGCCGCGCAACGTCTCCATCATGTCGGTCGCGGTCCGTGCGATGCCGTCGCATTCGGCGAGCAAAGGCGGGCAATCTTGCGCCGCGGTGAGGCGCGCCGAGGCGGCCAGCGCGCGGATCGCGGCCAGCGATTGCCCGAACTCGTCATGCAGCTCGCGCGCCAGATGTCGGCGTTCCTCGTCCTGCACCACGATCAGTTTCTGCGTCAGCGCGTTGCGGTCGGCAAGCGCAGTAGCGAGGCGCTCGGCGAGCTGATTGAAGACGTCGCCGATCGCCGACAATTCGGCGAGATCGAACGGCGGCAGGCGCGCGGCGAGGTCGCCTGCAGCGATCCGCTCGAGCCCGTCGCGGATCAGCCGCGTCGGACGCAGCGCACGCGACAGCGCCGCATAGACCAGGGCGCAGAGCAGCGGCAGCGCGATCATGAGCACCGCCATCAGCCGGCCGGCGTCGTGCCAGGCCTCGGTCGTCAGCACCGCCGGATCGACCCAGACCACGGCCTCGCCGATCGCCTGGCCGCGCGCAATCACAGGGCGCACAGTCTCCCGGCCGGGATCGAACAGGCGGCGATAGAGCGCCGCGAAAGCCTGCGGCGGCGCGGCCGTATCGGTCTGCGTGCCGCCGCAGAAGCGCTGGCTGATCTCGCCGTTATTGTTGCGAAACGCGAGGCACAGGCCGGGCGCCATGACCGAGGCGGCAACGCTGTCGAGATCGGGGAAATCGGAGCGTGGATTGTTCAGCCACTGGATCTTGCTCTGCTGCAACTCCAGCGTCCTGGCGGCGACATCGGCAACGGCAGCGATCCTGGCGCGCACTGAACGGTCGGCCTCGATCAGGAAGTAGCCGGAGATCGCTGCAAAGCAGAGCATCGACACGGCCGCCACACGCAATGTCAACCGCAGCTTCAGATCGCTTCCGGACCAATTCCACATCGGCGTATCCTCAGAGGCTGCAGACGACCTTGGGCGCGTGGTTGCGGGCAGGGCCGTCATGCCCATTAAACGGCAGAACGGAAGCATCGAGAAGCGCCGCCTTTGGGGGCGGACCACGGTCGTGAAATTTTCCCGGCACCGGCCGGGAGGCGCTCCGCTGCGGCGCGGAGGCCAGCCGGCCTAGGCTGCGACCCAACCGACCGCAGCAGCACCTGAAAGGCCTCGATTATGCGCCAGTCCCGCCTCGTCGTGTACGCCCTCGCGTTGATCGGCCTTCTGGCCGGACCTTGTCCGCTGCGCGCCGAAACGGGCGCCGCCGTGGCATCCTCGCTTGGCGTCAGCATCGATGATTTCAGCTATATCGACACCTCGGGCGAGGTGATCGATCAGACCGCCGTGCATCAGAAGCGGCTGGATGCGTTCATGGCTGCACTGCGCGCCGATGTCGCCGCCGAGCCGCGCTATCGCTTGGTGCCGTCAGCGGCGCCCGCAGGCGAAGCCCAAATCAAGGTGGTCGGCGGCGTGCAGAAGATGAGCACGCTGGTGCAGTGGGCCAAGGTGGCCGTCATCGATGTCGGCGCGAGCCGTGTGCTGTACGAAAAGCTCTACACGTTCCGCGGCGACAATGACGAGGCATGGGACCATGCGCGGATGTTCGTGTCGCGCGAGGTGCGCGCCGCGCTCGCCGCGGCGCTGCCGACGGCGCAGACCGCCGCCGTGGCGGCGATCGGGCTCGCCGTGTTCGAGTTCGAGCTCGAGGATAATTCCGCGGCACCGTCGTCCGGCCTTGCCGGCTCGGATGCCGCCACTCTGGCCGACGTCACCCGGGGTGTCCGCGACCGGCTCGCGCAATCGGGCCGCTACCGCCTGGTCGATACCGCCGGCGCAACGGCCGAGCTCGTCAAGGCGCGGGCGCTGCGCGACTGTGACGGCTGCGAAGCGGCGATCGCGCAACAGCTCGGCGCCGATCAATCGCTGATCGGCGTGATCAGGCGGGTCAGCCGGACCGAATATACGGTCGGCTTCCAGGTGCGCGACGCCCGCAGCGGTGCGGTCGTCTCACGCGGCGACAGCGGCTTGCGGATGGGCGCAGATTATTCATGGACCCGCGGCGCGGTTCACCTGGTCGGCGACCGCCTGCTCGCGGGCGCGGCGCAGCAGTAGCGATCCGGACCATCGCAAAGCGCGATAGCTGATAGACACATCATCTTCTATCGCCGGGCTTGTGTGTGGGCTATCACCGCCATCCGATCACCGCACAGGAGCCGCCGATGCGTTTGCCCGCCGTCCTCTTCGCTCTCACGCTCGCCGCAAGCCCCGTGGCAGCCGAAGAGCTGTCGGGCACGCTGCAGAAGATCAAGGAGACCAGGAAGGTCACGCTGGGCTTTCAGGAGGCCTCCGTTCCCTTCAGCTATCTCGACGACAACCAGCGGCCGATCGGCTTCGCGCTCGATATCTGCCTCAAGATCGTCGATGCCGTGAAGAAGGAGCTGGGTATGCCCGACATCGCGGTCGACTATCTGCCGGTGACCTCGTCGAACCGCATCCCGCTGATGGTCAACGGCACGATCGACCTGCATTGCTCGGCGACCACCAACAGCGCCGAGCGCCAGAAGCAGGTGACCTTCACCAACTCGCACTTCCTGAGCGCGACGCGCTTTGCTGCCAAGAAATCGTCCGGCATCAACACCATCGACGACCTCAAGGGCAAATCGGTCACCGCCGTTGCGGGCTCGGTGAACCTCACGCAGCTCATCAAGGTCAACGCCGAACGCAAGCTCGGCATCAACGTTCAGCCGGCCAAGGATCAGGCCGAGGCGTTTTTGATGCTGGAGACCGATCGCGCCGAGGCCTACGCGCTCGACGATGTCCAGCTTGCGGTGGCGATCGCACGATCCAAGCAGCCCGCGCTCTACATGATCAGCGAGGAGGCCTTCTCGAAGGCCGAGCCCTTCGGAATCATGCTGCGCAGGGAGGACGCGCCGTTCAAGGCGCTCGCCGACCGCGCCACGGCCGAGCTCTACCGGAGCCCGGAGATCGATGTCATGTACAAGAAGTGGCTGGAGCAGCCGACTCCGCCGAACGGCATCAACTACAACGTCCCGATCTCGCCGGCGCTGCGCAATGCGTTCGCTCATCCGAGCTCGAGCTTCGATCCGGATGTGTACGAGGTTGCGAAGTAGCGCGGCTGTAGTAGCCCGCATGAGCCAACGGGTCGCGCGAACACGCGCCCGATCACAGGCTCCGCGACATGCGGGGACGTCACCGTGAACTGAGAGAACAGCCGTCGCGGCGCTCATCCGGGCTACGTTTCGTCGTCGGATATGGTTTTCCGCGCCAAGCCGTCAATCCTTGGAACGGCTTTTCGCGCGCGCGGCCAAAAACGAAATAGCGTCTCATATACATCGGCAGTTAAGCTTGCGGCAGTTGTGACAGCTGATCAGGAGCCTGCGCCGGTGACCACGCCATTCCTCTCTCGACGTTCTGCGCTCGGCGTTCTCGCCGGAGGTCTGGTTGCGGGCCGCGCGCGCGCAGAAACCGGGGCGGGTGGGGGCGCCGATCTCGGCGGTGTCACGCTGCGCGTCGCCTATTACAAGGGCGGCTGGCGTCCGCTGCTGCAGGCGGCCGGCGAGGACAAGACGCCCTACAGGATCGAATGGAAGGAGCTCAACAATGGCGTGCTCCACATCGAGGCATTGAACGGCGATGCGCTCGACGTCGGTTCGGGCAGCGAGATTCCGGCGATGTTTGCCGCGCGCCAGAACGCCAAGGTGCGCTTCATCGCCGTCACCCATGAGGATCTCAACATCCAGGTCACGGTGGCGGCGAAGGATGCGCCGATCCATTCGATCGTCGATCTCAAGGGAAAGCGCGTCGGCTATGTGCGCGCGACCACGGCACATTACTTCCTCGCCAAGCAGCTCGAGGAAGCCGGACTCGCGTTCAGCGATATCGAGGCGATCAATCTGACGCCGTCGGACGGCTACTCGGCGTTCGCCTCCGGCAAGCTCGATGCCTGGGCGATCTATGGCTACAACGGGCAGCTCGCCATCGCAAAGCAGGGCGCCCGGCTGCTCAAGACCGGCGTCGGCTATCTCTCGGGCAATTTCCCGATCTACGCCAATCCGAAGGTGGTCGACGATCCGCTGCGCCACGCGGCGTTGACCGATCTCTTGCTACGCATCCAGCGCGCCTATGCGTTCGCCAACAAGAGTTTTCCTCTCTATGCGGCTGCGCAGGTCGCTGAGACCCATCTGCCGTTGCAGGACATTCTCGACCAGTTCGCCCGCCGCAGCGACGACTTCTCGCTCGCCGGCGTGAGCCCTGACGTGCCGGAGACCCACCAGAAGGTCGCCGACACCTTCCTCAAGCTCGGCGTGCTTGACGCGCGCGCCGAGGTCGGAAAATTCTGGGACAGGAGCTTCAACGACGCAATCGCCGCCGGCGCAGCAAGGCTCGCGCGGAGTTGACGGTCGCCGTGAGGACGTAGCCCATATGGGCTAGGCGATGGACGGACAGATTCCCGGAGATCGCGGCATTCTTCGCGATAAAATTCCAGACCGCTTGGAACTGCAGAGATTTACGACCCCAGCGTGACGGCTGGGGCCGCGGAAGGTGTTGTGTGCCTCTGGGGCAATGATCAGAGCACAGCCACCGAACGGCACACAGACGAGAAAGTTCCAGCATGGCCGCGGCCGGCTGTGCCGTGCTGCCATGCAGAGCGGAATGCTTGCAGGTCGCGCCAGGTCCGTACGATGATGGTGACCAGATCGAATGCGGGGTCTGGTAGACGGGCCGGGCACGGCCTCCGATGGGCTGGACCACTTTTTGTTTGCAGTTGGTGATTGTCGCTTATGCGGATTGTTGCTCGGAGCTGAAATTGAATCACGACACGTTGGCCAAGCTCACCGTCACCATCATTGTCCTGGTCGCGCTGCTGGTCTGGCGCGTTGCCGACCAGAAAAAAGCGATCGCATGCGGGGCAGACTGCCCGACGGACGTGTCGGCGAACCGGAAGCCGGCGCAATAAGATCAGAGCAGCTCGTCGATCGATGTCGCGCGCCGCGTGCCTCTATCGGCCGTCGCGCGATGCGTATATCGTCGACACCAAATACAAGATCGATCCCGCGCGCCGGGTAACGACCTCTATGAGGAAGCGATGTCCGACACGCTGCTGTTTTCGCCGATGACCATCCGCGGCGTCACGTTGAAGAACCGCATCGTGGTGCCGCCGATGCATCAGTATTCAGCCGAGAAGGGCTTTCCGACCGACTGGCATCTGATGAACGCCGGCAAGTTCGCAGCCGGCGGCGCGGGCCTCGTGATCGTCGAATCGACCAAGGTCGAGCGGCGCGGCTGCGGGACGATCGGCGATCTCGGCATCTGGGACGACAAGTTCATCGCGCCGCTCAGCCGGCTGGTCGGCTTCATCAAGCAGCAGAACGCAGTCGCCGGTATCCAGCTCGGCCATTCCGGCCGCAAGGCGCGCGCGAGCCGTCCCTGGGAGGGCGACCGTCCGCTCGAACGCAGCGCCGCGATCGAGGATTGGGATGCCTGGACGCCGGTGGCGCCGAGCGCGATCGCCCATAGCGAGCGCTGGCCGGTGCCGCGCGCGCTGGAAACGCATGAGGTGAAGGACCTCGTCGCGGCCTGGGGGCAGGCGGCGCGGCGCGCGCATGAGGCCGGGTTCGAGGTGCTCGAGCTGCACGGCGCCCATGGCTATCTCGTGCACGAATTCCTCTCCGCGCGCGCGAACCAGCGCAGCGACGAATATGGCGGCTCGGAAGCCAACCGGATGCGCTTCCTGATCGAGGTGACGGAGGCGGTGCGCGCGCACTGGCCGGATCACAAGCCACTGTTCGTGCGGCTGTCGGTCGAGGACAATGCCGGCTGGGGTCCGGAGCAGAGCGCGCGGCTGGCGGCGATCCTGAAGGGGAAGGGCGTCGATGTGATCGACTGCTCGTCGGGGGGAATCAGCGAGATGGCGCCGATCCTCGGCAAGGAGATCAAATACAACTATCAGGTGCCGCTGGCGGAATATGTCCGCCGGAATGCCGATATCATGACCATGGCGGTCGGCCTGATCATCCATGGTGACCAAGCCGAGCAAATCCTGCGTGACAAACAAGCAGATTTGATCGCGGTCGGCCGGGAGATCCTCAATAACCCCAACTGGCCGATGGATGCCGCGCTGAAACTCGGGGTTGAAGGGCCATTTCGCCATGTTCCTCCACAGTTTGGCTATTGGTTGGGCACGCGGGCCAAGCGCGGATTCGGGACCCAGCCGTCGACCTGGCAGAACGGGTTGCGGGAGGCTGGGCCAGAGGCCGACCGGGAGCTGACTTGAGCCTGACGTGGTGCTGACTAAATGCTGATTTGGAGCTGACCAGGGCATCGTGACAGGACCGTAATGGTCCGGTGACAAGGCGGCCTTGATCCGACCAAAAAGCCGTTGTGTGGTGCCCCCGTCGGGGTGGGGCAGGCGAACGTTGCGGAACGTTGCCGGCCGATAGCGAAAAAGGATCGCGGATAATGCGCAAACATGTTGGCTTCTTCCTCGGGACGGTTGCGGGAGCGTGTCTCACCCTGCTCGTGGCCTCGCCGCAGGGGGCGCATTTGTTCGCCGTCGCCAATGCCGCCGCGCATGCCGACAACACCTATTCGCAGCTCAATCTGTTCGGCGAGGTGTTCGAGAAGATCAAGACCGACTACGTCGAGAAGCCCGAGGACTCCAAGCTCGTCGAAGGGGCGATCAACGGCATGATCTCCTCGCTCGATCCGCACTCCCGCTACATGAACGAGAAGGGCTGGGCGGAGATGCAAGAGACCACGCATGGCGAGTTCGGCGGGCTCGGCATCGAGGTCACGATGGAGGACGGCTTCGTCAAGGTGGTGGCGCCGATCGACGACACGCCGGCTTCACGCGCCGGCATCATGTCGGGCGACGTGATCACCTCGATCGACGATGAGCAGATCCAGGGCCTGACGCTCGACCAGGCCGTCAACAAGATGAAGGGCGCGCCCAACAGCTCGATCCGGCTGAAGATCGTCCGCAAGGACGCCGACAAGCCGATCGAGGTCTCGATTGTCAGAGAGATCATCCGCGTCCGCCCGGTGAAGTATCACGTCGAGGGCGGCGACATCGGTTATATCCGCATCACCTCGTTCAACGAGCAGACCACCGAGGGCCTGCGCAAGGCGATCGGCGAGATCCAGAAGGAAGTCCCGCAGGACAAGCTCGCCGGCTACGTCGTCGATCTCCGCAACAATCCGGGCGGCCTGCTCGACCAGGCGGTCTCGGTGACCTCGACGCTGATGCAGCGCGGCGAGGTGGTCTCGACCCGCGGCCGCAATCCGGAAGAAACCCAGCGCTTCACCGCCCATGGCGGCGACATGACCAAGGGCAAGCCGCTCGTGGTGCTGATCAATGGCGGCTCGGCCTCGGCCTCCGAGATCGTCGCCGGCGCGCTGCACGACCACAAGCGCGCGACCCTGATCGGCACCCGCTCGTTCGGTAAGGGCTCGGTGCAGACCATCATTCCGCTCGGCGCCGGCAATGGCGCGCTGGCGCTGACCACGGCGCGCTATTTCACCCCGTCAGGGCATTCGATCCAGGCGCTTGGCATCAAGCCCGACATCGAGGTGCTGCAGGACGTACCGGACGAATTCAAGACCCGCTCCGAGATCAAGGGCGAGGCCTCGATGCGCGGCCACCTCTCCGCCGAGGGCGCCGAGCAGACCGGCTCGCAATCCTACGTGCCGCCGGACGAGAAGAACGACAAGGCGCTGGCCGCGGCGTTCAATCAGCTGCGTGGCGTCACTGTGAACGCCGACGCCAAGAACGCGGACAAGGCCGCGCAGAAGCGGCCGGTGCCGAACTAGAACCTGAGCCATGTAGCCCGGATGGAGCCATCCGGGCTACGCCGCCGTCAAAATATCGAAAACAACCCCATGCAAAGTAGCCGGCGGTGGCTGGCGCTCGACCAGGCAATTTGACACGTCGGGCAATTTCAGGGTATTCTTCCAATATTCCGAAATTGTACAGGCGCCCGCTTCAGGCTTCCGACGTCTGAGAAGCCTTACGCCGCGCCGGCGACAGGCCTCCGCCGGCGCGTGGCGGTCGGACCTGCAGCGGGGCCGCGGCGATGCCCGGCCAAGAGCTCGCGGATCTGGGCGGCCGGCTTCGGTGGGCTGAACAGATAGCCCTGCATCTCCGAGCAGCCGAGCTCGCGTAGCAATTGCTGCTGCTGTGCGGTCTCGACGCCTTCCGCCGTCGTGGTCATGCTGCGCTCGGCGGCGATGTTGACGACGGCCTCGACGATGCCGGCCGAACCTTGCGGATCGGCGATGTCGGTGACGAAGCAGCGGTCGATCTTGATCTTGTCGAACGGGAAGCGCTTCAAATAGCTCAGCGACGAATAGCCGGTGCCGAAATCGTCGAGCGCGATCCTGATGCCGATGGCGCGGAGCTGGTGCAGCGCGGCCAAGGCCGTCTCGTCATCGCGGATCAGCACGGCCTCGGTGATCTCGAGCTCCAGCCGGCCCGCCGACAGGCCCGATGCCGCCAGCGCGGCGATCACCTTGAGCGCCAGCGTGCCGGTCCGGAACTGCACCGGTGAGACGTTGACTGCGAGCTTGACGTGGTCGGGCCAGTTCACGGCTTCCTTGCAGGCCGTCATCAGCACCCATTCGCCGAGCTGGTTGATCAGGCCGGTCTCCTCGGCGATCGGCACGAAGTCGGCCGGCGAAATCATGCCGCGCACCGGATGGCGCCAGCGCACCAGCGCCTCGCAGCCGGTGATCTCGTTGCTGCGTAGGTCGACGCAGGGCTGGTAATACACTTCGAGCCCGCTGCCCGCGGCGATGGTCTGCCGCAGCTCCATCTCGAGCTCGCGGCGGGCGCGCGCGTCGGCATCCATCGCCGGTTCGAAGAAGCGCGAGACGCGCCGGCCGGCCGACTTCGCCGCATACATCGCAAGGTCGGCGTTCTTCATGATCTGGTCGAGATCGGTGCCGTCCCTCGGCGCCAGCGCAATGCCGATGCTGGCGTCGGTCGTGACCTGGTGGCCGAGGCATTGATAGGGCGAGCGGATCACCTCGTAGATGCGCGCGACGAGGTCGGTGACCTCGACCTCGTTCTTCACGCCGGTCTGCACGATCGCAAATTCGTCGCCGCCGAGCCGCGCGACGAAATCGCCGTCGCCGATCACGCCGGATAGCGTCCGCGCAACGGACTTGAGCAGCTCGTCGCCGACCATGTGGCCGAGCGAGTCGTTGACGCCCTTGAATTCGTCGATGTCGATATAGAGCACCGCGAGCTGGCTGTCGGGGGTGACATGCGGCAGCTCGCGCTTGATCTCCTCGTGGAACAGTGCGCGGTTCGGGAGGTCGGTGAGCGCATCGTAGTGGGCAAGGTGCGTGATGCGCTCCTCGGCGCGGCGGCGCTCGGTGACGTCCTCGTGGGTCGCAAGCCAGCCGCCGTCGGCCAGCGGCTCGTTGACGACCTGGATCGAGCGCCCGTCGGGCGTCGCGATCACCATGGTGTTGCGGATGCCGACGTCGCGCAGCACGAGGTTGACGTAGCGCTCGACGTCGCCCTGGAACGAACCGGTCAGGTGGCGATGCACGATGACGTCGCGGAAGCTGCAGCCGGGCCGGATGACGTCGGCGGATAATCCGTACATCTCGATATAGCGCTTGTTGCAGATCACCAGCCGCTGCGCGGCATCGAACAGCAACAGCCCCTGCGTCATGTTGTTGACGGCGGTGTCGAGCCGGAGCTTCTCCAGCGTCAGGCGCTGCTGTTGGGTGCGGTGCTGCTGCAACAGCTTGCGCACCACGAGCGTCAGCAGGATCGCGATCGCCAGCACCGATGCTGCGGTCACTGCGATCAGCATGCCGATCTGCTCGCGCCAGTTGGCGAGCGCCGCTTCCGTGGTGGTCGTGGCGACGACGACGATCGGGAATTTGGTGAGCGCCCGCGACGACACCAGACGGTCCCTGCCGTCGACCGGGCTGGTCAATCGCGAGGTGCTCTGCGGCAGCTCGAACACCTGCTGCTGATTGGCGGGGCCGGTGCGGAAGTTCTTCCCGATCATCTCCTCGACATGGGGATAGCGCGCCAGCAGGGTGCCGTCGCGATGGTGCATCGAGATCGCGGCGCCTTCGCCGAGCGCAACGGTCGAGAGGAATTTCTCGAAGGTCGCCGGCTCGATGCCACGGCCGACCACGCCGAGGAATTCGCCATGCGCGCCGGTGACCTTGCGGACGATGACGGTGGTCCAGCCACCGTTGACGCGGCTGACCACCGGCGCGACCAGCATCTCGGGCGAGTAGGGGCTCGATTTGAAGATCTGGAAGTAGCTGCGGTCGGCGATGCTGACCTGCGGCAGCGGCCAGGCGCCCGAGCTGTTGATCAGCACGCCGTCGGCGTCGAACACGTTGAGGCTGCCGACATTGGACAGCGCGTCCATCTTGGACTTGAGCATCGCATGGATGTCGGCGGCCGACATCCGGCGCTTGTAGTTCTCCGGCGTCGCGATCCCGTTGTCACGCATGAACGCGATCAGGTCGCGCTGGACGACCTCGAGATCGTCGAGCTGCTGGTCGAAATGCCGCGCCAGCAGCAGCACGGTGTTTTCGAGCTCACGCTCGCTGTTGTGCAAGGCGCGCTCGCGGAAATTCCCGGCCATCAGGGTGGCGCCGATCGCGATCGCGGCCATTAGCGCGGCACCGCCAAGGATCAACCAGCGGATCGGACCGGTGCCGATCACCGAGTTGATGTTGAACGAGGTGCTGCCGTTTGGATTCATGTGTCGCTATCGCCCAGGCGTTTCACCCGGAAGTAGGTTTCGTGCACCTCCGGCCCGCGAAAGTCGTATCCAAACGAGATGGAGCGGCGGTTAGCGAGATTGGTTAACGAAAGGTTGTGCGTCTTCGCGAAAGCCGCTGCCGCGCAACGGTCTGCGACCTACCTACTGGCGCAGGACGACGCGTCGGGGTCGATCTCGACGTGCTCCACGAAGGTCTCGAGCGCCGGCCACATGTCCCAATAGAGACGATTGAGGACGGGATCGACGTGATCGTTGCCGGGGCGTGGCAGTCCCAGGACGGCTGCCATATCGATCTCGAACGCTGTCATGTCACCGAATGGGCGCTTGAAGTGGACCGCCGGCGCGGGATAGCCCGATCCGGCGATGATCCCCATGATATCGCCATCCGGCCACTCGAACCTCAATTGGTGCAGCAGCCGCAGGTGCTGGCTCGTGAAGTGGAAACTGCCGTCCGGCTCGAGCCGAGGCAGTTCGGCTACGACGGCTGCAACGCGCGCGTCGGGCAATCCGACGAGCTCCTGCCGGAGGCGCCGTTGCATCGTCGCATTGTCCAGATGACCGAGCTTGTACTGTCCGTCGGCGAGGTCGCAATTGTGCAGCGCCCGGATCAGCAGCGCCGAGACCTCGCGATGAAACCGCGCAACCGCCATGCGATCGCGCGTGCCGATGATCGGGCCGAGGTCGGCGACGATATCCGCGCTGCCATAGGGCGCCAGCGGATCCACGACCGGACCGCCGCTCTCGATCCGCGTATTCCAGGCGAACTGCAGTTTGCGCAACGCTTCGACATGCTTCGCCGTGATCGTCAGGGCAGGACTCTCCGAATCGGCATAGATTTGCCGCTCGGCCTGCCACCGCCACGCGATCCATGCCAGCCAGGCAAACGCCGCCAGGATCGGAACGAGCCAAATCAGGCGTCGGCTGCGCATCGGTCGCAATCACTCGCCCGCGCGATAGTGCCCGGACTTGCCGCCGATCTTCTCGACGAGGTGAATGCCTTCGATCCGGATGCCACGGTCGACCGCCTTGACCATGTCGTAGATCGTCAGGCAAGCGACCGAAACCGCGGTCAGCGCCTCCATCTCGACGCCGGTCGGCCCCGTCACCTTGACGCTGGCGCGGACGATGCAGCCGGGCAGCTTGTCGTCGGTTGCGATATCGATCGTGACCTTGGTCAGCGCCAGCGGATGGCAAAGCGGGATCAATTCCGAGGTTCGCTTCGCCGCCATGATGCCTGATATCCGCGCGGTCGCCAGCACGTCGCCTTTCTTTGCCTGGCCTTGCTCGATCAGCGCAAGCGTTGCCTTGCTCATCAGGACGCGGCCTTCGGCGACCGCGGTCCGTTCGGTCGCAGGCTTGGCCGAGACGTCGACCATCCGCGCATCGCCCTTGGCGTCGATATGGGTGAGGGCGGTGCCCGAGCCCGACGGTTCGGCCTTGGTGTTAGCCTTGCCCTTGGCTTTGGTCTTCCGCGCCATCGCGTCAGCGCGTGCCGGTAGCGCGCGGTGTGGCTTGCCGCGTCAGCAAGGCACGGGTCGCCGCGGTGACGTCCTGCTGGCGCATCAGGCTCTCGCCCACCAGGAAGGTCGACATTCCGACGCGCTCGAGGCGGGCGAGATCCTCCGGCGTGAAGATGCCGCTCTCGCCGACCATCAGGTGGTCGCCGGGGATCAGCGGCGCCAGCGCCTCGCTGGTCGCAAGCGTGGTCTCGAAGGTGCGCAGATTGCGGTTGTTGACGCCGATCATCGGCGAGCGAAGTTTTAGGGCACGGTCGAGCTCGGCGCGGTCGTGGATCTCGACCAGCACGTCCATGCCGTAGCCAAGCGCGGCGTCCTCGATCTCGCCGGCCGCGGTGTCGTCGAGTGCGGCCATGATGATCAGGATGCAGTCGGCGCCATGGGCGCGCGCCTCCGCCACCTGGTAGGTGTCGAACATGAAATCCTTGCGCAGCACCGGCAGATTGGTCGCCGCGCGCGCGGCGACCATGAAATCGAGATGGCCCTGGAACGAGGGCGCATCCGTCAGCACCGACAGGCACGCCGCGCCGCCGGCCTCATAGGCTTTCGCGAGCACGGGCGGATCGAAGTCGGCCCGGATCAGCCCCTTCGAGGGCGAGGCCTTCTTGACCTCTGCGATCAGAGCGTAGTCGCCGCGAGCATGCTTGTCCTTCAGCGCACGGACGAAGCCGCGCGGGGCTGGGCCCGCCTTCGCCCGCGCCTCGACGTCGGCGAGCGGACGCGCACGCTTCGCGGCGGCGATCTCCTCGCGCTTGTAAGCCTCGATCTTGGTCAGGATGTCGGACATCGCTTAATTCTCAACCGTTGGAAACCGCGACCAGATGCTTCAGCCGCGCAGCGGCCGCGCCGCTGTCGAGCGACTGGGTGCCGATCGCCACGCCTTCCTTCAAATCCTTGGCACGGCCGGCCACGATCAGCGCGGCGGCCGCGTTGAGCAGGGCGACGTCACGATAGGCGCTCGGCTTGCCGGCAAGCACGCCGGACAGCGCGATCGCATTGGCATCGGCATCGCCGCCCTTCAGCGCCTCGCCGCCGACGCGGCCGAGGCCCGCATCTTCCGGCGTCACCTCTGACGTCCTGATCTCGCCGTTCTCAAGGGTTGCAACGAAGGTCGGGCCGGTGAGGGTGATCTCGTCGAGGCCGTCGGAGCCGTGCACGACCCAGACCTTGTCGGAGCCGAGGTTCTTCAACACCTGCGCCAGCGGCTGCACCCATTGCCGCGAGAACACGCCGACCATCTGCCGCTTGACGCCGGCCGGGTTCGACAGCGGCCCGAGCAGGTTGAAGATGGTGCGGGTGGCGAGTTCGACCCGGGTCGGGCCGACATTCTTCATGGCCGGATGATGCGAAGGCGCGAACATGAAGCCGATGCCGGCTTCCTTGACGCAGCGCCCGACCTGCGCAGGCGTCAGGTCGAGTTTGACGCCGAGCGCGGCCAGCACATCGGCGGCGCCCGAGCGCGATGACAGCGCGCGGTTGCCATGCTTGGCAACGGGTACGCCGGCGCCGGCCACGATGAAGGCGGCGCAGGTCGAGACGTTGACCGAGCCCGAGCCGTCGCCGCCGGTGCCGACGATGTCGACGGCCTCCGCCGGTGCGGTGACCGGCAGCATCTTGCCGCGCATCGCGGTCACCGCGCCGGTGATCTCATCGACGGTCTCGCCGCGCACCCGCAGCGCCATCAACAGCCCCCCCATCTGCGAGGGCGTGGCCTCGCCCGACATCATGCTGTCGAAGGCGGACGCCGCTTCTTCACGCGTCAGCGTGGCGCCGGTGGCGACTTTTCCGATGATCGATTTCAGGTCGTCCATTCGCTGGCTCAGGGTCTGTTGTTGGAGCTTGATCGCCGCGCAGCGCGTCGTCGCGCTGTCCCGATCATGCTCAATTATTCGCGCCTGTCACCTGTGCGAAGGCTGCCTGGTTGACGGTCACACCGATGTCGGTCTCGATCTTCGCGACGTATTGCGCGACCTGCTCGTCGCTGAGCGAGCGCCGCAGCGCCTCGGAGAGCTGCTTGACCTCGTTGGAGGCGAAGTCGACCGGGGGCACCGTCACATCGGTGACGCGGAACACCACCCACTGGCTGCCGCCGGCCGCCGAGGTCTGTCCGTCGCCGTCCTTGGCGGTGCGGAATGCGGCCGCGATCACGCCGGCCGGCACGTTGGGCAGCGTGGCCTCGCGGCGGAAGTTCGCAGCGGTCTCGACCTTGACGCCGGCCGCGGTGGCCTCGTCGGCGAGCTTGGCGCCGCCGTCGAGCTTCTGGACGATCTCGGTCGCCTTGGCGCGCAGCTTGGCGGAGATCTGGTCCTCGCGCCACTTGGCCTCGACCTGGTCGCGGACCTCGTCGAGGGTGCGCTCGCGCGATGGCGTGATGCCTGTTACGTCGTACCAGACATAGCCGTTGTTGAACTGGATCGGGTCGTTGTCGACGCCGACGTCGCTGTTGAAGGCCTGCGACACCACGTCGAGGCCGCGCGGGATGTTCGACGCGACCTGGCCATTCGGCAGACGCCCCGAGCGATCGACGGCGTCGATGGTGACGGCGGTCAATTTCAGCTTCTGCGCCGCGTCGACGACGCTGGAGCCGCCGCCGCGCTCGTCTTCCATCTTGTCGCGGAGCTCGGCGACCTTGGCGCGGGCGCGCTCGGTCGCGATCTCGTTCTTCACCTGCTGCGCAAGGCTCTCATAGTTCGGGGTCACGCCGGGCTCGATCTTGCCGACCTTGACCAGCGCCACGCCGAAGCGGCCCTGGACCGGCTGGCTGACTTCGCCTGCGGGCAGGGAGAAGGCGGCGTCGCCGACGGCCGGATCGAGGATCGCAGACTTCGCGACCAGACCGAGATTGACGTCGGCGGGATTGAGCTTGCGCTCCTTGGCGATGTCGTCGAACGAGGCGCCCGAAGTGATGCGGGCGCGGGCGGCCTGCGCCTCACCGGCGTCCGGAAACACGATCTGCGAGACCTCGCGCTTCTCCGGCGTGCTGAGCCGGTCCTTGCGCTCCTCGAAGATCTTCTTGGCATCCTCGTCGGACACGGTTTCCCACTTGCCGATTTCTTCCGGCGTGATCGCGACGAAGGCGATCTTGCGGTACTCGGGCGCGCGGAACTGGACCTTGTGGTCCTCGAAATAGGCGGCGAGCGCCTCGGGCGAGGGCGGATCGATGGTGCCGGCTTGCGCGGCGCCGAGCGTGACGAAGTCGATCGAGCGTTGCTCGTTCTGGAAACGGGTCAGCGCCTCGACTATCGATTTGGTCGGCTCGATTCCGGACGAGATGGTGCCGGCGATCTGCCGCCGCAGGCCGACGCGGCGCTGCTCGGCGATGTAGCGGCCCTCGGTGTAGCCGAAGTTGCGGATCACGGACTGGAAGCGCTGCGGATCGAACTGGCCGTTGAGGCCCTTGAAGTTCGGATCGTTGTAGATCGTGCGCAGCACCTCGGCATCGGACTGGTTGAGGCCCATGCGGCGCGCTTCCTCGTCCAGTGCGGCTTCCGCGAGCGTCTGCTGCAGCACCTGGCGGTCAATCCCGAAGGCGCGCGCCTGGTCCGGGGTCAGCGGACGGCCGAACTGGCGGCCGAGCTGCTGCAGGCGGTCGGTGTAGATCTGGCGGAACTGCTCGGCCGAAATCTCGGTCCCGCCCACCTTGGCGAAGGTCGACTGGCCAAACCCCTTGAAGATGTCGGCAATGCCCCAAATTCCGAAACTGACGATCAAAACGCCCATCACCACGGCCATAATCGTCTTGCCGAGCCAATTTGATGAGGCTTTCCGCATTCCTCGAAGCATGGGTCCAACTTGTTTTACAGGAGGGGAACCGGATCGTGCCCAAGTGGGACCAAAAGTCGGGACTTTTTGTCCGGCAGCAGGGCGTCACCGAATTGAAAACGCTTATAAAGTGGCTCGTGTCCCCCCGCAACCTCGGGCGCGCGGGCGGAAGCGTCGCACGGCAAGCGCGAAGCCGCGCTCTGGAAGTCGCCGCCCGGCTCTGATAGCGCAGGGGCACGCTAGTATGATGGGAAATCCGACATGACCGACGCCATCCGGCCGCTGATCGCCGGCAACTGGAAAATGAACGGCCTGAAATCCTCTTTTGCCGAGTTCGAGGCGATGCTGGCCGGCGCCGGCGATGTCGCCGGGAAGGCCGATCTCCTGGTCTGTCCGCCGGCGACATTGGTCGGGGCTTTTGCCGACAAGGCGCGCGGCTCGAAGGTCGCCGTCGGCGCCCAGGATTGCCACCCGAAGGCTTCGGGCGCGCACACCGGCGACCTCTCGGCGGAAATGTTCAGGGATCTCGGCGCGGTCGCCATCATCGTCGGCCACTCCGAGCGGCGCGCCGATCATGGTGAGACCGACGCTCTGATTCGGCAGAAGGCGGAGGCCGTGTGGCGCGCCGGGCTGACCGCGATCGTCTGCATCGGCGAGACGCGCGAGCAGCGCGACGCCGGCAAGACGCTCAATGTCTGCGGCACCCAGCTTGCCGGCTCGCTGCCCGACGGCTCGACCGCGGCCAATCTGGTGGTGGCCTATGAGCCGGTCTGGGCGATCGGCACCGGCCTGACCCCGACCGCCAAGGATGTCGAGGAAGTTCACAGGTTTATCCGAGGTCAGCTCACCGATCGCTTCAAGGGCGAGGGAAACCGGATCAGGATCCTCTATGGCGGCTCGGTGAAGCCGTCGAACGCCGCCGAGCTGATGGCCGTCGCCAATGTCAACGGCGCGCTGGTCGGCGGCGCGAGCCTGAAGGCATCGGATTTCCTGGCGATCGCCGCGGGCTGTTAGGCGGCCTCGGCCCAAACCGCGTCATTGCGAGCGAAGCGAAGCAATCCATTCCACCGCATATGCGGATCGATGGATTGCTTCGTCGCTGTCGCTCCTCGCAATGACGGGTATAGACCGCAGCCGGTCATGAGAGGCAGAATCACGCGGCCGCAGCCGTCCCGATCCGTTTCCAATAAATCATCGTCCCGGTGAGGCCGCCATGCGGCTTCAGTGCGTAGTCCGGGATGATGCCGCTGAGCCGAAAGCCCTGCTTCTCGTACAGCGGCGCGGCGCCGTCATCGACGGCGGTGTCGAGCACCAGCAGCGTGCGTCCGTGCCCGATCGCGAGTGCTTCGGCGGCGCGTAGCAATGCGGTCGCCACCCCGCGGTTGCGGTGGCTGAGGCGCGTCATCATCTTGGCGATCTCCGCCCGATGCGGCTGGTTCGGCGGCAGCTTGAGCTGCAGCGTCACGGTGCTGATCAGCTTGTCGCCGTCGAACGCGCCGAGCACCACTCGCTCGCCGCGCGCGGCGGCACCGAGCGAATCCTGCCAGAATGCATCGGCGTCATCCGGCGACAGTGGATGCATGAAGCTCACGGAGCCGCCGCTGGCGACGGTCTCAATCAACAGATCGCCGAGCGCGCTGCGAATCTGAGGTTCGTCGGCGAGCGGCTTGATGGCGAACTGCGACATGCATCAGCTCCGGGCCAGGGCGACCACATAGGTGCAGCCGGCGTTGGTTTCGTTGGCGAAGGTGGTCTCAGCGGGCGGGCCGAAGCCGAGGCAATCGCCGCTCGCGAGCACGTAGCGCGCGCCGCCCTCGGTGATGACGAGGCTGCCGCTCAGCACCCAGACCAGTTGGCGGATATGGGCGTAGGACGAGGCGGGCAAGGTCACGGATTGCTTCGGCGGCATTTCCACCCGCACCAGCTCGACAGGATGATCGGGGCGGCTGAACACTTGGCGGCGCAGATAGCCGGTTTCCGGATCGCTCCAGATCGGCTGGGTGGCGGCGCGCGACAGCCGCTCGCCCTGGCCCTCGGCGCGCAACATCAGCCCGGCCAGCGTGAGGTCGAAGGCCGAGGCGAGGCGCACCAGCACCACCGCGGTGGGGCTGACCTCGGCGCGCTCGATCTTGCTGATCGTCGCCTTCGAGACGCCGGAGCGTTCGGCAAGCTCGGCCAGCGACCAGCCCCGGCCGTCCCGCTCGAGCCTGATCCGCTGCGCCAGGCGCTGGCTGAGGTCGTCTACCAAAGTATCCATATGTCTATTATAATGGAAAAGGCCGGTTCCGATCAAGGCGCGAACCGACGCAATCGCCGCCGCTTGAGATGTCAGCCATTGCGACTATCTCGGGGGTGACAATGCCCGGTCCAATCGTGTAACAGGGCGCGACTTCACGAAAAACCGCAAAGCCGATAGCGCCGTTTGTCTGGCCGCTTGGCGGCTTGTGACGGAAGGCTTGCGATGCAGACTGTCGTTATCATTATTCATCTCATGATCGTCGCCGTCATGATCGGCGCCGTGCTGTTGCAAAAATCCGAAGGCGGCGGCCTTGGTATGGGCGGCGGCGCCGGCTTCATGTCCAGCCGCGGCACCGCGAATCTGTTGTCGCGGACCACCGCGATCCTCGCGGCCGGCTTCTTCCTCACCAGCCTGTTCCTGTCCTGGTACGCAGGCTACGACCGCAAGCCGAGCTCGATCATCGGCACCGGCGCACCGGCGCAGACCCAGCCGGCCGGCGGCACGCCGATGAATGCACCGACCTCCGGCGGCATCCTCGATTCGCTGAAGAAGACCGACGAGCAGCAGGGGCAGCAGGCTCCGAGCGGCCCGCAGGCACCACGGTCGCAATAAAGCAGGGTGGCCATGCAGGATGCAGCGCTGGCATCCTGCATCAGAAACCCTCATTAATGCTCTGAAATCGCTCTCAGTTTAACGTAACCCACAGCCCGGTGGTTTGTTTGCCGGGAACGGCCGATTCGTTTTGCGAATCGCAGGAAGCGGATTAAAGGTAAAGTCCCATGGCGCGGTACATATTCATCACCGGCGGCGTGGTCTCCTCGCTCGGCAAGGGTCTGGCTTCAGCGGCGCTCGGCGCTTTGCTGCAGGCTAGGGGCTACAAAGTCCGCCTTCGCAAGCTCGATCCCTATCTCAACCTCGATCCCGGAACGATGTCGCCGTATCAGCACGGCGAAGTGTTCGTGACCGACGACGGCGCCGAGACCGATCTCGATCTCGGCCATTACGAGCGTTTCACTGGTCGTCCGGCCACCAAGGCCGACAACATCACGACCGGGCGAATCTACCAGGACATCATCACCAAGGAGCGCCGGGGCGACTATCTCGGCGCCACCATCCAGGTGGTCCCGCACGTCACCAACGCGATCAAGGAATTCGTGCTTTCGGGCAACGACGAGTACGATTTCGTGCTGGTCGAGATCGGCGGTACGGTGGGCGACATCGAGGGCCTGCCGTTCTTCGAGGCGATCCGCCAGCTCAAGAACGAGCTGCCGCGCGATCACGCCGTCTACATTCACCTGACGCTTTTGCCGTACATTCCAAGTGCCGGCGAACTCAAGACAAAGCCGACGCAGCATTCGGTGAAGGAGCTGCGCTCGATCGGCATCCAGCCGGACATCCTGCTGTGCCGTACCGACCGTGAAATCCCGAAGGAAGAGCGGCGCAAGCTCGGCCTGTTCTGTAATGTGCGCGAGAGCGCCGTGATCGAGGCGCGCGACGTCGACAACATCTACGCCGTGCCGGAGGCCTATCACGCCGCCGGCCTCGACGACGAGGTGCTGGCCGCGTTCGGCATCACGGCGAAGATTCCGCCGGCGCTGCAGAGCTGGAACGTCATCAACGAGCGCGTGCGCAATCCGGAAGGCGCGGTGACGATCGCGATCGTCGGCAAGTACACCGGCATGAAGGACGCCTACAAATCGCTGATCGAGGCGCTCTCGCACGGCGGCATCGCCAACAAGGTGAAGGTCAATCTCGACTGGATCGAGAGCGAGGTGTTCGAGAACGAGGACCCGGCGCCGTTCCTCGAGCACGTCAACGGCATCCTGGTGCCCGGCGGCTTCGGCCAGCGCGGCGCCGAGGGCAAGATCCGTGCGGCGCAGTTCGCGCGCGAGCGTGACGTGCCGTATTTCGGCATCTGCTTCGGCATGCAGATGGCCGTGATCGAGGCGGCGCGCAATCTGGTCGGCATCGAGGAGGCCAACTCGACCGAGTTCGGCCCGACCAAGGAGCCGCTGGTCGGCCTGATGACGGAGTGGCTGCGCGGTAACGAGCTCGAGAAGCGCTCGCAGAGCGGCGACCTCGGCGGCACCATGCGGCTCGGGGCCTATCCCGCGGCGCTGAACCGCGGCAGCCGCGTCTCGCAGGTCTATGGCGGCGCGACCGAGATCTCCGAGCGGCACCGCCATCGCTATGAGGTGAACACCGCTTACAAGGATCGCCTGGAGCAGCACGGCCTGCGTTTCTCCGGCATGTCGCCCGACGGCGTGCTGCCCGAGATCGTCGAATACGAGGACCATCCCTGGTTCATCGGCGTCCAGTTCCACCCCGAGCTGAAGTCGCGGCCCTTTGAGCCGCATCCGCTGTTTGCGTCGTTCATCGAGGCGGCAGCGAAGCAGAGCCGGCTGATGTAGGCGGCCGTCAGCTGCGCCGTTACACGACGGCGCAGTCCTCGCTGGCCCGGCGTTCCTTCTTGATCGGCGAGACACCTGCATCGGTCGCGGGGGTGACGTCGCGCGTGATCAGCTTGTATTGCGGGCGTCGCGTCAGCCGGTAAACCGCGGCGGGCGGCACGTTGAGGATGGCGCGATCGACCAGCGTGGCGCGCAGACTGAGCCGGTCGAGGATCGGCCGCGGCACCGGGCAGCGCATCCCATAGGTGAATTGATAGAACGCGCCGCCGGGACGCATGTAGCTGAATGCGCCGTTGACGATCGAGATCACCTTGCGCGGCGACATGTTGAGCAGCGGCAGTCCGCTGACGACAGCGCCGACCGGCGCGCCCTCGTACAGCCGTTCCGAGGCCAGCCGTGCGGCGTCCATCCACAGCACGCGCGCGCCGGGAAAGCGGAGCTGCAACAGCCGCATGAAATCCGAGCCGTATTCGATCAGCGTGAGATCCTGCTGGCGCACGCCGCGCTTCAGCAGCTGATAGGTGAAGGCGCCCGTTCCAGGACCGAGCTCCAGCACCGGGCCGGTCTTGGCGCTGATGTCGCGCGTGATCAGTTCGGCGAGCGCTGTGCCCGAGGGCGCGATGGCGCCGACGCGGCCGGGGGCCGCCATCCACGCCGTGAAGAAAGACAGGAGATCATGTGCCATTGGGATTCCCAGCAAGGTGTCGCAGCGCCTCGACTCGATAGCGCGGCGCGATCTCTTCTTTGCGGGGCCTGCATTGCGACAACATTGCGCGATGTTGCGTGTGTTACGACGCGAACGGCGCCGGCGGTAACGTGAGACGGAAGCTCGCGCCGCCCTTCGGGCCGTCCAGCACGGAGACGTGACCGCCATGCAGTCTTGCGATCTCGCG
This sequence comes from uncultured Bradyrhizobium sp., assembly GCF_947648125.1. Classification (GTDB taxonomy): domain Bacteria; phylum Pseudomonadota; class Alphaproteobacteria; order Rhizobiales; family Xanthobacteraceae; genus Bradyrhizobium. The sequence goes on along the minus strand of NZ_CANSMR010000015.1, from coordinate 151,913 downwards.
CACCATGTTGAGTCCGAGACCGGCGCCGCGGTCGAGCGGCGCAAGCCGATAGAACGGATCGAAGATCCGGGTGCGCTCATCCTTCGGAATGCCGTCGCCTTCATCGGTGACGTCGACGGTGGCGGCGCTGCCGACATGGATGGTGATGGTGCCGCGGCGGCCGCCATGCTGGATGGCGTTCTGCACGAGATTGGTCAGCGCGCGCTCGAGCGCAGCGCGGTCGCCCAGCGTTTCGACCCGGTCGGTTGCGGTATCGAGCGACAATTCGTATCCGGCCGCGATCGCGAGCGGCGCGAGGTCGGCGGCGACGCTGCGCGCGACGGCGACGAGATCGACGCGCCCGAACGGGTTGCGGCACTGGTCGAAGCGCTGGATGTCGAGCAACTGCTCGGCGAGCGTCGCAAGCCGCGCGGAATCCTCGAGCAGCCGGGTTTTCTCCGGCCCCGGCGGCAGCGACTCCAGCCGCGTGTTGAGGATCGCGATCGGCGTGCGCAATTCATGCGCGGCATCCGCGACGAAGCGCTGATGGCGCGAATAGCCGTCGTCGAGCCGCGTCAGCGCATCGTTGACGGCGTTCACCAGCGGGGCGACTTCGAGCGGCAAATGGTCGGCCGACAGCCGGCTTCCGCGCTGGCGGAAATCGATCCGGCGCGCCTGGTCGGCCGCGGTGTCGAGGCCGGCGAACGCGCGCTTCACCACCATCGGCGTCGCGATGAAAGTGGCGCACGCCATCAGCAACAGGCCGGGCAGGGCAATGGCAAGGAATGCCAGGGTCGTGGCGAGGGCTGTCTTGACGCTCGACGTCGGCCCTTGCGTGGCTGTGAGCACCTGCACCGGGCCAGCGTCGGAATTGACGCGCTTCAGTCGCGCCGGCGGCTTGCGCGGATCATCCTCGAACATCTGCCAGCCGAGCCTCGCCTGGCTGATCTGGTCGAGCGCATCGCCGATTCTCGTGAATTCGGGCGGCACCGCGCCTTCCGACAGCGAATGGCCTTGCCGGTCGCGCACCAGGAACCAGAGGTCCGGCGTGTTCTCGCGAAGCTGCTCGAGGTCGGCGGTCGAGCGCAACACCAGATTGCCCTGCGCATCGCGCGCAATCGCGTTCTGCACGATGGAGATGACGTGATCTTCGTCGCGCGGAACGATCAGGAAACCGGTGGCGCACAACGCACTGATCAAGCAGACGATCAGCATGGCAAGCAGCAGCGCCTGGAGCGTCACCAGCCGCCAGCTCAGTTGCGAGCGCAGGCAGTAGTGATCGGCGGGGTCACTCATGACACCTGCTTCAGCAGGTAGCCCACGCCCCGGATGCTGTGGATTTCGACACCGGCATCGGAGTCGGCGAGCTTGCGCCGCAATCGCGAGACGTGAGCATCGAGCGCGTTCGACTGAATCTCGTCCTCGAAATTGTAGACGGCTTCCTCGAGCGTCCCGCGCAGTACGGTGCGGCCCATCCGGCGCAGCAGCGTCTCCAGCACCAGCAGCTCGCGCCGCGGCAGGTCGAGCGGCCGGCCATTGACGCTGGCCTCGCGATGGCTGCAATCGAACGCCATGCGGCCGGCCTTGATGATTTCGAACTGCACGCCGGCGGGACGGCGCAGCACGGCGCGCAGCCGCGCCAACAGCTCCTCGACCGCGAACGGCTTGGCGAGATAATCGTCGGCGCCGCTGTCGAGGCCGGTGATGCGGTCGGCGAGGTCGCCGCGCGCGGTCAGCACGATGATCGGAACGCCGTCGGCCTTGGCACGCAGCTTCGGGATCAGCGTGAGGCCGTCGCCGTCGGGGAGCTGGCGGTCGAGCAGAACGGCGCCATGCACATCGGCGGAAATCGCTTCCTCGGCCTCGGCAAGGGTCGGCACATGATCGACGACCATGTCGTAGCCCTTTAGCGCCTGTGACAGCGCCGCCGCCATTTCGGCCTCGTCTTCAACCAGCAGTATCCGCATGTCGCCAAATCCGGGTTTCAAGCGCTGGTTCTAGGGGCAGCAACATTGCAGCAACATTGCGGGTGCCGCGCCACAGCCTGCAGTATCGGGGTATGGTTGGGGACGCTCTTCGGTCCCGAGATCAGTGGGCGACCGCACCTGGCTTGGCTGACGTCGTCGCGCCCAGCTTCTTCAGACGGTCGAGCTCGAACGCAGCGCAGTCATTTTCGACATACTCGATTACGCCGATATCGCGCGTCTTCTGGAAGAACACCTGCGCCTGCGTGGTGTCGCCGAGCGCGAGGTTGCGCAGGCCGATATAGAAATAGGCTTCCGCCAGCGCCATCTGGCGCTCGTCGCCGGCCTTTTTCTCGAGCGATTTGAGCACGTCGTCCGGCGATATCAGTCCCGCCAGCATGGCGAGGCCGGCACGCGGCCATTCACCTTGAACCTCAGTCGCGGCGCGCTTGACCATATCGGCGGGGACCGGCTTGCCGAGGCGGCCGTAGGTCGCAACCAGCCACATGTCGCTGTAGAGCCGGGCCTCGCGGTCGCCGAGTTCGCTCGCCTTGGCGAAATCCTCGATGGCCTCCTGCATCCGCCCGGCATAGACCCGCGACACGCCGCGCCAGCGGAACGCGAGGCCGTCGACGCCACCGCCCAGCGCGATCGCGTTGGAGTAGTCGGTTATGCTCTTGTCGAACTGTCCCGACTGAAAATAGACGCTGGCGCGGCACGTCAGGATGTTCGGGGCGGTCGGCGCGAGGCGCACGGCCGTGTTGGTATCCTGCAGAGCCTCGTCAACGCGGTCGAGGTCGGCCCTGGCATGGCCGCGCAGGCAATAACTGTTGGCCAGATCGCTGCCGGTGAGCTTGCCGCCATCGATGCTCTCGGTGGTCTTCTTGATGATCTCCTCGTGCTGCTCGTGCAGACGGTGCGCGATATCCGCCTCGGCGGCATTGTTGTTGAGCATCGCCTTGTTGACCGCAAAGGCGCCGCCGATCGCCTTGTTGAGCGAACGGAGGTCCTCGGCATAGCCAGGGTAATCCGCCGGCTCGACCGACGGCTGCAGCGTTTTCAGCTCGACGGTCTTCCTGGCATTGCTGCCGCGAAAATATTCGGTGACCGTGGCGTTGAAATACTTGTTGGAGATGGTGTGCTCGCGCGGGTCGATGCTGGCGCTGACCTGCTCGGGAAAGCTCATCTCGAAACTGTATTTGCCGTGGAACGGGAAGCCTGGAATCCGCAGCGGCATGGTGCGGTTTGCCGATTGCGAGGCGATCAGGACATTCTGCATGTTATCCAGCGCGTAGCTGACGACCCAGTTCGCTTCCACCTCCGTGGCGAGCTTCGGAATCCGGTAATGCGCCGTGATCGAGAGCTCGTTCTTCACGGTGTCGTTCTGCACGACCGGTTCGCCGACCAGCGTCGCGCCGGGATAGCGGCGTTCCAGGGCATCCCGGACGAACCTGGCGGTCTGCTCGCGCGATGCCCGTTCAAGCACGACACGGAGTTGCTCGGCGCCAAGCCCGCGCCAGACGCGCCGGACGTCGAGTTGACCCTCTTCGCCGAACTTGGCCAGCGTTGCGCGTTCGGTGATTTCATTGCCGACGACATCGCCGGTGTCGACGGGAACGCGCGAGACGGCATCGGTCTCGCGCGCCGCGACGAGGACCTGGACCCCGCTATGCGCTTGGCCCGCCCGGTCGAGCTCGCCATGCTGGCCCAGCCGCGTCGGGTCGAGGAAATAGGGCTTGCCGCCGACCGTGGCCTCGACGATGGCATGATCGAAGAACTGCGGGCTGGGCAGCATTTTCTCCAGTCCGCCATGGCGTCCGGCCTGCAGCAGCACGGGTCGGCTCGTGATGCCGAGCTCGCGGAGCAGGGTGACCAGCAACAGCGACTTGTCCTTGCAGTCGCCGTAGCGGCGGCGCAGCACCTCGTCGGGTTGGGTTGGCCGGTGCGAGCTTTCGCCGAGCGCGACCGAGAAATACCGGATCTGCGATTGCACGAACTCGAGCGCGGCCATGGCTCGGACCGGCTCGGACGGCAGCGCCTTGATCCGCTTCACGACATCCTGAAACTCACCGTCCTTTGGCGCGCTTGCCTCGAACAGGTTGCTCGCCCAGGCCGCGACATCGCTCCAGCTCGCAAACTCGGTGAATTGCACGAAGCGGAGCCCGAAGAAATCGGGCGGAGCCATCGTCTCTCCGGGAAATCCAGGCAATGGCTGCTGCTCGAAGCTGACGCGCCGAAATCCGTTGCGCACGGACTCGGCTGGAATGAGAGGAGGCAGCGGCCGGTCGCCGACCACGCGCCAGGCGATCGATCGGTCGGTTGGATAGTTCAGAATGACCCGCCGCCGCAACGTTGGTGCGTTCTGGTCCCACGGCGCCGCGCCGAAGGCCTTGCCGCCGAACACCGGATTTTGACCCGAGCTCGTATAGGCGATCTCGAGCGTGTCGCCGACGCGCAAATCGTCGATCAGGATGGAGGCGGTCACCCGGCCGCTATAGACGCCGCGCTCGAGATCCTGCTCGCGCTGCAGGAAGCGGATGTTGGATGTCAGCGTCCGATCGAACTGTTCCTGTCCGCGATAGATGCGGATCGTGTGAAGCTGGACATGCTCATATTCGGGGGCGAATGCGATCGAAAGGCGTCCGGCCGCTGTCAGCGCTGCGGCATCGTTGATCTGCATCGCGCGCCGGAAGTAGAGCTCGGAAGTTTTTCCAAGCCGGTATTGACTGTCAGCAAGACGGATGACCACCGGCAATGATGCGGTCTTGGGGACCTCCGGGATCGGTAGTTGCTCGACCCAGGCCGGCACCGGATCGCCCAGGGTAAACGCATCTTTGCCGAGTTGGACTTCCTTGAGCCCGTTATCGGTCGCCTGTTGGGCCGCGGCGCCATGACATCCCAAAAGACATCCGAGTGCAGCCACCAGCAACAAGCCAGCGCGCAACGATCTCATGAGATACATTCGCCACCTCTTTCACTTAAGGGTTGTATAGATGATGGCGGACGGGCGGGCAATTATTGCAAGCGCCCAAGTTTGTCGGCGAGGTGAAGCTGATGTGAAGGTGTGCGGCGCCTGCGGACGGGCCATGCTCGCGGCGAGGGGCTGAACCACGTCAATTTGACTTGGCGATTTTGACTTGACCCGGGTTTGTTGTCAGAACTCGCGCCTTTCGCGAACACGATCTGGGAGTATCGCCAATGATCTACGAGACCCGCGTCTATCGCTGCCTGCCGGGCCGCCTGCCGGCGCTGCTCAAGCGCTTCGAGACCATCACGCTGAAGCTCTGGGACAAGCATGGCATCAGGCAGGCCGGCTTCTTCACGACGCTGGTCGGCGAATCCAACCAGGACCTGACCTATCTGCTGGCCTGGGAATCGCTCGCCGAGCGCGAGAAGAAGTGGACTGCGTTCGCGACCGATCCGGAATGGATCGCCGCACGCGCCAAGACCGAGGAGGACGGCCAGATCGTTCTCACCATCGAAAACCAGCTTCTGGTGCCGACCGCGTTCTCGTCGGTGAAGTGACGCGGTTGAACCACGGCCCGTGCAATTGAGAAAACCTCCGGCGGTCTGCCGGAGGTTTTCTTTTCCTTAGGCCTTTTCTAACGGATCGACATCAAAGCGCCGCGGCTGCCTCCAGCACCGGATAATCGGTATAGCCGCGCGCCGTACCGCCGAAGAAGGTGGTGTGATCGGCTTCGTTCATCGGCGCGCCGGTCTTCAGCCGCGCGACGAAATCCGGGTTGGCGAGGACCAACCGTCCATAGGCTTCAAGATCCGCCAGGCCCGACGCGAGATCGGCGCCGATCTGCGCGGCGGGATGACCGGGACGGTTCAGGATCAGCGGCCGCTGCCACAGCGCCCGTAGGTCGGCCATCAGGCGCTCGTCGCCGTTGTAGAGGACATGAAGGTAGGCAAGGCCAAGCTTGTCGAGTTCCGCGACCAGGTGGCGATACAGGGCAGGGCCGTCAGGACCTTCGTCGATGCCGCCGAGCTCCGAGCCGGGCGACAAGCGGATCGCCGTCCTGTCCGCGCCGATCTCCGCAGCGATCGCGGTCGCGACTTCGATGGCAAAGCGCGCGCGGTTCTCGATCGAGCCGCCATATTGGTCGGTGCGCGTGTTGGCGCTTGGCGCGAGGAACTGCTGCACGAGATAACCATTCGCGCCGTGGATCTCGACGCCATCAGCACCAGCCTCGAGGGCGGCGCGCGCCGCATGACGGAAATCAGCGACTGTCTGGCGGATCTCTTCGATCGACAGCGCGCGCGGCACCGGAATGTCCTTCATGCCGGTCGCCGTGAACATCGGCGCTCCGGGGGCGATGGCGGACGGTGCAACGCCCTGACGATGATGCGGCGTATTGTCGGGGTGCGACATCCGTCCTGCATGCATCAGCTGGATGTAGATATGGCCACCTTTGTCGTGCACGGCTTTCGTCACCTTCTTCCAGCCGGCGACGTGCGCGGCGGTGTAGATGCCGGGCGTGGCGAGATAGCCCTGGCCGTCATCCGAGGGCTGCGTGCCTTCGGTGACGATCAGGCCGACGCTGGCGCGCTGGGCGTAGTATTCGGCCGCGAGGTCGCCCGGCGTGCCATCGAGTCCCGCGCGGCTTCGGGTCATCGGTGACATGACCAACCGGTTGGCGAGGGTGTTGCGTCCGACACGGACGGGCAGAAATCTTTGTGTGCCGAGTGCCATTTTGTAGGTTCCCTATCTTTGCTCCAGACGCCTCGCTGCGAGGAGGAGGTGCCTTTCAAGGGCAGAAGTAGGATTTGGTCATATCGGCGGTAGCCACTATATACTGATACTATCCATCGGATCAGCCGATATGAGGGCGCGATGCTTGAAAGCGTATCGTTCGATCAGCTGCGAATGTTCCTGGCCGCCACCGATGAAGGCAGCTTCTCGGCCGCCGCGCGCCGTGTGCACCGGACCCAATCGGCGGTCAGTGAGGCAATCCTGAACCTGGAGGCCCATCTCGGGGTCGTCTTGTTCGACCGCGCTGGCCGTTATCCGAAGCTGACGACGGAAGGCGTCATCCTGCTGGCGGACGCGCGGACGGTCATGAGCGGCGTCGACGCCATGAAGGCGCGCGCGAAGGGCATAGCCGGCGGGCTCGAGGCCGAGTTGACCGCGGTCGTGGACGTCTTTCTGCCGATCGAGGCCGTCGCCGAATTTGCCCGGCAATTTCGCGCCCAGTTTCCGGCGACGCCGCTGCGGCTCTATGTCGAGGCGCTCGGAGGCGCCGTGCAACCGGTGATCGACGGACGCGTGAGCGTCGGGATCGTGGGGTCGCTGCCGTCGCTTCCGCCCGACCTTGTCAAGGAGCGCGTGGCCAGCATCAAGTTCATGTTCGTGGCTGCTGCGAACCACCCGCTGGCTTCCTATCGGGGAGCCATTCCGAAAGAGGAGCTGGCGCGGCATGTGCAACTCGTCCTGACCGATCGCTCGACCCTTTCGCAGGGCCGCGAGATCGGCGTGATGTCCCCGTCGACGTGGCGCCTGGCGGATCTCTTCGCCAAGCATGCGTTTCTCCTCAATGGCCTCGGATGGGGAGGCATGCCCTATCACACCGTGGCAAACGACATCGCCGCGGGGCGGCTGGTCGAACTCGCGATCGAGGAAGCGCCACCCGGCGGACTGCCGCTACCGATGTTCGCGGCCTACCGGGCTGCCGAGCCGCCGGGACCCGCGGCACGATGGATGATCGAATTCTTCAAGAACTGCCGGGACGGCGAGTGCTCGCATGAGATAACGCCGGCTGCCGCAAGCCGGCGCGCTTGATCGGGCACTGCGGGCGAACCTCGCTGATCTGCCGCGCTGGCCGAATGCGCGCTATTGCGGGCAGCCCGACGTCTGATCGCCCTCGCGGACCATCGGCTTGCCGTTGATGAAGACGCCGTGGCTGCCAGAGGTTGTCTTGCCGCCGCAATGCGTGCGATCGCCCATCACCACCGCCGGCTTGCCGTTGATCAGCACGTTGGGCACGCCCTCGACCAGCGGGCCGCCATTGCTGGTGGTGTCGCCGCTGCGCGCGGCCGGCTTGCCGTTGACCGTGACGCCGGCGGCGCCGCCGGTGACGACGCCGGGCTGGCTGCTGGTCTGGCCGTGTGCCAGGCTCGACATCGCCGACAAGGCGGCCACAGCTCCAATCATCAGCGAAATGCGCATTTCGTTCCTCATGGGAATCCGTTCCGCGGCAACTTATAGGGGCGGTTGGGGCAGGATTGTGATAGCACGGCGCACCCACGGCGTCAGCGCAACCCCCTCATCGTGCCGGATGGCTTGATCCATCCGGCGCGGGATTGCATGGTCGCCGGCAAAAGGATGCATCATTTGACCAATCAGGTTTCCGCGGCCGCCGCCGCGCCGATCGTTGCCGTCGGATCGGCCAAATTCGGCAATGCCTTGCCCATCTCGATCATCGCCGGTCCCTGCCAGCTCGAGAGCCGCGCGCATGCGCTTGAAGTGGCGTCCGCGCTGAAGGAGATCGCGGCCCGGCTCAAGATCGGTCTGGTGTACAAGACCTCGTTCGACAAGGCGAACCGCACCAGCGCGTCGGCCGCGCGCGGCATCGGGCTGAAGCAGGCGCTGCCGATCTTCGCCGAAATCCGTTCTTCGCTCGGGCTGCCGGTGCTGACCGACGTGCATGAACCCGACCAGTGCGCTGAAGCGGCGCAAGCGGTCGACGTGCTGCAGATTCCGGCCTTCCTGTGTCGGCAGACTGATCTGCTGGTTGCGGCTGCTTCGACCGGCAAGGTCGTCAACGTCAAGAAGGGCCAGTTCCTGGCGCCATGGGACATGGCCAATGTGGTCAGCAAGATCACCGGCGCGGGCAATGCCAACGTGCTGGTCACCGAGCGCGGCGCGTCGTTCGGCTACAACACGCTGGTGTCGGACATGCGCGCGCTCCCGATCCTTTCGCGCACCACCGGCGCGCCTGTGATCTTCGATGCCACCCATTCCGTGCAGCAGCCGGGCGGTAAGGGGACCTCGTCGGGCGGCGAACGCGAATTCGTGCCGGTGCTGGCGCGCGCCGCGGTCGCGGTCGGCGTTGCCGGCGTGTTCATCGAGACCCATCCTGATCCGGATCACGCGCCGTCCGATGGCCCCAACATGGTGCCGCTCCGCGACTTCGAATCCCTCGTCAAGCGGCTGATGCAGTTCGACGCGCTCGCCAAGACGGCAGCCTGACCGGCGGATAGCGACGTGACCGCAACGAGCGGCATGCCGCCGGCCCTCAACGTCATCACACTGGCGACCTTCGCGGCGAGCCTGTCGGTGCGCGCGCTCGATCCGGTGTTGCCGCATGTCGCGGAGGATTTTGGCGTCAGCATCGCGACCGCAGCGAGCTTTGCCGCGGTGTTCGCCTTCACCTTTGCCGCGGTCCAGCCGGCGATCGGCGCCGCCGCCGATTTGTTCGGCAAGGCGCGGCTGATGACGATCTGCCTCGGCCTGCTCGGCGTCGCCAACATCCTCGGCGCGCTCTCGACCTCGTTTCCGATGCTGTTCGTGACCCGCATCCTCGCCGGCATCGGCTCGGGCGGCGTGTTTCCGGTGGCGTTGTCGCTGACCAGCGATCTCGTCGGCCCTGACAAGCGGCAGCTGGCGATCGGGCGAACGCTCGCGGGCTCGATGACCGGAAATCTGCTCGGCGCCACGGCCTCCGGCCTGATCGGCGATTTTCTCGGCTGGCGCGGCGTGCTCGCAGTGCTCGGCGGCCTCGTGATCATCGTCGCACTTGCGGTTGCGGCCGGCTTCCGCGGCGCCGCGCTGAACCGACCGCCGCGCACCAGCCTGAGGGCGCTTCGCCATGGCTATCGCACCATCTTCACCAATCCGAATGCGCGGATCTGTTATTCGGCGGTGTTCATCGAAGGCTGCTGCGTGCTCGGGCTGTTTCCCTTCATCGCTTCATTCCTGTTCGAGCTCGGCGAGACCTCGCTGTCGATCGCGGGCATCGTCATCGCGGGCTTTGCGATCGGCGGTTTGCTCTACACGCTGACGGTGGCGCGCCTGCTGCCGTTGATCGGGGTGAGGGGCATGATGATCGTTGGCGCCACGCTGGTCGGCATCCAACTCGTCGGCGTCGCCTTCGGCCCGCACTGGAAGCTGCAGATGGCTGGCCTCTTGGTGATGGGTCTTGGCTTCTACATGATCCACGGCTGCCTGCAGGTGTTCGCCAGCGAGCTGTCGGTCGAGGCGCGCGCCACCGCGCTGTCGCTGCACTCGTTCTTCTTCTTCATGGGCCAGACCGTCGGCCCGATCGCCTATGGCTTCGGCCTGCAACACGCCGGCAAGACCGCGACGCTGGTCTCCGCCGCCGCCGTGATGGTGGTGCTCGGCTTCATCTGCGCGAGGTTCTTGCGGCAGACGCGCCCGGCGGACGCGCTCGGAAGCCGTTCAGAGTGAGCGGGCTGCGAGAGGATCGTGACATCCCCTCGCAGCCCGTTATAGGTTTCCGACTGCTAGATCAGATGGAAGGTGTGCATGCCCATCGCGGCATAGACCGCCGAAACGTCGTGCTCCACCTCAGGGCCGGTATGCGTCGTTTGGGAGGCATCGGACGCAAGCTGCGCAAGCGTATCCGCGGTTGAGGGACCTCCGAAGAAGCCATGCGGGGCGTTGTTGGCCGCATTGTCGGTGTGGCCGCCGCTAGCAAATGCGAAGCCATCGCCAGCGGCGCTGACCCATGGGCCGCCATGGTCGACGGTCGCAACCGCCGGGGCCGGATCGGGCGTGAAGCTGACGCCATGCGGCGAACTGAAGTTGAATCCCGGCGCGTTGTCGGCGGACAGCAGCGGCGTGAAGGTGCCGGTGTGCGGATCAACCTGACCGAACGCCTTCAGGCTCCCAACCGAGGCATAGAAATCGTCGGGGTTCAGCCCTGTTGCGTGGAACGAAAAGACTTTGTTGGTCGCCGTATCGGTTAGGGTGAAGGTACCGGATTTGGCGCCCGGCTCGATGACGTCGTCGAGGCCGGCCTTGGCGCCGACTCCGGCTATCGGCGTGAATGACACCGATTGATGGGTGGTTCCGGGGGCCTTGATGTCGATGATGGTGCCGTCGTCGCCGCTCGAAAGCAGCAGGTCGCCATTTGGCGCGAGCTTCAGCGAGTCGGGATCGTTTTGCGGGACGACCTCCATCTTGCCGGTCACAGTGTCGAGCCCGGTCGCGCCAAATTCGAGGATCGGCTTGGTGGTCAGCGTGCCGGTTGGATGATCGCCGTTGAGGAGCTGCACCACGGTCGCATCGCCTGAATTGACCGGGTTGGTGAAGCTCAGGAACACTTGGTCGCCCTTGAACACGACGTCGTCATAGCCGCGGCTGGCCGACGAATCGGCATAGCTGAGCGGCGCCGAGACCGCGTGCGTCTCCGGGTTGATCAGCGTCAGGGTGGGATTGCCGTCCTGGTTTTGCAACGCCCAGATATCGCCCGTCACCGGGTTGTATTTCAGGCCGTCGACGGATCCTGACAGCGAGTAGCTGAACTCGATATCGCCGTGCTTGTCATACTGGACGATCGTGCTCGATCCGCCGGCGCCGGTCGAATCCGCGCCATTGCCGTACTCGACAAAGGTCGAGCCGTGCGCGGTGGTGACGGAATCCGGCTGGGTCGATCCGTCGGTGGGAGCCTGGAAGGTCTTGACGGTGTCGATATGCGGAAACGGCGCCGCGTTCTTGTCGGGGACGAACACCACGCCATGGGGCGAGCCGAAGCTGAAGCCCGGTGCATTATCCTGCGAGACCAGCGCGGTGAAGGCACCGGTGTTCTCGTCGACCTGACCGAAGGCACCGAGCGCGCCGACCGATGCATAGTAGGCGTTGGGGTCGAGGTCGCTGACATGCACCGACAGGACGTGGCCGTCCTTCGCGTCAGAGATGTAGAACGTGCCCGACGTCGCGTTCGGCTTGATGACGTCGTCGAGGCCGGCATTGCCGATCGAGCCTGCGGGAATTCCCTGGATCGGGGTGAAGGCAATCGCCTGTTTGGACGTGCCGGGATTCTGGATGTCGATGATCGCGCCGTCGGCGTTGCTGGAGAAGATCAGATCGCCGTTGGCGGCGAGCTTCAGCGAATCCGGATCGGTCTGCGGCACCAGCTCCATCTTGCCGGTAACGGTGTCATAGCCGAGCGCACCGTCGAGCAGCACGGGAGCGGTGGTGAGCAGGTCGCCGGGCTTCGGGCTGGTGCCGTTCAGCAATTTGACGATGGTCGGATCGCCGTTGCCGGTCGGGTTGGTGTAGCTCAGGAACACCTCGTTGCCCTTGAACACGACGTCGTCATAGCCGCGCGAGGTGGACGGATTGGCGTAGTTGAAGTGAGCCGTCACTGTTTGGGTGTTGGGATCGATCAGCGACAGCGAGGAACGGCCGTCCTGGTTTTGCAACGCCCACACCAGTCCGGTTTCGGGATTGTACTTCAGTCCGTCGACCGATCCCTCGATCGAATAGGCGTGCACGAAATGACCGGCGTGATCATACTGGATGATCGTGCTGTCGCCGGGCACCGCTCCAGTCGAGTCGACGCCGTTGCCATACTCCACGAACACGTACTTGCCGGCGATCGTGATGGAGTCGAGCCCGGTCACCCCGTTTGGGGCACTGGCGAAGGTATGGATCGAATCGACATGCGCCACCTGCGGCGCATTCTTGTCGGGGATGAAGAGCAGGCCGTGCGCGGCGGAAAAATTTGGCCCGGTAACGATCGGCGTGAAGGCACCGGTGGTCGGATCGACCTGGCCAAAGCCGCCGAGACTGGCAACCGCGGCGTAGTAGTCGTTGGTGTTGAGGCCGCTGGCGTGGAATGAGTAGACGTTCCCCGATTTCGTGTCGGTCATGTAGAACGTGCCCGCGGTTGCACTGGGCTTGATCACATCATCGAGGCCGGCATTGCCGACGGAGGCCGCCGGGATTCCGGCGATCGGCGTGAACGAAATCGCCTGGCTGGCCGTTCCGGGGTGTTGGATATCGATGATCGCGCCGTCGGCTGCGCTGGAGAAGATCAGATCGCCATTGGCGGCGAGCTTCAGCGAATCCGGATCGGACTGCGGAACGACCTCGGTCTTGCCGGTCACCGTGTCGAGGCCGGTGGCGCCGTCGGTCAGGATCGTCGTCGTCAGCAGCGTGCCGCTCGGATGGTCGCCGTTCAGCAACTCCACAAGCGTCGGATCGCCGGCGCCGTTCGGATTGGTGTAGCTCAGGAAGACCCTGTTGCCATCGAACACGACGTCATCGTAGCCGCTGGTCGCGAAGGGATTGGCAAAACTCAGCGGACCCGTCACCTTGTGCGTGACGGGATCGATCAGCGTCAGTGTGGAGTTTCCATCCTGGTTCTGCAGCGCCCAGATCTGCCCGGTGTAAGGGTTGTATTTCAGACCGTCGACGGACCCGGCGATCGTGTAGGTGCGTTCGACTTTGCCGCTGCTGTCGTATTGCACGATCGTGCTCGAGCCGCCGGCACCGGTCGAATCCGCGCCATTGCCGTATTCGACGAAGAACGTTCCGTGTGCCGTCGTGATGGAATCCGGAGCCGTCGCGCCAATCGAAGTCCCCGACGCGAACGTCTTCATCCCGCTGATCGTAACCATGTCGATCCTCCATGGATTTGCAATGTTTGGAAACCGGAGGAAACGCGAGGTGGACGACGTGTGTGTGACGATTGGCCGCGCGAATTTTTGCAACGATGGCGGAACCTTTTCGCGATTGCGAATCGTCCCGATAGCTCAAGCGCTTTCGCGCGTGTTCCGCGTGCATCACGAAAGTGTTGCTGTGAAAATCAGCGCGGCGGGCCGCGACGCTGGTCTCGGCCGCCGCGATGGTCGTGCTCGGCTTCAGCTGAGCGAGATTCCTCAAGCAGCGGCATCCGGCCGATGCCGACGCGCGGCCAGACGTCGAGCCCTGGCGATCCCTCAGGTCATCTCGGCCCGCCCATTCCCAAAATCGCTATTTCAAAGATAAGATGACTGGACCCGCAACCGGATCGGTAACGCCGAGACCGTTGCCGAGGTCTTCGAGCGTGTCGCGAAAAGAATTTAGAGTGGAAATCATGGCTGGTCGTGCCTCGATGCACGCGTCCATGTCTTGCCACTCGGCGATAATGCAGTAGGAACGGTCCCCGGTTTTGACGATGCTGGCATGCAATAGACCCGGCCAGGTTGCTCCAATTGTCTTGTGAGCGTCCAAGAACTCTTGATCGCGCCCCGGCTTCACTCGAAAACGCACAGCATTGAAAGCGGTCACCGTCTTCTCCCAAAGCACTGAGACGCTAGAGGAAGCGCGCTTACGTGGATCGCGCAAGTTGAGAGCGCATCCATTCACTTCCGCTTCGTGGCGGTTACAGACCGATTGGCCTGCCTACTGGGACTTTATCATCTTCGCCAATTCATGGCGCAATTCCGGGCTATCGTGATGCCCATGCACCGCGACAGCGTGTTGTACCGCCGCGTCCAGAAGTTCCTTTTGAGTATCAGCTGAAATCGCGATCGTGCAGTTCATCTCACTTGGGTAATCTCGGCAATCCAAAAACATTCTACCCAAATCTGCCTCCGTCAATACGAGTATACTATTCGCCGTGCTGAACTACTCCCACTCACGATAATGCCCGCGTCAGCTCACTATGCCTGACTTATTCAAATGATGGCCCATGACCGGCCAGCTTACGCGCCGCCTACAACGAGCGTGTCAATCGTCGTCGATCGTGGTCGCTTCAACCACACCGGAGCAGGCATGCTCGAACATATCATACATCGAAGGGAGCGCGATGTCAGTTCCTGGCCAAAGGCCGACATGCATGTCGGCTTCTGCGCCGGTTTCCGAGGCTCGGCGGGCGTGGCGAACGGAAGGAGGCCCGACCTAACCCCGCCCGCGATAAGTCGCGACGCCCTGATCGGGAACCCAGACGCCCTTCGGCAGCCGGCCGGTCTGGAAGAACACGTCGATCGGGATGCCGCCGCGCGGATACCAGTAGCCGCCGATGCGCAGCCATTTCGGCTTGATCTCGTCTGATATCCGCCGGCCGATCATGACCGTGCAGTCCTCATGGAATGCGCCGTGGTTGCGGAAGCTCGCGGCGAACAGTTTCAGCGATTTGGATTCGAGCAGCCAGCGGCCCGGCACATAGTCGATCACCAGATGCGCGAAATCCGGTTGGCCCGTCACCGGGCAGATCGAGGTGAACTCCGGCACCGTGAAGCGTACCAGATAATCGGTACCAGCCTGCGGATTGGGCACGCGGTCGAGTTGCGCCTTTTCCGGCGTGTCGGGCCATTCCACCGCACGGCCGAGTTGCAGGCCGGGGGAGGTCGTTGATTTGCTGGATTTCTTCGCCATTCGGGGTCTCCGTGGCGCTCTCTTAGCCAATGCCGGGGGGGCCGTCACGCGGCCTTTTCCCCCTCGATGCATTGCGCTAGAAGCACCGCCATCCGACCCCCTCACTGCCACAAGAGGTACTCATGACTGACATCGTCGACATCATCGGCCGCGAAATCCTGGATAGCCGCGGCAACCCCACGGTCGAGGTCGATGTGGTGCTGGAGGATGGGTCGATCGGCCGCGCGGCGGTGCCGTCGGGCGCCTCCACCGGCGCCCATGAGGCGGTGGAACTGCGCGATGGCGACAAGTCGCGCTATCTCGGCAAGGGCGTGGAAAAGGCGGTTGCCGCCGTCAACGGCGAGATCTTTGAGGCGCTCAGCGACCAGGCCGTCGAGGAGCAGGTCGCGATCGACCAGATCATGATCGAGCTCGACGGCACGCCGAACAAGAGCCGGCTTGGCGCCAACGCCATCCTCGGCGTCTCGCTGGCCTGCGCCAAGGCCGCAGCCGAGTCCTTCGACATGCCGCTGTACCGTTATGTCGGCGGCACCTCGGCGCGGACGCTGCCGGTGCCGATGATGAACATCATCAATGGCGGCGTGCATGCCGACAACCCGATCGACTTCCAGGAGTTCATGATCCTGCCGGTCGGTGCGTCGAGCTTCGCCGAAGCGCTGCGTTGCGGTTCGGAAATCTTCCATACACTGCGCGGCGAACTGAAGAAGGCCGGCCACAACACCAATGTCGGCGACGAGGGCGGCTTCGCGCCGAACCTGCCGTCGGCCGACGCCGCGCTCGAGTTCGTCATGAACGCCATCGGCAAGGCCGGCTACAAGGCGGGCGACGACGTCGTGCTCGGCCTCGACTGCGCCTCCACCGAATTCTTCAAGGAAGGCGCCTACGTCTATGGCGGCGAGAACAAGACCCGCTCGCGTTCGGAGCAGGTGAAGTATCTCGCCGACCTCGTCGGCCGCTATCCGATCGTCACCATCGAGGACGGCATGTCGGAAGACGACATGGACGGCTGGAAGGAATTGACGGACGCGATCGGCAAGAAGTGCCAGCTGGTCGGCGACGATTTGTTCGTCACCAACGTCACGCGGCTTGCCGACGGCATCAAGAACGGCCGCGGCAATTCGATCCTGGTCAAGGTCAACCAGATCGGCACGCTGACCGAGACGCTTGCGGCGATCGAGATGGCCTACAAGGCCGGCTACACCGCCGTGATGTCGCATCGCTCGGGCGAGACCGAGGATTCGACGATTGCCGACCTCGCGGTCGCCACCAATTGCGGGCAGATCAAGACCGGCTCGCTGGCGCGTTCCGACCGTACCGCCAAGTACAACCAGCTGCTGCGCATCGAGCAGCAGCTCGGCACGCAGGCGAAATACGCGGGCAGGGCGGCCTTGAAGGCGCTGGCCTAGCGCCCCAACTGATCGGGACTGCACAAAACGCAAAAAAGGGAGGTCGGGATGAGTGACGGCAAGAGCGGTCTGCAGCTGCGTTCGCTGCTCAAGAAGGATGGCGAACTGGAATTGTCGCTGGTCAATGTCCCGACCCCCGAGCCCGGCCCTGACGAGGTCGTGGTCCGGGTCGAGGCGACCCCGATCAATCCGTCCGATCTCGGGCTCCTGATCGGCCCGGCCAACATGGCGGCGGCAAAGGTCTCCGGCAGCAAGGAATTGCCCGTGGTGACCGCCCGCGTGCCGGAAGCGGCATTGCCTGGCCTCGCCGCGCGGCTCGACGAGTCGATGCCGGTCGGCAATGAAGGTGCCGGCGTCGTGATCAGGACCGGCTCGTCGGACGCGGCGAAAGCGCTGATGGGCCGCACGGTGGCGATGATCGGCGGCGCGATGTATGCGCAGTACCGCACGCTGCGCGTCAACGAATGCCTGCCGCTCCCCGACGGCATCACGCCGGCGGAAGGCGCGTCCTGCTTCGTCAATCCGCTGACCGCGCTCGGCATGACCGAAACGATGCGGCGCGAGGGCCACAAGGCGCTGGTGCACACGGCGGCGGCGTCGAACCTCGGCCAGATGCTCAACAGGATCTGTCTCAAGGACGGCATCGGCCTCGTCAACATCGTGCGCAACAAGGAGCAGGCCGACATCCTGCACAAGATCGGCGCCAGGCACATCGTCGATTCCAGCGCGCCCGATTTCATGGACAAGCTCACCAGCGCGCTGGTCGAGACCGGCGCGACCATCGCTTTCGATGCGATCGGCGGCGGCAAGCTCGCTGGCCAGATCCTGGTCGCGATGGAGACCGCGATCAACAAGACCGCCAAGGTCTACAGCCGCTACGGCTCGAATGTGCACAAGCAGGTCTACGTCTATGGCAGCCTCGATACTCGCGAGATCGAGCTCCCGCGCGGCTTCGGCATGGCCTGGGGCATCGGCGGCTGGCTGCTGTTCCCGTTCCTGATGAAGATCGGTCCGGAGGCCGGCAACAAGCTGCGCCAGCGCGTGGTGGCCGAGTTGAAGTCGACCTTCGCCAGCCACTACACCAAGGTGGTGTCGTTGCAGGAGACCCTGCAACTCGACAACATCGCGGTCTACGGCAAGCGCGCCACCGGCGAGAAATTCCTGATCAATCCGAACAAGGGCGCGTAACGCAGCTCGCTACTCGCGCTCGAATGCCAGCTTCCTGGAGCGTTTGTGACGCTCCAGGGCGTGGCCAATCAGGACATCCATCAGCTCGGATTGCGGCAGGCCGCTGGCCTCCCACAGCCGCGGATACATGCTGATATTGGTGAAGCCGGGTAGGGTGTTCGCCTCGTTCACGAATGCCTGCTCGCCGTGCAGGAAGAAGTCGATCCGCGCCATGCCTTCGCAGCCGAGCACGCCGAACGTCTTGATCGCGAGCTCCCTGATGGTGTCGGCGACGGCAGGCGGCACGTTGGCCGGCACCTGCAGCAACGCGCCGTCCGCATCGAGATACTTCGCATCGTAAGAATAGAAGCCGTGCTTGTCGGACGGAACGATCTCGCCGAGCTGGGAGGCACGGATGCGGCCCTCGGCATCCTCGAGCACGGAGCACTCGACCTCGCGGATCGGCGCGACACCGCGCTCGATCAGGATCTTGCTGTCGAAGCGGAACGCCAGTCTGCAGCCTGCCTCGAACTCCTCCGCGGTGCGCGCCTTCGACACGCCGACCGATGATCCCATGTTGGCGGGCTTGACGAAGACCTCCTGCGACCCGAGCGCGCTGACGGCGTCGTCGTAGCTGATGGGAGCCGCGGCCGACATCGCGACAAAGGGGACGATCGGCAATCCCGCCTCGCGCATCAGGCGCTTGGCGATGTCCTTGTCCATGCCGGCCGCCGAACCCATCACGCGCGAGCCGACATAGGCGACATCGGACAATTCCAGCGCACCCTGCACCGTGCCATCCTCGCCGTTCGGGCCATGCAGCACCGGGAAGACGACGTCGAACGCCGGCAATTCCGCCGGCCCCGCCGCCGGTCCCTGAAGCACCACGACGCGGCCCTGTCCGCCCGGCAGCAAGGCGAGTTGCGGCGCCTGGTCCGGAATGGTCAGCGCGCCGCTCCCGGTGCCGGCGCCGTTTCCCGCATCGGTCACAACCCAGCGGCCATCGCGGGTGATGCCGATCGCCGTGGCGTCGTAACGATCCGGGTCGAGTGAGCGAAGCACGTTGGCGGCCGACGCCCGCGAAACGTCGTGTTCCGCCGATCGCCCGCCGAACAGGATTGCAACCCGTATCTTACGCTCTGCCATCAACTGCTCTTCGGTCGGCTCGATGCTGCATTGAATCGT
This sequence comes from uncultured Bradyrhizobium sp., assembly GCF_947648125.1. Lineage (GTDB taxonomy): Bacteria > Pseudomonadota > Alphaproteobacteria > Rhizobiales > Xanthobacteraceae > Bradyrhizobium. The sequence continues at coordinate 132,879 of NZ_CANSMR010000015.1, read as the reverse complement.
TACAGTATGTTGCGAGGAACGTGTCGACAATTTGCCGCCGGTTGCGCCCGACGCGGCTTTCGGGCGGAATGGCGTTGTCCGGCGGCGAGCAGGCGGCGCTTGAGCGGCGGAGCCTCAGGGCCGTTCGTCCAAGATTCGCGAACGCTGCGTTTCCGGAATTGGATGATCCATGCACTTGCATCTTTCTTGGCGTGCCGGTAGGTGAAGTGCACAGTCTCACGCGCAACCCGAGGGGAATTTGCAATGGCCTATAACATCGTCACCATCGTCGGCAGCATCCGCAAGCAGAGCTTCTCGCTCAAGATCGCCAATGCGCTCGCCAAGCTCGCACCGGCCTCGCTGAAGCTCGATGTGACGACCCTCGACGGCATTTCCTTCTTCAACCAGGACCTCGAGGCGGCGCCGCCTGCGGACTGGCTGGCCTTCCGCGAGAAGCTGCAGAAGTCGAACGGCGTGCTGTTCGTGACCCCCGAATACAACCGCTCGGTCCCGGGCGTGCTGAAGAACGCGATCGACGTCGCCTCGCGGCCCTACGGCAAGAGTTCGTTCCTGGGCAAGCCGGTCGGCATCGTCTCCAACTCGCCGGGCCCGCTCGGCGGCGTGAACGCGGCGAAGCACCTGCAGAACATCCTGCCGGGCATTTCCGGCCCGATCCTCGGTCAGCCGGAAGCCTATCTCAACGGCGTCGGCGATGCCTTCGACGACAAGGGCGAACTGACCAAGGAGTCGCTGAAGACGGTGTTGCAGCAGTATCTCGACGCGTTCGCCGTCTTCATTGAAAAGCAGAACCGCTGATCAAAATTTAGCTTTCCATTAACCCCATGGCCGCATCTTCGCGGCCATGGTTTCCCGCACACGCCTCAAATCGATTCTGACCGGGCTCGCCCTCTACACGCTGGCGGCGTTGATGGTCGGCTATTTCGGCGTCAACGCCTACACAGGCAAATACGGCCTGAACGCGCGGCAGGAGCTCGACCAGGAGATCATCGCGCTGACCTCGGAGCTGGCGCGGCTGAAGAAGGAGCGGGCCGAGGGCGAACAGCGGGTGTCGCTGCTGCGCTCGGATCGCGTCGATCCCGACATGCTCGACGAGCGTGCGCGCTTCCAGCTCGACTACGCCAATCCGCGGGATCTCGTTCGGATCAACAAGGCGAACTGACACCGGCAGTGATTTTCGGACAGGGCTTGTCCGAAAATAACTCGCGCCTGTTCTTCAAATTTCAAAATTGATCAATCAACATCACAAAAATGTCGCGCCGCGTTGCAGTGCGGCATAGCAAAATTCCACCGGGCGAATGCAATCCTTCCAAGGTGATTTGAGTTGGGTTAGAGAGGGTTCTTCGACTTCTCTCACCCGGAATTGCCATGGCCACACCCAAGAAAACCGTCGCAAAAGAATCAGGGCAGGAGAAGGCTGGCTCTCCGCCCGAATTCTCCAGGGACCAGGAGCTCAAGGCTCTGCGGGACATGCTCCTGATCCGGCGCTTCGAGGAGAAGGCCGGTCAGCTCTACGGCATGGGTGCGATCGGCGGCTTCTGCCATCTCTATATCGGCCAGGAAGCGGTCGTGGTCGGCATGCAGATGGCGCTGAAGCCGGGTGACGAGGTCATAACGGGCTACCGCGACCACGGCCACATGCTGGCTTGCGACATGGAAGCCAAGGGCGTGATGGCGGAATTGACCGGACGCCGCGGTGGCTATTCCCGCGGCAAGGGCGGCTCCATGCACATGTTCAGCAAGGAGAAGCATTTTTACGGCGGTCACGGAATCGTGGGCGCGCAGGTGTCGCTCGGCACCGGCCTTGCGTTCGCCAACCGCTATCGCGGCAATGATAACGTCAGCGTGACCTATTTCGGCGACGGCGCGGCCAACCAGGGCCAGGTCTACGAAAGCTTCAACATGGCGGAGCTGTGGAAGCTGCCGGTGATCTACGTCATCGAGAACAATCGCTATGCGATGGGTACCGCGGTGTCGCGCGCTTCAGCCCAGCAGGATTTCTCCAAGCGCGGCGTTTCGTTCAACATTCCCGGCAAGCAGGTCGACGGCATGGACGTGCGCGCGGTCAAGGCGGCCGCCGACGAGGCCACGAGCTGGTGCCGCGGCGGCAATGGTCCGATTATTCTGGAAATGCAGACCTATCGTTACCGCGGCCACTCGATGTCCGATCCCGCGAAGTACCGGACGCGCGAAGAGGTTGAGAAGGTTCGACATGATCAGGACCCGATCGAGCAGGTGCGCAATCGCTTGCTGGCGGCAGGCGTGAGTGAGCAGGACTTGAAGGCGATCGATGCCGAGGTGCGCGAGATCGTTAACGAAGCCGCCGACTTCGCGCAGCACGATCCCGAGCCCGATCCGTCCGAGCTCTATACCGACATCTACCGCTGACCCCACCCGCGCAGAAGAATCTCAAGACCGATTTCGGGAGCTGATATGCCCATTCAAGTGCTGATGCCTGCGCTGTCGCCCACCATGGAGAAGGGCAACCTCGCCAAATGGCTGAAAAAGGAAGGCGAGACCATCAAGTCCGGTGACGTCATCGCCGAGATCGAGACCGACAAGGCGACGATGGAGGTCGAGGCGACCGACGAGGGCACGCTCGGCAAGATCCTGATTCCGGAAGGCACCGCCGACGTTGCGGTGAACACGCCGATCGCCACCATCCTGGCCGATGGCGAAAGCGCCGCCGACCTTGCCAAGGCGCCTGTCGCACCAGTGCCGCAGCCGAAGGCCGCGGAGGCTCCTGCCGCAGAAGCCAAGGCGGAAGCGCCGCAGCCCGCGGCGAAGGTGCCGGCCGCGCCGGTCAGCGAAGCGTTGCCCGACCCGGAAATTCCAGCGGGTACCGAGATGGTCACCCAGACCATTCGCGAGGCGCTGCGCGATGCGATGGCCGAGGAGATGCGGCGCGACGGCGACGTCTTCATCATGGGCGAGGAGGTTGCCGAGTATCAGGGCGCCTACAAGGTGACGCAGGGCCTGTTGCAGGAATTCGGCGCCCGGCGCGTGATCGACACGCCGATCACCGAGCACGGCTTTGCCGGCGTCGGCGTCGGCGCAGCGATGGCCGGGCTGAAGCCGATCGTCGAGTTCATGACCTGGAACTTCGCGATGCAGGCCATCGACCAGATCATCAACTCCGCCGCCAAGACGCTGTATATGTCCGGCGGCCAGATGGGATGCTCGATCGTGTTCCGCGGCCCGAACGGCGCCGCCGCGCGCGTCGCCGCCCAGCACAGCCAGGACTACGCCGCCTGGTACTCGCAGATCCCGGGCCTCAAGGTGATCGCGCCGTACTCGGCCGCCGATTACAAGGGCCTGCTCAAGGCCGCGATCCGCGATCCCAATCCGGTGGTCTTCCTCGAGAACGAGATGCTGTACGGCCACACCGGCGAGGTGCCGAAGCTGCCCGATTTCGTGGTGCCGATCGGCAAGGCGCGGATTGCGCGCGCCGGCAAGGACGTCACCATCGTCTCGTGGGCGATGGGCATGTCCTATGCGCTGAAGGCCGCCGATGAACTCGCCAAGGAAGGCATCGAGGCCGAGGTGATCGATCTCCGCACCATCCGTCCGATGGACACCGAGACGATCATCAATTCGGTGAAGAAGACCGGCCGTGCGGTCACGGTGGAGGAGGGCTGGCAGCAGAGCGGCGTCGGTTCCGAGGTCGCTTCGCGCATCATGGAGCATGCCTTCGACTATCTCGATGCGCCGGTCGCGCGCGTCTCGGGCAAGGACGTGCCGATGCCCTATGCCGCGAACCTCGAAAAGCTCGCTCTGCCCTCCGTCGCCGAGGTGGTCGCAGCCGCCAAGGCCGTGTCGTACCGGTAACGCCGATGGCCGGTCCCAAGGAGCAGCCGCTGCCGCCTGATGTGATGGGCCGCGACGACGCCGTCGAGGTGCTGCGCGCCTTCGTCGTCGACGGCGGCCTGTCGATCGCGTTCCAGCGCGCCTTCGAGGAACCGGACATGTGGGGGCTGATGCTCGTCGACATCGCCCGCCACGCTGCACGCGCCTATTCACGCGAGAGCGAATACACCGAAGACGAGGCGCTCGCGCGCATCGTCGAGATGTTCGAAGCCGAAATCGCCCGGCCGACCGACATGGGCCAAACCAAACCGCGGTCGCAACAAGGTCACTGACAATGCCGATCAATATTCTCATGCCCGCGCTGTCGCCGACGATGGAAAAGGGCAACCTCGCCAAGTGGCTCAAGAAAGAGGGCGACAAGGTCAAGTCCGGCGACGTGATCGCGGAGATCGAGACCGACAAGGCGACGATGGAAGTCGAGGCGGTCGACGAAGGTACGATCGCCAAGATCCTGGTGCCCGAAGGCACGCAGGACGTGCCGGTCAACGACGTCATCGCCGTCATGGCCGGTGACGGCGAGGACGTGAAGGCGGCAGCCAGCGCCGGAGCGGGCGCCGCACCGGCCGCGAAACCCGCCGAGGCCCCGAAGCCCGCCGCCCAGGCCGCGCCTGCCGCGGCTCCCGCACCGGCGGCTGCGCCCGCACCGCAGCCTGCCGCAGCGCCCGCCGCCGCGCCGCAGGCTGCTGCGCCGGCCGCGCAAGCCAATGGCCACGCCCGCGTGTTCTCCTCGCCGCTGGCGCGCCGGCTTGCCAAGGAAGCCGGCATCGATCTCGGCCGCATCACCGGCACCGGTCCGCACGGCCGCGTTATCGCGCGCGACGTCGACGGCGCCAAGTCCGGCAAGGGCCTGAAGGCGCCGGCGGCTGCGCCCGCTGCCACAGGTCCCAGCATCGCGCCGTCGATGTCCGACAAGCAGATCCTGGCGCTATTCGAGCCGGGCTCCTACGAGGTCGTGCCGCATGACGGCATGCGCCGCACCATCGCGCAGCGTCTCACCGCCTCGGTGCAGAACGTCCCGCACTTCTACCTCACGATCGACTGCGACATCGGCAAGCTGCTCGCGGCGCGCGAGGAGATCAACGCCGCTGCGCCGAAGGACAAGGAGAAGAAGCCGCTCTACAAGATCTCGGTCAACGATTTCGTCATCAAGGCGATGGCGGTCGCGCTGCAGAAGATCCCGAACTGCAACGTCAGCTGGACCGAAGGCGGCATGCTCAAGCACAAGCATTCCGATGTCGGCGTCGCGGTGGCGATGCCGGGCGGCCTGATCACGCCGATCATCCGCAAGGCCGAGACCAAGACGCTCTCGACCATCTCCAACGAGATGAAGGATTTTGCCGCGCGCGCCCGTGCCCGCAAGCTGAAGCCTGAGGAATACCAGGGCGGCACCACTGCGGTCTCGAACCTCGGCATGTACGGCATCAACCACTTCACCGCCGTGATCAACCCGCCGCACGCCTCGATCCTCGCGGTCGGCACCTCGGAGGAGCGTGCGGTGGTGCGCGGCGGCAAGATCGAGATCGCCAACATGATGAGCGTGACACTGTCGTGCGATCACCGCGCGATCGACGGCGCGCTCGGCGCCGAGCTGATCGGCGCCTTCAAGCAGCTGATCGAAAACCCCGTGATGATGATGGTGTGACGGGCATCCGCCATGTACGCGATCTACGGTCCGTACGTCCTGCTCGCCGCCGTTGCCGTCGCGTTGCTGGTTGCGGTCAACCGCGACCTGATTTCGACGATCCAGTTCAGGATCATGATGATCGCCGCCGCCGTGCTGGCGCTGGCATGGACCGTGTTCCTCGGTGCGGTATGGCAGGAGTACGGATAGATGGCCGGCACGGCTCGCACGCGCTGGCCCTGGATCTCGCTGCTGCTGTCGGCCGCCCTGGTGTGCAATCCGGTCGGATTGGATTTTCTGCACTCCGCGTTCTTCGCCGGCGAACAGCTGGCGCGGAACATCGCCCAGCCGATCGTGCTGACGGCCCTGGCCATCATGGCCGTGGTGGTCGGGCTCGAATGGCTGGTCAGGTCGTTGATCGCAAGAAGCCGCGCGCGCGGCGTTACACGTTGAGTTGAACGGGAGCCGCCATGGCCGATACATCCTTTGACGTCATCATCATCGGCTCCGGGCCCGGCGGCTACGTGACCGCGATCCGCGCCGCGCAGCTCGGCTTCAAGACCGCGATCGTGGAGAAATCCTATCTCGGCGGCATCTGCCTGAACTGGGGCTGCATCCCGACCAAAGCGCTGCTGCGCTCCGCCGAGATCTATCACTACATGCAGCACGCCAAGGATTACGGGCTGTCGGCCGACAACGTCTCGTTCGATCCGAAGGCGGTGGTGCAGCGCTCGCGCGGGGTCTCGAAGCGCCTCAACGACGGCGTCGGCTTCCTGATGAAGAAGAACAAGGTCACGGTGATCTGGGGCGATGCCACGATCGACGCACCCGGCAAGATCACGGTGAAGAAGTCGGCGGTCGAGGCGCCGAAGGGCGCGAGCGGCGAGGGCTCCTACCAGGCCAAGCACATCATCGTCGCGACCGGCGCGCGGCCGCGTGTGCTGCCCGGGCTCGAGCCCGACAAGAAGCTGATTTGGACCTATTTCGAGGCGATGGTGCCGGAGCGGATGCCGAAATCGCTGCTCGTGGTCGGCTCGGGCGCGATCGGCATCGAGTTCGCCTCGTTCTTCCACACCATGGGCTCTGACGTCACCGTGGTCGAGGTGCTGCCGCAGATCTTGCCGGTCGAGGACGCCGAGATCGCGGGGCTGGCGCGCAAGCGGTTCGAGAAGATGGGCATCAAGATCATGTCCTCGACCAAGGTCACAAAGCTGGAGAAGAAGGCCGACAGCGTGGTCGCGACCATCGACGACGGCAAGGGCCAGCCGCAGACCAAGGAGTTCGAGCGCGTGATCTCGGCGGTCGGCGTGGTCGGCAACATCGAGAATCTCGGGCTGGAGAAGCTCGGCGTCAAAACCGACCGCGGCTGCATCGTGATCGACGGCCTCGGCAAGACCAACGTCCCCGGCATCTACGCGATCGGCGACGTCGCGGGACCGCCGATGCTCGCGCACAAGGCCGAGCATGAGGGCGTGATCTGCATCGAGGCGATCAAGGGCCTGCATCCGCATCCGATGGACAAGCTGCTGATCCCGGGCTGTACTTACTGCAACCCGCAGGTCGCCTCCGTCGGCCTCACCGAAGCCATGGCCAAGGAAGGCGGTCGCGAGATCCGCGTCGGCCGCTTCCCGTTCGTCGGCAACGGCAAGGCAATCGCGCTCGGCGAGGACCAGGGTCTTGTCAAAGTGGTGTTCGACAAGAAGACCGGGCAGTTGCTCGGCGCGCACATGATCGGCGCCGAAGTCACCGAGCTGATCCAGGGCTATGTGGTGGCGATGAATCTGGAGACCACGGAAGAGGAACTGATGCACACCGTATTCCCGCATCCGACCTTGTCGGAAATGATGAAGGAGGCGGTGCTCGACGCGTACGGGCGCGTGCTGAATATCTGACGTTCGGAGACGTCGCCAACAGAAGTCCCGTCATCCTGAGGTGCGAGCAGAGCGAGCCTCGAAGGATGTACGGCCCGGAACGAGCAACGGGGCCTGTCGCCCTTCGAGACGGCCGCTTTGCGGCCTCCTCAGGGTGACGGGTCAAACACCGGTCATAATGAACAGCAAGAAAGAACAGAGCCAGTGAAAGACAACGACAACCTTACCATCGAACGCCCGACCTTCGTGACCCATCTCGAATGCGCGATGGAGGGCGATCATTACGCGGCCGATCAGGTCCACAACCTCTCGAAGGCCGGCAAGCCGCTCCTGGTGCGTTACGATCTCGCCGGGGTGAAGAAGGCGCTGACCAAGGACGCGCTGGCCGAGCGCCCCGCCGACCTGTGGCGCTACCGCGAGCTGTTGCCGGTGCGCAAATGCAAGGACATCGTCAGCCTCGGCGAAGTCACGACGCCGCTGATCCGGCTGCCGAAGCTTTCCGCACGGCTTGGTGGTGGCGAGATCATCGTCAAGGACGAGGGCCGGCTGCCGACCGGCTCGTTCAAGGCGCGCGGCCTCGTCATGGCCGTGTCGATGGGCAAGGCGCTCGGCATCAAGCACATGGCGATGCCGACCAACGGCAACGCCGGCGCGGCGGTTGCAGCCTATGCGACCTCCTGCGGGATCAAGACGACGATCTTCTGCCCTGCCGATACGCCGGAGGTGAATGTCAGCGAGATCGAGTTGCAGGGCGCCACCGTCTATCGCGTCAACGGCTACATCGACGACTGTGGCAAGATCGTCGGCGAGGGCAAGGCCAAGGTCGGCTGGTTCGATACCTCGACCCTGAAGGAGCCGTACCGGATCGAGGGCAAGAAGACGATGGGCCTCGAACTCGCCGAGCAGCTCGGCTGGGACGTGCCCGATGTGATCTTCTATCCGACCGGTGGCGGCACCGGCCTGATCGGCATGTGGAAGGCGTTCGACGAGCTCGAGAAGATCGGTTTCATCGGTTCGAAGCGCCCGCGCATGGTCGCGGTGCAGGCCTCTGGTTGTGCGCCGATGGTGCGCGCCTACGAGGCCGGCACCGAGCATGCGGCGCGCTGGGAGGACGCTCACACCATCGCCTCCGGCATCCGCGTGCCGCAGGCGATCGGCGACTTTCTCATCCTGCGCGCGGTGCGCGAGAGCAAGGGATTTGCGATCGCGGTCGATGACGACAAGATCACCGCCGCGCTCGACGAGGTCGCGCGCGAGGAGGGGCTGTTGCTGTGCCCCGAGGGGGCTGCGACCTATGCCGCCTACAAGCAGAGCCTCGCTGACGGCCGCGTCACCAAGACCGACCGCGTGATGCTGTTTAATTGCGCCAGCGGCCTGAAATACCCGCTGCCGCCGGTGACCCGCGCGCTCGACAGGCACAAGCCGATCGACTTCTCGCAGTTCTGACGCTGCTACCGCGTCGTCATTGCGAGCGTAGCGAAGCAATCCATTGCACCGCTTCCGCTGAAGCATGGATTGCTTCGTCGCTTCGCTCCTCGCAATGACGGCCAGAAATCTTTGGAGAGGTGGGAATGATACGTAGAGCAATTGTGACTGTGTTGGCGATGCTGGCACTTACAGGTATTGCGCCTGCGGAAACCTGGCCCGCGCACCCGATCACCATCGTCGTGCCATTCGCCGCCGGCGGTCCGTCAGATGCGATGGCGCGCATCCTCGCCGAGCGCATGAAGCAGTCGCTGGGCGAAGTGGTTCTGATCGAGAACGTGACCGGAGCGGGCGGTTCGCTCGGCGTCGGCCGCGCGGTGCGCGCGGCGCCCGACGGCTACACCGTCTCGTTCGGCCATCTCGGAACTCATGTCGCGAACGGCGCGATCTACAAGCTCGGCTATGATCTCGTCGATGATCTCGAGCCGGTCGTGCTGCTGCCGAGCAATCCGATGATCATCGTCAGCAAGAACGCCGTGCCGGCGAAGTCGCTGAAGGAGCTGTTGGAGTGGCTGAAGTCGCGGCCGGCGCCGCCGACCGCGGGCACTGCGGGTGCCGGCAGCGGCAGCCACATCGCCGGGCTCTATTTCGAGAACGTCTCCGGCATCAAGCTGCAATACGTGCCGTATCGCGGTACCGGGCCGGCGCTGAACGACCTCGTCGCCGGCCAGATCGATATCATCGTCGATCAGACGTCGAACTCGATCAACCAGGTCCGCGCCGGCAACATCCGCGCCTATGCGGTCACCGATTCCAAGCGGGTCGCGAATGCGGCTGAGGTCCCGACCGTTGACGAGGCCGGCCTGCCGGGCTTCCACATGACGCTGTGGTCCGGCCTGTGGGTGCCGAAGGGCACGCCGAAGGAGATCGTGGACAAGCTCAACGTCGCGGCGATCCAGGCGATGAACGATCCTGCCGTGAAGAAGCAGCTCGAAAATCTCGGCTTGCAGATGCCGCCAAAGGACCAGTTGAAACCGGAAGCACTCGGCGCCTGGCAGAAGGCGGAGATTGCAAAATGGTGGCCGATGATCAAGGCCGCCAATGTGAAAGTGGAGTGAGGGCGGGTCCCTCCACGTCGTCCCGACGAAGGCCGGGACCCATCGCCACCGCTGTGGCCTGTTCGCAAATCGTCGAGCCGATTGCCCCTTACGTCGGCCACGGCGTATGGGTCCCGGCCTTCGCCGGGACGACGCAGCATTATTGCGACGGCATTGTCTGCGCCGGCGCCGCGTTGCTCTCCTGCGTTACCACGCGCTCGCCGCTCTTGGCCGCCAACGCCGTGCCCGCGTCCTCGAACCGCGCCTGATAGACCGCGAAATTCTCCATCACGCGCTGGACGTAGTTGCGCGTCTCCGAAATCGGAATTCGCTCGACCCAGTCGACCGGATCGACCTTGGGATCGCGCGGGTCGCCATAGGCCTTGATCCAGTCGCGGACGCGCCCGCGGCCGGCGTTGTAACCGGCAAACGTCATGATATGGCAGCCGCGATATTCCGCCAGCAGCGCGCTCAATTCGGCGGCCCCCATCTGGGTGTTGTAGACCGGATCGGAAACCATCCGGCTCCAGTCATAGCCGACGCCGAAACGCTTGGCGGTGTCGCGGCCGGCCTCGGGCGTCACCTGCATCAGGCCGACGGCGTTGGCCGCCGATTTGTCGCGCTGATCGAACGCGCTTTCGGTGCGCGCGATCGAGTAGGTCATGCTGCGCCCGATATCCGGGGCGATCGGGGTGTGCTTGGGAATGCCGATGACCGGGAACGCGTAGTGGTCGAAGGCAAAGCCCCGCGCCAGCGCGATCTTGCCGATCTGCAGCATGGCGCGGGCATCGTTGCGGCGGCCGGTGAGCTCGCCGAGCGCCTCGAGCATCCCGACGTCTGGGCTTTCCTCGGCGAGGTCGGCGGCGAAATAGAGCACGATGTCGGGCTCACCGATCGCATAGAGCATGTCGGCGGCACGCACGCGTTCGTCGGCCGCCATGCTGCCGGCGCTGGCCGCCGGCGAGGGCGCGCGCAGCTCGACGCCGTCACGGCCGAGCTTGGCCAGCGCGAGCTGACCGTAATAGGCGGTCGGGTAGCGCGCCGCGGCCTGGTAGTCGGCCCGCATCGCCACACTGTTGCCAAGCGCCTCGGCGGCACGGCCGCGCCAATAGGCGGCGCGCGCCAGCACGGTCGGGTTGGTCTGGCCTTCGTCGATGTGGGCGAAATGCGCTGCGGCGGTCCTGGCATCGTCGAGATAGCGCAGCGCGATCCAGCCGCGCATGAAGTGCATGTCGGAGCGGTAATACGGATTGTCCGGCGGCGCCGCGCCGCGGATGACGTCAAAGGCCGCCTGGTACTCACCCTGGTCGAGCAGCTTGCGGGAGAGGATGCGGCGCTCGCGCCACCACTGGTCGGTGTCCTGCTGCGCCATCGTCTCGGGCGCCGCCGCAATCGTCACGCGCGCCGCATCGTCGATCCTGTTCTTCGCGAGCAGCCACTGGATGCGGCACAGCGTGTAGCCGAGGTCGCCGCGGGCGTCCGCCGGCACATCGTTGAGCGTGTCCTCTGCCTTGCTGGATTGCCCGCGGACCGCGCCGCAGGCCTTGACGATCGCCAGCTCGTCGCTGCCGAGATGCTGTGCCGCGCGCCTGGCGCCGGCGAGATCCTTGGCGCCGATCCGCTTGTCCATGCGCGCGCGACGATCGTCGCGCGTCAGCAGGTCCTTGAACGCGTCGTAGGCGTCGCTCTCGGTACGGTCCAGTAATTCTTCCGAGCGCCAGGCCTCGCGCACCAGCCGCGTAGCGCCGTCGCGATCGCCTTCGGCGAGCAGCGTGCGGGCGAGCGCGAACTTGCCCTTGGCGCTGATCGGCTGATCGAGCGTGAAAGCGTGTACCGTGGCCGGATCGCTGCGCTCTTGCCAGATCCGCGCCTCAGCCCGTTTGCGCAACAGCGTGACGCTTGGCCAGTCCGGGTTGGCCGTGACGAATGCCGCATAACGGCTGAACGGCGCATTCGACTCGGAATGACGCAGCAGATACCACTCGACGAGCTTGCGCCCGACGGGATCGGTGATCTTTGCCTGGATGTCGGTCGCGTCGCTGGTCTTGCCCTGGCGTGCCGCGGTGATCGCGTCCCTGACCGCGGCGAGATCGCCCGACAGTTGCGGCCCGGCGGGCTTCTCCGGCTCGGGCGCCTTCGAGGTCTCAGCCGATTTGGACGGAGCGGATTTGGCCTTCGCGGATTTGCGTTTGTCGGCGCCGTGCCTGGCATGCCGGCGCTTGCCGGAGGCATTTTCGCGCGCGGACTTCGTGCTGGCTTTGGTGCCGGCCTTGGCGCCATGCGCCTTCTTGTCCCCGTGGCCGCTTTTGGCCTGGTGCTGGTGATGTAATTTAGCGACTGCCTGAACGGGAAGCAGCGCAAGCGCGGCGGCGGTGGCGAAACACGCCAGCGGACGTAGGCACCGGTTCATTCCCTGGTCCCCCCTGAGAAACCACGAGGCACAAACAGAACGCGTCATACGGCGGCACAATCGCCGCAGATTATCACTACCCTCGATTCTCGAGTGTTAATGCTGGCGCAACTCAACAGGGAAAACGCGGCAAAATAAGGCGTAAGGCGTGTGGAACCGACGGGAACCGGCGGTTTCGCGGGCATTTCTTGAAGGGCCGAGACGCCAGTTTGACCGGTCCCGGCGCCGATATATCCTCGTCGAAACGTGCGGCAGGGGCGCTCTCATGTCAGATCTGTTGTCTCAGGCCGGTGCGTCATGACGGCTCGGCTCAGAACCATTCTGGATGGCGGCCGCTATTTCGAGGGCCCGCGCTGGCATCGCGGGCGGCTCTGGTTCGTCGACTGCATGGCGCGGACGCTGCTCAGCATCAGCCCGTCGGGCGAACGCCAGGAGCATGCGGCGGTGACCGACGACACGCCGTGCGGCCTTGGCGTGCTGCCTGATGGCGACATCGTCGTGCTGACGATGTTCAGGAAGCGCCTGCTGCGGTTTTCCGGCGGAGCGCTGTCGTTGTATGCCGATCTCTCCGGGATTGCGACCGGCACGATCGACGACATGATCGTCGACGGGCAGGGCCGTGCCTATGTCGGCGATCTCGGCTTCAATCTGCCACCGCCGGAGGGCCGCGGCGCCGTCGGCCGCATTCTCCTGGTGATGCCCGACGGCAGCGCCCGCGTCGTCGCCGACGGCTTGCGCTTTCCGAACGGCATTGCCGTTTCCTCCGACCATCGCCGGCTCGTCGTCGCGGAAATGGATGGTGCCGGTCTCGCCGACTACGACATCGCGCCGGACGGCGGCCTGAGCCTTCGCGGGCGGTTCGGTCGCGTCAATGATCCCGACGGCATCTGCCTCGATGGCGACGGCGCGGTCTGGGTCGCCTCGTTCACCGAAGACGCGTTCGTCCGGATCGATCGCAATGGTGTGGAGCGGGCGCGGATCGCAGTCCCCGGCCGCCGCGCGCTCGCGTGTGCGCTCGGGGGCACGGACCGCAGGACGCTGTTCTGCCTGAGCGCGGAGACGTCCTACGAGGAGCTGCGGAAGGGCAAATCGGTGTCTCGGATCGACCTAGTCGAGGTCGATACACCGGGCGACGGCTATCCCTGACGGAGCCAATTTCGCTGTTCCAGCGCCACCGACACCATCCTGGGACTTGAGTTTTGTTCTTGTTTCGTTCATATTCGAGCGCCCGGGAGAATGCCGCCATGGACGCCGAGCGAGACCGCGAAATCATCAGGCTATGGAATGAGCTCCGCCGACTGCAGCGCGAGGGACGTCCGACGGCGTTGCTGGTTCGCCGGATCGAGCAGGCCCTCGCAGCACGCGAGCAGGAGGCGGCCTGAGGCTGCTGTTGACGCGATAGATTCAGGCGACCGGTCTAGCGTCCGCTGTCCGGCCCCATCACCAGGTTCGGCAGCCAGGTCGAGATCTCCGGGAAGAAGCACAGCATCAGCACGGCGAACATCATCAGCAGCACGAAGGGAAGCGTGCCCCAGATCACCTCGCTCAGGGGGATGTCGGGCGCGACGTTGCGGATGACGAAGATGTTGAGACCGACCGGCGGGTGGATCAGGCCCATCTCCATCACGATGGTCATGACGACGCCGAACCAGATGATGTCGAACTCAGCGGCACGGAGCGGCGGCAGGATGATCGGCGCGGTCATCAGGATGATCGAGACCGGCGGCAGGAAGAAGCCGAGCACGATCACCATCACGAGGATCGCAAACAACAGCTCCCAGCGCGGCAGGTGCATCGCGACGATCGCTTCCGCCGCCGACTGCGAGATGTGCAAATAGCTCATCACGTAGGAATACAGCAGCGACATGCCGATGATCAGCATCAGCATGGTCGACTCGCGGATGGTCGATTTCAGGATCGGCGACAGGTCGCTCGGTTTCCACACGCTGTAGATCACCGCGATCAGGCCGAGCGCCAGCAGGCCGCCGAGGCCGGCGGTTTCCGACGGCGTCGCGTAGCCGCCATAGAGCGCGATCATCACGCCGGTGAGCAGCAGCACGAACGGGATCACGCGCGGCAGCGCGCTGAAGCGCTCGGCCATGGTGAACTCGTCGCGCTGCAGGATCGCGGCATCCTTGCCGGTCGCGTCGTAGGCGGCTTTGGCCATCGCGTATTCCTTGCGGAAGCGGAACACGGCGTAGAAGCCGAACAGCGATACCAGCAGCAGTCCGGGGCCGATGCCGGCGAGGAACAGCCGACCCAGCGATTTCTCGGCCGCGACGGCGAACAGGATCATCGTGATCGAGGGCGGCAGCAGGATGCCGAGCGTGCCGCCGGCAGCGATGATCCCCGCGGCAAAGCCGCCGGAATAGCCGCGCTTGCGCATCTCCGGAATGCCGGCCGAGCCGATCGCCGAGCAGGTCGCGGGCGAGGAGCCGGCCATAGCCGCGAACAGGGCGCAGGCGAACACGTTGGCGACGCCGAGGCCGCCGGGCACGCGGTGCAGCCAGGCATGCAGCGCCGAGTAGAGGTCCTGGCCGGCGCGCGATTTGCCGATCGCCGCGCCCTTCAGGATGAACAGCGGGATCGACAGCAGCGTGATCGAGGCCATCTCCTCGTAGACGTTCTGGGTCACCGTATCGAGCGAGGCAGCCGGCATGTAGATCGCCATGAACACGACGGCGACCGCACCGAGCGCGAATGCGATCGGCATGCCGGAGAACATCGCAAACAGGGTGGCAAGCCCGTAGGAGATGCCAATACCAAACACGGTCATCGGCGCACGCCACCAGTCAGCGGAATGAGGATTTGCAGAAGCAGCTGCACGCAGAGCAGCGTCATGCCGAGCGCCATCAGCCCGTAGGGGACGGCGAGCGGCGGCGACCACATCGAGTTGGACACCTGGCCGTCGACATAGGCCTCGTGCGCCAGGGTCCAGGACTTCCAGGCGAAGAAGGTGCAGAACGCGAAGCTCGCGACATCGACCAGCCACAGCCTGATGCTGTTGGCGCGCGCCGAGAGCAGGCCGACGAACGCCTCGATGCTGACATGGCCGCGCTGGCTCTGCACATAGGCGGACGTCATGAAGGTGGCGCCGACCAGCAGGAACACGGCGGCCTCGTCCTGCCAGTAGTTGGGGCTGTGGCACAAAGCGCGGCCGAGCACGCTGTAGCTCAGGATCACGCAGGCCGCGATCAAGGCGAGCGCGGCGAACACCACGATGATGTTGTTGCAGACGGACAGCGCGCGCCCGAGCAAGGCCACCGGCGTATTGCCCGTGGCCATGCTTGGGGTTTCGGCTTGATCCGCGACCGGACCATGCATCATGCGGCGACGTCGCTTGCGAGCTTCAGCAGGTTGGCTGACGTCGCCGTCTTGGCGCCGTAGTCCTTCCAGGCGGTGTCGCGCGCGATGTCGCGCCACTTGCCGACAATGGCGGCGTCGAGCGCGCTGACCTTGGCGCCGGCCTTTTCATAAACCTTGGCGACTTCGGCATCGTCGTCCTGCGCACCCTTGCGGCCGAAGGCCTCGAGCTCAGCGCCGACGGCAAGGATGATGTCCTGCTGGTTCTTCGGCAGTTTGTCGAAGATCGCCTTCGACATCATCAGCGGCTCCAGCATGAACCAGTAGGAGGCGCCGGCGCCCGAGGTCAGCGACTTCGCAACTTCCTCGAGGCGGAACGAGATCAGGCTGGTTGAGGAGGTGATGCCGGCATCGCAGGCGCCGGTCTGCATCGCGGCGTAGATCTCGTTGGACGGCACCGACAGCACGGCAGCGCCGGCGGTCTGCAGCACCATGTCCATCTCGCGCGAGCCGCCGCGCACCTTGAGGCCCTTGGCGTCTTCGGGCGCCACGATCGCCTTGGAACGGCTGGCGACGCCGCCGGCCTGCCACACCCAGGAGATCAGCAGAATGCCCTTGTCGGCGAGGAAGTCGCTCAGCGCCTTGCCGACGGGCTCCTTCTTCCAGCGCAGGCCCTGGTCGTAGGTCGTCACCAGGCCCGGCATCAGGCCGATATTGGTCTCCGGCAACTCGCCGCCGGCATAGGGCATCGGATAGAGGCTGAGATCGAGCGCGCCCTTGCGCATCGCCGAGAACTGCGCGTTGGTCTTGATCAGCGAGGAGTTCGGATAGATCTCGGCGGTGAGGTCGCCGCCCGAGCGCTTGGCGACCTCGGCCGCGAACATCCGGCACAGCCTGTCGCGGAAGTCGCCCTTGTCGATGGTGCCGCCGGGGAACTGATGCGAGATCTTCAGCGTGGTTGCGGCATGCGCGGTCCCGATGCCCATCCGTAAGGCTGCGGGCGCGGCGAGGGCGGAAGCGAGGACGTGGCGGCGTGTGAGCATGGTTCTTCCCCTGAAGAGCTTCTTGAGTGGCTGTTAGGCCGGCGCGGAGCTTTAGCTTAGCCGGTCTTCGCGTGAAACTTCTCTAGTCTGATAGTTCGAGCTGTTAGTGCGGGCCGACAGGCGGTCGCAAGTCATGTCATTCAAGTCTTGCCGTTGCTGCGGCGCACACTGCATCGCCGCCCGCTCGTCGCGCGATGCGCGACGGGCGTGCGCGCCGGTGTGCTTCAAGAATTTGTTATTGGAGGTAACAAGCGGCCGCGCAAGTGC
The DNA here is from genome assembly GCF_947648125.1 of uncultured Bradyrhizobium sp. Classification (GTDB taxonomy): domain Bacteria; phylum Pseudomonadota; class Alphaproteobacteria; order Rhizobiales; family Xanthobacteraceae; genus Bradyrhizobium. Next base: position 115,978 of record NZ_CANSMR010000015.1, on the reverse strand, counting down.
GTCGAGGAGAGAGCGGCAAGTCGTCGCGCTCACATTTGACCACATAAGGGATCATCATCATGACCACCAAGACCCGCCTCGGCGTTTCCGCCGCGCTGCTCTCGTTCAGCCTGGCGCTGGCGCCCGCCGCCTTCGCTCAGGACAAGATGGGCAAGGACGACGCGATGAAGAAGGAAGGCACGATGTCAAAGGATGCCATGAAGAAGGACGATGGCATGATGAAGAAGGACGACGCCATGAAGAAGGACGGCGGCGCGATGATGAAGAAAGACGACGGCATGAAGAAGAACTGACCGCCGCCACCGCTCATGCTTCACAGGCCCGCCCGTCGCGGCGGGCCTGGTTACGCCTCAGCGCTTCTTCTTGCCGCGCTCCTTGCGTGCCGCGTAGCGGGCGTCGCGCTTGGCCTTTTGCTCGGCCTCGAGCGCAGCCAGTCTTTCGGCTTCCTCTTCCTTCTCCCGCGCGATGCGGGCGGCCTCGGCTGCGGCGGCCTCTTCCTCGCGGCGCTTCCGCTCGGCCTTCTCGATTTCACGGGCTTCCTTGGCCTTGGCGCGGCGTTCGGCGATCGCCGCGCGCTCCTCGGCCCGTGCCTTCACGGTCGGATCGTCGGCGCCCGGCTGGGTACGAAACTTGTTGAGGAGGTTTTGCCGCGCCTGCAGGGCCGCTTTCTGGCGGTCGGCAAAACCCGGTTCCTTGAAGCCACTCATAGAGGAAGCCTGCTGCTTTCTGTTCGTTGATGGATATGGATGGGGTTCGGTTCGGCGTTCAATAAGTGAATGGCGGCGAAAAGGCCAGTGGCGAACGTGGGGTTGTGGAGCAAAGGAGATATGAGCGGACAGCAAATGGCCGACGGCGGTGTTTGCGCCCGGCTGGCGGCCGGCGTGGTGAGTGGTTGGTCACCGAACCTGCCGACAGACCTAGCCGCGCTGAAACTGCTCGCGCCGGCCGTCGCCGAGCACCTTGGCGACCGTCTCGGCGGTCATCGCGCTCCGGTCCGAGGCGCGCTGGGCTTCCAGCCTGTCGCGCGCCCTTTCGGTGATCAGGAGGCTGATCAGCCGCAGCCGGCTGGTCTCATCGACAGCTTCCGAGAGTAGCTGCCTGTAACGCTGATAATCGTAACTCGCTTCTTGTTCGCTCACCGGCACGCCCCGCACACGCGCTCCACTTCAGCGGGCAGTTTTTCGCGAGTCGCGCGAGCCTGCAACGGAATTGCAGGGCCGATCGCTGCCCGGCGTGCATTTCGTTGTGCGACTGTTGCAGAATTGATCGCACGCAACCGTGCAAACGGTCATGATGCGGGCGATGGCAAAAGGGAACCGAAGCGGCCATGAGCGAATCCGAGGACGGAGGCAATCGCCGCGGGGCGCTGATCGGACTGCTGGTTGCGGTGGTCATGCTCGCGGTCGGGCTCTGGCTTGCGCATGACCTGACGGCGGCGAGCAAGATGCAGGACTGCCTGATGTCGGGCCGGACCAACTGTAATGTGATCGAGCCGGCGCGCTGACCCTGCCTTGCGGCAGTGCAATATCGCTCCCACATCAAGCCCAAAGATTCGGGCTGAACTGCTTGGTCCAAGTTGTGATTCCGGTCACACGCAGACAGGCGGGCTGCCTCGACTCCCAGAGATCGGCGGGAACCAAGGCCATGATGTCCAAGCTGTGGTCCGGAACGGGCGCGGCACTGGCTGCCGCAGGCGCGGCGGGTGCCGTTTTGGTAGCGTATCTATCCCTGACGCTGGCGTCGCCAGAGCCGGTGTCCAGCGCGGCGCTCGGGCCGGCGTGGCAATGCAGCCGAGTGGCTTTCGTGCTGACCACCTGCACGCGGGCGGGCGAGGGTGAGCAAGAGGCCAAGGCTGAGCGCGAGGTCAAGGCTGAGCGCGAAGTCAAGACCGAGGGCGAGGTCAAGGCGATCCCGGTGCGGGCCAAGGACGATTGTCCACCGGAACCCTAGATTTCTTGTTTCTGAGGTATCGTCTTCACGCCGACGGCTGCTCGCTGCGGGCGAGAGCGCTCTGGCCGGCCGGGCTGAGGCCGCAGCCGCATTCCAAATTATTTCTTGGTGGCGCTACGGGGCTTGATGGAGAGGCCAAGGCGCATCGCCATCTTTTTGATTCGCTCCGGTGAACGGCCGGTCGCCTTCACGACCTCCTCCAGCGACTTGGAGGAGCGCGCCAATTCCATCAGTCGTCGGTCCTCCTTGAACGACCACCGCGGCTTTCGGGCCATCTTGTTGGTATCCTTGTGCACTGCTGGGCAACAAAGCCGCCAGGCGGGGACGCCTGACGGCCTTGCCGGTGTGGGCCCGGACCTTGGGGAAATGTCCGGTGGATAAGCAATACTGCTTCCGGATAAGGTCGCAATTGAAACCGGAATTTAACCTAACCTATCAAGGTTACTTGCAAGATTTACTTGGATAGAGCGTGGCAGGAGGCCTTATGCGCAAGGTCGCCATTTTGAGTGCCGCAGCATTTTTACTGTCCGGTTGCTGGTCCGACCCGGAGGTCACGGGATCGACCAACAGCTGCGCGGCCAATCTTTATAGTCAGTACAATCCCAAGGTCATGGATCAGTGCGTCAACGCCTGCATCAAGTGTGACCACGGCAACGTCACGACCTGCACGACCTCCTGCACGCTGAAGGGCGCGCGGTAATCGATCACTGACGCGAACGGGGCCAGGCGGGTCGTATGCTCGCTCGCGTGGATCGCGTGGCGTCGCGATCTTGGCGCGCCTTGCGCGGCGTCGTGAACGCCGTTATCGCGTCTGGTCAGCGGCGCCATCGCAGCGCCGGAAACCAAGAGCGTGGAACAGAGCGCGATGAGCGGGCCTTCCTATGTCGCGGTCGATTGGGGCACCAGCAGCTTCCGGCTCTGGCTGATGGGCGCCGGCGGCGAGGTGTTCGGCGAACGCCGCAGCGACGAGGGCATGACGGGGGCCGCCAGGACCGGCTTTGCGCCCGTGCTGCAATCGCATCTCAACGCACTCGGCGCTGCGGCCAGCCTGCCGGTCGTGATCTGCGGCATGGCGGGCGCGCGGCAGGGCTGGATCGAGACCGGCTATGTCGACACGCCGGCGCATCTCTCCGAGATCCTCAAAGGCGCCGTCGTGGTCAGCGGGCAGCCGCGCGATATCCGCATCCTGCCCGGGATTGCGCAGCGCGATGCTGCTGCACCCGATGTGATGCGTGGCGAGGAAACCCTGTTGCTCGGCGCGCTCGGCCTGGATGCGCCGGGTGAGGCCCTCGTTTGCATGCCGGGAACGCATTCCAAATGGGTGCGCCTGCGCGGTGGAACCGTCGAACGCTTTGCGACCTTCATGACCGGCGAGTTGTTCAGCGTGGTTGCGCGCGACACCATCCTTTCACACGCCGTCGCCGGTGCGGAGGAGGCCGTTGATGCCGATGCGTTTCGCTTGGCCGTAGCTGAGGCGTTCGCCGTGCCGGCTCTATCCGCCAATTTGCTGTTTCGGGTGCGATCCCGGCAGTTGCTGTTCGGCGGCAGCGCGCAGGCGGCGCGTGAGACGATCTCGGGCACGTTGATCGGTGCCGAACTGGCGGCCGGCCTTGCAGAGCGGGAGCGCGCAACGCCGGTTACGCTGATTGCATCGGGTCGCCTGCAACGGCTCTACCAGATCGCGCTCGAAGGCCTTTCGATTCCGCTCAACGTGATGGATGCGGAGGAGGCGGTTCGCCGTGGCCTCGCGGGCGCCGCGGCGGCGATCTGGAACAATTGAGGGATCAACGCATGAGCATTCCGTTTCCTCCGATGAAGCGTCCGCTGGTCGCGATCCTGCGCGGCATCAAGCCGGACGAGGCCTTGAGCATCGTGAGCGCGCTGCTCGAGGCTGATATGACCGCGATCGAGATTCCGCTGAACTCCCCCGAGCCGTTCCGTTCGATCGAGATCGCGGCGAAGCGCGCGCCGACTGATGTCCTGATCGGCGCCGGCACGGTGCTGACCCCGGCAGACGTCGATCGTCTCCATGACGTCGGCGGGCGCCTGATGGTGTCGCCGAACGTCGATGTCGACGTGCTGGCGCGCGCCCGGCACCACGCGATGATCACGATGCCCGGTGTGTTCTCGCCGACGGAAGCGCTGCTCGCCGCACGCGCGGGCGCCTCGAGCCTGAAGTTCTTTCCGGCAAGCGTGCTCGGCGCTTCCGGCATCTCGGCGATCCGCGCCGTGCTGCCGCCGGATGTGATGCTCGCCGCCGTCGGCGGCGTCTCGGACCAGAATTTCGCGGAGTATGTGAAGGTGGGCATTCGCGCCTTCGGTCTCGGCAGCAGCCTCTACAAGCCGGGCATGACGGCCGCGGATGTTGCGGTCCGCGCCAAGGTGACAATCGAGGCGTATGACAGGGCCGTGCAGGGCGCGAGCTAGGCTCGGTCCGCAATTCCTGACCGTGGGCTAGTCGTCCCGCTTGCCGCCGTCGATCACTCTGAACAGCGGGGCTGCCTCGCGAGGATTCTCGAGCAGCTCTTCGACCATGGCGATCGCAGCCGCGACGTATTTCCCGGTCGCGGCGTCCAGCGGCCGTTCGGCTTCGTCTGCCAGCGCGAGCTTGGCGCCTTCGAGCAGCTTGCGGGTGCGGACGGCGGACTCGTCGCCGGAGGTGAGGGCGGCGCGCGCGATCGATCGCAGCACGAACAGCTCGCCCTCCAGCCGCAGCAGGCGGTCGTTCAGCTTGCTCAGCACAGTATTCAGGTTCCGCATGTCGTCCTCTCCGGGCGTTGGACCCGTCTTCCATACACGGTCATTCCTGACGAAATTCTTGTGCCGGCCGCACACCATTTGGTTCGTTGAACGGCGTCGCTGGTCTCTGCATGGTCCCGGCGACCCTGGCAGGCGCTGTCGTCCGGCGGAGCGATTTGTGGATCGCGGCGAAGAGCCCTAGTAGAATGGTGCCTGGGCCGGGCGCCATGCGCCCATCCGCTTCATTCAAGGAACGACGAAGGAACGCATATGAGGATTGCCGTCGAAACGATCGTTGTCGCGCCGATCGCCGATGTCTGGCGCGCCTACACCACGCCCGACGACATCAAGCAATGGAATGCGGCGTCCGACGATTGGCACACCACGGCCGCGACCGTGGACCTGCGCGCCGGTGGTGCATTCTCGTCGCGGATGGAAGCTAAGGACGGCAGCATGGGGTTCGATTTCGCCGGCACCTACACCAAGGTCGAGGCGCCCCGCCTGCTCGAATATTCGTTCGGCGACCGCAGCGCGCAGGTTGCGTTCACGCCCGAGGCCGGCGGCGTCAAGGTGCAGGTCAGCTTCGACGGCGAGGATACCCATTCGGTCGAGCAGCAGCGCGGCGGCTGGCAGGCGATCCTGGATAATTTCAAGCGCTACGTCGAGGCAAAGCGGCGGTCCTGATCCGGCTACTGGAGACGACGTAATCGATGTAGCAAAGGTCTGGCAGCTTGGCGTGATCGTTCTCTCGGCGCGGTCGCGATGGTCGTCAGGAGCAAATGCGATGCGTTGTGTCTTGGCACTTGGCCTGTTGGTCATCCTGTGCGTGTCTGCGAACGCCGCAACACGGCGTCACTCCCACACGCGCCAGCCCGCAACTGTTCGTTCACCCGCGGCTGCAACGCCGGCCGCGCGCTTCGCCGTTCCCGGCTGGAGCGACGAGTCGACGCGCCAATGGCTCGACCGTGCCTCGTCCTATGTGGGCCTGGGCGGTTAGTCGAGCAGGCGGCAGCGCCAAACTCAATCGTCGTCCGCTTCTTCAGTTCCCCGTGCGTTCGAAGCCGAGCGGCCACCGTACTGCCGGGGAACGCCCGCGGTCCTTCTCGTGCTCACGTCTTCGCTTTCGCGCAGTTCCTTGCGTGCGCGCCGCGCCGTTCGCATCGCGCGCTTGATGTTTGAATCATGCGAGTCCTCGTCGAAGAAGAGGACGATCTCGCAGCTCGGGCACTGGCGCGAGTAACCGTTCTGCAGCCGCTTGGCGCGATCACGAAAGACGTTCTTGCAGCGAGTGCAACGGATCTGGACGGAATCTTCCATATCGATCCCAAAATATCGACGAACAATGAGAGTGCTGGCAATCTCATTGAGGAACCAGTTCCAGATTAAGAAATCACGAAGCGCGCCGCCGAAGATCGCTGCGAGAATCGGAACCTGCAACGTGACGAACAGAATACGCTCGGCGTCTCAAGCGCCGTCGGAACTTTGTTCACGCACGGAGAACTACGGAAGCGTTTCGTGCGCTGAATGATAAAGAACAAGATGCTCTCTCAGAGCAGACCGTGAACATCAAAAAAGAATGGCCTCAGCGCGTGGGCCACGCTGAGGCCAAGTTGACACTTTGGTCGTGAGGCACCGTCACCAGTACCTCGGTGCTTAGCCTACCTTCGTTTCTCTGCAGCCAAATAGCCCATATGGGCCATGATCGTTGGCACAAAACGTGCAGACTTGGAGCTGTCAGGATTTTGCATCACCTTCCTGGGGCTAGGAGCAACGCCGTCCGCGTATATTTCAAGCGGGCGGCGTTGTGCATTTCGGCAGCCGGTACGCGGCTTCGATCAGCATCAGCGATCCATCGGCCGAATTTCCAGGCTCTCGATTTTGACCGGCGGAGTCGAGAAAGCATCCTCGTTCAACGGATGCAGCGTGATCGGCGTATTCGTGCCGCCGGTGAGGACGTTGTCGCCCGCGCCGCTTTCATGGGTGTAACTGCCGGCGAGTTGATCGGGCGCGAGCCACGGCACTGGCGCCATCACCTTCCAGGCCAGTGCGACTTCCTCGTCGCCGATGAAAATGCCGAGGTTGGGAATGGCTGCGACGTAGTGACCGTCCGGTGCGCTATCGGCGTGCAGCACGCAATCGAGATTGGTTACCGGGCCCAGGATGAAACCGGCATCGGGGCCGCCGCGACACGCGAGCGTTCCGGCCTGCACCTGTTGTGCCTCGGCGGTTGCGATGGGCGTGGCAAGAGCTGCCGCGCCACACACCGCAACGACGACCCAATAACCCGTTGTACGCATGGCGCTGTACAACGCGAATGGACGCGCAATCGGTCCACGCTCTCGCGGGCGGCCTGCGCTGTTGGTTAAGGGATTCTTAGAATTGGGGTCGCCAAAGAAACTACGCCGCCGGGCTCGAAATGAATTGTCCCGACGGCGGCTTGTTTCAAACTGGGCCCGCAATCCCAGTCATGTTCTGTCTGTGAGACCGGCGCCAAGGTTCGAGTAACCCGTATTCATACGGGCGTCAGCGTCTCGCGACAGTCTGGGGGTAGCTGCTGACCCTCTCGTGCCCCGGCGGAGGTCCGATTGTGACCCAGACCATCGCGGCAATCACCACCGCCGTCAGGATGGCGCCGACCAGGGGCTGATCGTTGTCCATGCTCCGCGCCCGTTCAGATGTGATGCTCCAGCTTCCGCATTTCCTGCAGGCGAGCCAGGCAGAAATCCCGATACAATTCGTTGATGAAATCCCACATGACCGAATCCCCTTTTGGTCCAATGTTGGGACGCTACCAGCGGTCTGTTTCCGGCCGGCTTCGCGGCTTCCGGAAAATGGTTTCATTGAGGGGGAGTGGAGTGGCGATCCCGGCAGAAGGGCCAGAACCAAGCTCGGTCAACGGGTTAGAGCGGCTAACGGGCTTAACGGCACCCAGCACGGCTAAAGGACATCCGAGCGCAGTGGCTAACGCGCGCGGGCAGGGAGGTCCGCCGCCGATGCCAGTACGGGCGCCCCCCAATGACTTTCGGCACTTCCGCGCCATTGAGATCGTGGATGACGTTGGACGGCCAGCGCGGTGGTAAGCGCGGTCTCGGCCGCCCCATGACTACCCCAGGTCGGGACCGCGCCCCCATGGCCGCCTCTCAGACCATCATTTGCGTGGACGGATGATTTGCGAGCAAGGCAATTTACTCTTTCGTCTGAAGTAGACGAACGATGCCGCGACGGCGCCGAACTTCCAGTGCCGCCCCCTGATGAACGGCCGACAACAGGATGTTCAGCATGGCTTCAAGGCCGGCAATCTAGAACGTTGGCGCAATCCTCATAGGAGGCGACAATGTCGTCGTTTAAGAAAGTCCTTTTCGGTGGTCTCTCTGCGCTCGCGGTAGCGGCGACGCTGTTCGCCGGCTCCGCGCCAGCCCAGGCACATGATGGCCGAAACGGTGCGCTGATCGGCGGCCTGATCGTCGGTGGTCTTATTGGCGGCGCACTGGCATCCGAGGCGCAGGTCTATCCCTCGTATCGCGGTTATAGCGAATATCCGACATATCGCCGCTACTACAGCGGCTATGACAACGGCTACTACGCTCCTCGATACCGATATCGCAATTGCGACGACGATTATCGCAGCGTGTCGGGTTGGGACGATGACGACGATTAGGGTGGAGCAACCGCATCAACCGAAGCGGCAACCTGACGCTGCGATCTCCGGACACCTGCGTCTGTCCTCAAGCACTTGTTAACTGATCACCGCAACAGTGTGCTCAACGCAGCGGGGGTGCGTAGCGCAAAACGCCCGCAAGCTTCTGGAAACTCACTCGCATGAGAAGCCGTCGCGCCGATCCTCAACCCGGCGCGACGGCGCTTTTATATTAGTGCACTTTCGACACGAAGGATCATCATGAACATTCTAAAGATCGCTGCCGTCGGCATGGTGGCCCTTGGCACATCACTTGCCGGTTGCGCGCAAACCCCGCAAGATCAACGCACATTGGCTGGCGCGGGCCTGGGCGCGGCCAGTGGGGCGTTGATTGGTCAAGCCATCGGCCGAAACACCGCCGGCACAGTTCTCGGCGCGGGTGCGGGTGCATTGCTCGGTATCGCCGTTGCCAATTCGACGCAGCAGCAACAGCAGTACGCCGGCCGCACCATGTGCCGCTATCGCGCTCCGGACGGAAGCATCTATGTCGCCGAGTGCGATGAGCGCTACTATCGTCACCAGTACTGAGGCCGACCGATCGGGGAGACAGAGAGGCCCGCTCCGGCGCGCCTCTTTGATTTTTCCTGGGGGGGGCCAAAGCAGAGACGTTCTAGACCCCGCCGCATCTCCGGCAACATCGGCCGGATCATTGTCGACCAGATCGAGTTCGGCGGCATCACCCCGAGGCGGAACGACTTCGCGTACCGCGCCGATCACATACTGGTCCAGCCGTCGACGCTGAAGGTCTACGGCAGTGGAATGCTCCTCCTAAAGGGCTTGACCAAATGCACGCACATGATGGAGCTGCGGCGCGTGCGCCACATCTCTGATTGGCGGCTGGTCCTGCGAAGGCCAGCCGCGCGGATTGGTCTCCTTTGGGGAATGGCTAGAGTTTCACCTATTTGAATTTGGCAAATCGTCAACTGAAATACAGAAATTCACCAGGCTGGTGAAATCGCGCGCGGCGCAAGCACACCAGCCAGTGGCTAACGCCACAAGTGCGGTCGCTAACATCGGCGCAAGTGATTGAAAAATAAAGGGACGATTCGGATTTGGCGATCCCGGCAGGATTCGAACCTGCAACCCGCGGAGTAGAAATCCGCTACTCTATCCAGTTGAGCTACGGGACCGTGGCCGCCTTGTAGCATCCGCAATATGAAAAATCCGCCTTTCCGCCAAGTCCGTCCGAACCGATTTTTGTGATCGGACGACAAAGGCGAGCAGGGGTCCCGCCCTGTGTTGGCCAGACCAGCCCGCCGGGCCGGCATCACGCTGCCGCCGGGGCCGGTCGAAGGAATGTCGGCAATGCAATCTGCGACGTTTTCGTCCATTCATGTCAGCGCCTTCACTCGGTCACCTTTTCGCGCATTTTTTAACCCCAACGCGGCGGTCGACCGCGGGGCGTTCAGGAGCTCCATCATGATCGGATTGGTTCGTGCGGTCGCAGTTTGCGCCACGCTGGCGCTCGGCCTGGTGAGCGCCCAGGCCGCCGACAAGGCCTTCAAGCGCGACGATCTCGCCGATTCCGCGATCAAGCTGGAGGCCCAGATCAAGAGCGAGGCGGGCGCCGTCAACAAGTCGGCCGCGACCTTGCGCACCGACGCGGACGCAGCCTTCAAGCGCAATGATTTCCGGGGCGGGCTCACGATCCTCGGCCAGATCGCGGCAACCGCGCCCGAGGACGGCGCCAACTGGCTGCGGCTTGCCAAAACCGTCTTCCAGATCCGGTCGGCCAGCTCCAGCGAACAGACCTTCCTGATGGAGCGCGCCTCCACCGCCGCCTACATCGCCTATCAGCGAGCCGGCAATGCGGGCGAGGAGGCCGATTCGCTGGCCGTGCTCGGCAAGGCGCTCGCGGAGCGCAAGCTGTGGCGTCCGGCGCTCGACGCGCTGCGGCTGTCGCTCGACCTGCGCGAGGTGGCCGATGTGCGGGGCCAGTATGAGAAGATGCGCGACGAGCACGGCTTCCGGCTGCTCGATTATACCGTCGATTCCGATGCAGCCTCGCCGCGGGCCTGCTTCCAGTTCTCCGAGGAACTCGCCAAGCGCGTCGACTTCGCGCCGTATCTCGCGCTGGCCGGCACCGACAAGCCGGCTTTGTCGGCGGAAGGCCAGCAGCTCTGCGTCGACGGGTTGAAGCACGGCGAGCGCTACAACATCAATCTGCGCGCCGGCCTGCCATCGACCGTCAAGGAGACCCTGCCGAAATCAGCCGAGTTCAACATCTATGTCCGCGACCGCAAGCCGTTGGTGCGGTTCACCGGGCGCGCCTATGTGCTGCCGCGGACCGGCCAGCGCGGTATCCCGGTGGTCAGCGTCAACACGCCGGCGGTCACGGTCAACGTGTTCCGGATCGGCGACCGCAACCTCATCAACACCGTGATCGACAGCGACTTCCAGAGCACGCTGAGCCGCTATCAGCTCTCCGATCTCGGCGACCAGCGCGGCGTCAAGGTGTGGTCCGGCGAGCTCGCCACCGCCACCACGCTGAACCAGGACGTCGTGACCGCATTTCCGGTCGACCAGGCGCTCGGCGACCTGCAGCCGGGTGTCTACGTCATGACCGCTGCGGCCAAGGGGCCGGGCAGCGACGACGATGGCACGCTGGCGACGCAATGGTTCATCGTCTCCGACATGGGCCTGTCGGCGTTCTCCGGCAACGACGGTATCCACGTCTTCGTCAACTCGCTGGCCTCGACCGAAGCGGTCGCCAATGCCGAAGTGAAGCTGGTCGCCCGCAACAACGAGATCCTGGCCACCCGCAAGACCGATGCGGCAGGCCATGTGCTGTTCGAGCAGGGGCTGGCGCGCGGCGAGGGCGGATTGTCGCCCGCGCTGCTGACGGTGACGGGCGAGAAGGCCGACTACGCCTTCCTGAGCCTGAAGACCAACGCTTTCGACCTCACCGACCGCGGCGTCGCAGGGCGGGCGACCCCGGCCGGCGCGGACGCCTTCGTCTACGCCGAGCGCGGCGTCTACCGCTCCAACGAGACCGTCTATTTGACCGCGCTGCTGCGCGACGGACAGGGCAACGCCCTGACCGGGACGCCGCTGACCATGGTGATCGAGCGACCCGACGGCGTCGAATTCCGCCGCACCGTGCTGCCCGACCAGGGTGCCGGCGGCCGAATGCTGGCGGTGGCGCTGAACTCCGCGGTGCCGACGGGGACCTGGCGGGCGCGCGTCTTTACCGACCCCAAGGGCTCGTCGGTCGGCGAGACCACCTTCATGGTCGAGGATTACATCCCGGAACGGATCGAATTCGACCTGACCAGCAAGGAGAAAGTGATCAAAGCTGAAGTTCCAGTGGAACTTCAGGTCTCCGGCCATTTCCTCTATGGCGCGCCGGCCTCGGGCCTGCAGCTCGAAGGCGACATGCTGGTCGCACCTAGCGCAGCCGGCCGGCCCGGCTACGCCGGCTACCAGTTCGGCGTCGACGACGAGCAGACCGCGAGCAACGAGCGGACCCCGATCGAGGACCTGCCGGAGGCCGATGCCAATGGCGCGGCCAGCTTCCCGGTCAAGCTCAACAAGGTCCCGGCTTCGACCCGGCCGCAGGAAGCCCAGATCTTCATCCGCATGGCGGAGACCGGCGGCCGTTCGGTCGAGCGCAAGATCGTGCTGCCGGTGGCCCCAGCGGCCTCGCTGATCGGCGTCAAGCCGCTCTTCGGCGACAAGAGCGTGGCCGAGGGCGACAAGGCCGAGTTCGACGTTGTGTTCGTCGCGCCCGACGGCAAGCAGCTGTCGCGCAACGGGCTGCGCTACGAGCTGTTGAAGCTGGAGTCGCGCTATCAATGGTATCGCCAGAACTCGTCCTGGCAGTATGAGCCGGTCAAGTCGACCCGCCGCGTCGCTGATGGCGACGTCAACCTCGCGGCCGACAAGCCGATGCGCCTGACCTTCCAGCCGCAGCCCGGCCGCTACCGGCTCGATGTGAAATCGACCGACGCCGACGGTCCGGTGACCTCGGTGCAGTTCGATGTCGGCTGGTATTCCGACGGCAGCGCAGACACGCCCGATCTGCTCGAAACCTCGATCGACAAGCCGGAATACCAGTCCGGCGACACCATGACGGTGTCGGTCAACGCGCGCACGGCCGGCAAGCTCACGGTCTACGTGCTGGGCGACCGCCTGCTGACGACCCAAAGCTTCGACGTCAAGGAGGGCACCCAGCAGGTCAAGCTTCCGGTCGGCAAGGACTGGGGCACCGGTGCGTATGTCATGACGACGCTGCGCCGTCCGCTCGATGCCGCCGCCGGGCGCATGCCGGGCCGCGCGATCGGGCTGAAATGGTTCGGCATCGACAAGAAGGCACGCACGCTTGCCGTCGAGCTTTCGCCGCTCGCATTGGTGCGGCCGGGCACGACGCTGAAGATCCCGGTCAAGCTCGGCGGGCTCAATCCCGGTGAGGACGCCAAGGTGGTGCTGGCCGCGGTCGATGTCGGCATTCTCAATTTGACCAACTACAAGCCGCCGGCGCCAGATGACTATTATCTCGGTCAGCGCCGCCTGACCGCCGAGATCCGTGATCTCTACGGCCAACTGATCGACGGGATGCAGGGCACGCGCGGCCAGATCCGCAGCGGTGGTGACGCCGCCGGTGCCGAGCTGCAGGGCTCACCGCCGACGCAGAAGCCGCTGGCGCTCTATTCCGGTATCGTCACGGTCGGTCCTGACGGCACCGCCGAGGTGAGCTTCGACATCCCCGAGTTCGCCGGCACGGCGCGGGTGATGGCGGTGGCGTGGAGCGCCACCAAGCTCGGCCGCGCCAACATCGACGTGATCGTGCGCGATCCTGTGGTGGTGACCGCGACGTTGCCGCGCTTCCTGCTGACCGGTGACAAGGGCACCATCAGCATGGATATCGACAACGTCGAAGGCGCCGCCGGCGATTATGCCGTCCGCGTCAAGGCGAGTGGGCCGATCAAGGCCTCCGGCAATCCGACCACGACCGTGAAGCTCGCCGCCAAGCAGCGCACCTCGCTGTCACTCGGCCTCGAGGCCGGCGGCGCGGGGCGCGCCGATTTCGACGTCGACATTTCAGGGCCGAACGGGATGACGCTGGCGCGGCACTATGCGCTCGACGTCAAGCCGGCGACGCAGGTGCTCGCGCGCCGCTCGATCCGTACGCTGGCGAAGGGCGAGAGCTTGACGCTGACCTCGGACATGTTCTCCGATCTGGTGCCGGGCACCGGCAGCGTCTCGATCTCGGCGAGCCTGTCGACCGCGCTCGATGCCGCCAGCATCCTGAAGGCGCTGGACCGCTACCCCTATGGCTGCTCGGAGCAGATCACGAGCCGCGCGCTGCCGCTGCTCTATGTCAACGATCTCGCCGCCGGCGCCCATCTTGCGATGGACACCGCGGTCGACCAGCGCATCCGCGACGCGATCGAGCGTCTGCTGGCACGGCAAGGCTCGAACGGCTCGTTCGGCCTGTGGTCGGCCGGCGGCGACGACGCCTGGCTCGACGCCTACGTCACGGACTTCCTGACCCGCGCCCGCGAAAAGGGCTTTGCGGTGCCGGACGTGCTGTTCAAGAACGCTCTCGACCGCGTCAGGAACTCGGTGGTCAATGCCAACGAGCCGGAGAAGGATGGCGGCCGCGATCTGGCCTACGGCCTCTACGTGCTTGCGCGCAACGGCGCCGCGCCGATCGGCGATCTGCGCTATCTCGCCGATACCAAGCTGAACAACCTGGCGACGCCGATCTCCAAGGCGCAGCTTGCCGCGGCGCTGGCGCTGGTCGGCGACAAGGCGAGGGCCGAGCGGGTCTATGGTGCCGCGCTCGACGCGCTGAACCCCAAACCGGTGCTCGAGTTCGGCCGGGTCGATTACGGCTCGGCGCTGCGTGATGCAGCGGCGCTGGTTTCGCTCGCAGGCGAGGGCAATGCGCCGCGCACCACGCTGACGCAGGCCGTGTTGCGGGTCGAGGCGGCGCGGGGGCTGTCACCCTACACCTCGACGCAGGAGAACGCCTGGATGGTGCTGGCGGCCCGCGCGCTCGCCAGGGAGACGCTGGCGCTCGACATCAACGGCCAGCCGGTCAAGACCGCGGTCTATCGCAGCTACAAGGCCGAGGAGATGACTGGCCAGCCGCTCAAGATCACCAACACCGGCGATGCGCCGGTGCAGGCGGTGGTCTCGGTGTCGGGCTCGCCGGTGACGCCGGAGCCCGCGGCCTCCAACGGCTTCAAGATCGAGCGCAGCTATTTCACGCTCGACGGCAAGCCGGCCGACGTCACCAAGGCGAAACAGAACGACCGCTTCGCGGTTGTCCTGAAGGTGACGGAATCCAAGCCGGAATTCGGTCACATCATGGTCGCCGACTATCTGCCGGCCGGGCTTGAGATCGACAACCCGAACCTAGTGTCGTCGGGCGATTCCGGCACGCTCGAGTGGATCGAGGATGGCGTCGAGCCGAAGAACACCGAGTTCCGCGATGACCGCTTCACCGCGGCGATCGACCGGGGTGCCAACGACAAATCGGTGTTCACCGTCGCCTATGTCGTGCGCGCGGTGTCGCCGGGCAAATACGTGTTGCCGCAGGCCTATGTCGAGGACATGTACAACCCCTCGCGCTACGGTCGCAGCGGCACCGGTGCGGTCGAGGTGAAGCCGGCGAAATGAGTGAGCGGGGGAACCAGCAACAGTCGTCATGCCCGGGCTTGTCCCGGGCATCCACGTCTGCGGCTGCCGCGAAGAAAGACGTGGATGGCCGGGACAAGCCCGGCCATGACGGGCGTGGCAAGCAGCTGGCCCTTCGCATCGTTGCCGCGATGGCCGTCGTACTCGTCGCGATCATCGGTGTGTTCGCCGCCTGGGTCGTGTCGCTCGGGCCTCTGCCACTCGATGGGGCACGGCAGGTCTCCACCACGGTGATCGACCGAAACGGAAAACTGTTGCGGGCCTATGCGATGGCGGATGGACGCTGGCGGCTACCGGTCGATGCGAAGACGTCGGTCGATCCCGGCTATCTGAAGCTGTTGTTCGCCTACGAGGACAAGCGCTTCTACGCCCATCACGGCGTCGATCCGCTAGCGCTGTCGCGTGCCGGCTTCCAGCTCCTCACAAGCGGCCATATCGTCTCGGGCGGTTCGACGATCACGATGCAGCTGGCGCGGCTGATCGAGCCGCGGCAGCAGCGCTCGGTCTACGCCAAGCTGCGGCAGATGGTGCGCGCGGTTGAACTGGAGCGGCAGCTTTCGAAAGACCAGATTCTCGATCTCTACCTCGCGCTGGCGCCGTTCGGCGGCAATCTTGAGGGCGTGCGCGCCGCCTCGATTGCCTATTTCGGCAAGGAGCCGAAGCGGCTCTCGCTCGCCGAAGCCGCATTGCTGGTGGCGTTGCCGCAGTCGCCGGAGCGGCGGCGGCTCGATCGTTATCCGGAAGCTGCGCACGCCGCGCGCGACCGTGTGCTCGACCGCATGGTCGAGGACGGCGCGGTGTCGAAGGACGACGCCGCGCAGGCCCGGGCAACGCCCGTGCCGAAGCTGCGCAAGCAGATCCCGATCCTGGCGCCGCATTCGTCCGATCAGGCGATCGCGACGATGAAGGATGCGCCGGTCATCAAGCTGACGCTGGATGCCACGCTGCAACGGAACCTGGAGGCGCTGGCGCGCGATCGCGCCATCGCGCAGGGGCCTGACGTCTCGGTCGCGATCGTCGTGGTCGACAACGAGACGGGCGACGTGCTCGCGCGCGTCGGCTCGGCGGATTATTTCGACGAGCGGCGCGCCGGGCAGGTCGACATGACGCGCGCGGTGCGCTCGCCGGGCTCGACGCTGAAGCCGTTCATCTATGGCCTCGCCTTCGAGGATGGTTTTGTTCATCCCGACAGCCTGATCGAGGATCGGCCGATCCGGTTCGGCTCCTACGCGCCGGAAAATTTCGACATGACGTTCCAGGGCACGGTGCCGATCCGCAAGGCGCTGCAATTGTCGCTGAACGTGCCGGCGATCGCGCTGCTCGACCGGGTCGGCGCGAGCCGGCTGTCGTCGCGGCTGAAACAGGCCGGCACCAACCTCGTGCTGCCGAAGGACGAGGCACCGGGCCTTGCGATGGGCCTCGGCGGCGTCGGCGTCACGCTGCAGGATCTCGCCCAGCTCTATTCGGGTCTGGCGCGGCTCGGTGCGACAAAGCCGCTGCGCGAGATCATGCAAGCCAATGACAGCCGCGACACGATGCGGCTGATGGATCAGGCCGCGGCCTGGCAGGTCGGCAACGCCCTGCTCGGCACGCCGCCGCCGGAGAACGGCGTGCACAACCGGATCGCGTTCAAGACCGGCACCAGCTACGGCTATCGCGATGCTTGGTCGGTCGGCTTCGACGGCCGCATCACCATCGGGGTCTGGGTCGGCCGCCCGGATGGCGCACCGGTGCCGGGCCTGGTTGGACGCACGGCGGCGGCACCGATCCTGTTCGACGCCTTTGCGCGCACCGGCAAGATCCCGGCGGCGTTGCCGAAGCCGCCGCGGGGCGTGCTGGTCGCCTCCAACGCAAAACTGCCGCCGCCGCTGCGCCGGTTCCGGCCGCTCGGCGAACTGGTCCGCAGCGGCTACGATCAGGCGCCGCACATCCAGTTTCCGCTGAACGGCTCACGCATCGACGTCGATCAATCCGAGGGCGGTCATGCAGCGATGCCGGTCAAGGTCGCCGGCGGGGTGCTGCCGCTGACGGTACTCGTGAACGGTGTGTCAGCCGGGGACATCGACAGCCGGCGGCAGCGCCTGATCGACCCGCCCGGGCCGGGCTTCGCGCGGCTCACCGTCATCGACGCCACGGGGGCAGCGGATACCGTTGTGATCCGCGTGCAATGATCGCGCGGGAAAGCGGAACAGCACGGTTGTTTGCGCTGCGGTTTCATCGTATGCGAAACCCATGGTGGATAGCCTCCAACCCCGGCGCTTCGGAGCAGGGCAACAGTCTGTAAAACCTGCGCATTCGAGCCGCAGGCTGTTCATGGCGTTCGAGTTCGCGACGTCCAGCCAATGGCGTTCGATCCTGTTCCTGACGCTGACTTGCCTGGTGCTGTTCCTGCCGGGCTTCTTCACTATCCCCCCGATCGACCGCGATGAGGTGCGCTTTGCCCAGGCGACCAAGCAGATGGTCGAGAGCGGCGACTTCGTCGACATCCGCTTCCAGGACGACGTCCGCTACAAGAAGCCGGTCGGTATCTATTGGATGCAGGCGGCGGCGCTGAAGACCATCTCAGCGTTCGGTGTGCCGCGCGCCCAGGTCCGCATCTGGGTCTACCGCCTGCCGTCCCTGATCGGCGCCATCGGCGCCGTTTTGCTGACCTATTGGACGGCGCTTGCCTTCGTGACGCGACAGGGGGCGGTGCTGGCTGCCTTGATGATGGCAAGCTGTGTGCTGCTTGGCGTCGAAGCACGGCTCGCCAAGACCGACGCCATGCTGCTGCTGACGGTCGCCGCGGCGATGGGCGCGATGGCGCGGGTGTATCTGTCCTGGCAACGCGGTGAGGACCCGGCGCATCCATCATGGACTCCGCCTGCGATCTTCTGGACGGCGCTGGCGGTCGGCATCCTGCTCAAGGGCCCGTTGATCCTGATGTTCGTCGGCCTTGCCATGGCCGGGCTTGCGATCCTCGATCGATCGGCGGCCTGGTTCTGGCGCATGCGCCCGGTCTGGGGCCTGATGTGGACTCTGGTGCTGGTGCTGCCGTGGTTCGTGTTGATCTTCCTGCGCGCCGGCGAAACCTTCTTTGCCGACTCCGTCGGCGGTGACATGCTGAGCAAGCTCGGCGCACAGGAATCCCACGGCGCGCCGCCCGGGCTCTATCTGCTGCTCTTCTGGATCACGTTCTGGCCCGGCGCGCCCTTGGCCGGCTTGGCGGCGCCAGCGGTATGGCGCGCACGGCGCGAGCCGGGCGCGCAGTTCCTGCTGGCTTGGTTGATCCCGTCCTGGATCGTGTTCGAGGCGGTGCTGACCAAGCTGCCGCATTACGTGCTGCCGCTCTATCCGGCGATCGCGATCCTGACCGTCGGCGCGCTGGAGCGGCGTGTGCTGTCGCGTTCCCCATGGCTGTTGCGCGGCGCCGCCTGGTGGTTCGCCATCCCCGCGTTCGGCGCGGTGCTCGTGATCGTCGGCGCCATCAAGGCAATCCATCAGCCGGTGTTTCCGGCCTGGCCGCTGTTCGCCGTGGCGATGGTGTTCGGCCTGATCGCGTGGTGGATGTTCGAGGATAGCCGCGCCGAGCGCTCGCTGCTCAATGCGGTGATCGCCGCGGCGCTGATGGCAGGTGCCACCTATGGCGTGGTGCTGCCGCGGCTTACCACCGTGTTTCCGAGCCAGGAGGTCGCGCGCGCACTGCGCAACGTGACCTGCGTCGGCCCGAAGGCGGCGGCTGCCGGCTTCCACGAGCCGAGCCTCGTGTTCATGACCGATACATCGACGCTGCTCACCGACGGATCGGGCGCCGCGGATTTCCTGGGGCAGGGCTCCTGCCGCTTCGCGCTGGTCGAACAGCGCTCCGAGCGCGCCTTCGTGCAACGCGCCGAGGCGATCGGCCTGCGCTACAACGCGCCGGTGCGGATCGACGGCTACAACATCTCGCAGGGCAAGGCGGTTTCGATTGCGATCTTCCGTTCCGAAGGGACGGAGTGACATGCCGGCGCCGCCGGCCACCGCGGAGTCCGCCAGCTATTTCGGACGATTGCTGACGCTGGCCTGGCTGTCCTTTGCCCAGCTCGTACGTGCACCGTCGCATTCGCGCCGGTCCGAGGCGGCGCGACGCTCCGCGCGCCACGCGCTCTTGCTCGTCGTCGTCACTGGTGCCGTGATCATCACGCTGATGTATGCGGTCGATGTCGCCGAGATCAGCCTGATGCCGCCACGCGGCACGCCGGGTCTCTGGTGGGTGAAGATACTCACCGATTTCGGCAAGGACGAGTATGTGCTGAGCACGCTTGGCGTGCTGCTGATTGCGGTCGCGGTGGCTGCGCCTGCGCTGCGCGGTGTGCCGCGCGCGACCTTGCTCGGCCTCGGAACGAGGCTGCAATACCTGTTCCTGTCGGTCATGCTGTCGGTGGCGGTGGGCGAACTGATCAAGTGGATCGTCGGCCGCGGGCGACCGTTCGTCGGCGGCAAGGCCAATGCTTTCAACTTCCAGCATTTCGCCGGCACCGAGGCCTATTCGAGCTTTCCGTCGGGACATTCGATCACGGCATTTGCGCTGGCCTTCGCCGTGTCGGCGGTATGGCCACGTGCACGGGGCGTGATGCTGGTCTATGCGCTGATCATCATCGCGACGCGGCTTGTGCTGCTGGCCCATCATCCGAGCGACGTGGTGGCCGGCGCGCTGGTCGGCGTGATCGGCGCAATGGCGGTGCGCTACTGGTTCGCCGCCCGCCGCCTTGGTTTCGCCATTGATCGCGATGGCACCGTGTTGGCGCTGTCAGGACCGTCGGAAGGGCGCCTCAAAAGGGTTGCGAGGAACGCCTTCGCCCCATAAAAGCGGTCGCCCGATGGCCGGATCGGGCGGGTTCCAGCCCCTGCTAACACCAACCAAGAGTGCCGATTTGCCTGCTTCCGACCAGACGCCGGTCGCCGTTTCCATCGTCGTGCCTGTGCGCAACGAGGCCGACAATATCGCGCCGCTGATCGCAGAGATCGCGGCGGCGCTCGACGGACGCTGGGCTTACGAGATCGTCTACGTAAATGACGGCTCGACTGACACAACCGGCGAACGGTTGAGCGCGATCATGGCGCAGCGGCCCAATCTCCGGCAACTCCGCCACACCGTCTCGTCGGGCCAGTCGGCCGCTGTGCGGAGCGGCGTGCGTGCCGCGCGCGGGGCGATCGTGGCAACGCTTGACGGGGACGGCCAGAACGATCCCGCCTTCCTGCCCAACCTGATCGCGGCGATCGAGAGCGGCAATGGCCGGGTCGGCCTCGCCGCGGGCCAGCGCGTCGGACGCAAGGACACCGGCTTCAAGAAGCTGCAATCGCGGATCGCCAACGCCGTCCGCGGCATCATCCTGCGCGACGGCACGCGCGACACCGGGTGTGGCCTGAAGGCGTTTCCGCGCGAGGTGTTTCTGGCGATGCCCTATTTCGACGGGCTGCATCGCTTCCTTCCGGCGCTGGTCCGTCGCGAGGGGCTGGCGATCGCCTATGTCGATGTCGTCGACCGCCCGCGGCATTCCGGCGTGTCGAACTATGGATTCTTCGACCGGCTCTGGATCGGGATCATGGATCTCGGTGGCGTGTGGTGGCTGATCCGCCGAAAGAAGCCGACGCCGGTCGTCACTGAAGTGACCGAGGTGAAGTGATGCTGATTCAGTTCGGCCAGGCGCTGAGCGCCTATTTCTACGACGTGTTCATCGCCAAGTTCGACTTCTGGCTGGCGTTCGGCCTGATCGCGCAATTGTTCTTCACCGCGCGCTTCCTGGTGCAGTGGATTTCCAGCGAGCGCGCCGGCCAGAGCGTGGTGCCGATGGCGTTCTGGTTCTTCTCGATGGGCGGCGGTCTGATGACGCTGATCTACGGGCTCGCCAAGCGCGAGCCTGTCATCATCATCGGGCAGGGCCTCGCGACGCTGATCTACATCCGTAACATCATGCTGATCGTGAAGAACCGCGGCAAGGCGTCGAAGACGCTCGACAGCTGATCCGCGTGGTCGTCAGTGCGACGAGCGGTATGCTGGGCCTCCTCGGCAGTCTCGGCGGATTGCAGCATCGGGCGCCGCTCGGCATCGATTGTGATCGAAACTAAACGACGGTCAAACATTCGCCTCAAGGCGTATGGCATCTACGCTTCGTTGTGGGCGTGGCTGCATCCCGAGACCATGCGCCAAGGGATGCGGGGCGTTGATGACGAGCCGTGGCGAACCGACCAGAGCGCGTAGTTATCCATCGAGCGTCCGTGATGTCCCGATGCTCGACTTGCCGCCGCTGACCGGCGAGCGCGGCCTGCCGGACCGGCGTGCAGTCAGTATCCGCTGGATGGCGGGGACGATTCTGATCGGGGCCGCGGCCGTCGCGCTCCTTGGTGGCGCGCTGCGCGGTGCATTTGGCTATCGCACGCGATTCGCAGCATCGCCGGTCGTTTCTCTTCCGCGCTTCACGGGGCAGGTGGTCGACGAGGCGCGGCGCGGCGATCGTCTGGATCGGAGACCAGGCTCGCAAGGCAGTCCCTCGGCGCTCAAGATCGAGCAGCTGAGCGATGCGGGCTCGGTCCGTCGATTTACCCGCGTGTCGGCGCGGCTCGCGGAGATCGATCCCGAACCACAACAGGACCATCGTTGCGAAGCACCGGCAGACGGCAAGGACGAGCAGCGAGCCAACCCGCAACTACTCTCAGAGTTGCCAGCCATCATCCGGACAGGTCCATCACGCCGCGGGTTGCCGGGCCGCGCCAGTTCCTATGCTGACAGTGAAGATCGGCCGCAGCCGCATTCCCCGATCGGGGAAGCTGTCAACGTAACCAACCTTCCGAAGTCACCTTCCTCGTCTCCTCACCATCGGCATGTCATTATCGCGAGGAGCGGTGACACGCTGTCCGCCATTCTACGAGCGTTGGCCGCGGCAGCGGAGGACGCTCCGGCGATCCTTGCCGCTTTCCCTTCGCCTGGCGGTCAAGAGACGCTGTCCGGTGGCGAGAAGATCACGATCATCGAACAGGGCGGAGACACCGGGTCGCCGCGCGGCCATGTCGCGAAAGTGTCGATCGAACGGCCAGACTCCGGAGTGTCCGCCGTCGGTCGCACCGACAGCGGCCAGTACCAGGCGATCGTGCCAGAACAGCCGGATGTCGCCACGTCGAACGGGAAATTGTTGCTCCAGTCGATCGACACCCACTCGGTCCCCGGCGAGACGCTACGTGACGGCCTCAACGCGCTTGCACGCTCCAATCACGTCGACGAGGGGATCGTTGCAGAACTCATGCGGCTTTGCGGCCGCGATTTCGATCTCGACGAGCCTCTCGGCGCCGCCGACGTCGCCAACATCATCTATGCCCCCAACGACATTGGCCAGCCCGAGCTGGTCTTCATCGACTTGACGGCCGGCGGGCAGGCGCGCCGCTACTATCGCTTCACGGCCCCGGACGACGGCAGCTCCGATTTCTACGATGAGGATGGTCAGTCCATCACCAAATTCCTGTTGCGCAAACCGGTGGTCAGCGGGCGCCTCGGCGACGGCTTTGGCTGGCGCATTCATCCGATCCTCGGCGACCGCCGCTTCCATGAGGGCGTCGATTTTGCGGCGCCCTATGGTTCGCCGATTGCGGCTGCGGGCGCCGGCGTCGTCGAGACCGAAGGCTACGAGCACGGCTACGGGAAATATATCCGCGTGCTGCACGATCGCGGCTATGAGACCACCTACGCCCACGTCGCAAGCTTCCCGCCCGGGCTGAAGATCGGAGATCGCGTTCGTCAGGGCGAGACGATTGCCTATGTCGGATCGACGGGGCTCTCGACGGGGCCGCATCTGTACTATGAGGTGCGGATCAACGGCCGTAACGTCGATCCGCTGCGGATGAAATTGTCAGGCGGCCGGCTGCTGCAAGGCGATCTCCTTGGGGCTTTCGACCGCCAGCGGGACAGCATCAACCAGCTCGCCGCTGCCTCGGCGTTTCCGCATCCGCAGCCTGGCTCCGAACGCCGGCCGCCGACGTAGCCTTGAAAGCAAGTTTGATCATGGCCGCCCGGGCGCCGGAAGTTCGGCCGCATCGACCGCATTCTCGCGATCGGCGGCGGTCTCGCCGGCGGCGTCGAGCACGGGATAGGCGACCGAGCAGATGTGCGAATGGATGCGGCGAAGGTCACGCAGCACGTCGAGATGTAGCGAGGTGGTCTCGATGGTCTCGGGCCGGCCTTCGCGCAGGCGCTCCAGATGGCGCTCGACGGCGGCCAGTTCGGCCGCGCGCAGCGCCGCCTTCTCGGTGAGCAATTTGCGCGCCTCAGCGGCGTCGCCCGACATGAACACGCCGAACGCGAGCCGCAGCGAGTCGATCGCGCGCTTGTGGAATGCCGACAGCTCCTCGGCGCCTTCGGCCGAGAATTGCAGGCGATGCTTGATCTTCTTGGTCGCGAGCTCGCTCAGATTCTTGTCGATAATGTCGCCGATATGCTCGAGATTGATCGCGAATGCGACGATCTCCATGGCGCGCTGACCTTCGCGCTCGTCCAGGCTGCCCCGAGTGAGCTTCGTCACGTAAAGCTTGATCGCCTCGTTCAGCCGGTCGACGGTGTTGTCCATCTTCGACACCTGGTCGACCAGCGCGCGATCGTTGGTCAGCATCGCCGCCATCACCTTGCGCAACATCGCCTCGGTGTGGTCGCCCATATGCAGCACCTCGCGCGCGGCATCGGCCAGTGCGAGCGAAGGCGTCTCCAGCGCGCTCTCGTCGAGATAGCGTGGCCGCGACGGATCGGTTTCCTGCGCCCGCTTGGGCAACAGGCGCTCGAGCAGACGCGCCAGGTGGTCGAGCACGCCGATGAACAGCAGCGCGGTCGCAACGTTGAAGGCAACGTGGAACAGCGCGGTCGCCTTGGCGAGATCCGGCTGCCAGGCGTAGATTTGCTCGGTGATCGGGCGCAGGAACGGCACCACCAGCAGGATGCCGACGACACGGTTGATGAGGTTGCCGACCGGCAGCCGGTAGCTCGCCGGATTGTCGCGCCGCGCACCCTCCATCAGCGGATTGATGGCGCTGCCGAGATTGGCGCCGAGCACGAGCGCGAATGCGGCATAGGGCGAGATGAATTGCGAATAGGCCAGCGACATCACCAGCAGCACGCTGGCGACGCTGGAATGGACCAGCCAGGTCACGACTGCGCCGATCAGGATGCAGAGCACGGGATCGCCGGTGATCGCGTTCAGGAACACGCGCACGCCCGGGGCATTCTCCGCCGGCGCCATCGTATCGAGAAGGATATGCAGCGCGAGCAGCATCAGGCCGAGGCCGATCGAGACGCGGCCGAGATCCTTGATCCGGGAGCGCGGCCCGCTGCGGAATGCGACGAGGCCGGCGATGAACAGCACCGGCGCCACGGCTGCGACGTTGAACGACAGCACCTGCACGATCAGCGTGGTGCCGATATTGGCGCCGAGCATGATCGCAAGCGCCGGCACCAGGCTGACGATCTCCTCGGCAGCGAAGGAACTGGTGATCAGGGCGGTCGCGGTCGAGCTCTGCAGCAGGGCAGTCAGGCCGAGGCCGGCGCCAAGGGCGGTGAAGCGGTTGTTCAGCGCCCGGGCCAGCAACAGCCGCAAATCGGGCCCGAAGGCCCGCAGAATCCCACTGTGGACCATGTGCAGGCCCCACAGCAGGAGCGCAACGCCCCCCATCAGATCAAGCAGAACAAGACTTCCCATACTTCCTGGATATCCCGGCAAATTCGAGTCGAAGGGGTCACGCTATCGCCAAATGACCTGGGATCAACCCCTTTTTGTTCACGTTTGGAACCGGCTGGTGGAAAGAGCCCGTCATGAGAGCGGCCGCCAATTGGGGCGCTGGGGTCAACGGAAACCTGGGGCCGGCCTCACGGTTCAACGGTGACGAGACGCGCCCGGTAAACGAATCTCGAACATGACCGCTCAATTGCGATTGGTTCCGCTAGGCAGTTTCCAATCTTTCCCGGTTATGACGGTGGGAACGAGAAAGTTGTCCAGCCGAGAAGCTATCCAGAAAAGGGCTTGGGGATCAGGATGTTTGTCAATCGCCGCAAGAGCGAACGCCGTGAGTGCCGGAGCGTCGCCAAAATTCAGTTGGGCACAGGGTCGTTGCCACGCGACTGCATGATCACCGATATCTCGGCCGGCGGCGTCAAGGTGATCGCTGAATATCTGGAGATTCCGCCGGAATTCACCATCATTCTGTCGAGCGGCAGTCCGCGTCAGTGCCGCCTGGCCTGGCGGATCGGGCACGAATTCGGCGCCCAGTTCGTCGATTGATCCAGCCGCCAGGCTGGCGGTTCGCGCCGCATCCGGCACCGCTTCTGGGCCGGATGACGGCGAGATGATGGCATCCTTAACCGGAACTTAGGGTTAAGCTGTGAGCATCCCGGAACCTTCGCTGTTCCGAGTCTCATTGATGTCTGACAAGCTACCTCGACCTTCAGGCCGCATGCACCGTCTCGCCGGCTCGGCATCTGCCGCGCTCCTGCTGATCGGGCTGTCCGCCTGTCAGACCTCGGGGCCGTCGGATATCACTGGGTCATTGGGCGACACGGCGGAGTCCACGCCGGCCCCAGCCGACCCGCGGCGCGACATCGCGACCTACCACGAACGTGTTCGCGCCAACCCGAAGGACACCGACGCCGCGCTGAAATACGCCCGGGCGCTGCGCGCCACCGGCCAGCGAGCGCAGGCGGTCGCGGTCATGGAGCAGGCGGTGCTGGCGCAACCCAGCAACAAGGCGCTGCTCGCCGGCTACGGACGGGCGCTCGCCGACAACGGTAATTTCCAGCAGGCATTCGACGTGCTCGGGCGCGCGCACACCCCGGAGGACCCGGACTGGCGCATCCTGTCGGCGCAGGGTGCCGTGCTTGATCAGCTCGAGCGCCACGACGAGGCCCGCCAATATTACGCAAGCGCCCTGAAGATCGTGCCCGATGATCCGTCGGTGCTCTCCAATCTCGGCCTGTCCTATCTGCTGTCGAAAGACCTGCCGAAGGCCGAGGAGACGCTGCGCCGGGCTCGGGACCGCGCACCCGACGACATGCGGGTGCGCACCAATCTTGCCGTCGTGGTCGGCCTGCAGGGCCGCCAGGCTGAAGCTGAAACCATCATGAAGGCCGATCTGCCGCCCGATCAGGGCTCAGCCAATGTCGCCGCACTGAAGCGGCTGTTGGCGCGCAGGGACGCGAGTCGCACCGATACGGACAAGATTCCGGTCGCGGCCAGCCGCCGCGACTAGATCCATCAGCACCTCAAATCAGGGCTGCTAGCCGGCAGCGCGGCGTCCATCGTTCCGGCGCGACTGTAGCTTCCGGAGGATCGGCGACAGGAACGATTCGCGCGTCTCGGCGAGATCGGGGCGGCCGGTCAGACGTTGCGCGATCCGCAGGAACGTCCTTGTGGTGCGGTGACGCGCGGAGACTTCCGCGATCATCTGACCGTTGTTGGCGGCTTCGCCGAACAACCTGCAATCGAACGGGATGGTCGCGATCGGCTGGCTCTCGATGGTCTTGGCGAAGTCCTTGACCTCGATCTCGGGGCGCTTCGACATGCCGACCTGGTTCAGGCAATAGAGCGGCGGACGGTCGTTCGGACGCGCGGTCCGCAACAGGTTCATCATGTTCTTGGTATTGCGCATGTTGGCGAGGTCGGGCTCGGCGACGATCAGGATATCGTCGGCGCCGACCAGCACGCGCTTGGTCCAGGCGGTCCATTGATGCGGAACGTCAAGCACGATGCAGGACGTGGTCATGCGCATCGTGTCGAAGATGGCATCGAATGCTTCGGCGCCGAAATCGTAGACCTGGTCGAGCGTGGCCGGTGCCGCCAGCAGGCTGAGGTGATCGCCGCATTTTGCCAGCAGGCGCTCCATGAAGGCACTGTCCGGGCGCTCGGGCGAGAAAACGGCGCTGGCGATACCCTGTGTCGGATCCTGGTTGTAGTCGAGGCCGGCGGTGCCGAAGGCGAGGTCGAGATCGACAACGACCGAATCCAGCCCGAGGTCGCGCGCGATAGTCCAGGCGACGTTGTGAGCAATGGTCGAGGCGCCGACGCCGCCCTTGGCGCCCGCGACCGCGATCAGACGGCCCACAGAGACTGCCTCCGAGGACGAGAACAGACCGCAGATCGAGCGCACGACGTCGAGCACCTTGACCGGCCCGATGACGTAGTCGTTGACACCGCGCCGGACCAATTCGCGATACGGTGCAGTCTCGCCGGGCGTGCCGAGCACGACGACGCGGGTGCCGGGATCGCAGACCGTGGCGAGCTCGTCGAGACCGGCGAGCAAATCAATGTCCGGCTCGGTCTCCAGCATGATGACGTTGGGCGTCGGCGCCTTGTGATAGGCGTCGATGGCGGCGGCGATGCCGCCCATATGGACGGAGAGGTGAGCCTTGGCGAGCCGGCGGTCCTCGGCGGCGGCGCGCGCCGTCGTGGCGGTCGCGACGCTGGCGCAGAACGCCTGCACGGAAATCCGTGGCGCCGGCGCGATGTGGTCGTTGGCGTGCTGTGGCTCGTCTTGTTGTTCGGTCATTTCCCGGCGTCGCTCAGCTTGGCTCTATCGGCTTCAGGGTAGGTGGTCGCGGTCGACTCACCCTTGCCGTACTTCTGGAACGCGACCGACCGGCGCGGCGTGTAGGCTGCGGTTTCGGTCCGCGGCTGCACGAGGTCGGACGGATTGGCGACCATCGCGGCCAAATTGCTCTGCGTGGCGCAGCCGAAATTCTCCCACTGCTTGTTCTCGTTGTAGCTGGGATTGTAGATCGACGGACCAAGATCGGTCGGCCACACGCCGCAGGGCCCGGCGACCGCGGCCATCTTCGGATAGCTGATGCGAATGGTCGGCAGCGCGCGTGGATCGTCGACGCGATAGGAACGCCGCGTGATCGCGTGGGCGGGCACGCCCATCGACGCCAGCACGCCGCGGATCTCCTGATACACCGCCTGCGCCGAGCGCGCGTTCGAGGTGTCGGCCGGGACTTCGATCGCGATCGCGCCGGTGCCTTCGCGGCGCCAGGTGCGGGCTAGTCCCATGACGTCGTCGCGCTGCGTTTCGGTGAGATTGCCACGGGCGCGGCCCACGAACACGACGATCGACTGCTCCCCCTCGGTGACCGCGATCGGATGCCGTTGCCGGTAGTCGTCGGGCACAGAGCCGGTGGCAATATTATCGCCGGTCAGATTGCAGCCGCCAAGCGCGATCGCGGTGGCGAGAACGGCGCCGGCCAGCGACAGCGTCCTCGCATGGCCGGCTCGTGTGTTGCGTGTCATCATGGCATCCCCCAACCCTTCAGCGCCTTAGTCGATGATGAAGCCGAAATTGACCGGCGTGGCGCCGATCGGCTCGGCACGGGCGGCAACGCCGTAGATGCGATTGACGCGCGCCAAGAGCGCCGACTGCGCGTCGGAGGCCGGGGCGAACCCGTCATCGGGACGCGACAATTCCTTCTGTGCAACCGCACGCACCACATAGGGCGTCACGATGACCATGAGCTCGGTCTCGTTGTTGACGAAGTCCTGGCTCCTGAACAGCTGTCCGAGCACCGGGATCTGATCGACGCCGGGCATTCCGTTGATGGCCTGCTTGGTCTGCTCCTGGATCAGTCCGGCCATCGCGATCGAGCCGCCGGAGGGCACTTCCAGCGTGGTGTCGGCGCGGCGGGTCTTGATCGAGGGAATGGTCGTGCCGCCCTGGCCGCCGGTCAACGCGTTTTCCATCGAGACTTCGGAAACCTCGGTCATCACCTTCAGGCTGATGCGCCCCTCGGACAGCACCACCGGGGTGAAGTTGAGCGAGATGCCGAATTTCTTGAAGCTGACGGTCTGGACGCAATTGCCGATCGTGCCCGACGTCGTCGTCTGACAGGTGACGCCGGTCGGAATTGGAAACTCGCCGCCCGACACGAAGGTCGCGGACTCGCCGGAGATCGCCGTGAGATTGGGCTCGGCCAGCGTCTTCACCACGCCCGCGGTCTCCATCGCGCGCAGCGTCGCGGTGACGGTCGGCACACCGAGCTTGTTCAGGGCCGCGCCGGTCAGCACGTTGTTGGCGAGCGGTCCGTTGTTGGCGGTGAAGGCGTTGGTGTTGTTGAAGACGACCGCGGCGGTACCGTAGTTCATGTTGGCGCTCAGATCGACGCCGAGCTGCTTGACGACATCGCGCCGCACTTCGGCGACGGTGACCTTGAGCATCACCTGGTCGCGGCCGCGCACCACGATGGAGTTGACGACCTTGTCGGGGCCGCCGACCAGCTTGGCGGCGATGTCGCCGGCCTGCTGGGCCTCGACCGGGCTTGCCACCGTGCCGGTCAGCACCACGCTCTCGCCGACGCCCTCGATCTGGACGCCCGGCAGCATCTGCTTCAGCGCGGCACGCATGCCGTTGAGGTCGCGCTTGATCGCGATGTCGTAGGAGGCGACCTGGTTGCCGTCGGCGTCGAAGAACACGACGTTGGTCTGGCCGACCGCCGCGCCGATGATATAGGCGCGCTGCGCCGAGCGGATCACGGCGTTGGCGATCTTGGGATCGGCGACCAGAACGTCCTTGGCTTCGCGGGGCAGGTCGACCACCACCGACTTGCCGACGCCGAGCGAGACGAAGCGCGTCTTGGCGGCGATGCTGCTCGTCACCGCGACGTCCGCGTTCTTGTCGGGATCGGTCGCGCTGGCGAGGGCAGGGATCAGCATCAGGGCGGTGACCGCCGAGAATGACAGCGAGCGGACCAGTGTGGTCCGCGTCGCCAGTTGTTTTACACCAATTGTCATATCGAAGCCCCCATCACTTCTGTGTCGTCTGAGAGCTCGGGATGCCGAAACGCACCACCCGGATGCTCTCACCCCGCTTCGGGGCCTGGTCTCTGGTCTCGTCGGTCTTCTCGTTGACGTCGGCGATGCTGCGCAGCGCCAGCGCCAGCGTGCCGCTCTGCCGGGCCCGCGCGAGCGTCTCGGCCTGTTCGGGCTTGAGCTCGAGGGTCACGGTCTTGCCGATGAGCGAGTTGTTGCCGTCCTTCTCTTTCGGCGCCTGGTCGATCGCCAGCACGCGGACGTTGGACAGCAGGATTTCGGTGGTGATGATGTCGCGGCTGCCCTGTTGCTGGTCGGGGATCTTGTCGCGTCGCGACAGGATCACGTCGACGCGGTCGTTCGGCAGGATGAAGCCGCCGGCGCCGGTCTCCGGCGAGATTTCCGTCGAGATCGCGCGCATGCCGGAGGGCAGGATCGCGGCCATGAAGCCGCTGCCATTGGCCTTGACCAGTTTTTGCTCGCGGATCGGCTCGCCGACGATGAAGGGAGCGCGTGCGATCGAGCCGATGACGTCGTTCATGGCGTCGGCATTGGTGTCGTGGCGGATGAACGCGCTGCTCGCAGTCTCGGCCGGCCAGCGCTGCCATTGCACGTCTTCAGGCTTGACCGACTGACCGAGCCCGATGTCGGACTTCGCCACCAGCACCTCGACGGTCGGCAGTTGTGCCACTGGCGGCGCGACCGGCGCCGGTTTGCGATCGCCAATGCTCGCGAGATACATGGCCGCGAGGCCTGCGACGCCGGCGATGCCGAGGACCACGATGCGTGCCGTCTTCATGCGATTGTCTGAATGCCCTTAACGCAGGGCAGTCACGTCCTTACGGCACTGACAGCCCTTCCCGGGAGCATCAGTACGACCGCAAAAGTATAAGGGAACTTGATGGAAGGTCCGGACAATTAAGGGATTGGTGGGGATGGTGAACGGCGAGTTATCGGCGCCGTCGCTTCTCCGCAGAATCCCGGAGATTGCGCGTGCGCGACGCGTGCGACGTTGGTCGCAACGCGGTGGCGGCGGCGTCCTGGCCGGTTGGTCGTGGTTAATGTCGCCTAACGCGCAAGCCGGCGCGGAAGGATCAGAGCGCAGCCTTCAACGCGGCAAAACCGCGATCGAGATCGGCCTTGAGGTCGTCGAGATTTTCGAGCCCGATATGCAGCCGCAGTGTCGGCCCGCCCGGCGACCATTTGGTCGCGCTGCGATAGTCGCTGCAGTCGAACGGGATGGCGAGGCTTTCGAAGCCGCCCCAGGAAAAGCCCATGCCGAACAGCGTGAGTGCGTTGAGCATCGCATCGACCGCACTCTGCGGCACGGGCTTCAGCACGATGCTGAACAGGCCGGAGGCGCCGGTGAAGTCGCGCTTCCAGATCGCGTGCCCAGGGTCGGTCTCCAGGCCAGGGTGCAGCACACGATCGACCTCGGGCCGCGCAGCAAGCCAGCGCGCGATCTCGAGCCCGGAGCGGTGGTGCTGCGCAAGCCGCACCGACAGCGTCCGGACCCCGCGCAGCGCGAGATAGACGTCGTCCGGGCCGGCGCAAACGCCGAGCAGGCGGATCGCCTCCTGAACCAGCGGCCAGGCCTTTGCGTTGGCCGCGATGGTGCCGAACATGATGTCGGAATGGCCGCCGATATACTTGGTGCCGGCCTGCATGCTGATGTCGACGCCCTGGTCGAGCGAGCGGTGATAGAGCGCCGTCGCCCAGGTGTTGTCGTCGATCATGAGCGCGCCGCGGCCATGCGCCACGGCCGAGATCGCGCGGACGTCGGGCATCTCGAAGGATTGCGAGCCGGGCGCCTCGATCAGCACCGCGCGGGTATTCGGCTTGAACAGCGTCTTGATGCCGGCACCGACCAGCGGATCGAAATAGCTGGTCTCGATGCCGTAGCGCGTCAGCATGTTGTCGCAGAAATTGCGCGTCGGCCGATAGGCGTTGTCGCACACCAGCAGGTGATCGCCGGCCTTCAGCACGGCAAGCAGCGTGGTGCTGATCGCAGCCAATCCCGACGGGGCGAGGCCGACGCCGGCGCATTGCGGGCCTTCCATCGCCATTAGCACGTCCTGCAGCGCCCGCGTGGTCGGGCTGCCGTGGCGGCCATAGGTAAACTCGGCGCGATGGGCGTGGAGGTCCTCGGCGGTCGGGTAGAGCACGGTGGAGCCGTGGAAGACCGGCGGATTGACGAAGCCCTTCTGGGCCTTGGTGTCGCGGCCGGCTGTGACCAGGCTGGTCGCGGCGTCTTGCGGGCGGGAGGACGTGGTGCCGTCGGAGGAGGTCATGGTTTGCTGCCGTTAGACTTTAGATTTTTTGCCGCAGCCGTGCCGCGTCGGGAAGACAGGGCCAAGCCGGGAGGTGTTACTAACAAGAGGTAGAAGACGTGCGTCAACCCCTTGACCCGGCTCGTCAGTCGCTATGTGATGCGCCGCAACTACCAGTCGCCGCACGTTGAGGGGCCTGCCGCGACCTACGATCCGTTGCCTGGCCGGTTTGCGCGTCAAACTGACTGTCAGATCAGCATCTTTTGCTGCAGGGGATCATTGGGATGGCCCGTGAACGCGAGGCGATCACAAAGCAAAACGTCCAACGGACGACCCTGAAAGGCCTACCCATGAAACGCGTATCCCTGGCTGTCCTCATCGCCGCTGCCGCTGCCTTGTCGGTCCAGTCCGCCTCGGCGCAAACCCTCAAGACGGTCAAGGACCGGGGCCAGCTGTCCTGCGGCGTCAGCCAGGGCCTGCCTGGCTTTTCATCACCGGACGACAAAGGGAACTGGACCGGGATCGACGTCGACGTTTGCCGGGCCATTGCTGCCGTGGTGCTCGACGACCCGACCAAGGTCAAGTTCGTGCCGCTGTCGGCCAAGGATCGTTTCACGGCGCTGCAATCCGGCGAGATCGACGTGCTGTCGCGCAACACCACCTGGACGGTGTCGCGCGATACCTCGCTCGGCGCCAATTTCACCGGCGTGACCTATTATGACGGGCAGGGCTTCATGGTGAAGAAGTCGCTCAAGGTCAATTCGGCGCTCGAACTGAACAGCGCGTCGGTCTGCGTGCAGACCGGCACCACGACGGAGCAGAACCTCGCCGACTTCTTCAAGGGCAACAACATGAAGTACGAGGTGATCGCGTTCGGCAGCATCGACGAAGCGGTCAAAGCCTATGAATCCGGGCGCTGCGACGTCTTCACCGACGACGCCTCCGGGCTCTATGCCAGCCGTCTGAAGCTCGCGAACCCCGCCGATCACATCGTGCTCCCGGAAATCATTTCCAAGGAGCCGCTAGGGCCGATGGTGCGCCACGGCGACGACCAGTGGTTCGACATCGTGAAGTGGACGCTGTTTGCGATGATCAATGCCGAGGAGCTCGGCATCACCCAGAAGAACGTCGACGCGATGCTCAAATCGGACAAGCCGGAGATGAAGCGGGTGCTCGGCACCGACGGCAATCTGGGCGAACAGCTCGGCCTCACCAAGGACTGGGTCGTGCGCATCGTCAAGGCGGTCGGCAATTACGGCGAGACCTTCGAGCGCAATGTCGGCGCTGGCTCGCCGCTCGGCATCGCCCGCGGCGTCAACAATCTCTGGAACAAGGGCGGGATCCAGTACGCGCCGCCGATCCGCTGATCGGTCCGGCCAACGGCTGCCGCGATGAGCATCGCGCCCCGCAAACCACCGCTGCAATTTGCCCTCAGGCTGAAGCGTGCGCTTGGCGGCAAGACCGGCTGGAACGGGTTGGCCGCCCAGATTGGCTTCGCCGCGATCCTGGCCTGGATCGCCTATGAGATCGTGGCGAATGCGCGGACGAACCTGGAGACCCAGCACATTGCGTCGGGCTTCGGCTTCCTCAATTACAATGCGGGCTTTGACGTCAATCAGAGCCTGATCGCCTACAACAATTCCGACACCTACTGGCGGGTGTTCTTCGTCGGCTTGTTGAACACGATCCTGGTCTCGGTGATCGGCATCGTCTTCGCCACCGTGATCGGCTTCGTCGTGGCGCTGTGCCGGTTGTCGCCGAACTGGCTGCTGTCGCGGATCGGCGGCATCTATGTCGAGATCGTCAGGAACTTGCCGGTCTTGTTCCAGATCCTGTTCTGGTACCTCGCAGTGCTCGCGGCGCTGCCGGCGCCGCGGCAGAGCATCTCGATTTTCAGTACGTTCTTCCTCAACAATCGCGGCCTGATCGTGCCGCTGCCGGTCAGCGAGCCGGGGCTCTATCCGTTCCTGGCCGCGCTCGCGGTCGGTATCGTCGTGGCGCTGGGCTTGCGGCACCACGCGCGGCGGGCCCTGTTTCAGCGCGGGCAGATGATCAGGATCTGGCCCTATCTGCTGGGTTGCCTGATCGGTCTGCCGCTGGTCTCGATGCTGATCTTCGGCGGGCCGTTGAAGTTCGAGCTGCCGCAGTTGAAAGGCTTCAACTTCGCCGGCGGCGCGCGGATCATTCCCGAATTCGTTGCGCTAACGGTCGCGTTGTCGACCTACACGGCGGCCTTCATCGCCGAGATCGTCCGCGCCGGCGTCATGTCGGTCCACAAGGGACAGATGGAGGCGGGCTCCTCGCTCGGCCTCAGCCGCGCCGCGACGCTGCGGCTGATCGTGGTGCCGCAGGCGATGCGGGTCATCGTGCCGCCGCTGACCAGCCAGTACCTCAATCTCACCAAGAATTCGTCGCTGGCGGTGGCGATCGGCTATCCGGACCTTGTCTCGGTGTTCGCCGGCACCGCGGTGAGCCAGACCGGGCAGGCGATCGAGATCATCGCCATGACGATGGGGGTCTACCTGCTGCTCTCGCTGACGACGAGCGCGCTGATGAGCGTCTATGGCTGGCGCATCAACCGGAGCATGGCGGCATGACCGATCTGTCCGCCTCATCCTTTGTCCGGCAGGATCTGGTCGCCGAGCGTGCGGCGCCGGCCAAGACCACAGGCTTCATCGGCTTCCTGCGCACGCGGCTGCTCAATTCGCCGGGCAACATCCTGCTCACGGTCCTCGGGCTATTGCTCGCCTGGTACATCGTTGTCCCGACGATCAAGTTCCTGCTGGTCGACGCGGTCTGGGCCGGCAAGGATCGCACCGCTTGCCTCGCCGAAAGGGCAGGACACGAGGTCGGCGCCTGCTGGCCCTATATTCAGGCCAAGCTGACGCAGCTCATCTATGGCTTCTATCCGGAAGCCCAGCGCTGGCGGGTCAATCTGACCTATGGGCTCGGCGCCGCGCTGTTGCTGCCGCTGCTGGTGCCGCGCCTGCCGGCCAAGGGCATCAACTCCGGCCTGTTCTTCTTCGCATTTCCGGTGGTGGCGTTCTTCCTGCTGCACGGGGGCGGCATCGCGGGCTTCGGCGTGAGCTGGACCGCAGGCGTGTTGCAGCTGTTCGAGCAGAGCATTGGCGGCGCCGGCGATCTCTTGGTCAATCTCAGCAAGAGTTCGGCGATCGCTCCGCTGCCGTGGGCACTGGGCAAGGTGCTCGTCCTGGTCGGCCTTCTGATCCATTCGCTGATCTTCCCGATGACCTGGCTGCGTGACCAGTTGCAGCTCTCGTCGCTGCCGGTCTGGGGCGATTTCCTGGTCACTGCCGTGATCGTCTCTGCCGTGCTGTTTGTGCTCGGAGGCGGCATGCGGACCGGCGGCAGAGCGCTGATCGGCAGCC
The DNA here is from genome assembly GCF_947648125.1 of uncultured Bradyrhizobium sp. Lineage (GTDB taxonomy): Bacteria > Pseudomonadota > Alphaproteobacteria > Rhizobiales > Xanthobacteraceae > Bradyrhizobium. The sequence goes on along the minus strand of NZ_CANSMR010000015.1, from coordinate 80,508 downwards.
TGCTGACGTTTGCCGGGATCGCCGTCGGCATCAAGCTGATGGGGCTCGATCGCGGCGGCTTTCCCATCGTCGATACGCGACTGTGGGGCGGGCTCCTGGTGACGCTGGTGATAGCGATCACCGGCATCGTTGCCTCGATGCCGATCGGGATTGCGCTCGCGCTCGGCCGTCGCTCGAGCATCCCGCTGATCCGGATATTCTCGATCGCCTTCATCGAATTCTGGCGCGGCGTGCCGCTGATCACGGTGCTGTTCTTCGCGACCTACATGCTGCCGCTGTTCGTGCCGGGCAATTTCGCCGTCGACGGCCTGTTGCGTGCCCTGATCGGCGTGGCGATCTTTACCGGCGCCTATATGGCCGAGGTGATCAGGGGCGGGTTAGCTGCGGTGGCGCGCGGGCAGGCGGAGGCCGCATCGGCGCTCGGCCTGTCCTGGTGGAAGACGACGTCGCTGATCGTGTTGCCGCAGGCGCTGCGCTACGTCATTCCGGGCATCGTCAACAGCTTCATCTCGCTGTTCAAGGATACCTCGCTGGTGTCGATCGTGGCGCTGTTCGACCTGTTGGGTTCCCTGCGGGCATCGTTCTCCGACCCGAACTGGTCGACGCCGACGACGGCCTTTACCGGTTTCGCCTTTGCAGGAATGATCTATTTCGTGTTCTGCTTTGGAATGTCGCGCTACTCGCTGTTCGTCGAACATCGGCTCAACGCTCACCGCCGCCACTGAACAAGGTCACCATGTCCACAACCCCGATCGTCAACATTTCCACGCTCAACAAATGGTACGGCGACTTCCACGTGTTGCGCGACATCAACCTTGAGGTCGGCAAGGGCGAGCGTATCGTGATCTGCGGCCCGTCCGGCTCCGGCAAGTCCACCCTTATCCGCTGCATCAACGCGCTGGAGGAATTCCAGGAGGGCGAGATCGTGGTCGACGGCATCGAGCTCGGCCCGAACCTGCGCCGGGTCGACGAGGTGCGGCGCGAGGTCGGCATGGTGTTCCAGAGCTTCAACCTGTTCCCGCATCTCACCGTGCTCGACAATTGCACGCTGGCGCCGATCTGGGTGCGCAACATCCCGAAGAAGGATGCCGAGGCGACCGCGATGAAGTTCCTCGAGCGGGTCAAGATCCCGCATCAGGCCAACAAGTTTCCCGGCCAGATGTCGGGCGGTCAGCAGCAGCGCGTCGCGATCGCCCGCGCCCTGACCATGAACCCGAAGGTGATGCTGTTCGACGAGCCGACCTCGGCGCTCGACCCGGAAATGGTCAAGGAGGTGCTCGACACCATGGTCGATCTCGCCAGGGAAGGCATGACCATGCTGGTCGTGACCCACGAAATGGGCTTCGCCCGCGAGGTCGCCAACCGCGTCGTGTTCATGGACGCCGGTCAGATCATCGAGTCGAACACGCCACAGGAATTCTTCGCCAACCCGCAGCATGCGCGGTCGAAGCTGTTTCTGAGCCAGATATTGCGGTGATTGTTGCAGTCGTTCCGGGGCGATGCGTAAGCATCGAACCCGGAAGCTCGAGATTCCCCGATGCGCAATTGCGCATCTGAGGTCTAGTGCCGACGCACCATCCCGGAATGACGTGCCTCATTCACACCTCAGACGAACGGCAGCTCGATCTTGCTCCGCTTTTCCAGCCATTCCGGGACCGGCAGGTTCTTCGACCGCATGAAGGCCGGATTGAACAGCTTGGACTGATAGCGGTTGCCGGAGTCGCAGAGAATGGTGACGATGGTCTTGCCGGGGCCGAGCTGCTTGGCGAGCTGGATCGCACCCGCGATGTTGACGCCGGTCGACCCGCCGAGGCACAGGCCTTCGTGCTCCAGCAGTTCATAGATGATGGTCACGGCTTCCTCGTCGGAGACCAGGAACGCATCGTCCACGTTTGCTGTCTCGATCACCGGTGTCTTGCGTCCGAGGCCGATGCCTTCGGTGATCGAGTCACCCGGCGTCGATTTGACCTGGCCGTTCTTGAACAGTTCGTACATCGCGAAGCCGTGCGGATCGGCGCAAGCGGTGACGATGTCCTTGTTCTTTTCCTTCAGGTAGCGGCTGACGCCGGCGAGCGTGCCGCCGGTGCCGACCGAGCAGATGAAGCCATCCATCTTGCCGTTGGTCTGCTGCCAGATCTCCGGTCCGGTCGAGTCGTAATGCGCCTTGGGATTGTCGAGGTTGTTCCACTGGTCGGCGAACAGCACGCCGTTCGGCTCGGTCTTGCGCAGCTGCTCGGCGAGACGCCTGCCGAGATGCTGATAGTTGTTCGGATTGGAGTAAGGCAGCGCCGGCGCCTCGACGAGCTCGGCCCCGCACAGCCGCAACATGTCCTTTTTTTCCTGGCTCTGCGTCTCCGGAATGACGATCAGGGTGCGATAGCCCCGCGCGCTCGCCACGACCGCAAGTCCGATGCCGGTATTGCCCGCGGTCGATTCGACCACGAGCCCGCCGGGCTTCAGATCGCCACGCTTTTCAGCCTCCAGGATCATCCCCTTGCCGGCGCGATCCTTCACCGACTGGCCGGGATTCATGAATTCGGCCTTGCCGAGAATGGTACAGCCGGTCAGTTCGGATGCGTGTTTCAGCTTGATGAGCGGCGTGTTGCCGATCGCTTCAATGACGTCTTTGTTGAATGCCATGTCGGGGAATTTCTTTGCCAGTCTGTGTCTTGCTTGCGGCGAACCTAGTGTGCTGATCGAAAAAGGGAAGGGCTTTTGCACTGCGGCAAATGGCGGGTTCACCAAGCTGAACCCGATTGGCGCGCACCATATGGGCATTGCCGAGGAGGCTGTTTTGCAGCGGCCGGGTTATTTAGCAGAATCGTTCTGCGGTCAGCGCTTTTGCGTCAGTTGCGCACGATCGACCAAGTCAAGGCCTGACGAGGCGGGGGTGAGATCGTTGTCGCTCCGGCGCATCTTGCGGATTCGGAGCAACAGGGCCGAGAAATCCCCATGAAATCTTTGTTAGAATCCGATCGCCCAGATACTGCTTCGGGTGCGCGGAAATGCCGTAAAAATAGGGAAAACTCGTTCGCCTGGGTGGCGGCGAATCACAGTGGGTGCGACGTCGCGCGATCGCGACAGGGCTGTCCGCCCTATCGTCCCAAGGGTAGGATGGGACAGCCAGGTTCCATTGGAAGCATTACCCCGTGCACGTCACCCAGACCATCGCCGACCGCGTTATTCGTGCGCCATGGGCGAAGTCTGGCTTCGGCGGAGAATGGGTGTGACCCAGCCCGCGTCCGTGATGGTGCCTGGAGGCCGGTTCGGCCTCGCCGTCCGCATGCGACGGCTCGCCGGACGCTCGCTTGTCGCGCTCGGCCTCGTCGTGGGCTCGGCTGGCTGCATTCTGACCCAGGACATCCCCGATCCCGCGCTCGACGTGCCGCAGGGCTACAAGGCCGCGCGGCTTGGCCGGCCGGGCGACGCGCTTCCGACGCTCGACTGGTGGCGGGGCTTCCGCTCCAAGGAGCTGACGCAGTTGATGGAGGAGGCGCAGACCGTCAACCTCGACATCGCCGCGGCCGTGGCGCGTTTCCGGCAGGCCGACGCGCTGGCGCGGCAGGCGGGCGCGGCGCTGCTGCCGACTGTCAATCTCAACGGGTCTGAAACCTATTCGCGCACCTCCGGCTCCAGCGCCAGCGGTCTGACCAACGGCGGGCGCGAGGTGGTGAACTACAGCGCCTCGCTCAGCGCCAGCTACCAGCTCGATTTCTGGGGCCAGAATCGCGACGCCGCGCAGGCGGCGGAGGAGACCGCTGTCGCCAACCGGTTCGACCGCGAGGTGGTGGCGCTGACGACGCTCGCCAGCGTCGCCAACGCCTATTTCACGGTGCTTGCCACCCAGGACCGGCTCCGGACTGCACAGCGCAACATCGCCAGCGCCGAGCGCATCCTCAATGCGATCCGGGATCGCTTCAAGGCCGGCACCGGCTCCGATCTCGACGTCGCGCAGCAGGAGAGTGTGGTCGCGAACCAGCGCGCGCTGGTGCCGCCTTTGCGGCAGACGCTCGAGCAGAACATCAACGCGCTCGCGGTGCTGGTGTCGCGGCCACCGGAGAGCGTGCGCGTCGCCGGCGGCTCACTCAACTCCGTTGCGATCCCGCGCGTCACGCCGGGGCTGCCGTCCGAATTGCTCACCCAGCGTCCCGATATCCGCAGGCAGGAGGCGCAGCTCGCATCCGCCACCGCCAATGTCGGCAGCGCGCGGGCGCAATTCTTTCCGAGCATTCAGCTGACCGGGACGGGCGGCTACCAGAGCCAGGCGCTGGTCTCGCTGTTCCAGCCGCATGCGGCCTTCTTCAACCTGGTCGGCGGCATGACCCAGCCGATCTTCGACGGCGGTCGGATCCTCGGCAATTTCGAGAACGCGAAGGCGCGGCAGGATGAGCTGCTGCAGACCTATCGCAAGACGGTCGTGCAATCGTTCACCGATGTCGACAACGCGCTGGTCGCGATCCGCGAGACCACGCGGCGGCTGCAGCTGCAGCGCGACGTGCTGTCGTCGTCGCGACGCGCCTTCGACCTGGCCGAGCAGCAGCTCAAGGCCGGCACCGCCGACATCGTAACTGTGCTAAACACGCAGCTGACCCTGTTCCAGGCGGAAGACGCTTATTCCCAGGCCCAGCTGGCCCGGCTATTGGCGATCGTGAGCCTGTATCAGGCCTTGGGGGGCGGCTGGGAACCGAAGATGGAAAGACCGGTCGATGCTCTTTAAGCCCGACTCGACGGACGACAAGAAAAGCTCGGCCCCACGCAAGCGGAGTCTGGTCTCGCGCCTGCTTGGACGCATGGTGTCGCTGCTCATCACGCTGGTCATCCTCGGTGGCCTCGGCTATCTCGGTTGGCTTGCTTTCCAGCCCAAGCAAAATGGCGGCGGCGGGCGCGGCGCGGGCGCACGGCCCGATCTGCCGGTGCCGGTGCTTGCTGCCACGCCGCGTGTGCAGGATGTGCCGGTCTATCTCGACGGCGTCGGCTCGGTGAAGGCGCTCAACACCGTCACGGTGCGCTCGCAGGTCGACGGCAAGCTGCTCAAGGTGAACTTCGTCGAGGGCCAGGACGTCAAGAAGGACGACGTGCTGGGCGAGATTGATCCTGCGATCTATCAGGCACAGCACGACCAGGCGGTGGCCACGAAGGCCAAGGACGAAGCGCTGCTCGCCAACCAGAAGCTCGACCTCGCCCGCTATGAGCAACTCGCCGCCACCAACGCGGGCTCCAAGCAGCAGGCCGACACCCAGCGTGCGCTGGTCGCGCAGCAGGAGGCCATCATCAAGGCCGACCAGGCCCAGATCGACAATGCGCGCGCCACGCTCGGCTACACCAAGATCGTCGCGCCGATCTCCGGCCGCGCCGGCCTGCGTCAGGTTGACCAGGGCAACATCATCCACGCATCCGACACCATCGGGCTCGTGATCCTGACCCAGCTGCAACCGATTGCGGTGTGGTTCAGCCTGCCGCAGCAGCAGATCATGCGGGTCAACGCCGCGGCCGCAAAGGGCCAGCTTGCGGTCGATGTGTTCGGCAATGACGGCGTCACCGTGATCGATACCGGCAAGCTGACCGGCATCGACAACCAGGTCGATCCGACCACCGGCACGCTGAAGTTGAAAGCCGAACTGCCGAATGCCAGCTACCAGCTCTGGCCCGGGCAGTTCGTCAATGTACGCCTCAAGGTCGAGACCCTGCCGCAGGCGATCGTGGTGCCGACCTCGGCCGTGCAGCGCGGTCCCGCAGGGACCTTCAGCTATGTGATCGGCGCGGACAACATCGTCACCGCCAAGCCGGTCACGGTCACGCAGCAGAACGAGCATGAAGCGGTCATCGCCAGCGGCCTGACCACGTCGGACCGCGTCGTGACGACGGGCTTTGCCAATCTCGCCGATGGCTCAAAGGTCGTGGTCGGCAAGGACGACGGGCCGCCGGCGGCCGATCTCGCGCCGCGCAAACGCAGCCGCACTCCGGACGGCAAGCGCGGGGCGCAAGGCGAGGGCCAGAGCAAGGACCAAGGCAAGGACGCCAAGCAGGACGGGCAGGGCGGCGAGCATCGCGGCCAGCACGAGCACAGCGATGGCGATCAGAAGGGGCAGACCCGACCGGCGCCCGCGCCGGCGGCAGGGGGCGAACAGTCGGGCGGCGCGCCGAAGGCGCAGCCATGACTGACATCCTGACCTCGTAATGTCCGACCCAACAGCGAGCACGCAACCATGAGCGTCTCCGAACCGTTCATCCGCCGGCCGATCGCCACCTCGCTGCTCGGCATCGCCCTGATGATCGGCGGCGCGCTGGGCTATTGGGCGTTGCCGGTCTCGGCGTTGCCGCAGGTCGACTTCCCGACTGTGCAGGTGTCGACGCAACTGCCGGGCGCGAGCCCCGACGTGGTGGCATCGCTGATCACGGCGCCGCTAGAGCGGCAGCTCGGCCAGATTCCGTCGCTGTCGTCGATGAACTCGACCAGTTCGTTCGGCGTCAGCCAGATCTCGCTGCAGTTCGACCTCAACCGCGACATCGACGGTGCCACCCAGGACGTCCAGGCCGCGATCAATGCCGCCGCCGGCATCCTGCCGAAGACGCTGCCGTACCCACCTGTCTATGCCAAGGTGAACCCGGCCGACGCGCCGGTCATGACCCTGGCGTTGACCTCGGACACGATCTCGCTGCGGGCGATGAGCGATCTTGCCGATACCATCCTCGGACAACGGCTGAGCCAGATTTCCGGCGTCGGCCGGGTCTCGATCCTCGGCGGATTGAAGCCCGCGGTGCGGGTGCAGGCCGACCTGGCGCGGCTTGCGGCCTATGGCATCGCGATGGAAGATCTGCGCAACGCGATCGCCGGCGCCAATGTGTCGGGGCCGAAGGGCTCGCTCGACGGCGCCCAGCAATCCTACACCATCGCCGCCAACGACCAGATCGCAGCCGCCGATGCCTACCGGCCGATCATCATCGCCTATCGCAACGGCTCGCCGGTCACGATCGGCGACGTCGCGCAGATCGTCGACGGGCTCGAGAACGACCGTACCGGAGGTTGGTACCAGGGCACGCCGGCCGTCATCATCGATATCCAGCGCCAGCCCGGCGCCAACGTCATCGACGTCGTCAAGCAGATCCGCGATGAGATCCCGCGGCTCCAGCGGGCAGTCCCGGCCGGCGTCAAGCTGACCATCGTCTCCGACCGCACCGTGACGATCCGCGCCTCGGTCCACGACGTGCAGTTCACGCTGATCCTGAGCGTCGTGCTGGTGACGCTGGTGGTGCTGTTGTTCCTGCGATCGCTGCGCGCGACCCTGATCGCCGGCGTCGCCTTGCCGCTGTCGCTGATCACGAGCTTCGGCATCATGTATTTCGCCGGCTTCAGCCTCGACAATCTGTCGCTGATGGCCCTGACCATCGGAACCGGCTTCGTGGTCGACGACGCCATCGTGATGATCGAGAACATCGTTCGCCACATGGAAGGCGGCGAGACGGTGATGGAGGCCTCGCTGAAGGGCGCCAGCGAAATCGGTTTCACCGTGATCTCGCTGACGGTGTCGCTGATCGCGGTGTTCATTCCGCTGTTGTTCATGTCCGGCCTGGTCGGCCGCATGTTCCGCGAATTCGCGCTGACCCTGACGATCGCGGTCGTGACCTCGGCGATCGTCTCGCTGACCTTGACGCCGATGATGTGCTCGCGGCTGCTCAAGAACATCCATGAGGAGATGGCGGTCCCGGGCCTGGCCGCGGTCAGCCGCTTCATCGACCGGATGGTGGAGTTCTATCATCGGACGCTGCTCTGGGTGCTGCGGCGCCAGCGCGCGACGCTGCTGGTGACGTTCGCGACCATCGCGCTGACGCTCATCATGTATGTGCTGGCGCCGAAGGGCTTCCTGCCGCTGCAGGACACGTCCTCGATCACGGCGGTGACCGAGGCCGGCCCCGACGTCTCGTTCGCCGAGATGCAGCGCCGCCAGAGCGCGGTCTCCGACCTCATCAAGGCTGACCTCGATGTGGTCGGCGTGGTCTCGGTCATCGGCGCCGGCTCGGTCAATCCGACCACTAATGTCGGCCGCCTGGTGATGACGCTGAAGCCGCTCGACCAGCGGCGCGACGGCGTCGTCAAGGTGATCGAACGGCTGAAGCAGAAGATCGCGACGGTCCCCGGCATGACCGTATACTTCCAGCCGGTGCAGGACGTGCAGATCTCGACCCAGTCGAGCCGCTCGCAATACCAGTACACGCTGACCGCGACCGATGCCGCCGAGGTCTCGCAATGGGCGCAGAAGCTCGTCGCCGAGATGCGGCGCGACCCGATCTTCCGCGACGTGTCGTCCGAGGCGCAGGATGGCGGCCTGCGCGCGGCGCTCAACATCAACCGCCAGCGCGCCGGCCAGCTCGGCGTCAATCTGCAGGGCGTCACCGACACGCTGAACGATGCCTTCGCGCAGCGGCAGATCTCGACGATCTACGGCCAAGCCAACCAGTACCGCGTGGTGCTCGAGGCGCTACCGATGTATCAGCGCGACCCATCGATCCTCGACAAGCTCTATCTGCCGGGCGCCAACGGGGCACAGGTGCCGCTGTCGGCGGTGGCGACGCTGGTCCGCACCACGGCGCCGCTCGCGATCTCGCACCAGGCGCAATTCCCGTCGGTTTCGCTAAGCTTCAACCTCGCGCCGGGCGAGGCGCTCGGCGACGCGGTCGAGGCGGTGAAGGCGATCGAGAGCAGGATCGGAATGCCCGGCAGCATCGTCGGGATCTATTCCGGCGACGCCGCCGAATTCGCGCGCTCGCTGGCCGGACAGCCCTGGCTGATCCTGGCGGCGATCATCACGATCTACATCGTGCTCGGCGTGCTCTACGAGAGCTACATCCACCCGATCACCATCCTGTCGACGCTGCCGTCGGCCGGCGTCGGCGCCATCCTGGCCTTGATGCTGTGCGGGCAGGACCTCTCGGTGATCGGCCTGATCGGCATCATCCTCTTGATGGGCATCGTCAAGAAGAACGCGATCATGATGATCGACTTCGCGCTGGAGGCCGAGCGGCACCAGGGCATGTCGTCCTATGACGCCATCGTGCAGGCCTGCCTGTTGCGGTTCCGGCCGATCATGATGACGACGCTGGCGGCGCTGTTCGGCGCGCTGCCGCTCGCGATCGAAAGCGGCACCGGCGCCGAGTTGCGTTTCCCGCTCGGCATCTCGATCATCGGCGGCCTGCTGCTGAGCCAGCTGCTGACGCTCTACACCACGCCGGTGATCTATCTCGCGCTCGACCGGCTCAACCGCCGGATCGAGCGAGCCGTGCCGGAGGCAGGCCCCAGCGGCCCACCGATCGCCGGCGCCACCGAGGGCATGCAGTGATCTCGATCTCGGAGCCCTTCATCCGCCGGCCGGTGGGCACCACCTTGCTGGCGATCGGGCTGTTCCTGGTCGGGATCGTCGCCTACGAATTCCTGCCGGTGTCGTCGGTTCCGAATGTCGACTTCCCGACCATCCGGGTGTCGGCGTCGCGGCCCGGCGCCGATCCTTCGGTGATGGCCGCGACCGTCGCAGCGCCGCTGGAGCGCAAGCTCGGCACCATTTCGGGCGTCGACCAGATCACCTCGACGAGTTCGCTCGGCACCACCAGCATCCAGGTGCAGTTCTCGATCGGCCGCAACATCGACCGCGCCGCGCGCGACGTGCAGGCCGCGATCAACGCCTCGCTCGCCGACCTGCCGAGCGACCTGCCGTCGCTGCCGAAATTCCGCAAGGCCAATCCGGCCGCAGCACCGGTGTTCGTGCTGGCGCTGACCTCGAAGACGATCTCGACCAGCGCGATGTACGACGTCGCCGACACCGTGCTGGCGCAGCGCATCTCGCAGGTGCCGGGGGTCGGCGAGGTGACGGTCAGTGGCGCCGACCAGCCGGCGGTGCGCATCGCGCTCAATCCGGTGTCGTTGGCCAACGCCGGGATCGCGACTGACGACGTCCGGCTTGCGATCATCAATGCCAATCCGCTTGGCCCGGTCGGCATCTTCAACGGCGACCGGCTGAGCGAGACGCTTTCGATCAACAAGCAGATGCGCACCGCGGCCGAGTTCCGCGACATCGTCATCAAGAGCTCGAACGGCAATTTCGTCCGTCTCTCGGATGTCGCCGAGGTCGAGGATTCCGTGCGCAACTCGCGCTCGATCGCCTGGTTCAACAAGCAGCCGGCGGTGCTGATCCAGATCACCAAGCAGGGCGACGCCAATGTCATCGACACCGTCGATGGCGTTCGCAGGATGCTGCCGGAACTGAAGCAGTGGATCCCGGCCGGTGTCGAGATCGCGACGCTGGTCGATCGCACCGGAACGATCCGAGCCAGCGTCGAGGACATGCAGTTCACGCTGCTGGCGACCGCCATGCTCGTGATGGTCGTGGTGTTCGTGTTCCTGCGCAGGATCGTACCGACGATCGCCGCCGGCGTCTCGGTGCCGCTGGCGCTGGCCGGCACCTGCGCCGGGATGTGGCTCGCCGGCTTCTCGATCGACAATCTGTCGCTGATGGCGCTCGCGATCTCCGTCGGCTTCGTGGTCGACGACGCCATCGTGATGATCGAGAACATGTACCGCAATCTCGAGCAGGGCATGGCGCCCTATCCGGCCGCGGTCGAAGGCGCCAAGCAGATCGGCTTCACGGTGCTGTCGATCTCGCTGTCGCTGATCGCGGCCTTCACGCCGCTGATCTTCATGGACGGGATCGTCGGCCGCCTGCTGCGCGAGTTCTCGCTGACCCTGACGTTTGCCATCATCGTGTCGACCCTGGTGTCGGTGACGATCACGCCGATGATCTGCGCGCACTACATCAAGGAGGCGACCTCGGATCGCGCCACCTGGTACGACCGTGCCATCGAGGGCACGCTCTCGCGGGTCGTGGCGTTCTATGCGTCGACCCTGCGCATCGTGCTCGGTTATCCCTTTCTGACCTTGGTGGTGTTCTTCGCCACCGTCGCGCTGACGGTGGTGCTGTACGTCAAGACGCCGAAGGCCTATTTCCCGACCGACGACAGCGGCTTCGTGATCGGGGCGACCCGCGCTTCCGCCGATATCTCGTTCCAGTCGATGCTCGGTCTGCAGCAGCGGCTCGCCGACATCGTGATGGCCGACCCCGCGGTCGCCGGCATCGGCTCGTCGGTCGGCTCCGGCGGCGGCCCGGGCGGCGCCACCTCCAACCGCGGCACCATGTTCATCAGCCTGAAGCCGCCGGAGGAGCGGGGAGGCCTGTCGACCGCGCAGGTGATCGACCGGCTGCGCCGCAACCTGTTCATGGTGCCGGGCATCCGCCTGTTCATGTTCGCTGCCCAGGACATCCGCACCGGCGGCCGGCAGAGCGATTCCGACTACCAGTACACGCTCGCCTCGACCGATCTCGATCTGTTGCAGAAATGGGCGCCGCTCGTCGCCAAGCGCATGGAGACGGTGGAGGGCATCACCGATGTCTCCGCCGACCGCGACCCCGGCGGCCTGCAGCTCAACCTCGTGATTGATCGCAAGATCGCCTCCAGCCTCGGCGTCCGGGTGCAGGACATCGACAACGCGCTCAACAACGCGTTCTCGCAGCGGCAGATCTCGTACATCTACACCCAGCGCAACCAGTACGTGGTGGTGCTCGAGATCGATCCGAAATTCCAGAGCGACCCGTCGAACCTCGAGCGCATCTACGTCGCCGGCGCCAACGACGTGCAGGTACCGCTGTCGGCGCTCGTGCACTACCAGCGCGGACTGTCGGCGCTCGCGGTCTATCACTCCGGAGGCTTCCCCTCGACCACAGTGTCGTTCAACCTGCTGCCGGACGTGCCGCTGGAGGTCGCGACCACGAACATCCAGCAGGCGGTCAACGAGCTGCATATGCCCGAGGGCATTCGCGGCAGCTTCGACGGCAATGCCGGCGACTTCAACAAGACCAGCGGACGGCAGCCGCTTTTGATCCTCGGCGCGCTGGTTGCGATGTATATCGTGCTTGGCGTGCTCTATGAGAGCCTGGCGCATCCGATCACGATCATCTCGACACTGCCGTCGGCCGGCCTCGGCGCCTTGCTGGCGTTGCAGGTCACCAACACGCCGCTGACGGTGATCGCCTTTGTCGGCATCATCCTGTTGATCGGCATCGTCAAGAAGAACGGCATCATGATGGTCGACTTCGCGCTCGAGGCCGAGCGGCATCAGGGCCTGTCGTCACGGGATGCGATCTTCGAGGCCTGCCGGGCGCGCTTCCGCCCGATCCTGATGACGACCATGGCCGCGCTGTTCGCCGGCATTCCGCTGGTCATCGCGACCGGCCCGGGCACCGAGTTGCGCCGGCCGCTCGGCATCACCATCATCGGCGGCCTGTTCGTGTCGCAGATCCTGACGCTCTACACCACGCCGGTGATCTATCTGTTGATCGACCGGTTGCGCCAGCGCCCGGCGCCGTCAGGCGTGCATGCTCCGGCGGAATAGGTTGGATTGAACGGCTCCGCACGCGTATAGCGAAGCGATGGCTGAACCGACCGAAACAAAGACCGACCTTGTCACCGAGATTCCGGAGTGCCCGCATTGCGGCAAGCCGATGCCACTGTGCATCTGCGACAGCGTCACGCCGATCAAAAGCCGGATCCAGCTCCTGATCCTGATCCATCCGCAGGAGCAGGACAGGGCGCTGGGCACCGCGCGGCTGTTGGCGCGGCATTTCGAGAACGCCGTGGTCCGGATCGGGCTGTCCTGGCCCAGCCTCTCCAAGGCGCTGGGCCGGCCGGTGCCCGACCCGTCGCGCTGGGCGGTGCTCTATCTCGGCTCGGCCAAGGCCGAGGATCTCGATACCGACGCCGAGATCGTCGCGATCAATCGTAAGGGTGAGTTGGAGCCGCACCAGCGCGCGATCCTCTCCGACATCGAGGGCATCGTGCTGCTCGACGGCACCTGGAGCCAGGCCAAGGCGCTGTGGTGGCGCAATGCCTGGATGCTGAAGTGCCAGCGGGTGATTCTCGGACCGAAACGGCCCTCGTTGTACGGCAAACTGCGCCGGGAACCGCGGCGCGACGGCCTGTCCACCATCGAGGCAGCCGCGATCCTGCTGGCAGGGCTGGAGAAGCGGCCGGATATCGCCACAACGTTAACTGATAGTTTCGAGCGGATGCTGGCGAGATTCAGCGAAGTGCAGGCCGAAATGCCGGAATTGGCGCCAAAACCGAAGAAGCGGGACTTCCGGAAGCGCCGACGCTAGCTGTCCGGCTTAGTTGCCTATCGCAGAGAGGGCGTATATGAAGTGCGCCGCAAGGGGCCACGTGGCGGAGTGGTTACGCAACGGTCTGCAAAACCGTGTACACCAGTTCAATTCTGGTCGTGGCCTCCACTCATCTCATCAATGGCTTGCAGCCAATAAGTGAGAAGCCGCATTAGCTCGCGGCGTACCAGCCTTCAGGAAACGGAATCAGCGGCCACTGCACCTGGTTGTCATTGGCGGCGCGCGGCGGCGGCTGAATGCGGGGCGTCGGCTGAGCCACGAAATCCTCCTGAGCAATAGGCGCGATCGCCGTTCGCACGGCGTCCAGCAGCAGATCAAATTCGACTTCGCTCATCGCGCTCTCCGAGGTTCGAGAGCGCCATGGTCGCAAAACTGTCTTCGGTCCGGATTGAGCGATTCGTTCGAATTTTATGAAAAGAACGATGGCGCCCGCTTTGGTTAATAAAACGCTGATGACCCTTCGGGGAACCTAGGTCGGCAAGGCCGCACCTCGTGTGAGACAGATCACTTGTTGCGAAAAACTCTTGGACTTCCCGGCAATATTCATAGCCGTCCAATATCGCAGGAATTTTAGGGAGACGTGACAGTGTAGGCAAGCCGGGCAAATTCCCGGCGTCTGCGCGATCGTGGTCATGCCAGCCCGGCGAGGTCACCCGGCAGCATGGTCTTGAATTGCGTCAGCACCTGCCGCGCTTTGCGCGGCGGCAGCGTGATCGCGTGACGCACGGCGGCCGCGATCAGTGTCATCGTCAGTCCCGAGAAGGTGGCGAGAGTGGCGGCCGGCATGCCGGGCGCAACCCGCCTGACCGCGTCGGACAACAGGCCGGAGAGCACGGCCATGTCGTCCGCATCGAGCTTTTGCAGGGCGCGGTCGGCCTGGGTCGCCTGCCAGATGTCGCGCATCACAGGCTCGCGCATGAACATCTCGTAGTAACTGTCGACGATCCGGCATAGCGCCGGGTGGAGGTCGCGCGCGGACGAGACAGTGGCCAGATCGCGCCTGACGCAATCGCGGCCGACGGCGTTATGCCGTTCCGCCAGCGTGCCGATGATCGCGGCCTTGTCGGGGAAATATTGGTAGAGCGAGCCGAATGCGACGCCGCTGCGCTCGACGATGTCGCTCATGCGGAAGGCCTCGCTGCCTTTCTCCGCCATGATCTCGGTCGCGCAGGCGAGGATGCGCTCGAACCGCTCGCGGCTGCGCTGTTGCGTCGGAGCAAGCCGCGCCAGCCCGGGCAGGGGCGCTTCCACCCCGGGCGCGGCCCTTGCCGCTGTCGCTGCCTTTGGCACTAACGCGGGCGCGGCCTTTCGTCTCGCCATCTCTCTCTTCCGCAATCGGGGTTGACGCCTCTAATACGAGAGTTTATCGCATTTTACAAATGCGAGTATCCCTCGCTTTTGGAGGTGGAGCAGTGCGCAATATCCTGACCTCGGGCTTGCTGTGGTTTTCTGCGCTCGGCTGCGGCCTGCTTGCCGGAGTCTATTTCGCGTTCTCGGCGTTCGTCATGACCGCGCTCGGCCGCATCGATCAAGCCGCCGGCATCCCGGCGATGAACGCGATCAATGTCGACATCGTGCGCTCGCTGTTCATGCCGCTCTTCCTCGGCACCACGCTGACTTGCGCCGTGCTGGTCCTGCTCGGCGGGCTGCGATGGCAGGAGCCGGGCGCGCTTGCGATGATCTGCGGTGGCGGCCTCTATGTCGTCGGGATGTTCGTCGTCACTGTCGTCTTCAACGTGCCGCTGAACGATCAGCTTGCGGTCACAGATCCCGCGAGCACCGCGGCCGCGCCGGTCTGGGCGCGATATCTGACCGACTGGACCTTCTGGAACCACGTGCGGACCATCGCCTCGCTTTCGGCGACGGCGCTGTTCATTGCCGCCATCTCAGCGCGATAGAGCGTTCGTTGAGCGAAGCGCTTCGCATTTTGTGCACGATTTGTACTCGTGCAGCACGATCGCTAAGGAGGTGACGCCGCACACCGATGTGCGGCTGACTGCCAGGGGATTTTCAATGAAGTCTATTTGCCGGCACTGCTTGTGGTGGGACTGGCATTGATCGCGTCGCCCGCGTCGGCCGCCGATAACCGCAACGTCTCGGTGGTCAACGAGACCGGATACGCCATCAAGATTCTCGGTTTCGACGGGCCCTGATGGCGGCCTCGACGAGTGGGAGAACGAGCTCGAGGGCACATTGAAGAATCAGGACACCGCTTACGTCGAGTTCGGCAACGACGACGAAGGCTGCGTCCGGAACATCAAGGTCGACTGGGCCAACTACAATGAATCGGTGCTGTGGAAGAACGTCAATCTCTGCAAGCTCAACGTCCTGCGGCTGCGCTCCGACCCCGGTACCAAGACCACCTCGTTCATCGCGGAGTGAGGTCAGGGGCCGGGCGAGCCCGTGGAAGAATCGGCGGCACGTCGAATTGGCCGCGCCGGCGGTGTTTCCAGGCGCCCGCAGCGCCGATAGCGGGACAGCCGGGGCAGACCTGCATCACCCTGGAACGCCGGCAAAGCCTTGCACCGCAGAGGTTTACCGTCCCTCGCTAAAGTTTCGCCGGAGGCCCATTTGGTTCTTTGCAAGGCCGAAAGGCTTTGTTATACGCTGCCCGCTCGCGAACGTTTTGTTCGCTTATTCCTCGGTAGCTCAGCGGTAGAGCATTCGACTGTTAATCGAATGGTCGCTGGTTCGAATCCAGCCCGGGGAGCCAGTTCTGGCCCCATCAAGACCCTTCAATCGCCCATCACAAGCCTGTGGTCCGTTACGGCCAGACAAGAAACGTCGTCAAATCGACTCAATAACCGCCGACACTTCGTCCCGCCGGGTCTTGAGAGGTGATTCTGATGGCCATAACCCTGATCGACCTGTCGATGCCGCAGCCGACGCTTGTTCCGAGCGATGCTCCGGACATCAGCGACGATGAGTGTGTCCGCCGGCTCGCTAGGGCCGTCGAGGAGCATGATTCCGAGCATCTCGATGAAGTGGCCCGCCTGATCGGCCGGCTTGCCGTCACGATCGAATAGAGCGCATTGCGGAGCGCGTTTTGCTCGCCAACGGCGTGTTGCGTTTTGGCGAAGCTTGTTCCAAAAGATGGCCCTGTTCTAGCTTCTCCAGCGGCAATGCCGCGACTTGCAGGGTCCCGCCAATGACCGGTTTTTCGACCGCGCGCCAGTACATGGTGGATGGTCAGGTGCGTCCGAGCGACGTGACCGATGATCGTATTCTCGAAGCCATGCTGACCGTGCCGCGCGAGGTGTTCGTGCCGGCCAGCAAGCGGGCGCTGGCCTATCTGGACCTCGATCTCGACGTCACCGAGGGCGCGGCCAGGCGCTGCCTGATCACGCCGGCGTTGCTCGCCAAGATGCTGCAAGCCGCCGAGATCAAGGCGACCGACCGCGTCCTGGTCGTCGGTTGCGCGACCGGCTACGCCGCCGCCATCGTGGCCCGCTTTGCCGCCCAGGTCAGCGCAACCGAGAGCGACCCGGCGCTTGCCGGGAAGGCCACCGCAGCGTTCGCCCAGCTCGGCATCCAGAATGTGACCGTCAAGACCGCCGCGGCTGCCGACGGTGATGCCGCTGGCGCACCGTATGACGTCATCGTCCTCAACGGTGCGACCGAGATTATCCCGACCGGGCTATTCGGCCAGCTCAAGGAGGGGGGCCGGCTGGTCGGGGTGTTCGGCCTGACGCCGCCGCCGCGCGCCACCATCGTGACGCACTCCCACGGGGATTTCGGGCATCGCGAGCTGTTCGACGCCACGGCCCCCGTGCTGCCCGGGCTCGAGCGGGTTCCCGCCTTCGTCTTCTGACCGCCACCGCACTGCGCCACCTGATAAAATCCCGTTCCGAATCAGAAGTGTGGCCCGTTTGCCCCATGTGAAGAGTTTCCGCCGTGTTCCGTTGCGGGGTAGTTCCGTTGCCCTTAGCTGCGGACTAAGGTGAGGCGGGACTCACTTCGTCTGAAGCGACCGCCGGAACTGACTTGCGTGTGGGAGACGGCGACTACAATGATTGGATTACCGGGGATGCGTGGGGTGAAAGCTATCACCGCGGCTGCGACTGCCGTCCTTCTGTTGGCGGAGATGGGCCCCGTGCCCGCGCTCGCCGATACTATCGAGGCCGCGCTGGTGCGGTCCTACCAGAACAACCCCCAGCTGAATGCGCAGCGCGCGCTGGTGAGGGCAACTGACGAAAACGTTCCCCAGGCGCTCTCAGGCTATCGTCCGAGAGCCGCGCTGACCGTGA
Organism: uncultured Bradyrhizobium sp.; assembly: GCF_947648125.1. Taxonomy (GTDB): domain Bacteria; phylum Pseudomonadota; class Alphaproteobacteria; order Rhizobiales; family Xanthobacteraceae; genus Bradyrhizobium. The sequence goes on along the minus strand of NZ_CANSMR010000015.1, from coordinate 63,041 downwards.
GCGGCGGATATCAGTACACCGACCAGCAGCCGACAGGCATCAAGGACGCGATCCACGGCACCCAAAATCCGGCCAGCGCCGGTCTGACGGTGAACCAGTCGCTGTACAACGCGCAGACCCCGCATAAGGTGCGCGCGGCCGAAAGCCAGGTGTCGTCGGCACGCGAAGGTCTGCGAGTGCTCGAGCAGACCGTCATTCTGAGCGCCGCCACCATCTACATGGATTATCTGCGCGATGCGGCGATCGTCGAGGTCCAGCGCAGCAACACGCGCGTGCTGGAGCAGACGCTGAAGCAGACCCAGGATCGCTTCAACGTAGGTGAGGTAACACGGACGGACGTCGCGCAATCCGAGGCGCAACTTGCGGCCGGCAAGACGCAGCAGCTCACCGCAGAATCGAACCTGACGACCACGCGGTCGAACTTCCGCCGCATCATCGGCAACGAGCCGCAGAATCTCGCGCCCGGCTCGCCGGTCGATCGCTTCTTGCCGGCGACGCTTGCGGCCGCCGTCGAGCTCAGCCTGACCCAGAATCCGAACGTGACGTCCGCGATGTACGGCGTCGACGTCAACTTCCTGCAGACCAAGGTTGCCGAAGGCGCGCTGCTGCCGACGGTCGGGTTGCAGGCGTCGGTGACCGAAGGCTACCAGCAGCAATTGTCGGTGAACCGGCTGTTCAATGCGGCGGCGCAGGTTCAGGTGTCGGTGCCGATCTATCAGGGCGGCGCTGAGTATTCGCTGATCCGGCAGTCGAAGGAATCGCTGGCGCAGCAGCGTCTGGTCCTGGAACAGACCAGGGATCAGGCGCGCGCCAACGTCGTTACCGCATGGGGCCAGCTGGTCGCCGGCAAGTCGCAGGTCGCGTCTGCGCAGGCGCAGGTGACCGCGTCCGAGATCGCGCTGAACGGCGTGCGCGAAGAGGCCAAGGCCGGTCAGCGCACCACGCTCGACGTGCTCAACGCGCAGCAAGCGCTGGTCAATGCGCGCAACGCACTCGTCACTGCGCAACACGATCGCGTCGTTGCATCCTACAACGTGCTGAGCGCGATTGGCCGGCTGTCACCGCAGGTGATGGGCCTTTCGACCAACGTCTATGATGCCACCGTGCATTACCAGCAGGTGCGTGACAACTGGGCCGGCGTGCGCACGCCCGACGGCCGCTAAACACCTTCACTTCATCGTCGCTTGTCGCGCCATGTTTGTGGTTCTGAGTTAATCAGGACCACAAACTGGCGCGTTTGCTTGCAATCGATAATTGGCCTGACATACCGTTTTATCGGGCAGCAAGGCGATTCGCGGCGAGCCGGCGTTGCGTGATGACAGGTGCGACGCCACCTGTGATCACGCTGCATTGGGCGACACGAGCTTGCACAAAGCCTCGGGCGGGCTTGATCTGGGGACAAGTCGGGCGGGAGCGATGAAAATCTCCGCCCACTTCATCGGAACCGGCGAATCCTCTCGGGCTTGATGTAAAATAAGTTTCGATGTGGAGTCGGAGATGACGCAACCTGCGAAGGTCCAAGAGCCCTCGATGGAGGAGATTCTGGCGTCGATCCGTCGCATCATTGCCGACGACGAGGCAAAGCCGGCCGCGGCCGAGAAACCTGCTTCTGCCGCTGCACCGCCGCCGAAGGTCGAGCCGCCGCCACCAGCCGCCAAGCCAGCGATGAAGAGTCCGCCGCCCGCAGCGCCTCCGCCCGCAGCACCACCGGCCGCGAAGCCCGCCGCGTCAGCGCCGAAATCACTGCCGCCTGCGCCAGCGCCGGTCAGCAACAGTCAGGACGACATCGACTCGCTGCTCGCCAGCCTCGACGAGGCGACGCCTGCGGCCGAGATCAGGCCGTCGCCGCAGCCCGAAGCCGACGTATTCGAGCTCACCGACGACATGGCGCTGCCGGAGCCGGCGGCCACGCCGTCGTTCCGCAAGGTCGAGCCGCAGGACGACGTCGAGTTCACGGAAGCCCGCACACGGGCGCCGGAGCCGATGCGAGAACCGGTTCGAGAGCGAGAACCGCCGGCAATCGAAACCGCGCCGATGCAGCAGATCATCTCGGGAACCACGATGCGGGCGGTCGAATCTGCCTTCAACTCGCTGGCCAACACCGTGCTGAGCAACAATGCTCGGACGCTGGAGGATCTGGTCAAGGAGATGCTGCGGCCGATGCTGAAGTCCTGGCTGGACGATAATCTGCCGGGGCTGGTCGAGCGGATCGTCAAGGCCGAGATCGAGCGGGTCTCCCGCGGGCGTTAGCTCCGCCGCGGGCGTTAGCTCCTGCCGCAGGGCCGCAGGGGGCTTGGCAGCCCTCATTCAGCCCCTAAATGCCCCGGAGTTTCGGTTCTGATAGGATCCGAACCGAAACGCCAGTTCCCTGTTTTGACGCGTTTTCTTCACGCGAGCCGGTGTCCACTTCGCTCGAAAACGTTCTCAACGCCGTTTTGACGTGCCGGTCCGGTTGACTTGGTGCGTTCTGGCGGCTTTCTACCCTTTCCCCATGGTCCACAGCGCATTGTCATGATCGAGAAAAACTACCAGCCTGCCGATATCGAACTCCGGATGGCCCAGCTCTGGGAGGAGAGCGGTGCGTTCAAGGCCGGCCGGCCCGAGCGCAAGGACGCCGCGCCTTTCACTATCGTGATCCCGCCGCCGAACGTGACCGGCTCGCTGCACATGGGCCATGCGCTCAACAACACGCTGCAAGACATCCTGTGCCGCTTCGAGCGGATGCGCGGCCGTGACGTGCTCTGGCAGCCCGGCACCGACCATGCCGGCATCGCCACCCAGATGGTGGTCGAGCGACAGTTGATGGAACGGCAGGAGCCGGGCCGGCGCGACATGGGCCGCGCCAAGTTCCTCGAGCGGGTCTGGCAGTGGAAGGCCGAGAGCGGCGGCACCATCGTCAACCAACTCAAGCGCCTCGGCGCCTCCTGTGACTGGTCGCGCGAGCGCTTCACCATGGACGAGGGCCTGTCGCGCGCCGTCGTCAAGGTGTTCGTCGAGCTGCACCGCCAGGGCCTGATCTACAAGGACAAGCGCCTGGTCAATTGGGACCCGAAGCTGCTCACCGCGATCTCCGATCTCGAAGTGCAGCAGGTCGAGGTCAAGGGCCATCTCTGGTACCTGCGCTATCCGATCGAGGGCCGCAGCTTCAGTCCCGACGATCCCAAATCGTTCATCGTGGTCGCGACGACGCGTCCGGAGACGATGCTCGGCGACACCGCGGTCGCGGTGCATCCGGACGATGAGCGCTACACCGATCTGGTCGGCCAGCATGTGATCCTGCCGCTGGTCGGCCGCAAGATTCCGATCGTCGCCGACGACTATTCCGATCCGGAGAAGGGCTCGGGTGCCGTCAAGGTGACGCCGGCGCACGACTTCAACGACTTCGAGATCGGCAAGCGCCACGGCCTGCCGCAGATCAGCGTGCTCGACCAGGAAGGCTGCCTCAGCCTCACCGGCAACGAGGACTATCTGCGCGGCCTGCCGACGGGCGCCGACGAGTTCGCGGCAGAGTTTCACGGCATCGAGCGCTTCGCGGCGCGCAAGAAGATCGTGGCGCGGCTGGAAGAATTCGGCTTCCTCGAGCGAATCGAGCCCAACACCCACATGGTGCCGCATGGCGACCGCTCCAACGTCGTGATCGAGCCGTACCTCACCGACCAGTGGTATGTCGACGCCAAGACGCTGGCGCAGCCGGCGATGGCGGCGGTGCGCTCGGGCGAGACTACGTTCGTGCCGAAGAACTGGGAAAAGACCTATTTCGAGTGGATGGAGAACATCCAGCCCTGGTGCATCTCGCGCCAGCTCTGGTGGGGCCATCAGATCCCCGCGTGGTACGGGCCGGACGGCAAGGTGTTCGTTGCCGAGACCGAGGAAGAGGCGGTCGGCAACGCGCTCGGCTATTACGTCGAGCAGGAAGTCATCACGCCGGAGCAGGGCCATGACATGGCGGTCGACCCCGCCAAGCGCGAGGGCTTCATCACGCGCGACGAGGACGTGCTCGATACCTGGTTCTCCTCGGCACTGTGGCCGTTCTCGACGCTGGGCTGGCCGGACGATACGCCGGAGGTCGCGCGCTACTATCCGACCAACACGCTGGTCACGGGCTTCGACATCATCTTCTTCTGGGTCGCCCGCATGATGATGATGGGCCTTCATTTCATGAAGGAGGCACCGTTCTCGACCGTCTACATCCACCGTCTCGTCCGTGACGAGAAGGGCGCGAAGATGTCGAAGTCGAAGGGCAACGTCATCGACCCGCTGGGCGTGATCGACGATTTCGGCGCCGACGCGCTGCGCTTCGCGCTGACCCGCGAGGCGGCGCAGGGCCACGACATCCGCCTGTCGCCGCATCTGGTCGAGACCAACCGCAACTTCGCGACCAAGTTCTGGAACGCCTGCCGTTTCGCCGAGATGAACGAGTGCGTGAAGCCGGACGGCTTCGATCCGAACGGCGCCAAGGAGACGCTGAACCGCTGGATCGCGCACGAGACCTCGCGCGTCACCCGCGAGGTGACCGAGACGATCGAGGATCATCGCTTCAACGATGCGGCCGGCGCGATCTATCGCTTCGTCTGGAACGTGTTCTGCGACTGGTATCTCGAGCTCGCAAAGCCGGTGCTGATGGGCGAGGAGGGCGCGGCCAAGGCCGAGACCCGCGCCATGATCGCCTGGACCCGCGACGAGATCCTCAAGCTGCTGCATCCGTTCATGCCCTTCATCACGGAGGAGCTGTGGGCCGTGACGGCGAAGCGCGATCAATTGCTTGTCCTCGCGGACTGGCCGCTCAAGCCGGCCGGCCCGCTGCCGGAGAATCTCGCTGCTGTCGTTGCTCCGGAGCCCAGCAATCTGGAAATCGCCGCAGTTCTGCAGGGCTTCGCGAAATCTCAGGATTTCAGCGATCCCGCGGCCGAGGCCGAGATCGGCTGGGTGGTCGACCTCGTCACCACGATGCGGTCGGTGAAGGCCGAAATGAACATCCCGCCGTCGACGCTGACGCCGCTGGTGATCGTGACCACCTCCGATGAGACGCGGGACCGCGCCCAGCGCTGGAACGACACCATCAAGCGTCTCGCGCGGTTGTCGGAGATTTCCTTCGCGGACGCGGCCCCCGAAGGCGCCATGCAGCTGCTGGTGCGCGGCGAAGTCGTCGCGCTGCCGCTCAAGGGCGTGATCGATCTTGCGGCCGAACGGGCGCGACTGGAGAAGGAGCTCGGCAAGGCCGATGCCGACATCAAGCGGGTCGACGCAAAACTCTCCAACGAGAAGTTCGTCGCCAATGCGCCGGAAGAGCTCGTCGAGGAAGAGAAGGAAAAGCGCGCGGCAGCGCAGGAGCGCCGCGCCAAGATCCTCGAGGCGATCGAGCTGCTGAAGAAGGCGTCATAGCTGATAACGCCGTGACGCTCAGAACCGCTTGCTGAGGAATTTCGATCCCTTCAGCCCGTAGCGCCAGGGCAGATCGACGGCCTTGGTGATGCCGATCCGCAATCCGGTGACGATGTCGGGCGTCTCCAGCCGCGCGTGGAGCGCGATCGGCGGCCGGTCGAGCGGCAGTTCGCTGTGCGCGATCGTGATGCCGAGCGCCTCGCAGAGTTTGCCGGGCCCGGAGCACAAGGCGCGCTCGTCCTCCAGCCCGCGCCGCCGGCGCATCGCGGCGAGGCCATGGGTCGGCTCGAGCGCGCGGATCAGCACGGCGCTGGCCGAGCCCACTTCCTCGCAGACGAAGTTGACGCACCAGTGGATGCCGTAGGAGCGGTAGACATAGGAGAAGCCCGGCGGGCCGAACATCACCTGGTTGCGCGGGGTCGGTCCGTTGAACGAGTGGGCTGCCGGTTCGGTGTGGTGGTAGGCCTCGACCTCGGTGATGATCCCGCCGACGCCGGCGACCAGGAAGGTCGCGCCGATCAGGTCGGGCGCGACCTCGTGGACGCTGCGATCGAAGAACGAGCGTTTCAGAGCTTTGCCGAGGCGCGGCGCGGTCGCCATGGTCGGTCGGGGTTTTTGAGCCATTTTGAGGTGGGAATCGGGACGGAACGAACCTCGACACTGCCAATATATTGGCTGGTCTGCTAGGGTCGCATAGGCCGGGTTGCGAGCCGTGCCAACACGGACTAGCTAAGGTCTCTCGCGACTTGCAGGCATCCATGGTCACCATCGTCGACACCATCTCCACCACTCAGCTCCGCCCGCGTCACCCCGAAAAGGTGAACCGGCCGGATGCCGTGTCGCCGCCGAAGCCGGACTGGATCCGTGTTCGCGCGCCGAACACGCGCGGCTATGCAGATACGCGCCGGATCGTGAAGGAGAACGGCCTCGTCACGGTGTGCGAGGAGGCGGGCTGCCCCAACATCGGTGAGTGCTGGGACAAGAAGCACGCCACCTTCATGATCATGGGTGACACCTGCACCCGCGCCTGCGCGTTCTGCAACGTCAAGACCGGCATGCCCGGCGCGCTCGATGCCCATGAGCCCGAATATGTCGCCGAGGCGGTCTCGAAGCTCGGACTGACCCATGTCGTGATCACGTCGGTCGATCGCGACGATCTCGCGGACGGCGGCGCCGAGCATTTTGCCGAGACGATCCGCGCGATCCGCGCGCGCTGCCCGACCACCACAATCGAGATCCTGACGCCGGACTTCCTGCGCAAGGACGGCGCGCTCGAGCGCGTGGTCGCGGCCAAGCCCGACGTCTTCAACCACAATCTGGAAACCGTGCCGTCGCGCTATCTGACGGTCCGTCCCGGCGCGCGCTATTTCCATTCGATCCGGCTGCTGCAGCGGGTCAAGGAAATGGACCCGACCATCTTCACCAAGTCGGGCATCATGGTCGGTCTCGGCGAGGAGCGGCACGAGGTGCTGCAGGTGATGGACGATCTGCGCTCGGCCGAGGTCGATTTTCTGACCATCGGCCAGTATTTGCAGCCGACGCGCAAGCATCACGCCGTGATGCGCTACGTGACGCCGGACGAATTCGCTGGCTACGAGCGTGTCGCGTATACCAAGGGTTTTCTGATGGTGTCGGCGAGTCCGCTGACGCGCTCGTCGCATCATGCCGGCGAGGATTTTGCGAAACTGCAGGCGGCGCGCACGGCTCGCGGCCGCTAGATTTTTTAAACGGCGGGAGGCCGGCGCCGCCGCGCGCCGTTGCCTGATCGAGCCTCGACCGAACCTTGATCTTGGACGGGACCAATGCAACGCGTGCTGGTGATGGGATCGTCGGGGTCCGGCAAGTCGACCTTTGCGCGACGGCTGTCCGCCATCACGGGCATCCCGACCGTGTCGATCGACGCGCTGTTCTGGAAGCCGGGCTGGGTCGAGTCCGACAAGCATGAATTCGAGCGCCGCATGATCGAGGTCATGCAGGCGCCGCGCTGGATCATGGATGGGAACTACATGAGAAACGGTGCAGGCGAACTGCGCCGGCAGCTCTCCGATACGGTCATCTGGTTCGACCTGCCGCGGCTGACCTGCATGCTCGGAATCCTGGGGCGGATCGCCGGCAGCTATGGCCAGGTTCGCCCCGAGATGGCGGAAGGCTGCCCGGAGAAGATCGATCTCGAATTCTTCCGTTATGTCTGGACTTATCGCCAGCAGCAACGTCCGAAGCTGATCGAATATTTTTCGGGGTTGCGCGCCGATCAATCGCTGGTCTGCTTCACCGATCGGGCCCAGGCGGACGATTATCTGAAGCGTCTCGCACGCCAGCAAAACCGTGCGAGTATCCACTGATGCCACGATTCTCAAGCAAGCGGCGGGTCGGCCACACCGCACCCCAAATGTTCGATCTGGTCGCCGACGTCGAGCGCTATCCGGAGTTTGTGCCGCTGTGCCAGGCGCTCAAGGTCCGCCAGCGGACGCCCAAGGACGACGGTACCGAGGTCGTGGTGGCCGACATGACCGTCTCGTTCAAGCTGGTACGGGAAACCTTCACCAGCAGGGTGACGCTCGACCGGCCCAACCTGAAGATACTGGTCGAATATCTGCGCGGCCCGTTCAGCAATCTGGAAAACCGCTGGAGCTTCGAGCCGAAGTCGGAGACCGAATGCGATGTCGGCTTCTTCCTGAACTACGAATTCAAGAGCCGGATGCTGGCGATGCTGATGGGCTCGATGTTCGACGCCGCATTCTCGCGCTTTGCCGCCGCGTTCGAGAAGCGCGCGGACCAGGTCTACGGCAAGCCGGCCGTGTCGTAGACCCATCCGTCATTGCGAGCGGAGCGAAGCAATCCACCGCACCGCATACGCAGAAAGATGGATTGCTTCGTCGCTGTCGCTCCTCGCAATGACGGGGAGAGACAAGGGGTATCGTCGCCTTCAGCGGTATGCCCCTTTGCGCTTCGTTACGGGCAGGAACGACGTACACCGCCCTTTGCGATGTAGGTGCCCGAAGCCGGGTCGTAGGAGCGGAAACGCTGGGAGCAATAGGCGTCGTTGTTGGCCTTGGCCTGACTTGCCGCGATGGCGCCGCCGATGATCGCGCCGGCGGCAAGCCCGCCGATGATCGCAGCGCCGTTTCCACCGCCGCCGTGACGATGACCGTAGTAGCCGCCGCGGTAGCCGTGACGCGGGCCGCCATGCCAGTGGCGATACTGCACGTGCTCGACGGAGGTCGGCTGATCCTGCAACCGCGCGGGCGCGAGCGGTGCGGCGAACGAGGGGGCAACAGTCGACAGCGTCATGGCGCCAGAGGTGATTGCGGCCACGACCAAAGTTCCCAACTTCATCATTTTCTCCTTGTTGTGGGATTTTGCCGTTTGGAAAAACAATTCAAACGGCAGAGTTGGAACGATAGAAAACGGCGAAGCGACGGCGCAGTTCCACCTGAGATAGGCGGCACTGGGTCGCAGTTGACGTGAGGGTATCGCGAGGCTGTCGCTTGCGCGACCGGACTTGAGTCGGGCCTATCCGCGCGGCGGCCTACGGCGTTTCGCGGCGTGGCTTCGCGGCGACCGCGCCACCCGCGGCCGCAACCGGCTGGCGGCCTCGCGGCGCGGCTTTGCCGCCTGCGGCGGGCGCGCGAGCTCCATCAGCATGCGCAGCGCTTCAACCACCGAGCGTTGCCGCACCGTGCTGCGGCCGATCGCGCCAAATCGTTGCTCACGATGAACGATGCGGCCGTCGCGCGCGGCGACGGCGAAGTGCACCAGGCCGACCGGCTTGCCAGGCGTCGCGCCGCCGGGGCCCGCGATCCCGGTGATCGAGACCGCAAGGTCGACGCCGGCCTTTTCCAGCGCGCCGATCGCCATCGCGGTCGCGGTCTCCTTGCTGACCGCGCCGAACGTCTCCAGCGTCGCCGCCTTGACGCCGAGCATGACCCGCTTGGCCTCGTTCGAATAGGTGACGAAGGCACGATCAATCACGTCGGACGATCCGGGAATGTCGGTGAGCGCGCCGGCGACCAGGCCGCCGGTACAGGATTCGGCAGTCGCGATGGTCAGCTTGCGCATCCGGCACAGGTCGAGCAGCGCGCGGGAGAGGGCACGAGCGTCGCTGCCGCCCATGTCAGGCACTCCAGCCGGTTTCATCCCAGGGGAGGCGAACCGTGGCGCTCGCGGTCGCCGCGATGCCTTCCTCGCGGCCGGTGAAGCCGAGCCGCTCGCTGGTGGTGGCCTTGACCGCCACGCGCGAGATGTGGACGCCGGAGATCTCCGCGATCTTCGCCCGCATGGTGTCGCGCAGCGGCCCGATCTTCGGCCGTTCGCAGATCAGCGTCACCTCGAGATTGGCGATCCGGCCGCCGCGCGCGGTGACGCGCTCGACGGCATATTTCAGGAATTGGTCGGACGAGGCGCCTTTCCACTTGGCGTCGCTCGGCGGGAAGTGCGAGCCGATGTCGCCGTCGGCCAGCGCGCCGAGGATCGCGTCGACCAGCGCATGCAGCCCGACATCGCCGTCGGAATGGGCCAAAAATCCCTTCGTGTGCGGCACGCGCACGCCGCAGATCATGACATGGTCGCCGTCGCCAAAGGCGTGCACGTCGTAGCCGGTGCCGGTCCTGATGTCACCGAGCTGGCTTGCGAGCCGCGCTTCCTCGCGCACGAAGTCTTCGGGTGTGGTGAGTTTCATGTTGGCAGCATCGCCTTCAAACGTCGCAACGGTCAATCCCGCCCATTCGGCAAGCGCGGCATCGTCGGTGAAATCACTGCGGCCCTCGCGCGCAGCACGACGATGCGCCTCCAATATTACGTCGAAACGAAATGCCTGCGGCGTCTGCGCGATCCGCAAGCGGGCGCGCTCCGGCGTCGCCTCGACATCGCCGGTATCGCCGGTGAGCTTGATCGTGTCGGTGACGGGAATGACAGGGATCGCAGCGCCGGTCCGGCCGGCCGCGGCGATCGCACGGGAGATCACTGCCGACGTGACGAAGGGGCGCGCGGCATCGTGGATCAGCACGATGTCGGGCTTCGCGCTGGCGAGCGCCTCGAGCCCGGCATGGACCGAGGCCTGCCGGGTCGCGCCGCCCGGCGTCGGCGGTTGATGGCGGAGGCCTGCGACCGCTTCGTCGAACAGCGCGGCGTCGTCAGGATTGACCACCGGCTGCACCGCGAACACGTCGGGGTGTCCGGAGAACGCCTCCATGGCGCGATAGATCACCGTCTGTCCGCCGATCGTCCGGTACTGCTTTGGTCCGCCTGCGCCGGCGCGCAGTCCACGGCCGGCTGCGACAAGGATGGCTGCGGTACGCTCAGGCTTCGGCATGTTGAACCAGTGACAGACGAATCGGGGATGAGGGGAGCGGCGGGGACCGCCGCGCACAGCCCTTAGCATGACCGCTGCGCAAAAACAGAGCGTTTGCCGATGACTGTGGGAAAAGCAGATTTTGTTGCAGTGCACCTGCACAGGTGGTAGGAATGTCTAAACCGTAGGCATGAGCCTTGACTGCACAAGAATTGTGCGCAGAATAGGCGACGTCAGCTGCAATGGCGTGGCTGACAGAACGACGAGACGGCTGTGACCGGCGTGCAAAGTACTCCTCGTAACCCATTGAAGATAGGTGATATTGCTGTCGCCAACCGGGTTCTCCTGGCGCCCATGTCCGGCATCACCGACGCGCCCTTCCGGCGACTCGCCGCCAGTTTGGGTGCCGGACTGGTGGTCTCCGAGATGACCGCCAGCGACGACCTGGTGAACGGCAAGCCGATGTCGAAGCTGCGTTGTGAGGCAGCCGGGATCGGGCCGCATGTGGTCCAGCTTGCCGGCTGCCAAACCCACTGGATGGCGGAGGGCGCTCGGATCGCCGAAGGCGCCGGCGCCGACATCATTGACATCAACATGGGCTGCCCGGCGCGCCACGTGACCGGCGGCCAGTCCGGCTCGGCCCTGATGCGCGACCTCGACCACGCAGTCACGCTGATCGAGGCGACGCTCTCGGCGGTCAAGGTGCCGGTGACGCTGAAGATGCGGCTCGGCTGGGACGATCGCTCGCTCAATGCGCCCGAACTGGCGCGCCGCGCCGAGGCATCAGGCGTGCAGATGATCACCGTGCATGGCCGCACACGCTGCCAGTTCTACAAGGGCGAGGCCAACTGGAACGCGGTGCGCGCGGTCAAGGATGCCGTCACGATCCCGGTCGTGGTCAATGGCGACATCACCTCGTTCGACAGAGCGGTCGGCGCGCTGGAGATGTCGGGCGCGGACGCCGTCATGATCGGACGCGGCGCGCAGGGGCAGCCCTGGCTGCCCGGCCAGATTGGCCGTCGGCTCGAGACCGGCATCGCCGAGGCTGCGCCGTCGCTCGCCGAGCAGCTCAAGCATGTTCGCGCGCTCTATGACGAGGTGTGCAGCCACTATGGCCTGCGCATTGGGCTCAAGCATGCGCGCAAGCATCTCGGCTGGGCGCTGGAGACCGCTGCCGCCTATAGCTGCGCACCGGCGGCAACGCTGAAGACCTGGCGGCAGGCGATCCTGACCTCCGAGCAGCCATCCAGCGTGCATCGCGCGCTCGAGGACGCCTACGACGATTTTGCCTGGAGTGCTGCCGCATGACGTCAGCCATGGAATTTCGCCGGCCCGTGCCTACCGACGGCGAGGCCATCCTCAATGCACTGCCCAATCCGGTGCTGCTGGTCGCACCCGACGGACGGATCGTTGACGCCAACATCGCCGCCGAATCGTTCTTCGAGATCTCGACGCAGTTCTTGCGCCGGCAGTCGCTGAAGGAGCTGGTGCCGTTCGGCAGCCCGCTGCTCGCGCTGATCGAGCAGGTGCGGGCGAGCGGCTCGCCGGTCAACGAATACAAGGTCGATCTCGGCACGCCACGGATCGGCGGCGATCGCCAGGTCGACCTGCACGTCGCGCCGCTGACCGAGCGGCCCGGGCATATCGTGGTGATGCTGCAGGAGCGCACCATCGCCGACAAGATGGATCGCCAGCTCACCCATCGCAGCGCGGCGCGCTCGGTGATCGCGCTGGCCGCGATGCTCGCCCATGAGATCAAGAACCCGCTGTCCGGCATCCGCGGCGCCGCGCAGCTGCTGGAGCAGCAGGCGTCCTCCGAGGACCGGCTGCTGACGCGGCTGATCTGCGACGAGGCGGACCGTATCGTGACGCTGGTCGACCGTATGGAAGTGTTCGGCGACGACCGCCCGGTGGCGCGCGGGCCGGTCAACATCCATTCCGTGCTCGACCACGTGAAGCGGCTGGCGCAATCGGGCTTCGCCCGCAACGTTCGCTTCATCGAGGACTACGATCCGTCGCTGCCGCCGGTGCTGGCCAACCAGGACCAGCTGATCCAGGTATTCCTCAACCTCGTGAAGAATGCGGCCGAAGCGGTCGCCGATCTCGGCACCGATGCGGAGATCCACCTCACCACGGCGTTCCGGCCGGGCGTGCGGCTGTCGGTGCCCGGCAAGAAATCGCGGGTCTCGCTGCCGCTGGAATTCTGCGTCAAGGACAACGGCTCAGGCGTGCCGGAAGATCTGCTGCCGAACCTGTTCGATCCCTTCGTCACCACCAAGCAGACCGGCAGCGGGCTCGGCCTCGCGCTGGTCGCCAAGATCGTCGGCGATCACGGCGGCATCATCGAATGCGAGTCGCAGCCGCGCAAGACCACCTTCCGCGTGCTGATGCCGATGTACAGCGCCGCCAAACACCACGACCAAAGCAACCGCGATGACGTTCCGGGTACGTCCTCGCCTGCCTCTCAGGATACACGATGAGGAACACCAATGCCTGCAGGTAGCATACTTGTCGCTGACGACGACACCGCCATCCGGACCGTCCTGAACCAGGCGCTGTCGCGCGCCGGCTACGAGGTGCGCCTGACTGGCAACGCTGCCACGCTGTGGCGCTGGGTCAGCCAGGGTGAGGGCGATCTCGTCATCACCGACGTGGTGATGCCCGACGAGAACGCGTTTGACCTGCTGCCCCGCATCAAGAAGATGCGGCCGAACCTGCCGGTCATCGTGATGAGCGCGCAGAACACCTTCATGACCGCGATCCGTGCCTCCGAGCGCGGCGCCTACGAATATCTGCCGAAGCCGTTCGACCTGAAGGAACTGATCACCATCGTCGGCCGCGCGCTGGCCGAGCCGAAGGAGCGGGTCTCCAGTCCCGCCGACGACGGCGAGTTCGACTCGATCCCGCTGGTCGGCCGCTCGCCGGCGATGCAGGAGATCTACCGCGTGCTGGCGCGGCTGATGCAGACCGACCTCACCGTGATGATCTCGGGCGAGTCAGGCACCGGCAAGGAGCTGGTCGCCCGCGCGCTGCACGACTATGGCCGGCGCCGCAACGGCCCGTTCGTCGCGGTCAACATGGCGGCGATCCCGCGCGACCTGATCGAATCCGAATTGTTCGGCCATGAGCGCGGCGCGTTCACCGGCGCCAACACCCGCGCCTCCGGCCGCTTCGAGCAGGCCGAGGGCGGCACGCTGTTCCTCGACGAGATCGGCGACATGCCGATGGAGGCGCAGACCCGGCTGCTCCGCGTGCTGCAGCAGGGCGAATACACCACCGTCGGCGGCCGCACGCCGATCAAGACCGACGTGCGCATCGTCGCGGCCTCCAACAAGGATCTGCGCATCCTGATCCAGCAGGGTCTGTTCCGCGAAGACCTGTTCTTCCGCCTCAACGTGGTGCCGCTGCGGCTGCCGCCGCTGCGCGAGCGCATCGAGGATCTGCCCGACCTGATCCGGCACTTCTTCTCGCTCGCCGAGAAAGACGGTCTGCCGCCGAAGAAGCTCGACACCCAGGCGCTGGAGCGGCTGAAGCAGCACCGCTGGCCGGGCAACGTCCGCGAGCTGGAAAACCTCGCCCGGCGGCTCGCCGCGCTCTATCCGCAGGACGTCATCACCGCCTCGGTCATCGACGGCGAGCTGGCGCCGCCGGCCGTCACCTCCGGCAGCACCGCGACCATCGGCGTCGACAATCTCGGCGGTGCCGTGGAGGCCTATCTGTCCTCGCACTTCTCAGGGTTCCCGAACGGCGTGCCGCCGCCGGGCCTCTACCACCGGATCCTCAAGGAGATCGAGATCCCGCTGTTGACCGCCGCGCTGGCGGCGACCCGCGGCAACCAGATCCGGGCCGCCGACCTGCTCGGATTGAACCGCAATACGCTGCGCAAGAAGATCCGCGACCTCGATATCCAGGTCTACCGGAGCGGCGGCTAGGGCGGACGGGGCGGAGCGCGAGCCCCGCTACCGTTATTGAGTAGTCACAAATGGTTTTGAGGAACACGGCGCCGCACCGCCGTTGGCGCCGCGGAAATGTCGCAATTCGGCAACATTGTGATATGATTGCATCAGTTCGCAATTCCCGCGGGCGATCGCATTCAGCTCAATTGCCGGTATGACCAGCGCAGAGACCACCGCTTCAACGTTACACGCGCCCCCGGCCGAGCCCAATGCAGAGGCGCGGGGCTTCCCGCTGCGGCGCTGGCTGGCGCCGTTCGCCGTGGCGATCGCGCTGCTGTCGGCCTTCCTGACCTTCGTGGTGCTGACCGGCCTGACCCCGATCGAGCCGACCTCCGAGGTCGTCCGCTCCTTCCTGATGATCAACGCCGCCACCATCCTGCTGCTGGTCGGCATCATCGTCCGGGAAGTCTGGCAGATGGTCCAGGCGAGGCGGCGGGGCCGGGCGGCGGCACGGCTGCATGTGCAGATCGTTGGCCTGTTCTCGGTGATCGCGGTGCTGCCCGCCGTGCTGGTGTCGATCGTTGCCAACGTCACCATCGAGCGCGGCCTCGACCGGCTGTTCTCAGGCCCCACCAAGCAGGTGATCCAGAACTCGCTGACGATTGCCAGCGCCTACATGCAGGAGCACGCGCAGCTCATCAACGGCGACACCCTGGCGATGGCCAACGATCTCGCCCATGCGCGGCCGCTCTACGACCAGGATCGCATGACGTTCCTGCAGCTGATGACGGCCGGCGCCGAGTCGCGCAACCTGCCGGTCGCGGTGCTGATGGACAAGGACGGCAAGATCGTCGCCAGCGCCGAAACCGGCGTCCGCCTGAACTATGAGGCGCCGCCGCCGGACATCCTCAAGGACATCAACGAGACCGAGCCGAAGATTTCGGTCTTCCCCGAAAACTACGTCGCCTCCGTGGTCCGCCTGCGGGCCTATGACGACATGTTCCTGTACGTGGCGCGTCTGCTCGATCCGGCTGTCGTCGCCCAGCTCAAGCAGACCCAAACCAGCGCCGCCGAGTATGCCCAGCTCGAGACCCGCCGGCTCGGCATCCAGGTGGCGTTCGCGCTGATGTTCGCGGTGATCGCGCTGACCATCCTGATGGCCTCGGTGCTGATCGGCCTCAATTTCGCCAACGGGCTGGTGTCGCCGATCCGCCAGCTGATGGGCGCAGCGAGCGAGGTCTCGACCGGCAACCTCAATGTCCAGGTGCCGGTCCACAAATCGGCGAGCGACCTCGCGCTGCTCGGCGAGATATTCAACAAGATGACCCAGGAGCTGCGCACCCAGCGCAACGAGCTGGTCGATGCCAGCGAGACCATCGACAGCCGCCGCCGCTTCATCGAAGCGGTGCTGTCGTCGGCCAGCGCAGGGATCATCGGGGTCGATGCCTCCGGGAGCGTCGGCATTCTCAACCGCTCGGCGGAGAAGCTCATCGGGCATGCCGAGTCGGAGACGCTCGGCCATCCGCTCTCGGACGTGCTGCCAGAGCTCGACGAGATGATGAAGACGGCGCGCGAAGGCACGCAGCGCCTGGTGCAGGGGCAGGTCACGATCCTGCGCGACGGCAATGAGCGCAATCTGTCGGTTCGCGTCTCGGCCGAGCAGACCAGCCAGTCGCGCGACAGCTACATCATCACCCTCGACGACATCACCGAATTGGTCTCCGCGCAGCGTACCTCAGCCTGGGGCGACGTCGCCCGCCGCATCGCCCACGAGATCAAGAACCCGCTGACCCCGATCCAGCTCTCCGCCGAGCGCATCCGCCGCAAATTCGGCAAGACCATCACCGAAGAGAAGGACAAGTCGATCTTCGAGCAGTGCACCGATACCATCGTGCGCCAGGTCGACGACATCAGGCGCATGGTCGACGAGTTCTCGCGCTTTGCGCGGATGCCGAAGCCCGTGATGGAAGGCGAGGACGTCGCCGACGTGGTGCGCCAGGCCGTGTTCCTGATGAAGGTCGCGCATCCCGATCTCGACATCGAGGCCGACATCAGGCAGTCGCCGCTGCCGGCACAATTCGACCGCAGGCTGATCTCGCAGGCCTTGACCAACATCATCAAGAACGCGACCGAGGCGATCGAGCAGGTCCCGCGCGAGGAGCTCGGCAAGGGCCGCATCGACGTCGTGGCGCAGCGCGAGGGCGACGACATCCTGATCGATGTCGTCGACAACGGCATCGGCCTGCCCAAGGTCGCCCGTGCGCGCCTGCTCGAGCCCTATGTCACGACGCGGGCCAAGGGCACCGGGCTCGGCCTTGCGATCGTCGGCCGCGTTCTCGAGGACCATGGCGGCCGCATCGAGCTCAAGGACGCGTCCGATTTCCGCGAAGGCCAGCGCGGTGCCTGGATGCGGCTGCGCTTTTCCGTCACGGGCCAGGCCGCCAAGCCGGACAACAAGGAACAAAAGCCGGACGTGAAGTCATCCGACCCCGACAGTGAAAAAAATCCGCCGCAAGAGCCGACCAACGGCCCGGCACAGGCGACCAACAATGAACCAAAAATCCAAGAACGAATCCAAGAACCCGATCAGCAAGAACCAAATAACCAAGAGCCAAATGCACAAGAGCCAACAAGCCAAGAGCCAAGAATCAAAGCCGCGACGGGCGACTGACAACGCAGGTGTAACCCATGGCAAGTGACATTCTGATTGTCGACGACGAAGCTGACATTCGCGACCTCGTTGCGGGTATCCTGGACGATGAGGGGTTCTCCACGCGCACCGCGCGCGACAGCGATTCGGCGCTTGCCGAGATCGCCAACCGCCGCCCGAACCTGGTCTTCCTCGACATCTGGCTGCAGGGCTCCAAGCTCGACGGCCTGCAGCTGCTCGAGCAGATCAAGAAGGACAATGCCGATCTGCCGGTAGTGATGATCTCCGGCCACGGCAACATCGAAACCGCCGTCGCCGCGATCAAGCGCGGCGCCTATGACTTCATCGAGAAGCCGTTCAAGTCGGACCGGCTGATCCTGGTGGCGACACGGGCGCTGGAGACCTCGCGGCTCAAGCGCGAGGTCAAGGAGCTCAAGCAACTGGCGCCGGCAGCCAGCGTCCTGACCGGCCGCTCGGCCTGCATGAACCAGCTGCGCCAGACCATCGACCGCGCCGCCAAGGCCAACAGCCGCATCCTGATCGTCGGTCCGTCCGGCGCCGGCAAGGAGCTTGCCGCGCGCACGCTGCATCATGCGTCCGGGCGCGCCGAGGGGCCGTTCGTGGTGATCAATGCAGCCGCGATCACGCCGGAGCGCATGGAGATCGAGCTGTTCGGCATCGAGGGATCGAACGGCGAGCAGCAGCGCAAGGCCGGCGCGCTCGAGGAAGCGCATGGCGGCACGCTGTTCATCGACGAGATCGCGGACATGCCGCGCGAGACCCAGAACAAGATCCTGCGCGTGCTGGTCGATCAAACCTTCCAGCGCCAGGGCGGCACCGGCAAGGTTCATGTCGACGTTCGCATCATCTCCTCGACGGCGCGCAACCTTGAGGAGGAGATCGCAGCGGGCCGGTTCCGCGAGGATCTCTATCATCGCCTTTCGGTGGTGCCGATCCGGGTGCCGCCGCTGTCGGAGCGCCGCGAGGACATCCCCGAGCTGATCGACTATTTCATGGACCAGATCTCGGCGGCCACCGGCCTGCCGAAGCGGCAGATCGGGCAGGACGCGATGGCCGTGCTGCAGTCGCATGTCTGGCCGGGCAACGTCCGCCAGCTCCGCAACAACGTCGAGCGCGTGATGATCCTAGCCGGCGGCGGCCCGGAGGCGATCATCACTGCCGACATGCTGCCGCAGGACGTCGGCTCCATGGTGCCGGCGATGCCGACCTCCAACAATGGCGAGCACATCATGGGCCTGCCGCTGCGCGAGGCGCGCGAAGTGTTCGAGCGCGATTATCTGATCGCCCAGATCAGCCGCTTCTCCGGCAACATCTCGCGCACCGCGGAGTTCGTCGGCATGGAACGCTCGGCGCTGCATCGCAAGCTGAAGGCGCTCGGGGTCGGCTGACCCCCATACGCTCGGACCGGTAATCGCCGGCGGCCTGGCGCGAAGCCCCGGCGGTCAGCCGCCGGGGAAGCAGGCCAAGCCTGGATACTGGTGGGCTGGCGAACGAGGCGAGGGCAGGGCCGGCACAACCGGGGGATTTATCCACTCTCTACGAGAATATTCCTCTCTTTCCCTGCGCTTTCTTAGAATTGCCACCGTGTTCCTACCGACTGCTGCGCGAACCGGCTTGCCTAAAAACCGCGCGTAGCCTCTAATCCTACCGCTACGCCTGCCAGAGGGGGATCTCAGGGCAGGTGGGCAGCCGGAGGAGGCTCCGTCAGAGAGCCGCAACCGGTTCAATAAAAAGAAGCACAAGCTTGCGGGACAAAAACAATGGCGGCAGACCGCGCACAAAATCTACAAGACACCTTCCTTAATCACGTTCGTAAGACAAAAACGCCACTGACGATTTTTCTGGTCAACGGGGTAAAGCTGCAGGGCATTGTCACATGGTTCGACAATTTCTGCTTGCTGCTGCGGCGCGACGGTCACTCGCAGCTTGTCTACAAGCACGCGATCTCGACCATCATGCCCGGCGCTCCGATTCAGCTGTTCGAAGGTGGTGAGGACGCACCGGCTTGAGAGTGAACTGATTGGAACCCTTCAATCGTGAAGGGGGCGCCGACCGGAGCAAGTCTAGGCCCGGGTCGGCGGGGGACCTGAGCATCGGGCGGGTGATCGTCATCGGCCCGTACCTGCGCACGCGCCGTGGCGACGGCGATGCGCAAACGGATTCTTCTGTCCGCGACTATGAAGCGCGGATCGAGGAAGCCGCCGGCCTCGCCGGTGCGATCGACCTCACCGTGGTGGAATCCGTCGTCGCGCCGATCAGTCAGATCCGGCCCGCGACCTATCTCGGCAAGGGCAAGGTCGACGAGATCAACGGCCTCGTCGCCGGCGACAAGGTCGAGCTCGTGGTGATGGATTGCGCGCTGTCGCCGATCCAGCAGCGCAATCTCGAGAAGGCCTGGAGCACCAAGGTGCTCGACCGCACCGGCCTGATCTTGGAAATCTTCGGCCGCCGCGCCAAGACCAAGGAAGGCGCGCTGCAGGTCGAGCTCGCCCATCTCAATTACCAGCGCAGCCGCCTGGTGCGGTCGTGGACCCATCTCGAGCGCCAGCGCGGCGGCTTCGGCTTCATGGGCGGCCCGGGCGAAACCCAGATCGAGGCCGACCGCCGCCTGATTGGCGACCGCATCACGCGGCTAGAGAACGAGTTGAAGAAGGTGCAGGCGACGCGGCGGTTGCATCGCGCCGGACGCCAGCGCGTGCCGTATCGCGTGGTGGCGCTGGTCGGCTACACCAATGCTGGCAAATCGACCCTGTTCAATCGCCTGACACGCGCCGACGTGCAGGCCGCCGACATGCTGTTTGCGACGCTCGACCCGACCCTGCGCGCACTCAACCTGCCGCATGGCGGCAAGGCGATGCTGTCGGACACGGTCGGCTTCATCTCCAATCTGCCGACCCAGCTGGTGGCGGCGTTCCGCGCCACGCTGGAGGAGGTGCTGGAGGCCGACATCATCCTGCATGTCCGCGACATCTCCCACGAGGATGCCGAGGCGCAGGAGCGCGACGTCGAGGCGGTGCTGCATCAGCTCGGCATCGATCCCGACGCCGATGGCGGCCAGCGCATCATCGAGGTCTGGAACAAGATCGACCGCTTCGATCCCGAGGAGCGGGACAATCTGCGCAACATCGCCGCGCGCCGGCCACCGGAACGGCCGTGCTTCCTGGTCTCGGCTGTGACCGGCGAGGGGATCGAGGAGCTCTTGACCGCGATCGAGGATCGCCTCGCCGCCAAGCGCATCACGCTCAATCTTTCGATCGACGCCTCCGATGGCGCCGGCATCAGCTGGCTGCATCGCAATGCCGAGGTCCTGAACAAGGAGCTCAATGGCGAGCGCTTCGACATGACGGTGCGGGTCGACGAGACCAAGCGCGACATCGTCATGTCACGATTCGATGCTCTGCCGCACGGGACGTAACGTCCCGGACATCCGTGGCGGCAAGGGGGATCGAAGTGGGATCGATGTTCAACCGTCGAACATTTCTCGGCGGCGGCCTGGCGAGCGCTGCGGTCGCGGGCATTTCAACGCGTGGTGTTGCCGACAACGCTGCCTTCGTCGACGCACCCGCGCTCCGGCCTGTCCTTGCGCGTCCGGATCGCATGTTTCGTGTCACCGTATGCCTGCGTCCGTTCCGCGCCGCCGGTCCGCGCATCGAAGCGGAGTGGATCGACAGCAAATATGTCGTCCACAATTACGGGCACGGCGGCAGCGGCTGGTCGCTGTCCTGGGGCGCCGCGCAGGAGGCCGTGCCGCTCGCCCTGCAATTGAGCGCGCGTAACATTGCCGTCCTCGGCGCCGGCGCGATCGGTCTGACGACCGCGATCACCGCCCAGAGGATGGGCGCGACTGTCACGATCTACGCCAAGGAGCGCTTCCCCCAGGTCCGCTCGGCGCGTGCGACCGGGGACTGGTCGCCGGATTCGCGGATCGCGATGGAAGCAGATGTCGCGCCGGACTTTGCCGACCGCTGGGAGCGGATGGCGCGTGCGACCTTTGCCACCCATCAAAGCTATCTCGGCCTTGCCGGCAATCCGATCGAATGGACCGATCGCTATCTACTCTCCGACGATGCGCCCGACGCCGACGGCCGTCCGCACCGGCGTCAGCATGCCTCGGGCGAGGGCCAGAACAAATTCCTCGAATTGCGCGGCCGGATCAGGTCGCTGACGCCGCGATGGGACTTGCTGGCCGCCGGATCGAATCCGTTTCCCGCGCCATACGCCTGGAAGAGCGCCTCTCTCACCTACAACGTCACGGATCTCTACCGTCAGCTCGAAGCGGAGTTTCAGCGCGCCGGGGGACTGTTCGCGCCGATCGAATTGCACTCGCCGTCCGATCTTTCGAAGATCCGCGAAACCGTCATTGTCAACTGCACCGGCTATGGTGCCCGTGCGTTGTTTCATGACGAGAGCATCGTTCCGGTGCGTGGCCAGATCGCCTGGCTCATTCCCCAGCCGGATGTCAATTACGGCGTCTTCTACCGCAACCTCAGCGTCCTCGGCCGGCGCGACGGCATCGTCGTCCAGCCGGTCGGCGAAAATGATTATTTCGGCTTCAACGACGACAACGAGACGCCGGATCTCGCCGCCGCGCGGCAGGCGGTGGACGACGCAGCCAGGTTGTTCAGCCGGGCCTGATCCGGTACGCCGCCTCGCAACCTGCCGAAATATGACGGCGCTGTGACGCGGCCTCACTCCGGTCCGCCTGCGGCGTCCCGCCGCACTTTCCGTTTGAAATCTGCGCCGCCTTGGTTCATTGCGCTGCTGGACGCAAAGGCGAGGGCGATCGATGCAGGACTCCAGCGAAATCAATACGAAGGAGACGCTCGCCGGTCAGAACGGGGACCTGGCCCATGCGCGGGCGCCCGAAATCGTCGATGCCCTCAACGCGCAGGAACCGGCCGATGCCGCGAAGCTGCTGCAATCGCTGCCGTCCGAAAAGGCGATCGAGGTGCTCGACCTGCCCGGGCTCGACAACACCTGCGAGATACTGGCCGAGCTGCCGAAGGACAGGGCGGTCTCGCTGCTGTCCGGTGTTTCCGACGACCGCGCCGCCGACATCTTCAAGGAACTGGTCGAGCCGCTGCGCACCACGCTGCTGAACGGCCTCAATCCGGATACCCGGAGCGTCATTTCGGGGCTGCTGGCCTATCCCGAGCGCAGCGCCGGCAGCATCATGACGACCGAGTTCGTCAGCGTGCCCTCGAACTGGACCATCGCCGAGGTGCTGCATCACATCCGGATGGTC
Organism: uncultured Bradyrhizobium sp.; assembly: GCF_947648125.1. Classification (GTDB taxonomy): domain Bacteria; phylum Pseudomonadota; class Alphaproteobacteria; order Rhizobiales; family Xanthobacteraceae; genus Bradyrhizobium. Next base: position 40,557 of record NZ_CANSMR010000015.1, on the reverse strand, counting down.
GAGCGCACCCGCGAGACCGTCTACTCGATCTTCGTGATCGACCCGATCAAGAGGACGCTGATCCAGGCCGTGCCGCTGCGGCGCCTGATCTCGGCCGATCCGCACGCCAATGTGCTGACCGCGGCACCGGCGCGGCGGCCCTTGATGATCTCGCCCGAGGCCGATCGCATGGAGGCGGCGCGGCTGATCTCGCGTTACGATCTGCTTGCGGTTGCGGTCGTCGACGGCCCCGGCCATATCCTCGGCATCGTCACGGTCGACGACGTCATCGACGCCATCGTCGAGGAATCGACCGAGGACGCCCAGAAGTTCGGCGGCATGGAGGCGATCGACGAGCCTTATCTGCGGATCGGTTTCGGCGAGATGATCAAGAAGCGCGCCGGCTGGCTGTGCGCGCTGTTTCTGTCGGAAATGCTGACCGCGACCGCGATGCAGTCGTACCAGAGCGAGCTCGAGAAGGCGATCGTCCTGACGCTGTTCATCCCGTTGATCATGAGCTCCGGCGGCAATTCCGGCTCGCAGGCCACCTCGCTCCTGATCCGTTCGCTGGCGCTGCACGAGGTGCGGCTGCGCGACTGGTGGCGTGTCGCGATGCGCGAACTGCCGACCGGTGTCGTCCTAGGTTCCATTTTGGGTCTGATCGGCATTGTCAGGATCACGCTCTGGCAGACGCTTGGTCTGTTCGACTACGGCCCGCATTGGGCGCTGGTGGCCGCAACCGTCGGCGGCGCCCTGATCGGCATCGTCACCTTCGGATCGCTGTGCGGCTCGATGCTGCCGTTCATCCTCAAGCGCATCGGCTTCGATCCGGCCAGCGCATCCGCGCCGTTCGTCGCCACGCTGGTCGACGTCACCGGCCTCGTGATCTATTTCGGCGTTGCGGCGGTTATCCTGCACGGCACGCTGCTGTGAGGTGAGGGACTGCGCATTTTGACGCGGCCCCTCCACATATTCGATGTCGTCCCTGCGAAAGCAGGAACCCATAACCACCGGCCATCGTTAACGCGCTTGGTCGCAGTTCCACACGACAACTTCGCCCGCCGATGACTCGCGCGGGACTGTCATCGTCACCCAATCGTTAGATCACGCGGTATGGGTCCCTGCTTTCGCAGGGACGACAGCAGTGGCGGCGGTTTTGGCCTCGTTCCACAGCGCGTCCATCTCTTCCAGCGTCGCGCCCTCGAGCGAGCGACCCTTCGCGGCGAGCGCCTTTTCGATATAGGCAAAGCGCCGCTCGAACTTTGCGTTGGTCGCGCGCAATGCGGTTTCCGGATCGGCGTCGACGTGGCGGGCGAGGTTGACCAGTGCGAACATTAGGTCGCCGGTTTCCGCCGCGATCTCCGCTTTGTCGTTGCGGTCGAGCGCGGCCTCGATCTCATCGGCTTCCTCGCGGATCTTGGCGAGCACGGCGCGCGGGTCGTTCCAGTCGAAGCCGACGGTGGACGCCTTGCGCTGCAGCTCCATCGCCCGCGTCAGGGCAGGGAGGCCGGCCTTCACGCTAGCTAGCAACGATGTGTGCGCGGTGTCTTCCGGCGGACGCCGCGCCGAACGTTCGGCCTTCTCCTCGGCCTTGATGCGCTCCCAGGCGCTCTTGACGCCGGCCGGCTGGATATTGCCGTCCTTGTCGGCAAAGACGTGCGGATGACGGCGGATCATCTTCGTCGTGATCGCCTCGACCACATCTCCAAATGCAAAGGCGTTCTGCTCTTCCGCCATCCTTGCGTGATAGACTACCTGCAGCAGCAGGTCGCCGAGCTCCTCGCGCAAATCGTCGAGATCGCCGCGGGTGATTGCATCGGCGACCTCATAGGCCTCCTCGATCGTATAGGGCGCGATGGTCTCGAAATTCTGTACGAGGTCCCATGGGCAGCCGGTCACCGGCGTGCGCAGCGCAGCCATGATCTCGATCAGGCGGGAAATGTCGCGGGAAGGGGTCATGGGACACCGGACTGTGAGGGGTGTACGCCTTATGCCAAATCGGCCCTGTCGATCCCAGCAAAACGCGCCGGAATCGCGGCGCTGTCCACCGATTGGCCATGGCGCCAAGGAGTGCTAAATCGCGTTCCATGACCGATCAGAACAATTCCGACACCGCGCTGGTGCTGTTTTCCGGCGGCCAGGATTCCACTACCTGCCTTGCCTGGGCGTTGGACCGCTTCGCGCGCGTCGAGATGCTCGGCTTTACCTACGGCCAGCGCCACGCGATCGAGCTCGATTGCCGCGACCGTCTCCTGGACGGCATCAGGGCGCTGCGGCCGGACTGGGCAGTAAAGCTCGGCGACAGCCACACGCTGGCGATCCCGACGCTGTCGGAGATTTCCGATACCGCGCTGACCCGCGACGTCGCGATTGAAATGGGTGCGGACGGGTTGCCCAACACCTTCGTGCCCGGCCGCAACCTCGTGTTCCTCACCTTCGCTGGGGCGCTGGCCTATCGGCGCGGCATCCGCCACATCATCGGCGGCATGTGCGAGACCGACTATTCTGGCTATCCGGATTGCCGCGACGAAACCATCAAGGCGCTGCAATCCGCGCTCAGCCTCGGCATGGCCAGGGACTTCGAGCTGCACACGCCGCTGATGTGGCTCGACAAGGCCGCGACCTGGCGGCTCGCGCACGAGCTCGGCGGGGCAGGGCTGGTCGATCTGATCCGCGAGCACTCGCACACCTGCTACCTCGGCGAACGCGGCGCCCAGCACGATTGGGGTTATGGCTGCGGCGAGTGCCCGGCCTGCAGCCTGCGCGCCAAGGGCTGGCGGGAATATGTCGCGCAGGGTGGCCCGTAGCCGTGGGCGGATAGCCGTCCGCAGGGGCGCACTGCCAAAATATCGAAAACAACCCCATGCAAAGGAGCCGGTGGCTGCCAGCGTTCGACACGGCAACTTGACACGTCGGGCAACTCAGCGGTACTTTTCCATTATTCAGAAATCGTGCGGGCTCGGCTCGACCGGGCGATCCGGACAGCGCCTTAAAAACGCGAACCCATTCTCATCGTCGTCCTGGCGAAAGCCAGGACCCATTACCCCAAATGAGAATTGTTGCGCGATGCTGGGGGGCGCGATCCCGTCCATCATCAAATGCGGTGGTTATGGGTCCTGGCTTTCGCCAGGACGACGAGTGTGATGAGGCGCGCGACGACGAACGAAAGAGAGAGGGCGCCGCTACTCGAAATCCGCAGCCGTCAGCACGATCGGCTGGCCGTGCGGGGTGCGGTCGGCGGCGTGGTCCCAGGCGTCGCGGTAGCGGTGCAGCGTCTCCGGTGTCGTGACGCCCTTGGCGGCGACGAGATGTTCGAGGGTCGCGAGCCAATGCTGGTAATAGGTCTCGCCGGTGTCGGGATCGCCGGCCGCCTGTGCGCGCTTGATCTGATCGGCAAGCGCCGCCGCCCATTCGGGCCAGGTGAACACGCCGCGGTCATGCAGCGTCAACGCCATCGCAAACGCCTGCGCTTCCCACGGCGCGCGGAACACCGGGCCGTCCTGATCGCGGGGAATGCTGGAGACAGCGCTGGTCGCGCGCGCGGCGGCGGCATCCATTACACGGCCTCCAGATACGGCTCGAATGCGTCGATCGAGACCTTGATGGTCGGATCGGAGTCCGGTCCCCACAATTCGCGTCCGTCGAACACGACGGTGTACAGCCATTGCGGATGCTCGCCGGCATCGTTGGCCACCGTATCGGGAAACACGTGACAGCCATGATCGCGCTCGACCACCCCGACATGCCCGCGCACGTAGCGCGGCAGCCGCGTGTGCGTGGCGGGATGGATGTTCTTCGCCCGTACCCGATCACCGGCCTTGAATTTCGCCGGGGCCTGTGCGGGGCGGCCGAACTTGCCGCGCACCATGATGCGCTCGACATCGGGGATCGAGAACTTGCCGTGCTTGAGCGACTTCGCCGGCGCGACGGAATGACCGGCCGCGACATCGTCGTTGGAGATATAGCCCTTGTCGAGCAGCAAGGCTTCCAGCCCGAGCAGCCATTTCCTGTAATAGGAACTCGACAGATAGACCTGCGGGGGCAGGGTCTCGCGATAGAAGCGGGACGCATCGATGTTGAAGGCGCCGGCCGCGCCCATGGCGCGGACCATGGCGAGCACCCGCGATTCCCATTCCTGATGGAACATCGGCTCGTTCGGCTCGGGCTCGACCTTGCCGAACCCGTCCATGCCGCCCATGTCGTGGACGCCGTTCACGATGGTGCTCCCGGCGCTTTCGGGAATCCGGTGCCGATCATGGAATCGCGCGTCACGAGGTCGGCGAGCTGTTCTTCGCTCCAGCCCTCGGTGCCCGCGGGCCGCATCGGCAGCACCAGGAAGCGTGTTTCAGCCGTAGAGTCCCAGACCCGGATTTCCGTCTCCTTCGGCAGGCTCACGCCGAAATCGGCGAGCACGCCGCGCGGGTCCTTGACCGCGCGCGAGCGATACGGCGAGGCCTTGTACCAGACCGGCGGCAGGCCGAGCATCTCCCAAGGGTAACAGGAGCAGAGTGTGCAGACGACCATGTTGTGACGGCCGGGCGTGTTCTCGATCGCGACCAGATGGTCGCCGACCCGGCTGACATGGCCGAGAGTGCCGACTGCCTTGGAAGCGTCCTCGAGCAACGCCTTCTTGAAGGCGGGATCGGTCCAGGCCTTGGCGACGACCCTGGCGCCGTTATGCGGGCCGATCTTCGTCTCATAGGCCTGCACGATGGCGTCGAGCGCCGCAGCCTCGACATAGCCCTTTTCGGTCAGGATCGATTCCAGCGCGCGAACGCGCAGTTCGGTCTCCGACAGTTCAGAATGGTCGTGATCGTGGTGGTGATGATCATGTTCGCTCATGCCCAGAGAATAGGCGAAACGGCCGTGCTATGTCGAGGCAAGCAGTGCACAACAATGCGAGCTGGGAGGTATGCGTGGTTGACGATGTGACGATCGAGAAGGGCCTCGGACCGGAGGGCCGCATCGCAGTGGTGCAGTTCGACCGTGGTGACGGTATCAACGCGCTGTCGCCAGAGGCGCTCCGGCAGTTGACCGATGCGGCGCGCAGCTTCGAGGACGATGGCGAAACCTCGGTGGTGGTGTTGACCGGCGGTGCCAAATCGTTCAGCGCCGGCTTCGACCTCAAGGATGCCGAAGGGCGCTCGCGCCAGACCATGGATATGGGCACGCTGCGCCGTCACCTGAAGCTCGGGCCGCGGCTGACGCGCGCCTGGCAGGAGATGGAGCAGGTCACGATCGGCGCGATCGAGGGCTTCTGCGTCGGCGGCGGCTTGGCGCTCGCCGTCGCGCTGGATTTCCGGGTCATGGCGCGCGATGCGCATCTGCGCGTGCCGGAGATTGCGCTCGGCATGAACATGAGCTGGCAGAGCGTGCCGCGCATGCTGCATTTGATAGGGCCGGCGCGCACCAAGCAGGCCGTGATTCTGGCCGACGACCGGATCTCGGCTGGCGAGGCTTACGAATGGGGCCTGGTGGAGCAGGTGGTTGATCCGGGCAAATCATATGAGGCCGCGATGGCGCTCGCGGCCAAGGTCGCTGCCCAGCCGCCGATTTCGGTGGCGATGACCAAGCTGACGGTCAACCGCCTGGCACATGCGCTCGACGATCTCGCCAGCCACATGGATCTCGACCAGTTCGCGCTGGCGAGCCTGACCGACGATCACAAGGAGGGCGTCGCGGCGTTCCTCGGACGGCGCAAGCCGCGCTTCCGGGGACGCTGACAGGCGTCACGGTCGACAAGCGCGGCACTAGCGTTTGGTGATGCGGTCGCGGCCGGCGAGGTCGGCCTCCCAGCCGAACACCGAGCGGCCGTCGAGATCAGGCGAACGCGCGCGCTCGTTGGCGACGTAAGCATCGAAGGACGGCCCGGTTGCGGTCAGCTCGAGCCTGCGGGCCTGATCATCGAGCCGCTTCAGCGCCTGCAGCTCCTCGTCGCGGCCGAGCTTCGCCTGCACCACCGCCGATTTCAGCACGCCGATGGTCTCGTCATAGACCTTGATCGGTACCGGAAATGGATGACGGTCCTTGCCGCCATGCGCGAGCGAGAAGCGCGCCGGATCGCGAAACCGGTACGGCGTGCCGTGGACGACCTCAGCGACCATGGCGAGCGACTCCACGGTGCGGGCACCGACGCCGGGCGTGAGCAGCAGTTCGGGGAAATCCAGCGGCCCGCGCTCAGTTGCTGCGGCGAGGGTGCCGTGCAGGCGGCGGATGAAGACGTCGCTCGAGCGCACGTCGTGATGCTCAGGCATGATCAGGTGCAACAGATCGCCCTGCGCCTCCACCTGCTCGGTCAGTTCGGCATATTCACGCGCGATGCCATCGGGACCGAGCGCGGCGAGCAAGTCGAGCTGAGCCTGGCGCGAGGCGTCGGCGCGGCGGTCGGTGAGATTGACGATCTCGCCCTGGGCTGGACCGTCGATCGCGCTGTGTGGCTCGTCGACGAAGCTGCGCAGCCCCTCGGAATGCCAGTGGTAGCGTCGCGCCTGACGCTTGTGGTCGTTCATGCCTTGCTGGACCACGGTCCATTTGCCGTCCGCGGTGACGAAGAAGCCATGCAGGTAGAGCTCGAAGCCGTCCTGGACCGCGGCGCTGTCGACCTTGGCCACCAGACGGCTGGCGCGGGTGAGGGCAACGCCGTCAAAGCCGGTCCGGTCGCCCAGCGCCGACAATTCGTCCGGCGTGCGCCGCGAATGCCTGCCGCGGCCGCCGCAGACATAGATGCCGAGCTCGTCCTGCAGCGGCGCCAGCCCGCGCTTGAGCGCGCCGATGACGCTCGTGGTGATGCCCGATGAATGCCAGTCCATGCCCATCACGGCGCCGAACGACTGAAACCAGAACGGATGCGAGAGCCGCCGCAGGAACGCGTCACGGCCGTAATGATGGACCACGGCCTGCGTGATGATGGCACCCAGCGTCGTCATGCGCTCCGCCAGCCACGGCGGCACACGGCCACCATGGAGGGGCAGATCGGCGCTGCCGGTACGTCGGGCCATCGGTCTCCAAGCCTCGAACTGGTGTCGTTGAGTCGGGGGCAGACTATCAGGCAAAGCTTTCGGGCGTTGCGAATCCCCGCATAAGACCGACCCACAGAACGGAATTCCTTAGCTTTTTCTTGAAAGTTTCCCTTCATAAAAAAGCGCGAAATCCCCCATAAGAGTGTCGTAACGGGGTGGTTCCCCGACATTAGATTGTCGCGCCTTTTGGAAAATCTCGGAAAACCCGAAATCATGATCATGGACCGTGGAATTGCCGGCGCGATGGGCAAGGGCGCTCTGTCTGGGCCTCGTTCGCCGCGTCTCAACCGCCGGGCGTTTCTATTCGGCTCCGCTGCCGGTCTTGCCGCACTGGGCCTGGCCGGTTGTGCATCCGACTACATGAGCCTGGCCGAGGCTGAGAAAGTCTACGGGCCCGTGCCTGACGAGAAATTCCCGATCCCCGCGGTCGATGTTAGCAAGGTCAAACCGCAATATTTTCGCAAGACAGTGCGCTACGACAGCGATGAGGCACCCGGTACGATCATCATCGATCCCAGCAAGTACTATGTTTACCGCATTGAAGGAGAGGGAAACGCGACCCGCTATGGCGCCAATGTCGGCCGCGATGGATTCCGGTGGAGCGGGGAGGCTTATGTCGGGCGCAAAGCCGAATGGCCTACCTGGACGCCACCCAAGGAGATGATCGCGCGCCAGCCGGAGGCGGGCAAATATGCTCGCGGCATGCCGGGAGGTCTCGACAATCCACTCGGCGCCCGCGTGCTCTACCTCTATCAAAACGGGGCGTACACGCTTTACACGATCTATAGCACCAGCGACCCCGAAACGATCGGGAACGGCATTACGAGCGGCTGTACCGGCCTCCTCAGTCAGGACATGATCGACCTCTATTCGCGAACGCCGCTCAAAACGAAGGTGATCGTGCTCCCGGCCTAGGTAACGGCAGGCCGAGGATGCGCTCGCATCGGAGCAGGCGGCCGTCGCAGGGGATCGCAATCACGCACGATGCGGACAAGAGAATATGACGCGCTTTCTGCATCGAAGGCGCGCGCGTATCCGGTCAGCGCGATCCGGCTATTCGCGCAGATGCTTGGTGAAAGCCTTCCGCAGGTCTTTCGATTGTGCCGCCTTCGCCATCTTCGGCAGTGTCTTCACCCGCGGCCGCGGCTATGACCGACACCGGCGTCTCGCTGACGTCGCAAGGATATCGCCCAACTCCGTGGCCAGCCGGACATACCAGGAGCGACCTTAGGGATCGCAGAGCCGATGATCGCTGCGCCCGAACGCGACGGTCTTATAGGATGCGTTGCGACGGCCCTATGGGATGAAACGGCCTCATGGGATGAAATGCGAACCGTATAGGGGAAGCCACGGCTGGGCCGCCAAGCCGGATCGGCTTCCATATCCGAAATTCGCATAAGGTATATTATGGAATATTTATATCTACAATTAGATCAGTTATTTAGTGGGAAATCTTCGCACCGGCTCGCAGCTTGGCGTCGTGCCGGTCGTTGGTTCGGCTCGCCCGGCCACCACAGCGATCCACGCCCACGCGTCTCGTCAGAAAGCCGATATTGCCGCGGCGTACGGACGCTGCAATAAGCGCCAGCTGTGCAGAGATCGCTGGTGACCCCGCGGCATCAGGTCCGTATAGGATGGCATCTCAGAACAACAACAAGCCTCTCGAGGGAGCAAACCCAATGAGCTTTTCACGACGCACGCTGCTGAAGGTTTCCGCCGCTTCCGCCGTCCTGGGCGGAATTGGCGCGCCGTATGTCGCGCGCGCCCAGTCGGCCGAGTTCTCTTACAAGTTCGCCAACAACCTGCCGGAATCGCACCCGCTGGTGGCTCGCGCCCGGGAGATGTCCGCGGCGATCAAGACCGAGACCAACGGCCGGTTCGACCTGCAGGTGTTCCCGAACAACCAGCTCGGCTCGGATACCGACGTGCTGAGCCAGGTGCGCTCCGGCGGCGTCGAGTTCTTCACGTTGTCCGGCCTGATCCTGGCGACCCTGGTGCCGGCGGCTTCGATCAACGGTATCGGTTTCGCATTCCCTGACTATCCCACGGTCTGGAAGGCCATGGATGGCGACCTCGGTGCCTATGTCCGCGGCGAGATCAAGAAGGCCGGCCTCGAGGTCATGGACAAGATCTGGGACAACGGCTTCCGCCAGACCACGTCGTCGACCAAGCCGATCAACGGTCCTGACGATCTCAAGGGCTTCAAGATCCGCGTGCCGGTGTCGCCGCTGTGGACCTCGATGTTCAAGGCGTTCGATGCATCGCCCGCCTCGATCAATTTCAGCGAGGTCTATTCGGCGCTACAGACCAAGATCGTCGAGGGCCAGGAAAACCCGCTGGCGCTGATCTCGACGGCGAAGCTGTACGAAGTCCAGAAGTATTGCTCGCTGACCAACCACATGTGGGACGGCTTCTGGTTCCTGATGAACCGTCGTGCCTGGGCGGCTTTGCCGGACGATATCAAGACCATCGTCGCCAAGCACGTCAACGCGGCCGCCGTCAAGGAGCGCGAGGACACCGAGAAGCTCAACGCCACCGTGAAGCAGGAGCTTACCGGCAAGGGCCTCGTCTTCAACCAGCCCGAGGTCGGGCCGTTCCGCGACAAGCTGCGCTCTGCCGGCTTCTACGCCGAGTGGAAGGGCAAGTACGGCGAGAAGGCCTGGGATCTGCTTGAGAAGTCCGTCGGCAAACTGTCCTGATCGATCAAGCGGGAGGCGTGCCAGGAGGATTGCCATGGCTCATGTCGAGATGACGCCGGCCGTGGCCGGCGAGGCGGCGTCACAGCCCCCTCGCCGCCGCTCTGTTGTCGGTTCCATCGAGGCTGCGCTCGGATGGCTGGTCGAAATCCCGGCGGCGATCCTTGTGGTCGCCGAGGTCGTGATCCTGTTCGCCGGCGTGGTGTCGCGCTACGTGCTGCATGCGCCGCTGATCTGGTCCGACGAACTGGCGTCGATCCTGTTCCTGTGGCTTGCGATGCTCGGGTCCGCGGTGGCGTTCCGCCGCGGTGAGCACATGCGGATGACGGCGCTGGTCGCGAGCGCCGGGCCGAGGCTGTGGGCCTATCTCGACGTCGTCGCGACCTGCGCCGCGCTCGCGTTCCTGATCCTGATCGTCCGGCCGGCCTACGAATATGCCTACGAGGAAAGCTTCATCACCACGCCGGCGCTGCAGATTTCCAACACCTGGCGCGCGGCGGCGCTGCCGGTCGGCATCTGCCTGATGGCGCTGTTCGCGCTGCTGCGGCTGGCGCGGGTCGGCGACTTCAAAACATTCCTGCTGGCGGCGCTGACCGTCGTCGCGCTGATCGGCGTGTTCTGGCTGGCGCAGCCGATGTTGCGGCCGCTCGGCAACCTCAACCTGATCATCTTCTTCGTCGGCGTCGTCGGCTTCTGCGTGTTCGCCGGTGTGCCGATCGGCTTTGCCTTCGGCATGGCGATCTTCGGCTATCTGGCGCTGACGACGCGGACGCCGCTGATGGTGCTGGTCGGCCGGATGGACGAGGGCATGAGCCACCTGATCCTGCTGTCGGTGCCGCTGTTCGTCTTCCTCGGCCTGCTGATCGAGATGACCGGCATGGCGCGCGCGATGGTGGCGTTCCTGGCGAGCCTGCTCGGGCATGTCCGCGGCGGCCTGCATTACGTGCTGGTCGGCGCAATGTACCTGGTGTCCGGCATCTCCGGATCGAAGGCCGCCGACATGGCCGCCGTCGCACCTGTGCTGTTTCCGGAAATGAAAGAGCGCGGCGCCAAGCCGGGCGATCTGGTCGCCCTGCTCGCCGCCACCGGCGCGCAGACCGAAACCATTCCGCCGAGCCTCGTGCTGATCACGATCGGCTCGGTCACCGGCGTCTCGATCTCGGCGCTGTTCACCGGCGGCCTGTTGCCGGGCGTCGTGCTGGCAATCACGCTGTCGGCGCTGGTGTGGTGGCGCTATCGCGGCGAGGACTTGAGCCACGTCCAGCGCGCCACGGGCAGCGAGATCGGCAAGGCGTTGGTGTTCGCCCTGCCCGCATTGGCCCTGCCCTTCGTGATCCGCTACGCGGTGGTCGAAGGCATCGCCACTGCGACCGAAGTCTCGACGATCGGCATCGTCTACGCCTTCGTCATCGGCCTGTTGATCTACCGCCAGTTCAACTGGCGGCGGCTGGTGCCGATTCTGATCGACACGGCGTGCCTGTCGGGCGCGATCCTGTTCATCATCGGCACCGCGACCGGCATGGCCTGGGGCCTGACCCAGTCCGGCTTCTCGCGGGCACTGGCGGCGGCGATGACCGGGCTGCCGGGCGGCTCGGCGACCTTCATCGCGGTCTCGATCCTGGCCTTCGTGATCCTTGGCAGCGTGCTGGAAGGCATTCCGGCGATCGTGCTGTTCGGGCCGCTGCTGTTTCCGATTGCGCGCCAGGTTGGCGTTCACGAGGTGCACTACGCCATGATCATCATCCTGGCGATGGGCATCGGACTGTTCGCGCCGCCGTTCGGCGTCGGCTATTATGCCGCCTGCGCCATCGGGCGCGTCGATCCGGCCGAGGGTATCCGGCCGATCTGGGGTTACATGCTGGCGTTGTTGATCGGCCTGATCATCGTCGCCATCTTCCCCTGGATATCGATCGGTTTCCTTTAAAGCACCTTGCGGATGGGATAGAGCCATGAGTGCAGCTCAAAACCAGTACTCGATCGGGCTCGACAAGACGCCCGCCAACTACGTGCCGCTGACGCCGCTGAGCTTCCTGGCGCGCTCGGCCGCCGTCTATCCCGACCATCTCAGCGCGGTCTATGAGGGCCGCAGCTTCACCTGGAAGGAGACCTACCAGCGCTGCAAGCGCTTTGCGTCCTATCTCGCAAGCCATGGCATCGGGCATGGCGATACGGTCGCCGCGATGCTGCCGAACATCCCGGCGATGAACGAGCTGCATTTCGCGGTGCCGATGACCGGCGCGGTGCTGAATGCGCTGAACATCCGCCTCGATGCAGCGTCGATCGCATTCCAGCTCGACCATGGCGGCGCCAGGATCATCCTGGTCGACCCCGAATTCTCCGGCGTGATCGCGGAAGCCCTGACCCTGATGACGGGCGCGAAGCCGTTCGTGATCGACGTCGATGACGCCGCCTTCGCCGGCGGCAAGCGGATCGGCGAGATCGAGTATGAAGCGGCGGTCGCCTCCGGCGATCCCGCATTTGTGGAGCGGCCGCCGGCCGACGAATGGGATGCGATCGCGCTGAGCTACACGTCGGGCACGACGGGCAATCCGAAGGGCGTCGTGACCCATCACCGCGGCGCCTATCTCAACGCCGTCAGTAACATCCTCGCCGGCAATCTCGGCCAGCATCCGGTCTATCTCTGGACGCTGCCGATGTTTCACTGCAACGGCTGGTGCTTCCCCTGGACGATCGCGGCGACCGCCGGCGTCAATGTCTGCCTGCGCAAGGTCGATCCGGCAAAGATCTTTGAGCTGATCCCGAAGCACGGCGTCACCCACATGTGCGGCGCGCCGATCGTCTACAACACGCTGATCAACGCGCCCGATGCGCCGACGGGCGGCAAGGCGAAGCCCGTCGTCGGTCTGATCGCGGGCGCCGCGCCGCCGGTCGCAGTGCTCGAAGGCGCCGAGCGCATCGGCATCAAGCTGACCCATGTCTATGGGCTGACCGAAGTCTATGGCCCCGCCTCCGTTTGTGCCGAGCAACCGGGCTGGGACGAGTTGTCGGCCGATGCGCGCGCGCAGCTGAAGCGGCGTCAGGGCGTGGCCTATCCGCTGCAGGAAGACGTCACCGTGCTCGATCCCGAGACGATGCGCGAGGTGCCGCGCGACGGCGAGACCATCGGCGAGGTCATGTTCCGCGGCAACATCGTGATGAAGGGCTATCTGAAGAACGAGAAGGCGACGCAGGAAGCCTTCGCCGGCGGCTGGTTTCATACCGGCGATCTCGGCGTGCTCGACGAGCACGGCTACGTCATCATCAAGGACCGCTCGAAAGACATCATCATCTCCGGCGGCGAGAACGTCTCCTCGGTCGAGGTGGAGGATATCCTCTACAAGCACCCGGCCGTGCTGTTTGCCGCTGTTGTCGCGAAGCCCGATCCGAAATGGGGCGAAGTGCCCTGCGCCTTCCTCGAGCTGAAGGACGGCGCCAAGGTGACCGAGGCCGAGATCATCGCCTATTGCCGCGAGCACATGTCGGGCTTCAAGACGCCGAAGTCAGTGGTGTTCGGCGTGATCCCGAAGACCTCCACGGGCAAGATCCAGAAATTCCTGCTGCGCAACCAGGTCGGATCGGCCAAGGCGATCTCGGCCTGAGCGGCGGGCTCAGCCCTCCGCAAGGCGGCCGAGCAGTTCGTACAGCAGTCGCCTCTGGTCGGCCTTGAGCGGCGCCAGCGTGGTCGCGGTGCATTCGATCTCGATCGGGATCAGCTGCTCGACCAGCGCCACGCCGGCCGCGGTCAGGTCGATCAGGATCAGCCGCTTGTCGGTCGCATCGCGCCGGGTCGCAACCAGGCGCCGCTTCTTCAGCCGCAGCACGACGTCGCGGATATTGGCGGGCTCCATCGCAACCAGCCGCCCGAGCAGGTTCTGCGACAGCGCCCCGCGCTCATAGAGCCGGGCCAGCGTGGCATATTGCGGAGCCGTCAGGTCGTAGGAGCCGATCCGGTCGACCAGGTTGGACGAGGCGCGCTGATACGCCTTGCGTAGCAGGAAGCCGACCTGGTCCTCCAGCCGGTAGTCCGACGCAACGCGCCGGACCGGTGCCGCTGCCTTAGTCGACGTTCTCGGCATCCCGGTACATCACCTTGTGGCGCGTGGTCGACACCCATTCGTCGATCTGGGCTTCGGTCATGAAGTGCTGATCATCGAACCTGTTCCGATTGCTGATATCGGCCAGGCTCTTCTTCCAGCGCTTGTACGGCGGCTTCGCGGGCGGACCGAAGCACATGATGTCGAGCACGGATAATTCCTCGGGAATGCCGAGCAGCGGCTTCATCGCCTGCTGCGCCTTCTCCTGCCCGATCGCGGTCACCCACCAGACGTTATAGCCGAGCGCGGCCGCCGCCAGATGCGCCGACATCGTTGCCGCCGCCACGCTCTGCAGCAGGATCCGCTCGGCATTCTCCTTGTACATCTTGTCGAGTTCGGAGCCGTCGTTGAGCACCGGAAACGCCCTGACCCAGCGGAAGTCGCTGGCGACGACGATGAAGCCGGGGGCCGACGCGAGGCCGCGATAATCGGGCGTCGGAAACTTCATCTTGAGCCGGGCGCGGGCGACCTGCTCCTCGCGGAAATACTCCGTGATCCGGTTCTTGAGGTCCTGATCGGTGACCGCAATGAAATGCCAGGGTTGCGCATTGGCGCCCGACGGTGCGTGCCGCGCGGCCTCCAGGATCATGTCGTAATGCTCCGGCGGCATCACGTAACTGGAGTCGAACGCCCGGGTCGTCAGGCGGTTCTTCACGACGTCCATCAGCGCGTCATATCGCGTGCGATCGGTGTAGTCCCGCACTGCCATAGCTTCCGCCATCGAGGCCTCCCGATATTGTTATGATCATAACGATATCGATAATTCACAAGAGGTCAATGCCCGATAGCAGCGCCGGGCGATCATTGACGCGCGGAACCGTGCGCCCGCGATGGGCGCCCAAGTCCGGCTAGCTCTGCGATGTGTGAGGTTTCAGCCTGCCCGATCGAGCGTCAGACGCATGCCGTCATAGGCCGGGATCACGCCGGCCGGCAGGCTCTGCCGCAGCACCTCGTAGTCGAGGTCGGAATGCATGTTGGTGATGACCGCGCGCTTCGGCTTGAAGCGCTCGATCCACGACAGCGCGTCCGCAACACTGAAATGACTGGGATGCTGCGCATAGCGCAGGCCGTCGACGATCCAGAGATCGAGACCTTCCAGCGCCGGCCAGCTCTCCGCGGGAATGTCGTGGAGATCGGGCGTGTAGGCGGCATCGCCGATGCGGTAGCCGAGCGCGGGAATCTGGCCATGCTGCACCAGGAAGGCCTCGAGCTTGAGCGGACCGCCCTTCCCTTGCACCGAGTGGCTCTCGCCGGCCTCGATCGAATGCCGGGTCAGGATCGGCGGATAGTCGCTGCCTTCCGGTGAGATGAAGCAGTAGGAGAACCGCGCCATGATGTCCTTGGCGGTCGACTGGTTGAAGTAGACCGGGATGCGGCGGCGCTGGTGCAGCACCACCGAGCGCAGATCGTCGATGCCGTGGGTCTGGTCGGCATGCTCATGGGTCAGGAACACCGCGTCGATATGCTCGACATTGCCGTCGATCAGCTGCTCACGCAGATCAGGCGAGGTATCGATCACGACCCGCGTGGTGCCGTGTTCCATGGTGCGCTCGGCCATGATCGAGCAGCGTCGGCGGCGATTCCTGGGATTGTTGGGATCGCAGGCGCCCCAACCGAGCGCCGGACGTGGCACGCCGGCGGAAGAGCCGCAGCCCAGAATGGTCAGTGTCAGCGTCATGCAGCAACCTTCGGCGCCGGCACCTTGGAGAACAGCCGGAAGAAGTTTTCAGTGGTCTGCCGCGAGATCTCCTCGAGGGAGACGCCGCGTGTTTCGGCGAGCACCTTGGCGACCTCGACGACGTAGGACGGCTCGTTGCGCTTGCCGCGGAATTTGCCGGGCGCAAGATACGGCGCGTCGGTCTCGACCATGATGCGATCGGCCGGCAGCTCGGCGGCCAGCGCGCGCAAGGCGTCCGACTTCTTGAAGGTCAGGATGCCCGTGAACGAGATCGACAGCCCGAGCGCGATCGCCTTCATCGCGAGCTCACGGCCGCCGGTGTAGCAGTGCAGAACCGCCTTGAACGGCCCCTTCGCGATCTCATCCTCCAGGATGCGGCCGCAATCCTCGTCGGCCTCCCGGGTGTGAATGACAAGCGGCAGGCCGGTTTCGCGCGCCGCAGCGATATGCGCACGAAAGCCGCGCTCCTGCGCCTCGCGCGAGCCATGCTCATAGAAGTAATCGAGCCCCGCTTCGCCGAGTGCCACGACTTTCGGATGCTTGGTCAGCTCGAGTAGTTCGCTGGCCGGGATGCCGTCCTCTTCGTCGGCGTGATGCGGATGGGTGCCGACCGAGCAGTAGACGTCGGGAAAGCGTTCCGTGATCGCAAGCAGGCCGCCGAGCCGCTTCACCCGGGTCGAGATCGTGACCATGCGGCCGATGCCAGCCGCTTCGGCGCGCCCGACGATCCCGTCGAGATCGTCGGCGAAATCAGGGAAATCGAGATGGCAGTGACTGTCGACCAGCATGAATTTCGAACCACTCACTCGGTCTTCGGTTCCACGTAGCGCGGGAATACGCCGACGGGCGCCGGCAGGACGGTACCCGGCCTGATCCGCTCGGCGATCGTGGCAAAGCTGCGCGCATCCACTGATATGCCGAGGCTGTCGAGCATCTTGCCGCAGGATTCCGGCATCACCGCCTGCGCCATGATCGCGATCTGTCGCACCACTTCGGCGGTGACATAGAGCACCGTCTTCTGGCGCGCCGGATCGGTCTTCGCCAAGGCCCACGGCGCCTCGCCGGCAAAGTAGCGATTGGCTTCGGCGACCACGGCCCACACTGTGTTGAGCCATTGATGAATCTGCTGCGTCGCCATCGCGGTCCGCGACGTCTCCAGCATGGCATCGGCCTGCGCCAGGATCGCCTTGTCGGTGTCGCTGAACTCGCCGGGCTCCGGCAGCACGCCGCCCAATTGCTTGGCGATCATCGACAGCGAACGCTGCGCGAGATTGCCAAAATCGTTGGCGAGGTCGGCATTGATACGCGCGACGATGGCCTCGTGGTTGTAGTTGCCGTCCTGGCCGAACGGCACCTCGCGCAGGAAGAAGTAGCGCACCTGGTCGACGCCGTACTGATCGGCGAGATTGAAGGGATCGACCACGTTGCCGACCGACTTCGACATCTTCTCGCCCCTGTTGAACAGGAAGCCGTGCGCATAGACGCGCCTTTGCAACGGGATGCCCGCCGACATCAGGAAGGCCGGCCAGTACACCGCGTGGAAGCGGATGATGTCCTTGCCGATGATGTGCACATCGGCCGGCCAGTAGCGCCAGTGCTTGTCGCTCTCGTCGGGATAGCCGACGCCGGTGATGTAGTTGGTCAGCGCATCGACCCAGACATACATCACGTGCTCGGGATCGCTCGGGACCTTGACGCCCCAGTCGAAGGTGGTGCGGGAGATCGAGAGATCCTTGAGCCCGCCCCGCACAAAGCTCATCACCTCGTTGCGGCGCGAATCCGGGCCGATGAAATCGGGTTGGCTCTCATAGAGCTGCAACAGCTTGTCCTGGTAGGCCGAGAGCTTGAAGAAGTAGCTCTTCTCCTCGACCCATTCGACCGGCGTGCCCTGCGGGCCACGGCGGACATTGTCCTCGCCGACTGTGGTCTCATCCTCAGCGTAATAGGCCTCGTCGCGCACCGAGTACCAGCCGGCATAGGCGTCGATATAGATGTCGCCATTGTCAGCCATCCGCTGCCAGATTGCCTGGCTGGAGCGGTGGTGCTGCTCTTCCGAGGTGCGGATGAATCGGTTGAACGAGACGTTGAGCCGTTCGTCCATCTCCTTGAAGCGTGCGGCGTTGCGGGTCGCGAGATCGTACGGCGTCATCCCCTCGCCGGCCGCGGTCTGGATCATTTTCTGTCCGTGCTCGTCGGTGCCGGTCAGGAAGAACACATCCTTGCCGTCGAGCCGCTGGAAGCGCGCCAGCGCATCGGTCGCGATCGCCTCATAGGCGTGGCCGATATGCGGCTGGCCGTTCGGATAAGCGATCGCGGTCGTGATGTAGTAGGCGTTGCCGCGGTCTGGGGTCGGCGCGGAAGCGGCTGCAGGCGCAGGAGCCGCCGCGGCCTTGGCTCGCTTCGGCGCGCGAACGGCTGGCGCCTTCGGGGCAGCCAGAGGCTTCGGAGGAGCAGGTTTCGTTGCAACGGGTGCGGCTGCAGCAACTGCCTTCTTCGGCGGAGCCTTGGCGGCTTTCGCGGTAGTCTTCTTGGCCGCCTTCTTCGCAACCTTCTTGACGGCCTTTTTGGCGACCTTCTTCGCAGTCGACTTCTTGGCTCCTGTCTTGGCCTTGGTGGCTTTCTTCCCCTTCTTGGTAACGCGCCCACCCTTCTTGGTCTTGGTCGCACGCGACTTCGCCATGGCTTTCCTGGTCGCGCGAGCGGGCGATGCCTTCTTCGTCTTCTTGGCTTTCTTCGACGATTTCTTCTTAGCGGTCGCCACCACGGAATCCTTTGCAGATCGAAACGAGATTGTCGGGAGTGTTGTCAGACGGATGTGTCTTCGGATGAGTGTGTTTTCGGACGAGTGCGCATTCAGACAGATTGTTTTCAGACTTGGCGTCTATCGGGTCGCGTCCGCGAGCATCGAAAACACCGAGAAAACCAGCGGCTTGCGCTCCAGATTGTAGGCTTCGGTATCGCGCGCGGCGCGGACGATCTTTTCCCATACCTCCGCCAGCCGTGCAAGGCGCGGCAGATTGGCATTGGCATCGCCAGTTCGCATGCGCTCGCTCATCCAGCGATCGATGCCGTCGATGAAGGCGGCAAGCGCGACGCGGTCACTGGTGCCGAGTGCATCGCCCAGCGCGTGCAGCTCGCGCGGATCGACGCTCGGAAGCGTTGCCAGCAGCGCGGCCGTGCGTTGCTGCAGCTTGAGCGCGTCGCCGCCGAGCAGCGATAGCGCCCGCCCGACGCTGCCCTCGGACGCTGCCGCGGCTTCCGCCAGCGCAGGATCGTCGGCCTCGATGTCGGTTGCGGCCGCGGCCGCGCGCACCACATCGCCCGTCTCCAGCGGCCGCAGCAGCAATTTGCGGCAGCGGGACAGGATGGTGGGCAGCACCCGTGACGGCGCGTGGCTGACCAGCAGGAACAGCGATTGCTGCGGCGGCTCCTCGAGGATCTTCAGCAGCGCGTTCGCGGCATTGGGATTGAGCTCGTCGACCGTATCGACGATGCAGACCCGCCAGCCGTCGACCGCGGCGGTCGAGCCGAAGAACGAGATCGTCTCGCGCGTCTCGTCGACCGTGATCACGGTGCGCATCACGCCGCGATCGTTGAGGCCACGCTCCAGCACCAGCAGCCCGCCATGGGCGCCCGCCGTGATCTGGCGCGCCACCGGATCGGACGGATCGACCCGCAGCGTCGGCGCCGCCTGCACCTGAGACGACTTCGGATTGCGGAACGCCAGCACGAACCGCGCCATGCGGTAGGCCAGAGTCGCCTTGCCGATGCCCTGCGCGCCGCCGATCAGCCAGGCATGCGGAATTCGTCCGCTGCGATAGGCATCGAGCAACGCGGTCTCCGCCTCGCGATGCCCGAACAGATCGGGCGTTTCGCGCGGGTGGCGAGCGGGGTTCTCCTGTTCGACCTTGCGTGCGCTCATGCGGAAGTGTCTGCGGTGAGCGTTGCGCGCAGATGCTCGCGCAGCGCGGTCCATATCCGGGCCGCGACCGTGTCCTGATCGGCCGTCGAGTCGATTAGCACGCAGCGCTCCGGGTCTTCGGCGGCGATCCGGCGGTAGGCGTCACGCAAATCCCGATGGAACTTGATGCCCTCGGCTTCGAAACGATCCGCCGTGGCATTGCCGCGGCGCATGGCGGCGCGCTGCAACCCGACCTCAACCGGCACATCGAGGATGAAGGTCAGGTCGGGCTTGAGATCGCCGATGGTGACGCGTTGCATGGCATTGACGAGGCCGGCCGGCACCTGCCCAAGCTGGCCTTGATAGGCGCGCGTGGAATCGAAGAAGCGATCGCACAGAACCCAGATGCCCTGGTTGAGCGCCGGCAGGATCACGGTGCGGACATGGTCGTCACGCGCGGCGGCAAACAGCAGCGTCTCGGCTTCCGGCCCGAGCAGCTTGCCCATCCCCGACAGCACGAGGTGACGAATGATCTCGGCCCCGGGCGAGCCGCCGGGCTCACGGGTCACGATCACACGCAGCTTGGCGACATCGAGCCGTTCGGCGAGCTTGCGGATCTGGGTCGATTTCCCCGATCCCTCGCCGCCCTCAAAGGTGATGAAGCGACCGCGCAAGCTCGGCCGTTGGACTGCTGCTTCCGCCATGTCAGAGCTTCTCGACCCCTGCGCGGAACATTCCGATCACAAGCTCCTGGGCGCCGTCGAGCGCGCGGCGCATCGTCGATCCCGTGCCGACGGCATCCGCCGCGAACACCGGAGTTTCCATCGCGACATTGCCGCCGCGCCAGACCCGGACGACACCGATCTGCTGGCCGGCAGTGATCGGTGCCTTGACCGGACCGCTATAGATGACGCGCGCGAGCAGCTTGTCGTTGCCGTTCTTCGAGACCATCACCTTGATCGGATCGGGGCTGACCAGCTTGACCGAGCGGCTCTCGCCGCCGAACACCCGGGCGTAGCCGACCGGCTGGTTGGCCGCGATCAGGACCCGGGTCTCGAAGCTGCGGAACCCCCATTCCAGCATCTTCTTGGCTTCGGTGGCGCGGTCTTCGGAATCCTCAAGGCCGTTGACCACGACGATCAGCCGCGTGTCGTTCTGCACGGCCGAGCCGACCATGCCGTAGCCGCCTTCCTTGGTGTAGCCGGTCTTCAGGCCATCGGCGCCGGGCAGAGCGTTCAGCAGCGGGTTGCGGTTCTGCTGGCGGATCTTGTTCCAGGTGAATTCCTTCTCGCCGAACAGCTTGTAGCGGTCCGGGTAGGTCAGGATGATGTGGCGCGCCAAGACCGCGAGTTCCCGTACCGTCATCTTGTTGGTCGGGTCCGGCAGCCCGTTGGAATTGCCGAAGGTCGACTTCGTCATGCCGAGCTCGCGGGCGCGCTTGGTCATGAAGTCGGTCGCAAACGTATGCTCGTTGCCGGCGATGCCCTCGGCGAGTGCGATGCAGGCGTCGTTGCCGCTCGGGATGATCGCGCCGTGCAGGAGGTCGTCGACCGAGACCTTGCTGTTGATCGCCGCGAACATCGTGGAAGTCCCGGACGGCGCCCCGCCCCGCCGCCAGGCGTTCTCGCTGATGCGATACTCATCTGACAGCTTGATGTCGCCCTTCTTGATGGCGTCGAACACCACTTCGGCCGTCATCAGCTTCATCATGCTGGAGGGCGCACGCAGCTCGTCGGCGTTCTTCTCGAACAGCACGCTGCCCGAGGAGGCCTCGACCAGGATCGCGGTCGGCGCATCGCCGTCGAACCCACCCTCTTCCTTCTTGGCGCCCTGGACGCTGTTGTTGGCGGCATAGACCACCCCGCCGCAACCGATCGCCAGCACGACCGCGGCCGCGACCAGGCCACGCCAGCAACGCCCGGCGCGAGCGAACGACGTGCGGGGAATTTCGGTCTGGGCTGCCATCGGCGATGTCCTGAAAGACTGCGTTCTAACAGCTGGAAGTATCGCAAACAACTGAGGTTTCGCCGCTTGTACACGGCCGGCTGGATTGCCGGCTGCGCTGAACGCCCGTATCCTTGGAACCAGCTAACGACAGCAGAACCGGCAAACAAGGCGGAAACGCGAATGTCATCCTCCCGCACCATTTCCGCCAACGGCATCGACATGTTCGTGCGCGAGGCCGGGCAAGGGCCACTGGTCGTGCTCTGCCATGGCTGGCCGGAGCTGTCCTACTCATGGCGGCACCAGATCGCAGCGCTCGCTGCGGCTGGCTTCCGGGTCGTCGCCCCCGACATGCGCGGTTTCGGCCGGACCACCGCACCGGCCGACATCGGCGCCTACACGATCTTCGATACTGCGGGCGACATGGTCGCGCTGGTGGCCGCGCTCGGCGAGCAGAAGGCGATGATCGTCGGTCACGATTGGGGCGCGCCGGTTGCCTGGCACGCGGCCCTGTTCCGCCCTGATATCTTCACCAAGGTCGCCGGCCTCAGCGTGCCGCCGCCGTTCCGTGGCCGCGGCCGTCCGCTGGAAACCCTGCGCGAGAGCGATATCACCAATTTCTATTGGCAATACTTCCAGCCATCAGGTGTGGCCGAGGCCGAGTTCGAGCGCGACATCGCTCACACCATGCGGTTGGTGCTGGGGCGCGGCGTCTCCGATCCGAGCTCGATGTTCGTCGACGAAGCCAAGGGCTTCCTCGGCAAGCTGCCCGCCGGAATGCCGCTACCGGCCTGGTTGACCGAGGCCGATATCGCCGAATTCGCCGAAGGCTATCGGCAGTCCGGCTTCCGCGGCGGCCTCAACTGGTACCGCAATCTCGATCGCAATTGGGAGCTGACCGCGCCTTGGCAGGACGCGCAGATCCATCAGCCGTCGCTGTTTATCGCCGGCTCCAAGGACTCGGTGATCACAGGATTGATCGGCGCAAAGCGGGTCGCGGACATGGAACGCGTGCTGCCGAACCTGCGGCAGAAGCTGATCATCGAGGGCGCCGGCCACTGGATCCAGCAGGAGCGCCCGGACGAGGTCAACGCGGCGCTGATCGCATTTCTGAAATGATCAGGCCAAGAGCCTGATTCGCAACGGCTTGATTCAATAGAGGCCGCGCCCGCTCAGGACTTCGGCCGGTCCACGCGCGTCGATCGGCACATAGGCCGCCGCCGGGCTCGGGGCCGCGGCGTAGCGTGCGTCACCCTCGTAGGAGACTTCGCGCGGATTGTTCGGCACGCGGCGGTGCGACCGGCTCGAGGCCGACATTTCCGAGGTCGCGTTGACGGAGGCGTAGTCGGCCTGGGTGTTGCCGAGGCTGTAAGGCCGCCCCTCCGGCAACGGAACGTCGCCGCGGACCCGGCTCGACGAGGACGACATCTCAGGCACGAACGGCCGGGCGGAGGCGACCCGGACCATCGACGGAGACGGCGCCGGCGTACCGGTGCGCAGGGTTGCCATCAGCTGGCGGTCGTCGGAGCCTTCGAGTGGCGCCCGGCCGACATATTCGACGCGGACACGCGCGACGCCATTTCCTTTGAAATCAAGCAGTTCGGCGGCTTTGTTCGAGACGTCTATGAGGCGATTGCCGTGGTATGGGCCGCGATCATTGACGCGCACCACCAGCGACTTCCCGTTGCTCAGATTGGTGACGCGCGCGTAGCTCGGCATCGGCAAGGTCGGATGGGCGGCCGTGAGCGAGCCCATGTCGAACACCTCGCCATTGGCGGTCAGGCGGCCGTGGAAATCATCGCCATACCAGGACGCCATGCCCTCGGCGCGATAGTTCTCGTTCTCCTCCGGCACATAGGTGCGGCCGGCGACGACATAGGGCTTGCCGATCCGGTAGGTGCCTCCGCCCTTCGGCACGGGGTCACCGAGCGCCACGACGCGCGGGCTCGAGGACACGCCGTACTTGGGATCGACCCTGCTGGCGAACTGGTTCGAGGAGGCACAATTGGCGAGGACGAGGCACGTGGCCACCGCAACGGCGCCGCGCGCCGTCCGGATCATCGAATCTGGCCGTCTAATCCCCATCTGCCCCAAGTACCATTCTGCCCGGACCCGCGCCTACTCCGAGGCGTCGAGATCGATTCTGTCACTGTGCGGCCCACCTCCGCACCGGATGGTGAAGATATCGCAACCGGAACACGGCGGAAATGGGGTGAGCCATCGGGCGGTGGCACCTTGGTGAATGGTCTGTTGCGCTTCCTCCGTCCTTCTACGGACCTCCATGCGCGCAGAACGCCCTCGCCTGTACCGCTATCAGACACACTGTTGCAGCAAATCATCAGTCGGGGCGCATCTTCAATTCCAACAATTGAATCTTTTTGACTGTGCAAGGCTGCAATCGTTTTCTCTCGGACGTGGGGCGCAAAGGAAGTTTGCGATGATCGAGACGGTTACAGCGGTGATGGGCCTGGTGAGTGCGGCGATCTTCTTGGCGCATGCCGTGGAAGGCTATCGGTACCGGGCCTGACAGCCCGTTGAAGGCGGAAAGACGCGTCACCTCTTTCCAGGAGAGAAGTTCGGAAAGCTTTAATCAATTCGGATGAGCATCGGTAGAAAGCAGGTGTATCATGCGTAGTCACGATTTAGTCTCCGACGGGTTTCTAACCCTGACCGCAGCAAGTCTCGTGCTGCTGTGCTCGAGCCTGCTGGCCTTCGCCTTCGGCTGAACCTTTGGTGCCATGGGCGCCATCTGCGCCCATGCGACAGACCTCGGCTACCCTCACCTCATCCCTCGCCGATCGAACCTTGGCTTCTTCGAGTGCTGGCGATACCAGCCAGGCGCCCACCCAGCTGAGATGTTCCGCGCAGCAGATCCGCCGCCTTCTCCCAGCCCCAGTCCTGACGCACCCCTCCACCCTTCTAGCGAGAGGAGTCGCGCATGACCGGCGGGTTACGAGAGGGAACGTCCGCCCTGCTCGTCAGCACCGATGGCCGGTTGCTGATGCAACTGCGCGACGACCTTCCTCACGTTTCCGATCCCGGCAAGATCAGCCTGTTTGGCGGGCGGCGGGACGGCAGCGAGACCTTCCTGGAATGCGTGGTGCGCGAAATCCACGAGGAAATTGGCTACTACCTGCCGCCCGAGCGTTTTGAGCTGATCGGTCGTTATTTCGGACCTGATCATTCGACGCCAGGCGGCACCCTTCACGGCGAGGTGTTCCTCGCGAGGGACGTGCCGATCGACCGGTTGAAGGTCACCGAAGGCCGCCTCGAGATCGTGGCCATAGACGACCTCGAACGCGTTAGCGCCCTGCTCGCACGCCCAGCAGAATATGCGCTGGCGATCTTCCTGAAGCGCGAACCAATTACCTGAGCGACGAAACCAGCTCGCGGACGAGATCGTCGATCATGGGCAGCGCAACCGCGGGCTGGGCAACGTCGATATCGTGCACATGCCAGTAGGTCACCTTGTCGGCGACCTCGGGGAACCGCCGCTCGATGAGCGGACGATGCTCGGCTTCCTTGAGCGCGATCACCATGTCCACGCCGTCGAAGTCAGCCAATGAACATGGCTGCGGATAGCGCGCTGCGCCCTCCGGAACGATGCCGTTGGCGCGAAGGCGGTCATCAGCAAACACCGACATGGCGCCGACATTGTCGGGCGAGCCCCGTTCGGCGGCGCCTCTCGAGGAGGCGCGCCACGGCAGGTTTTCGCCGCGGGCAAGATGATTGAACAGCTCCTCTGCGTATCGACTGCGGTAGTAGTTGCCGGTGCAAAGGAAAAGGACGCGCTTCATGGGCATCATGATGGCCAACGGCGGTGGTCGCGGTCAACCGTGGTGCCTGCGACGATGACCCGCGGCCCATTGCTGCGGCCCCGGCTCCGTAGCACCGGCTGAAGGCCAACTTTGTCCTCGCGCTCAAATTCAGTCGGTTCGCTGCTGGCGGACCGAGCAAACGGCTCACTTCGGCCCGGTGTTCTCGCCAAGTTCGCGTGCCGCAACGGAAAACGGCCTCAGCGTGGGGATCGCTGAGGCCGTCATTCCGTCTGCCTGGGGCGCGGGCGCCAGTAAGTAGGCCGCCTCGATTCAGCAGAGCGCCGGTACATCCGCGGCAGCCCGAATTGTACTCGACGTCGGAGCGTGCTTGCCGAGGTCTCACGGGGTACCCCACAGGGCGCAACCGGGGGTCTGGTTAGATAATCCGATAGCGCATGTCCTGCTTCGCGCTATTACCGCAACGTAAGCCCCCAGAAGGCGATGAGCAGCAAGGCGCAAGCGCCCAGTCCCATCAGCGGCACGACGGCTTCCAGCATCATGGCCGAATCAACTCCGCCCGTAGCCAAAGCATGCGCGCGAGCGCAGCGTTTGTCGTCGCCCACCTCTAACGCCACCCCAATAAAAACGACCTCGACGCAGGGCGCATCGAGGCCGCATTCAATCTCCCGCAGTCGGGGTTGGGCAACTGAGACGACGGGAGCACTGGACTACTCCCGACCCTCCCACTTGTTCCCGGGGCGTCAACCCACCCTCAAATTTTCAGCGGATGTTTTGCCGCGATTTTCTTGGACTTCGTAGCTTACCTTGGCCCCCTCATCGAGGCTGCTCAGTCCCGCTTTCGAGACCGCTGAGATATGCACGAAGACGCCTTTGCCGCCGCCGGGATGCTGCCCGGCGGCGTACTTTTTGTGATCGTCAGTTGACCGTCCCGCGGTGCGATTGCGCCGGACGGTGAAACGAGACTGCGTCGCTCGGGATATTTGGGCAGCAACGGTGACGCTCGTCTGGCGTTTTCCACACGAAAGACCGGTGGAAGGCCATTTTCGAGGAACGCACGAAACCGGCCTGAAACAATGGACCGATACCACACCTTCCCGAATTGATCGGGGGTAAGCGTCATGATGGAAGCCGCTATCGTCGTATTGCTATGCCTGAGCGCCGCGATCCTGGGTGCCCACGTTTACGACGCCTTCCGCTTTCGCGCTGATTGACAAAGCTGCGTGAGAACCTTGGCGACGACGTTGCCGGACGACACCACCAAGGCTCAACCACGCAACGGATAGCCCCTCGAATGGCGTGAGCCAGCATGCGAGCGCTGCTCGCAGAATCATGGCGCACGCTCGAGCATCTGAGCCGACGGGTACGCCTAAAACTTGCGTCCGGAGGAGTCCATCTTTTTGCATTCCCCGCTGACTGTGAGGGATTTCCGTTCCGTCGACAGGGTTTTGGTAGCTTTGCCTGACTGTCGGGAAATAGTGATCGAAAGCGAAGCTGCGTGATCCTTTCCACCGATGGTAATGTTTGTCGGGCCATCGAAAGAGAAGGAATCCTGGTTCACTCTCCAACCTGCCGCTGTATCGATGTAGTACTGGAGGGTCGACGCGGCCATGGTCCAATCATCAGTTGAGGCAAGCGGAAAATCGCACTCCAATGATGCGACCAGAGTTTGCGCGTGACCTTCCAAGGTCAACGCTCCCAATGCCAGAAGCGATAGAAATCCATTCCGCATGACTTGCACGTAACAACTCCTCGAAGCGGCTTATCGTCATATCGACCGGAGATCTCTCCGTGGCGCGCCTAGAGCGCCCCATTCCATGTAAGCAATCTTGCCTTCTGCATCGAATTCCATAATCGCAGTCGTTGCACCACGCGGTGTAACGAATGATATCGATGTCCCATTCGCGACCGGCTTTAGATCGCTAAGCTCGGACGGAACGCAGTCGTCCAAACGCTCTTTCCAGAAGGCCATCAACCGCGCTTTGCTGGCGACGGTTTCCCTAACGCAGCATCGACAATCCACGACAGCAGAGTCGGCGTGCATCTGTACAATCGCGTTAAGGTCGCGCGCGCGATAGGCGTCCAGCCAATCAATCGCTGCGGCCATCGGGTCAAAGGACATATTTCCTCACTTACATCCGCATCGTAGCTGAGGAATAGAGCGCTTCTGGGAGGAACCGATACTAGGAAAAATACTGCCCGGGTGAAAGCTGCGTCAGTTGGCGGCATCGTTCAAAGGAAGACGCTGCTGCAAATCAATTTGGTCGCGGGCCTGCTATGCCAGACCCAGGCCACCGTCGGCGGCATCGCAGTTTCGTGAGAAATGCCCGATGTACACATACTCCGAATTTGACGGTCGCCGCGAACTGACAGTCATCGTGGCGTCGATTCTTGCATGTAGAGTGATGACCGTAACCGGCGCGAAAGCGCCTCCGAGACACAGGGGGCGTAAATGGAAGAACGAAAGATTGCGAAGTTGCGCGTGCACGAACAAAACATCGAGCATTACCGAGGGTTGCTTCGCACCAGACTTAGCGAAGTCGAGACTCATTTCATCGAACGGCGCTTATCCGAAGAGCGTTTCGCAATCGAGATGCTGAAGTTCATGACCCGTGCGGAAACATCACCCAAGACGGATCTGTTCGCATAAAGGCGACACCACATACCCCTTCGGTAGTAACCCGTTTGCGAGATGAACCTTGGCACGCTTTGTGCCGACCCCTCACATGTCGGGATTTTGCACATCCTTCCCGGGGCTAGGATCAACGCCGCCAGCGAGCATTTTAAGCCTGGCGGCGTTGTTGCGCGTAAGCTCAGGTCATGCCTTCACGCGAAAGCCGATCGAGATCCGGCCGGAATTCGCCCGTCAGTTCGCAGCGGACGCGCCTATCAAGAAACGCTACAGCAAAGGCCTGGAGCGACTTCCAGCCCAACACGGGGTTCCGCAATCTCCGGAACCCCATGCGTCCCTGATCGATGCGGGGGGATATCGTCACTATCTCAAGGCGCCTTGGGCACGGGAGGCCCGGACATCACCTTGCGCGTCTACGCCCACTTGTTTAGGAACGACGACGGCAAGGCGGCGGCGATCAATGAGGCGCTCGCGCGTTAGGTGCCAATCGGGTGCCAATTTTGCGGTTCGCTCTCCTCGAGTCCGCCGCTAAGCACTTGAAACTGTTGGTTTGGAAGGGTGGCCGAGTGGTTTAAGGCACCGGTCTTGAAAACCGGCGTGCCCGCAAGGGTACCGTGGGTTCGAATCCCACCCCTTCCGCCAATAATGCCCGACGGGCACGATCACCCAAGCCACGCATTGCCGTTCAGCAAAGACCGGGAAGCTCCGTAGAGTCCCGGGTTGCCCTCCGCTGTCGGGTGCGGGAGGTTTTCCGTTCCTCCTGAAGGCGGGGCAAGATGGACATTGCTGCCATCGGCGATCCATGAGCACGGAACGCAAGGATCAGTCCGATCGTTCCGAGCCGCTTGACGCGCTCAGGGGGCTGGCCATTTCGCTGGTCATCGCTCGCCACTATTTCGGCTTCAAATACGGCATGCTGGGCGTTGACCTGTTCTTCGTCCTCAGCGGCTTCCTGATCGGCGGCATCCTGTTGGATAGCCGCGAACAGCCCGGCTATTTCTCGTCCTTCTATGGACGGCGGGCGTTTCGAATCTTGCCGCTCTATTGGCTGCTGCTGGCGATCGTGCCGCCGGATCACTGGGGCTACTACCTGTTCTTCATCCAAGCCATACCGTGGCTGGAGTTCGGCTATCCGCAGTCTGACCTGACCTTCGTCACCTGGACGCTGGCCATCGAAGAGCAGTTCTACCTGATCCTGCCCATCCTGATTTACTGGCTGCCGCGCCGATGGCTGATCCGCACCATTTGGGGAGGCGTGCTGCTGGCGCCGGTCTGGCGCTGGCTCTTCCACGCCTATCTGCCGGACCATTCCTGGCAGTTTCTGCTGCCCGGGCGCCTCGACGAACTGTTCGGCGGCGTGCTGCTCGCCTGCTTCATGCGCGGCTACTGTCGCTCCCGCATTGTGTGGATGGTGCTGGCCTGCGTGCCGCCGCTTTGTGACCTGGCGTATGCCGTCACGGTTGAACCCTTCGGCTTTCTCTCAATCGCAGCGTTGGCATGCTGCGCGATTGTGTGGCTGGGCGCCAACATGGACCGGACAGAACTGCTTCGTCCCTTCATATGGCCGGGACGCAGATGCTATTCGCTCTATCTATTCCATATGCTCGTCTACGACGTGTTCTTTGACTTCGGCCGCCCGCTTGCCGGTTGCCTTGCACTTCCGGTCGTCTGCCTCTTGGCGGAGATCACCTGGCGCACGATCGAATCCCCGCTGATCACCTACGCGAGGAGACGATTTGCGAGAGCCGAGCCAGGCACGATCAGGGTGGTTGGTGTCGCTTAGAGCAAATGCAAGGGGGCGACCGGAGCGGCGGCCATGCCAAATGGCTGGGCGCTCATCCTGGTGCCGCGATTGAATCTCCTGCCCGAACAGACAATTAACGAATCAGCTTGAAATAATGGGGGCATTGCCGGTCTGGCGCTCGGCACCGAGGGGCTGAAATGAATTGGGTCAAGGCACTGCTGCTGCTCTCTGTACTGCTCCTTGGATGTGCCGACCTCGCGACCACCAACAGGATTTTGGAGCTCGGGTTCGGTGAGGCGAATCCGTTCATGGAGATGGCGCAGACCTGGTTCGGTGCCTGGTGGCTGATCCCAAAACTGGGTTTGACGTACCTTGTCATCGCGTTGCTTTGGCGCAGCGAAAGCCTTTCCAGGATTGCCCTTGTGGCGGCGTTTTGCGCAACGCCCGTCATCAACAACCTCGTCATTATTGCAGGCGCGAGCTGAACCACGCACACGCCAATCGAGATTTGGCGATGTGAGCGCCCTGCCCCTCGCATGCGATCGGGCACGCAGTCAGGTCTGCCGGATGAACTCCGCGATAAGGCCGCCGATTTCCTCCGGGGCATCCTCAAGACAGTAATGCCCGACGCCGGCAAGTCGCCTGATCGGTGCCGCCGGGAAGATCGCGGAAAACAGCGGCAGGAAATGCTCTGCGTGCAGCGTGCGATCCGCCTCGCCCCAGATGGCGAGCGCAGGCTTGCCGCGGATCGCGCCGTCGGCGGCGGAATCCGGCGCGTCGAACCTGTGCGCACCGGTCGCAAAGCCCTTGGCCCATCCGATCGCACCAAGGCAGTCGGCCGGACGCGCGAAGGGAGCGCCGTAGGCGGCAAGCCAGGCGTCGGTGATGACGGTGTTGTTCTCGAAACCGTTGAGCTTGAGCGTGCTCAGGATGTTGAAGCCGAGTTGGCCGAGCACCGGCTCGAGCTCACCGTTCGCCTCCGCCTTTGCGATCCATTGAAACCACGGCGAAGCCAGCGCATTTGCCGTGACGCGCTCGAACAGATCGCTTTGCCCGAATGGCGTCGGCCCGTTGGCCGAGATGATGCGGCGGATGCGATCCGGATGCCTGGCCGCGAACCCCATGCCGACGGGGCCACCAAAGTCATGCATGACCAGCGTGATGTCGGTGAGATCGAGCGCAAGGACCAGCGCTTCGAGATTGTCGACATGGTCCTGCAGCCAATAGCTGCGCTGCGCCGGCGTCGCGCTCTTGCCGAACCCCATGTGATCCGGAACCACCACGCGCTGCGTCGCGCTGAGGACCGGCACCAGATGGCGAAACAGATAGCCCCAGGTCGGTTCACCATGGAGGCAGAGCACCACCTCGCCGTCCCGCGAGCCTTCGTCGAGATAATGCATCCGAAAGCCCGGCGCCGAGCTGAAATGCGGTTTGAACGGAAAGGTGCCATCGAAGGTGGCGTTGGGTTGGATCATGGTTGGCTCATGACGGTTTTAATTTGAAACCACTGTGTATCGCTTGTGGTTTTACTTTGCAACCGATATATCGAGCTCTGACTTGGGCGGTCTTTCGGGGCCGCGCCACCGATTCAGGACGTGGATTGAGGAGCGTCAGGCGGACCACGATGGCGAAGCGAGTGAGCCACAGGGACTCGATGTGCGGCGTGGCCCGGCCGCTGGATGCGATCGGCGACTGGTGGTCGCTGTTGATCGTGCGCGATGCATTCGACGGGCTGCGCCGGTTCGGCGAATTTCAGAAGAGCCTCGGGCTTGCCAAGAACATCCTCTCCGCCCGGCTCCGCAATCTGCTGGCGCACGGAATCCTGGAGACGGTGCCTGCAGCGGACGGCAGCCCGTATCAGGAATATGTGCTGACGGAAAAGGGACGCGGGCTGTTCCCGCTCCTCGTCGCACTCCGGCAGTGGGGTGAGGATTTCTTCTTCGAGCCCGACGAGGCGCATGTGCTGCTGGTCGACCGCAAGAATGGTCTGCCGGTGCGCCGCCTCGAGCTGCGCGCGCAGGACGGACGCGTCGTCGGCGCAGAAGATACAATGGTGCGACTGCCGCAGTCTTCACATGAGAACGGCAGCGCGTGAGACACGCGTGCGCCGTGCAGGAGCGCTGTCAGCAACCGGATCTTAACCCTCCTTGCCGCAGCATCCGCGCGTGGAGGTTCGACCAATGCAGACATTCCGGATTTCGCTGAGCGATGGGACGCGGAAATTCCACACGGCGATTCAGGCGCCGGATCCCGCGTCCGCGCGCATCAAGGCCGCCTACTTCTTCGACATATCGAAATGGCGGATCTTGAGCGTGTCGCTGAGCGGAGCCAGCGCCGCCGCAGCGTAGTCGCTGCGCGCCCTACGCCATCCGGTCGAGCTCGGCCGCGGCAAGGTTTGCAATCTGCAGGTCGATTTCGGCGAGCGGATCGTCATCGCCGAGGAACCATGCTGCCGACAAGCCGGTCCAGGCGACAATCCACGACAGCAGGCGCCGGCGATCCAGCTTGGCTGCTTCCACGACGATGTCGAGACGCCGCGCAAAACGTCCGGGTTCGGTCGCGACCGGCCGTGCCGGATCGGCCAGATCCGGATTGGTGAAGATGTTGGCGTAGTCGAAGCCACGCTCGCCGACGAGATGCTTGGGATCGATCGCGAGCCAGCCGCGCGCGCCGAAGTCGAGCACATTGTCATGGTGCAGATCGCCATGCAGCACGACGATCTCGCTGACATCGCCGAGCAGCGCTTCGGCGATGTCAGCCGATCGGCTCAGGATGCCGCCATGCGCCCTCGCCGCCGGCCACAGCTCGCGAAACCAGTCTTTCAGTGGCGTCAGGTCCGGCCGCGGTTTCGCCCGCCGGGCGTGAAGCCGATCGGCCGTTGCACAGAGAATTCTGCAGGCCTCATCGTCACGGTCGGTTCGCGCCATGTCGCTGAGCGAAGCCGAGCCCATCGCCCGTTCGAGCAGGAGCGCCTCGCCGTCACGGGCAAGGACCCGCGCCGCACCGTCGCCATCCCACCATTCCATGACGACGGCGCCGGGGCGTTCGTCCGGCTCGTGTGAGAGCTTGAGCATCGCCGGTTCGCCGAGCTGCCGCACCGGCAGCAACCGCGCGGCGTGCGTCACGATCGGATCGCCGTCGGGGACAAGGCTCCAGGCCGAGAGATAAGGTTCGAACATCGGGCGGGCTGATTGGGTGCTGAAGGGACGTAACCGTCGTTCTAAGCATCGCCCGCGCGCCCTGCCACGCTGGTTCCCTGCGGCGCATCGTGGCAGGGCCGCGCCAACCGGTTCCTGGCCGCCCCGCCCATGTTGGCTGATGACAGCCCCCACCCATCTCGCGCTACAATGTCGCAGCCGGTGTGACGGAGGATGTGGCGATGCCGCGAAAGGGAATTACCGGACACGACGATTGGGTGGTCACGGAAGCTCTGGCAACCGCGTTGGTCGCGCTCGAGCAGCTGCCGTCGAAGCATCAGCCGCGCGCGCATATGGAGGACGTCCGGAAGATCCTGACCGCGAGATGTGAGGCCGGTGCCGTCACGCTGCATCTTGCACAAGCCAAGTGCCGGTTGTTTCCCGATACCGATCCCCTGACCATCTACGAGGAATACGGCCTCAAGGACGGACTGGGGTAGCAGCCGCCGTCGCGGCGGGCCCTGAAAAATCCCGGTGAAGATCGAACCGTTAGTCGTGGCTGACGCGCCAGATGGTTCCGTTGCCGTCTTCGGAGACCAGCAGTGCGCCGTCCCGCGCTACGGTGACACCCACCGGACGGCCCCAGACCTCATTGTCGCCGATGACGAAGCCGGTGACGAAATCCTCGTACTCGCCGGTCGGCACGCCGTCCTTCAACCTGATGCGAATGATCTTGTAGCCGGTGCGCTTCGAGCGATTCCACGAGCCGTGTTCGGCCGCAAACGCATCGCCGTGATGTTCGGGCGGAAAACTGCTGCCGGTGTAGAAGGTCAGGCCGAGTGAGGCCGAGTGCGCCTGCAACAGCACGTCGGGGATCGTCACCTTGTCTTTGAGGTCGGGCCGCACGCCGGAATGCGCGGGGTCTTCGTTGGCGCCGATATAGTACCAGGGCCAGCCGTAGAACGCGCCCTCGCGGACACGCGTCACATAGTCGGGCACGAGGTTGTCGCCGCGGCCGTCGCGCTCGTTGGTCGAGCACCAGGGTGTGCCGCTTCCAGGCTGGATCGCAAGTCCGACGCAGTTGCGGATACCGGTGGCGAACAGCTTCTGGTTCTTGCCGTCGGGATCGAAGGCCAGCACGGCCGCACGGTCGGTTTCCGATCCCCAGGCAGCGCCAAGCGCGTGATCGCGACTCCAGCTTTCGATACCTTCCGGCGGCCGGCCAAGGCCCTCGCCTGCGTTGCCGGCCGAGCCGACCGACACCAGCATGCGCTTGTCGTCTGATGTGAACACGATGTCACGCGTGGAATGGCCGTAGCCGTGAGGAAGGTTTGCGACAATGCTCTCAGGCTTTCCCGACGCCTTGAGATCGCCGTTGCGGTAGGCAAAGCGCACGACGCTGTCGGTGTTGGCGACGTAGAGCCATTGCGGATTGTCGCCGTTTGGAAAGAACGCGATGCCGAACGGCCGGTTCAGTCCGGTTGCGTAGACCTCATTGGTCGCCGGCCTGGTGCCGCCGTTGGCGCTGCGCAGGACACGGATGCGACCGGAGCTGGTTTCCACGACGAAGATATCGCCGTTGGGCGCGGTCCGGATAATGCGCGGACCGCTCAGCCCGCTCGCAAACAGCTCGACCTTGAACCCCGCCGGCACCTGCGGCACCGTCGATGCGGGGCGCGACACGACGCGCGACGAATTGCTGCTGGAGGCCGTTGCGCCCGGCTTGGGCAAGTCCTGCGGCGTGATCAGGCGCACCGTGCCCGGTCTGTCGCGCTGCCAGTCGCCGTAGGCATCCGCGCCTTTCAGCACAGGTTCAGCGCCCGACCGCGCGATGCTGGTTGCTGCGAGGATGACGACCGACAGACCTACGCCGGCAAGATTCATTCTTGGCATTTGCTCCTCGCGCGAGGTCCCAGTCAGACGCGCAGCTCATAGCGCAGTTCGCGCGCAAGCTGCGTTCACAATGTCGTCTGCATCAATGGCCATTGGGAGGCGCCGTCGCATCAACAGGCGAGTGCTCCGCAGGATGCGCTATACGGCCCGGGACCTGACCATGGGCTTGCGCTCGGCTGCCGACGGTTCGCGGAACGCCGGCGTGTCTCCAACAAGCGGCTTGAGAGGAACCGTCAGCCGGCAGATCAGGCCCTCCGCGCGCCAATCGAAGTCGGCCCGTCCGCCGAGTTGGGTCTCGATGCTGGCGATGACACTTCGTGTGCCGAAGCCTTTCTGTTTTGGCTTGGTCACCGGAGGCCCACCGGATTCCACCCAGGCCAAGATCAGCGTGTCGTCCGCCACTTCCCAGGTGATCGCGAGCCGGCCCGGCAACACCGACAGGCTGCCATATTTGGCGGAGTTGGTGACGAGCTCGTGCAGCGCCAGTGCCAGCGTCTGCGCGGTCGCGGGCTGCAACTGCACCTCTCCGCCGGCGATCTGGATCTGCCCGGCCTCGGAATAAGGCGCGATCTCTTCGGTCACCAGCCGCCTGATTTCGGCGCCCTGCCAGCTCGACAGCGACAGCACGGTGTGAACGCGCGCCAGCGCCGTGATGCGGCCCTCGACCGCCCGCACATAGGCGGTCACGTTCTGTGCGCGCGTCAGGCGCACGATCGACTGCGCCAGCGCGAGCGCGTTCTTGGCGCGATGGTCGACCTCGCGGGTCAGGAGGCTCTGCCGTTCCTCGGCCTTCTTGCGATCGGTGATGTCGACGGTGACGCCGCTGACCCGCACCACCCGGCCGCTCCTGTCGCTGGTCGCCGCGGCCGTGCCGACGCACCAGCGTATCTCGCCGTCCGGCCGCACGACGCGGAATTCGGCCTCGTACGAGGTGTGGCCATTGCCGAAGCCGGTCCAGCCCTGCCGGAGTTGCTCGACATCGTCGGGATGAAACAGCGCCTGGATATTGTCGGAGGTCAGTGCGAAGGACTTCGGATCGACGCCGAAGATCTTGTATTGCCCCTCGTCCCACATCCAGTCGCCGTTGACCCAATCCCAGTCCCACGAGCCCATCTTGCCCGCGGCAATCGCCATGCTGCGGCGTGCTTCGCTCTCGACCAGCCGGGTGGTCGATTGCTCGAGCTCGGCGGTGCGGGCGCGCACCCGGTCTTCGAGCTCGGCATTGAGGCGTTCGAGTTGCCGCGTCTTGCGGTAGAGCTCGGCGAACACGCGGATTTTTGCGCGCAGCACTTCCGGCACAACCGGCACCGGCACATAATCGACCGCGCCCATCTCGTAGCCGCGCAGCCGGTCGATATCGCTGACCTGGATTGCCGAGATGAAGATCATCGCGGTCTTTTGAAAGCGCGGATGCTCGCGGATCATCGCCGCGAGTTCGAAACCGTCGAGCTCGGGCATGCAGACGTCGACCAGGATGACCGCGACTTCGTTCTTGAGCAGGAACTCCAGCGCCTCGCGGCCCGACGAAGCGGCGACCAGCGTCTCGCCGAGCTCCTTCAGGATGACCTCATAGGCCAGCAGCTTGGCCGGCTGGTCATCGACCAGAAGGATGTTCACCTTTTCGTGGTCCATCATGTTCGATCGCCGATCAGCGGTGCAGCCACATGCGGATCGCCAGCAGCAGTTGCTCGGTATTCACGGGTTTCGCCAGATAGTCGGATGCGCCTGCCTCCAGGCATTTCTCGCGGTCGCCTTTCATCGCTTTCGCGGTCAGTGCAATGATCGGCAGCCGCGCAAAGGCCGGATTTAGCCGGATAGCACCGATGGTCTGGTAACCGTCCATCTGCGGCATCATGATGTCCATCAGGACGATCGCGATCTTCGGATTGGACTCGACCAGCGAGATCGCCTCGTGACCGGTTGTCGCAGTCAACACCTTCATACCTCGCCGCTCGAGCACGCTCGACAGCGCGAAGATGTTGCGGGCGTCGTCGTCGACCAGGAGCGCGGTCTTGCCAATAAGATCCTCATCGGAACTATTGAGCTTCTCCAGCATCCTTTGTTTTTCGACGGGCAATTCCGTGATCACACGGTGCAGGAACAGTGACGTTTCGTCGAGCAGACGTTCCGGCGACTCGACACCTTTGACGACGATGCTGCGCGCCATCGTGTGCAGTTCCGCGTCCTCTTCGGCAGAGAGTTCCCGGCCGGTAAACACGACAACGGGAATATTGGAGAGCGTCTCGTCCTTGCGGATATGATCCAGCACCTCGAAGCCGCTCATGTCGGGCAGGCGCAGATCGAGCACGACACAGTCGCACGGATGCTCGCGCAACGTTGACAGCGCCCCTGCCCCGGTTCCGCTGGTCACGATCTCGATATCCTCGTGGCCGAGCAACTCGGTGATGCTGAGCTGCTCCGCCGCATTGTCCTCCACGATCAGCAGACGCTTGCGACGCGGTCTGGCGTATTCCTTGATCTGCGACAGCGCCGCGCTGACGCCCTCGGTCGTGGTCGGCTTGTTGACGAAGGAGAACGCACCGCGGGCCAGCGCATGTTGCCGGTCCTCGTCGAGCGTGATGATCTGGACTGGAATGTGACGGGTCAGCGGATTGTGCTTGAGCTGGCTCAGCACCGTCCAGCCCAGCATATCGGGCAGGAAAACGTCGAGCGAAACCGCGCTCGGCTGGAACTGCTTGGCGAGATCCAGCGCCTCGGCGCCGCGGCTCGCGACCAGCACCTTGAAGCCCTTGTCCCGCGCCAGATCGATCAGCACCCGCGCGTAATGCGGGTCGTCCTCGACGATCAAGAGGATCGTGTCGCCGGGCTCAAGATCGAGCCGGTCATCAGGCAGCTGCTCGATCACGCGCTCTTGCGCGCTGGACGACTGCAGCGACGGCGCCGCCGCAGCATGCGGCATCGCCAGCGCCTGCGGGCGCAAGGCCACCGACGGTCCGGCATATTTCAGCGGCAGATAGAGCGTGAAGGTCGACCCCTTGCTTGGTGCACTGCGCAGATGGATCTCGCCGCCGAGCAGGCCGGCCAGCTCGCGGCTGATGGCAAGGCCAAGCCCCGTGCCGCCATATTTGCGGCTGGTGCCGGCATCGGCCTGCTGGAACGCCTCGAAGATAAGCTTCTGCTTGTCCTGGGGGATGCCGATGCCGGTATCCGACACTTCGAATGCGACGACGGCCGGCGCGGCGTTCAGGATCGGATGCTCGGCGCTCCAGCCGCCGACCGCGGCCGACACGGTCAGGCTGACGCCGCCATCCGCGGTGAACTTGAACGCGTTCGACAGCAGGTTCTTCAGCACCTGCTGCAACCGCTTGGAGTCGGTCACCATGCTGCGCGCAAGGTTGGCGTCGACATCGATGCTGAAGGACAGATGCCGGTTCTCCGCCTCGTGCCGGAACGGTCGCCCGACGGTCTCGAGCAGGCTCGAGGTGAGAATCTCCTCGGCATCGACCGTCACCGTGCCGGACTCGATCTTGGACAGATCGAGGATGTCGCTGATCAGGTTCAACAGGTCGGTGCCGGCGCCATGAATGGTGCGGGCGAACTCGACCTGCTTGCCGGTCAGATTGCCGTCCGGATTCTCGGTGAGCTGCTGGCCCAGGATCAGGATCGAGTTCAGCGGCGTGCGCAGCTCGTGCGACATGTTGGCGAGGAATTCGGACTTATATTTCGAGGTCAGCGACAGCTCGGTCGCCTTCTCTTCCAGCGCGCGGCGGGCCTGCTCGATTTCCTGGTTCTTGCGCTCGACGTCGACGTTGCGTTCGGCGAGCTGCTGGGCCTTCTGCTCGAGCTGGTCGTTGGTCTGCTGCAGCTCCCTCTGCTGGGTCTGAAGCTCGCCGGCGAGCGTCTGCGACTGCTTGAGGAAGGCCTCGGTCTGCATCGTCGCCTCGATACTGTTGAGCACGATGCCAATGCTGTCGGTCAATTGCTCGAGGAAGGTGATCTGCGACGTCGTGAACGACGAGATCGAGGACAACTCGATCACCGCCTTGACCTGGTTCTCGAACAGCACCGGGAACACGACCAGGTTCTTCGGCATGATCCGCATCAGCGCCGAATTGATCGGCACCGCGTCGCCCGGAATGTCCGAGACCAGGCGCTGGCGCTTGTCGAGCGCACATTGGCCGATCAAGCCCTCGCCGAACTGGACGATCTGCGAATGCGGGTTGCTGCTGTCGTTGGCGTAGGCAGCGAGCAGCCGCAGTTGCGGGCTCTCCGGATTGTCGACCTGGTAGATCACGCCCATATGCGCGTTGATCAGCGGCGCCAGCTCGGTCAGCAGCAGGCGGCCGACGGTCGCAAGGTCGCGCTGGCCCTGCAGCATGTTGGTGAAGCGTGCGAGGTTGGTCTTCAGCCAGTCCTGCTCGGTGTTGCGCTCCGTGGTGAGACGGAGGTTGCCGATCATGGTGTTGATGTTGTCCTTCAATTCCGCGACCTCGCCGCGAACGTCGACCTGAATTGAGCGCGTCAGGTCGCCCTTGGTCACGGCGGTCGCCACCTCCGCGATGGCGCGGACCTGGGACGTCAGGTTGGCGGCCAGCAGGTTGACGTTGCCGGTCAGATCCTTCCAGGTGCCGGCCGCACCGGGCACGTTGGCCTGGCCGCCCAAGCGTCCTTCGACACCGACTTCGCGCGCCACGCTGGTGACCTGGTCGGCGAAGGTCGCAAGCGTCTCGGTCATGTTGTTGATGGTGTCGGCGAGCGCGGCCACCTCGCCCTTCGACTTCACGGTCAGGTTCTGCTTGAGGTCGCCGTCCGCGACCGCGGTCACCACCTTGACGATGCCGCGCACCTGCTCGGTCAGGTTCGCCGCCATGACGTTGACGGTGTCGGTCAGATCCTTCCAGGTGCCGGCAACGCCGCGCACCTCGGCCTGACCGCCGAGCTTGCCCTCGGTGCCGACCTCGCGCGCCACGCGCGTCACCTCGCCGGCGAAGGCGTTGAGCTGGTCGACCATCGTGTTGATGGTGTTCTTCAGCTCGAGGATTTCGCCCTTCACGTCGACCGTGATCTTGCGCGACAAGTCGCCGCGCGCCACGGCCGTCGTCACTTCGGCGATGTTGCGGACCTGGGTGGTCAGGTTCGCGGCCAGGAGGTTGACGTTGTCGGTCAAATCCTTCCAGGTGCCGCCGACGCCGGGCACCACGGCCTGGCCGCCCAGCCGCCCTTCGGTGCCGACCTCGCGCGCCACGCGCGTCACTTCGGCGGCAAACGAGCGCAGCTGCTCGACCATCGTGTTCAGGGTGTCCTTGAGCAGCAGGATCTCGCCGCGCACGTCCACCGTGATCTTCTTCGACAGATCGCCGCCGGCGATCGCGGTCGCGACCTCGGCGATGTTGCGGACCTGCGCGGTCAGGTTCGAGGCCATGAAGTTGACGTTGTCGGTCAGGTCCTTCCAGGTGCCGGCGACGCCGGGCACTTCGGCTTGGCCGCCGAGTTTGCCTTCGGTACCGACCTCGCGCGCCACGCGCGTCACTTCACCCGCGAAACCGTTGAGCTGGTCGACCATCGTGTTGATGGTGTTCTTCAGCTCGAGGATTTCGCCCTTCACGTCGACCGTGATCTTGCGCGACAGGTCGCCGCGCGCCACCGCGGTCGTCACTTCGGCGATGTTGCGGACCTGCGCCGTGAGGTTGCCGGCCATCGAGTTGACGCTGTCGGTCAGGTCCTTCCAGGTGCCGGCAACGCCGGGCACGTTGGCCTGGCCGGCCAGACGTCCCTCGGTGCCGACCTCGCGCGCCACGCGCGTCACCTCGCCCGCGAAGCGGTTGAGCTGGTCGACCATCGTGTTCAGCGTTTCCTTCAGCTGCAGGATCTCGCCGCGGACGTCGACCGTGATCTTGCGCGACAGGTCGCCGCCGGCGATCGCGGTCGCCACTTCCGCAATGTTGCGGACCTGTGCCGTCAGGTTGCCGGCCATCGAGTTGACGCTGTCGGTCAGGTCCTTCCAGGTGCCGCCGACGCCGGGCACTTCGGCCTGGCCGCCGAGCTTGCCATCGGTGCCGACCTCGCGCGCCACGCGCGTCACTTCGCCGGCGAAGGCGTTGAG
>NZ_CANSMR010000014.1 GCF_947648125.1 uncultured Bradyrhizobium sp. | reverse complement strand
GCTGCTCGGCGACGCCAAGAAGGTCACCGAGAACATCGTCAAGGCGATGTAGGGCGTGTTTCTGACTGGGCGTTCTAGTTAGGAATCTATCGGGTCAATACCAAGTAGTGAGAATTAGCGATGTCGGAATCCTTGAAACTTATCGTTGAAGCATATGTCGGTCTGAACGATCGCGAGGCGATTCAAGGACTTCGCGAGCATTGGCAAACAATTCGCGGAAGGCTTCTGGCTAGCAGTAGTCAATGGTTCGACACGAGCAGCTTGGTGCGTCTTCTAGACAATGATCTCAACGAAATCGAAGCCGGACTAGCGAGGCTGCAATAGGATGCGGTCGTTGTTGCAGCAGTCCGGCGAATGAAGCAGGAGGACGCAAGTGCGACCTCCTGCCGTATGCGCAATGCACTTTGATTGGAGCGATGCTGACCGCGGAACTAAGCGTACATGACCCAGTCTCTATTGGAAGATCGCTTTGCGGCGATAATCAGCGTAATTTGTGGAACGCTTGACGCAGTTCGGCGACAAAGATTCCAGGTTGTTCGAATGCCGCGAAATGCCCTCCCTTGGAAACTTCATTCCAATAATAGAGTTGAGGATAGATCCGCTCGGCCCAGGGTTTTAGCGGCCGGTACAGTTCTCCGGGGAAGACGCTAACGGCCACCGGCAAGTCCAGCTTCTGAGTTGAAAAGTCCGTGTAGAAGCTTTCGGAGTAGAGCCGCGCGGAGGAGGTCGCGGTCGATGTCAACCAGTATAGACTGATGTTGTTCAGCATTTCTTCACGCGTCAGAACGCTTTCTGGATCGTGCTTGCTGTCGGTCCAGTCCCCGAACTTTTCATAAATCCAAGCGGCTTGCCCGACCGGAGAATCGGTCAGCGCGTAGCCGAGCGTCTGCGGCCTGGTTGCTTGGATCTTGGCGTAGCCGGACAGGGTCTTATCGAAAGCGATGAGTTGCGCGATCGACTCCTTTTCTTCGGAATTCGGCGTCCCCTCGACGGGTGGCGGAAACATGATCGGAAGGTTGAGGTGCACGGCGGCAAGCCCAACCGCCCGCTGTTGCGCCAACCAGGTTGTTACGCCAGCGCCCCAGTCTCCACCTTGGGCGACCCATCGATCATATCCGAGGCGCTTCATCAAAGTAGCCCAAGCCCGCGCGATACGCGGAAGATTCCAACCCTTCTCGATCGGTTTGTCGGAGAAGCCGAAGCCAGGCAACGAAGGTATTACAACATGGAAGGCATCTTCCGCCTTGCCGCCGTAGGCGGTCGGATTCGTTAGCGGTCCGATTACCTTAAGAAACTCGAAGATCGATCCGGGCCAACCGTGGGTGAGAATAATCGGAAGCGCGTTTTCGTGCTTTGACCTCACATGAAGGAAGTGGATGCCGAGCCCGTCGATGTTGGTCCGGAATTGAGGGAAACTGTTCAACTGCCGCTCGCCTCTCCGCCAGTCGTACTGCTTCTCCCAGTACGTCACAAGCGAACGCAAACGCTCGAGAGGAACGCCTTGGGACCAATCGGAAACTTGTTCGCGGTCGGGCCAGCGGGTTGCTGCAAGACGACGCTTTAGGTCGTCAAGTTGGACTTGGGGAATTCGGGCAATGAATGGCGAGACTTCAGACGTCGCTGGCGGCAGCGACGGCGGTGCGGGAGTTGCGAGTGCGTTGCTTGATGAAACGGCTGCCATGCTGCCTGCAGCAATCGCGGCCGCGCCGAGAAGGGCCCCGCGGCGGGACAGAATTGTATCGATATCTGAATCGCTCATTTTTTGGCTCCAAGAGTTTCCTCCGAGAACCTAATCGGTCATTCTGTTGCATAAAGATCGAGTTTGTGGCAACATTATCCATATATATGGATAATAGATATGGACCACGTCCTTGCTTTGAGGGCCTTTCTGCGGATTTCCGAGAGCGGTGCCTTTGGTCGGGCGGCGAACCAATTGAACCTGCCGCGATCGACGGTTAGCAAGCTGATCCAGGATCTCGAGAATCATCTTGGCGTCAGGTTGGTGCAGCGGACCACGCGCTCTGTTTCAGTCACTCCGGAAGGAGCCGCATATTACGAGCGCGCCGTACGCCTCCTTGCGGAGCTCGAGGAAATGGACGCCGCAGCATCGCAAACGCGCGCGCGACCGAAAGGCATTCTGCGAGTTGAAATCGGATCGTCGCTCGCGAATTTGATCCTCATTCCCGCCCTGCGAGAGTTTCGTCCCAAATATCCCGACATCGTTCTTCATCTCGGCGTTAATGACCGACCTGTGGACTTAGTCGATGAGGGTGTGGATTGTGCGATAAGAGGCGGGGCGCTAGCCGATTCATCATTGATAGCAAAGCGATTGTGCCAGTTTGAGTACGTTACATGCGCAAGCCGGTCGTTTGTTGAAGGCTTTGGATCGCCGGCGCATCCACGTGACCTTGAGACGACGTACTCTGTAGTCAGTTACACGTCGTCGCTGAGCGGAAGGCCTTTTCCGCTGCATTTTCGACGCCGCGACGAAGCGATCGAAGTAATTGCGTCGTCGGCGATTGCCGTGAACGAAAGTACGGCGCACATGACCTGCCTACTCGAGGGCCTTGGGATCGGGCAAACCTTCAGATTTATGGCGCAACGATACCTCAACGATGGCTCGCTCGTTTCGGTGCTCGACGATTGGAGGCGGCCTCCGCATCCGATGCACATCCTATACCCCCCAAATCGGCACTTAAGTGCGAAGCTACGCGTGTTCGTCGACTGGATTTCGGAAGTTTTCGCGAGCGCTGGTGGTCAATAGGCAGGTTGCCATCGTGCGTATTTCGCACGTGGTGGTGCCCTCAATTTCAAGCGTTCCGCTTTGAGCAACACAGAGATCGCATCATTGGACCGTGTGCACTGACTTGAGCGCGTATACCCTTCGCGCGTGTGGCGCGGCTCGGGTATCCGGCGCCGTGTTGGGTCTGTGACAACGTCGGCCGCGGTCCGGTGACCGCAAAAAGGGGATCCGAGAAATGACGAAAGTTCTGGTGCTCTACTATTCTTCGTACGGGCATATCGAAGAGATGGCCAACGCGGTCGCGAGCGGTGCTCGGGAGGCAGGCGCCACGGCGACCGTGAAGCGCGTACCCGAACTGGTGCCCGAGGATGTTGCGAAAGCAAGCTATTTCAAACTCGATCAGGCCGCACCTATCGCCACACCGGACGAACTCGTCGACTATGATGCGATTATCATCGGTACACCGACAAGATTTGGAAATATGGCGGCGCAGATGAAAAACTTCCTCGATCAGACGGGAAGCCTCTGGTTTGGAGGAAAATTGGTCGGCAAGGTCGCGTCGGTATTTACGTCGACAGCCACGCAGCACGGCGGGCAAGAGTCGACCATTCTTTCGACGCTGCCTGTGCTCTTGCACCATGGCATGATAGTCGTCGGTCTTCCCTATTCCGCCCAAGGCCTAATGCGGTTGGACGAGATCACAGGTGGGAGCCCTTACGGTGCGACCACCATTGCGGGACCCGACGGATCGCGCAAGCCGAGTGCGAATGAACTCGACCTCGCTCGCTTCCAGGGGCGTCACGTCACCGAAGTTGCCGCGCGTCAGTCGGCGCGTTAATTTTGGATCGAGAGCGGATGGCTCGTCCCAATTCGGTCGATGAGAGCCGATCTTGATCGCATCTTCGAAGAGCGCGATGCCGAAAGGCGTCGCGCTCTTTATAGGCTGCTGCAGCTTGCGTACGGCGGCGGCTGGTTACAACCTGGCGATCCCGCAAGCGTCCCGGCGTCCACCTATTCCATAGCTGCCGTCTGGGCTACAGCGACACCAACGCACATGTAGCCGAAACGGTTTGGCAACTGGGGGTTCGTTTTAAGCGCGACTGGCGGAAATTCGGGACGCTGTCCTTATGATCATTCGTTCGGCGGAAAGCTGGTTGGCCCGATCTGAACTGAGCATGAGGGGCAGCCCACCGCCAGGCGACTGTCCCGCTCATCTCGGGAGAGAGGCCGTCGAGGCACCCTTGCACAGTCAGCGATGGAGGAGAGGTTGATCAGCACCGCTAAGATTGAAACCGCGTACGCCGGACAGTATCTGGTTCAACTGGCAAAGCATTGGCGCCACAAGTTTCCGGATCTGACTTGGGATGAGTCACGGGCTGACATTCCATTTCCGGCCGGACAATGTGTCATCACCTCCAAAGATAATATCTTGGCCATCGAGCTTACGGTCCCAGACGAAGAGACCGCAGCCAGTCTGGAGAATGTCGTGGCAGAGCATTTGAATCGATTTGCCTTTCGCGAGCCCTTGGAGATTGTCTGGCGACGAGGCTGATGACTTCGCTTCGGTGTAGCTGGCGCGCGCCGATCGCTAGATCGTGAACATGCCCAACATTTACACC
The DNA here is from genome assembly GCF_947648125.1 of uncultured Bradyrhizobium sp. Lineage (GTDB taxonomy): Bacteria > Pseudomonadota > Alphaproteobacteria > Rhizobiales > Xanthobacteraceae > Bradyrhizobium. Next base: position 202,706 of record NZ_CANSMR010000014.1, on the reverse strand, counting down.
CACAGAGGCGTTACGTTCAGCGTGACCCGCCGCTTCGACGATCAATTCTGGATCGTCATTCGATTAGACGGCCAATCGATCCGGACTAAGGTGCGAACTCGCTTGCCTGAGTTAGCAAGGCGTCGCGCAGAGATGCTCATCAATCGCAAGCTAAAGGATAGGATCAGGCTCGTATGAGGATGCCAAAGGAAGCCCGTAAAGCTTTGCTCGCGATTCGCCAAGCTCGTGGCATGCGAAATCTGGTCCAACTCGGGGGCCATCTAGGTTCGCCTCGATAAACCGCTGTAAGCTTGTGGCCCAACTCAGAATTCGGCGGACCTCTCTACATACGCACTTGGTCTGCGGCGCGGGAATATGACTGCATACGCTCAAGATCACTGACCGCCCGCGAGCGACGTCGAATCACCCAACGCCCGGGTTATTGTCCCTTCAACCTCCCCAAAGCCGACACGGTATCCATCCCCTTGACAATAGCCAGTGATGGTCACGGAGTCGCCGTCCTCAAGGAAGGTGCGAGGCACCGATCCAAGTTCGAGCGGTTCAGCACCTCCCCAGCTCAATTCCAGCAGACTACCGCGTTGGTGCTTTTCAGGACCGCTAATTGTGCCCGACCCCATTAAGTCGCCGACACTAAGAGAACAGCCTGACGAAGCATGGTGAACGAGTTGTTGGATCGACGACCAGTACATGTACTTGAAATTGGTGCGGCTGATGCGTTCCGCTGTACGCATTTCAGCAGATCGTAGTGCGACATCGAGGTTGATATCGTAATTGTTTAGGCCGCGCTGCCGCAGGTAGGGGAGGGGAGTCGGATCCTGAGCGGGTCCCTGGACCCGGAACGGCTCCAATGCCTCCCGCGTGACGATCCAGGGGCTGATCGAAGTGGCGAAGGCCTTCGCTTGAAAAGGGCCGAGCGGCACGTACTCCCATTGCTGGATGTCTCGCGCGCTCCAATCATTCAGGAGGGTGAACCCAAAGATCAGGGCATCTGCCTCGACTTCAGAAAGCATTTCGCCCATCGTCGACGGTTGGCCTACTACAACGCCCATCTCGAGTTCAAAGTCCATTCGACGACAAGGGCCAAACACAGGATCATGTGATGTCGGAGGCTTGATTTGGCCTAGTGGCCGGCGAATCGGTGTTCCGCTGACCACAACAGTCGATGCGCGCCCATTATAGCCGATCGGAATATGCAGCCAATTCGGGAGCAACGGATTGTCCTTGTCTCGGAACATGGTGCCAACATTGGTCGCATGTTCCTTTGAAGAATAGAAGTCCGTAAAGCCCTTCACTTCTAACGGCAAATGCAGGGTAACGCTGTCGCGCGGCAGGAGAGCTCGAGCTCTCAGTTTCTCATTATCACGCAGCTCCCCGCAGTCATGACGAAGTAGCTCGCTAATTCTCATTCGGACCTCGGACCAAGTATGAGGTCCGAGAGACATGAAATCATTGATCGTGGTTTGCGAAAAGATGGAGGGTGAGGGCGCCGGATGAAGCAGTCGCTCTTGCTCTAGAACAGAGAGATCGAGAACAAAGTCACCGATAGCCACGCCAATCCGTCGTGCCGGCGTCGCCGGCGTCGAGAAGACGCCGTATGGCAGGTTCTGGATCGGGAAGTGCGACGATGAGCCAACTTCGACGAAGGAACGCAGTCTAGGATCGTTTGGGTGCATTATCTTTCCAGTCGAGCAAGGAAGTTATTCGGAATCCGGCTGGCGAGCAGGCGACGCCACCGCAAAGGCCTCGTGGGTTGACGCGACAGCATCGATCTCCCGTATCCGAGGATACGGAGTTAGATCGACGCCGAACCGTCTGGCATTGAACACTTGCGGCACAATGCAGATGTCAGCCAAAGATGGTTTCTCACCAAACGCAAACGGCCCAAGCTGGCTGGCCAATCTCTCCTCGATCGCGGCGAAGCCGGCATCAATCCAGTGTCGGGACCAATTCGCGCGATCGGCTTCCCCGACGCCTAGGCCTTCCAGCCGCTTTAAGACCCGCAAGTTGCCAATTGGATGAATGTCGCAGCAGACGGCCAGAGCAACTTCGCGAACGACGGCGCGAGAAGCCGGATCTTTCGGCAGAAGCGGCGGATCAGGATAAGTCTCTTCAAGATACTCGATGATGGCGATCGACTGAGCAAGATTCAGTTCAGCGTCGATCCAGTACGGTACAAGACCCGCTGGGTTGATCGCCAGGTAATCCGCGGAGGTCTGTTGTCCATTGCGTAGATGAATATACTCATGAATGACGTTCAAGCCCTTCAGGCCGAGCGCGATCCGAACACGATAAGCCGCCGTTGAGCGGTAGTAGCCGTATAGCTTGGCTTCCAGATCTTGAGGCATCGTGCTGCGCTAAGGTCGAGAGGGGTCGAAACGCCTTTCAAGCCCATTCCAGCAGTCCGCGTAGTCTCTCTGCAATGTGTTCAGGCTTGCAGCGTGCTTTGTGACATGTTGCGCATAACGCGTCTCAAACATGAAAGCCAAGGTGCCGGTCAACTTGACTGGCTTCAACTCGCCCTGGCTGGCGTGTTCAAAAGCCTGGTTGTCCGGGCCATGCGGCAGCATGCAGTTGTGCAAACTCACGCCTCCAGGTGCAAACCCTTGCGGCTTCGCATCATAGGTGCCGTATACCAGCCCCATGAACTCCGACATGATGTTCATATGATACCATGGCGGACGGAAGGTGTTGTCCGCCACCATCCAACGCTCAGGGAAGATGACGAAGTCGATGTTCGCGGTGCCCGCTGTCTCAGATGGTGATGTGAGAACGGTAAAGATTGATGGATCGGGATGATCGAAGGAGATCGCGCCGACCGGAGAAAAGGTCCGCAGGTCATACTTGTACGGCGCATAATTGCCGTGCCAGCCAACCACGTCGATCGGAGAGTGAGACAACTCCGTCCTGTAGAGCGATCCGCCCCATTTCACGAACAACTCGGTCGGAGTTTCTTTGTCCTCGTACGCCGCGACTGGAGTAAGGAAGTCGCGCGAATTCGCCAGGCAGTTCGCGCCGATGGGGCCGCGTTCGGGAAGCGTGAAGGCGCCCCCGTAATTTTCGCACAAGTAGCCGCGCGCTGGGCCTGAAGAAATTTCGATCCGGAACTTTACGCCCCGTGGAATTACAACAATCTCGCCTGGTCGGGCGTCAATGCGGCCGAACTCGGTGACAAACCGCAAATCGCCTTGCTGTAGCACAAACAGCATCTCGCCATCGGCATTGTAAAAGTGCTGATCGACCATCGATCTCGTTATGAGATAGACGTGCGCAGCCATGCCGTTTTGGGTATGAACGTCGCCAGCGGTGGTCATCGTGTTGACCCCCTGAAGGAACGTCACTGCATCTGGCGGTATTGGTGTGGGATCCCAGCGCAACTGAGCTATGGGCGCATCGTGCTCGTGGCAAGGTGCAGTTCGCCAGAGCCCTGCATCGACCTTCGTAAAGCGCCCAGAGTGTCTCACCGACGGACGAATGCGATAGAGCCAAGACCGCTCGTTAGTTCCGCGTGGCGCGGTGAATGGAGAGCCGGAAAGCTGTTCGGCATAAAGGCCATAAGCACAGCGTTGAGGGGAGTTTCGACCGACGGGTATCGTCCCGGGTAGCGCTTCGGTCTCAAAGCTGTTGCCGAAGCCCGACATATAGCCTCGTGCTTCAGTTACAATCTGCGAACTCGTATAGTTCATCTCGAGCCTCCTCGACGTAAGCCGTAAGGTTGCAAACGACTTGCAGTAATTGTCCGATCCTGGAAGTTGCTTACCGCAGCGCGCGTCGGTTCACTTTGCCGGTCGATCCGATCGGCAGTTCGGAAACGAAATTAAAGGTCTTTGGGACTTTATGACCGCTCAGCTTTTGATCTTCTCTGAGAAATCGATCCAGTGTTTCGGCCGTAGGTATCGGTTCGCTCGCGATGATGAAGGCTTCGATTCTTTGCCCATATTTGCTGTCAGCGCGTCCAACGACGGCGCAATGCTGAACCTGGGGGTGACAACCGAGCGCTGCTTCGACTTCTTCTGCGTGTACCTTGATCCCGCCTGTATTAATGACGTTGTCAACGCGACCATCGACCCACAGATAACCATCGGTGTCGATGTGACCGAGATCTCCGCTTCGCCACCACCCTTTTACGAATTTCTTCGCGGTTAACTCCGGCTCGCGCCAATATCCCATCGCGACTGACGGACTGGATACAGCGATTTCTCCGGTTTCTCCGACTGCAAGCTCGTCATCAAGATCGCCGTCCGGATCGATCACCTTGATGTCGGCACCGAGTGTCGGGAGACCAGTCGAGCCAGCTTTATTGTGGACGATAAGGTCCTCGGTCCTGACGACGACCGTAGAGGCTGTACCCGATTCACCAGCCATATACGTCCCAACGATGCGGTCGCAAATGACCGATCTCAACCGCTCGACCAGAGCCGCAGAAGGGGACTCGCCCCCAACCGAGGCGAGACGCAGGCTGGTCAAGTCGTAATCCTCTGGCGACGCGTCCATAAGCATCCGCCACATTGTGGGTATCAGCGGCAAGACTGTGACAAGCTCTTTTTCAATCAGATGCAGGACTGTTTCGGCGTCGAAACGCCTCAGAAGGACGGTCTTTGCCTTTCCGCCCAATCCAGCCAGGACGAACAACTGCCAAGCGACGAACGATGGGTTCATCACCACGAGCAGGCAATCGTTCGGACTGACACATTCGAGGACGTTTTGTCCGGCCTTGCTCGACTCCAGGAGGGAGCGTTGACTATGCATGACCCCTTTGGGCTTTCCCGTGCTACCCGAAGAAAGTGCGATGGCAGCGAGCACATCCGGATCCGGCCGGTTGGTCGCATAGTCGATAGCTTGGTGCTGCGAAATGAGGGGATAGAAGCTGTTGGTGTCCGGAAAGCCGTCGGACAGCGTCACGCGCTCAATTGATCGTCCGGTAGCCGCTATTGCGTCTGTAGCGATCGACGTAAGGTCAGGATCGTGCACAAGCACCTTTGCGCCAATCCAGTCGAGTGCTTCTGCGATACGTTCGACGGTCTCTCCTCGAATGTGGAGGTTGCAAGCGACTCGTCCGCCCACCACTGTGCCGAACCAGGCCACGGCGTGGGTCGCGGATCCTAGACAGAGAAAAGCTACGACGTCACCAGGTTGGGTGCCGAGTGAGTCCAATGCTCCCGCAAAGCGTAGCGACAAATCCAGAGCGCGGTCGCCCGAGATGGTGTTTCCGTCATCATCGGCGAAGATGATCTCTTGCCCCTTCGTCTGACAAGAGCGCACATAGAGGTCGCTGATGGTATCGCAAGACGGGAGTCTGATCACAGCGAGGCGTCCGTTACCAGAGATGAGATCGGAACGGGTACTTGATCTACCTCGCGTACCGAGGAGACGCTCCGCGAGAAGCGGGGAGCGGGAGCTGGCTGCATGACGCCGTTTCGCGTCAGGAACGACTGCCTGGCTTTCAGATGAGGGTGGAAGGGAGCTTCGGACAGCGAAAGGACCGGTGCGAAGCACGCGTCCGTGCCCTCTAACTGTTGTGTCCACTCGTCGCGCGTCTTTTGCTTGAAGACTGCAGCCAGTTGCGCGTGCAATTTTGGCCAGTTCTTGGGATCGTCGCGCTCGTCCTCAGATAGCTGCTCGGTAATACCGATCGATTCGCAAAGAAGCCCGTAGAATTTTGGTTCAAGTGCACCAATCGAGACGTAGCCGCCATCGGCGCATTCGAATGTGCGATAGAAGGGAGCTCCACCGTCAAAGATGTTTGCTTCGCGAGCGTCAGTCCATTCTCCCAACGAAGTCTTCTCGTAAATTGCGGTCATCAGGGAGACGGCCCCGTCGCACATGGCGCTGTCGACTACTTGACCCTTCCCGCTCACGCGCGCATCGATGAGCGCGGCCAGAATGCCCATGGCAAGATAGAGAGCGCCTCCGCCGAAATCCCCCACAAGGTTTAGTGGTGGCATGGGTTGGGCCTTGGGGCCGATCGCCGACAATGCACCAGTGATAGCGATGTAGTTGATGTCGTGTCCGGCGACTTTTGCGAGCGGCCCAGTTTGACCCCAGCCGGTGATTCTTCCGTAGACGAGGCTGGGATTTCGGCGCAGTACCTCGTCCGGGCCAAGGCCCGCTCGCTCCATGACGCCTGGCCGATAGCCCTCAATGAGTGCGTCCGCCTCTTCAAGCAAAGAGAATATTCGCCGAAGGTGATCCGGATTTTTTAGGTCCGCGCGTACGCGACGCCTTCCCCGATCGGCGATCGGGCTAATCAACTCGTCAGGAGCGTCGGGCCGCTCGATCCGTATGATGTCAGCGCCCATGTCCGCAAGGAGCATCGCCGCGAAGGGCCCTGGCCCCATGCCAGCGAACTCCACGATCTTGACACCGCGGAGGGGTCCGGACGACGGCCCACTTGGCGAACTAAATGGCTTGTTCATTGCAGAGCTCCTCAGGTCGTGCTCGCACACATAGTCCAACTTGACAAATAGATCAATCGTTATTCTCAATAGGTCTATTGGTTTTTGCGCGCCCTAATGCGATAAGTCATCGCCGGGTCCGTCCGACGAGCTCAATTCGGAGTGAAGGAGCGTGCTGATGACGACGCCTGCTCGCGGGCCCATGCGCGGCAAGACGGAAGCTCAAGAGCCCCGCGAGAAGCTGCTCGCCGCTGCGATTGATCTCTTTTCGGCGTATGGGTATGAGCCTGTGTCGACGGGGCAAATTGCGGCTGCGGCCGGCCTCACGCAATCGATGGTTCATTATCACTTCGGCAAAAAGTCTCGGATATGGAGAGCGGTCATCGAGCGCCTCATGTACGAGCGGGGGCTTGCCTTCCCGATAGCCGATGCCGATCTGCGAGATCTTGATCCGCTTTCACGTCTGAAAGTCATAATTCGCAGATTCTTCGCTGCGAATGCGGTCGATCCAAATCTCAATCGAATTTTGATGCACGAAGGTACGGCGCGCAGTGCGCGGCTGCGATGGCTCGCCCGTCGGTACATGGTCGCCGGTTATCGGTTCTTTGATCAGGCAATCGACGAGGCAATCGAGGCCGGGATGATCCGTCCGTTGCCGACTGCGGACGTAACGAAAATTATCGTGTCGGTTTGTGCGATGACTTCCAGTCTGAGTGTTTTGATTGATGAGATCTACAACGTCGACATTACGCGTAAGGAGTTTCTCATCTCGCACGGGGACTCAATAATTGAGGTCATCCTCAAAGGTTTAGAGCCTCAACAAATAGACCAATCGAACTAACAAATAGGTCTATTGACATTCGAGCGAAGCTGGCCTATTTTGCATTTCGACCCCAGAGCGGCGCTGGATTGGCGTCTTGCGAAGTCCGGATTGTGGGGCGAGCAGCACAAGGAGCGGGAAATGCAAAAAGGTCGGAACGCGCGCTATTGGAATGAATTCAAAGTCGGCGAAATCATCGAAACCGTTGGTCGGACGGTCGAGAGCGGGGATGTCAGCCTATTCGCGGGGCTGTCGGGCGATTTCAACCCTGTCCATCTCAACGAACTGCACGCCAAGAAGAGCCAGTTTGGTACGCGTATCGCGCATGGACTTCTGACCCTCGCGATCACCTCGGGTCAGATCAATGGTACGGGCTTGTTTGAAGGAACGACGATCGGCTTTCTTGGTCTGGAAAAGGTTCGTTTCTCCAACCCGGTGAGGTTCGGCGATACGGTCTTGACTAGTGTCGCGATCACCGACGTCCGGAAGAGCGAAAAAAAGAATGATCGTGGCGTGGTCTCGATGACCATCACCGTCAAGAATCAAAAAGACGAAACGGTGCTCACGTACGATCAGGCTCTACTCATGGCTGCCGCAGCCTAGACGAAGAGTCCCGGCTTCCGGCGCAAGCAGCGCCCGGCGCCGAGATGAGCAGCCAAATCGATCCAGGAGCGACCCGCCTTCGGCGGGCGCAAGTGGATACGCGAACGACTCCAACCAAGCCGGCGAAGCACAATGATTCAGCGCGCAGAGAAAATTGCGTTCGATAACCCGGTTACCGCTTTGGCGGCCGCCGCCGCGCACAGCCCGGAAAAGGAGGCGTTCATCTTTCCCGAAGGCGCGCTGTCTTTCGGGGATTGGAACAACAAGTCTACATCCTTGGCCAAAGCCCTTCTGGATCTCGGCTTCTCGCCAGGCGAGAACATCGCGATACTAGCTCAGAATTCGATTCACTGGCCGATCGTTCAGCTGGCTGTTGCCAAAGCTGGAATGGTCTTGGTGCCGTTGAACACCTACTACAAGGTCGATGACCTCGCCTACGCTTTGGGACATTCCGAGGCTCGCGCCGTATTTTTCACCCCGGCCTTTAGGACGAACAAGTATCTCGACTTAGTTCGAGAGGCTGCAGAGCAGAGCAAGTACCTTCGTCGCAAGATAGTAATTGGTGGACGGGCCGATGGGTGTCTCAGCATCGAAGACCTCATTGCAGAGGGGGCTACGTCGCATACGTCCCTTTCGCCCATCCACGGCAAAGATGATGCGGCAATCATCTACACTTCGGGTACTACCGGCTTTCCCAAAGGCGCGATGCTCACGCACGAGGGCGTTATGGCTGACGGGCGCGCCGTTTTCTCCAGGCTAAAGATCGGATCTGACGATCGGATTACCTCCATCGTTCCGATGTTTCATTCTGCATCCTTCTGTGTCGCGATCCCGGGCTGTCTCGCCGTCGGCGCAACATTCCTTGGGCTAGAAGCGTTCGACGCGGTCGAGATGTTCAATATTATTGAGCGTTATCGAGCGACGGTCCATATCGCAGTTCCTACCTCACTGCGGATGATGCTCGAGCACCCTCGGAGAAGTGATTTTGACTTATCGTCGCTCCGCGTCGGTACTTGTGGAGGGGCTGACGTCGAACCCGAACTGCTGCGACGCTGCGCCGTTGAGTTCCCTATCCCCGGGCTGGTCCAAGCGTACGGCCTGACTGAATCGACCGGTCTCGCCTTCTGTCCAGAACCCGACGATCCGGATCGCTTCGAGACGGCCGGTCGACCCTTACCAGAATATAGCGTTCGGATTGTCGATGCAGAGAGTGGCGCGATTCTAAGCCACGACGCGATCGGCGAAGTACAGATCAAAAGTCCTTCAATTATGCGTTGCTACTTCGCGAACGAAGGCGAGACGCGAAAGACAATTGATGCTGATGGTTGGCTAAAGACAGGCGACCTAGGCCAGATCCGGAAGGATGGAAAGCTGGTGCTCTCCGGCGGACGTCTCAAGGACATGATCATTCGCGGTGGCGAAAATATCTATCCCGCAGAAGTCGAACGAATTCTCCTTTCGCATCCCGCAGTATCTGAGGTCGCTGTCTTCGGAATCAAGGATGATCACTTCGGAGAAATAGTTGCTGCAGCGGTTCGCGGTGGGAAAGTTACTGCCGCCGAACTTGGCGATCACTGCGCCAGCCGGATCGCAAAATATAAAATTCCAGCAAGATACTTCCGAGCTGCGGCGTTTCCACTTACTCCCAGCGGGAAGATCCGGAAAGTTGCGCTGAAAGAGTTGGTGGCTGACGGGAAACTCGACAAGCTCGATTGATCCCCGAACCTTCCCAAGGAGCAAGCACTCAAATGAAAGATCAGACGAGACCTCTGCCGGTCCCAACACCCGAGACCGCCCACTTCTGGGAAGGCACCAGACATGGCGAACTGCGGCTCCAACGGTGTACCCATTGTGCCCATGCCTACTTCCCGCCGCGTCCTTTCTGCCCCAAGTGTTCCAGCGCAGAAATCGAGACGTTCGTCGCTAGCGGCCGCGCGTCGCTCTACAGCTATGTTATTTCGCATCGACCGATCCCCGGGTTCGAAGCTCCTTACGCGATTGCCGTAGTAGAGCTCAAGGAGGGCCCCAGGATGATGACAAATATAGTCGATTGCGCTCAGACGCCGGAAGCTCTCTCCCTCGACATGCCGCTCGAGGTCGCTTTTGCCAAGCAGAATGAGGAAATCACTCTTCCTCTCTTTAAGCCTCTGGGAGTATGACATGAAGCGATCCAAGGCAGCCGTCGTCGGCGCAGCTGAGACGACGCAGCTCGGCGTGATACCTATGTCTCAAGTCCAGCTGCACGCTGATGCGGCGCTCAACGCAATTCGCGATGCCGGACTGACTGTTTCGGACATTGATGGGATCGCTACAGCGGGCGAAACACCAGAATCGCTCGCGCACTATCTGGGCATCACGCCGACCTGGATCGATGCGACTGGCGTCGGCGGTTGCTCATTTCTCATGCATGTTCGGCACGCGACGGCAGCCATCGAGGCCGGCTTGTGTCGCACTGTACTGATCACCCATGGTGAAAGCGGACGGTCCGGCATCGCGGCAGCAGGATTTCCTGTTCCGATCCGCGGTAGCCTGCTCCAACAATTCGAAACGCCCTACGGTACTACGGGCCCGGCGACGATGTTCACGGTTCCCGTGTTGAGATATCTGAAAAAGCATGGATTGGGTGAGGACGCGCTTGCGGAAGTAGCGGTAGTGCAGCGCGAATGGGCTGCGAAAAATCCGCGTGCTACCTTCAAGAATCCGATCTCGGTTGATGACGTGATGAACTCACGAATGATTTCCTACCCGTTCCGACTGCTGATGTGCTGCCTCGTCACCGATGGTGGCGGAGCATTGATCGTCACATCGGCAGACCGTGCCAAGGACTTCAGTCGGCCAGTATATATCGTCGGTACGGGCGAGAGTGTCGAAACTCCGATGGTGAGCCAGATGGAGGATTTCACTACCTCGCGCGCATTCAGAGTTTCCGGTCGCGAAGCGTTCAAGTCTGCCGGCATCACACACGCCGATGTCAATCACCTGATGATTTACGACGCCTTTGCCCATCTGCCGCTCTACGGCCTGGAAGATCTGGGCTTCTGTAAACCAGGGGAGGCCGCCGCATTCATTCGTGAGCGCAATACCGCTCCCGGCGGTAAACTGCCGATGAACACCAATGGCGGCGGGCTAAGCTACATGCACTCTGGTATGTACGGCATGTACGCCTTACAGGAGTCGGTCAGACAGGTGCGCGGCATCGCCGCGGCTCAGGTCCCCGACGTCAATATCTCTGTCGCTCATGGAGTGGGAGGTATGTTCGCAGCCAGCAGCACAATCGTGTTTTCGAAGAACGCTAGCTAGGATCGCCATGAGGCGATCAGTTTCCCAGAGGGCTCCGTGAGACGTGGAATCATCGTTCTGCTTTCGCTCTCTGTGGTGGCCGCGGCGGCGGTTTTCACCGCGGACAAGTGGGCGATCCGTCACGAGAGCATCGTGTTCAATGATTCGACGCGCGGCAAGCGCCCAGTCGCGGTCGATTTCGCGGTGCGTCGTGACAAAGAGATGCAAGCCGACGCCGGCATGCTCAAGCTGCCTGTCGCAATCCTCAATCACGGTAATACCGTCAGGTTTACCGAGTATTCGTTCCTCGCGAACGTGTTCGCTGCTCGCGGCTACTTGGCGATCAGCATTCAGAACGACATTCCCTCGGACGGACCGATGGTGACCAAAGTCGGCGAGCTCTACGTCGGCCGTCTGCCTCAATATCAGCGTGCGATCACTAACATCAAGTTCGCTATCGAACAGATGAAGGAGATCAAGCCTAGTGCCGACTACAGCAAGCTAACGATGGTCGGCCATTCGAATGGTGGCGACATCGCGATGTACTTTGCCAAGCAGTATCCCGACGAGATCAAGAACGTCGTGACGCTGGATAATCTGCGCGTGCCGTTTGTCACCGACGGCAGGTTCAAGATTCTGTCGTTCCGCTCACATGACCCGCACTTTAAACCCGATCCCGGCGTGGTGCCTGATGAGGACGAGTGTGAGAAGGCGGGCATCATTGTTGTGAACACCAACTTCCAACACAACGACATGCGTGACACTGGCCCCGAGGAGGCCAAGGGGTCGATCCAAGCCATGCTCGATAAATTCCTTGCTGACGCCGACAGCTCTGCCATCGCGCCCGTGGACACCACGAACGCGGCTGCGACCATTCTCGAGCCGGGTCCTATCCCCCTTCGCACCCTGATGGAGAAGGTCAAGAGAGAGGCTGATATCAGAAGGTCCGGGAGAGCAGAACTCTCGCGGACGAACTGACCCGGCCCCGGTCCACCGTCCGGTGAGACGGGGCTCACGGAGCTCCGTTCCCGCTATCAGGACGAGGTCGAAGCTCGGGTGACCCGCCCTTGGGACAGGGCAGATGCTCGTTATTCGCAAGTAGCGAATTTAAGCGGGGGGAGAGTCAAGGTAGACGTAAAGAGCCGCGATTTTACCGTCCCGTGCAATGATAAAATCTACACCGGTATAAAGGGGCCTTTCGCCTTTTGGTCCCGAGCCCCACGCTAAGCGCGCCGAATTATGCAGAACCTGGGTCGCGCCACGAGGCGTATATACGTAGTGGGGATGTGTCGCCCGGAGATCGCCTGCAAACTTATCTAATGCATCGTGGCCGACGAATATCCCGGGAGGGACATAGAGCACACAATCGTTGGTGTATAGCTCCTCGATTGCGGCCTTTCGGCGCGCGGGATCGCCTTCACCGAAAACTTCCGGAAGATTGCGGTTAAGCAGCGTCGCGATGCCATCCACATCTACGCCTGCGGAAGGTGGGACGCTCTTTTTACTGGCTTGGTCGGTCATCTGAAGGCTCCTTGAATTTCGTTGCCTTAATGCAGTCCTTTACGACACTGCGAAGCAACAACGATTGAAATGCATCGTTTCTGGATCCGAGTTGCGTTGACGCCCTGCGCGTGCAGGCGGCACGAGTTATCCAGCATCTGGCTCCATTCCGTCGCGTTCTTCTTTCGTAGGGAAGCGTTGTGGCATGAGCGCCTCAAAGGTTGACAACCAAATCTCAGTCATCACCCACGGCATCAACCAGATCATGCGTTCCATTCCAGTCCTCCGTTAAGTGTCTTTGGCAGAGCGCCATCGTAGACAATGAAGTATTCAAGCATCGTGCCAACAAATCCGACGAGGGTTTCCTGACCGCTAAGCGATGATGCGGTTCATCCGAACGATCTTTCTGGGCGTAACATCAGTGTCATGACCTCTCGACCCGTTACGTTCGCAGCTGGACTGAGCGCCCAACTGCTTCTCCTGACTTGAAGCAATACGGATTGACCCGATCAACGATCCAGTCGTCTCTCGCGGTGCAATCTTCGCAGATTGCGAAAAGAGTTTGCGGCCGAGAAGCCGGGTTCCTTCAGCAGATTTTGTCGGGCTATACGATCCAGTTCGTTCGCGAAGGACGGGCTCTCTCAGGACATAGCGGTGCTGCACGCGCTTGCGCGAACCGCGTTGCGGCCCTTCGCGCGACGCGAACGGGCGCCCGCGAGCTGCTAATGGCTTGGAGGTGACGAGCGGCTTAGCCTGAGAGCGGCGGATCGCAGGATGCTGTCCGATTGGAGCGGCGGATACGCATGAAGGCATCAATTCAAGAGGAGGCTGTGGCGCCCCCACAGGCTCCTCACATCGCGCAGCGACTCGCTCTGGAAGCGGAAGTGCTAGCAATATTGGCGGCGGAAGATAAGCAAGAAATCTTCGATCAGGAGCGCGCCGAGGGTTTGCTCTTCGATTCAGGCTAGAAACGCGCGATCGCCTGGCATAGGCAACGGCACACGCCATGGGGCGCCCCGTTCTGCAGGCTGCTTCAATACGTTCCGAATCAGACGCGTGCCCGAGCGGCGTTTCGGGTAGGTTCCGAAACGCCGCGAGGCCAATGCGTCTACAGGCTCGCTTATGAAGCAAGCGCAACGGTGCGGGCAATTGCTCGCTTCACCGCGTCGCGGCCGGACACGGCGTCGAACCAACGCTTCACATTGGGAGTGCCGCCAAGACCGACTCCGGCCGCCTCGTGTCGCCAGATCCAGCCATAGTGCGCGATATCCGCTATGGTGAAGTCTTCACCTGCCACATACTTGGATCCACCCAGCCTGGTGTCGAATACCCTTAGGGTACGTTCCGCTTCAGCTTGAGCGCGCGCCACCGCTTCGGCGTTCGGAGACTTTGCGATCTGCTGAAAAAAGCTACTCGTAAACGCGGGTGCGAGTCCCGCAGCGTGAAAGAAGAGCTCTTCAATAACGCGTGCACGCAGCTGGAGAGTGGTCGGTAGGAGGCGTCCGGCTTTTTCGGCGAGATAAAGGAGGATCGCTCCAGATTCACTGATTGTGACGGGGGCCGCTTCCGGGACGGTGCGGTCCACGACAACAGGGATCTTTGCGTTGGCGTTCATAGCGATGAAATCAACCGACTTATGCTCACCGTTCCGGAGATTTACTGGAATTAGACGATAAGGAAGCTCCAGTTCCTCCAGTGCGATCGGAATTTTGAGGCTGTTCGGGGTAGCAAAAGCATAGACGTCGATCACGAACGATCTCCTATTTGGGGTTTCGAAATGGTGGTATTGATGTGCGGTTCGCGTGCAGAACTCAGATTTGGGCTTGTCCGCCATCGACGAAGAGCTCAATTCCTGCGATGTAGCTGGAATCGTCCGATGCCAGAAACAGGGCAGCCTTTGCAACCTCGTCAGGGTCGCCGACTCGACCGAGAGGCACGGTTGTTGCCATATAGTCGAGCATGCTTTGCCTCTTAACCGAATCCGGCCCGGCCAATTCGACTAAGCCCGGTGTTTTTATGGGGCCGGGGCTGATGGCGTTTACCCGGATTCCGCGTGGCTTGAGGTCGAGCGTCCAACTGCGCGCGAAGTTGCGGACCGCGGCTTTTGATGCCGAATAGACGCTGAAGGCCGGCGTTCCCTTTATGCTGACATTTGACGCCGTGAGGATGACCGAAGCGCCGTCTGCGAGAAGCGGCAGGGCCTTCTGGACCGTGAATAGCACGCCCTTTACGTTGCGGTTGAACGTATCGTCGTACTGTTCCTCAGTGATGGATCCCAAAGGCAGCATGGAGCCGCCTCCCGCATTGGCTACCAACACATCAATGCGGCCATATCGGCTCTTCACTTCGCTATAGAGCTGGTCCAAATCGGCCAGGTTCGCCGAGTCGGCCCGTACCGCCAGTGTATTGGGACCTACGGCATTCCTGGCTTTGTCCAGCTCAGCCTGCCGGCGGCCGGTGAGAACAGTTTGTGCACCTTCCGCGGCGAAGCGTGCGGCTATGGCCAGACCAATACCCGTTGTAGCCCCTGTTACGACTGCAACCTTTCCTTCCAGTTTGCGCGACATGCGAATCTCTCCTCTATTGATGAGAGAAGGATGGGGATGTGGTCGCTATTTCGAAACATCAAGGTACGTTCCTCTCTGGGCAACACTCCGTTCTCCTGTATGGAACTCCCCCTCAAGCCATTTGCTAAATAGGATTGGTGGTCGCAAGCCTATCACGCTGGAGGATTTGATGGATCTTCGCATTCGGAATCGCCGAGCCATCATTGCGGGAGCCAGCGCTGGCCTTGGATACAGCAGCGCAATGGCGCTGGCACGAGAGGGCGTCCATCTCTTCATCTCAGCTCGCGGAGAAGACCGTCTTCGCAATGCTGCCGATACGATCGAGCGAGAAACGAGGGTTTCAGTCACCCCCATCGTTGCCGATCATGGAACGCGCGAGGGACGACAAGCTCTTCTGGAGGCGTGCCCTCATCCAGATATTCTGGTCATTACGTGCTCTCCGCCGAGAGCTGTGGAGGATTTCCACGAAATTAGCGAGGAGGATTGGTACGGGTCGGTGGCGACGACGTTAGTTGGACCAATCGAACTGATGAAGGCCGCGATCGACGGTATGGCCGAGAGGAAGTGGGGTCGTATCGTCAATATAGCGACAGGTGCCGCTAAACACCCGACCGAGCTGAGGCTGCTATCCGGACCGACGAGATCGGCTCTCGTGAATTATACTGTGGCACTGTCAAAGCGGTTTGCAAAAGATAACGTCATACTGAACAATCTTCTTCCCGGGCTTCATGCGACACCTGGTCTAGAGAAGATGTTGTCCGATCGAGCCGAACGAAATGGGAGCACCTACGCTTTCGAGGAGAAGCGGCTCATTGAATTCTTTGGTACGCCGACGAAACGGTTGGCAGATCCAGACGATTTCGGAGCATTTTGTGCTCTGCTCTGCAGCGATTTCGCAAATTCCATTGTTGGCCAGAACTTGGTCATCGACGGTGGTACAATTAACGGAATGTTCTAGCGCCACGATTCAGCATCATAGGTGGACTTGCTGCTGTCATGTGAACCGACCTCGATAGTTAACCGAGCATCCAGTTTATGGCTTCGTTCTGCGCGAAGACAGCTTTCTCAAAGTTTGCGTCTCAGTTTTGCAACAGGGATAGCAGGGCTGCGATACATCCCGAACCGACTATGAGGCGTCGCATATGACCTATGGAAAGGCACGTCAACGTCGGAACGCAGTAAAGCATGCGATCGCCGAGGGTAAGGTAGCCTTGGGAATCGGTGTTCAGACCAACTCCGCTGATATGGTCGAAATGGCGGCCGCCGCGGATTTCGATTTTGTGTATCTTGATCTTGAGCACGGATCGTTTGGCTTTGATTCAGCGATCGACTTGATCAGAGCGGCGGAGGCATCGGGTATCACACCGTTGGTGCGTGTTCCTGATCACACGCCAAGCTCGATAATGCGTGTGTTGGACGCTGGAGCGATGGGGGTGATCGTTCCAAACGTGAAGAGCGCGGCTGAAGCCCAGTCTGCTGTCTCGGCAGCAAAGTATGCTTGGAACTCCAATGGCGGATCGCGCGGTGCGTGTCCGGGCACGCGGGCTACCTGGCATCAGGTTCGAGATTGGGCAGATTTCTCTATAGCGAGTAACAATGAGACGTCGGTTTGGCTTCTGTTGGAAACGCCAGAGGCGCTTCAGGCGGTTGACGCGATCGTAGAAGTGCCCGGGATTGATGCAATCATGCTTGGTCCTTTCGACCTCGCACATGCGTTGGGTTTGCCGGGTCAAACCAAACATGAGGTCGTTCTCGACGCCTGCAGACAGATAAGTGCGAAGGCAAGAAAGGGCGGCATTGAGATCGTCTGGACGATGTTCTCCGGATCGATGAATCATGAAGAGCGGGAGCTGATCGACGCCATGAATGCGAGGATCGTCATTGCGGGTACCGACCGGCGGATCGTGATGACCGCGCTGCGAGAAATGCAGTCAAGCGCCACGTAGAGCAGAAACCTGTCCGCGAGCTGGACGCGTCAGTTGAACTCATGGCTCTAGTTCCCCCCGTTCCGCGGCGAATTAAGTGCACCCAAACAACAAGTACCGATCACGTTGCTGCATCTGCGGCAGCGGTTCTAAAATTGTCGACGGACGGGCAGGGCGTAACCACGAGCGTTCACCAGCTAGAACGGAGTGTCTCCAATCTGCTGACTAATCATATGGCCGGCCCGGCCGCATAACTATTCCAGAAACGCGGACCGATCGGGTCCGAAGCTGAGGAACAGTCATGTTACAGCTACGCTCAAAAGAGACACTGGATCACGGCGACCACGGGTGGCTCAAGGCGCGTCATCACTTCATCGTTTCGCCTGGAGGCAATCCAGCGAATCGTCCTTTGGGTTCTCTTGTCGTTTGGAACGACGACGAGATCGCGCCAGGCACAGGCTTTGGCCTGCACTCCCATGAGGACATGGAGATCCTAACATACGTACGCGAGGGAGCCGTCACGCATGAAGACAGCGCTGGCAATGTTGGCCGGACCGTCGCTGGCGATGTTCAGGTGATGAGCGCCGGGACGGGCATCAGGCATTCCGAACACAACCGCGATGAAGACCCACTTAAGCTCTTCCAAATCTGGCTACTTCCGCGCGAGCGCGGTGGGAAGCCGCGTTGGGACACTCGCAAATTTCCGAAGACAGATCGCGCCGGTCGTCTCGTCGAGTTGGCAAGCGGCGATCCTCAGAGCAACGAGACGCTCTTGATCCGCGCAGACGCGCGAATTCTTGCCGCTACGCTGCTTGCCAGAAGCACTGTTACTCACACCCCAGCGGTGGGCTTGCGGAACACCTATCTCGCCCCCGCCCAAGGCGTGATCCTCGTCAATGGGCAGCGGGTCGCAGTCGGCGACGGCATCGCCGCCATCGATGAACCTGAACTCACCATCACGGCGGTGGAGAATGCTGAATTCATTCTCGTCGATGCCGCCTGAAGTCTTGTCGCAAGGAGCAGACACATGAATCGTTACCTTCCCCTGATCGGCCGCGTACTTATAGGCTTGCCATTCGCGATGAGCGGCTTCGGTAAGCTCGCCGCTTACGGGCCGACGACCGCGATGATTGGCGCGGTCGGGCTGCCCGTTCCACCACTCGCCTACATCGTGGCGGTCGCCGTCGAACTCGGCGGCGGGCTCCTGCTGATCGCTGGTTATCAGACCCGCATCGTTGCGGCAGCGCTGGCCGTGTTCTCCATCGCAACTGCGCTGTCGTTCCACGCCAATTTCGCAGACCAGAACCAGATGATCCACTTCCTAAAAAACGTCATGATGGCTGGTGGCTTGCTTCAGATCGTCGCTTTCGGTGCAGGAGCGGTCAGTCTCGACGAGCGTTTCAACCGTCCGACTATAGCCACCGCAACGTAAAGACTTTGATGGACCTGGTGTGTGCCTGCTGGCCGGATGCGTGGAGCCGTCCATGGGCCGGCCAAGACCAGGCCTTTCCATAGTTTCGTAGCTTCCCGTATCTGCTCGACGTTTCGGCACGGTTTACGGGCCCCCGTGACCGCCCCAGCGCGCCTCCGCCCGCAGAAGGAGGACTCTGGCGTCGGCCGCGAAGGATCCGGACTTCTAGTAATACATCAGCCGCTGCAACATCCTGCCGCAGGTGGGGCAGCGCACCTTCGTCGTGTATCTCATGATGATGCACCTTTGGGAGCTCGACAGCATCGTCGAGCGAACGCAAGAGATCTTCAGGAACATCAGAGTCCGTTCTACTCAGGATCGAGCGCCGGCAAGAAACGCTATGACGAATGCCATCAGATCAGCCGTGTATTGTTCACCTTGTAGGAACAGGCTGTTCGAAAATCTATGACTAGTCGCCCGATCGACGCATTCTACTTTGCCTGCGTTGTCCGAGGAAGGAGCTCCATCGTGCACGATAGTCACAATGCAACCGAAAATCCTGGCCACTGGATTGACGGCGAGTGGGTTGCCTCTACGCGCGTGAGCTCATCGGTCAATCCGTCAAATGGCGAAGTTATTGGCTATTTTTCTGACGCAGGCGCAGCGGAAGCGCGTGCCGCGATCGCGGCCGCACGTCGTGCATTTGACACCGAGACCTGGGTTTCTGATCGCAGCGCGCGAGCGGCTTCGCTCTTCGAACTTGCTCACCGGATTGAAGAGCGTGTCGATCGCCTCGCTACCACATTGGCGCGCGAAATGGGTAAAGTCATTACGCAGGCGCGCCGGGAAGCTTCAGGGGCACCGCTCACCCTTCGATACAATGCGGGCGCAGCTCTTTCGCAGACGGGCTCTACAGCGGAGCTGGCACCGGGCCTCCTCGCAACCACGTGGCGTGAGCCAATTGGTGTTGCGGGCATCATCGTGCCGTGGAACGCGCCGATCGCGCTCCTTGTCCGAGCCCTCGCTCCTGCTCTCGCGGCGGGTTGTACCGTGTCGGTCAAGATGCCCGGTCAAACGGGGCTGACTAATGCGATCCTCGCCGAGGCAATTGCCGCCACCAAGTCACTGCCAAAGGGCGTCGTAAACATATTCACGGAAACCGGTAACGAAGGGGCTCCCCTGCTGATCGCTTCCAACGATGTCGATGTGATCAACTACACGGGAAGCACAAAGGTCGGCCGTATCATTGGCGCAAAGGCCGCCGAGACGCTCAAGCGGACTTCGCTCGAGTTGGGCGGGAAGACCCCGCTGATCGTGTTTGGCGACGCGGATATCGATACGGTCGCACCCCTAGTCGTCCGGGCTCTCACACAGTTCAACGGTCAGTTCTGCATGACCGGGTCGCGCGTTCTGGTGCAACGGAGCGTGGCGGAAACCTACCGGGCGCGGCTCTCGGAGCTACTGGGCAACTTGATCGTCGGCCCGGCCGATCAGGAAGCCAGCGAAATGGGACCGCTGATCGACAACGTTAGCGTGGATCGTATTGACGGTATTGTCGAAGCGGCAGCGAAGTACGCTAAAGTCCTGGTGCGCGGCGGTCGGCCCGCGGACGCCGCACTGGCCAAGGGCGCCTTCTATCGGCCCGCGATGCTGGAAACCGAACGGCTCGACGTGCCGCTCATCCAGGAGGAGATATTCGGACCGGTGCTGAGCTTTGAGACCTTCGAGGGTGAGGCGGAAGCCATTGCGCGTGCCAACGCGACTACTTATGGGTTGGCGGCGGCGGTCTTCACCAAGGACATCGACCGCGCGGCCCGCGTAGTGCGGAGACTGAAAGCGGGCACGGTGTGGACGAATGGGTGGGGAATTCTGTCCAATACAGTCGAGGAGGGCGGCTTCAAGAACAGCGGCACAGGTCGCATGCGCGGCGCGCGAGCGATGGAGGAGTTTCAGGAGATCAAGACGCACTTTTTCTCGTTTACTGCGCATGAACGGCGGATCGTTGCAAACTAAGGCTTCCCGGCTGGCGGTCGCTTCCTCTTCAAGAGCGCCACACGACCCCAAGCGAGCGCAACCATGAGAGGTCTGAAAGACCCGCTCTTTCCTTGCTGTCGTTGTCGGACAACGAGCTTCTCGGCGGCGCGCGGCAGCTAGGTATTCCCAAGTCCCGCGGTCACCCGTCGCGTCGCGCTCCCCGAAGAGCAGCTCGGGGTTCGGGTCATCGAACGTCCCACCCGAAGCCGCAATGTGCCCGAGGTTGGTCAGCTGAACGCATCACACGATGGATGGGATTTATGGACACGCCGGATCAGCCCGCGGTTCGCCCGCCATCGACGGGATAAGATGCGCCGGTGACATAGCGCGCGTCGTCTGAGGCGAGAAACGCGACCACGGCAGCAACATCAGTCGCGAGGCCGAGACGCCGCGCTGGAATGCGCTCGAGCGCTTTCTCCACGGGCATCCCGTTGACGATGGTGGACAGCATGCGGCTGTCGATCAGGCCAGGGCAAACGCAGTTCACGCGAACTTGGCTGCCCGCGCATTCGAGTGCAGCGCTCTTTGTCAAGCCGATGACAGCGTGCTTGCTTGCGCTGTAGGCGGCGAAATGGGGACCACCCATCAGGCCTGCTACCGAGGCGGTGTTGACGATGCTGCCGACACCCTGACTGCGCATGACCGGTAGGACGTATTTGAGCCCGAGGAAGACGCCAACGACATTGATATCGAGCACCCGGCGAAGCGTTTCGACCGGATAGTCCGGGATCGGCTTGATATCTCCTACGATGCCGGCATTGTTAAAGAAGATATGGACGCCGCCCATGGCGTCGCGTGCCCGCGTCACGTAAGAAGCGACATCCTGTTCGTGGCTGACGTCCGCGACAATGGAAAGTGCCTCTGCTGAAGCGGGCAACTTCCCGAAAGCGCGAGCGAGGCCCTCCGAATCGCGGTCGACTGCGACGATGCGCGCACCGCGTTCAGCCAGGAGTTGGATGGTTGCAGTTCCGATTTCGCCGGCAGCGCCGGTCACGAGGGCTACCTTGCCGTCGAGTGTACGATTAGTCATGTCGTCCTCTCAATTTCTGGAGAGCCGCCCGCGACGAGGAAACCCAAGTCGTCCCGATAGTCATGCGGATGTATCGCGCGCGTCTCGAAACCTCTCCCGAAGAAGGATCGCCAGATCGTAGCTGCCTAGAGGCTCTGATTGGCCCGATAGAGCAATTTCGCCGATCCCAAAGCGGATCAGTAAAAAGGGAAGGTCGCGGTTGCCAAGCGACACCATGCTGGTCGCGCAGACGTGCGTTCGTCCGCAAACGGGTCATAGCCATGTCTCCCTCCCTCGCGGAAGTTCATGCTCAGGCGGAGCGCTCGCCGGCTTCTAATGATTTTTGCAGCTATACGAATAACCAAGATCGGCGGTCCAGTCGTCTGTCACGCTCATATCTTCGCAAACTGCGAAAGGGAGCCAAACACCGAAGGGTATGCTTTTCGCGACGCGTCCGGTCTTGCCAAGACGGCGTTCCTGCTGTCGCGTAAACCGATCTCGGCAGCAAGTAGTGGCTCAGTTGCCGCTTCGTGTCCTGCGAATGCGGCTTTCTCAAAGTCGAATTGCGTCCTGACCCTTCGGCGGCAATAGAAGAGCTGTGACCCATTCCGAACCGACTATGACCGCCCTCGCTCGCCGGGTCCGTGAATGCGGTTTAACAGCAAAGGTTTAGAGACATGCCTGGCTCGCTTCGCATCGCAATAGTTGGCGGCGGCATTGGGGGCCTCACGGCCGCGCTTGCGCTTCGGGCGCGCGGCCTCGAGGTAAGGGTCTTCGAACAAGCTGAGGTCCTGAGAGAGATTGGAGCCGGGGTATCAGTCCACCCGAACGCGGCTCGGTTGCTGAAACGTGTTGGCTTCGAGGAGCAGCTGCAGAAGATCGGCTCACCGATCAGCGCTGCCGTGTTGCGCACCTCGCAGGGGGATTTGATTACCGTTCGCGACGGGTCCGCGACGCCCGCGCTCGCAGAAGGCGATCTGGGGTACAACGTCCATCGCGCCGACTTACTAAATCTGCTTTTTGATGCGCTGCCAAAAGGGACCGTCGCTCTCGGTCATCGGTGCGTCCAGCTCAAGGAGGAAGACGATCGGGTCCGCCTTTCCTTTGCCAATGGAGTCGCCGCGGAAGCCGACGTCGTGATCGGCGCCGACGGAATTCGTTCCGTTGTCCAACGCGAGATTGGCCTGCAGAGCCGTCCGACGAGCGAAAGGATCATGGCGTATAGAGGATTGATCCCCGCCGAGCGACTTCCATGGGCGCCCGATCTTAAGGGGACCCACTTTTGGTTGGGATCCGGCCGGAGCTTCCTCCTTTATCCAGTGGCTCAAGGACGATTGATCAACATGGTTGCGTTCGTGCCCACCGACACGGATTCGGAGGAATCGTGGTCGGCGCCGGGCGACCTGAAGGCATTGGCGGCCGAATATGCCGGCTGGGATCGGCCCGTCCAGGACACCATCAATTCGCTTGATGAGACCTTTCGTTGGGGCATCTACGATCGCGCTCCGCTGCCTTACTGGTCGACTGATCGCATCACGCTTATGGGCGACGCGGCTCATCCGATGGTCCCTCATGTCGGCCAAGGTGCCGGACAGTCGATCGAAGACGGCTTTACCCTTGCCGTTCTTTTGGAGGGGTGCACCGCCAAAGATGTCGCGGACAGGCTGGACCTGTATGAGGTGATCAGGCGCGAACGTACCAGCAAAGTGCAGGCGCTTGCACGCGCTGCTGGCCAACTCTACCGCTCCGAGCACGATACCCCTGCGGAAATGGCTGCTCGCTTGCGTGAGTGGGCGGCACAGAGAAAGTGGGTGTTTGAGCACGATGCGGAAAAGGTGGCCGCAGATGCACTATCGAACCGTCCTCGCTGAGGTTCGTGGTCAAGTGCGACATCAGGTCGAGCGAAGCCGCGACGGTGCACTCTCTTGCGTCAGCCAACATACTCATCCGGTGGTAGCTGATCGTGAGCTCAGTTCGGCCGAATTGTTGCGATGCTTTCAACTTCGTCGAGTTTCGAAAATCTCGATCCGTATGAGGAAGATTCAATGGATCCCATCGTTGTAGCCGTTGCGATAACCGGATCCCTTCCTCGAAAAAAGGACAATCCAGCGGTTCCGATTCTGCCGTCGGAGCAAATCGAGTCGGCTCATGAGGCATATGAGGTTGGAGCGAGCCTAGTCCACATTCACGTAAGAAACGATGATGAGAGTTCGTCATCCGATCCCCATCGGTTCGCGATCGTCCAGGAGGGCGTCAAGAAGCATTGTCCGGGAATGATCGTGCAATTCTCGACAGGCGGACGCGGTCGCGATCCCTCGGCTCGCGGCTCGTCACTACATCTCAAGCCAGATATGGCTTCGTTATCGACGGGATCCGTCAATTTCCCAACCTCGATCTACGAGAACGACACCTCACTGGTTTTGGATCTCGCAGTGAAGATGCGGGAATTCCAGATTCGCCCGGAAATCGAGATATTCGATCTCTCGCACATCCATGGCGCGCGCGATTTGGTAGCCAAGGGAATCGTGGACGAGGACGTCCACGTTCAATTCGTTATGGGCATCAAAAATGCCTTGCCTGCGGATGAACACGTACTCGACATCATGCTGAGAGAGACGCAGCGACTTCTTCCAAAGGCAACTTGGGCGGCTGCAGGGATCGGGCGACATCAGACAGAAGTTATGCGGTGGGCCCTCGCTCGCGGCGCGCACGCGGTGCGCACCGGACTGGAAGACAACATCAGAGTTCACAAGGGCCGTCTTGCGGCCAGCAACGCTGAGCTTGTAGAGATCGCTGGAGAAGTCGCTTCGCGTAACGGCCGGCAGCCCGCGACGCCCGACGAAGCAAGGAAGATTCTTGCGATCCAAGGGACCTGATCCGCAACTACAAGCAGAATGGCGAACCTTGCTTTCGATCGGTTAGGTGCGACATAGGTCACACGGAAGACGGGCGAGATGATGGGTGCCGTACCGTTTCGGCTATTCCGCGGAAGGAGACATTCTGGTCCGCCCGGGCGTGGTCAACGCGATATTGCCTAGCCAATGGGCATTCGGGTCCTCGACGGGGATGTCGCGAAATTCGTTCTGTTCTTCAACGGATCGAAGGTTGATGCATAGTACCTGCATCGGGATCTTGCGCGCTTCGCCGAGCGAATCCGTCGCATCCGATCGGGATAGGACGCCGAGCCTGTTCGGCTTGGCCAGCCGTCTATGAATCTCGGAATATGAAGATGAACAGGCCGGCTGCGTCGCTGAAGCCGAAGTTTCGGTCCGTGATGAGGTTCAGCAGGTTGTTCGGAACATGATCCAGGAAGATTGCCCAGTTGGCGATGCCACGGAACAGGTCCAGTCGCAGATCGCGCCCCTTCGGCGGCAGATAGTGTGCAATGACCAAGGGTCACCATCGTCTTGTGCGCGCCGCTGGCGCAGTTCGCCTATCTCGGTAGAACATCACGCGTCGTCCGTTGCGGCGAAACTGCTATTCGAAGGCCGCGCGCCGGCGGTCGTTCACCAGATAGAACGACGTGTCCAGAATCTGCTGACTAATCAAGTGGCCGGTTCAGCCACATAACTTTTCCCGAAACGGACGCACACCGCGTCCGATATCGAGGAATGATCGTGTTGCAGCTTCGATCCAGGGAGACGCTCGATCACGGCGATCGCGGCTGGCTGGAGGCGCGTCACCATTTCGTGGTCTCGGCCGACGGCAATCCTGCCAATGCTGCGCTTGGCGCGCTGGTAGTCTGGAATGACGACGAGATCGCGCCCGGCACCGGCTTCGGCCGCCACTCCCATGCTGACATGGAGATCGTGACTTACGTCCGGCAGGGTGCCGTTACGCACGATGACAGCGTGGGCAATGTCGGTCGCACCGTGGCCGGCGATGTTCGGGTCATGAGCGCCGGAACGGGCATCAGCCATTCCGAGCACAACCGCGACGACGATCCGCTCAGGCTGTTCCAGATCTGGCTGCGTCCGCGCCAGCGCGGCGGCTCGCCGCGTTGGGATACCCGCAAATTTCCGAAAGCAGATCGCGCCGGTCGTCTCATCGAGCTGGCGAGTGGTGATCCGAAGGCGCCGGAGACTCTGATGATCCGGGCCGACGCGCGGGTCCTTGGTGCCACGCCGCTAGCCAGGACCACGCTCACCCACACGACGCCGGCGGGCTTCCGGCACACTTATCTCGCTCCCGCCCAGGGCGAGATCCTCGTCAACGGGCAACGGGTTGCGGTCGGCGACCGTATCGCCGCCATCGACGAACCCGAACTCACCATCACGGCGGTCAAGGACGCGGAATTCATCCTCGTCGACGCCGCCTGAATATCCACCAGCAAAGGAATCCTACCATGAACCGCTACCTTCCTGTGATCGGCCGCGTGCTGATCGGTCTGCCCTTCGCAATGAGTGGCCTCGGCAAGCTCGCCGCGTTTGGGCCAACCACTTCCATGATTGCCGCGGCTGGCCTGCCCGTGCCGCCGATCGCCTACATCGTCGCAGTCGCGCTCGAACTCGGCGGCGGGCTGCTGCTGATCGCTGGCTACCAGGTCCGTTATGTCGCGCTTGCGCTGGCCGTGTTCTGTGTTGCCGCCGGCGTCTCGTTCCACAACAACTTCGCCGACCAGAACCAGATGATCCACTTCCTCAAGAACGTGATGATGGCGGGTGGCCTGCTTCAGATCGCAGCGTTCGGTGCGGGTGCGTTCAGCCTCGACAACCGCCTGTCCAAGGGCGCAGCCGTCGGAAGCGCGGCGGCAGCTCACTGAGCTGCTTCCATGCCGGCCCGGGGATGCTGATTTTGTCCACGACTCTGGCACTCGCGCCATCATAAGTGCCTATCACACTGGCCGAACTCCGCTTGAATCGTGAGTCCGGCCCGCGCATTGCGTTGGGTGGATGATGTCATACTGGATCACGGTCAACGGCGAATCCCATGAGGTGACCGCGGCACCCGAGACGCCGCTGCTCTACGTGCTGCGGAACGATCTCGGATTGAATGGTCCGAAGTTCGGCTGCGGTCTCGGACAATGCGGTGCCTGCGCCGCATCGGTCGGCGGCAAGCTGACACGTACCTGCTCGATCGCACTGAGAGATGTCGGAAATGACCCCATCATCACGCTGGAGGGATTGGGTACGCTGCAAAGGCCGCATCCTCTGCAGAAGGCTTTCATCGACGAGCAGGCCGCCCAATGCGGCTATTGTTCGAACGGCATGATCATGGCGGCCAAGACTCTGCTCGATCGCAATTCAAAGCCCAGCGACGAAGAAATCCGGGGCGCGCTCGCCGACCAGCTTTGCCGCTGCGGTAGCCACAACCGGATCGTCAGCGCCGTGCGCCGGGCAGCCATGGAGCCGGTGCGATGAGTGCTTTGAGGCCGTCCCGCAGGCAGTTGACGCGGTCGCTCGGCGTGGTGCTCGCGACGTTCGCACTGCCGTCCCTTTCGGCATTCGGCCAGGCGCCTGGAAACGTGCCGTTCAGCCTGCGCAACAATCGTAAGCTGGAAGGCTGGATCCGCCTGGAGGCGGATGAGACGGTGACGGTCTTCACCGGCAAGGCCGAGCTCGGGCAAGGGATTTTGACTGCGCTGGCGCAGATCGCTGCGGAAGAGCTCGACGTCGGCTTCGACAAGATCCGCATGGTTTCCGCCGACACGTCGCGAGGACCGGATGAGCAATACACGTTCGGCAGCCAGTCGGTCGAGCAGGGCGGCGGCGCCGTTCGTGCGGCCGGTGCCGAGGTGCGCGGCCGTTTGCTCGCTGCGGCGGCGCGTCGGTTTGGCGTTCCTACCGAGCAATTGCAAGTCAGGAACGGCACGATCGTGGCGGCCGATGGCCGGCGCGCAAGCTTCTGGGAGCTCGCGAACGAGGGGGCCGGTCTGCTGAAGGGAGATATCGCACTCGCCACAGCACCAAAAAAGCCGGGCGACTACGCCATCGTCGGCAAGTCGGTCCACCGGATCGATCTGCCCGGCAAGCTGACGGGAGCGCCGTCGTATGTCCAGGATATCCGGCTTCCCGGCATGGTCTTTGCGCGAGTGGTTCGTCCGCCACGCTATGGCGCAAAGCTTGTCGCATTTGACGAGGCGGCCGTGCGCGCGCGTCCCGGGGTGGTCGCGGTCGTCAGCGACGGCAATTTCCTCGCTGTTGCGGCCGGACGTGAGGAGCAGGCGATTGCCGCCCGCGACGCACTGGCCGCAAGCGCGCGTTGGAGCGACGACGCAGTCGAGCTTCCCGACATGGCGAGTTTGCGCCCCGAGCTTAAGAAGCTGCGCGCGGAAACCATCGTTGTGGGCACCGCCGGTCAGTCGGAGCCGGCGCCGGGCGAAGCCAGACGGCTCAGTGCGGAATACTCCCGCGCCTATCTCTCGCATGCCGCGATCGGCCCGTCCTGCGCAGTCGCGTGGTTGAAGGATGGACATATGACGGTGTGGTCGCACACCCAGGGCGCGTTTCCGCTGAGGGGCGACCTGGCCAAAGTGTTGAGCCTGCAGACCGGCGAGGTCGACGTCGTTCATATGTCTGGCGCCGGATGCTACGGGCACAACGGCGCCGATGACGTTGCACTCGACGCAGTGCTCGTCGCGCGTGCCGTTCCGGGCGTGCCGGTCAAGCTGCAATGGATGCGGGACGACGAGTTCGCGTGGGCGCCGTTTGGTCCGGCAATGGCGATGAAGGTCGAGGCGGCGCTCGGATCCGACGGCAGGATCGTCGACTGGTCCTACGACGTCTGGAGCAACAGCCACGCGATGCGGCCGGGGCAGGCCGGCGGCGTCAATCTGCTCGCCGCCTGGGATTTGAAAACGCCCTTCGTCAAATCTCCGGCGCCGCATATCCCTCAGCCGTTCGGCGACGGAGACCGCAATGCGGTGCCTTCCTATGAGCTGCCGCGCAAGGAAATCCGGTATCATCTGCTGCTCGATACGCCCGTGCGCAACGGCTCGTTCCGGACGCTCGGATCGCACGGCAACATTTTTGCCATCGAGTCCTTCATGGATGAGCTCGCGCAGGCGGCCGGCAGCGATTCCCTCGCATTCCGCCTCGCGCATCTCAGGGATCCCCGCGCGAAAGCCGTGCTGCAGGCCGCTGCCGACAGGGCGGGCTGGACTCCAGGAAAGGAAGGCGATGGCCAGCGCGGCCGCGGCCTGGCGTTCTGCCGCTACAAGAGCATCGGGATGTATGCGGCCGTGGCCGTCGACGTCGACGTCGACCGCAAGACTGGCGTCATCAAGGTCCCTCGCGTAGTGATCGCGGCCGATCTCGGTCTCGTCGTCAATCCTGACGGCGCGAAGAATCAGCTCGAAGGCGGGATCGTGCAGGCAGTCAGTCTCGCGCTGAAGGAGCAGGTCGCTTTCGACCGACGCCAGATCACGAGCAGGGACTGGTCGGGCTATTCCGTCCTCACATTCCCCGAGGTTCCCAGTATCGACATCGTTCTGATGCAGCGGAGCGATCCGTCGCTCGGAGCGGGCGAAGGCTCGCTGCCGCCAACGTCGGCTGCCCTCGCCAATGCGTTTGCCCATGCGACCGGCCGGCGATTGCGCGAGCTGCCCATGACGCCGGAACGCGTGAAAGCGTCACTGTCCTGATCCTGGCGACCTTCGAAGGCCAGCCTCTGTTTGCTCCGCGAAAAACTCGCGAACGTCCCGCATCGCGCGACATAGCGCGTCGGCCAGCATCCATTGTCCTGCCAGGTGAACGCGCCGTCCCATGGCCGGGACCTTCATAGAAATGCCTGCGGCGGGTCGTAACTATTTAACCGGCGACTCTTCGGGTAGTACGACGCCTACAGTAAGAGGGGAGGGCGGGTCGCCGCTGCTCGAACGCGAAGCTTAAGAGATCCGGCGGTCTAGAGCCGCACCTGATAACCGCCCTAGGCTCTGCGAAGACGTGCGATGTCCAGCGGCCGGACCTGTGACTGCTCAGATTGAACTTCAGGATCTAGAGCAATCCGCAGAGGATCGGTAGGGGATAGCCACTGTAAAATCGACGCTTGAGCGCTTCTCTGGCGAGGGGCGCCTTCGCGCTGTCCGCTCATCTCCTTGATCAGCGCGCTAAAGAACGCCGTCGTCGTTCCAACGTCTTCCGCGCAGCTGCCGCTGACCACCTCGGCGAACAGACCTTGCAAAATGCTTCCGACATGTGCGGGCTCATAAGCCGTCGCAATTTCGGTCAACTGCTTGAGCACGACCGGCGGAATCGCATCGGCGGTAGAGAGCAATTTCTCGATATAGGCGCAATGATCCTGCCGCAACGTGCGCCACATGCTTTCGTCGTAGTCAATCGAGAAGCTCTCTGACGGCAGAGCGTCGACGTTCACCTGATCGAGCTCAATCGCAGCCAACAATCGTTTGAGAAAATCTTGGATATTTGCTGGCGTCAGATTCTCGGTCAACATCACTCACTCTCCCAATCTAGCAGTGCTCATCGGTGCGGAAGCACAACGTCCGAACCATCCGCCGGCATTGGCGCAGTTGTGCCAGCAAGGGTCAACAACTGAGCGAGAGATGGTCGAGGAACTGCGGGGAAAACCGACTCATCGGGAAGCTAAGTCGAGTTAGCTTCCCGATGCAGTGGCCTCTCCAAAGTCGCGCACGTTCTTGTCGCGCTCTACAACCAGTGCGAAGGGCTGAACGGACGCGGCTTACTTGAAGGGGTATCGATCCAAGCGAAAGGCAAGATCTTGAGCTCAGCGCTAGATGCTATTTATCCTCGAAGTGAACCTGCTTGGCAGGTTGGCGTGGCGTTCGAGTGGGCCGCGGGCGCGATCGCATACTTTCGCACCGCCGCCAGGTCTAGACGTGCTTGACGAGGGGATGCTTCTGGTCTTCGCGGGCTTGGGGGAGTCCTAGCCTTTTGGGAGCTCCTCGAGGAGGATCGCGCCAGGAGAATGAAAAGCGCACTGTGGGCGAGTCCTTGCGACTGGATCACCGACTTCGGTCATGCGATGAGCAATGGCACTCCAAATCAAGGGCTCCCCACGATGGATCGCAACCTCATCCGTTCCAGCGCAAAGCGAGCAGAGCCGCACGAGGTTAGTATAAGACGAATCGACGACGACCCGATCGCCGCGCTTGGCCGATCTCCTGCATTAGAGACCCAGCCGCCGGGGCAGATCGAGGGTGCCGGCAGGCAAATCCGATGGGATCGTTGGCGCGGGCCGCGAATGAGCGGCTCCTAACCCAAGAGCCGGTTGCCGCCAAAGCTTTTGTGAACCGCCACTTCTTGCGCCCGCTCCCATCATCCCGTCGTGACTCGTCCGATCCTCTTTCCGAAGATCCTCCACCCCGATTGCGGGGGGACTGAAACAAGACCCTCGCCCTCTTTGGGTTCGATCAGATCGAAGTTTCCGTGCTGATTGACCAAAACGAAAGTTCCCCCTGCCACGGCTACTCGGGCAGACATATCGACAATGATGCGATCGCCGCGGTGAAGTTCTTTCACTCGCGACCCAAGCGCCACAATTACGGTCGTCGGCAGATTTCCACCGAGGACTTCCGTCACATACCGATGCGGAAACGACCACATGTGCTCGTGGGGCACATCAGCCAAGTCTCCGGATACCAGGCCCCGGAATAGATGCCGGGCGGATATCTCAGGGACCATATCCGTCTTGATGTCCTTTTCGGCTTTCGGCCGAACCGGGGGGCTGACCTTGCGAACCTCTTCAGGCGGCAGGCTGGTCGCGGGCAAAAGGTGACTTAGAGCCTCCATGGCGTCTTTATCCAATTCGCCATATGTCTCGATGATCGACGGCAATTGCTGCTCGATATCCCACGGGTAGCCAGAAGGTAGTTTCCCTGTTGTTAACCAATCCGCACTGACGCGGAAGGCCTCGGCGTACAGCAGCGCCATTTTTTCGGAGAGGGAGTTTTGGCCGGTCTCGTGCGCACTGAGGGTGGTGCGCATCAACCCGGTCGTCGCGGCTGCGGCAGTCGTTGAGCGGAAGCCAGCCAGGCGTCGCGCAAGCCGAAGCCGCCGGCCGGACGACGCAGCTGGATCGCTCTTTGCCAGTTCGGCCTTGCGCTCGATCTTGTTCTTGAATTGGGTGGCGCGGACTGGATCTACGGCCGGGCCAGCGCCCAACCCACGGAGGAGCCATTCGGTGTTAACCATGAACGCAGACGCATAGATCTTGGCCGTCTCGTCGTGGAGATAACGCGTCGCTGTCTCATGGGCGCGATAAGTGGCAACCGACCATCCGAAGTGGAGCGCGGCCGCGCGGCCGGACTTGAAACCAGCTTTTTTCCGAGCCGCATGCAGCCGGTTTGCCTTCGATGGGTCGCCGAGATAGGCTCGACTCATTCGCCGCTTTCTCCTGCCGCGACCATTACCAGATCGGAGACCCTCGGTGAGCCGATCAAGGGCCCTGTCGTTGCCGAAAAGCGGATTCGTTTGATGCGGTTTGATCACGAATGATCTCCCGCCAAATGCACACCAAATAGCTCATAAGTCATTGTTTTTCCTAACCTCGCGTGTATTCGCTAGATACTCCGCGAGGTTCGAAACCATTGATTTTGCTGGATTTTCCCTCCGTCTAATCCGATCCAAAGGGGTCTAATTCGGCCTCATTCGGCTTCGTGTCGATGCCAGCGGGCTTCGTGTCGACGCCATTCGGCTACCAAGATCTCGACTGTCACAAAACTGTCACAAAAGGAAATTTCATCGTTATTGCAACGGCTTGTATCGGGCGCGATGCCACTAACGGGCTACGAGGGCGAGGGCAAATTCGATCGCATACTTTCGCACCGCCGCCAGGTCTAGACGTGCTTGACGAGGGGATGCTTCTGGTCTTCGCGGGCTTGGGGGAGTCCTAGCCTTTTGGGAGCTCCTCGAGGAGGATCGCGCCAGGAGAATGAAAAGCGCACTGTGGGCGAGTCCTTGCGACTGGATCACCGACTTCGGTCATGCGATGAGCAATGGCACTCCAAATCAAGGGCTCCCCACGATGGATCGCAACCTCATCCGTTCCAGCGCAAAGCGAGCAGAGCCGCACGAGGTTAGTATAAGACGAATCGACGACGACCCGATCGCCGCGCTTGGCCGATCTCCTGCATTAGAGACCCAGCCGCCGGGGCAGATCGAGGGTGCCGGCAGGCAAATCCGATGGGATCGTTGGCGCGGGCCGCGAATGAGCGGCTCCTAACCCAAGAGCCGGTTGCCGCCAAAGCTTTTGTGAACCGCCACTTCTTGCGCCCGCTCCCATCATCCCGTCGTGACTCGTCCGATCCTCTTTCCGAAGATCCTCCACCCCGATTGCGGGGGGACTGAAACAAGACCCTCGCCCTCTTTGGGTTCGATCAGATCGAAGTTTCCGTGCTGATTGACCAAAACGAAAGTTCCCCCTGCCACGGCTACTCGGGCAGACATATCGACAATGATGCGATCGCCGCGGTGAAGTTCTTTCACTCGCGACCCAAGCGCCACAATTACGGTCGTCGGCAGATTTCCACCGAGGACTTCCGTCACATACCGATGCGGAAACGACCACATGTGCTCGTGGGGCACATCAGCCAAGTCTCCGGATACCAGGCCCCGGAATAGATGCCGGGCGGATATCTCAGGGACCATATCCGTCTTGATGTCCTTTTCGGCTTTCGGCCGAACCGGGGGGCTGACCTTGCGAACCTCTTCAGGCGGCAGGCTGGTCGCGGGCAAAAGGTGACTTAGAGCCTCCATGGCGTCTTTATCCAATTCGCCATATGTCTCGATGATCGACGGCAATTGCTGCTCGATATCCCACGGGTAGCCAGAAGGTAGTTTCCCTGTTGTTAACCAATCCGCACTGACGCGGAAGGCCTCGGCGTACAGCAGCGCCATTTTTTCGGAGAGGGAGTTTTGGCCGGTCTCGTGCGCACTGAGGGTGGTGCGCATCAACCCGGTCGTCGCGGCTGCGGCAGTCGTTGAGCGGAAGCCAGCCAGGCGTCGCGCAAGCCGAAGCCGCCGGCCGGACGACGCAGCTGGATCGCTCTTTGCCAGTTCGGCCTTGCGCTCGATCTTGTTCTTGAATTGGGTGGCGCGGACTGGATCTACGGCCGGGCCAGCGCCCAACCCACGGAGGAGCCATTCGGTGTTAACCATGAACGCAGACGCATAGATCTTGGCCGTCTCGTCGTGGAGATAACGCGTCGCTGTCTCATGGGCGCGATAAGTGGCAACCGACCATCCGAAGTGGAGCGCGGCCGCGCGGCCGGACTTGAAACCAGCTTTTTTCCGAGCCGCATGCAGCCGGTTTGCCTTCGATGGGTCGCCGAGATAGGCTCGACTCATTCGCCGCTTTCTCCTGCCGCGACCATTACCAGATCGGAGACCCTCGGTGAGCCGATCAAGGGCCCTGTCGTTGCCGAAAAGCGGATTCGTTTGATGCGGTTTGATCACGAATGATCTCCCGCCAAATGCACACCAAATAGCTCATAAGTCATTGTTTTTCCTAACCTCGCGTGTATTCGCTAGATACTCCGCGAGGTTCGAAACCATTGATTTTGCTGGATTTTCCCTCCGTCTAATCCGATCCAAAGGGGTCTAATTCGGCCTCATTCGGCTTCGTGTCGATGCCAGCGGGCTTCGTGTCGACGCCATTCGGCTACCAAGATCTCGACTGTCACAAAACTGTCACAAAAGGAAATTTCATCGTTATTGCAACGGCTTGTATCGGGCGCGATGCCACTAACGGGCTACGAGGGCGAGGGCAAATTCGACGAGCACTCTCTGGCCGCGTGTTGTTAAATCACGGAGCGCTGACTGTCCGCGAGCGTGGAGTCTTCGGGAGCCGGGCCACTCAGTTCTTGCTCGATCGCGTCGAAGCTGACACGCACTTTCGCGTCCGCGATTGATGCGGCCAAGGCTCTCGCTACGGAGATCAAGACGGTAGTCGTTTTGCGAGAACGTGACCGGCTGCGGCAACGGGCAAAGCAGGTCCCCTACACTTAGTATAAGCCGTTCAAATCGGACACGCACGTCAGGGCGCGTCAACAGCCGAACAGTTCTCGCGGGGGTAAAGTGCGTCCCTCATCTTGTCGGCAGATCCCGCCGTTGAAGCCGAACCGGATTAACGTGGCGACGATTTATTGAGGACCCATTTTCCCTTCATCAAACTCGCTTCGGCGGGGCGAGTGACGAGCGCCGAACTGCCATTTTCGTGAACCGTCACGTTCAGCAAGAGACGATCTTCTCCATCCCAGCGGACAAATTCCCAAAGTTCGTAGTCGGTGGGTCTGTAATGGATGGCAGGTTCATTCGTGTTCATGTCCGCCGGCAGGATGTCGAAGCCATTGTTGGCATCATCAGGTCCTTCAGTCGCATAGACCGAAGCCAACCATCGTTTTTGGGGCGAATAGCCCGGGGGCGCGACAATCCTTTGCTTGCGGCCATCCCGCTGGCTGACCATGAACCACGCGTCGCTCTCATAACCCTGATCGTGAACCAGGAACAACCTGCCTTTCGGGAAGTAGTCGTAAAGCGAGAAGCGTTCGCAGGTGTCCGGGCTTCGTTCGCAGTCAGCCTTGTCCTTGAAGGATCTGGATTTGGCGTTGTCGAGCTTCAGATGAAGACCGGTGTCGCTTCGAACGACTGATCCCACCGTTTGCGCGATGCAAGCGCGTTCGCGTTCTGGCGAGAACTGATCGCCGTCGACGCGAGTGACCTTCATCTCCTTGTCGAGGATCACGTCAGGGTGCTGGCACACGCCGTCGCGTGGTTCGGCAGAAAAGCAGGTAAATCCTTCGGGGCAAGGTGTACCCGGCAGGAATTCTGCTGAAGCCTCACATGCCCCCATCGCCAGACCCAACGCTGCAAGGAATACTCGTACAATATCGGCGGAAGCCATTCGCAGGTTGCTCCGTAGCGAGCCCTCTGGACCCAAAGGCATGTCCGAAAGCTCGGTTCGAAGTGGCAGTTGAACCGTCTAACGACTATGGCCTATAAGGACCGAGGTTCACGATCATCTCTTTGTGCCGCTCATTCACCAGGATGAATTGCCGGCGCGCTTCGGCGAACAAGCCCTTGTCCGCTCGACCAACAATTCCGAAGCCGGGCCTGTCCAACTCCGGGAAATAATCCGTCGAGAGTGGCATGAACGCGCGCTTTCGCACGTCGATGAAGAAGGCGGTGCGATTGCCGCTCTTCAGAGCCCGATCGACAGGCACCGGAATCACGCCGATGGGCGGATTTGTCCCAAATTTTCCAACCTGCGAAGAGGTATAAACGGCGACTACAATGCCGCGCTTGGGAGCGGGCGTGGCAGAGATTTGAGCAACTTCCCGCGTGCCAAAGGTCGCCATGATGAGCGCGGCATGCCGACCCGGTCCCGGGTGGTTCGGATCAGCCTCGAAGGGAAAATTTGTCCAGACGAAATCTCCGGGCTCGAATGGAGCCGTCATAGGGTGGTGAACATCCTGAGACGCTCCTGGTAGTCCTCCTCGGACTCGCCAGGAACACGGTCCATTTCGTAGTGCTCGAGGCTGAAGCGCGGCATATCGGGGGACGCGTCCTGGAACAGTTCGATATACTCGGCGTGACGACGGACAAGACCTTCGATGAGAGTTTTCACGTCGATGCTATCGAGGGCGGCCGTTCGCTTCGCCTTCTCGTAGATATCGTCGCTGATTTCGATCGTATGCATCGGACAGTCCTTGTTCACACCCTACAATATAGTCCGATTTTTGGGCCTTGGAGATCATTTTAACCGCCAGGCGTTCCGCGGTTAATCCCCATTAAGGCATTCGGCTCTCAGGACCCCCGCCCTCCGATAGAACGTCGCCCCGATCTTTCTCGGATTGAACACCGGCTTCACGCCGGCGTGCTGAAGCTCCTTCTTGACCGCCATGAAATGTCGCCCCCGCAGCTTGGCGAGGGCGAACAGCGACACGAACTCCCGTTCGAACCGTTCGACTTCCCGGAGAGGCACCACCACGGTCGGGCACCGATTGATAGGGTTGACCACGGTGATCGATCTGAGGTGCCTGTACTTGATGAGGGCGGCGGAGACGCGGTCGGCAACGCGCAACCGATCGGTGATGGCCTGGCCGGTCAGTCCGCCGTGGTCGGTCCCGCGGACCAGTGTACGCTTGATTGATTGCGACAAATTACGCTTATAATACGACACTCATCGCGAGGCGACCTATGACTGCTGAGAAACTGGCCCCAAAGGGGCCAAGCAATGATCTCCAGAAAGTGGCCGATTTGCTCGGCGGGCCGCGGATCCTGTCCCGCCGCATCACAAGCACCCTCGACGCCCACGACCTACTGCTGGACGGCCTGCCTGGCTCCGCGCTGACCCACTTCGTCAGTCACCTCCTCTTCATTCAAACGGACTCGCTAGAAAAAGCCTTCGGAATGAGCCTCCGCACCTTTCAACGACGCAAGGATGCTCCGGAAAAGCCGCTCAGCCAGGAGCAAAGTGGGCGGACCTGGAAGTTTGCCGAAATCCTGGCCAAGGCCACGGACGTGTTCGGCTCGCAGGAAGAGGCAGAGCAGTGGCTCGAACGTCCGGCCATCGGTTTCGACCAGCGCCGTCCGATCGACCTTCTTGCCACGCCGGCGGGCATTGAACTGGTTGAACAATACCTCACACGCCTCGCATACGGCGTCTATGCATGACGCCTCCTGTAGAGCCATTGGGTGGCGGCAAGCTCATCGCTTGGCGCCTCGACCAAGCGCGCTTTGCGTCGACCTGGAACAGTGGCAAAGGCGCATTCCAGGTGTAACAGCAAAGGCGCTCGCGTCGTGTATTGCGCTCTTGATCCAGCGACCGCGATCCTCGAAGTCGCGGTTCACAAGGCCTTCAAAGCGCTCGACACCATGGCGCACGTTCTCACCGCGCTTCATATCG
Organism: uncultured Bradyrhizobium sp.; assembly: GCF_947648125.1. GTDB lineage: Bacteria > Pseudomonadota > Alphaproteobacteria > Rhizobiales > Xanthobacteraceae > Bradyrhizobium. The sequence continues at coordinate 165,344 of NZ_CANSMR010000014.1, read as the reverse complement.
CCGACGTGTCCGACGTTCACATCGTTCGCCCTGTCGACGTTCCGAACGCCAATTGGCTGCGGCCCGGAATCCCAGGCGCGGGCCAGCAGGCGTTCGGAGATGCGCTCTTGGCCAAGCACCAATTCGCCGTGACCCCAAGTATTTTGTCCAATCACAGCTGGAATCTGATCTTCGGCCCGACCAGGGCGAAAGACGCGTACCAGCAGCACCTTCAGAAGCGTTCGCGCTCGATACACGCCTTCATCCCTTCGACATCACCATGAAGGCTCGCGGAAGGCGGCGCGAAGCAGCTAACGCATACTATTGCGAGGCGCCGTAAGACGTATCCTGATGACCGGCATAGCCCGTGGCCAAGGTTTGCTAAGGGCTGCAATGTTCGCCGCGCACGGGAAGCCGATCAAGGTCAAGCGGGTCGCCGTGTGGTCGGTTTGTGGCCCCATATGCGTTCATTCATTATTTGCGGTGCGCGGATCAACTTGCTTGAGCTCGCTGCAACGGCACAAGAGCGATCGCCGATGGTCTGAGTCGGGCTTGTCTTTTCTTCCGGCGTGGGCGAGGTCGGTACGACGGCCTGCGAATGCCCGCCTTCTTCATCGCCCTCATCAGCTCCTCGGTGGTGGCGTACACACCGCGCTCCACACGCAGCCATGCCACGATTTCCTTGTAGGTAATCGTAGGCCGAAGGTTGAATAATTCTCCGAGCGCCTCTTCATGTCCAACGAGTAAATGCTGTCGCGGCCCAAGCACGCCACGCTTGCGCAGAAACTGGTAAATCGCGGAGTCGCGGGCCACGATGCCGTGCTCGCGGCGAAGCCATGTAGCGAGCGCAAGGGTATCTTGATCTGGATTTCGGGTTAACTCTTCCCGGAGCAGGGGTTCGTATCTTCGCAGATGGCGGCCTCGGGGCGTTGGCGGCAGATCGATGTTTCTCTTCTTTGCAAACTTGCTGATTGACGCGCGGGTCAACGCAACGCCGTGCTCGTCATGCATCCAAGCCTGCAAATCACTTGCTTTCGAGCCCGGAGCCGCGCGCAGGCGGGCGGCAAGAATTTTCTGAACCGAAACTGTCCGCAAAGTGAGAAGGGTAGACGCCTGCGAAGCGTTTCCGTCGCGCAGGTCAAGAACGTATTTGGTGCTGATGCCGTAATGTGTGGCAATATCGTTGGGGTGTTTTCCTAACGATAATGCCGAGTTCACCGCCTCTCGCAGTTCGAGCGGATACGAAGACCCAGGGATATTCAAGGCGGGCTCGAGGTCTCTCCTCGCCTCACGTGACAGACGTGGAAAGTGCGGATCAGGATGCAGACGCGCCGCGGGGCCAACCCACTTGAGCATCTCACGGTCGAACCTTCCTAAAGGATGAGCCTCCGCGAGAAAGCTCTGCTTATCAAGCAACTCGAGCGGCGGGACTGGCTCCATCCAAGACCTCTGCAGGCAACCGGTAAGAGCGCGCTCCATAGCTTCGCCACCGGCCTTGGCCCAACCTTCGAATGCGTGTTGGAGCGCCATTCCGAGGCTTTTGCAGGGAAGGCCGCCACTTCTCGCTAACCAGTTGAGCTGTTGGAGTATCCCATTGACGTCGATCGGGCGGCCGTTTCGGCTAACGAACAGGTGGTCGACGCCAGCCTGGCGTTTCGCTGCCTTGTGGTAACGATCGATGACGACCTTGGCGATCGCCATGACAGGGGACGTGCGCGAGGCGCGGTGGTGACCGCCACTCAGTTCGACCTGGTCTCTATGATCGTTCAGCCAATGGGAGCATTTGATACGGGTGATCTCTGCCATCGAAGCTCCACAGCACGCGATCATAGCGCAGAGCGCGGGTCCGCGGAGCGGGGTGACGTCCGTGGCGCAGTGGTTACGCCAAATGGCGGGATCAAAGAGATCGAGCAGGTCTTCTCGTGTGAGGACACCAGTTCGAACAAAATGTGGTGCGATAATTCCGGCCAGCGAAGACAATGGAAGGCTCTCGTGTTTTGAAAACAAGGATTGGGCTCTCAGGCGATGCGGGGGCGCGAAAGCGCAGGCAGCGGACGAAAAGCGTCGCCGCGTCCGGCAAGAGCCGGATGAAGCGACGCTTTTAATGGTGGCGAGCGCCCAAGCTACCTACGCCGCGTCCGACCCTTGAAGGGACGGTCATAAGGCCGGACGCGGTCATCAGGCTCGGGGTCATGGTGATGAATGGCGCGCAGCTTCCGGCGCGAGGCGTAGTTGTTGAACTCGTCCTTCGCGCTTATACGGCTGTCGTGACCCCAGTGCACGTAATGAGCCAGGAGCGTTTCAGCCGAGGTGCCAAGCATTTGCTCCGCTGCTGCCAATGAAACGCCGCGCTGATAGGCCCAGCTTACAGCGGTGTGCTTCAGCGAATGGATGGTGACGTCGCGAGAGAGACCTGCGTTGTTGCAGAGCTTGCGGAACTGAACGTTCAGGTAGGTTTTGTAGTTGCCACCGCCCGGGGGACGGATCAGATACTTATGCTTGGGCTGCTTGCTAATGGTGCCGTCGGGCAGGATGTAACCATCCTGGCGGCCCCAGGCGCGGATGAGGCACTTCAAGTCGTCAACGATCTCGGTCGATGGCCTGGCCTTCGTGGTGTCAATCTCGGCGAGTCCGCGGCGGTGGATCCAGCCGCTTCCGTCGGCGTTTGCAACGATGCAGGCCAATCTCATACGGCTGCCCCATGCCATCGAGAGCATTACATCGTGCCTGGTCCCTGTTTTGGTTATGAAGCGAATTACGCGCGAGAGGTACTCGCCCATAATTCGATTCTCGGGCGCGACCTTGCGGGTTATGGTGGTGGTGCCGTCGGCGCGAATGACCTCTTTCGTCATCCAGTCGCCGCGTTCGTGGTCCCACCTGTAACCCATGCACGCGAGCAGGAGACGAGCGACCTCCTGCCGACGCAGCCAGCGCGCCGGCTTTTTCGGGCCCGGTTTTGGAACGTGAATGTTCAATACCCAGAAGTAGCCGTGACGTTCGGGATATGAACGGATGGCGTACCTCAGCAGCCGCAACAGCTGCGTGGCCGTGCTTTCGGGATCCTTTCGGTGGCGATCGGGATTGGCATCGTAGAAGGCATTGCGTTCGTCGATGTACTGATTCTTGAAGTCGATCGACATCTGCATCCGGTATTCGGAAAGGGTCTTGGTTCCGAAGAACCGGTTCAGCACCACTGACTGGTATTCGACGGCTGCCGCGCGCCGGCGCTGACCTGGCGTCTTTGCAGACCGGCGCACGTTGTCGACGTGGTCCGCGATGACCGTGGCGAACGTGAGCGAGCCGGGCAGGACGCGGCCGAGCGTCTCATTCAGCCTACGTGCCCGGTAGCCATCGAGATACCTTTGCGCGCGGTCGGGCTCATTCTCACGGATGCCGGTGCTCACCGCACCCTCGCGGCTCACGACGTAGTAGATGCCGAGCTTTTTGCGGCGCCGACTCTTTTGCGAGCGACGAGGCGCGCGCAATTCGAGACGCCCATCGAATGCACTGGCACCATCGCCAGTACCCCGATTGAGTGCCGAGGCGAAATCAAGCAGCGGATTCTCGCTACCACGGAGTTCTCGTGCTGCGCGAACGGGACGGATCTTCATCTGTTGGTTCCTTTCTCTTGCTGAGTGACCGTAACTTGCTCGTGTCCAATCTCATTGATCGGGCTCCTGAGCAATGTGAGCTGGGCTACCGGGGATGTGGATTACGGGGAGGGCGCAGCCTTTCCAGCTCTGAATCGAGAAGCGTCCGGGCCTCACCAGTCGAGAGGAGGCGCCCATTTTTCGCAGCAATCTCAGGCGTTTCGGCCGCTCCAAGGATTTGACAGGAGGCCATTTTCGCGAGTTGTCGTCTCGTGGTCAGAAATTTGCCAGCAACCACGGCGACCGCGAGTTGGCGGTGACGTACCGCCGTCCTGAGGCTTGTGACGGTCAATGGGCCTTCGGGCCAACAAAGTTCCGCAGCCTCCGGCAGCGTCAGCAACTCGTCCATCCCCCAGTCCTCGGGGTTCGGCCGCGCGCCAACGCGCGGGCATTTCGGCACGGTGTCCGATGATGAGCCTTTCGTTCGGCTCACTTCTCTGCCCCCATGCGCTTTTGCAGATCGTCCGGCGAGGCCCCAGTAGTACGCCAACGCAGCCGCCAAGATTGCCATGTGCGCCGGTCCTCATCGGCAGGCGGCGACCCGGCGAATTTCGTTCGCCCATTCTTCATCGTTTACGCTCCCATCGCTTCGCGATGGGCGTCGATGATTGCGGCCGCGGTCACACCATCGATCCGTCCTGTCAGCAACAAGCTCGCTGAGATCTCGCCGAGAGCGGCGTTGTGCATCATCAATGTCGCGCGGCAAGCCTGCGCCGCCTTCTCCAGTTCGGAGTGCGCCGTCGCGCGCACGTCTGCATAGGCGAGCAGTTCGTCGGTGTCCTCGGCCGGCGCCAGGAAGAGAAGGTGCCTCGGGCCGGCAAGTCCCAGCGAGGCCACCATCGCGGCGGCGAACGCCGTTGCCTGCTGCAAGTCGGATCCGCGTCGTCCGCCCGCGCCGTGCGACGCGTCGCCGAATAGCATTTCCTCGGCGGTGCGACCCGCGAGGAGGATCTGCAATCGGTGATGGTAATCCGCGTACGTACCAGCGAACGGAGGCGTCTTGGTCCTCATCGTCGCTCCGCCCCGTCCGTCCGAGGTGGCGACGTTGGCGTGCAGGTTTTCCGGTTCGCCGAACAGCAAAATCTCCATCAGGATGTGTCCGGCCTCGTGACCGGCAGCGCGGGCAACTTCGCGGGGAGCGCGCTCTTCGACGTCCACGAGTGCCCTGCGCAGATCGCCAAGCTGCATCTGCCTGTTCTGATGACGCGCGAACCGGGCTGCGTCCTTCGTGATCCTCTCCACGTCAGCGCCTGTCGATCCCAGAGCGAGCAGGCAGATCTCGCTGAGATCTTCGCCGCCGAGCTGTTGTCCGAGTCTGACGCGAAACATGCGTTCGAGTTGTTCGACGTTCGGAAGGCCAATACGGATGATGCGATTGAGCCTGCCGGAGCGGAGAATGGCGGGGTCGCACCGGCTGACGTCGTTCGAAGCGGCGAGGAAGATCAGCCCTTCGCGGTCGGCCACGCCGTCAAGTTGAGCGATAAAGCCATTTACAACCTCTACGACGTAGTCTGCATGACTGTGGCGAACCTTGCTGCGATCGGCGAAAGAGTCGATTTCGTCGATGAACATGACACAGGGTGTACGACTGCGAGCGCTGTCGAAGTCTCTTCTCATTGCTCTCAACAAGTGTCCCAGGTGCCCCTCGTCTGTGCTTTGCCACTGGGCCAGCGAACAAGCGATCATGGGAAGCCCGGCCGCCCGCGAAAAGCACTGTGCAAGCAACGTTTTTCCAGTTCCTGGCGGGCCGACCAGACAGGCGCCGCTGTCCAAAGCGGACCAGGCAATTTCACCGCGGCGCCACGCTTCGAGATCGCAGATCGTCGAGCGAGCCCACGCGACCGCTTCGTCCATACCGTAAAGTTCGTCCAACGAGATGTCGCGCCCACCCTTGCGTGCGGCCTCGTCGCCAGCAAGCCGACGAAGCTCGGCCATGCATTCCGCGGGCGTACGGTCAAAACGGATGGCAATGATCAGGTCGCTCGGCGTGACGCGTGCGACGGTGGCTTCATCGAGAAGGTCACGGCAGCGCTTTCCAGTCACAATACGAATGGCACGTGCGACAGCCGTTGGATCCAGTCGCGGCAACGTCAAGCGTTCCTGCGCTGCCCTTAGCACGGCCGAAGGAAGGTGAGTCTCCGGGGCCGGCGAAATTGCGATCATCGGAAGCGCAAGCGAGAGAGCGGCAAGCGCCTCCGTCTCGTTGGTGCCTCGGTGCCTCGCAATCGGTGGCTCTCCGACCGCAATACACACGGCGTCGCAGTCGGCGCGCTTACCGATGGAATCGTGACCTACCCTCAATACACGACGGGGGTCGGCAAAGAGAATGGCTTGCCAGGCTGAGACTACCGGATTGTAAAACTCGGGGTCAGAAATCTCGATGATCACAACCGGCGCGGCTGATCGGATCGCCTCCCACAAATTGGGCCGTGAGTCGAACAGCCGCGCAAACAGGAGGCGGGCGGAAACCGTTGCCGGGATGACCGGACCGGTAGGCGGAAAGGAACGAGGTCGATCGGCTCCCTGACTTTGCTCGATCGCCTTCCCTATCTGCCGTAGGCGCGCGATGGCGGCTCGACGTTCGGCCTTCGGACACGCGGCGCGCCTGGCCCTGTCGGTCGCGACCAGCGCTTCGATCTCCAGCTGCTTGACGCGCAGCGTGTGGTCGCGCGCGGCACTCACCTCAGCAGCGTGTCGGCGGTAGCGCCAAGAGGCGCGCCAATCGACCTTGTACGCCGCCAGCTCGAGCGGACCCATCCCCGCGACCGATTCCGGAGGGGGCCTTCGCGGTTGCTGCGGCGATGCCGCCCCAACGACGACGGTTTTCGATGCGCTCCGTTTGCTCGGACCGGTAATCTTGCGGCTCATGCTGTTTGCTCGCGTCGAATGGGATGGATCGATCGGCGCTCGATATGTCAAACGCAGCTTTGGCTGACCTACGGTCGTTCTTCGATCAGGGGCCGACTTCGATCGTCATCAGGGGGTCGAACAGCCGGTTCTCGTTGGCGTATCCGCATGGATTCGATATCAGCCGTGTACGACCGCGACGTAGATCCATACTGTAGTGCGTATGGCCGGATATCCAGAAATGCGGCTGGTGTCGATCGATCACGGCCAACAGGTTCGAAGCGTATGCAGCTGAGATTGTGCTGTCGCGGAAAAGCGGCTCGATCGCTTCGATCGTGGGAGCCATGTGTGTCAATACGATAGTTGTACCGTCAAACACGTTGGAGAGTTCGGCTTCGATGTAGGTTCGCGATTGCAAGTGCAACAGTCGCGCTTCCTGGGGGCGAAATCTCCGCCACGGTCGACGGGACCACTTTATTCGCTTGTGGTCACGCATGGTGTCGTAGGCGTCCCGCATGGCGGCCCCGCGCAGCGATTCGGCGAGCAGTGCGTAGTCCGTCCACAAGGTGGCGCCGATGATCCGCAGACGACCGAATCTGACGGTCTCGTTTTCGAGAAGATGCACGCCGAGTTGGCGCGCGCGTTCGCGGCCAGCGTTGAGTTCTTCCCCGAACGCGTGGCCGTAGAACTCGTGGTTCCCCGCGACGGCTACAATCTCAACATCCGGATAAGCAATCCGCGTCCGTTCGATTGCGCGAACCAGGCCTTCGCACGTGTCTCCAGCAATGAGCACGAGTTCGGCACCTGCGGCGCGCTGTGGAAAGTCGCGAGCTCCCGGAAAATCCACATGAAGGTCGGACATGACCTGAATTCTTGTCATTGGTCGCCTCGGTTCGAAGCGCCGCTGCGGCGGTTGCGATGCTTGAGCCACACATTGTGGACCAGCCACGAGGTAGCCAGCCTCGCGCGCAGTCGGGGGTCGAGAGGCATTTTTCGGAGGCCATGCGCCAGGACGAGAGCGGCGCCGGCGTCTCCGAAGGCGGTGTTCAGCAAGATGGTCATCACCAGGTCCACCCCGCCGGATATGCGCGGGGGCGGCTCCAGGCGTAGGACTAATCCCGCTGCGACGGCCGCGTCGCCGTTGATCGCGGCTTGCCACTCCGGGGACGTGGAGGAGATCCGGCTGATGCATTCGGCGACTTGGGCGCGACGTCCGTCGTCGAATGCTTCAGCGGCAATCGTGCGCCAGTAAGACAGAACCGCGGGCCAATCTTCCTTGTCGGCGCCATTTGAAGGGGGCCGGGGCTTTGGAGTCATGCCGAACACTCCGTTGCGCATGAGCTCGCGACGCGGCACCACCAAGCGCGCGTACCGCTCGCGAAGCTCGTTACTTTCGAAAGGGGTCCTTGCCGGGCCATGCCATGCGTAGCCGGGCCACGCCCCGCCACGCCACGCCGTGTTGCGTTATTCCGGTCCGAGATCCTCAACGAGGAAGCGCCCGAACTGGGGACGGTGATCACCGAGGCCATAAGGCCCCGCGAGCTTGAAAAACTCGACGATCTCGCCGCGGTTGATCATCGATGTGAGAAAGGTGGCTGTGATCCGCGCGCCCCATTGGGGAAAGCATGGACGGGTTCGTGCCAAGAGTGAATCCCGCACCCGGACCATCTCACGATGGCGGAAGCGTTCGTCCGCCCAGAGTTGGGGAATCGTCTTGGGACCGTCGTATTCGATGATCGACGGCCCATCTGCGACAAATGCCGCTCTTGCCATTTCGGTTTTCTTGCGCTGTCGCGCGCCGTCCACCAGGACCGCATTTATGCAGTGGGGTGGAAGGCAAGGCCGACCTTCGCTCAGCCAGAGCCCCCCGTGCCACTCTAACTCAGCAATACGCGCGTGGTCAGCTTCCGTCTTCTTGCTCTTTGAAGTGATCGAAGCGATAGCCTTGGTCGTTGGATCAAGCGGATCCGCGAGCCGGGACGAGTGCATCAACATCGGTCCGACACCAACGAGCCTGAGAGCGATGCGTTCTATGCTCACTTCTTTGCTCCGATTGCGAACGGGTCAAACAGGGGAGGCGGATCGGCGATTGCTGGTGTGCAGTCGGAAGATGTAGGTGGCGCCGATGACGCGTAGCGACGTGCGCGCAGCATCGATGTCACGCCCTGGTGACATTCCCGGCAGAGCGCCGTGAGATCACCATCGAGTTCGCGTCCGAGGCGCTTGTAGGTCCTGTGATGGGCTTCCAGAGCGTAGCCCTGATCTCGGGTGTTAGGGCACAGCCGGCATTGGAACCGTGCCGCCTCGAATTCGCGCAGTCGGGCTTGGTTGAAGCGCCACGCGTCGCTCGACATGTACTTGCGGTATTTCATCAAGCATAGCTCCGCCCGGGAAAAGGTGAGCGGACGTCGTCGCTCGAACGTGGGATGGCATCCGACGCGGTCGGATGCCAGAATCTTCGTCTCTCCTGTTCTTCTACGACAACCAGCCATGAAGCGGCGATCTCGCGAAGTCTGGGTCGCCGAAAGGCAAGTTGCGCGATCGTGTGATACGCGACGAGTGTCGAGGCAGCGCTGCCCATCAGCGCAGCGAGCACGATCGCTGTCATGATGGCATCAACGCGGTGCGAAATACGCCCGACAGGCCACTCTCCGATCATCATGGAAATTGCGTCCGCGGGGTGGCCTTCGCGTGCGAAAGCCCAGCGTTCATCTTTCAAGGAGGTATGTTGCAGTCCGAAACGAACTGCAGACACGTCGGCTTGAGAGAATTCGGTGGCGGTCCGAAAGCGCCAAAGCTTCTTGGGGTGGGACTTAGGACATGGCGGGGTGAGGCATGTTGCTATCGTCGAGTACATGGAGAATATCCCTCATCTGAGCGGATAACGGCTCTGACAATGGCGGCGTGCGTGCTCTAGCGGTGGTGGACGGGCCGCGGATCGCCCGCACGCGAGTGCCGGCTCGTTCGCGATGCCGCTCAAGCCGAACTCAGGAATTGCATCCGGCTGTGTGAAGCTAACCATCCGTCCGAAAGCGCTACGCAATGAGGCTCGATATCGGAACGTCGTTTGAGCGCAGACGCTAGAAGGACGGCCGCGGGTTCGTGACCCGCGAGCGCGATACACAAGACGGCGGTCATCGCCACGTCGAGTGTAACTAGGTTCGGTTTCTGTTGGCTTTGAATGCGTACGGCTACGCGCATGGCGACTGCGGCGTTGCCGGCTGCGCCCAGGTACCAAAACGGCTCGCCGGCGATCGCGACCTTGCGAAGAAACTGTCGCGCGATCAGTACATCCACATTTCTGAACGAGTGAACAGGCCGCACCCGCCACCAGCTCAGTGGATGCGGAAATTCGATGCGCGCCTCCCCCGAGTTTCGCGGGTGGGCTGGCGCGTGAGCCGGCCGCGCACTGCACGAATGCTGCCGCCGGGATCCGCGTGTAGAGGTGCTTAGCGCATGACCTATACACTGCATCGGAGTGAACTCCATGATGTGATAAATCATATTATATGTGCCGACAGCGAACCGACCGTCACATAGGCGGCGTCTTCACAGGGCGGGAGATGACTGGAGAGCTGGCTCGGATGTCCTCAGGCACGACAGACACAAGCATGCTTGCAGTCAGCGTGGCTTCAGAATTTCAGACGATTAGATGTGCTGGACGAACCAGCCAAGATGCCTCGCCGATTTGGCGGCAGTGGCGGTGTTCCGCTTCCTCGCGCTGGGAAGCGATCTCCTTCAAGAGTCGCTTGCCGAACTGGGAGCGCCCCTCTTCGCGGCGCCCGGAAAGCCGTCAGGCTTCTGCCTAGCAAGTCAGAGCCGGCAATATAACACAGCAAGTTTTGGTTTAGAATAAGTCGCCATCCTCCAGATCAAGTGGTGGTTAACAGAAAACTAAAAGCGCCTCGACCAAGTTCGGCGTCGGACATGGCCGCGAAGCGCTCGGACACCCGTCCTTAGCCGGCCTTTGAAGGCACCGCGGCTAGTCGATTAGGTGGCCAAAGATGCTAGACTTGAGGACTTACGGGCAAACCGGACATGCCTCCGGATCCCGGAGGCCGCGCCAGCGGCATTGCGGTGCCACGGCTCGGCCAGCGCTGGCGACCCGGGCTCACTGCCCGGCCCGTCGGGACTGGCCGACCGGAGCAAGTCAGTTCGGAATTACGTCAGCTCGCTCGCGAGCCCACACCGTAATCCAATAGCCGAAGAGCCGATGGTCTGCTCGACGAAAAGCGCCATCAGCAAACCTGGCGTAGCCTGCGGCTTATTGTGTCGGTCGTTCTTGGCCGCTCGCCATTGCCGGCACGAGCTTGCGACGCTCCTCGACGATGAAGCGCTCGGCTAAAGTTCGAAGGACTCGGTCTTTTGGATGAAGTTTGGAACGGGTGCCAGTGTCAGTATTCTTTTCAAGGATTCGATTGTAAGCTTTGACTATGTAAGTGTTGTCCTCCAGACAAGGCAGTCTGGATCTGCCTGTCGACGACACCATTTGTGTGGCCAAGAGACGTTATGGAGCGCATAGCCCATCTTTCTCCTGCCCAAGTCCGCGCTGCGCGATCATGGCTTAATTGGACCCAACATGAACTCTCAGAGCGATCGGGGGTCTCACAAAAGTCCATTGCGCGATACGAGTTGGAGCTGTCGGTACCTTATCCGAAAAGCTTGACCAAGATGCGCGACGCATTTGAATCCGCGGGAATTCAATTCGTATTCGAAGGCATGGTGTCCAAGGGAATTCGTGTGCCCTAGTGTGGTCTGAAGTGGTCAGCGGGGTAGGGACACGCAGCGGTCGCTGGAATTCATTTGATCTCTAGCAGCGTGTGTCCGAGGATGCGTCACGACCTCGTGTGGCGGGAATCGAACAGGTCAGCAAATTTCACGCCCAGGCAGTTCGCAATTGCTTCCAGCGTTTCCAGTGTGGGATTCGCCCGATGATTTTCGATCAAGCTGATCGCGGTTTGCTCAATCTCGAGCTTGGCGGCGAGCTCGTCTTGGGTCCAGCCTCGGTCTTTGCGAAGCCGGCGAACGTTACGCGCGAGGGCCTTCGCTACTTGCGAACTTCGCGTGGGGAAGCGGCGAACGAATCCTGACCGGGCCATATTCGGCACGCTCAGCGGAACCGCTCTGATCGTCCATATGATGCATCATATATTATGAAGGTTGGCGCCAGATGGCGAGCGAGCCGCTTGCGGCTAGCGCTTTCGCCTAGCTCATTCTACACTCGGCTCAGTCTGGAGTGGTCATGGCGCATGGGCGATCAGGTCATTCGCGAAGGTTAGCAGCCATAATGGCCGCTGATGTGGCCGGTTACTCGCGGCTCATGCACGACGATGAAGAGACTACGCACACCAGGCTAAGTGTGTTGCTCGCGGATGCTGTCGCCCCTGCGATTGCCGATCACGGCGGCCGCATCGTCAAGAATACTGGCGACGGATTCTTGGCAGAATTTCCGAGCGCGGTCGAAGCCGTTCGATCTGCGCTTCAACTCCAGGCCCGAACCAACGAGCTCACCATTGGCGATGCCGAGGATAGGCGCATTGCTTTCCGTATTGGGATCAACGTGGGTGACGTAATCGTCGAACCCAATGACATCTTTGGGGATAGCGTGAACATTGCGGCGCGGCTCGAGGGCATCGCCGAACCGGGCCTCACCTGCATCTCTCTTTCGGCCTACGAGCAGGTGCACGGCAAAGTTAGCGCATACTTTGTCGATCTAGGAGAGCAAGATCTCAAAAATATCCCACGTCCGGTGCGCGTCTATGCTGTTCTTCCGAAGAAAGATGACCCGGTTACCCACGCATGGCGCACGAAATTGGACGCGCGTACATCTCCACACCTCTCCATCGTTGTGTTGCCTTTCGACAATCTTGGTGGCGATCCGGCGCAAGACTATTTTGTCGACGGTGTAACCGAGAATCTTACCACCGACCTATCCAGCATAAGTGGCTCGTTTGTCATTGGGCGCCATACCGCATTTACCTTCAAAGGCAAGGCAATCGATCTCAAACAGATCGGTCGCGAGTTGAACGTCAATTACGTGCTCGAAGGATCGGTGCAGCGTAGCAACGATCGGGTCCGTGTGAATGTGCAGCTTGTGGACGCAAGAACCGGCACACACCTTTGGGCGGACCGGTTTGACAAGCCGGTCGTCGCTCTCTTCGATATGCAGGATGAGATTGTATCGAGGCTCGCAAATCAACTGCAGGCTCGGCTCACTGCGGAGGAGGCGCGGCGGTCGGAACGATCTCTACATCCAAGTTCGATGGAACTGTATTTTCAAGGCAGAGCTCTGCTGAACATGGGGTGGCTAGACCAGTATCTGGTGCCGGCACGCAACAACTTCGAGCGTGCGTTGATCATTGATCCCAAGAACGTCGAAGCGATGGTCGGCACGGCCATCGTAGATGCGATAATGGGCGCCAATTGGATGAATGAACATCGGGTTGCGCTTCTCGCGAGGGCAGAAGCGACCCTAATGGATGCGCTGTACAGGGCACCGAACCACGGCTTCGCTCATATGGTCTTGGGCGCCGTACTAGCCGCAACGAAGCGCGCTGCCCAAGGCATCGCGGAGTGCGAGAGAGCGTTGGCGCTCGATCGAAATATGGCTGAAGCTCACGCGCAAATCGGCCTCGCCAAGCATCTCTTGGGCCTCAGTGGAGAGACGGAAGGGCATATAAGCGAAGCACTCCGTCTTTCCCCACGTGATATCTTCGCCCATCGCTGGTGCCTGTTGGCAGGCCTTGCCAAATTGGCACTCAACAACGATGAAGAGGCGCTCGGGTGGTTCAATCGAAGCATCGAGATCAGCCGAAACCAGCCGTTTGTTCACTTCTCGCTTGCCGCTGCACTGGCCCTGCGCGGCTCGCTGGATGACGCGCGTGCTGCCGCAAGGGCGGGTCTCACGATCGTTCCAAGCTTTACAATCCGTCGCTTCCGCGACGGCGCACAGAGTGACAACCCCGTTTACCTCGCTGCGAGGGAGCGGGTCTATGAGGGCATGCGGTTGGCTGGCGTGCCCGAAGGGTGATCCCTCGCGCTTGTAGCGCTAGGCGATATCGTACTGGCGCGCTATTCTCCTTCGACCTCATGTTATCCTGGCTGAAACCCGCAGGTGCCCCGTGGACAGCGATCCCTCACTGACCATCCCGGTCGGGCCGATCCCCTTTGAGTGCGGCCTCCCCAACTTTGCGAATAGCCTCGTGAGAGGAAAGCCCAAGATCGTTGCGATCGGCTCATCGACGACGGCGGGCGAAGGCAGCATAAAGCCCTACCCGGATCGGCTCCCGGTGCTTCTTCAGATCCCATATCCGAACGCCAAGATCACCATGGTTAACCAGGGAATTGGCGGTCAGGAAGCTCCGATTGAGCTCGAGCGCTTCGATACCGATGTCATCGCCGAGAAGCCCGATCTCGTGATATGGCAAGTTGGAACGAATGCAGTCTGGCAAAGCCCGGACCTGAAGCCTCCACCACCGTCGTTCGCTGAGACCGTAACGGCCATCCGCGACGGGCTTATCAAGCTCCGCGACGAAACGCGGGCCGACGTGATCTTGATGGACCTCCAATATCTGCCGGCCGTCCTGACGTCTGCCAAGAAGGACAAGGCGATCAAGATGGTCGAAGCAATCAGCGAACTCGCGGTAGGTGTCGAAGGCGTCAATGTGTTCCGCCGCTTCGCGTTCATGAAGGGGTTGCATGAAGTGGAGCAAGTGTCGTTCGACCGGATGGTCGATCCGGGAGATGACACCAGGCTGCACCAAAGCGAGTGGGTCACGGATCGCCTCGCGCGGGCGCTGAGTTCGGTGATCGTCGACGGCGTTAATAAGGCGTGGTCTTAGCGCGATGCGTCGGCGGAATTTCCCGAATTCCTTTAACCTGCCAACGCTCCGCTCACAGCGTTGGGAAACCTGGATCGAGATGTTGGCCGTCAAATCCCGAAGATAGGATCTTGACTCAAGATTCATGTTTCGTTCTTATGGCGACTTACCGTCATTCCAGAAGCGAAACCATGCCCACACTCGAATTTCTCCGTTCGGAGATCGAGCGCATGCGCGTGCAGGTCGGCCGCCAGCGCAAGGAAATCCTCCAGCTCCAGAGAGCCGGCATCCCAACCCGGTCCGCGGAAGAGTTGTTGCAACGGATGCTCGGCAAGATTGATGGACTCTGTGCCGAGCGGGCTCAGATGAAGGCTCAATTGCCCAAGCCGAGGGGACGGGTGCTGGGAGGTCGCAAATGGTGAAGGAGAGGCCGCTTTATTTCGGTGATGCGGGCGACCCATTCGCCATGGATAGCGGCCTTGGCCGAGGTCCGGCACAGGGCTTCTCAGGAGGGGTGGTGCTACCTAAACGTCCAGCGCCTCCGAATTATCGAATCCTTGCTTTCTCGGAAGGCCAAAAGGTGGTACACGCAGGTGGACACAACATCCGCCGAGCATCGCGGAAAGCGCTTGTTTTACCGAGTTTTTTGATTGGCCGGTGACGCTGGGTGAGAGTCCCACTCTCTCCGCCATACAGGCCGAAAAGTCCTTATTTTTAAGCGCTTCCAGAAACCGGCCGTTCTGTGGCCCATATCCCGGCCCATACTTTGGATCGGACGGTAAAGGGGCTTTCTGGTCCTGCTCTCAATCCATTGCGGTTGGCGGTGCACGTGCGGACGACAATAGGATTCCACCAAACCATTCTTGGCGTCGACCTCCGGTTCCCCTTCTGCACGTACCGGTCCCGATGTGCATGCGGACCCGAGGCCATAGGTCATTGGGCTGGCTGAACTCTTATCGCCGCTTCAAGTCGCACGGAATTTCAATGCCATTCTGTTCAATGCCGGCGTAACCTTTCGTGGCCGTACAGAAATCAAAAGAAGCACCGTCCTTTTCAGCGCGCCAACCAAATTTGGCGCAATCTTCGTTTTCCTTAATTTTGTAGGTGGTCCCTTTCCATTCCAGCGTGTTTTGTGCGTCGTCGACCTTCAGCGGAAAAGACTTTCCCTGGTCCTTGCAAACATAGTTGTAGGTGTTTGCCTGTGCTGAATTGGCGGAAATCGCGACGAGCGCGCTGATGATAGTGCGCTTCATTTCTCTGCCCTCCCCTTCTTTACCCAGACGATTTTGTCGTCTTCAAAAATGCACACGTCATCACACTCGCCCTCTGCTGCCGACTTCCGAAGGCGCTGAGCATCTACCTCGACTTTGATCGAGCAGACAGCATTCAAATTGCAGATAGACAGAATCCGCTTTGCGTTCTCGCTCGACGCATTCCTGATCGAGCACTGATGAACCCCATGCCCTATTTCGAGCCATGTAGGGCCGGCTGAATCGATCGAAATGTTCCAGAGTTCACCTGAGCAGTCGAAGGTCTTCATTTCTGCTGCTGGGCTGCTTGGGCAGTTGATCGCCGTGCAGACGACCGCAAGGCTGCAACCCTTTAAGAAATGTCCCAACCTCATCCACATTCCTTTCGTTGCAAATCAGGCCCGACAGCGTGCAACCAGCAAGGAGATGTTGTCGCGTGCTCCGGCGCTAAAAGCCTTGGCGGCGAGCTTCTTCGCGGCTTGCAACGGGTCCTTGGCTATTCGCACCGTGTCGCTGATGGCTTGGCCGCTGACCATGTCGGTGAGGCCGTCGCTGCAAAGAAGTAGGGTCTCGCCGGGTGCAAGCGGCGCGTCGATGGAGGTGTGAGGTTCGACCGCGATAGGAAATGAAGAGCCGCCCAGAGCCTGAGTGAGGGCATGGGACCGGCGGGGACCGAAGTGGCCGTCCTCGCGTTCGGGCAGATCATCGTGGCTGAGCTGCACCAATTGGCCAGCGCTGAACAGGTAGCAGCGGCTGTCGCCAACGTTGAACGCGAGTAGCTGACCGGCCGTCAGAACGGCTCCGACGAGCGTCGAGCCCATGCCGAGCGCTTCTTCGCGCTCCTGCATGAGATCATAGAGATGTTGATTGGCTTCCTCGATCGCTTCGGCGCAGCCGCCAGGATTTGAAAGCCGACCGACAGCAGCAACCAGATAATCGAGAACCGCCCGGCTGGCCATCGCGCCGTGCGCGTGGCCACCCATGCCGTCCGCGATCATCAGGAGGCAGCAATCGTTCGGTGACGCCATGACTATCGGTGCGTCCATGTCACCGGTGAGGACATGGTTGTCGATCGCGATAGCGTCCTCGTTGTTCGGGCGCATCCGACCGCGATGGGTGAAGGCAGCAATGGTCCAGCTTGGCATATTCAAACGATCGGAGTGAATGATGCCGTCCCTTGTCAATGCACGAACGCTGTCTCGTCGCTAGCCGAATAGCCATGAGGCTGGCTGAGGAATCGGGCGCTGATCGTGCAGCAAGATCGCGCCCTTGATGATGCGAACGAGTGTCCAGATTGTCCACCACAAGATGACGAAGGCGCCGATGACGAAATAGAGCAGCGCAAAGCCGGCAATGAAATACAGCAATCCGATCCAGAACGTGCGGATCTGGAACTGGAAATGGCTCTGCCAGATGCCGCCGGCTGTGGGCGCCTTCACATAAGCAATGATCAGGCCGATCACAGCGGTGATGACCGTTAAGAAGCCAATCGTATAAAGGGTGTAAACGGCGAAAGCGTAGCCTTGGTCGTTAGCTTGGCGAGCCTGCTGTACAGGCGGGTCAATAGCATTGGTCATTTCGGTCGCTTTCGATTGCGCGAGGTGGCTCATTGGATCGTCACTTGTGCCTCTGCCGCTCAATCGCGACGATGTAGCCTCCGGCTCCAGTAACAAGGAGAGCCATGAACGCGATCGCGCCTGTATCGCTCCAGCTATACCCCATGACCCAAAGGAGGACGGCGCCTCCGACCAGCAGGCCAAAAGGCCACCATTCACTCGTAAGCTTATTCATCATTTTCCCCGCCGGAAAGTTTGAAGCCGGGAAGGATTCAGCTGTCGCTTCCGCAAATTGCGGCCATCTCTCACCGGCGTGAGCACAAATACCTATTTTTTCGGTATCTGGAAAGTCGTTTTATGTCTCTAGCCCCCTCCGGGAGGCTGGATGCCCAAAACGGTCACCTCACCACTTCAAAAGAAGCTCGCGGCCATGCTGGTCGAGCTCAGGAAGGGTGCCGGTCTGCGTCAGGTCGATCTCGCCGAAAAGCTCGGAGTGTACCAATCCTGGGTGACACACATGGAATCCGGTCAGCGTCGCATCGACGTTGTCGAGTTAATTGAGCTTGGCCGAATTATTGGTTTCGATCCAGCCGAAGTCGTACGGAAACTTAGCAAACGCTAGCCGCATCACGGCAGGTCTACTGTAAGGAGCACATCGGACATTCTTTGCAAGAGGTCAGTCAACGCGATCGACCCTTGGGCGACCTCGTGCCAGCTGAAGCCCAGGGAGGTCGGAATCTACTACCGTCTAAGATGACGCTCGAACTCCTTCCACGCCGGCATCTTTTCCAAAGGAAACGACTTGAGGCTGGAAATCTTGGGAAGGAAATCAAGCTTGTGGAGCATGCGCAGACTCATCAATGCCGGCACAAAAGCAGCGGCAACCACGAGCTCGTTGGTCTCCTTCCAACCGAGGAGAAACCGGTCAATCCTGTCCCGGTGCGTAATGTTCGTACGCCGCCAGACGACTTGATCGCCTTCTTTCTCGCCCTCGAACCAGATCATGACAGTCTCGGCGGAGGGGTGGGTAATTGAACAGAGCTGGCTGTAATAATCGTGGACCTGAGAAACGCCTCCCCGCTTCAAACTCTCCAGATATTCGCGCATCTGCTTTGCGGCATGCATCGGTTCGGCGGCTTCGCTCCGTTGCAGTTTGCGGCCATGCGAGAAATGGATCAGCGCGTCCTCCAGCTCCTTTGAAAGAAAGATCGTAGCGGTCGGCTTTTCTCTGATTCGCGCCCGGATGAGCGCCAAATTCGGCGCAAGCGTCTTGGGCACCGTGCCGAGCGAATAGAACGTGTCAGCCGCAGATTCCAGGAAGCCCCGGCAGGCGGCAAGAGCCCCGAAAAGATTGTCCTCTTTGACCGCAAGAAGTAGGGTGTTCAGCCAGTCGGCGTGTCGCAATAGAGACGCGCAGCAGGCGAGATGAATCCGTAACGTCATTTCTCGCCAGTAGATCGCTTGCGCACGCTCCGGATTCTGATGAATCAATGCATTGAACACGTCCATGTCCATGAACGTGTAATTCTGCGCGCTCGTTTCGGCATCAATCGATGGCAGCAGCTTCCAGATGGAAGCTGCCATCGATCCAAAATAAGTCGACAGAATAGCTTCACGAGTTTGAGTCGCAGCCATGTGCGTTATACAGCAGATTGAGAGCCTACGCACAATCGGAACTTAAAGCTGGTGGCAATCTCGCGGGGACCAGCGCCGACGACGTCTCGCGTCCGACAATGTACGCAGTTCTAGTTCAGACCCGTTACTGCGGCCGCGCAATTTCGGATAACGGCTCAACTCGCGGTCTTCCTAGATCCGGCGGCGCGAGTTAGTTCATCTTGAGTGCAGCGATGCACTTCCGCCTTTGGCCCGTACGTGACAACCCCGATCCTTGACCTGGCGTCGGCTGTTGGGCTCAGAGCTGAGACAAGGGTTCGGTTTCCGAAAGATCTCGTTGTGTGGCGCGGCTGCCCGAGCAGTAGGAACGAAAAAGAGCCCCCGGTGGGGGCTCTTGGACTTTCGCACCTTGCGAGTCATCAGGCTACGTTACGCTTCCGAATTGTCCCTCACGTGCCGGTACCCCTCGTCGCTGCTCTGGGAAGATTCGCACGAAAGTCCTTTGAAGGGCCGGACTAGGTGATGATCCGCCCTTTGACCCGCGCCTCGTCCGCATAGGCCGAGAGTGGCTTGTCTGCGACGAAGTGGATGTCTCGCTCGACGGGAAGGCCGAGCCGACCTCTGACCTCCACGATTTCCAGGAGGCTGACATATCCGAGTTCTGGATAGCCCAGAGCAAGGTCGCATAAGCCGAACAATCGGTCCGGGTCGTCGGGATCGACTTCGGAAATCAGCCACGTTGCGCCGGCATCGGGTGTAAAGAGCTTGAGGACCGGGAAATGATCGCGCTCGTCGGCCAGGGCGTTGGCGAATAGTCGAACGCGATCTTCGACGGTGATGAGTTCTGTGCTGGTCATCACGCTACCGCTTGTTTGGCCGTGCCCGAGGTCCGTTTCGCTCTGGTGGGCACCTGGTTGGTGCATCGTCGGCCGGATGGCGGGAGCGAGCGACGTGCCGGAGGCAGCGCGCGACGGCTTGTGACGCTTGGCTGCGAGGCCGATGAACAATTCTCGCCGCCAGCAAGCACCTCCATCGACAGACGATAGACCTGATCGAAATCGCAATAGCGCCGCCAGAGCGCCTCAGCCGGGTCCAAGGCTCCCGCTGCCGCGATTGCGTCGATCACGGTCTCCAGTGTCAACGGCGCAAATGCGACTCGATCAGGTTCACGTTGATCGGCATTGATCAATTCGGCTTCGTAGAGACGGAAGGCGGCTTGGACACGGCGGTTGAGGCGTGGGCCGAGGGCCATGAAGATGGCGCGCGGCGTGACACCGTTATCGACCGCGAGCTGCGCCAGCATGTGTTCGCGCCAAAGCTGTTCGAGCGCGGTCGATCGCAACGATGCACTGTCGGCGTCCCGATAGAGGCGAACCTGCTTCGATGCCTCATTGTAGCGGTCGCGGATCCGGGCGGCCGGACCTTCCATGCTCTCGGAGTATTTCGTCTCGATGAACACGGTGGCCTGTTCGCCATCCGGCGTGATGACGCGGACAGCGAGATCGAAAGCGGTGCGGTCTGCAAGGAAGCGGTCCTCGCGGCGGCCGGGTGAATGCTCGAAGATGATCCGCTCGACGCTGTGAACGAAGTTGGGAAGCAGGCGACGGAAGACGGCGGTGGCAAGTTCGTGGTCGAGCGCAAGCAGCCCAAACAGATTGAAGACCAGCGGCATCGAGGACAGCGCGTTCCCGAACAGCCGCTCCTCGTCGATCGCGGCGTCGTCTTCGCACAACAGCCATTCCTGAAGCGCGAGACGATGAATGTCGGGATGGAGGAAGTTCTTGCCGGCGTTGGCGGCATCGGCGCTCAGGGTCGAGCCGAAGGACGAATGTGCGCCGGCCGCGCTGTGATCGTCGGATGCGGCGGTCGCGATGCCCTGGGCTTTGAGCCAGATGCATTGCAGGACCCGCGCGGCGGCTCGGAAGCGCGTGTCGATAGCGCAATATGCCCCGTGACGCTTCAGCACGGCTTCGGGAACGAGCGGCGTCCGGGAAAGCTGCTTGAAGGTCGGAACGGATGAAGGGGGGTGATCGGCGGGAAAAGGCGTGGTCGAGTCGTTGGGCATCTGAATGTCCGCGTTGGTGAAGTGCGGAAGATTCAGCGATGGGGGAGCGATGTTGACGGCGTGATCGGCGCTCTTCGGGCGCACGGGGCGGTGTCCGGCGGGCGTAGGCATGAAGACCGCGCAGGTAAGGTATGCGCTAAGTGCATAAATCTCGGCCCTATATACTGGGGGTGCGAGACACATTCCGTGGATCGGCCCGAAACTATGGAGCCGACACCATGTCGAATCGCAATAATCAAAATGAAAACAAAGAGTTGACTGAAAAGCCGCTCGATCCGGCCGGCGCCGGGGAGGGCCGCAATTTCGGCGACGAAACGCTGGCCGACTACCTCACCCGGGCCGGCAAGTCCGCCGTCCGCGAGGTCTCGATCTTCGCCGGCATGAAGCGGCCGAAGCGCCGCAAGCCGACGTTCGTCTTTCCGCGCGTGCCGCCGCTGCTCTGAAAAGGCCACCCCGTTCAAGGCCCATCGCGTTCAGCGCGGTGGGCTTCTTTGCGTCTCCAATCACCCCACCTGGAATTAAACAATGACCAAGCTCTCCGTGCCGAAGGACAACTTCGATCAGACTCTCGCTCGCTTCTTTCACGAACAGGAGAAGATGAAGCTTCTATCCCCCGCCGATCTCAGAAAATATCTCAGCAAGAAGGAGGCGGCGTTCCGGAAGAACAATCCGTTTCATCCATCCCGGCAGAAGGCATCCGCGCTGACGGTGGAGGTGCCGCGCCTGTATGCGGCGGTGGCCTACGCGATGTGGCAGTACGGTGTCATCATGAACGCGCACCTGACCATTTGCTGGCGGTTGCTCGGCGTCATGAACCACGCCTGGGCTGCGG
Source organism: uncultured Bradyrhizobium sp. (assembly GCF_947648125.1). Lineage (GTDB taxonomy): Bacteria > Pseudomonadota > Alphaproteobacteria > Rhizobiales > Xanthobacteraceae > Bradyrhizobium. The sequence continues at coordinate 143,731 of NZ_CANSMR010000014.1, read as the reverse complement.
AGTTGCTGAGTCGCTACAATCATGAAGCGGCGAAGTGGCTCGATGTCGGGATTGGCGACGGCGTTGAACGGCGTCGGGTTTCGCGCCGGTCGTCAGGGACAAGTGCGCTGCACCTGTTCGTGTATGTGCATGAGAATGCGCGGGAGAAAGGCTTTCACACGCACGAATTGATGTGCCTGCCGGTATGCCGGGCGCAAGCGTTCGCGGACTGGAGCCGGGATTGCCTGGGGCGTCTCGCCGGCCAGCGCCAAGTCGACGAGCGGGCCGTGTTCTTCTCGCCGGCCAGCGCGAAGCTGAAGCAGTTCAAGCCTTATGAAGGCATGCGCGAGAGCTTTGCGGTTGAGCGGCAGTGGGAATGGTTTCGCTACATTACAAAGAGCCTGCATCCCGATCATATGGAGCGCACCCCGGATGGTTACGGATTGCGTCCGGCCCGTGAGATCTTCGGGATGACGCATCCGTTTATGGAGACGCCGCCGGTCACCTGCACGAAGCTCGCTGGCTATTCGGAGAACATCGGCCCGGCGATACAGCGCCGCGTGGAGTTCGTGTCGAAGTTCGACAGAGGAGATTGGGCTAATCTCTACGACGGGTCCGAGCTGGATGATTTCCGGGAATGCGTGGCAGAGATCCGGGAGGAGGCTCGCGAAGCGGCGAGGCAGGCGGAAATGAAGGCCATATTCGACCGCGTCACGATCTAGGCGCGGGCATCGGCAAACGTCCCCTTCCAAGTTGGCGACACTGAACTTGGAAGGGGATGGCGGTGTTGTTGGAAATCGTATTTTGCAAGTGATTGAATTTAGGAAGAAATGAGGGGGTGGGTCGGTGACTCGCGCATGTTCGGAGGATGAAGGCAAAATCCGGCTTCCCCGGCCCCCCAAATCGACACGATCGATCAGAACCAAGATGCCGGCCGAGGCCAACGACCGGCGCGGGAAAAGAAGAGGTCACCCGCTGCCGGGTGACCTCAAAACATTCGACCTGTTCACAGCCCTCAGCCGGAAAGCGGCGGGGCAATGTAAGGTGGGTTCTTTGGGAGGCGGGGAGGGCTGACGTTTACATAAACCTGTGTCAAGGCATCTGCAATCTCATCGCACCGCCATGGCCCCAGCAACGCGCGTGATCAGAAAGGTCATTACGGCTCATCATCCCAGCGATCCGAGGGAACGGGGTCGTAGTCGTCTGGTATGTCCAAATCGTCGAGGTCGATCTTGAAAATCGGTGCTGAGGGTGGAGAGGTAGGCTCCACAGGGTTCGCTTGTGGATCGCCGACTTTGCCACGACGCTTTGGGTAACGCTGTTCCAGCAATGCAAGAAGGGCCTGGGGGCCTTTCTCGGGATGCCGGCCCTCGCCGTCGATCGTGATGACGCCGGAGGAGGGATAGTAGTTCACCTTGCCGTGTTTGATCTGGTGTTTCGACGCGCGCGTGACGTAGTATTTGTCCTCGATCAGTTTCATGATGAGCAGGCAAACTTCCGGAGAGTCATCCGGATAGAACAGAGTCTTGCTCCTGGGTGCGTTGCGGTTCGAACCGTAGCTATTGGGTGCGGTTGCCATGATGGCTATCCCTATTTGGCGTTGAGGGATGGCTGCGCGTTCGGCACGAAAAGCTGGGGCCGGGAGGCCAGCCAGTTCTCGGCGTCGGCGAAGCGGATGATGGTGCGGGCGCTGACCTTGACCGCGCGAAGATGGCCCTCGCGGATTTCCTTCCATGCGGTGGTGCGTCCGATGCCGGCCCAGATGGCGAAGTCGTTGACCGACATCGCGCCTCGGGGCTTTTCGAGTTGTTGAGACATCTATCTCTCCATATTGATCCGGAAGTTCTCGACTTCCGGGTGGATATGGATTCGATGCGGACGGGAGCGGATGGCTGCGCACTGCCTTGAAGCGCGGAAGGGCGAGCGTTTCCCAGCGGAAAACGATCAGGGCTTGGATGGGGCAGTGCCAGCGCAGAACGCGGCCCATGCTTCTGCAAGCTGCCGGCGCTTGTCGAACAGATCGCCCCGCCGGTAGGCGGCTTCGACCTTGTTGCTGATCGTGTGGGCGAGTGCCATCTCGACGACCTCGTTCGGGAAGTCGGTGCGCTCCGCCGCCCAGTCGCGGAAGGTCGAGCGGAAACCATGGGCGGTGATGTCGTTGCGCCCCAGCCGCCGCAGTAACATCAGGAATGCCATGGAGCTGAGTGGCCGTTCCTGCACACCTCCAGGAAAGACGAAGTCGCCGCTGCGGATGTCCTGCATCTCGGCGAGAATGGACAGCGATCGTGGGGCGAGCGGGATGCGGTGATCGCGGCCCGCCTTCATGCGCGCGCCTGGCGCGGTCCAGAGCCGAGCCTTCTCGTCATACTCGCTCCAGCGCATACCCATCGTCTCATTGGTGCGGGTCGCGTTGAGAATGCAAAATTCCAGCGCACGGGCGACGACGGTTTCTTCCCGCTGGAGAGTCTGGATGAAGCCGGGCGTCTCGTCGATCGGCAGGGCGGCATGATGGTTGACGGTCGCCACCCGCGAGCGCTTGGGCAGAAGATGGTCGAGATGACCCCGCCACCGGGCCGGGTTGTCGCCCGTGCGGTATTTCATGACGCGAGCCAAGTCGAGAATGCGCTCGATCCGGCCTCGGATACGGGATGCCGTCTCGGTCTTTTCCTCCCAGATCGGCTGCAAGACTTTCAGGACCAACGCGTCGTCGATCGCGGCAACCGGCGTGTCTTTGAAGATGGGATAGACATAGGTCTGGAGTGTAGTTGTCCACTGGTCGGCGTGCTTGCCATTCTTCCAGCCGGCCTTGTGGGCGGTGATATACGCCTCGGCACATTTCTCGAAGGTGATGGCCTCGGCCGCTTCGGCTGTCCTGGCTTGCTGCTCTTTATGGCGCTCGTTCAACGGATCGAGGCCCTTGAGGCGCATGGCCCGGCAGGCCTCCGCCTTCTCCCGCGCTTCGGCAAGCGACACGGTATGAAACGGGCCAAGGCCCATGTCCCGCAGCTTGCCGCCGGTGCGATACCGGAAAATCCAGCTCTTGGAATTGCCGGCGCGGACCTTCAGGTAGAGCCCGAGCCCGTCGGCGTACATCCCCGGCTTGAGATTCTGTCTGATCTTGAGTGCAGTTAGCACCCTTATGCGAGCCATTCCGAGATTTCCGCGCCGTGTCCGAGCCCATATAGAGAGAGGGGTTCAGTCGACGGGCGGAGATGTTTCGGCGGTCGTAGGAGAGCGCCGGCGGTGGTGAGGAGAGTTCAGTTCATGGCCGCGAGTGGGGCGGAGGGCTTTTGTTGACCCGTAGGTCTGCATGCGCCGGCAGCAGTGGCACGGAGATCTAGATGTTCGAATCTCGGAGGTGCTCCCTAGGATGAAACTGAGAACTCGTATGCGATGCTGTTACGGGCGACTTCTTGAGTCGTCTTCCCACGACGGGCCGGGACGAGCTCAGTCGCCGTAAACGTTCGGATTAAACTCGAAGTCGCGGGTGATAGCGGCGGGGGATATCGGAACAATCGAGGCTCGCCGAACAAGACGCTGACGGGATTACCTTCGTGCTCGGGCTGGACAATGGCAAAATACCTCGGGATCGAAGGCCGGTTCGGTAGTCTTAGGATCTTGTCCTGACCGCAGTGGCAGTCCGCCAAGCCGGGATTTCGGCAGTGGCGCGCTTGGACGACAGCCACATTGCTACCCTTGTGGCAACCGCATCTCCGCCCTCCTTGTTGATCGCGCATTCCCAGACTACGGCTACTCGCCAGCCGAGCCGACGCAGGGCTTCAAGATTGCGGTGATCGCGTCTTATGGTCTCCGCGAACTTGGAGTCCCAGAACTTGATGTTCGAGGCCGGAATCGTGGCAAATGAACAGCCCTCATGCCGGTGCCAAAAGCACCCCTGCACCTGGACGATCGCGCGATACTTTGGCATGACGATATCGGGGCGGCCAGGAAGGGTCGACACATGTAGCCTGTATCGCAGACCGAGTCGATGCAGGGCATGCCGCAGCACCAGTTCGGGCTTTGTGTTCTTGCCTCGGATGCCAGCCATCATCCTCGAGCGCGTTATCCTATCGACAACATCTACCATCAACTTTTCCTGGCGTCGGCCTTCGCTTTGGTTGATTATGGTTTGAGATGCTCATTTGAGAAGGGGTGAATGCAAACCGAATTTGCCATCGTTGACCTCTTCGCGGGCCCAGGCGGGCTTGCCGAAGGTTTTTCCAGCGTCCGTAAGGATGGCGTGCGTCCCTTTCGGGTCGTGCTTTCGGTTGAAAAGGAGGATTCCGCCTTCGAGACCCTTCGGCTGCGAAGCTTCGTGCGTCAATTCGATGGCCGTCCGCCGCCCGACTATTACCGCTTCCTTAATGGCGAGATTCCAGAGCCGGACTGGATGTCTGCTTATCCGGCAGAGTGGAAGTGCGCCTGCCTTGAAACGGTGAAGCTCGAACTGGGCTCGCCCAAGGGCATCGCCGAGATTGACATTCGTCTCAGGCAGATCAGCAACAGGTTTGGGCGCAACGTTATCCTGATCGGAGGTCCGCCTTGTCAGGCATATTCCCTCGTCGGCAGGGCGAGAAACCGGGGTACAGAAGGTTACGAGGCGAGCAGGGACCATCGCCACTTCCTGTACAGGGAATACATCCGCATACTTCAACAGCTGATGCCGGCGGCGTTTGTCATGGAGAATGTCAAGGGGCTCCTCTCGTCGTCTGTAAACGGAGAGCGTGTATTCGATCAGGTGCTCGATGATTTGGGCCGTGTGGGCGGTGGTTCATACAAACTCATCCCGCTCACGCCGCGTTTCGGACCGGTATTCTCCAGTGGGGCAGGGCATCCCCCGGCCTACGATTTCGTCGTGAAGGCCGAGGACCATGGCGTGCCCCAATCGCGTCACCGCGTGATCATTGTGGGCGTACGCGCCGATATCGCTCGGAATCTCGATGGGCTGGTAGATGCCGCACTGATCCCGAAATCAGATCGCGCAGTCACCGTACAGGACGTCCTGAAGGGCATGCCGAGGCTTCGAAGCGGATTGAGCTCAGGGGAGGACGACGAGGACCTTTGGAAGGCGAAGTCCTCTCAGATAATGCGTCAGGTGGCCAAGATGCCAACCGGCCTTGCTGCAAGGGAAAACGAGGCCTTCCGGAAGCGCGCTGGACATATTGCGAGTGCCCTTGCGAAGACGGGTAGGATCAAGCGACGTTCCGGAGGTAACTATTCGGGAGTCGGGGCCCGATGCCCTGCCGATCTCAAACGCTGGCTTGTCGATGCCAAACTGAAGTGCTTTCCGAACAACGAAACACGTGGTCACATGCTCGCTGATCTCGGACGCTATTTTTTTGCGTCACTGTACGGAAGAGTTGCGGGCGTATCTCCAAAGGCGAAGGACTTCCCGCGTGAGTTGGCGCCCGACCATCGTAACTGGGAGACAGGGAAATTCGCGGATCGGTTCCGAGTCCAGCTTTGGAGGCGGCCGTCTACAACGATCACGAGCCACATTTCCAAGGACGGCCACTATTTCATTCATCCTGATCCGATCCAGTGCAGAAGCCTGACCGTCAGGGAGGCCGCTCGGCTCCAGACCTTTCCAGACAACTACCTTTTCAAGGGAAATCGAACAGAGCAATACGTGCAGGTGGGTAACGCTGTTCCGCCGTTCCTTGCGCGGAAGATTGCCGGGGCGTTGCTCGGTCTTCTGACAAGCGCGCAATCCTCCACAAATCGCGAAAAGCTAAGAAAAGCAAGTTAGATCAAAGATTTTGCACCATGGGTTGCAACTGAGCTAATGTGCACTGGTCTAGGGGGCCGGTCTAGCCAGTTCGCTTCAGGGTCGGCTGCTTGTGTGGGAGACCAATCCAGTAGTTCAATGCCGGGGGGCCGGTTGAAAGCACTTTTTTCTGAATTTCAAGGAGAATGGCGACCAGCACCCAAGTGGGTCGAGTTTCTCGTTAGATTTGGCTACGGGTGGCGCGACCAAGAGTCGAACCAGCGGAGAATTGCTGTTGTTTCGATGCCGTGTGATTCCCCTGCAGCCGGATTGATAGTCCTAGGTGCGCTTGTCAGAGATCTGGGTCGAACTGAAGCGACCAACCTAACGGGCCACTATCACGCACTATTGCAGTACGCGAGCCAATATCTGAGAGCGTGTGCAATCTGCGATGTCCGCTGCCGTCCTGAATTGAAGCGCTGTGGTTACGTGGCAGAGGCAAGCGGCTTGCTGCGTCACAGCCAGCGCAAAGGGCCGTTTCAAATCACCGCGATAAAGGATTCTGGTGCCTTGGGAATTGTCACGCGCCACGACGGCGGCACTTGGCAATTTACTCCAAAGTCTGCGGTGAACCTGCGGATCGATGGAGATCCACTGCCCAAACTGATCAATGGCGAGGGCGCCTTGCCCGCTTCTGCCTATGAACAAATAATTGAAGGCGCGCAGATTGTTTCTCAAAACGTCAGAGAATCATTTTCGGGCCTGTGCTTTGCAGGACGCGCCACGGGCAAATCCGCAACTCATGCAGCTTGCGCGTCGATCCGATTCAAGTGTGAGGGATTGGAATACGGTTTGCCTGAGCTTTTGGCTGTGCATGGGTGGTCAAGCTCGAATCGAGTGTCCCGCGTCAATTTTTTCAACTCCAGAACTGAGGAGATTGATCGTCCGGGACCCGAAACCGCATTGGTCGTGGCCGACGGCGATGCATCCTTCCTCAAGGTCATCGACCTTCCGCAATTTCAGCGGTCCGATGTTATTGGCGTAATCAACCGAAGTGTAGACAGAGAACGATCCGAGACAGTGGGCAATCGCCTCGTCGGCTTGCGCCAATGGTTCGTCGAAGATCCTGAAGTCAATAGGGGGCGACTGGGCGTTCCTGCGGGCATCCGCCTCTTGCAGCTAAAGAAAGGGAGCCGATGATGGTAGTCACAGTATCGGAACTCTTTGATTTTCTCGACAGATCGAAAACTCAAAGCATCGAGCGACACGAAGTTGCGTCGCCGTATTTCGGAATCCTTCGCCGAAATTTGAGACAGATAATTGTCGCTCTTCGGGAATCAGGTGATCAGCAAGGCCTCGACATATCAGATGGGTTGAGAACCATACTTTCGGAATGGCTTACTGTGCCAGTAAAGTTCGACGAAACGACGGTAGAAGCGATGTCGGATCTCATAGGGCAGCGCGAAGCGGTACGAAAAAGATGGGGGGCAGACGTCAGTGCGCTCTATGAAGACGCATTTCGAGCAATGGAGGCACTTGCCTCGACGGGCAATCCTGTTCGGGCCAAGGTGGTTGAGATAATTCAATCCCTTCGTGCAACGGGTGCTGATTTCAGAATCTATTGTCATGTTCGTGCCCGGCAACATTTCAAGTCACTCTTCGACGACAGAAGCACCAACCGCTTGCCGGACGATGTTTTTGTCAACTCAGTCCGTGGCTATCGCGAACTGAGTCCGTTCGATGCTTTAATAAAAGTAGGGCCTTTGCGTGCCTTCGGCTGGGGCTCGGCGCCAGACGCGCTGATAAACGCACCGCGATATGCTCGACTTGAACAAGTGGTGTGGTGGGGAAGCAAGGACGAGCCAGATTTCGGCTATGATCCAGTCCTTGCAGGTCGGAATTCAGATCATCGATTGGCAGATGGGGCTGTCACCGGAAGCAAGTTCAATTGGGCAAGTCGGACAACATACTACGGTGAAGATCCGGGCGCAGATCGTGGCGGTATTCCCGACGAACTGGAGCTTTTCAAGCAGATCGTCCAAGGGGGCGAGGCTCGCGCAGCAACACTTGTACAGATCGATGAGGACCATGCAATCTTCTATCCACCCTACGCTCCAGTGTTGAGCTTTGATCCAGATTCTGGTGCGCATCAGGCTATAGGGAACCGTATCCCAGGACTCACGCTTACTGAGGGCATGTTCCTGATCAAGCCATCAATCTCGGACGTTAGCTTCGGCGGTCTTCATGCAGGCGGTCGTTACAGCAGCTTATGGAAATCGCATCTGCGACGCGAGATCGAGAGCGGAATGTTCGACCTGATTCGGCGTCTAAAGGAATCGGGAATAGAGTTAGTGTCATTGCGGACATTGGTTCATCATTGGTCTAGATCTCCATCCACCGTGATCCACGCTCCACTGGAGAAGAAGCACTTCAAGCTTCTGCTTGAAGTGCTTGGCCTTGGTAGTGAAACCGTGACGGCCTCAAATGGTACGATTCTTCCTCTTTGGCAGCTTGCGTGGGAAGAGATTCGTCGCTCACGCGGCGAAGCTATCCAGACCGGGTTCTTGGAGAGGGAGATTCTTGACGAGGAGTTGTCTGGCATACTGCTCAAGTTACTACCCGACATTCGGAGCAAACTGCCGGCGACGACGGGCTTTCGGGTCAATATTCCAGCGTCGTTTGGTGTGCGCGGTGATTTCGTTTTCCTGCGGGTCTTTGGTATAGAAAAGGGATTCAGAGTGCCTGAAGCCAAGCTGAAGCTTGTTCAAGATTTGAGAATGGCTGACCAATGGCGCGAATGATCCCGTCATTTATGGATGAACGAACGCCGCCTGGCGAACGTGATGTCTTCAATATGTTGAACGCCTGCTCATCTGAGTGGGTTGTCTTGCATTCCCTTGATTTGGCACCTTGGAATCGCCGGCGCCGAACCGAGATAGATTTTGTGATCATAGTTCCCGACTTGGGAGCGATGTGTGTGGAGGTCAAATCTCATGAGAACATCTCGTTCGATGGAGAAAAGTGGTCTCCGCCTACAATTGAACGTTCGCCCTTCAAGCAAGTTGCTGATGCGCGCGGGACGTTTCACCGACGTTTGAAGACTCTGGCGCCTCAGTTCGCAAGTTTGCCAATCGTCCAATGCTGCGTTTTCCCTCGCTCCTCCTTCGCTCTCTTGCCGAATATTTCTGTTGCACCGTGGGAGTTGATGGATGCGAGGGCGTTTCGAAGATTTGGCGATGCCAAGGCATTAGAGGTGGACCTTAGGGCGAGGATTGCCAAGAGTATTGAAGCTGATGTGGATCTGAAGCCACTTTCTCGTGGACTTTCAGCGGACCAAATCGAGGCGATAATAAAGTGCTGCGTGCCAGTTCAAAAATTTCGGCCAGGCGCTCGCGAGGAGATAAACCGAAGGCAGCACGACCTAGAACAATTGCTGAGAGCGCAGCAGAAACCGGTACTCCAACTGGTGGAATTGAACGAGCGCACGATCATTTCGGGCGGCGCGGGAACGGGAAAAACGCTGATAGCGATGGAAATTGCTCAACGCACGGCCGAGAAGGGAAAAAGGGTCGCGTTGCTTTGCTTCAATCAATTGATCGGTAATTGGATGAGAGAGAAAATCGGAACGGCGGGTACGGCCCCTCCGAACCTGATAGTAGGTCGCGCCATCCAAGTGATGGCCGAAATGAGTGAGGTACCAATTCCAGCTTCTCCTACTCAGCATTTTTGGGAACATGAATTGCCAGACCTGCTGGAAGCGCGGCTAACGGACCCTGATTTCTCGGCTGAGGCCCGATTTGACTATTTGGTCCTCGACGAAGCACAAGATTTGTTGGCGCGACCCAGGTTGTGGGACTGTCTTGCACGCTTTCTAGTAGGAGGCGTAGCCAAAGGGGCTTTCGCACTTTTCGGAGATTTTGAAAACCAAGTGCTCACGGATCGCGAGCCATTACGCAAGTCCCTCGCCAATTTGGAAATTGCGGCCAATCCCGTGAGATGGAAGTTGGCGGAGAACTGCCGCAACTATCGGATCGTCGGTGAGACCGCAGTAAAGTTGGCCGGGCTCGGTACCCAAGTGTACTCGGATTACATGAGGTCAGGCAGCAGTATCGCCAACTACGATGTGCGCTTTTACGGAAGCGAAGCCGAGCAGTCAGAAGAAATTGTGCGCCTTCTACGCGAATTCACCGCGAATGGCTACAAACCCTCAGAGATAACAATACTTTCCTTTCGAGCCGACAGTCAGAGCGCAGCTGCGCGGATCAGCAGCGAAGAGTTCATTTTGAGGCCCATGCGGCATGGAGCAGGCGCCACTAGGTATGCAAGTGTCCACGCATTCAAGGGAATGGAAAACAAAATTGTAATTCTGACAGACGTTGACTTGGCCGATCATGCCTTCGAACGAAGCCTTTTCTACACAGGCATGACGAGGGCTACCGAAAGCGTTCGCGTATTGTGCAACAACCAGTCCAAGGCAATTCTTCTGAGCTGGATATCGGGGGTATAACCAGATGAGCGAACGATCCGAACTAATCGCTTGGCTTAGAGGGGAGGTTGTGGGCCCCGGTCAATCGCTCAAGGATCCTGCCGTCATCGCGTTCGTCGGCCGAGACTTCGTTGATCCCGACCAGCGACGTTCAGGCCCCATGGCTTGGCGTCCAGCGGCGGACTCAAGTCTGGAAGAGGTTCTATATTTTCAACGAGAAACACCCCACCGAAAATACGGTGCAGGTCTTCTCCACCCAGCAGGGGTCGTGCCTGATGCCCCAGACGAAGCCGCGTTGCAGTCAGGTGATACGATCGGCGCGGAAGCAGACGCCAAGGAAGAGACCGCTCAGGACGCGGCCGGTGCAGATGAAGATGACGAAGTGGAAGAATCGGAAGGCGAGAGTGTGGACGGAGGCGTCGGACCACAGGACGATTTTGAGGTCACCAGCCCGGATGCTCGTCACCCATCGTCACTAGGGTTATCTTTTTGTGCGCGTTTGGGTTCGCAGGGCCAAGTTGCAGTGCGCCTGCCGTTGAAGCGAAAGTTCTCCTGGCAATTCGTGGGGGCCCCGGCGATATCGTTGAATGGGCGATATGAGCTATGCACGCATCGGACAACGGATGGCGACGGTGGTACGAGAGAGGCTCCGATCTGGAGAAGACTACCGGCAGTTCTTCCTGACTGCGAGGTTTTGATCGACCGTGCGGACCTTCTCTCCGGAAGCGTTGTGCGGAGAGACCTGACGATGCCGTCCGGATCGCCAATATCGCTCCGGATTGAAATCTTCCCGCGCCGTCTTCGTGGTGAAGCCGATTATTTTTTGCTCACAGTTGTGCTGCGAAACTCCACCATCGTTGACGGCACTCGAGAGCCCCGCGAGCAGATTCTCTACCAAACTCATTTTGATGTCGAAATTCTGGACGGTGAGTTGGTCCGGTACCCGGAAAGCGAACGCCCGTTCTCCAAGCTGGATACAGAAGAGCAATCGCTGGCCTTGCTTTATCGTGAATCAGCTACTTGGGCCATCGGGCACGGATGTGCCGCAGGATGGGAGTCTGACCTTGGGACCACCCCAAAGACAATTTTTGCTGACGTGATGCCCTCCGTTGAGCTTCCGAGCATGACGCCAGATATCGAGGTTGATGGCGAGCCCGTAAAGCTTTCAATGCGATCGCTAGCAAATCTGACAGAGGACGGCACTGGCGAAGGATGGCAATCGGTCGATAAGATTATTTTGGGATATGGTGATTGGATAAAAAGAAAACGCCAAGAAGCAACGGGTCTTGATGGTACCTTTGCGGCTGTCGCGGCCCGTCACCTAGATGCCTGCGACCGGTGCCTGAAGCGGATCACCGATGGCGTAACGCTGCTTCGCAGCGATGCTCGTGTTCGACGGGCCTTTCGGCTTGCCAATCTTGCGATGCTCCTGCAGCAGATCGGAACAAAGCAGGTAAATCGTCGACCATTGACTTGGGATGCGGCGAATCGTCGGGTTGTGCCGTCCGGTGGGTATCAATCACCATCCGAAATCTACGAAGGAAATCTCGAGAACCCAGACCGGGTAGGTTCTTGGCGAGCGTTTCAAATAGCCTTTCTTTTGATGTCCTTGCACGGCGTGCGGGATGGTCAATCTTCAGATCGCAATATCGTTGATCTCATATGGTTCCCAACTGGTGGAGGCAAGACCGAGGCATATCTCGGCGTAATGGCTTTCTACATGTTCCACGAACGATTGCTGATGGAAGGCGACACTGGACCACGGCGTGACGGTACCAATGTTCTCATGCGCTATACGCTCCGAATGCTTACCACCCAGCAGTTCCAACGAGCCGCTAGCCTCATATGCTCGATGGAGTATTTGCGACGAAATCCTTCTAAGCATCTCGACGGAAATATCCCGGGACACCGCTTTTCGCTGGGGCTTTGGATCGGATCAGATGGATCCCCAAACAAGGTCAGAGATGCGAAGATAGCCCTACGCAAGTTCCGCAACGGAGACACCGAAGGAAATCCGCTGGTTCTGACCGAATGCCCGTGGTGTCGCGCTGAAATTGGCCGCTATAATGGGAGCAAGCCGCGTGCGCTTACAGATTCCCAATGGGCAGCAGTGCGGACTTGTGGAATTCAGGAACGGCTCAACGAGCCACTCCTGTTGTGTTCTGACGGCAAGTGCGAATTCGGGCAGGAGAATCCGGACACTTGGCTTCCGGTCGATGTGATTGACGAGCGAATCTATCTGAACCCGCCTTCAATCATAATTTCAACAGCTGATAAACTTGCAATCATAGCTTATCGACCTGAAGCGAGCGCTCTGTTTGGCAGTCGTATCGTCGACTCCAAGTCCCGCCGGGTATCGATGCCACCAGGGCTTATTATCCAGGACGAACTTCATCTGATATCCGGACCGCTCGGGACGATGTACGCACTTTACGAAGGCGTCATCGAAAAATTGTGCTCCGCGGAGCTGAACGGCGTCACCGTCAAACCTAAGGTTATTGCTTCTACTGCCACGATACGCGGAGCTGCCGACCAAGTCAGGGCACTCTACGCGCGAACAGAGACGCACCTATTCCCGACGCCCGGCCTCTCGATGGGCGATTCCTTCTTTGGCAAATACGCCCGTGACGATAAGGGCAATCTGCGTTCTGGGCGCCTCTATCTGGGTATTCATGCCAATGACTACGGTTCGGTCCTGACCACACAGGTTCGTACATTTTCATCCGCTCTTTTTCGTCCGTGGTCGTTCACCCCAAGTCGTCGTGACGCATGGTGGACTTTACTCGCCTTCTACAACAGCATTCGCGAGCTGGGCGGTGCGAGAACTCTATTTGACTCGGACATTCGCTCCAGACTCAAATTTATTTTCAATCGGGAGGGCTTTGCGCAGGATGACAGGCGTCAATTGAAGATTATTGAGGAACTGACCAGTCGGTTGTCTCAGGCTGAGATTGTAAGCATGATGGATCGACTGTCGACGCAGTACGATGAGAGCTCGGTTCGAGGCAATCTGGATGCGTGCTTGGCGTCAAATATCATCGAAGTCGGGGTGGATATTGATCGCCTTTCGTTGATGGGGGTGGTGGGTCAGCCAAAGAGCACTGCCTCGTACATTCAGGTGACAGGGCGGGTGGGTCGCCGCTGGTGGGATCGAGCAGGGCTTGTCCTCATGATCTACAACCCTTCGAAGAGTCGCGATCGGTCTCACTATGAGCAATTCCATAGCTATCATCGCAGGCTATATGAGCGTGTTGAGCCGAATACAACTACTCCATTTGCGACGTCGGCGATCCAGCGCGGCCTTTCGGGGGTATTGCTTGCGTGGGCTCGACAGCAGAGTTCAGCTCCCGTTTTCAATTATCAGGCATATGCCACGGCGGTGGAGTCGGCTTATCAATTGCTCTGTGATCGTTGTCTGATCATTCAGCCGCCTGAGGATCAGGTCCAATCGCTTGCCAGCTTGAAGCGAGTGCGCGACGAATTGATATCCAAATGGGGGTTAAATCCGCAGGAATGGGAGAAGTTTCCTCAGCGTGTGGATGGGGAATATCTCATGCTGTGGCCCGGGCAGTTCGCCACTAAACAACAGGAAAGACGAGGCGTGGTTGTTCCCAGCAGCATGCGACAAGTAGAGCGCAGCGCCGAGCTTACCATTACTCAGGGCTACGATACCGCACCCTGACCATCGAGCCATCGTTCTGAAACGAATTCAACAACCTTAGTTGCAACTTCTGGGGCCACAAAATGGGAAACAAGCAGGTCCGTATTGGTCAATTGATTGCCCCCTTCGGCCCCGGCAGCATCTATACGGATCGCGACGGCGTACCACAGGTTGTTGCGGGTCTCGATCATTGGTTCAAGCGGTGGGATCAGACCGAGGGAAAAATGATCCCTTGCTCGGATCGGATCGAATTTGAGCGTTTCGAGCCACGGCTTTCAGCGTTGTTGGGCGTCGATCGATTTTGCTTGCCACCGGATTTTCGAATTGTGCGTAAAGGCGACACGGCACCGCCTAACGCCCTTCTCAATGTCCCCGCCCAGCGTTTTCCGAGGTGGTATCGGCACACTCGGACCGGCCAGATGAGGCGATTTAACTTGCAAACGACGAGGGTGGATAGACCTCCGGGGGGCGGTCGCTGGCAGCCAGTCCGCTTCATCTCGGTTTGCACGGCGGGCCATCTCTGCGAATTTCCTTGGAAGGAGTGGATCGGTTGTCAGTGCAGCAGTGACGACCAGCTAGTTTTGACTGATCGCGGTGGTTCTGAATTGAGCAGTATCCACATTGCCTGCCAGTCATGTCCCGATAAATCTACAGGCAGACGAGGCCGCAATCTCTCCGGAACGACGGTTATGCCTGATGTTGAAAACGGGGAGCAAAGTGCCTTTCAGAAAGCAGGCATCCGCTGTCCAGGCGATCGGCCGTGGTTGGGGGAGGGCGCTAACATGGCGAACTGCAATGAGCCGTTGGTTGGAGCCCTTATCAATCAAACCAACATCTATTTTCCTCGAACTATTTCGGCGATCGCGCTGCCTGATCTCCAAGTTGAGGATGATTCGATCACAAGAATGCGAAACGAAATCACACGGTCTGTAGAGGGATCCCTCGGTGTAGCTCGAACAATATGGAATATATCCGGCGAAGAGTCGGCGGCAGCATACATTCAATCGGAGTTGTCGCGTATTTGCGGGCTATCGAGTGAGCTTGGCCAGGTAAAGGCTGCCTTGGCGAGTTTGTTTTCTCCCCAATCAGCGACGATTCCTTCGGGTGCGGCGGTGCCAACTGCTGCTGAGTCGGAATTGCTTCAGTTCCGCAGGTCCGAATTCAATGTCATAAGGAATGAATTGGACGATCCCGATCTTGTACCCGATTTACGAGTCAGAATGGCTAAGGTGCCAGTAGAGCTCGCCCCATGGATCGGGAGGGTGAACCTTGTGGAGCGCTTGCGAGAGACGCGCGCCTTCTTTGGCTTCGACCGCTTGAAGCAAAGCAACGCACCCCTTGAGAATATGCCAAACTCCGCGATGCTTCAGCTCTTTCGATCACCTCCAGTTCAAGCACAGGAACGTTGGCTTCCGGCTGCCGTGGTGTTTGGAGAAGGTCTGTATGTCGAGCTAAACGAAGCGCGGATAGAGAAATGGCAGTTAGAAAATGCTGTGTGGCTGAGAGGTCGGCTGGATGATGGCTTTATTGCACGCTTGGGCGGTATTCCTCAGACTCTCCCGCCTTTGGAAGCAGCCAATCGAGATTGGGCTTCCCGGTATTTGCTTGTCCATAGCCTGGCCCACATTCTTATCAACCAGCTCATTTTTGACTGCGGATACAGCACTGCTGCGCTGCGCGAGCGCCTTTACGTGTCTTCCGACCCAAGCGCGCCAATGGCAGGCTTTCTCATCTATACTGCCGCCGGGGACTCTGAAGGTACGTTGGGTGGATTGGTTAGGTTGGGGCGCCCTGAACTATTTGGTCCGACCATGCAACGTGCGCTGAGCCGCGCATCGTGGTGTTCAGCGGACCCGATATGCTCCGAACACTTGGGCGGCCAAGGCTCCAAGCAAGCCAATCTCGCGGCATGCCACGCTTGCACCCTCCTCCCGGAAACATCGTGCGAGACTATTAATCACGGGTTGGACCGAGCCGTTGTCGTAGGAACGCCGGTTTCACGCCAGAGCGGGTTCATGTCCGAACTGCTTGAGGAAAGTTATACGTTGGGATGAGGTAGTGGAACGGCGCAATGCACCTGCCTCGCCCCCGGACAAATACGATCCAGGCGAATTATGGGCTCTCTCGAACTGCGGCTGATCTCCTTCTCATATCTTCAACCATGCTGCCAGCCAAGGTTCCTTGAAGCAGCGTCGCCTTCATCATCGTATTCGTTGAACAGGTTTTCGAACACGATGGTGTGCTCCTTGAACACGAATTCTTGCCGGAGGGGCTTCAACTCCAGCGGAACCGTGCTTTCCTTCCGAATAGCGTCGTGAAGGTCGCGCAATACGTTGTCCGCAGGGCCAATCTGGTAGCGCAGCCGCACGAACTGACGCCACGTCGCCGAAGCCACGGCCTTTTCCTGCGGCTCAAAGCCGTAGCTCTGGAAGCGCGCTGCCGAACGTCCAATCGCGAAGAGACGCACTTGCGACATCGCCTTTGCCGGTCGTAAGCGAAGCGTTGCCAGCAGGCTGGTGGCGCCGGACGCCGCGATCCAGTCTTGCACTCCCTTCGCCCAAGCGTCGACCTTCTCGACGAAGTTTCTGGCCCGGCTGCGCTGTTTAGCAACATCGTTCGAGCTGAAGTCCTGCCATTTCAGCTGGAACAGTGCCAACTCCCCCGTCAGCGTATCGAATACAGCAGCATCGATATCGGTTACTGTCTTCCTGCCATATCGGAGCCGGGTCGGACCTTCCATCTGCAGGTACCGCAGGCCGAGAAACAAATTGTAGAGCTCCGAGATCATCCAGTCTTCGCGATGCTTTCGCAAATTGTCCGTGGCTCTCTTGTCGAATTTTTCGTGGATCATTCTGATCCCGAGGAAAGGGTTACGGAAAATGCTGCTGACGGGGGCCAAGAGATAGTTTTCAGATATCTTGATCAGCATTGGAAGCATGGGAGTCACTTCCTGCTCGAAGTAAGATTCCTGTCCCGATTGAATCGTGGCCATGTCGATCGCAGCCGCCGCTGTGGTCTCTTCCATCCCAGTTACAGCTACGACCGACCGGATCAATTCTTCCCGGGGCTTCCAGATCGTGAGGCTCATTGCATAGTTGATTTCGGGAAACGCGCTTTTCGCGACATCCACAAAGTGGATATGCTTAAGATGAAAACTCATCACCAGGAAGACGACGGCGCGAAGGTCTTTACCGGTGATATTGCCCAGAACTGTGTCATCGTGGATGCCGGCTTCATCAATCCAGTCGCGTGCATTTTTCGCGACCAGTGCGAAGAAGTGCAAATCGATATCGGGCGCAGCGTCGTAGCCTGTCATTGTCACGTTGTTGTTGGGACGCCACGGATACACTAGCTCGCGAATTCGCTCGTCGAGGTTTTCAACACTCGTTTTTCGAACCGTTTCCTTGAATACGTTCTCTCCCGGCATGGCATCTTCAAGGTTTCTTAGCTTGTCGGCTTCGATCCGATCCAAAAAGTGATCCATGGAACAACGTTCGCTCATGCGAAATGTTATCGTGCTGACATCAGCGGTACACTCTGCCATGCCGTGGCGAAGCATTTCCGCGCTCTCTCTCAGAAGCGAGGCTCTTCCTAGATTCATCAGAATGCCGAGGACTCTTTCCCTGGAATCCGCGGTGCTCTCACTGAGTGGAACGCCGTGCATCTTCCCGATGCACGGCAGAAGCAATGAAGCAAGGGGGTTCCATCCTCGCAACATTACCGCGAAATCGAAATGCGATAGGCCCAATTCGGGCTTGTTCGACATGAGATGAATGACGTGATGGAGGTCGATCACCCGGCAAGCTTCCACGAGGAGTCCTGTCTGGGCTTCCGGCGAAAGTTCAGCGACTTGCCCGCGCTGCCGCTCGAACTCGGCGCGAGCGATTGCAGCCAGCCAGTCCGCAATCTCCCTTCGCGTCCTCATATGGTGTATCCCCGGTTCCGGACAGGTATCTTCCCCAATCAATAAGTGAGTCCAAAACAACAGGAAACCGGCATGCCAGCAACCGGCACTTGGCTGGACAGTTCGAGATGCGGGCAGATGTCTTGGTCCCCGAACCGGAAAACGCCTTGAAGCGCCTCTCTCAAAGCGAGAAGAAAACGTATTTGAAAACTTATAGTTGCACACACGGAAATTTCAGGTTCAGTCTTTTCACGGGTAAGCGAACTCAATTTTCCGTCGAACGTTTTTGTCCATACTCCGGCCCATATTTTCGAACGGGCTGCACGCGAATTGGCATGGACGCGCGTGGTGTCTGGCGCACAGCTAGCGCCTATGGTGCGGGTGTTTCTTGAACATCGACGAACGTGTGCAGCCGAGGGTGATATATCCGTATTCTGACACTCTCTCCGCCACACTTCGCCCTTCGGGCTACGCGTGGCGCGGCCACGCCGGCGATCAAAAGTCCGCTGCGATCTTGAGCCCCACCAGGAAAGCATTGCGAACGGCATTCGTGCCACCGGGACGGATGAAATATTCAAGCTCGGGCTGGATGAGAAGGCCGGGTATGGGAGATATCCCGTAGTTGGCCTCCAACACCATGGCGTATTGCTGCACGCCCAGGGCTCCACCGGCGAGCGGCGAGGCGAGCATCGCCTGAATGCGCTGGGTGTCCGTTAGCTTCTTGCTGACGTCGTAGTAGGAGAAGCCGAACGCGATTTGATCGCTCGGACGCGCAGGCCAAAAGCCGCGATCGATGACGCCGGCCCAGGCAAAATTGTTGAACAATGTCGTGTCGGACTCGTTATGCGCGAAGGTGGCAAGCAGAATAAGCCCGTCATTCGGGTTCGGGCCATTCCTGAAGATCATCTGATCCGCGGCTGCCCAGAACTGGGCGCGACCTCGGTGCGGAAAGCCTGGGAGACCCGTCAATGCAAGCGGCCGCCCATTCACATCGAAGAAGTTGTCCGGATAGGTGGAGGTATCCCAGTTGAAGCCGAGCTTGTAGTGTCCAGGCATCTTGTCCCTGCCAATGATCGGCTCATAGGCGACTTCGACCGGAAAGCTGGCACCGGTAGTGCCTTCCAAGGTCCAGTCCCAGCCACTATGGCCGCCCTGGGTGAAGGGTTCAGCGGTAGTCGGAAACGGCTGCGACTGGAAGGCTCCGACCATCACGTAGGTATCTTCCGTGGGGCGCACGCGGACCCGGGCGCCCCACACGTTCATCGGCCAGTCTTCGAAGCCCTGATTGGCCGTCAAGCCGCGATTGTGGCCGCAAATGGTCAGCGTCATGAAAGTGCAATAGAAGGGCGACGCGTTGTAATCCGTGCCGGGCGCAAAGCGACCGAAAGCGATGTTGACGCGGTTGTCGAAGAGCTTCTCTTCGCCGTAGAACCAAACCAGCTTGGCGCCGACACCAAACCCTGCGCCGAAGATTTCCTGGGCTTGGAGCACGGTGTCGCCGACATAATCGGCGCTCGCGTTGCGACCGGCGCGGTTGATCAGATACGTGTGGGTGACGAGGCCCGGAACGCCCGCGACTTTCTCCCAGTCGACGTTCGCCGTGAATCCGATCTGCTGGGCATAGTCGGCGCCGGGCCTCAAGCCGCCTACCGCATTGTAGACGCTCTCCGACGTATAGGTCAGGGAATAGGTAACGCCGAGATCCTCGAGCTTGGTGCGTAGACCTCCCCAGTCTCCGAAAATGTGAGCGGGAGCCGGCCATGTTTGTGTGATCTGGGCCTGGCTGGATGTCGGTGCCGGCATCTGCTGTCCGAATGCCGATGGCGCCACTCCCGCCGTCGCTGCGACCAGGAACAGAGCGATCGCATAACGACAGGTCTTGGTCGTTACCTGCGTCTCGTGCACGCTAAAGGACCGTGGCGAGCGCTGGCTCGCCGCTTGAGTGCAGGAGAGACTAACACGGCGGCTGCAGGCGAAAATCATCTGCCCCATTTTCATCAACTCCCTACGGGGATGGAGACATTGCGGCGATCAATTTTCAGGCTATTTCGGTACTCCCAGGACAACGATCGTGTTCTTACCCTTCGTGCCGTAGGTGAAGTTGTTGTCCCCGGCCGCGACGGCGATGAGCTGCCTGCCACCAGCTTGGTAGGTGACGACCCCGCCGCCGATTCCTCCTTTCACCTCGGTTTTGTGCATTTCCGCGCCGGTCTTCGCGTCGAGTACGAGCACCTCGCCAGCGATCGTGCCGGTAATAACGAGGCCACTGGCCGTGACGACGACGCCGCCAAGTGGAATTGATTTCGTCTTGGCGCGCCAAACGACATTCCCTGTCGTTGGATCGATTGCATTGACCAGCCCGAACGCCTCATCGACGGGATCGCGTGTTCCGTAATAGTTCGCCCAGCCCAGATATTCCTGACCCGGCTTTGCGACCGGCGTCGGTCCCTTGATCGCCTGCGCGCACCAGTCGATCCCGTTCATGTACATCAACTTGGTTTCAGGGCTGTAGGCCGGTCCGTTCCATTGCACGGCAGCGATCGGACACAGACGTATGCCGCTTCCAGTGGGCACTGGGCCCGTCGTGTTCTGATAGCGTGTGACTAGCGGCGCGCCCGCTTTCAGCTCGCCCGTGATCCGGTCAACGATGTGAACCACGCCGTCCTTGCCCGCGGCCATCGCCAGCTTGCTGCCGTCGGCCGCGTCAATGGCGGCGGTGACGGCCGTATCCCAATCCCGATCGTCAGGCGCGAGCAATTGATGCCACCATTTCAGCTCTCCGGACCGGGCATCGAGCGCGACCAGAGAATTCGTGAAAAGGTTGGTGCCGGGTCGGGAATCATTGTCGAAGTCCGGCCCTGGATTACCTACCGGCAGCAACAGCAGGCCGGCGGCTGAATCGAGCGCAAATGTCGTCCAGAGCGAACCGCCGCCATGCTCGATGCTTGGCGGATTCTTCCACGTCTCCGATCCCTTCTCGCCCGCCGAGGGGATGACGTGAAAGCTCCACATCTTGTGGCCGTCGTCAGCACCGAACGCCATCATCTCGCCGCGGATACCACGGTCTGCGCCGGCCTTGCCCATGAAAACGATATCGTTCCAGACGAGCGGCGCAGCCGTTGCGTATTCGCCGTTCACCGGATCCATGATCTGCTGATCCCACAGCAATGCGCCTGTCTTTGCATCCAGCGCGATCAGATGGCCATCGGGCGTACCGCGAATGACGCGGCCGCCGGCGATCGCCGGCCCCTTGCTGTTCGACACGAGCACATGGCTGGCCTTGTAGTGATACTCCCATTTCCTTGCGCACGTCGCGGCGTCGATGGCGACCGTGGTCAGACCGGTCGTCGTGTACAACAAGCCGTCGTAGACGATCGGCCCGTTCTGAAACGAGCCCGTTTCTCCGATGTCAAAGGAGCAGACCTCCCTGAGGTTGCGAATATTGCGCGGATTGATTTCCGACAACGTCGAAAAGCGAGTTCCCATATAGCCTTTGTTGTCAGTGAGCCAGTTGACGGAGTCGGTATCCGCGCGATCCAATTCCGCTTGGGTTGGACCCTGCGTGGTCGGCTGCGCCGAGAGCGCCGGATCAGGGCTGACGCATAGCGCCATCAGGCTTGCCATCACGGGTATCAGGAATGCCCGCGATCGGACCAAAGCCTGACACGAATTGGTTGAAAGGAGAGAGAGGTGCAGCAGGTGATGCATCATCATTTCATTTCCCCCAGTTTTGATTTTAATCGCCACTATTTTGTAGTCGTGGGATCCGACCGCATCGACCTGCCTTGGCCTCCGCAGCATCAGAGCACTTGCGTCCGATTACCCTCCTCTCTGCATGCGAAGGCTCGTCCACGGCCTTCGTTCAGATCGCGCCGTCGCTGGTTCGTCTCGCCTCAGAGCGGATAACAGCCATCATCATCCGCGCGTTACGCTCGGCTTCAGCGCCCACGTTGGCCATTCCTACAGAATCTCTAGCCCTTGAAATCCATTTCGGGATTCGAGCCGTCCCAATTCTGGAAAACGTCCATGAAGCCGGGGACAGTTTTCTCGCGTACCCAGTCACGCTGAAGTTCGCAGTAGAGCTGCGTTTTGCTGATCAGCTTGGCGCCAGCCTGCTCTACGCGTCGAAGCGCCGCTTCGTGAGCCGCGACAGAGGTGCCTCCGACAGCGTCGACGACAACATAGACTTCATAGCCCTCATCGAGAGCATCAAGCGCCGGGAATGCGAGGCATGCCTCCGTCCAAAGCGCGGTCATGACGAGTTTCTTGCGACCCGTCGCCACGACGGCCTTTTTGAACTCGACATCTTCCCAACTGTTGATTGATGTGCGGTCGTAGGTGGGATACGCCGCCAGCACGTCCATGATCGGCTGGATCGGTGGCTTGTTTCTGCCGGTCGCCACATTCACTGTCGAATGAACGATGGGAAGGTTGTAATTGATTGCGGCCTTGGCCGTATGCACGATATTGAACACAAGCTCCTTTTGATCCATCGAGCGGATCGAACTGACCTGGATCGGCTGATAGTCGATGATGATGAATGCGGAATTCTGCGGCGTAAGAAGGTGATCCTTTAGAGGATCGCGGACAATTTCGCTGGTCATATCCGATTCCTTGAGAAGTGATGTTGGACACGGCACGCCATATCTTGTCAGCGCCATACCGTACTGATTAGTACTAAGTATCGTTTCAGAATCGGACTAAAGCTCTAATTCACGAACTTCGTGTTCTGGTTGGTCGAACGGTTGTATGCGGATAGAAGACCACTCGTGAACATTCGGGGTTTGAGGTGAGCCTGGTGTCGATTGGGACCCTCGTCCTGACGGGAGCAACGTGCTCCACTGCCCGGCAGGAGCGGGGCTGCGCGCGATCTGTGGCCATTTCCTTGGTCAGTCGTTCGCTGCGCTAATGTCGTGAAGGTTGCGAACGATCTTTCGCTTGAGCGGCTTCCAAGGATCGGATGGAGCAGGCGAAGGAGGCGCGGAAAAGTCTCCGGCTCGACCCTGCTCGAAGCAGAGTTTAGTACCTTACTGGAGTGGGAGGGCCTCCATATGAATGGAGGCATGATTTGAAGGAGACCCTACAGCATCCCCTCAGCATTGGCGCGAAGCACGTTGCTTCACAACGCTGATAATGTTCGTTACGATCGAACAATGAAGTGGCGCTTCGATGACATCGTAACGTTTGTGCGTGTGATGGAAGCGGGCGGCATTACCGCCGCGGCCGATCGCATGAACCTGTCGAAGTCGGTGATCAGTAAGCGCATCAGCGACTTGGAGGACGCCCTGGGTGTGGAGTTGTTTCAGCGTTCGACGCGTCAGCTGCGACCTACGGATAGCGGTGGGGCATTCTACGAAAGGATGGTCCCTCTCTTACATGAGATCAGCGAGACGGCAGAGAGCTTGTCAGGGCGCCTCGGGAGTTCTTTGCGCGGACAGTTGCGCGTCACAACGCCAATGTCGTTCGGGATAATGTATCTTGGACCGGTGATTGCCGAGTTTGCGCGGCGCCACCCAGACCTCGAACTCGCGATCGATTACGAGGACCGTCACGTCGATCTCGTCCGTGGAGGGTACGATCTTGGCATCCGAATAGGGGATCTGCGGGATTCAAGCTTAAAAGCGCGTAGGCTTGGTGAGTGCGCGCGAGTTATGTGTTGTAGTCCAAACTATGCGGAACAGTACGGTCTTCCGAAGAGCGTCGCCGAACTGGCAGAACATACGTGTATTGACTACGCCTATGTCCACGCTAATCGATTCTGGCGCTTCGAAAGGGAAGGCAAGGGGCGGCGGGCGATCTCGTTGTCAATACGGTCCCGCATTGTCGCAAATAATGGCGACGCGATTAGGGATATGGCGATTGCTGGCTTGGGGATCGCATCGCTTCCAGAGTTTCTGGCGGCAGGAGCTCTGCGGCAGGGCAGATTAATTCCGGTTCTCCCAAACGCTGTCCAGGCGCCATATACGATCGCGGCGGTTTATCCGGCAACACATCATGTGGCTCCCAAAGTGCGTTTTTTCATCGACTACCTCCTGAAGTTCTTCGTTCCGCAACTGCCCTGGGAGAGGGATAGGGGATAGCGCGAAGCCTCTCCATTGCGGACGCGGCAGACTTTTGACGGTAGGCGAAACCCCATTTTCCGGCCGTAGCTGGCGGCCAGCTTGTTCATTCGCGAACGAAGGTCTTGATTCTGCTCAAGTGGCCGCATCAGTCCGCGACCTTATCGAAATCGCACGCCATGAGTGCGGTTTCGGCCAGGCTGACGATGTCTACCCGCAGATCCGTGGTGGTCCCCTGACCGATGATGCCTTGCAGCGTCAGTTCTTCTCTGAGCGCTTCGATCATCCGTTTCATGCATCGCTGGTACTTGATGCCCGAGCATTCGTGGTCGTGACTGAACATGTCGCAGGCTGCAATTTGCTCTTTATCGATGAATCGCCGAGGATCCAAAACGACATGTCCAACATGGACATCGATTCCCGAAAAGGTGCTGTCGGACCAAATCGGGAGTGATTTTGGGACATGGCCGATCGGGATTTTTGGCTGGCGCCGTCGGCCGGTCGGGGCAAGTTCGCTGCAGCGTCAGTCCTTCAGCAACCGCCGCAACAGCTTGCCGGCCGGTGAGCGCGGCAACTCGGTAACGAAGCTGACATCGCGCGGCACCTTGTAAGGCGCCATGTTCTGGCGCGCCCACGCCACGAGCTGGGCGGTGTCCAGTTCGGCACGCGGGGTCAGGACGATGAAGGCCTTGACCACCTCGCCCTTCGTTGCGTCGGGCACGCCGATCACGGCTGACGCCGCCACGTCGGGGTGCTTGTTCAGAATCGATTCGACCTCTTCCGGGAAGACGCTGTAGCCGGAGACCTTGATCATCTCCTTGAAGCGACCCATGAAGGTCAGATAGCCGTCGGCATCGAGGCGGCCCATGTCGCCGGTGTGCAGCCAGCCATTGCGCAGCGCCTCCGCGGTCGCGTCGGGACGATTGCGGTAGCCTTTGAATACGCCCGGGCCGCGGATCACGATTTCGCCCGGGACGCCGGCTGGCTTGTCTGCGCCGGAGTCGGGATCGACGATCCGGATCTCGTTGCCGGGCACCGGTCTGCCATGGGTGCCCCAGCGAACTGAAGTGCGCGGCATGAAGGTGTCCACCGTGTGGGTCTCGGTCAGCCCGTACGCCGCCTCGAAGCTCTCGCAGTTCGGTGCGACGGCTTGCCATTGTCTGGCAAGCGCTTCGGTCCAGTCGATGCCGAAACTGGTCACGGGATTGACGCGGAGGCTCCTCAGCGCGAAGTCGGAAATGTTCGGGAGCTGCGTGATCGCGACGTTCATCGGCGCCACGCTGTACCACCAGCTTACCTGATAGCGGTCGATCACCTGTGCCGTCACGAGCGGATCGAACCGGTACAGCAGCACGGACGTCGCGCCGGCGTAGACCGGTGCATTCACGCCCATCACCATGCCGGCGATATGATAAAGCGGCGCGATCGAGAGCAGGACGTCATCGGTGCCGATCCCGTTGCAGTTCACGGTCGCGGCCGTCTTGAAGATGACGTTGCGATAGGACAGCATCGCCCCTTTGGGCCGGCCCGTGCTGCCTGACGTGTAGATCATCAGCGCGGTATCGTTCATGTCGATCGCGACATCGCGGGGCGACGCGCCGCTTGCAGCGACGGAGAGAAAGTCCTCAATTTCGCCGGCCGTACCGTCCGGCTCGGAGCCGGATGCGAGCAGTTCGTCCGGAACGCCGATCGGTGGCCGCTCGGGCAGCAGGTCGGGGTAGCGGACCACGAAGACATGCTCGAGCTTCGTCTTGTCGCGGACCTGACCTACGATCGGCAATAGCGGTTCGGCCGCGACGATCACGCGCGCGCCGAGATCGTCGAGCTGGTAGGCGAGCTCGTGCTCCTTGTTCAGCGCCCCGCAGGGCGAGGCAATGGCGCCGATCTTCTGGATGCCGAATTGCGCCATCAGGTATTGCGGACAATTGTTCATGAACAGTGCGACCGGCTCGCCTTTGGCGACGCCGAGCTGTTGCAGGCGCGCCGCGAATGCATCACTCGCACGGTCGAGCTCGAGGAACGTGATGGCGCGGCCATACCAGATGCAGGCCGGTTTCTCCGGCCGCTCACGGGCATGCCTCCGCAGCATTTCATGGAGCGGTCGTTCGAGGTTGTCGTTGGGAGCGCTCATGGTCATTGTCGCCAGGCTTATGTGCTCATATCGAGACGGAAAGGTGCAAACGGGCCGTTTCAAGAGTTATATTAGGACATTGCTACACTCGGCTTGCCTGATCTGGCTCCTGCGTGCAGGACAGGCCGAAAAAGCGCTGCGATCCCCGCAAGGTGGTCGCGGCGAAGTCTGGATTTCGGATTGAGTGAGCGATCTGCATGAGGAATACCAAGATGCGATCCTATCCGCGTCGCGTCAACTTCGAGAGCGGGGGCGTCGAGTTTCGGTTGATGGGGCCTGCCGACGAGGCCGCCGTCCTGAAGTTTGCCAACGCGCTTGCCGTGCACGACATGCTGTTCCTGCCGCGGAATATCCGCGAGCCGAAGGTGCTCTCGGCATGGATCAAGGAGATCGAGCGCGGCTCGATCGTCAGCCTGCTGGTGGTCAAGGACGACATCGTCGTGGGGTGCGGCACGATCGTGCGGGATCCCATGTCGTGGTCGGCCCATGTCGGCGAGATCAGGACCGTGATCTCCTCGCATGTGCGCGGCACCGGCATCGGACGGGCTCTTTCCAATGAGGCGTTTGACCTCGCACTGTCGATGGGCCTGGAACGCCTGACCGTGCAGATGACGTCCGACCAGACCCGCGCGATCGCGATTTTCGAAGCATTAGGCTTCCGCGCCGAAGCTCTGTTGCGCGACCAAGTGAAAGACCTTCAGGGCAAAACGCACGACATCGTCGTGCTTGGCGTCAACGTGGCGGATGTGCAGAAGCTCGAACCAGGCGGCTCGTCCGGAGCGATCGACTAGCACGGGGGCTAGCCGAGGAACGGCTTCGCCGTCCTCGCACCGTTCGCATCGATGATGGTAACGGTCGCGGTCATGCCGGCTTTCGAGCCGGATTTTCGTCTTGCCAGTGTTGCAAAAAATGCAACAAAAACTGGACGACACGATCATTGATGCAAGATGCTTTCTCCCCGATGCTGCGCGGGCAAGTTGGTTCACCGTTCACCGCATTGCCTCGCAATCATTTTCTGGAGGTGTCCAGCATCATGACGTCGACTTCTTCGCCTTCCGCAGACCTGGCCGCCCAGGCGGTCAATCCCGCAAGCACCGGCAAGCTCACGCTGTTCGTTGCCGTTCTGATCATCGTTGCCGTCGCCGAGACGATCGGGATCGTCCAGTTCCAGATCGGGCCGGGCAAGGTGCTGCTTCAACCGATGGTGTGGGCGCTGCTGATCGCGGCCGCATGGGGCCTCTCAGCACGTTATCTGCCTGCCGCCGCGCGGATCGGGCCCTGCCTGCAGACCTATGCGGGACAACTGCTCACCGCAGGCCTGCTGCTCTTCGTGATCAAGATGGCTTTCACGGTCGGCGGCGCGCTGCCGGAGGTGCAGAAGGCCGGCTGGGCGTTGATCTTCCAGGAGCTCGGGCACACCTTCGGCACGCTCGTCCTCGGCCTGCCGATTGCGCTCCTGCTCGGCGTCAAGCGCGAAGCGGTCGGCGCGACCTTCTCGATCGGCCGTGAAGGCAACATGGTGATCATCGGCGAGAAATACGGCATGAACTCCGCCGAAGGGCGCGGCGTGCTGGCCGAGTACATCACCGGCACCGTGCTCGGCGCACTGTTCATCGCGCTGTTGGCCGGCTTCGTCGCCAGCCTGCACATTTTCGATCCGCGGTCGCTCGCGATGGGCGCGGGCGTCGGCTCGGGCAGCATGATGGCGGCCGCGATCGGCACCATCAACGGCCACAATCCGCCCGAGATGGCGAAGGAGCTGATTGCGATCGCCTCGGCGGCGAACCTGATGACCGCCGTCCTCGGCTTCTATTTCGCCCTGTTCTTCTCGCTGCCGGTGTGTTCCTGGCTGTATGACAGGCTGGAGCCCGTGCTCGGCCGGTTCTCGAACTTCGCGTCGGGAAACCTCGGGCCCTCGATCGCCAGCGCCGGCGAGACGAAGCACGGTACCTTCGGCTTCTTTGACTCGCTGCTCGCCTGGATCACCGTCGCGGGCGGCGTCCTGATCGGCAATTCGCTCACCTACAAGGTTCCGCTGCTGGAGTCGGGGGCAGGTCTCCTGGTCGTGCTCGCGGTCGTGCTGCTGGTCGACGTCCTCGCCCGTCTGCTGTCGAAGGTGCCGCACATCCTGATCCTGGTCGTGGTCACCACCGTGCTCGGTATTCCCGGCCTGCTGCCGTTCTCCAACGCGATGATCGGCTCGGTCGACAAGCTGAACTTCCTGGCTTTCACGACCCCCGTGTTGACGCTCGCCGGCTTCTCGGTCGCCAAGGATCTTCCGATCTTCAGGAAGCTGAGCTGGCGTATCGTGGTGGTCTCGCTGACGGCCGCCGCGGGCACGTTCCTCGGTGCGACATTGATCGCCGAATTCTTCCATCGCTAACCAACGAACAGGTGGACCAACGCATGTCAAAGAAGTTTGGAATCGCCGACGATATCTGTGCCCGGATGCTGGATTGGCGTCATGACATCCATGCCAACCCGGAAACCGCGTTCCAGGAGCACCGCACGGCCCAGCTCGTGGCCGATGCGCTGATGGAGATGCAGATCCCGGTCCATCGCGGCCTCGGCGGAACCGGCGTGGTCGGAACGCTGACGAACGGCGAGGGCCCGACGATCGCGCTGCGCGCCGACATGGACGCGCTTGATCTCCAGGAACTGGGGGACCGCGCCCACAAGTCAACCCGCGCCGGCAAGATGCACGGCTGCGGCCACGATGGCCACACCACAATGCTGCTTGGAGCTGCCGTGCAGCTCGCCCGTCACCGGCCGTTCCGCGGCACCGTCCATTTCGTTTTCCAGCCTGCCGAGGAGAACGAAGGCGGCGGCAAGAAGATGGTCGAGGAGGGCTTGTTCAAGATGTTTCCGGCCGACGCGGTCTACGGGATGCACAACATTCCGAATATCCCGCGCGGAAAATTCGCGATCCGGACCGGCATTGCGACGGCCTTTCTCGATACTTTCGAGATCGTGGTGACCGGAAGCGGTTGCCATGCCGCGACGCCGGAAAAGGGCATCGACCCGATCCTGGTGTCAGCCGACCTCGTCTCCGCACTGCAAGGCATCGTGAGCCGCCGCATCGGCGCAATGGACGCCGCCGTCGTGAGCGTTACCCAGATCCATGGCGGCGACACCTGGAACGTGGTGCCCGAAACCGTCACATTGCGCGGCACGGTGAGAACGCTGGACGCCGAGATACAGAATCAGGTCGAGGCCGCCATGAAGCAGGTCTGTGCCGGCGTGGCGCAAACCCATGGCGCAAAAGTCGATCTGAGCTACGTGCGGGGATATCCGGGGGTGATCAACACGCCCGCGGAAACCGATGCCGCCGCGTCGGCAGCCGCAAACCTCGTCGGCGTCGAACAGGTGCAAACCGACATCAAGCCGGCGATGGGATCGGAGGATTTCGCCTTCATGCTGCAAGAGCGTCCGGGCGCTTACATCTGCATCGGCGCGGGCGAGACCGCCAATGATCCGCCGCTGCACAATCCATACTACGATTTCAATGACGCCATCCTGCCGCTCGGCGCCGCGTATTGGGTCGAGCTGGTGAAGCAACAACTGCCTGCTGCCTGATGCTTTCGGTCTTCGACATATTCAAGATCGGTATCGGCCCCTCGAGTTCGCATACGGTGGGGCCAATGCGCGCGGCCGGACAATTCGTCCGCGCGCTCGAGCGCGATGGTCTTCTTTCGAAGACCGTGCAGGTCCGCGCCGACCTCTATGGCTCGCTGGGCGCGACCGGGCGCGGGCATGCGACCGATCTCGGCGTGATCCTCGGCCTGCTCGGCGAAAAGCCCGATACCATCGATCCGGCCCAGGTGGCGCCGCAGCTTGCGGACATCCGGCGCTCCGGCGAATTGCGGCTGCTCAATGTTCACCCGGTCCCGTTCCGGCGCGGGCGCGATATCGTGTTCAAGCCCGACAGCGCATTGCCGGAACATCCTAACGGAATCCGCCTCCTGGCGTTCGCGGCCGACGGCAGTCTGCTGGCGGAACGCTATTACTTCTCGATCGGTGGCGGGTTCGTGATCGAGCGTGGCTTGGGCGACGTGGCTGGCGCCGCAGGCGGCGAGCTTCCGGCTTGGCCGTATCCTTTCGGCACCGGCGCCGAACTGGTCGCGCGTGCGCAGTCGAGCGGGCGCTCGATCGCCGACATGGTGCTGGCCAACGAGTGCGTGCATCGCACCGACGCTGACGTCCGTGCCGGTCTCCTGAAGATCTGGGAGACGATGAAGCAATGTGTCGACCGCGGCTTCGGGATCGACAATGCGGGCGCGGCTGAACCGCTGCCTGGGCCGCTGAACATTCGCCGTCGCGCGCCGGCTCTCTATCGCGAACTGTCGGCCCGCAACAGCGACACCGAGAGTGTCGATCCGCTGGCGGCGATGGATTGGGTCAATGCCTTTGCGATGGCGGTGAACGAGGAGAATGCAGCGCGCGGGCGGATCGTGACCGCGCCGACCAACGGCGCCGCCGGCGTGATCCCGGCGGTACTGCATTACTACGTCAAGTTCTGTCCGGGCGCGACCGATGACGGCGTCGTTACCTTCCTGCTCACCGCGGCTGCGATCGGCATGCTCTACAAGGCGAATGCCTCGATCTCCGGCGCGGAAGTTGGCTGTCAGGGCGAGGTCGGCGTCGCTTGCTCGATGGCCGCAGGCGGCCTGACGGCCGTGCTCGGCGGTGCGCCGGCCCAGGTCGAGAACGCCGCGGAGATCGGGATGGAGCACAATCTCGGTCTCACTTGCGACCCGGTCGGTGGCCTGGTGCAGATCCCTTGCATCGAGCGCAATGCGATGGGGGCGGTCAAGGCCATCAACGCCGCTCGCATGGCGCTGCGTGGCGACGGCAAGCACTATGTCTCGCTTGATGCCGTCATCAAGACGATGCTGCAGACCGGCGAAGACATGAAGTCCAAATACAAGGAGACGTCGCTGGGCGGGCTCGCGGTGAACGTTGTGGAATGCTGACCGGAAACACGGCGGCATCGACGAAACACCTCGCGACCCAATTCGGCATCCTTGGATACGACCCGAGCGTGCGCTGCCCGAGGCTGGGGATAGGGGAAGCCGGCTGGCTGCCGCCAGCATTGCGAATGATTTCGATTTGAGCAAGACTCCAGGCCTAGGGAGGAGGACGACCATGAGCGCTGGAAGGCGCCTGCGAGACGCCGTGCCGGAATGCCAATTGCCGCCGGATTTCGACCAGCATGTGTATTCGGCGCAGTTGATTGCTGCCATCATTGCCGAGCTCGGCAGGCAACAGGTTCGATCGTCCGTAGCGCTGGCGGGCACCGGCTTGACCGAGGATCAGCTCGAAGCGCACACGACGCGCATCTCGTACCGGCAGATCGACATCGTGGTTCGCAATGCATTGCGGCTGTCCAACGAGCCGACCGTTGCACTCCGTGCCGGACAGCGCATGCGGGTGACGGCGCACGGAATGTACGGATATGCGTTGCTGAGCAGCGCGACCTATGACGATGCGCGCGCCTTCGCCAATCGATACCTTCGGGTCGTTGGCCCGCTGTGCGATGCGAAATACTCGTATGACGGCGCGGCGGTCGTCTGTGCGTTCGAGCCGTTGCATTGGCCGAATCCGACGCAGGACGTGCATCGCTTCGCGGCCGAGTTCGCCCTTTCGTCGCATTTGACAACGATGAAGGACCTGGCGGGCGAGTCATTCCGCTTCTCGCAGATTTCCCTCGCCTATGGCGAACCGGCGCATGCCCGCGCCTACCAGGTGATCTTTGACTGTCCGGTCTTGTTTCGCCAGCGCGGCAACGAGTACAGGTACCAGCTGTCGCAGGCCGACGGGCCGGTGGCGTTGGCGGATTCTCGCACCCACGGAATGGCGCGCGAGATGTGCGAGCAGGTGTTGTCCGAGGTCAATCATGCGGGCGGGATCGCTGCCGATGTCAGGCGGGTGCTGATCGAGCAGCCCGGCAGGTATCCGAACATCGAGGCGATCGCCGAGAGGCTTTCGATGCATCCTCGCGCGCTGCGGCGGAGGCTCGAAGCGGAAGATACATCGTATCGTGAGCTGCTCGCCGAGGTGCGGACGCGGCTTGCGATCGAATATCTGCGCAAGACCGCGATGACCAACGAGGAGATCGCAAACCGGCTGGGCTATAGCGACGCCGCCAACTTCCGGCATGCCTTCATCCGCTGGACCGGCAAGAGCCCATCCGATTTCCGGGTCTCTTCGCCGATGTGAAGGCCGTGCGGGCATGACGCGCCGCGTTTGGCCGCTCGTCACCGCGCGCTGTCCATAAGTCACCTCCGAACCGGCCTCGTCGAACCTCCTCGTGGTCGAACTCCACGCATAGATTGACCTTCGACAGTAAGCGCGATGGCTGATCAAGGAGTAGGGGACGCGTCGGGCGCTGATCGTTTCTGCTCGGGGGCGTCCTCCGAACCCCAGCTGCGCCGCATCGCCGCTGTGGTGCCCCCCGGTTCGGGCGCCTCGAGACTGGCCGCGCTCCTCACCCGAGGGCGCGGCCTTTTCTCATGCGCACGATGAAGGCGGCAGGCGTCGCCTCGTGGTCAGGGCATCATGCCAGGATCTTGCTTTCGCGCATCCCGGTGATGGCCGCGTCATCGTAGCCGGCCTCGCGCAAGATCTGCGTGCTGTGCTCGCCGACCGCGGGCGCCTTGCGCGGCTTTACCTTGGTTGCACCGTCGACAAAGAATGGGCTGTCGATGGTCAGCATCTCGTCGTTCTCGAACGGCACCAGCACGCCGGCCGACAGCATTTGCCGGTCGGTGCACAGGTCGCCCATCTCGGCAACGCATTCGAAGACGATTCCTGCTTCATCGAGGCGGGCCCGCCATTCGTCCCGGTCCCGTGTCGCGAACGCCGCGTCGAACAGAGCGATCAGTTCCGCGGAACGGGCGAAACGATCGGCCTGCTTGGCAAAGCGCGGCTCGGTGAGCAGGTCGTCGAGGCCGAGGCATTTCGCTACGGTCGGAAAGTCCCGCTGTTCGTTGACGATCGCGAGCAGCAGCCAGCGGCCGTCGCGGCAGCGGTAATAGCAGCCGAGCGCATTGAACAAATTCTCGCGCGGCGGCCGCGGCGTGAACGTCGCCCCGCACAGCGCCGCCTGCGCCATGATACCGTTCGACCAGACGCCGTTGGCGAGCAGCGAGGAGCCGACCTGGGTGCCGCGGCCGGTGCGCTCGCGCTGATACAGCGCCACCGCAACGGCCGCGAACAACGAAACGCCCGACGGGTGATCGCCCATGCCGGCGAGCGCCCGCGCCGGCGGCGTGCTGGCGTCGCTCCGCACCATGTCCATCAGGCCTGAACGAGCCCAGTAGGCAGTGACATCGAAGCCCGGCTTTCCTGCCTCGTCGCCGGTCTCGCCATAGCCGGTGAAGGATGCGTAGATCAGCCGATCATTCGCTGCGGCAAGCCGCTCGTAGCTGATCGCGAGTTTCCTGCGGACGGCGAGCGGATAATTGGTGATGAATACATCGGCGGTGGAGGCCAGGCGATGCAGAACCGCCTGGCCCTCAGGCTTCGATAGATCGAGCGCAAGGCCGCGCTTGTTGCGGTTATCGAGCAACCAGCCATAGGGGTGGTCGGATCTCGGCATGCCCGGAAGTTTCGGCACCTGACGGAACGCGTCGCCGGCGCCGGGCGGTTCGATCTTGATCACGTCGGCGCCGAAGTCTCCCAACAGTGTCGCGGCGGTTGGCGCGGCGATGAAGCTGCCGCAGTCGATGACCTTCAAACCTTCGAAGATGCTCATGTGAGTCCGTCTCCGCTTGATGCCCGAGGATCACCCCAGGCTCGTCTGGATTCCGAAAGAAGAGCGACCGCCTGTGTCTGCGAGCGCGCGCAGCCCTAAGGCCGAGCCGACTATGTGCGATCCCTGCCGTCGCGTGCCGCCAGCACGTGCAACAGCGCCACCTGCGTGTCGTCGCGTTCACGCTCCATCCGCGGGATCGGTGTCCTGCCGAAAGATACCGCGGCCTGGTCGATGATCCTGCGCTGTAGCGCCTCGTCGAGATCGACCTGCGGAATCATCTTGAACGACGCGGCCATGTTCTTGCCGAGGTGCTGGAAGAACGATTCGAGCCCCTTCGGTCCACCGCCCATGTGGAACGAGCTGAACGGCCCGTTCACGGCCCAGCGCAACCCGATCGAGCTGGTGACGATGTCGTCCAACTCGTCGACCGTGACAACGCCTTCCTGCACGAGATAGCAAGCCTCGCGCATGATCGCGCGCTGGAGCCGGTTGGCGACAAAGCCCTGAATTTCCTTTTTGAGCACGCGCGGCACCTTGCCGAGCGCCTCGTAGAACGCCACGGCGTCGGCGGTCGCCTGCAGATCGGTGTGTTCGCCGGGAACGACCTCGACGAGCGGGATCAAGTGCGGCGGGTTGAAGGGATGGCCAACGAGCAGCCGGCTTGCATCCTTCATCTCCCGCGCCTGCTCGGTGGCCGGCCGTGCCGAGCTCGAGGACAACAGCAACGCATGCCTCGGCACCGCTGCCTCGATCCGCGCCCAGAGCTGCTGTTTCCATTCGGGTTTCTCCGGGCCGTTCTCCTGCACGAGGTCGGCGCCGGCGACGGCGCGCGCGAGATCCGGCTCGAAGCGCAGGTTGCGCTCCAACCCCTCATGCGGCAGGCCGAGCTTCAGCAATGTCGGCGCGATCTTGATCAGGGCGTCCTTGGTCGTGGCCTCGATGTCGGGCTGCGGATCGTTGATCACGACATTGAGTCCGTGCGCGAGAAACAGCGCCGCCCAGGAGGAGCCGATGACGCCGGCCCCTATGACGCACACATTACGATAGCGGTTGAGCGCCGCGGCGCGATCTGCGGATGATGGCATGGCTTTCTCCGACGTGTACGCTTACCGCGGCTGATCGAGATAGTTGTGGCAACGCTTGGCGCGGGACAGCGTCAAGTCGGTCATGATGTGGCTGCACGCGACGATCTCGCGCACCGGAAAATCGGCCATCGGGGCCAATGCGTGGGCGAACAGCTCCAGCCGGGCCGGGCCGGTCCAGGCGCCCTTGACGGTGATGTCGGTGATCTCGGAGCGCAGCAGCTCGCAGATGCGCGGCTCGCCCGCCGGCTTCGGACTGTCATAGGTCCACAGGATCTTCAGCATGAAGGTCGGTACGCAGATCTCGGCCTTTGCTTTTTCGAGATCCAACGCGCGGTGCTTGTAACCCATCGTCGCGGTGGCCACGCGCAGGCTGCCGTAATCCATTGTGCCGACCAGTGTATCGGAATCGATGTAGAGCTTCGGCTTGCCGATCACCTTGGGATAGCCGCTGATTTCGCGGCCGGACGCCAGCGCCGGCAGGCTATCGAGGTACATCGCGTGAAGGTACTCACCCTTTTCGTCGCCAAAGCGCACCTGGACGGCCTGGCCGCATTCGGTGTAGTCGCCGAGACCAGAGGTGTCGGGCATCCGCATGATTTCCCAGCGGACCAGCGGATCGTCGATCTCCAGCGGCTCGGGAACGACGGCGCGCAATGCCTCGATGTCGGTGCGATACAGGATGTTGAGGTATTCGCGGTTGTTGAAGCGAAACGGTCCGCGGGGAAATGCCGGGGAGCCGATTGGCGTCGTCAGCTGCTTGAGAATGTCCTCCCGTCGCATCCGCTCCTCCCTTGATAGCGCTTGCCGTGGTCCGTGCGGCCCTCCGGCTGCGTGCCGGTTGTCGAGCAAGGCATCGCGAGCCTAGCGATCCCGCGAGGCGGAGAAAGGTGCGATTGGACCGCCGACCGGGTGACTTCCGGACGCGGAGTGCGGCGCGTGCAGCGCGCGGGCACCCGATCATTGCGTCGCGTACGTGATCGGGCTTACGTTTGGAGCGGTAAATCAATCGTGGAGCAGGAACGCGCGGAATGCGAGGGACATGCGATCGGAATGACTAGGCAAGACTCGCACGCAAGCCAATCGCCGAGCCGAATGCAACCCAGCTTCGCGCAGCGAATATTCCCGCCGCATTCGATCGCGGCCATCGCGGCCGAGCTTCGCGAGCAGGGTATTGATCCATCTGAGGTTCTCGACGGCACCGGGCTTGTGATCGGCCAGCTCGAGTCCCATACGACGCGAATATCCTATCGGCAGCTCGACACGGTGATCCGCAATGCGCTGCGGCTGGCAAGGGACGCCGCCATCGCGCTGCGCTCCGGAGCGCGAATGCATGTTACCGCCTATGGCATGTACGGATACGCGCTGCTGAGCAGCGCAACGCACGCCGAGGCCCGCGACTTCGCTGCGCGATATATCCGCGTGGTGGGTCCGTTCTGCGATTTCGGCCTCTCTTATGATGGCGAGACGGTGGTGGCGACGTTCCAGCCCATGCACTGGCCGAATCCGACCGAGAGTGTGCATCGCTTCGCGGTGGAGTTCGCACTGGCCGCGCATCTGACGACCATTCGCGACCGCTCCGGTCAGGGCTTCGGGTTCTCGCGCGTGCTGCTCGACTATGCACCGCCGCCGTCCACCGCGGCGTATCGCGGTCTTTTTGGATGCCCGGTCCTGTTCAATCAACATCATTGCGGATACGAATACGTACGCAATGACGGCCCGCGGGCGCTGGCAAATCCGCGTACCCACGCCATGGCGCGGGAGATGTGCGAGGAGATCCTCGGCGAGGTGAACCGCGCCGGCGGCGTTGCCGCCGATATCCGTCGGATACTGATCGAGCAGCCGGGCAGCTATCCAAGTATCGAGGCGATCGCCGAGCAGCTCGACATCTATCCCCGCGCACTGCGGCGCAGGCTCGAGGCGGAGGGAACTTCATATCGCGGCCTGCTCGCAGAGGTGCGCATGCGGCTCGCGATCGAGTATCTGCGCAAGACGCGCATGACCAATGAGGAGATCGCGAGCCGCCTCGGCTACAGCGACGCGGCCAACTTCCGCCACGCCTTTTCGCGCTGGACCGGCAGGAATCCATCTGAATTCCGGGGCGACGAGGGTCTTTAGACCCCGCGACAGCCTAGGGGGCGGCTTCGCCGGCCCTGTCCGTAGTTCACCGGCAAACTGGTTCAATCGAACCTTTTGTGCGGCCGAAGCGCGCGTAAGCTCGGCGCCGTCGTTGCGCTCGCGATCGCGTTCTCCCAACCTGGACCGCCTCCCTCGGCGGTCTTTCTTTTGGCCGGTCTTGTCCGGAACTCACCTCCAAACGCGATCAATCGAACCTTCCGCTGGCTGGTCCGGCTTACTAGCCTCCCGGATTGCGGGACCGGAAACAGGCGTGGAAGGCGGACGAGGAAGCTCGTGTATCACCCGTCACCAAATCTCTTGCAGCGTCGCTATTCGCCGCAACGGATCGCTGCGGTCGTGGACGTCCTGGCCGAGGACGGCATCTCCGCGTCGCGCGCGCTCGGCGGGGCCAATTTGACGAGTGCCGATCTGAGAGATCCATCGGTACGCGTCTCCTATCGGCAGGTCGAGACGGTCTTTCGCAATGCGATGCGGTTGTCGCGGGATCCGGCGATCGCGTTTCGCGCCGGAGAACGAATGCATGTCATGGCTTACGGCATGTATGGCTATGCCATGCTGAGCAGCCCGACTCGACCCGAAGTCATCGACTTCGCGGCCAAATACGGTCGCATCCTTGGAGCGGTCGCCGACATCGACTTCACCCGCAAGGGCAATACTGTGAGCTGCCTGCTCGAGCCCTTGCTCTCGCGCGATCCGGCCGATGACGTCTATCGGTTCGCGCTCGAGTTCGCCTTTGCGACCTATCAGACGCTGAGCCGTGACGTCTATGGCAGCTCGTTCCGGTTCTCGAAGCTGAGCGCCGCCTATGCACCGCCTCCGTATGCTGGGACA
The DNA here is from genome assembly GCF_947648125.1 of uncultured Bradyrhizobium sp. GTDB lineage: Bacteria > Pseudomonadota > Alphaproteobacteria > Rhizobiales > Xanthobacteraceae > Bradyrhizobium. The sequence continues at coordinate 105,996 of NZ_CANSMR010000014.1, read as the reverse complement.
TACGATCACATCTTCCAGTGTCCAGTCGAGTTCGGCCAGTGCAAGAACGCGCTGGAATTCGACGCGGTCTGGATCGACCATCCGGCGGTTTGCCCCAACGAGATGACCAGGGCGATGGCAGGCCGAATCTATGATCAGCTTTTCGATCATGTCGCGCGGGACGACGGCCTCGCCGCTGACATCCGGCGACGGCTCGTCGAGCATCCCGGCCGCTTCCCCAGTATCGAGGCAATGGCGGCGGAGCTCATGATTCATCCGCGGACGTTCCGCCGCAGGCTGCAACTGCAGCGGAAAACCTATCGGCAGATCGTCTCCGAGGTCCGCATGCAGCTCGCGGTCGGTTATCTGCGCTACACGCAAATGACCAATGACGAGATCGCAGCGCGGCTTGACTACAGCGACGCGGCGAACTTCCGCCACGCTTTTGCCCGCTGGACCGGTAAGAGCCCTTCGGACTTCCGCGATGGCCGAGCATCAAGCATCGCAGCAGGCGCGCAAGATTCATTGGCGGATGTCCCAAACTAACCGGTCAAGCGGGCCAATTGCACCTTTTACGGGTCCGACGCGCTCGATAGCGTTTTGAGACCAAGAAAATACGCGGTTGCGCGATCGGGTCCGCATGGAGCCGTTCGCGGAGCAAGGCAGTAATCATAAAATGTCGGATCGTGCGGGACGCGCTGCGTGATCCGGGAGGGGACATTCTGACATGAATACGGTCGTCGACCGCTCTGCGCCGCCGTCGCAATTGCTGCTCGCGCTCGAAGTGCGCGGGATCTGGGAGCTGCAGGCGTTTTTCGCAAGCTACCCGCTGCTTCGCCGCGCGCCGCGCGGCGACGGACATCCGGTCCTCGTCTTGCCGGGGCTCTCCGCCAGCGATATCTCGACCCGACCGCTGCGCGCCTACCTGAAGGCGCAGGGCTACGCGGTCCATGGCTGGAAGCTTGGACCCAATCGCGGACCGCGTCCCGGCGTCGAGGCTGCCATGGACGCAAGGCTGGCCGAGCTCGCCGAGCGATACAATCGCAAGGTCAGCTTGATCGGCTGGAGCCTTGGCGGCGTCTTTGCGCGCGAGATCGCACGGCGCGCACCGGATCTGGTCCGCCAGGTGATCACGCTCGGCAGCCCGTTCGCCAACGAGCCGAAGGCAAGCAATGCCTGGCGTCTCTACGAGATTCTGAGCGAGCGCCAGGTCGACGACTGGCCCGACAGGGACATGATGAAGTTGCCGCCGCCGGTCCCGAGCACGGCGATCTACTCACGCACCGACGGCATCGTCTCGTGGTGGGGTTGCCGCGAGCAGCATGCTGAGCGGACACAGAACATCGAAGTCGAAGGCAGTCATTGCGGGCTCGGACACAATCCGGCCGTGCTGTACGCCATCGCGGACCGCCTCGCGCTGGGGGAGAATGAATGGTCGCCGTTCGACCGCAGCGGTCTCCGCGGCATGGTGTACCCCGATCCGGATCGAGCCGATGACAGCCTCACCCTGTTTCGGCCGCGCTGGCCGGCGGCCTGACGCGCAGTCCACGGGTCGGCATTTCGCTGCCGCAAGCCAAGCACCAGAGGGAGGACGTCGATGGGAACCGATGACAGGCAATCCGACGCAGGTGGCACGGGCGCGATGCCGTGGCTCGGGGATCTGAAGAAAATGGCCGAGAAGTTCGCGCTGCCCGGGTTCGATGTCGCCGCGTTGGTCGAGTGGCAGCGCAAGGACATGGAAGCCTTGGTGGAGGCGAACCGGCAGGCCTACGAAGGCATCCAGGCGCTGGTCAGCCGTCGCAACGAGATCCTGCAGGAGACGCTCGCGCAGTGGCAGGCGGCGATGAAGGGCTTCGCGAGCGGTGAAGCCATGACGAAGCAGACGGAGACCGCCAGGCAGCAGGTGGAGAAGGCGGTCGCGGATTTCCGCGAGCTGTCGCAGCTGGAGGCGCAGGCGCGCAACAACGCCTGGAAGGTCATGCAGGAGCGCATGCAGGAGAACCTTACGAACCTTCAGAAGCTGTTGCAGCCGAAGTAGTGCTGCGCGTGTGAGGCGCCAACAATCGGGGGAAAGCCATGAGTCTGGCCAAGTTGCAGGACTTGACAGGTCGCGTCGCGCTCGTCACGGGCGGATCGCGAGGTCTCGGTCTTCAGATCGCCGAGGTGCTGGGCGAACTCGGCGCCAAGGTCGCGATCACCGCGCGCAAGCGGGATGAGCTTGATGTCGCGGCTGCTCACCTCAAAGGGCTTGGCATCGAGGCGCTTCCGGTGGTTTGCGACATGGGCAGGCTGGAGACAATCGCGCCGATGATCGAGCAGGTCGTGGCCGCGCTGGGCCCGGTCGACATCCTCGTCAACAATGCCGGTACTTCCTGGGGTGCCGCCACGATCGAGCATACGCTCGACGGCTGGAACAAGGTGATCAACCTGAATGTAACTGCGATCTTCATCGCCACCCAGGAGGTCGGCCGCCGCTGCATGGTGCCGCGGCGGAGCGGCAAGGTGATCAACATCGCGTCGATCCAGGGCCTTACCGGCTGCTATCCGGAAGGCACGCCGACGCTGGCCTACAACACGAGCAAGGGCGCGGTCGTCAACCTGACCCGCACGCTCGCCAATGAATGGGCGCCGCTCGGCATCAACGTCAACGCGATCGCGCCGGGCTATTTCCCGACCAAGATGACCGCGCAGCTAGACCAGAGCGCAACCGCGCATATGGCGCCGATGAATCGCGAGGGCGGCCCCGAAGATCTCAAGGGTGTCGCCGCGCTGCTCGCCTCCGATGCCTGCGCATTCATCACCGGCCAGACCATCGCGGTCGACGGCGGCGTGACCGCCATCTGATCCGAGAGACCATAGAAGGGAGAGATCTCATGAACGACATGCCCTGGATCCGATCCTATCCCGACGGGGTGCGCTGGGACATCGAGATCGCTGCCGGACCCGTGCAGAAGATATTGGGCGATGCCGTTGCCAAATGGCCGGATCGTCCCGCGATCGATTTCATGGGCAAGCGGATCACCTATGCCGAGCTCGGGCGGCTCACCGATCGCGTGGCCAAGGGCCTGCAGCTCCTCGGCGTGAAGCCGGGCGTTCATGTCGGCCTCTATCTGCCCAACACGCCGCACTACATCATCTCGTTTTTCGGCATCCTCAAGGCAGGCGGCACGGCGGTCAATTACTCGCCGCTGGACGCCGCCAAGGTGCTCGAACACAAGATCGAGGACAGCAAGACCGATATCCTGATCACGCTCGACATGGTTTCGCTCTATCCGCAGATGGCGGCGATGCTGGGCAAGACAAGGTTGAAGAAGCTGGTGGTCGGTTCGCTTGGCGAGATCACGGCCGACCCCGACACCGTCGTCAACGAGATGAAGGCGGCCAAGCAGCTGAGCGAAGTCGCCTGGGATGATCACCACATCAGCTTCGGCCAGCTGACCCACAATGATGGTGCCTACCAGGCCTATCCGATCGACAATCCGCGCGAGACCATCGCCGTGCTGCAATACACCGGCGGGACGACAGGGCTGCCGAAGGGGGCGATGCTCACCCACGCCAATCTGACCAGCGCGTGCCAGCAGTACCGGGCGACGACGGCCGGCTCGCCGCCGGTGCTGGTCGATGGGCAGGAGCGCTTCCTCGCTGTCTTGCCACCGTTCCACATCTACGCGCTTTCCGTGAACGTGCTGTTCGGCGTCCTGATGGGCGCGGAGATCATCCAACACGTCCGGTTCGATCCGAAAGCCGCGCTCGAGGAAATCTCGGCGAAGTCGGTTAGCGTCTTCTGCGGGGTGCCGACCATGTTCACCGCGCTTATCAACCATCCGGAGACGCCAAAGCACAGCCTGCGCGCGCTGAAATATTGCGGATCAGGCGGCGCGCCGTTGCCGCTCGAGGTGGCGCAACAATTCGCCTCGATCACAGGCTGCAATCTGAGCGAAGGCTGGGGCATGACCGAGACCTCGCCGAGCGGCACCTACACGCCGGCGCAGCATGGCGCCATGCGCAAGGCCGGCTCCTGCGGCATGCCGATGCCCGGCATCGTCATCAAGTTCCTCAACGTCGACGACAGCAGCGGATATGTTCCGCTCGGCGAGCGCGGAGAGATCTGCATCAAGGGCCCGAACGTGATGAAGGGCTACTGGAACAAGCCGGACGCCACTGCCGAGGTGACAACCGCGGACGGCTACCTGCGCACGGGCGACGTCGGCTACATGGATGAGGATGGCTTCATCTTCATCGTGGACCGCACCAAGGACATGCTGCTGTGCAGCGGTTACAACGTGTATCCGCGCGTCCTCGAAGAGGCGATCTACAAATATCCGGCGGTCGAGGAGGTCGCCGTGATCGGCATCCGCGACGAGTATCGCGGCCAGTCGCCGAAGGCCTTCATCAAGCTGAAGGCGGATGCCAAGCCGTTCAAGCTCGAAGAGCTGCAGGCGTTCCTGAAGGACAAGCTCGGCAAGCACGAGATGGTGCAGGCGCTCGAAATCCGCGCCGAACTGCCGAAGACCGCGGTCGGCAAGCTTTCGAAGAAGGAGCTGTACGACGAGGAGGAACGCGCGGCCCGGGCGCAGGCCTGAGATCGCCTGCGTGAACCGGATCGGCAGCGGCGCAGAGCTGTCAGCCCGGCCGTAATGCAATGACCGTGACGCGCGAGATATCGGCGTACGGTCATCAAGACGGCAATCGCCGTCACAATGTCATGGGAGGGAAGAATGGATCAACTCAGCAGCATGGATGCATCGTTCCTGCATCTCGAAACGCCGGAAACGCCGATGCATGTCGGCAGCCTGATGATCTTCGATCTCCCCGAGGGTTATCAGGGCGACTACTACGAGGATGTCAAGGAGATGCTCGGCAAGCGTCTCCATCTCTCGGCATTGCTGAACCGCAAACTGGCGCAGATGCCGTTCCAGCTCGCGGAGCCGGTCTGGATCGAGGACGATGATATCGAGCTCGACTACCACGTGCGGACCGTCACCTTGCGGCGGCCAGGCACCATGGCACAGCTCGAGCAACTCGTCGCGCGATTGCACGCCTCGCTGCTCGACCGCAGCCGTCCGCTGTGGGAGATGTATGTCATCGATGGCCTCGAGAACGGCCAGGTCGCGTTCTACACCAAGGCGCATCACAGCGGCGTCGACGGCAAGGCCGGTGTCGAACTCGCCAAGGTACTCTATGATGTCTCGCCCAAGATGCGCGAGGTGCCGCCGCCACGGCGCAAGCGCGCCGCCGCGCAATACCAGCTCGGCGTGACCGAGCTATTGCAGGCGGCAGCCAACAACGCGGCCCAGCAATATCGCAAGCTCGCGGAACTCCTGCCGACAGCGGCCAAGGCGCTCGGCACGGCTGCAACCGTGATGGCCAGCCAACGGTCGCAGAAGGGGGAGCGCTCGCTCAGCCTCGGGTTGGCCCCGAAGACGGTGTTCAACGACTCCATCACCAATCAGCGCTCCTACAGCACGATGTCGTTGCCGCTCGCCGACATCAAGGTCCTGGGCAAACGTGTCGGTGGTACCGTCAACACCATTGTCATGGCGATGTGCAGCATCGCGCTGCAACGCTTCCTCGCCGAGCGCGGTCTGCTGCCCAAGGAAGCCCTGATCGCGATGGTACCGGTTAGCCTGCGCGCCGAAGGCGACAAGGCGATGAACAACCAGGTCTCGGCGGTACGCGTCGACCTGGCGACCGACATCGATGACCTGCCAACCCGCTTCAAGGCGATCCACGCGTCATCCGAGGCGGCCAAGGCGGTCGTGCGCGAACTCAAGCCGGTGCTCGGTGTCGATGTGCCGATCACAGGTTCGCCGTGGCTGATGACCGGGCTCGCCTCACTGCTTGGCCGCTCCAACCTCGCCAGCCGCATGCCGGCAGCCGGCAACGTACTGATCTCCAATGTGCCGGGACCGGGGCAGAATCTCTACATGGCCGGCGCACGGATGGTGCATTATTTCCCGGTCTCGATCCCGTATCACGGCAGCGCGCTGAACATCACGGTGCACAGCTATGCGGGCCTGCTCGAGTTCGGCCTGACCGCGTGCCGGCGTGTGCTCACGCAGGACGAGTCCTACGAGATGATCGAGCACCTCCGGGCGGCCTTGCGCGCGATCGAAGCCCTGCCTCCGGTCGAGGCCGAGATCGTCGAGCTGACGACGCAAGCTGCGGCTCAATCGAAGGCGGCATCGGCGGCCGCGGCGTCGGTGACGCTCATCCAGCCAGACGAAGTGCCGCCGGCTGCCGCAAACGACAAGGCGAGCCGGGCCAGCTAGGCGCCCGGGCCTTCAACGCGTCACATCGCCGGAGCTGGGAACGCCACCGCGGTCTCTCGCACGGCGTCGGTATCAAAAGAACATTCGGAGGAAACCAGGATGCACCCACCCGCCGCAAAGGGATCGCTGTCGGTACTGGAAAGTCCGGCGCACAAATCCCTGTTCTCGAAGATCGATTGGCGCCTGATTCCGCTTCTGCTGATCGCCTATATGATCGCCTATCTCGATCGCATCAATATCGGCTATGCGCAGCTGCAGATGAAGCAGACGCTACCGTTCGACGACGCGGTCTACGGTCTCGGCGCAGGCATCTTCTTCGTCGGATATTTTCTGTTCGAGGTGCCGAGCAACCTGCTCCTGGAGCGGATCGGCGCGCGCAAGACCCTGCTGCGCATCATGGTGCTATGGGGGCTCGCCGCAGCCGCCATGATGTTCGTGTCGACGCCGTTCCAGTTCTATATCGTCAGGTTCATGCTCGGTGTGTTCGAGGCCGGCTTCTTTCCCGGCGTGATCCTGTACTTCACCTATTGGTATCCGTCGGTGCGGCGCGGGCAGGTGATCGCGACCTTCATGTCGGCGACAACGATCGTATCCGTGATCGCCGGCCCGCTGTGCGGCTCGATCCTGAAGTATCTCGACGGTGCCGGCGGCCTTCATGGCTGGCAGTGGCTGTTCCTTGTCCAGGGCCTGCCGGCGTTGATTCTTGGCATCCTGGTTTACGCCTTGCTCGAGGACAAGCCCGAGCGGGCCGCGTGGCTCTCGAAGGACGAGAAAGCCTTGCTCGAAGACGCCTTCCGGCACGATGAGAAAGACGTCGAGAGCGAGCCGTCGGGAACGTTCGGACAGATGCTGAAGGACCCCAAGGTCTATGTGTTGTCGTTCGTCTATCTGCTCCTGCTCGGCGCGACCTACACAATGGTGTTCTGGATGCCGACCCTGATCCAAAGTTGGGGTGTCAAGGATCTGTTCCTTGTCGGCGTTTATGCCGCGATTCCGAACGCCGCCGGCGTCATTGGCATGATCCTGATCGGCCGTCACTCCGACAAGTGGCACGAGCGCCGCTGGCACTATGCCGCCTGCGTCGCGATCGCCGCTTTCGGCCTGTTCATCACCACGATGCTGCAGGGCAACCTCGTCGGATCAATCCTCGCGTTGTCCTTTGCAGTGATCGGAATTGCGTCGGCGACGCCGCTGTTCTTCGCGCTGACCAGCGAATATCTGTCCACCGGCGCCGCCGCCGGAGGGCTTGCGCTGATCAGCAGTCTCGGCAACCTCGGCCCGGCGATCAGCCCATCGATCAACGGGTTGATCGTGCGAAGCACCGGCGACAACATCTACAGCATGTACTTCGTGATGGCGCTCTACGTGTTGTCGGGATTGCTGTTGCTGCTGTCGATGCGGCCTGCCCCCAGTGCGCGCCTGGCGATGGCGTGACGACAATTCGAGCGGTCCGGCTCGCACGGAGCCGGGTTGCTCGACGCTCCGTCGGAAAGCTGCCGGTGATCAAGCGAATATCGGGACACATGCGATGAGGATCGTTCTGCTGGGGCCGCCTGGTGCGGGCAAGGGAACGCAGGCGAGGCGCCTGGTCGAGGAGTACGACATACCGCACCTTTCGACAGGCGACATGCTGCGTGCTGCGGTCGACGCGGGCACCTGCATCGGACGGAAGGTCAAGGATATCATGGTGAACGGCGGCCTCGTTCCCGATCAGCTCGTGATCGCCGCGGTGATCGAACGTATCTCGCAAGCGGATGCCCAGCGTGGCTTTGTGCTCGACGGCTTCCCGCGGACGATGGCACAGGCGATCAGATTCGACGATCTGCTCGATACCGAGGGTCTTGCGATCGACCACGTCGTCGAGCTGAAGGCCGACGAGACGGTGTTGCTGGACCGGATCGAGGCGAGGGCCCGTGAAGCGCGAGAGCAGGGCGGCGCGGTGCGCGCCGACGACAATCACGAAACGCTCAAGCTGCGTATCGACGCCTACAACGAGCAGACCGCGCCGCTGGTCGACTATTATCGATCGCGGAACATCCTCAGAACCGTCGACGGACTGCAGCCGGTCGAGCGCGTCGCCTTCGACGTCGTCATGGCGATCGGCCAAGATCGTTCGGTGACGTGATGCCGGCGTTGCAAAATCGCGATCCGCAAGCCTGGCTGTCGAGCTATGTTGACCGGATCGAGGTGCTCGAGCCGTTGCGCAAGTCGCTCGGCGAGGTGAAGGAAACGGCCGATCAATTCGAGCAGGCCCAGGCGTTGCTGCGGGCGATCGAACGGTTCTCCCGCACATATGCTGCCGACCGGAACTGCGCCGGCACGCCCGCCGAGCTGGCGCGGCGCGACGAACGTCGTCTGGCGCGGCGGCGGCTTGTTGCGCGCGCCGTTCGTGGATTGCGCAGAACCGTTCTGGCAGCGAAGGGAGGCGCCTCATGTCGGTGAGCGGAAATGAAGGTCAATGCGCGCTGGTGACCGGCGCATCGGGCGGCATTGGGCTCGAGCTCGCGCGCGTGCTCGCGGCCAATCGCTTCAGCCTCGTGCTGCTGGCGCGCAGTCGCGACAAGCTGCAGGAGCTCGCCCGCGAGCTCAAGGCCGATCACGGCACCAAGGTGACCATCGTTGCCGCCGATCTGAGCGAGCCGTCGGCGCCGCAGGCGGTGTACGATTCGCTGAAGGACGCCGGCGTGCGAGTCGATTTGCTGGTGAACAATGCCGGGCTCTTGCTCGAAGGACGCGTCAGCGCGATCGGCCTCGATGACCAGTTGCGGCTGCTGCAGGTCAATGTCGTCGCCATGACGGCATTGACTCGTCTCTTCCTCGCGCCGATGCTCGAGCGCAACAGTGGACGGATCCTGAACGTTGCGTCAGTCGCGGCGTTCATGCCGGTGCCAAATCTTGCAGTCTATGCCGCGTCAAAGGCCTATGTGCTGTCTTTCGGCGAGGCGTTGTCCCAGGAATTGAGCGGCAGCAGGATCACGCTGACGACGTTGTGTCCCGGCGTGACGGACACCGGAATGGTCCATGGCACCAATCTCGGCAACTTGCCGAGCATGATGATCATGGATGCGAAGACCGTCGCACAGGAGGGCTATCGCGCCTGCATGGCGGGAAAGCCGGTGCATGTCGCAGGGGTTGCCAACGAGCTGGCGGTCCAATGGATCAAGTATCAGCCGAGTTGGCTGTTGCGGGCCATCGGCGGGGTGTTCGGAAAGACTGCGCCGCCGAATTGACGTCTCGTGCTCGCCGGGCGCTGCACAGTTGCGGGGCTACTCTTGACCATCAACAAGGGACGTTACTCATGGGACGTGACGAGCAGACCGTCGAACCACCCTCGCTCGCGCTGCTTGCCGGGGAGGGGCGCGGCTTTCTTGACATCCCGGCGCTTCTTGCCGTGGCGGCGCCGCTTCTGGCGACTGCGCCGCGCGGGCAGCGGCATCCGGTCATGGTTCTGCCCGGGCTGGGCGCCGACGACCGGTCGACATTGGCGATACGCTCATTCCTCGAATTCCTCGGTTATCAGGTTCATGGCTGGGGCCGCGGCCGCAATGTGCGCGCGCCGGACGCTGACCTCTCCGCCGTGGCGGCTCGGGTCATCGAACTCGAAAAGCAGGGCGGCTCAAAGGTCAGTCTGGTCGGCTGGAGCCGCGGCGGCATCATCGCGCGCGAGGTTGCGCGGCAGATCCCCACGGCGGTGCGGATGGTCATCACGCTAGGCAGTCCGTTTGCGGCTCCGGGTGCGAGCAACGTCCGCGCGATCTGGCGGCTTCTGACCGGCCAGAAATACGAGCCGCCGACCACCGAGCGGATCAGTCGCCTCGCGCAACCGATTCCCGTGCCGACAACATCGATCTATACCCGCACCGATGGCGTGGTGGCGTGGCGCGCCTGCCTGGAGCAGGAGGGTGGGGAGCGCGAAAACGTCGAAGTGAACACGACGCACATTGGGCTTGGCTTTCACGCGCCGGCGCTGTGGGTGATTGCCGATCGCCTCGCCCAGCCGACGGGCAGCTGGAAGCCGTTTCGACCGCCTCCGCAGGTCGCGATCTGGTTTCCGGCAACGACGCGTCGCGATTGAGGTCGCAAAAGGCGCGGCCTGCCTCAGTCTACCGCACACTGCTTCCCGGTGATCGCATCTCGCCGACCATCATCCGCAGCAGCTGCATCGCGGCGGGCGGCAACGTACGTCCCTGACGCGAGACCACGTGGGTGCGGCCACGATGCAGCAGCGCGTTCTTCATCGGCAGCGCCACCACCTTGGCGGCGTCGGCCTCCGTCATCGCAAGGCGCGATGCCAGCGCATAGCCAAGTCCGGCGGTCACGAAATGGGCGAGCGCATCGAACGAGGCGGTCGTAAACGCGAAATCGAGGCGGACGCCCTCGCTGATTTCAGCGGCCTGGACATGCTGGCGCAGGCCGTAGTTCGGATGCATTGCGGCTCCCGGGTAGGGTGCGAGGTCGGCGAGCTTGAGCGGCCGACCGAGCTGGGTCAGCGGATGCCCGCGTGGCACCACGGCCTTGATCGGATGCGGCTGCGAATGATGCGAGCGCAGTCGATCGTCGCGAGGCGGATTGAACAGGACACCGATATGCGCGCGTTCTCCCACGACTTGCTGCACGATCTCGTCGGTGCTCCCGATGTCGAGGCTGATCGTGATCTTTGGGTGGGTTTGCATGAAGCGGCACAGGCTGCTCTTGGCCAGCCAGTCGACATAACCTTCGCCCGTCACGAGATCGATATGACCCGACTCGACCTTGCGGATGCTGTCCATCTGAGCGAGCAGCGCCTGTCGTTCGCCTTGCTGGCGGTGCAGGTAGGCGGCCAGCAGTTGGCCGGCGTCGGTCGGCGCAACGCCGCGGCCTCGCCGTTCGAGCAGGCGCGCGCCATACTCCCTCTCGAGCAGGCCGAGTGCACGGCTGACCGCCGAGGCATCCATGCCGAGCGCGCCGGCGGCGCCGCGCACGGAGCCGCTATTGAGCACCTCCATGAAATAGTGCAGTCGGCGCGGCTCCAGCTTGGCGTTCATCGGCATGGCCCTGATCATTGCAAACAGCGCAACGAATATTCAATTGCGCGGCCATTTATGCAAGCACGTCGGCGCGGGGTCGCGACAACGGAAGCATCGGGCGTTGGGTTCGCGATGCGCGATAGGCCGGTCCGTTAGGGCTCGGCAAACTTCGAAGCGATCCTGCCGCTGCGGGCCTATTGGGGCGCACCGCGGTAGAAACGCGATGCGTTTGTCTTCGGATTGTCGTTGCCGGGAGCATACGCTGAACTAGCATATCAAGGTGAGGTCGCAGTCCGGGAGGTGCTCTATGACGATGAATGAACTCGCTGACGCGCTCGAAAAGATCGATGAAGATGCGTTTGCCTCGTTCCTCCTGGAGTATGAGATCACACACGATGACGGACCCGAGGCCATGAAGACGATGATTGTCGAGGCGCTTCGGTTCGCGGACGCGCACGGCTTTCAGGCGCCCCGGCCGCCTCTCGACGAGGCCGACTAGGCTCGGGAAAAGTCCCTCTGCGGCAGAGATGCCGAGCGCGTGCATGCATCGCCGATGGACAGCCTGTCCTCGACGGCGCGGACAAAACGTCTGTCGTCGCGAGGCGCTACGCTGCCAAGCCATTGACATTGTTTCGGTGCTCAAGTTGGCGCATTCTTTGCCATCAGGACTTTCGACGCTCCGGCGGATCGGAACTCCTGTTGGTTCGAACAATCCAGTTGAGCGCGACGTTGAATGTCATTGATAGCGACATAGGAGGAACCTCAATGTCCAAGGATCATGACAAAGCCTCCCACGGATCACAGGACGCGCGGCGGCATAAGATCGACCATCAGACCCGAAACGAATGGCTTCACAGGGACGCTGGCCTTCAGGCCCTGTGGCAGGCCTCCGGGATGTCGCGGGACGAGTTCATCCAGCATAATGAAGGGGTAATCGACAAGGTCATAAGCGATAACCTTGATGCGAACCGCTAACTGGAAGCGGCGCATTGGAGCAGGCTACATGGCAGCGAAGGTTCGTTGAATCGAGCCAGCTGCCAGGCCGTCCAGGTGCCGTGTGTGAGGACACGCCATGACTGCTGGCAGCCGCACTTCCGATTTCTGGCCGGCGCTTTCCAGCCCGGCCTTCGCGCCCACGCGATATCTTCTGCACATGGCGTTGCAGGCGGTCGGCAAGCTGAAGCTCGCCGAACCGTTTCAGGCGCAATGGGCCGAGGTGCCATTGTGGCTCAGCGCGCGCGGGCTGACCACCGGCCCGATCCGTTATGCCGACGGTGTTTACGAGGTCCGCGCGGACTTCATCTCGCACGAGCTGCAGTGGCTCACGAGTTCGGGCGCATCCGGACAATTGCCGCTGCGGCCGACATCCGTTGCCGCGCTCGTGGATGCTCTGCTCGATCAGCTTCGTCACGCCGGCATTGACGCTTCGATCACCTTCCTGCCGCAGGAAGTGTCCGGTCCGATCCCGTTCAACGAGGACAAGGAACAGCGCCCGTACGATCGCGACCTGGTCAATGCGTGGTGGCGCATCCTCCTCGGCACGCAACGCGTCCTCCAGGTCTTTCAGGGCCGGTTCACGGGCAAGACGCAACCCATCGGCCTGATGTGGGGGACGCTGGATATTCGCGTGGTGTTCTACAACGGCAAGCCCGTCGCACCCGCGCAAGATATCGGCTTCATTCGGCGTAACGCGATGAATGCGGAGTTGATCGAGATGGGATGGTGGTCGGGCGATGCATCCTATCCAAGGCCGGCGTTCTACTCCTTCACGTACCCGCAACCGAAAGGCATCGAGAACGCCGAGGTCGGTCCGGCCGCCGCTCGCTGGGACACCGGCATGGGCGAGTTCCTGCTCGACTATGATGACCTGCGCCAGTCCGGCGAGCCCGAACGCGACCTGCTGACCTTCCTTGAGTCCACCTACCGCGCCGGCGCGACCACGGCAGGATGGGATCCGGGGCTATTGGGCAGCGGCCGTCCGGAGTGAAGCGCGATGACGGCGATCAGCACTGAGGCCAGATACCTGCGCGAGCCGTTATGGATTTCATGTAGAGACTGGACGCCGAACACGAGCTTTCGGCAGCGGCTCAGTTGGTGGGTTTCGGTGCAAAAGGCTCTATTATGCCTTATCTTTCAATAGGGATTGACTGACACTGTCTCCTCCACAGAACTCCTAGATCGACTTGTCGCTGCCATGGTCGGCGGCGGAGGATTTTGTCAGAGCATGCATGCGTCCACCGTCGACGTCGCGTCAGACGGGCGCGCCGCGTTTGCGCGGCTGGCTTTCAGGCAGGTGAGCCTCGCCTGATTTCGCGTTTACAGATCGCGGAGCCGGCTCGCTACCGACCAATACGGAATCGAGGATGACCTTCGTGGTCATTTGCAGGTGCTGGTTCATCAGCGTGACGGCGCGCTCGCTGTCCCGCGCCAAAGTGGCTTCCGCAATCTCCCGATGTTCCCTGTCCAGGTCTCTGTCCACCTTGGACAAAGGACCGGAAAACGCGCGGTAGCGTTCGGAGTGATTGTAAAGCGTCGCGCGCAAATGAAGCAGCCAGGGGCTGCCGCAGCCCGACGCGAGCGCTTCATGAAAAATCTCGTGAGCCCGCGAATATTCTTCGCTGTAGCGTCGCGCGGCCTTATCTGCCCATACCGGCGTGTGCGACAGGCGATGCAGCGCGGCGACCACCTGTGACTGCCACTCGATCCCGCCTTTCTCGATGGCACCCCGAAGGCACAGCGCCTCGATGCTGCATCGAACGTTTGTGAGGTCGCTGAGGGCGTCGACGGACAACGGCGCCACACGGAAACCTCGTTGCGGTTCGCTGACCACAAAACCCTCTGATGCGAGGCGCGACAGTGCCTCGCGCACGGCGCTCGAGCCGACCTCGAAGCGGCGGCACAGATCGTCGATCTTCAGCTTTTCTCCGGGCGCGAAGCGGCATGCCAGCAATTGCGAGCGAAGCTTCGCATAGGCCCCGTGGGTCAGACTCGTCGGTGATTCCATGGGCTTAGCCATAACAAAAGGGACGATCCGAGTCATTCAAAATATGCACGCTTTAAAGATAATGCATTTTTATTTGCAAAGTGCATTTTATGTGCTAGAGGAGACGAACACGGAGGAAACACCCCATGCGGTTCATCGCTTACGAAAGAAACGCGAGGCGTGGCCTCGCCGTGGCCGATCCGGCCGGTCGATATCGGGGACTTGATGACGGCGCAGCGCATGGCCGGCTCGAGCGCGCCGTCGCTAGCGGGCATGACGGACTGAAGGATCTCGCGGCGGCTCTCCTCACGGGCGAGCCGCTCGATCCGGAAGCCGTGACTTTCCTTCCTCCGCTGTCCTCACCCGGCAAGATCATCTGTGTTGGATTGAACTACGCGGACCACACCGCCGAAAGCAGCATCCAGCAACCTGACTACCCCACGCTGTTCGGCCGGTTCTCGTCGAGCCTCATTGGGCACGGTGCGCCGATCGTGCGGCCGAAGGTCTCGGCAGCGCTCGACTATGAGGGCGAGCTTGTCGCAGTCATCGGGCGGGGCGGTCGCCATATCCCTCAGTCTGCGGCGCTCGATCATGTCGCCGGCTATTCGATCTTCAATGACGGCACGATCCGGGATTATCAGTTCCGGACGCCGCAATGGACCATGGGCAAGAACTTCGACGGGACTGGTGCGTTCGGACCCGCGCTCGTGACGGCCGACGAACTTCCGCCCGGTGCCGGTGGCCTGACGCTCGAGACGCGGTTGAACGGCACGGTGATGCAGAAGACGTCGACCTCCCATCTCATCTTCGATGTCGCAACGTTGGTCGCGCTGATCAGCGAGGGTATAACGTTGTATCCGGGAGATCTGATCGTGACCGGCACGCCGTCCGGCGTTGGCGCAGCCCGCAAGCCGCCTCTCTACATGAAGCCCGGCGACGTGTGCGAGATCGAGATCGAGGGATTGGGGATCCTCCGCAATCCGATCGTGCAAGAGGGCGATGATGCGGTACGCGCAGCTGCCTGACCTTCGCCGGCGTCGCTGCGCGCGGCCGCGAACGGACGTCGTATCGATCGCCAGGAGGATGAAAGCTTGGCCGAGGTCGATACGCACAGTGCCCGGACTTGAGGGAGTCGATCAGGCCAGATCTTGATCTGGCGTGGTGCGGAAGCGGCAACACAAAATAATCCGCCGCCGGTCCTTATGGGAGGAAAGAATGAAATCGGTTCCGGTTTTGATTGCAGGTGGCGGTCCCGTCGGGATGACGCTTGCGAATGTGTTGGCCCATTTCGGCATTCGCTCCATGCTGGTCGAGCGGAATGCGACGACGACCCGTCATCCGAAGATGGACATCACCAATAGCCGCAGCATGGAGCTGTTCCGCCGGTTCGGCCTGTCGGACGCGTTGCGAAAGGTCGCGGTAGCGGAAGATCATCCCTTCGACGTCTCCTGGATCACGAGTCTTGCTGGATATGAGCTGTATCGCTTCCGCTACATGAGCCCGAGCGCGTTTCGAAAGCACAGCCGAACCAGGAACGACGGCACCCAGCCGCTCGAACCGCCGATGCGCGTTTCGCAGGTCGAGATCGAACCTGTTCTGAAGAAGGCCATCGACGCCCGTCCGGAAGTCGAGGTGCGGTTCGGCGTCGCCTTTGAAAGCTTTGAAGCGAAGGACGATGGCGTCGTTGCGACATTGCGGGAGCAGGGGAGTGGCGCGCAAGAGCAGGTCAGCTGTCAGTATCTCATCGGTTGCGACGGCGGCTCCAGCCGCGTTCGCGCGGGATTGGGGATCGGGCTGGAGGGGCAGTCGCGCGTCGGCGAGCTCTACATGATCCACTTTCGATCGACGGAGCGCGACCTGTTGCAGCGCTGGGGTGTCGCCTGGCACTACCAATCGCCGCTCGGAACCATGATTGCCCAGAACGATGATGATATCTGGACGGTGCATGTTCCCGTGCTTCCCGGCCAGGACTCGACCAAGCTCGATCCACGCGCGCTGGTCGAGGCCTATGCCGGCCGGCCGTTTGCGTTCGAGATTCTGGTCGCGAACGCCTGGACACCTCATCTCGTGGTCGCCGAATCCTATGGCAAGGGACGGGTCCTTCTCGCAGGCGACTCCGCGCATCAGTTCATCCCGACCGGCGGCTACGGGATGAACTCCGGGGTCGGCGACGCCATCGACCTCGGCTGGAAACTGGCTGCGACGCTGCAAGGCTTCGGCGGGCCCGGCCTGCTCGCTTCATACGAAGTCGAGCGGCGCCCCGTGGCCGCACGAAATCGCGACGCGTCCGGCCGCCACATGCAAGTGCGAATGCAGATTGCCGAAGCCTACGGAAACCTGCTCGAAGGCGACAACAGCGAAAATCCGGTGCGTCGCGCCGAAGTCGGCGCGGAGCTTGCCAGGCTCGGCAACGCAGAGAACGAATGTTTCGGGATCGAGCATGGCTTTGTCTACGAGGGATCGCCGATCGTCGCCGATGGCGCGACCACTGCATTTCCGTTCGATCCGGTCGTCTACAAGCCGACGACCACGCCCGGTGCCCGCCTGCCCAGCACGTTCCTGAAGGACGGGACGGCGCTCTACGATCGGCTGGGTCAGTATTTCACGCTGATCGATTTCCGCGGCGCCGACCTGTCGCCCTTCGTCGACGCTGCGGCGCGACGGCGGATTCCGCTGTCGATCCTGCAACTCGACGAGCCCGATCTGAAGGGTGTCTATGGTCGCGACATGCTGCTCGTGCGCCCCGACCATCACATCGCGTGGCGCGGAACGGGCGGCAAGGCACCCAATGCAGACGCGATCCTCGCGACGACTCTCGGTTGGGGAGGCGAGCGGTGAAGCGGCCGCTGCATGCCCTCGTGATCGGCGCCGGCATCGGGGGCACGGCCGCTGCCATTGCGCTGCGCCGCGCTGGTCTCGACGTTTCCCTGTTCGAGCAGACGATGGCGCAACGCGAGGTCGGCGCCGGCATCCAGATCAGCCCCAACGCCTCCCGGTTGCTTCGCCGCTACGGGCTTGGCGACGCCATGGCGCGCGCAGCCGTTCGCCCTGCCGCGGTGGTATTTCGTCGCTGGCAGGAAGGCCGGGTCCTGGGGCGCGAGGAATTGGGCGATGCCCTCGAGCACCGTTACGGTTCGCCCTACTACCATTTCCACCGGGCGGACCTCATCGCCGTTCTGGCGGACGCGTTCGGTCCCAAGGAAATCAAGCTCGGACGGCGTCTGATCAATGTCGACCAAGACGACAGCGGCGTGACCGCGCATTTTGAGGATGGCACGTCCGCGCGCGGCGATCTCCTGATCGGGGCCGACGGCATCCACTCCAGGGTTCGCGAGTGTCTGTTCGGCGAGGAGAAGCCGAGGTTCTCGGGGCAGATCGCGTACCGCGGGCTCGCGCCTGTGGAACGCGTCGCGCATCTCGGCCTGCCGCTTGACGTCACGAACTGGGTGGGGCCGGGCGGACATTTCGTCCACTACTTCGTCGCCGCTGGTCGCTTCCTGAATTTTGTCGCGGTGAGCGAAGCGGCGACCTGGACGCGGGAGCAGTGGTCCGACCGCGGTTCGATCTCCGATGCCGTCAAGATCTATGAAGGGTGGCACCCGCAGATTGCGACAATTCTCAACGCGGTCGATGAGACGTTCAAGTGGGCGCTGTTCGATCGCAATCCATTCCCGGAATGGACGCGAGGGCGTGTCGCGCTCCTCGGGGACGCGTGTCATCCCATGCTGCCGTTCATGGCACAAGGTGCCGCACAGGCCATCGAGGACGGCGCGGCACTGGCGGCCTGCCTGAAACACACCGCCTTCGACATTCCGTCTGCGTTCCGGGCTTACGTCACGTTGCGCAAGCCGCGTGCAACCGAGGTGCAGGAAAGATCTCGCGCCAATTCCGTGAGCTTCCATATGCCGGATGGACCGCAGCAGGTCGAGAGGGATCTCGTCCTCGCCACGCGAGGCGTGCGCGGCAGCCCTGAGGCAATGAACAGACTTTATGGCTACGACGCAGAAGCCGTCGCGACGACGCTGGAGGAAAAAATATGACCTGCGCTTTTCAAATCGCCTATGTCGATCTCGATACGCATGCCGCAGAACAGGAGCTCGCCTATTATGATCAAGTGATCGGCGCAACTGTGACCGAGCGCGGCTCCGACGGCCGTACCTATTTCAGCCTCGGTGTCGATCACCACAACATCACGATCAAGCCGGCGTCCGATAAACGCCTCACTGCGCTTGGCCTGAGGATCGGCCAAGAGGCGGTCGACGAGACGATCCGCTCACTGCGCGATCTCGGACTATCTGCGGAAAGGAAGAGCGACGCGCGGCCGGGCGTTCCGGAGTTGGTGGAGGTCGTCGTTGCTGGGCACATGCTCCACCTCGTGCCGGAGATGGCCATGCCCGGCCCCGGCTTCCGCACCTCGGGCGTCGTCCCGACGCGCCTCGGACATGTCGCCCTGATGGCGCCGGAGGCCGACAAGCTCATCAAATTCTGTTCGGCGATCGGGTTTCATGCGACCGATTGGTTCGAGGGAATAGCCACGTTCCTGACCTGCAACCGCGATCATCACGTGCTCAATATCATCGCGGCACCGGAGGCGCGCGTTCATCACCTCGCCTTTGAGCTGCGCAGCCGCGCCGCGCATCACGATGCCGCGGATTTTCTGGCGACGACAGGACATCCGATGCTCTGGGGCCCGTCGCGGCACACCGCGGGCCACAACCTTGCTTCCTACCACTACGACCCCAGTCGCTTTCTGATCGAGCTCTACTCCGACATGGACGTGCTCGTTCCAGAACTCAATATTTTCGAGCCGCGGCCGTGGCACGAGGCATTTCCCCAACGTCCTCGCGTGTGGACGATCGATCAGCTGACGACGTGGGGAACCCGCTTCGAGTTCGACCTGAAGACGGCGTAGCGCCCGGCCGCTTGCCGATCGAAAATCAAATCGCGAGGAAAGAGATGCCACGGCACGCGCGCGAGGCGAGATCCGCTTGTTTGGGTGTCGCGCTGACGATCCTCTCCGGCCTGGCCGTTGCGGCGCAAGGTTCGGCTCACGAGGAGAAGCGCTACGATACCGGCGCATCCGATACAGCGATCAGGATCGGCAACACGGCTCCCTATAGCGGGCCGCTCTCCTCGAATGGCATCATCGCCAGAACGGAAGCCGCCTACTTCAAGATGATCAACGATCAAGGCGGGGTGAACGGCCGCAAGATCGAGTTCATCTCCTATGATGATGCCTATAGTCCCCCGAAGACCGTGGAGCAGACCCGCAAGTTGATCGAGAGCGACGAGGTGCTGCTGCTCTTCAATCAGCTCGGTACGCCGACCACCATGTCGGTCATCAAATATGTCAACGCCAGGAAGGTGCCGCAGCTGTTTATCGCGGCCGGCGCAACCGTCTTCGGTGATCACAAGGCATATCCCTGGTCGATGGGCTTCCAGCCGAGCTACCAGAGCGAAACGCGCATCTACGGAAAATACCTGCGCGAAAACTATCCCGACGGAAAGATTGCCGTTCTGTCGTCCAATGACGACTTCGGACGGGACAACATCAAGGGGTTGAAAGACGGTTTGGGCGAAGCGGCCGGCAACATCGTCGCCGAGGTCACCTACGAGACAAGCGCGCCGACGATCGATTCCGAGCTTGTGAAGCTGAAATTCTCGGGCGCGAACATCTTCGTCAATTTCGGCTCCGCGAAATTCGCGGCCCAAGCCATCAAGAAGGCGGCAGAGATCGGCTGGAAGCCCGTGCAGATCCTGCATGGAAACTCGCAGTCGATCAGCGCCGTCCTGAAGCCTGCCGGCCTCGAGAACGCCAGGGACATCATCACCGCAGGTTACAGCAAGGACCCCGCGGATGCGGCCTGGAAGGATGACCCCGGCTTGAAGAAATTCTCCGATTTCGTGGCGAAACACATGCCGGGCGAGGACCAAGACAACTCTTACGTGGTCTATGGATACAACGCCGCGCAGGCCCTGGTTGACGTGCTCAAGCAATGCGGGGATGACCTGACGCGCGCCAACGTCATGAGGCAGGCCGAGGCTCTGAACGGAGCTCACCTCGACATGCTGCTTCCGGATATTGCGTTGACGACGTCGCCAAGCGACCACTACCCGATCGAGCGAATGCAATTGCAGAAGTTCGACGGGCAGAACTGGGTGCGATTTGGCTCCGGCGTTGAAGGGACGCTGGACAAGAAATGAACGGCCATCGGCAAGAGGATCCTGCCGGTAGGCAAAACTGCATTTCCGGCAATGGCCCAGTTGGTGGGTTCCCGGCAGCTCGACAATTGCGTTGTCTTTCAACGAGATTGCCGAGCCCTTTCTCCGCCGCCGATACGCGCTCCCTGAACTGCGATTAACCCTTGTTTAGGCGTGGCTAACTACCTTGCAAGCAAAGATTGCAGGGGCCAACGAATGTCACTTTTTGAGAACGCGCCGGATTCCACGCTTCCAGAGGTATCGCGTTCCGCCGATGATACGCGCCTGCTGCCGGTCCTCAGCGTCGCGACGCTGTTCGTATCCGCGCTGCTGCTGTTCCTGATTCAGCCGATGTTTGCAAAAATGGTGCTGCCGAAGCTCGGTGGCGCGCCTTCGGTCTGGTCGGTGGCGATGGTGTTCTTCCAAGCCGTCCTGCTCGCCGGCTATGCTTATGCACATCTGCTCGGCCGGTTGTTCGGGCCGCAGCGCGCGGGGCTCGTCCACCTGCTCCTGCTCGCCGTCACGGCCATGACCTTGCCGATCGCGATCGCGCCCAATTGGGGTGCGCCACCCGCAGATGGAACCGCGCTCTGGCTGTTCGGGCTGTTCGCCGCGTCAATCGGCCTGCCGTTCTTCGCGTTGTCGGCCAGCGCCCCGTTGCTGCAGAGTTGGTTCGCTGCAAGCGGCCATCGTGATGCCGACAATCCCTATGTGCTCTATGCCGCGTCGAATCTTGGCTCGTTCGCGGCTCTGTTTGCCTATCCTGTCGTTGTCGAGCCACTGCTGGCGCTGAATATGCAGGCGAGTATCTGGTCGGTCGGCTTTGCGGTCCTGGCGCTGCTCGTCACGGCGGTTGCCTTCGTGCTCGGACGAGGCGATGGCACCGTGAGCGTGACACCGTCGCCGGAGACATCGATCATCAGCGTGGCCGACAGGCTGCTGTGGATCGCGCTTGCGGCCGTTCCATCGGGGCTCGTCATCGCGGTGACCGCGTATCTGACGACCGACGTTGCGGCAGCGCCCTTTCTCTGGGTCATTCCGCTGGCGCTCTATCTGTTCACCTTCGTTGTCGTGTTCCGCGATCGGCCGTGGATCAGCCACGCGACCGTGGTGCGCCTGGTTCCGTTCGCCGTGGCGCCCCTTGCGATCAGTCTGGTTGGCGCCAAGGTGTTCTGGTTCACGACGATCGTGCTCCACCTCGTCGTGTTCACGCTGTTGGCGCTGCTCTGTCATGGCGAGCTCTATGCCCGGCGTCCGCACCCGCAACGCCTGACGGAGTTCTTCCTGTGCACCTCGTTCGGCGGAGTGCTGGGCGGCGCCTTCGCGGGACTGCTGGCGCCGCAGATTTTTTCCGGCAACTACGAGTATCCGATCCTGATCGCGCTCGCATTGCTGGCGCTGCCCGGCATGTTCGCGGGCGGTGCGCGCCAGGCGCTGATCAAGGCGTCGCCATGGCTGGCAGTGGCGATCGCGCTTGCCATGGTCTGGTACGTGACCCAGCTGCAGCTCCCGGCCTCCGTCGAGTTGCCGTTCAAGGGCCTGTTGATCCTGCTCACAGCCTGCATGCTGTTTCTGCGGCAGCGGCCGGTGACATTCGCCGGATTGGCGGTCACCGGCCTGATGCTGACGACGTTCTGGCGTCCCGGCATGGCCCCGATCGAGACCGCACGCAGCTTCTTCGGGGTCCATACCGTGGTCGACCTCGCGGATGGCCGCGCGCGGCTGCTGTTCCACGGCAATACGATGCATGGCGCAGAGCGGTTGCGGAACGACGACGGTACTCCGGTCGAGGGAGCGCCTCAGCCTCAGAGCTACTACTATCCGGGCAGCCCGCTGGCCGAAGGGGTTGCGGCGGCACGCAGCGCCCAGAGTGGCTTTGGACGGGTTGCGGTCGTCGGTCTCGGCACCGGCACGCTCGCCTGCCTCCGTCGCGGCGCAGAGAACTGGACCTTCTTCGAGATCGATCCCGAGGTGATCCGGATCGCGAGCAATCCAACCTTCTTCACGTTCCTGTCGCGCTGCGCGCCGAAGGCCGGCCTCGTGCTCGGCGATGCGCGTCTCACACTGCAGGCTTCACTCGATCGCTACGACCTGATCGTCCTGGACGCCTTCTCGTCCGACAGCATTCCGGTCCACCTGCTGACGCGTGAAGCGATCGCTGGCTATGTGTCGAAACTGGCGCCGCACGGGATCATCCTCGTGCATATCTCCAACCGGCATCTCGATCTCGCGCCGATCATGGCGAATGTCGCGCAGTCCCAGGGGTTGACCGCACTCTTCAAGGAAGCGCATCCCGCCGGCGACGTGATGACCACGCTCAGGACGGCGTCCCGGGTGGTGATGCTTGCGCGCACGTCTGACGATGTCGGCGAGGCGGCCCGGCATTGGGCCGCCATGTCGCCGGATCCGGC
Source organism: uncultured Bradyrhizobium sp. (assembly GCF_947648125.1). GTDB lineage: Bacteria > Pseudomonadota > Alphaproteobacteria > Rhizobiales > Xanthobacteraceae > Bradyrhizobium. The sequence continues at coordinate 83,144 of NZ_CANSMR010000014.1, read as the reverse complement.
CAGTGCACTCTGGACGGACGATTACTCGAATCTCCTTGGCCCCATGCTGCGGGCGAAGTTCGGCTTCTGAACGCGGGTCGAAGCTGCACGCAGCCGTCTTTTCCGGTGACGCTTGCTGCGGCACGACAGAGGATTGTCATCACCCGCTTTCGCGAATGCGGCTGATCCAGTACCCCGCGGCCTCTCCGCTCAAGCACAAGCGCCTCTGGGATACTGGATCGCCCGGTCGAGCCGGGCGATGACAGTGTGTTGCATGGCAACGACGATGGTGGCTTAGGCCGCCGCCGTCGCCGCACGCTCAATCGGCAAGCCCGGATTGGCTAAAGGAGTGTTAAGAGCCATGTCCGTTTTTCGTCGATCGCGCAGAACTGACATTAAATTTTCACGCTGTAGGAATCGGGGAACCTTGCCACAAGCGGCGTGAGGACAACATGACAGCCTTCATCACTTGGAAGGCGGAAGTTGGAATATCCTCGCAAATGAGGTCGGCACCGGATGAGTGCCGAGCGTGCCCGGACGGTCTTCTGAAGCGCTTTGCGCGCGACCAGTCCGGCAGCTACGCAATTATCATCGCCTTGCTGATGCCAGTCCTGGTCGGAACCGCAGGACTCGGTACCGAGGTCGCGTGGTGGTTCTACAAGCATAAGAACATGCTGAGTGCGGCCGACTCGGCGGCTGTCAGTGCAGCCACCGCCGGTACCAATTTCGCGACCGAGGCCAACGCCATTACGACGTTCTATGGCTACGCGAACGGGATCGGCAACGTCACCGTCACTGTGAACCAGCCGCCTTCCACGGGAAGCTTCACTTCCAGCTCCCAGGCGGTCGAAGTCATCATCACCCAGCCGCAAGCGCGGCTAATGTCGGCGTTGTTTGGCTCCGGAGCGGTGCCGGTCACGGCCCGTGCCGTCGCACTGGGCAATGTCGGAACGGGCTGCGTGCTGGCGCTCGACCCGACCGCCAATCCTGCCGTGACGGTGAAGGGCAGCACCCAGCTCAACCTGATCAATTGCAACCTCTATGACAACTCCAACGGTAGCACGGCACTCAATGTCAGCGGGTCGGCCACGATATCCGCGGCCATGGTCGGGATCGTCGGCGGGGTTTCCGGCGCGAGCAGCATCACGGCGACCAATGGTGTTCGGACCGGCATCAGGGCGATCGCCGATCCCTATGCCAACGTCACGCCCACGATGCCGACATGGTGCGACTACTCGAACAAGTTCAACGTGAAGGGGACGACGACCCTCAGTCCGGGCAGCTATTGCGGTGACATCTCGGTGGCCGCGGGTGCCACGCTGACATTCAATCCCGGGATTTACTATTTCAACGGCGCGAACCTGTCGGTGGCCGGCAACGCTACGATCACGGGAACGGGCGTCACTCTGGTGTTTACCGGCTCGAGCGGCAACTGGGGCTCGGCGACGATCGGAAGCAACGCCAATGTCAGCCTCACGGCGCCGACGAGCGGAACGACCGCTGGAATCGCGATCTATGGCGACCGGAAGATGCCGGTCGGCACCAGCTTCAGCTTGACGGGCGGCGGTACGCAAAATCTGCAGGGAGCGGTCTACCTGCCGAAAGGGGCGCTGAGCTTCAGTGGCGGCAACGGCACGAGCACGACATGTACGCAAATCATCGCCGACACGGTCTCGATCGTCGGAAATTCCAATGTCCAGGTCAATTGCGCTGCGATGGGCGGCAATGCCATCGGTACGGCGACAGCGCAGCTTGTCGAGTAAGCGGGAGTGATGAGATGAAAACGGACACGACAGGTGGTGAGCGCCGTTCTCAGCGGCGTCGCATATTTTTCCGACGTAGATTCGGAAATGACACACGCGGTGTCGCGGCGATCGAATTCGGCGTCCTGGTCCCGCTGCTTTCGCTGATGGTGGTTTCTGTGACCGACATCGGCCTTGCGATCTACCGCAAGATGCAGGTGGAGGGCTCGTCGCAAGCAGGCGTCGAATATGCCATCGCGCACGGGTTCGACGCCAATGCGATTTCGACCGCCGTGACGGCCGCGACGAATTCCAATGCGATCAACGCCTCGCCTGTTCCGATCAAGTTTTGCGGGTGTGCGACCAACTCGGGCGTCAGCAGCATGACCTGCGGCGGAACCTGTCCTGGAGGCGGCACGGCGGGTACGTACACCATCGTCTCCGCGCAAGGCAGCTATTCGACCATCATCAACTATCAGATCGTTCCGAACAGCTATGTCATCAGCACGCAGTCGACAGCGAGGCTGCAGTGAAACGCGTATTCTGGCACGACCGGAGCGGGGCATCGGCGCTCGAGTTCGGCCTGATCGCGCCGCTCTTCTTCGCGTTCCTGTTCGGCGTCATCGAGTTCGGGCTGCTGATGTGGACGCAGGTCGGAATGCAACACGCAGTGGCGATCACGGCGCGATGCGCCAGCGTCAATACCGCGCTTTGCCCGACCAGCAATCCGAGCGCGATCGCCACCTACGCTACCCAGCAGGCTTTTGGACTGAGCTTGCCGTCCTCGACGTTCACCTACAGCGCCGCGGCGTGCGGCAGCCAGGTGAGCGCGAACTATCAATTCCAGTTTCCCCAGATCCTCAATCTGGCTCCGTTCACGCTGACGGCCGCGGCCTGCTTTCCCGCCTAGAAGTTCGCCTGCCGAGGTGCGCCGCGAGGACATCGGCGCCCCATGCCCGGGGCGCCGATATGCAGGCGAGACCGTTCGGCTCGCCCGGTCACGATGTGCCGGTGCAAGCCATTCGGTGCGTTGCTCCCTTTGCGCTTTACTTCAGCTTCAGGGCCTCGACACCTTCGTCACGAACCGCCTGGAGGCTGTGCGGATTGAGGTCGAGCGCATGAAGGATCGTCGGCGCGATCTGGGTGGTGTAAGCCGTCTCCTCGACGACCCTCGCATGCTTGATGCGCGGCGACGAGAGCAGCAGCAGGACGTTGCGATCGTCGTTGGAGAAGCCGCCATGCTCGGCGAGCTTGCTGCCGCCGGTGCAGATGACGCCATGATCGGTGATGGCGATGAAGTCCGGCACCCGGCTGTTGTGGAACGGATCCTCGTAGAGCTTGGTCAGTTCGTCGCGGTCGAGCAGCTTCTGGATATGCAGATCGGCGGCGTGGGCGAGAATGTAGGCCTTGGCATCTGCGTAATAGGGATGGCCGGTCGCCGGATTGGTCGCCTGCTGCAGTTCCGGCGACAACCAGACGAGCGCCTCGTCATCGCAAATCTCGAAGCCGTTGGTGCCGAAACCGGGCACCTTGCTGTACAGCGCATCGGAGATCGCCACGCGGTCCTTGACGTCGATCGGCGACTGGCCGTGCTTGGCGCTGACGATGATCAGCGTCGAATCGTAGAGGTTTTGCGCCTTGAGCTCGTTGACGAACTTGCCGAGCGCGTCGTCCACGAACTGGAATTGCAGCGTGAGCGCGTTGCCGGGCGTCGCCTTGCCGTCGGCATAGCCGCCGACGAGGGATTTGTCGGCATCCGCGTGGCCGGCCTTGGCGAGCTTCTGGCCGACGCTGACTGCCTGGAAGTTCATGCCGAAGATCGCGGGCACCGGCTGACGCTGGGCTCGCATGCCGTCATAGCCGTCGATCCAGTTCAACACCGCCTTCACTTTCAGCGAGTCGTAGGAGCGGACACCGGTGTAGCTCGTGGTGTAGTCGTCGCCGGGCTGGGCGCCGGCGTCGATGGTGTCCTGCGAATTGATTTCCGGCGTGAACAGCTCGTCGAGGCCCTTGCCCGACGGACCCGCAAGATCCTCATAGGCTGGATGCTTGTCGGACCAGGCCGTGCGCATTCCGGCTTCCTTGATGACTTCGAAGATCGTGTTGGTGCGCACGTAGTCGTGGGGATAGACCGGCACGCACTGGCCGTTCACCAGCTTGCGCTGCATGTGATCCGGATCGAGCTGCGTGTAGACTTGGCCGAGCGTGCCGCCGGCGGTGTAATCGGCGACCAGCCCGCTGGAATAATTGTAGCTCTTGTCGAGCGCTTCGAAGTTGGTGAGTTCGGTTCCCGCCGGGCTCACGCAACCGGGGTCGTTAAGACCCTGGCTGGTGTAGAAGGCCTTGGCCGGATATTCGGTGCGATCATAGCTGTCGTCATAGAACAGGCCGCCGCCCTTCGGCGTGGCGCCCGTGACCTGCGCGAGCATGCCGGGATAGCTGTCCGATGGCGCGGTGGTGTAGGCGTTCGGATAGACGACGCCCTTTCCGGTGAGCTGGGCGAAGTTGCCGCCGGGGCGGCTTTCGACCCAGCGCTTCAAATCGACGGCGTGCATGCCGTCGACGCTGATCAGCAGGACGTGCTTGTAGCCATGTCGCTGCGAATGGTCGTTGTCATCATCCGCTTGCGCGACGGCGACGCCGCAAGCCAGCATGGCCGCCGCGATCGCGGCGGTTGACAAGAAATAGTCACGAAAGCCACTCATGAGTTCGCCCCTGTATTTTCGGTGTGTCTGGAATCGCCTGCACTGGCCGCGACAACTTGTCGCGGTCAATTGACGGTGGGATGACGCTTTCTTGCGAGTTCGATGACCGTGGTCGGGACGAGCTGCATCCAGGGGGCGCGGGATTTGCCCAATTTTGGCGGCGCGCTGGCCGAGCGACACCGCGCAACGGCAAGCTCCTGCCGTTCAAACACGGACGTCGCGTCTCTGACGTCTGACGCTGGACCGCGCGACGCTGCCGGCTCTATGACAGCATGAGGGGGAACGCGCATGTCCAACATGTCTCGCCGGCCATTCCTGCAACTCGCGCTCGGCGCGGCGACGCTGCCGCTTGCTTCCCGCGGCGCGCGCGCGGAAACGCTTGCGCGCCCCATCACGATGATCGTTCCCTTCGCCGCCGGCGGGCCGACCGATGTGCTGGCGAGGATCATCGCCGAATACATGCGCAATACGCTCGGCCATCCCGTCATCATCGAGAATGTCACCGGCGCCTCCGGCACGGTCGCGGGCCTGCGCGCGTCGCGCGCGGCGCCGGACGGCACCACGATCACGATCGGGCATTGGGGCACGCATTGCCTCAATGGCGCGATCTATCAGCTGCAATATGACGTGCGCGAATTCGCGCCCATTGCACTGATCGCGAGCGGACCGCAGCTCATCATCGGCCGGCCCGATCTGCCGGCGAAGAATCTGAAGGAGCTGACCGTCTGGCTCAAGGCCAATGGCGACAAGGCGACCGCCGGCACCGCTGGCCCGGGTTCGGGCGCGCATGTCGCGGGCGTGTTCTTCCAGCAGCTGACGGCTACCCACTTCTCGTTCGTGCCGTATCGCGGCGCCGGTCCCGCGCTGAACGATCTGATGGCCGGGCATATCGACATCATGTTCGATCAGGCCCCCAACTCGCTGCCGCAGGTGAAGAGCGGGACCGTGAAGGCTTTTGCGGTGACCGCATCATCGCGGCTCGCATCGGCTCCCGATATTCCAACCGTCGATGAAGCCGGATTGCCGGGCCTCTATATCGCGTACTGGCACGGCATCTGGGCGCCGAAGGGTACGCCGGCCGACATCGTGTCTGTTCTGTCGAAGGCGGTGATATCGGCGCTCGCCGAGCCCGTCGTCCGGCAACGCTTCGCGGAACTCGGGCAGGAGATCCCGTCACCGGACAAGCAGACCCCCGCTGCGCTGCGCGACCATCAGGCCGCCGAGGTCGAGAAATGGTGGCCGATCGTCAAGTCGGCCAACATCAAGGCGGAATAACTTTCACCGCGACGCTCCGTGAAACCCAAGGGAACTGCGACAGGCGGTATCCCTTGCCGTTTCGAACTTTTGACGTAGGCCGAAGGTTGGCGGCCATTGTCATCCCATCGTCATGGGCCTCCGAAAAAACGTTGCGGCTGCTTACGAGCGCATCGAGCGCGCGAGACCTCTCGCGTTTCCACGGAGATCAACATGAAATTCGTCAAGACAATCGTGGCCGCCAGTCTGGTGGTTATGGCGACGCCGAGCTTCGCAGCCGACATCACCGGTGCCGGTTCGACATTTATCTTCCCTGTCCTCTCCAAGTGGGCCGACGCCTACAAGAAGGATTCAGGGAGTGGCGTGAATTACCAGTCGATCGGTTCGGGTGCGGGCATCAAGCAGATCGAAGCCAACACCGTGACCTTCGGTGCTACCGACGCGCCGCTGAAGTCCGACCAGCTGCAGAAGGACGGTCTTGCGCAGTGGCCGATGATCATGGGCGCGATCGTTCCGGTGGTGAACCTCGACGGCGTGAAGGCCGGCGATCTGGTTCTCGACGGTCCGACCCTTGCCAACATTTACCTCGGCAAGATCACCAAGTGGGATGACGCCGCGATCAAGAAGCTCAACCCGAAGGCCAAGCTGCCGTCCGAAGCAATCTCGGTGGTGCATCGCGCCGACGGTTCGGGAACGACTTTCAACTTCACCGACTATCTGAGCAAGGTCAGCCCGGACTGGAAGAGCAAGATCGGTTCCGGCACTGCGGTCGAATGGCCGGTCGGCGTCGGCGCCAAGGGCAACGAAGGCGTCGCGGGCAACATCGCGCAGGCCAAGAACTCGATCGGCTATGTCGAGTATGCCTATGCCAAGCAGAACAAGCTGACCTACACCGCGCTGGTCAACAAGGCCGGCAAGACCATTCAGCCGACCAACGAGGCATTCCAGGCTGCCGCCTCGAACGCCGACTGGACCAACGCGCCCGGCTACTACCTGATCCTGACCGACCAGCCGGGCGACAAGTCCTGGCCGATCGTCGCTTCGACGTTCATCCTGTTGCACAAGGATGCGACCGACAAGGCGGCCTCGAAGGAAGCGCTCAAATTCTTCAAGTTCGCCTTCGACAAGGGTGCCAAGAGCGCCGAGGACCTCGACTACATCCCGATGCCCGACAGCGTCGTGAAGCAGATCGAGAAGACCTGGGCTGCTGACGTCAAGAGCTGAGCTGCCCCCTTTCGGATCCGCTCAACGGCATGAAGCCGGCGTCGATTGACGCCGGCTTTTTCTTTGCCGGTTGGCCGCCACGCTCACATTCGCGGCACCTTAGCTATCTATCTGAATTTAATGCGCTTTTAGATCGCGCCCTGAGCTTGAAATGTGGGTTTGCCAATTTATATGTTCGATTGAACATATTTGGTGAGCGATGATCGGAACAACGACTGCCGCCGCGCTGCCGGCCTCCCGGCCCAAGGGACGCCGCAGCAAGGACATGCCCGACGGCCGCCAGGCGCTGCTGATCGCGGCGACCGAGGCCTTCGCGGCTCAAGGCTTCGACGGTGCCGACCTGCGCAGCGTCGCGGCGGCGGCGGGCGTCGCGCCGAACCTCGTGCGCGTCCACTTCGGCAACAAGGCCGCGCTGTGGGAGGCCTGCCTCGACCGCATCGTCGCGCTTGCGATGCCCGTGATGGCGGAGGTGCACGCGATCGCCGTCGACATGAATCGATCGTTGGGCGAGCGCCTGCGTGATCTCATCATTCGCGTCGCCACGTTCTACGCCGCGCATCCGCAGGTGCGGAATTTCGTGGTGCGCCATGGCGCGGAGGCGCCCGAGCGCTCCACGCTGGTGACAGAAAAGCTGCTGCGTCCAGCCTATGAAAGCGCGCGCGAGCTGTTTCAGGCCGGCATCGCGGCCGGCATCATCCGCAGCAGCCATCCGGCGCTGTTCTTCGCGCTGCTCAACGCCGCGCTCAACCAGCCGCCGTCCTTTCCGATGCTGCTCGGCCGGTTCGCGCCCGAGATCGATCCCGCGACCGCGTGGACCGAATTGCTCGACACGACGGTCGCAACGCTTCTGCACCTGCCGCCGTCGCAAGCCGCTGTCGTGACATCCGATCCCGACCGACATTTCAACCTGCCAGTGAGAGAGTGATCCATGAAGCTTCGTCTTGCCCTCGTCCTTCTCGGTGCAACCATCGCGCCCGCCATGGCCCAGTCCGGACCGAACGAATCCATGCAGCGTCAGGCCTGCATGGGTGACGCGGTCCGCCTGTGCGGCGCCTACATTCCGGATCGCGGCCGGATCAGGGATTGCATGGCCGCGCAGGTCGAGCAGCTCAGCCCGTCATGCCGCGCGGTGTTCGATGCGTCGGTGCAGGCCGAGCGATCGCCGCGGCGTTGATTCGAGCCGCCGGTGCCAAATCATGCGTTCAGGCAACAGGTCGCAGCCAGCGACGCTTGCCGGAGGAGCAGCCCTCGCAAATCCGTGAAAACACCACCTTCCGTTAACCTTTGGTTAACCATGCGGTCCGATTGTTAACCATTCGACAAGACAACCGAGTCAGAGGCGATGGACGCAACTCAACAGGTGGCACGTCAGCAGGTCCGCATGCGCGGCCGTTCCTATGTTGCGTTCGTTTTCTCGCCCGTCGTGCCTGTGGTGTCCTGGCTCGCCGAGATCGACGCGACGCTGGGGAAGTCGCCGGGCTTCTTCACCGGCAAGCCTGTGGTGCTCGACCTCTCGGCGGTCGACCTCAGCCAGGCCGCGATCGCGCATCTGGTCGGCAGCCTCGCTGAACGCAACATCCGCATTCTCGGCATCGAGGGTGTCGACGAATCGAAGCTCGGCGCCAACCTGCCGCCGCTTCTGACCGGCGGCCGCGCCTGCGCGATCACCCATGTCGAGCCGAAGACGCCGCCGGCGCAGGAAAAAAGCAAGGACAAGGACAAGACCAAGCTGCCGTCGCTGCTGCTGGAGAGCCCGGTGCGTTCCGGCCAATCGATCGTGTTTGCCGAGGGCGATGTCACCGTGCTCGGCTCGGTCGGCTCCGGCGCCGAGATCGTCGCAGGCGGCTCGATCCATGTCTACGGCACGCTGCGCGGCCGCGCGATGGCCGGCATCAATGGCAATTCGGCGGCGCGGATCTTCTGCCAGAGGATCGAGGCCGAACTGCTCGCCATCGACGGCTACTACCAGACCGCGGATGAAATCGACGACGGCTTGCGCAACCGGCCCGCCCAGGCGTGGCTCGAGGGCGAAATGCTGCGCATCACAGCTTTGAACTGATCGACCACAAGGAGAGAGAGAATGGCCAAGGTATTGGTCGTGACGTCTGGGAAGGGCGGGGTCGGCAAGACGACCTCAACCGCCGCGCTTGGCGCGGCGCTCGCGCAAATGGGACAGAACGTCGTCGTCATCGATTTCGACGTCGGCTTGCGCAACCTCGATCTGGTGATGGGCGCGGAACGGCGGGTCGTGTTCGACCTGATTAACGTGGTGCAGGGTGTCGCCAAGCTGCCGCAAGCCCTGATCCGCGACAAGCGGATGGAAAATCTCTGGCTGCTGCCGGCGTCGCAGACCCGCGACAAGGACGCGCTGACCGAAGAGGGCGTCAAGCGCGTGATCGCAGACCTCAAGACCAAGTTCGACTGGATCCTGTGCGACAGCCCGGCCGGCATCGAACGCGGCGCGACGCTCGCGATGCGCTATGCCGACGAGGCCATCATCGTCACCAATCCGGAAGTGTCGTCGGTGCGCGATTCCGACCGCATCATCGGCATGCTGGATTCCAAGACCGCCCGCGCCGAGCGCGGCGAGCGGGTCGAGAAGCATCTTTTGGTCACCCGTTATGATGCCGGCCGCGCCGCGCGCGGCGAGATGCTGTCGATCAACGATATCCTGGAAATCCTTGCCACACCGCTGCTCGGCATCGTCCCGGAGAGCCAGGACGTGCTGCGCGCATCCAATGTCGGCTGCCCGGTCACGCTGAACGCTGCGAACAGTGCGCCGGCGCGGGCCTATACCGACGCGGTGCGGCGCCTGATGGGCGAGGCGGTGGAGATGACCGTGCCGGTCGAGCGCAAGGGGCTGATGGACCGGCTGCTGCGACGGAGGGCGGCATGATGAACGTATTGCGGCTGTTCGGCGGCCGCTCTGCATCGGCGCCCGTCGCGCGGGAGCGGTTGCAGATCCTGCTGTCGCATGAGCGCGGCCGGACCGGCGCGCCGGACCTTCTGGAGATGCTCCGCTCGGAAATCCTGGGCGTGGTCTCCAAGCATATCGACGTCGACCCCGACAAGGTCGTGGTCAAGATGGATCGCGGCAAGTTCGTCTCGATGCTGGAAGTCGACATCGAGGTTCCCAACGGCGTGCAACGATCAAAGATGGTGGCGGCCACATGACAGCAGACAGCGACAGTCACATCGCCTGGCAGCGCGCGCAGCTCAAGAAGCTGCGTGCGGCGTTGAAGGCGATCGAGGCCGATCAGCTCGGCAAGGCCAATTGCGGCCGCGCGACTCAGATGACGATCGACGAATTGCAGCGCAAGATCGGCGAATCCGGCCGCTGCATCGCCGAGTACGAGCGCCGCACCCGCCGTCCGCTGGCAACGGACCGGGGCAGCCTCGCCAGCGTCAGCTGGACGCACTGGAACGCCAACATGCCGATGGCCAAGTCGCAGCGCCATCGCGCGTGACGGGATAATCTATCTCGTCGTCATTGCGAGGAGCGACAGCGACGAAGCAATCCATGCTTCAACGTGTGCGGCACGATGGATTGCTTCGCTTCGCTCGCAATGACGTGGAGAGAGCGGCGCGCTACAACAAAAACGCCAGCGCGGTCTCGCAACTATCCTCGATCTTGAGCGTGAGCAGATCGTCAGCGCGGGTGCGGCCCAGATTGACGGCGGCGATCGGCAAACCGCGATGCTCCGCCATGCGGACGAAGCGAAAGCCGGAATAGACCATCAGCGAGGAGCCGACGATCAGAAGAGCGTCGGCCTGCTCAAGATGCGCCTGCGCCGACGCGACGGTATCGCGCGGCACGTTCTCGCCGAAGAACACCACGTCGGGTTTCAGCACGCCGCCGCAGGCCTCGCAGGCCGGCACCACGAACGACGAAAAATCCTGCTCGAGGTCGGCATCGCCGTCGGGCGCGTCAACGGCATCGAGCGTGAGCCAGGCCGGATTCAGCCGCGCCAGCTCGCCCTGAAACTGCTCGCGCGGCATCGTCGCGCCGCAGCCGAGGCAACGGACGACATCGAGCCGGCCGTGCAGGTCGATCACGCGCTGGCTGCCTGCCGCCTGGTGAAGGCGGTCGACATTCTGGGTCAAGAGCAGCTCGCAGCGGCCTTGTTGTTCGAGCTTGGCCAGTGCGCGATGCGCACCATTCGGCGTCGCGCGGCCGAACCGCCGCCAGCCGACCATGCTGCGCGCCCAGTAGCGCTGCCGCGTCGCCGCTTCGCCCAGGAATGCCTGGATCGTCACCGGCCGCGTCCGCTTCCAGTTGCCGTCGCTGTCGCGATAATCGGGAATGCCGGAATTGGTGCTGCAGCCGGCCCCGGTCAGGACAAACAGGCGCTGGTGGCCGGCGACGAAATCCTCAAGGGCGGGGTGCTGCATGGCAGCACATCTAGTGTGGCGCGCGCCCTCGCGCCAGACCTGCCACACTGCTGGCAGAATGCCGGCCTCAACGAGTCGGCAGGACGAACACCTGGCCGGGATAGATCAAATTGGGGTTGCGGATCTGCCGCATGTTGGCCCGATAGATCACTGCGTAGCGCTGCCCGGCGCCCAATGCGCGCTGGCTGATCCGCCACAGGCTGTCGCCGCGGGCGACGGTCGTCGTGGTGATCTTCGGCACGATCACGGTGGAAGGTGAGCTCACTGCGGCGGTGGTTGCCGCCGCGAGCTGCGGCGCGGTTACATCCGTGCGGGCGGACGACGCCACAGACGCCGCGATCGATGCGGTCGTCGTCGTGTCCGGAACGTCGAACGGCACCTCGGCACGCGCGCGGACCTTGCCGGAGCCGGGGTCGACCTCGTCGAGCCGGATCCGATAATCGCCGGTCGTTACGCCCTTGTTGATCGTGACCGAGAGGTGCCCCGCCGCGTCGGCAGTCGCGGATGTGATCAAGCTGTCGTTGAGATAGAGCCTGACGGTCGCACCGGGAGTTGCCTGAGCACTCACATGGAGTTTGCCGCCCGGTTCGGTCTGGACGGCCTCGACAGCCACCTTCCCGGCCGCCGGCGTCGTGGCCGCGGGTTGCGACAGCACGCGGATCGGCTTGTCCGGCGCCATCAGCGCCACCATTGGCCGCTCGCTGGCCGCAGCGTCGAGCGCCACTGCCACGCTCTGCTTGGAGGTTACAGGCTTGCCGTCACGCGTGATGCGCAGGGTGAGGTCGTAGTTTCCCGGCGGAAGCGGGCGCGGCACCATCACGAACTGGCCGGACTTGTCCGCCACGGCGCGATCGTGCACCTCGCCATTGCGCAGCAATTCCACTGTCGCGCCAGGGAGCGCTCGGCCCGCGACAACGGTCGCGCCGGTCGGCTCGATGTTCACAACGTCGAATTCCGGCACCGCGTTGCTGTCCGGTGTTGGCGACGGTCCTACCAACGCGTTGGACAGCGCCGCGGTCTCGGTCTGCGCCTTTGCCAGCGCAGTCTTGTCCTGGTCTTGCGCGGGCGCGGATGGCGCCGCTGCCATCAAGCGCGTGTTCGTGCCCAGGATCTGCTGGGTTTGGTGAATGCCGAAGACGAGCGCGGCTGTGCCGCCGGCCGCAAGTGCCAGCAACGGTATGGCCAGTCTCATCGCCGTGACGTTCATGACTGTCATCCCCGGATGAATCTACCCGCGCAGCCGCGCGCGTGACCCTGCAGCCCTGTGGGGAGTCCGGGAGAGACTGCGCCGATTTGTGCGGCCCATCAAGTCGAATGAAAGGACTACTCCTCTCGGACAGCCCGCCGGAGCTACAACGGCCGCGCCGCGGCAGGTGGCCTGCGCCGATTTTCGGCGGCGGCGCATTGCCTATTGCGAATACGACAGCTGTTCTTCCGTCACCACGCGCTCGATATTGCCCGCCTTGCTCCTGATCCGGTATCGAAGCCGCCCGTCTGCTTCAATCGGCATGCGTTGCACGATGGTGTAGACCGCCGGCTCATCGGCCTCGGCTCGACCTTGCGGCCCCTGGGCCCGGTGGCGAACGTCTTCATTCAGCTTGTAGGCATATGACATCTGTCCACCTCTGCAGTTGGGGGTGCTCTCACGCAGGACTGTGCTGTGACGCAATGGAGCTGTGGCTTCCCGTACGGACGCGACTTGCTGCTTCGATAGGCCGCGCCAGGCCTCTCCAGAGTCCGCAGGAGCACGTTAGTCACATTGACCGAATACGCCGCAAATAGCCACCGAATAGTCGCCCTCGACGAAGGATGCGTAAGGGCGTTGGAACGGTTCCCGGCCGTTTGCGGCCTCAATTGCCATTTGATCTCCGCAGGCAGATGCTGCCAGCCAGGGGTACAAGGGAGAGCAACATGAGCAAGGCAGGTCTCGACCACCGGCATCCCAACAAGGACGGCGAAATCAGCGGCAAGCACGGAAATACGCTGCTGCGCACCTTGCGCAAGGTTTACGGGCCCGGTTTCGCGGCGGGTTATCCCGAAACCGAGAAGCTGAGCGATGTCCTGGCTGCGCTGAACGAGACCTCGCTGAGCCAACTCCGTCGCGATCATCAGACCGGCCATCTCGCGCACAAGATCGCCAAAGCTTCGAAATAGGTTGCCGGGCGGGGCCGCAGCTCAGAACTCCAGCGCCGCATTGTCCACCACCTCCTTCATCACGAAGAAGGTGCGGGTCTGCCGCACGCCGGGCAGCGCGATCAGCTGGTCGCCATGGATGCGGTTGAAATCCTCCATGTCGCCGGCGCGGATCTTGAGGAAGTAATCGAAGTCGCCGGCGACGAGGTGGCAGTCGAGCACGCATTTGAGTTTCGCCACCGCCTGCTCGAAGCTCGCAAAGCTCTCCGGCGTCGAGCGGTCGAGCACGACGCCGACCATCACCAGCGTGCCCATGCCGACCTTGCGCGGCGCCACCATGGCCCGGACGCCGCTGAGAAAGCCCTCGTCGAACAGCGCCTGGGTCCGGCGATGGCAGGTGGCAGGGCTGACGCCGACCTGATCGGCCAGCTCGGCGTTGCTCAGCCGGCCGTTCTTTTGCAGCAATCTCAACATCTTGAGGTCGATGCGGTCGAGCCGGGCGGACATGGAAGAATCTCTCACTGCTAGCCAGTAATGTGAGAGAAAACATATCATATGGCACAAATTCAGCAATCTTCGACGATCAGGTAGCCTGACTTAGAGAGCACCTTTCGCAGCTGGAGTGATAGTTCTGGCCGCCGTTCCAGACCACCAAAGAGGATGCCAGTATGCTGGAGAAGTTCGCGCGCTATCCGCTCACATTCGGGCCGACCGCCATCGAGAAGCTCGATCGGCTGTCAAAGCATCTCGGCGGCAAGGTCGAGCTCTATGCCAAGCGCGAGGATTGCAATTCCGGGCTCGCCTTCGGCGGCAACAAGTTGCGCAAGCTCGAATACATCATCCCCGACGCGATCGCCTCCAACGCCGACACGCTGGTCTCGATCGGCGGCGTGCAGTCCAACCACACCCGCATGGTTGCAGCGGTCGCGGCCAAGATCGGCATGAAGTGCCGGCTGGTGCAGGAAAGCTGGGTGCCGCATGAGGACGCAGTCTACGACCGCGTCGGCAACATCCTGCTCTCGCGGGTGATGGGCGCGGATGTGCGCCTGGTCGACGAAGGTTTTGACATCGGCATTCGCAAGAGCTGGGAGCAGGCGATCGAGGAGGTGAAGGCGGCGGGCGGCAAGCCTTACGCCATTCCCGCGGGCGCCTCCGTGCACAAATATGGTGGGCTCGGCTATGTCGGCTTTGCCGAAGAGGTGCGCGCGCAGGAGCGCCAGCTCGGCGTCAAGTTCGACTACATCATCGTCTGCACGGTGACCGGCTCGACCCACGCCGGCATGCTGGTCGGCTTCGCGGCCGACGGGCGCGCGCGCAACGTGATCGGCATCGACGGTTCGTTCACGCCCGCGCAGACCAAGGCGCAGGTGCTGTCGATCGCGCAGAACACTGCAAATCTGGTCGAGCTCGGCCGCGACATCGTCGAGGATGATGTCGTGCTGATCGAGGACTACGCCTATCCCGCCTATGGCGTTCCGTCGGAAGAGACCAAGGCGGCGATCCGCCTCAGCGCGCGGCTGGAAGGCATGATCACCGACCCCGTCTACGAGGGGAAGTCGATGCAGGGCATGATCGATCTGGTGCAGAAGGGTTTCTTCCCGGCCGGATCGAAGGTGCTCTACGCCCATCTCGGCGGCGCGCCGGCGCTCAACGGCTACGCCTACGCGTTCAGGAACGGCTGAGGCAGGCGGCGCTTCGTAGCCCGGATTTCGCTTTGCTGCATCCGGGCTACAGGTCCCTACAGGTCCCGTCCGTCCTGCGTCAGGTCGGCGTCAGCTTCTCCCGATATCCTGCTCAGGCCGGGCGAGTCGGGAGACCTTCGCGTGAGGATGATGAACGTGGCCGGCCGAGCCATCGCCGCGCTCGGCGTCGGCATCGTCGCGGTGGGACATTGGTTTTGGGCTTGCCAGAGCCATGGTCATACGGCGCGCGCTCGCCTGCTGGCGATGAACAGCGAGATCGAGCTCTATGCCGGCATTTTCCTGATCGGCGTCGGCGTGCATGCCTTCGCATCCCGCTATTGGTTCAGCGATCCAAATCCGCCGGCGCAGTCTTCGGTTCGGGAGCCGCAATAGCGTCCGCCCGGCGCGGCAATGCCGAGACGTCGGAGAAGAACCCGGCTGCCGTCGCTCTAGCTTGTCGCGGAGGCCAAGGGCGGCAAGGCCACAGCTGAAAAGTATCCCCAGAACAGCGAGCGGAAATCGCTAGGAATGCAGCGCGGCGTGATTCTTAACTAATTGTAAACAATTAGGTTTTGACTCTGAGGCTAAGGCATTGGATTCGCAGCAGGAATCGCTAATTTCAGTTTGACTTTCACCCGAGAAAACCTTACATACAGAAAAAGGGGCGGATTTCTCCGCCCCCGGTAGTCGGGCATATTCCGAGCCTCGGCTGGAGACGGGTGGCAGCCCTCTCCATTTCTCTGCCGAAGCACAGGTAGAACGACACGACTTCCTCGATCTTCTCCCGGCGTCTAGCTACGCTGGTTGGTGTCAGAGCCACACACGGCCACCCGAGCGGGTGGCCGTAGTCGTTTCCGGAGTAGGAATCGACTGCGTACAGCTAATCACGATTCAGCCCCGCATACAACGCCCTTGAATGCTCCGTCTGCGCGTTATACCATCTGTATCAGAACACAGGAGGAACATCCGTGGCTGATACCGCGCTACAGAACGCTGAGAAGCGGCGAGACGAGATCGCGGCCACCATCAATCAATTACAAGCACAGATCGAAGAAAAACGTAAGGAATTAGAGAGGGTTAATGCATTTATCGCAGACTACGCAGTGTTCCAATCGTACCCCCCAGGGCTACCGCTCGAACTTCAGAAAACTCCCTCACCAGCGCCACGCCTTCGGCTGCTCAACCCACCGCGCCACATGGTTGGGGATAAGGCGGAAAAGGTTCTACTTCAAAACGGCCGCCCGATGACTCGCGAAGAGCTATTCAAGGCGGTCACGCGGGATGGGATGAGAATCCAGGGGAAAGACCCCGAGATGGTGTTCAGTACGATGCTCTGGCGCATGCAGGATCGGTTCGTGCGGCTCCGGCCGCATGGTTATTGGCTGACCGGGAAGCCGTGCGCGGCAGTTGGTTACCTTCCATCTCCTCCTGTATCGGCGCCCGCGTCCGAGCCCGAGAAACCTCAGCTTTGGCCGTGGGATAAGCCGAAGCCAGATACAGCAGACTAATCCGGGCGCGCTATGGTTAATGGAATCTTCCGTGCATAACCATTCAAGCGCCTTGCATTGCATTCTGGGGCGCGAACAAGTTGTCCAGAAGGAAGGTCGTGCTCGTATCCTCTGCCCCCCTGTATGAAGGCAGTTCTATTCGCGATCGCATGTGGCTAACGGCCACAAGTTTTCCCTGCGAAGGTCCGGGCAACTCGCCGGCTACTTTGCATGGGGTTGTTTTCGATATTTTGGCAATGCGCGCCTGCGCCTGCCACGTACGGCAGGGGTATCAGAGCTCAGCCGCCGAGCCGCCGCAGCGTATGCACCGTGATCTCGGCCGGGCAGTTGAGCCGCACCGGCGCCAGGCTGGTGCCGGCGCCGGTTGATGTGTAGCCGGCAAGCGTCTGGAAGCGCCAGGCGCCCCTGCCCATCCTGCGCGGCAGCCGCGCCTCCAGCTTGATCGCGATGCCGCCGGGCAGGCAAAGCTGGCCGCCATGGGTATGGCCGCTCAGCATCAGGTCGAAGCCGGCCGCTGCCGCCTCGCGATAGGATTCCGGCGTATGCGCGAGCAGGATCGAGAACGCATCGCGCGGGATCGCCGCGGCAGCCTTTGCAATGTCGTCGGTGCGATAGAAATGCGCATCGTCGATGCCGGCGAGATGGATCGTCGCGCCATCGCGCGCGATTGGCTCCTGCTCGTTGAACAGCATCCTGATGCCCATCGCCTCCAGCGCCGGCGTCATGCGGATGCTGTCGTGATTGCCGAGGATGCCGTAGAGCGGCAGCTTGATCCGCGCGCAGAGATCCTTCATCAGCGCGAGGCTGGTTTCGAACGAGCCAAAGGTCTTGCCGCGATAATCGCCGGTCAGGACGCAGATGTCGCAGGCGATGTAGCGCACGATGTCAGCCAGATGCCGCATCGCGCCCTGGCTGATGTCGGCGTGGAGGTCGCTGAGATGAAGGATGGTGAAGCCGTCGAAGGCCGCCGGCAGGCGCGTCGACGTCACCAGATTGCGCCGCACCTCGACCCGGTCGGCGTTGCGGCGCGCGCGGCCATGGAGGCCGGCGACCTTCAGCGCGGTCTCGACGACCCACGGCGCCAGCTTCCAGTTCTCGACATTGAACAGCAGTGTGCCCTGGCCGAACAGCTGCTTCTCGTGCGCGGCCTCGATCCCAAGCCGGCGCACGACGTGATCTGCGCCGATCCGCTCGACCAATCCCTGCAATGCCGTGTCGGCCATCGTCCCCCGTGCGGCCCGCGATGCGAAACGCGAACCCGGCACGACACTATCATGCGCAATGCCGGTGCGGGATACCGCCGGAGCTCAGACCATGGGGACGCGCCTGGCGGCGACTGCGGCCGGCGAGATCACCTCGATGTCGAGCGGCACTTGCCAGCGCTCGGTGAAGCGGACCTGCGGCGGCGCGTTGCCTTTGGGCGCACCCTGCAGCACGAAGCCGTCATAGCCCGAATTCATCACCTCATTGCATTTCTGCACATAGATCGGGAAGCCGCCAATATAGGGCATGAACACGCGGGGACGGCCCGGGATGTTGGCGCCGACATACCAGGAGCTGCAGGTCGAGCGCAGCGATACCGTGGAGACGTCGTTGACATGGGCGACCCAGGCGTCCTCATCGTCGCGGACCGCTTCGATCGTGCCGGCGCCGATGTCGCGCATGTGGCTGATGCAATCTGCCAGCCAGTCGACATGCTGCTCGATCGCCTGGATCATGCTCGCGAGCACCGACGGGCTGCCGGGCCCGGTGATCATGAACAGGTTCGGAAATCCCTCCGAGGCGAGGCCGAGATAGGCGCGCGGACCGGCCCGCCATTTTTCCGCGAGCGTCTGGCCGCCGCGGCCGGTGATCGCGATCTTGTCGAACGAGCCGGTCATGGCGGCAAAGCCGGTGGCCGAGACGATCGCATCGAATTTGTATTCGGTGTCGTCGACCACGATGCCGTCGGTGGTGAAGCCCTCGATCGGCGTCTTCGACACGTCGACCAGCTTCACATGCGGCAGGTTGTAGGTCTCGAAGTAGTTGGTGTCGACGCAGAGCCGCTTGCAGCCGAACACGTTTCGAGGGCACAGCAGCTCGGCAGTGGCGGGATCCTTGACGATGCCGCGGATCTTCTCGCGCGCGAAGTCGGCGATGGTGTCGTTGGCGGCCTTCTCGAACAAGAGGTCGCCGAACGCGCCGAGGAAGGGCAGGCCGCCGCGTTGCCAGGCTTCCTCATAGAGCCGCTCGCGTTCGTGCTCGCTTGCCTGCAATGCGGGCTGGGCGTTGAACTGAAAGTAGAAGCCGGTCGGGCGTGCGCGGGCTTTCGCGCGCAGCTCCGGATAATGCGCCTTGGCTTCCTTCAGATATTCCGCCGACAGCTGCTCGTTCCATGCCGGGACCGACCAAGTCGCGGTGCGCTGGAACACGGTGAGCTCGGACGCCTGCTGCGCGATGATCGGGATCGACTGGATCGCGGACGATCCGGTGCCGATGACGCCGACGCGCAGGCCGGTGAAGTCGACTCCTTCATGCGGCCATTCGCCGGTGTGATAGATCGGCCCGCGGAAATCCGCCATGCCGGGGAAAGCGGGCCGGTTCGGCGCCGACAGGCAGCCGACCGCCATGATGCAGAACTTGGCGGTGACCTTATCGCCGCGGTTGGTTTCGATCAGCCAGTTCCCTGCCTGCTCATCGAAGGTCGCTGCGGTGACACGGGTGTCGAACACGATCTGGCTGCGCAGGTCGAAGCGGTCGGCGACGTGGTTGGCGTAAGCGAGAATTTCGGGCTGCGGAGAATATTTCTCCGACCAGCTCCAGTCCTGATCGAGTTCCTCGGAGAACGAGAAGGAGTATTGCAGGCTCTCGACGTCGCAGCGCGCGCCCGGATACCGATTCCAGTACCAGGTGCCGCCGACGCCGCCGCCGGCCTCATAGACCCGTGCCGTGAAGCCGAGCCCGCGCAGCCGATGCAGCATGTACATGCCGGCGAACCCGGCGCCGATCACCACGGCGTCGAACGTTCCACTTTCGGCAGGGCGCGCAGCTTTGCGCGCGGTGCTCTCCTGAGCCATGGCCCGTCTCTTCCCTATATCTTGTCGTTAAGTCTTGTCGTTAAGCCTTGGCCGCGCCTCGTTGGACGCGACGACCGAAAGATTAGGGCGAGGGCGGCGCGGCCCGCAAGCACATGCGTTGCCGCGCCGGGTATGGCTCCTATGCCGCGGCGCCGAGGGCTGCGGTACCCGGGGCAGGTTGGGCGATGCAGCCGGGGATTGTGTGGACCTGCACGGCCCCGGCGGAGCGTGTGACCGCAGTCAATGCAGTACGCTTGGACTGGTTTAAGGCTCGGCGCGTAGTTCAGCCGTCGTTGGACTTCACGATCCGGATCAGCTCGTCGCCGTAATGCTCGAGCTTCTTGTCGCCGATCCCGGCGATGTTGCGCAGTTCGTCCAGGGTGTCCGGACGCATCGCGGCGATGCCGTCGATAGTCGAATCGTGCAGTACCACATAGGCCGGCACACCGCGCTGCCGCGCGACCTCCGAACGCCACGCGCGCAGCGCCGCATGCAGCGCGGGGCTGGCGATCCCGCCGGGGCTGTCGGCCGCGGGCGCGAGCTCGCCGCGGCGCGACTTGCTGCGCACCGCGCGGTTGCGCGCACCTTCCGGCTGCTCGCGCAGCATCACCGCGGTCTCGCCTTTCAAGACGCCGCGGGCGCTGTCGGTCAGCTTCAGCGCGCCGAAGGCGTCGCTGTCGGCGCGCAGATGGCCCATCGCCACCAGCTGGCGCAGCACCGCACGCCATTGCTTCTCATTGAGCTCGCGGCCGATGCCAAACACCGACAATTGGTCGTGATTGAACTGCTTGACGCGTTCGGTCAGTCGCCCGACCAGCACGTCGATCAGGTGCATGGCGCCAAAGCGCTGCCCGGTGCGATAGACGCAGGACAACAGCTTCTGTGCGAGCACCTTGCCGTCGCGGACACGCGGCGGCGTCAGGCAGTTGTCGCAATTGCCGCAGCTTTCGTCGGTGCGGGTCTCGCCGAAATAGCCGAGCAGGCGCTGGCGCCGGCAATGCACGGTTTCGGCGAGCGCAACCAGCGCGTCGAGCTTGCCGATCGAGACGCGCTTGAAGGCATCGGAGCCGGTCGATTCGTCGATCATGCGGCGCTGCTGCACGATGTCGGAGAGGCCGTAAGCCATCCACGCGGCCGACGGCTTGCCGTCACGGCCGGCGCGACCGGTCTCCTGGTAGTAGGCCTCGATGCTCTTCGGCAAATCGAGATGCGCGACGAAGCGCACGTCCGGCTTGTCGATTCCCATGCCGAACGCGATCGTCGCGACGATCACGATGCCGTCCTCATTGAGGAAGCGGTCCTGATGCCGGGCACGCACGCTTGCGTCGAGCCCGGCGTGATAGGGCAGCGCGGGAATGCCGGCCTCGCTCAGCGACGCCGCGACGTCCTCGACCTTGGCGCGCGACAGGCAATAGACCACGCCGGCGTCGCCGGCATGCCGCTCCTTGATGAAGTTCTTCAGCTGCGTGGTGGCGTTCTGCTTGTCGACGATCTCGTAGCGGATGTTGGGGCGGTCGAAGCTTGCGACGAACTCCGGCGCGTCGGCG
Source organism: uncultured Bradyrhizobium sp. (assembly GCF_947648125.1). Classification (GTDB taxonomy): domain Bacteria; phylum Pseudomonadota; class Alphaproteobacteria; order Rhizobiales; family Xanthobacteraceae; genus Bradyrhizobium. The sequence goes on along the minus strand of NZ_CANSMR010000014.1, from coordinate 61,922 downwards.
AGTGACAGCCGCTCGGCGATCTCCTTTCGCGTCAGCGCGTCCGCGGTCGCCGTCAGCGCGATGCGCGGTACTTTGGGGAAGCGCTCGGCGAGCGCGGACAGGCCAATATATTCGGGACGGAAGTCATGGCCCCATTGCGAGACGCAATGCGCCTCGTCGATCGCAAACAGCGCGATCTGCGCCTGGCCGAGCAGATTGAGACAGCGCGGCGTCAGCAGTCGTTCCGGCGCGACATAGAGCAGATCGAGATCGCCGGCGAGCAGCCGCCGCTCGACCTCGGACGCTTCCTGATAGGACAGCGTCGAGTTCAAGACCGTGGCGTTGACGCCGGCCTCGGTGAGGCCCGCGACCTGGTCGCGCATCAGCGCGATCAAGGGCGACACCACGATGCCGCAGCCGTCGCGCAGCAGCGATGGCAGCTGGTAGCACAGCGACTTGCCGCCGCCGGTCGGCATCAGCACCAGGCAATTGCCGCCATCGGTGACGTGGCGGACGATCTTCTCCTGCGCGCCGCGGAAGCCCGACAGGCCGAATACGGAACTGAGCACGGATCGTGCGTCGCGGGGCGAAGCGGATGCATGATCGAGGGCGGGCTGGGCGGTCATGATCCCTTGCGCGGGGCGATTCGAGTTCCCGGGTCGAACGATTCCGGAACGAAACGAGTTAATACACCGTCCTGCGATAAACTCAATTCAGGCAATGGCTGCTTGTCATCGCACACGCCGTACGATCGGCTGAATTCAGCCGCTAGCGGATCAAGGCTGCGATCGACGGGCGCTTTCGAGCGAAGTGGATGCCGGCTCGCGTGAAGAAAACGCGTCGAAGTAAGGAGCCCTCGCGCTGTCAGGCCGGTGGCGCCGGAGGCGGCGTCATTGGCTCGACCTTGTAGGTCTTCGGCAGGTTGATCGGCCGGTAGGTCGGATCCTTGTCCATGCGCTCAACCACCGAGCTATGGATGGTCGCGCCTTCCGGTATAGGCCGCGGCTCGCCGCGCGGCAGGTAGAAGCCGAGGAAGGACTTCCGCTCCGGCCATTCCTTCCATTTGTCGCTCTTCGGAATCCATTCCAGGATTTCCCAGGCGGCGGTGAGCGAATTGTGCAGCGGCGCGGTCGCGCTCGGCGGCACGTAGTCGAACTTGTGCGGCGGCAGCGGCATCCCCCAGGCGAGATGATCGATCAGTGCCGGATCCATGTGCAGCCCGGCGGCCCTGGCCTGCTCGAGCATCCAGATCAGCGGAAATTTTGACGGCCCGCTCTGGTCCTCGGAATAGCCGCCGCCGACGTCGGAGTGCACGCCGGCGAACCAGACCTGGCGAATGTCCTGGTCCACCTCCGTTGCCGGATCGAACGGATCGGAGCGGAACTTCTGCGGCTCGATCCAGCGGTTGAGGCGGAACATGCGCCTGCGTTCGTCGATCGAGATCGCCTGGCGGAAGCGTTTGACGCTGGAGTTGGTGCGGGTGAACAGCAGCGTCTGGATGTCGAACAGGAAGTTGTCCTGCCGCGGCACGATGATCGAGGCGACGGTGTCCCAGACTCCGACGAACTCGATGTCGATGTTGCGCCCGCCGGCGATCTGGCTGAAGTGCCAGACTTCCTTCAACGGGGCAGGGTCAAACGTCCCGTCGAACTTCTGGGCATCGGAGCTGGCTTTCTTGTAGGTGCCGAAGGCGTAGCTGGCGAGGTCGAGCTGGTCGACCGGCAACAGGCCCATCGCATGGACGAAGGCCGCCAGCGTGCGCACAGTATAGGCGCCGCGGCTGAAACCGAACATCCAGACCCGGTCGCCGGGTTCCCACAGCCGGCACAAAAACTGGTAGGCGCCAAGCGTGTCCTCGTCGAGACCGGCGCCGAAGGCCAGCCCGAAAAGGCCGCGCACCTCCTGCTTGAAGCGGCCCCAGCTGTTCTGCAGGCCGATCGTGCCGAGACCCGGATGATAGTAGATGCGCTGCCGGTCGTCCTTGTCGGAGACACGAAACAGCTTCAGCACGTTGGAAATATTGGCGCCGATCTCGTTGCCGGTGCCGTCGCAACAAATCACAATATCCTTCGGCATCCGTTGCCCCGCGGCCGCCGTGAAAATTCGCGATCTCAATGTACGGCAGAACACGGGGAAGATTCAATCTTCAATTGAAGACGATTCTGTGTACGCGGCATGAACGCCGATTGTCGTTCCGGAGTCTGCGGCCGGCATCGGGCGCGCGTGCGCGCTCCAACCAGCGATCCGCAGAATTCAATTGCAACACTTTGGAAAAGGTGGAAATCTCGCCGCCAGTCATTGCGGTATTGCGTCGATATTTCTGCCCTTCAGGGATTTCGCCGGTGCGCGCGATCATCTTGCCTACTGCTTTCCGTAGCTTCCACACCATGGACAGGAATGGATCGGCATGAGCCACCAAGCTCTCGTGACGGTCATTCTCGCGGGATTGGTGGTGAGTGCGTTCGGACTGTTCTGGTGGGTCGGCGGCTACTCCGATCGCGTTTTCGTGGGCAGATTCCGGACTCGCTTTCCAGAGAAGACGCTGAGCTACACCGGCGATCAACTCGGCGAGCTGGTGCAATCCGATCTGCGGATGAAGTATGTCTTCCCGATCCTGTTCCCGCTCGATCTCATCGTCATGCTGGCGCTGGCGGGCGCGATGGGCGCGGCGTCATCATATTGGCTCAACCAGATCCATCCGACTGCAGCGTGGCTCGGCCTGGTCGTGCCGGCGGTGTATCTGCTGAGCGACCTGATCGAGGATTGCCTGCTGGCCTGGCTGTTGCTGCACGGCGATCCGCATGCGGCGGCGCGTTCCGTCTCGATCCTGAAGGCGATCACGACGATCAAGCTCGTCAGTGTCTCCGCGTCGATCGCGCTGACGCTGGTTGCGTTAGTCGGGTGGTTGCTCCACAGCGAGTCGCTTGCGATATAGCAGTCCAGACTGCTCGGCCTACTGATACGTCGCCACGATGTCGGAGACGGCGCGCTCGAGCTGCTGGGCGGTCGCGCATTGGCGCACCACGGTGCAGAAGGTCGCGTAGCGCGGCATCTCGGAATCGCCAAAACCCCAGACCATGCGGCCTTCGGGATTGAGCCACACCAGCCGCTTCGAGCGCTCGCCGATGCGGCGCAGGATGTCGGCGCGCGGATCGAGATTGTTGCTGCGGGCGTCGCCGAGCACGATCACCGTGGTCTGCGGCGTGATCGCGCTCATCCAATTGTCCTCGAAATCGGAGAAGGAATTGCCGTAGTCGGACGAGCCGAAGCCGACCTTCGACATGATCTCCTTCATCGCCTCTTCCGGCGAATTGGATTCCAGGATGTCGCTGACCTCGATCAGGTGGCCCGAGAAGGCGAACGAGCGGACGTCGTCGACCACCTCGTGCAGGCTGTGGATCAGGAGCAGGAAGAAGTCCGAGACTCGGGCGACCGAACCCGAAACGTCGCAGAGCGCTATGATCTTCGGCCGGTCGCGATGCTTGCGTTTCCACGCGGTGAGGAACGGCACGCCGCCCCAGGCCGCGTTTCGCCGCAGCGTGCGGCGGACGTCGAGATGGCCGCGACGCTGGCGCTTGCGCGGTTTGGAATAGCGCTCGCGCAGCCGGCGCGCGATCTGGCGAATCAGCGTGCGCATCTGCTCGACCTGACGCGGCTCGATCCGCGCCAGCGGCGCATTGCGCAGGATCTCGTTGCGCAGGTTTTCGGTCTCTTCGCGGCCGTAGAGCAGCAAGGCTTGGGAGACCGTGTCGCGAACCGTGCCGCGCAGGCCGTTGAGCGCCTCCTGCAGCCGCTCGGCGAGCGCCGGATTGCGTGTGGTCTGTTCGTCGATGTCGTCGCGCAGGCGCTGGATGCCCATCGCATCGAGGATGCGGGTCTGGAAGATGCCGCGCTGGGTGAAGTAGCGGATGTCCGGCAGCGAGGCGGCGCCGGAAGCGTTGGCGATCGCCGTCGATATCGCGGCGCGATCCTGCGACAGCAGCATCTGCGCCAGCGGCCCGACATTCTCGTTGGCAGCGCCGCCCGCCGTATCGCCGTGCTCTTCGGCCGACGGGTTGGCGCTGGATTCGCCGTTGTCCTCGGTCTTGTCCCGCTCGGCGCTTTCCTGCTGCGGCTCGGGCTGGCTGAAGAACAGGTCAAAGCATTCGCCGAGCGAGCGCTTCTCGTCCTGCGTCTTGGCAAGCGTCAGCAGGAACGTGTCGCGCAGGATGTCGCGGTCGGCAAAACCGACCTGGGCGACCGCCCGCATCGCATCGATGCTTTCGGCAGGCGAGACCCGGACCCCGGCTCCCCGCGCCGCACGAAAGAAGCGATGCAGGTTCTCGCGCATCTTGATCTAGCTGAACACGCCTTGGCGCGACGCCTTGGCGATGAAGGACGATATCTGCGGCGTCGCGGCCTCGATGTCGGCCTCGTATTTCAGGAGCACGTTGAGCGTGTCCTTGACGATCTCGTGGTCTAGCTCGCCGGCTTGTAGCAGCACCAGCACGCGCGCCCAATCGATCGCCTCGCTGACCGAAGGCAGCTTCTTCAGGTCCAGCGAGCGGATCTCGTGGATGAAGCCGACCATCTGCTTGCGCAGCGTCTGCGAGATGCCCGGCACCCGGCTCTCGACGATGCGCTCTTCCAGCCTCTGCTCCGGAAAGCCGATATGCAGATGCAGGCAGCGCCGCTTCAAGGCATCGCCGAGATCGCGTTCGCTGTTCGAGGTCAGGATCACGGTCGGTGGCGCCACCGCGGAGACGGTGCCGAGCTCGGGGATCGTGACCTGGAAGTCCGAGAGGATTTCCAGCAGCAGCGATTCGAATTCGGCATCCGACTTGTCGATCTCGTCGATCAGCAGCACGCAGCCGGCCGGCTGCTCCAGCGCCTGCAACAGCGGCCGCGGCTCGACGAATTCCTTGGAGAAGAACACGTCGCCGAAGGTGTGGAGCTGGTCGAGCGCCGCGGCCAGCGACTGCGCGCCGCCGAGCACCTCGCCGAGCTTGTCCTTCAGGATCTGGGTGTAGAGCAGCTGCTTGGCGTATTTCCACTCGTACAGCGCCTTGGCCTCGTCGAGGCCCTCGTAGCACTGCAGGCGGATCATCTTCAAGCCGCGCCAGGCGGCGATCGCCTTCGCAAGCTCGGTCTTGCCGACGCCGGCAGGGCCTTCGACCAGGATCGGCTTCTCGATCTGCTGCGACAGATAAACCGCCGTCGCGATCTGCCGGCTCGCAATATAGCCTTGCGCGGCGAGGCCGCTTTCCACGGCCTCGATCGAGGCGGTGGGCCTGGTGTCAGCCACGAGGATCAGCTCCGAATTTGCCTTGAACTCGGACCTGTTCTGCTCCCGTTGCGGGCAAAGCACAAGGCTCGTTTGGCCCGCAAAGGCATGGGGTAAAGGCTGGGCTTAGCGCATGGTTCCGGGGTATTCCGCCGAGCGCAATACGGAAGGAGCGTAGCCCGGATGAAGCGAAGCGCAATCCGGGAAGGTCTTTCCGCGGATAGTCCGTCCCGGATTTCGCGGAGCCTGTCATCGGGCGCGCGTTCGCGCGACCCGTTGGCTTCATCCGGGCTACAGACTTCGATCGTGGCGAGCACCCAACCTTGGAGTTGCGTCGGTCGAAGTCAGCCCGCGCAGCTCTTCACGAAATCCTTGCGCTGCGGGCCGACGATCTTCTGGTCGATCGCCTGCTTCAGGCAGTCGAGATGCGCTTGCGCCATGCAGAGCTGCATCTGGTCATGCCGCTCCTGACCCTTCAGCGCCTTCGCCGCGCTCTGGCAGGCCGCGCGCTTGGCACCGGGGACGGGCACTGCCGCCGACGTGCTCGCTTGCGCTGGAGCCGCCGCCGGCGCTGCCGGTGCGGGGGCTGCGGTTGATTGCGCGAACGCTGCGACCGAGACCAGCAGCGAACCAGCCGAGACCAGGGCGACGATGAGATGCTTCATGGGATGTGCCTCCGCGGGCATGATCCGGAGAAGCGATGTCGGCTTTTCCGGAACGTCATGCTCAGACCAGGAATGGGATCACGATGCGATTTCATGGTCGCGCCGTGACCCAAGGGGAGGTTGAGAATTAGAGACTGCCGCCTGAATGCGGAGTGAATATGCCGCGAGGCTGCTTCACCTCAGCGTGAGGCCGGTCGCGGCTTCGAGCTCGGAGATCGCCTGCGCGGCGTTCGCAACCTTGATCGTGGTCATGCCCATCTCGCGCGCCGGCTTCAGGTTGACGCCGAGATCGTCGAGATAGACGCAGTTGTTCGGGTTCACCTGCAGCGTCTCCACCATCATCTGGTAGATGCGCGGATCGGGCTTGCGCAGTCCGATCTTCGCGGACTCGATGACATGGTCGAACAGCGCCATCACTTCCGCGACATAGAGCGTGCGTCCGCTGTGGCTGCCGATTGCGTTCGACGGCAGATTGTTGGTGATGCAGCCGGTCTTGAATTTCGCCTTGATGCGCTTCAGCGCCTCGACCATTTCGGGGCGCAGGTCGCCGGAGAGCAGCGGCAGCACGTCCTTGCCGCGCACCTCGGCGCCGAGCGCCTTCGATTCCGTGGCGAACAATTCGTCGAACGCGTCGATCCCGATCTCGGCGCGCTCGAACTTGGCCCAGGCGTTCTCGAGATGGTTGGCGGCGTTGGTGCGGCGGATGATGTCGATCGGCAGGCCGCGCTCGGTCTCGTAGCGCGCAAACGCCTCGAACGGCGAGGTGGTCAAGACGCCGCCGAAATCCCAGATCACCGCCTCGATCTTCAAAGTCTCGATCATCAATACCCTGCCCGTTGCAAAGCGGCGGCTTCGCCTCGGGTCGTCCGGCCGTTTTGGCCGAAGACAGGGAAACGCGCGTTCAGCCTTCTTTATTGGAATTGCCGCCGATCAGGCAAGCCGCCAGTTCGCGGCAAACTCCGCCATACGGAACGGGCTCACCAGACCATCGGAACCAGGCGGTAACGCACGCGCCCGAGATATTCGGCATAGCCGTCGAGTTCGGCGGCGAGCATCCGCTCCTCCATCATGGACCTCAGGCCGAGCAGCGCCGCCATCACCGGCACGATGGCAAGGCCATACCAGGATCCGAGCAGCAGCGGGGTGCCGATATAGGTCAACAGGCCGCTGGCATAGATCGGGTGGCGCACATAGGCGTATGGCCCCGTGGTCACCGCAGCATGGCCGCGCTCGCGCTGCATCTTGACGACGAGCGCGGCATAGCTGTTCTCCCGGTAAGTCCGGTAGACGATGTAGAACGACGCCACGATCAGCACCGCGCCGGCGCATTGCAGCCAGGAAGGGACGAGCGATGTCTGATAGCGGATTGCGTCGAGCGCCATCAGCGGCAGCCATATCAGCCACAAGAGCGGCATGATCGATGTGATGACGCGATCCCACCCGACCTGGCCGCGTAACGTGCGCCGCTCAGCCAGCAGACCCGGATCGTGCCTCGCGAGCCATGCCTCGGTGATCAGCCCGCCGATCGTGATCTCGAGCAGAAACGTCCAGCCGCCGGCCCATCGCATGGTGCCGGCCGCGAGAAACAGGAGTGTCCCGAGGCCCACAAACGTGCAGGCGGCGCGGCGCGGATTGATGCGAGGGGGATTGCCGTTCTGGTTCATGTCTCTCTCCGGCGGGCGGCAACGGCCGCGCCGCCGGATCGGGCGGACCGTTGCATGGGTGGCAGATCGAAGCGCCGCTCAGTGCGTAGACCTGGTTACGGTCTGCGGGTCCAGTTTCGCGCCTGCCCGGAATAGACCTTGCTTGGCAACGCGCGGGCCGTGGGATCGAGCAGGATCTTCATCGCGGTGTTGAGCCGCTCCTCCGAACGCGGCGAGCCGTCATGGCGCATCTGCTGCGGAGCACCGGGGCCCTGCGGCGGCGCCATGTAGGCCGACGTTGTCGGTGGGGCGGGCGTGGTGGCGATCTTCGGACGGGCGACAATAGCTGCCTCCAGCGGGCGCCGCGCGTCGGCAATGCTTGATGCTGCGGATGGTGTTTCCGCCGACGGCGGAGAAGCTGTGCTGTCGGATCCGGATTTGCGGGGCGGTCTTGCCATGGCATCGGCTCCATAGGTTCGGTGATGACGACGATCTCAGGATTTCTCTTCGTCGGATGTCGTGCGTTTGGCGATGATTGGGTTGCGATCGCTGATCGCGGCGAGCAGCGAGGCGTGGCTCACGACGGACCCCACGACGATCTTGCCGGAGGGCTCGATCCGGCGACCGTTCTGCTGCTGTTGCTGTGGACTCCTGGCGGTGGATTTCTGCATCATGTCGGCCTCCTCGAGGGTGGGGTGGGGCCCGACAGCGTCGGGCCCCACGTTTGGCGATCAGATCCCGAGTACGCCGCCGAGGGCGGGCAGGGCCACCTTCGCGATGCCGCCGAGGATATCGCCCCAGTCCTGCGGGTTGACCGACCCATTGGTCGCCACTTCAGCAATCCGCTTCGGACCGCGCTCGATGCCCTCACACTGGATCGGGCTACGCACGCTGCCGAAGGTCTCAAAGTCGTTCCTTGCGTACATGTTCAGCTCCTTCTTTCGGTTTGAATTGACGGCAACACCAGGAGGTGAGCACCGACCGGGGCAGCCGTCGCTGGACGTCGCCCAGGGGATCGCTCATCGCGTCGATCCCCTGGACCACGTGACGCTAATTCGCGCCACGTTCTGATCTCCTCCGGACGCAGAGGAGCAATCGCGTCAATAGACCTGCCACTGCCGCAGCGGTCCGACCGCCACCGGCACCACGTCGCTCACGTCGATCGTGTACTGATAGACTTCGCGCGCCTGGGTCAGGACCTGCGTCGGGTTGAAGAAGCGGTAGGTCACGTCGTGACATTCCGAGTCCGGCCGGCAGATGACGCTTTGGTCGACTTCGACGGTGTCGAGCCGCAAGCCCTTCTTGGCGGCGTCAATGAAGATCTTCCGCGTGTTGTAGGCATTCATCGCGGAATAGTTCAGCGCGCGGTCCTGCGGGGAGAGACCGACATTGCGGAACTCGTTGTAGATCCGCTCGAGGAAGCCTTCCGCGCCGTCCGGCCAGGGGAGAGGCCCGAACAGCGTGAACAGATCCCATTGGTAGAAGCCGCGCCAATCGGTCACCAGCGTCGGCACGACGGTGCCGTTGAGCAGCTTGGTCGTGTTGGTGCTGTCGACCCAGCCGGCCATCGAGACCCGCGCGACGCCGCCGCGCGGCGGGAATGCCGGAGGCGTCGTCGGTCGCGCATCGGCGTCGGCGGCGGCCGCCGTCGCCGTCACCACGGTGCGGGTCGTCGCGGGATCGTCGTGCGAAACCTCCTGATGCCACAGCGCCAGGATCAGCGCGGCGAAGAACCCGAGACCGAATACGTCGAGCGGCTTGATCGCATAGATCGGAATCGAATCGATCGTCATCGTCCAGGTGATGGCGTCGGCGTCCGGGAAGTTGTTGCCGGCGCCGGCCGGCGTCGCGGTCTCGCCTTCGGCCTGGTTCAGCAGATAGCGCGCCATGATCGCCGGATTGTACGGCGCCGAGGTATCGCCGGAGTGGTCGCGCTCGGGCCCGAAGGCTGGATCGCCGCGGCCGATCAGGCTGTCGCGCCAGTTGGCGATCGCCTGCACGAAGTAATCGAGGCGGGCTTCCTTGCCGAAATCGTAGAACAGCCGGCCGATCGGGAAGGCGAGCTGACCGGTGGACTCGGCCGTCGCGCCCCGTGGACGCATGCCGCCGCCACAGCCGCAGCTCTTCTCGCCGCTGGTTCGAACCGCGGGCGCCTCGTACATCGGCAGCGCCTGGGGCGTTGCGACGGCAAGCGCATTGCTCGGCATCAGCGCGGGCAGCTGCTGCGGCTGCAGCCAGGTTTGCGGCACCATGCCGGCCGTCGGCATCGCCATCTGCGGCATCATCATCGGCGGCATGACCATCTGCGGTGCCGGTGCCGGCATCCAGACCATGTCGCCGCCCGCATGGGGGGCGTGATACGGATAGGGCGCGGGTGCCGCGATCGGTGCGGCGGCGACACCGTGATCAACAGCGACGGCCATGGCCGCAGGTGCCGCCGACGCGGCGGGCTGCGCCTCGCTTGGCATGATCCCGGCGCTGCTTCGCAGGACCGAGCCGTCCGGCCCGAAGATGCGTGGAGCCGATGGTGCAGGCATTGCTGATAGATCTCCCATGGAACCCTCTCTGGTTGCAGTTGGCTGAGCGGCGGATGACGGTTGGACGAAAGGGCGCGCGAACACTCGCCAGAAGCGGGGAGGCGCGGCCGTGGCACCCGACGGCATGACGGCGTCCGCCTGCTCGCCAAGCAGGGCGGCGACAGCCGCGGGAATGTCGAGCCGTCCGGCGAGACAGCGCGAGGCGCTGCCGTCGTTGACGCAGGGCACCGCGCTTTCGAGCAGCGCGGCACGGACGGCTTGCGGATTGGCCTTGCGTCCGTTCTGGCGCAGGCATGAGAGCAGCAGCGCGACGACGCCGGTGACGATCGGGGCCGCGTAACTCGTTCCGGAACGCAGGCTGACATTGCGGACCGGCGAGGCGCCGGCGATGTTGTCGCCCGGCGCGAGGATGCCGTTCTCGAGATAGGCATCGCCGAAATTGCTGAACGGCAGCGGATTGCCGGCCAGATCGCACGCGCCGACCGCAAGCACCGAAGCGAGGCTGCCGGGCACCTGGACGCAGCGGCAGCCGTCGTTGCCGGCTGCCGCGACGATCAGCTTGCCGGCGCGTTCGCAGGCGCGCACCGCGTCGAGCAGAATGCGCTCGGCCTGTCCGGTCGCGGATTGCTGGCCGCTGCTGATGTTGATGATGTCGGCGCCGACCGCCAGCGCCTGGTTGATCGCGAGCGCCAACGTGCTTTGCGAGGATGGCTCGATCTGCCCGGCGGCATTCTCGCGATAGATCGAGAACACGGTGGCGCTGCAGTTCGGCGCGACGCCAAACACCGGGCTGTCGGGCGTGCCCATCAGCACGCTCGTGACATGGGTGCCGTGCTCGGACTGGATCATCGATGAAGACGGCGCGACGAACTCGCCGCCCATGGCGACGCGCGCCTGCCTGAGCGAAGGATGGGTGAGGTCGACGGGACCGTCGATGATCGCGATCTTCACCGCGGGGTCGCCACCCGACGTTCTCTGCCACAAGGCGGCCAGACCAGTGATGTCGGCAACTGGATTCATGAAATCGATCCTGGCCTGTCTGCTGCGAAATCGTGCAGCCGATCCGTCTTCCATGGCAATCTGCGACCGCGCAGCGAACGAAAAGAGCGGCATGTCGCTGCGTTGGTGCTGTTGTGGCAGGTGTGCTGCGAAAGGCCTATTCGCCACGGTGGACCAGAAAGGATCGGGCCGATGATACGGATCGACCGATCCATGAGATCGATGTTGCGCCTCGAAAGATCGATCAAAGGATTTAGTCGGGATCGATCGCACGGCGTGGTACGCACGCATGCGTGCAAAGCCGCGCGGATCTGCGCACCAACGCGTGCGCGCGTTGCGGTCCGTCGAATGCGGAATTCAGATCGCTGGTGTCAGTCGAGCTCGTGGCGGCGATCGAGAGCCGGCGCAGATGATGCGATCCACGGCGCTTCGCGGACCCGCCGCATCGCCTGCGCCCGGCGCGGCAGGCCGAGCTTCTGCAGCACGTGATGGACGTGATGCTTGACGGTAGCAAGACTGAGATTGAGATCGCGCGCGATCTCCTTGTTCGACATGCCTTGCCCGATGAGCTTGAGAACCTCGCCTTCGCGGCGCGTCAGGCCCTGGTCCGCATCGATCGTATCCGTCTGACGCTCCATGCAAAACAGCGCGCGCAGCAAGCCGCCGGAAATCTCGGCGCTGCAGGCAAGCCGCCCCGATGCCACGTCCGACAGTGCACGGCACAGCTCGTCGAAACTGGCATTCCGGGAAATGTAGCCGCTGAACCCGGCCCGGCCGCAGCGGACCACGTCGCGCCGGTCCTCGTTGAGGCCGAGCGCCACCAGCGCGATCTCCGCATGCTCGCTCGCAATCACGCGCACCTCGTCAAGATCTATGCCCTGCGTGACGTCGATCAGAATGACACTCACACTGCTGGTCTCGAGGGTCGCGCGCAGGCCGGCAAGGTCGGCGACCGCCGCCTCGACGGCAAACTCGGCGTGGTTCTGGAAACTCGAGGTGAGCCCCTCGCTGAACAGCCTGATCGGCGTGACGACCGCGATCCTCATGATTATCCTCGAACTCAACGAAATGGCGGATGGAAAGCCGTCAGTAGGTCGACGGCACCGGCATCCAGAAAGTCATGAAGGTAAGTATGCGGCGCGCTGCCAGAGGTTGTATTGTTGTCAGATCAAAATTACGGCGTCGATGCGCGCCGGATCAAGAGATGCAGTTCACATTAGAGCATCGTCGCGAATTGCGCAGCCCCCGATCTGATGTGTTGCATATCGCGACAAGACGATAACGGGGTGCGTGCGCGCGATGGCGATGCAGGAAATCTGAAGGCGACTTCAACGCCGTAGTCATCGACGGCTAGATATTTAGATAATTGACGCGTGTGGGCGCGGATGCTCTGTACAACATTGCGTGTTCGGAGATGTGGCGTGAGCGACGCAATGCCGCGCCTCGCATGTGCTTAGGTTCAGGCAGATCGACAGGGTTCCATGACGAGATTGATTCGAGCGACAGCCTTTCTGACCCTGTTGGTGGCAACGCCGGCCTTCGCGATCGTCGGCGGTGGCGCGCCGTCGACCGATGGCGTCGCGCGCGCCGTCGTCACCATCGTCGGCTCACGTGGTAATTTCTGCACCGGTGCGCTGATCGCACCGAAGGTGGTGTTGACCGCGGCGCATTGCGTGCAGCCCGGTGCCGACTACAAGATCGTCGACTATGGGCCGGACCGGCAACCGAAGCTGCAGGACGTCAAGACGGTTGCGATCCATCCCGGCTTTCGGATGCAGGCGATGACCAATCATGTGGCGACCGCCGATGTCGCGCTGCTGCAGCTTGCGGTCCCAGCCGCAGGCAAGGCACCGGCCGTGCTGGGCATGCCCAACATTCCGATCCAGGTCGGCGGCCGCTTCACCGTCGCGGGCGTCGGTGTCACCGTGCGCGGCGATGGCAAAAGCGGCGGCAGCATTCGCGTCGCCGGCCTGATCGCGAGCGGCAAGCCCGGCACGCTGCAGATCCGTCTGGTCGATCCGGTCGGGCAGGGCGTGCGCGACGGGCTCGGCGCCTGCACCGGCGATTCCGGTGCACCGGTGTTCGAGGACAAGCAAGGTGGGCCAGTCATCGTCGGCGTCGTGAGCTGGTCCACCGGCCCGAACGGCACCGCCGGCTGCGGCGGCATCACCGGGGTGACGCCGCTCACGCTCTATCGCGACTGGGTGATGCAGACCGCGCTGCAGTGGGGCGCGAGCTTTTGACAACGGTTGTCATTGCCGGGCTTGACCCGGCAATCCATCTGGAAATGACTTGCTGCTGAAGATGGATGCGCGGGTCAAGCCCGCGCATGACGATTGAACCTAATGTCCCGCTGCCTTGTTCGCAGCGGCGTTGTTCAGCACGATCAGGCCGTCGACGGCGAGGCCGAGCTTGCTGTTGATCAGGAACGGATTGACGTCGATCGAGGCGATGCGGCCGTTGGCGTCGGCCATCAGGTTGGAGAGCCCGACCAGCGCCTTCACCGCCGATGCCTCGTGCAGCGCGGGCTTGCCGCGATAGCCCTTCAGCTTGACGCCGGCCTTGGTCTTGGCGATCAGCTCTTTCGCTTCAGTGGCATCGAGCGGCGCGCCAGCAAGGGCAACGTCCTTCATCAGCTCGATATCGACGCCGCCGGTGCCGAACAGCACCACGGGGCCCATCTCTGCATCGAGCGAGGCGCCGACCACGAGCTCGAGGTCGGCCTTGACCTGTTGCGCAATCAGGATGCCCTCGAGCTTCGGCTTGCCCTTCAGCTTCTTCACCCGCGCGGTGATGTCGTTGAACGCCTTCTTCACCTCGGCGGCGTTGGCAAGGTTCAGCACCACGCCGCCGATGTCCGACTTGTGCAGGATATCGGGGCTGACAACTTTCGCGACCACCGGGAAGCCGATCGCCTTGGCGATCTTCACCGCCTCCGCCGCGGTCTGCGCGACGTCTTCCTTCGAGATCGGGATGCCGTAGGCCTTGAGCAGCTGCTTCGAGGCGACCTCGTCGAGCGCGGCGGCGCCGTTGGCGGCCTTCAGCGTCTTCTCCAGCACCGCGCGTGCGGACGCCTTCGAGCTCGACACGATGTCGGGCACTTCCTTGCGCAGGCCGGCATATTCGATCAGCGACTTGATCGCGCCGACCGCGCGGTCGAGGCCCTGCATGACTGCGATATCGGGCAGGGACTTGCGCAGTCCCTTGGTGAACTCGGTGAAGCCGATCGACATCGCGCTGATATAGATCACCGGCTTGTTGGCCTGGCCCGCCATCTCGTTGACGATCTTCAGATTGCGCTCGCGCAGCTCATGCGGCGCCTTCGGCAGCTCGGCATCGATGATGACGATGTCGGTGTCGGGATCGTCGATCATGATCTTGATCGACTTCATGTAGACGGAGGGGTCGACCACCGCGGCGAAGCCGGCGTCGAGCGGATTGCCGACGATGCTGCCGGGGCCGAGCATCTTCGCCAATTGCTCCGATGCATTCGGGCTCAGCGGCGCGAAATTCAGGCCGGCGGAATAGAACGCGTCGATCAGCAGCCCGCGCTTGCCGCCCGACAGCGACACCGCGGCGAGGCGGTTGCCCTTCGGCGGATCGGCATGGACGAAACACTCGGTGGTCTCGATCAATTCATCCAGCCCGCGCACGCGGATCACGCCTTCGCGGGTCGAGATCGCATCGAATGTCTCGATCGAACCGGCGAGCGCGCCGGTATGCGCCATCGCGGCGGCGCGGCCGCCTTCGGAGGCGCCGAGCTTGAGCGCGATCACAGGCTTGCCCGCAGCGCGCGCAGCCTTGCAGGCTTCGCGGAACACTTTTGTGTTCCTGACGCCTTCGAGATAGACCACGATGACGCGGATGCTCGGATCGGCGGCGAAATAGCTCATCAGGTCCGGGGTCTCGAGCCCGGATTCATTGCCGGTCGTGACCATGTAGCCGACACCGACGCCGCGATCCTCCAGCGCCTGGCGGATCGCCATCACGATCGCGCCGGATTGGCCGGCGATCGCCACCGCGCCGGGCTCCATGGTGACGATGCGGTCGTCGATATTGGTGAACAGATGCTCGCCGGCGCTGAGATTGCCGAGGCAATTTGGACCGGTGACCGCAAGTCCTGTCTCCTTGATCGCCTGCTTCAGCTCCTCCGCGAGCCGCTGGCTCTCTTCATTCTGCAGTTCGCTGAAACCGGATGTCACGATGGTTGCCGAGCGGGCGCCGGCGGCGGCCGCGTCGCGGATCACCTGCACGGCGAATCGCGCCGGCACCAGCACCAGCACATGGTCCGGCTTTTCGGGAAGGCTGGCGAAATCCTTGTAGCAGGTGACGCCCCAGATGGTTTCGCGCTTGGCGTTGATCGGAAACAGGCCGCCGGCATATTGGTATTTGATGAGGTTGTTCCAGATCCGTTCGGCGTAGTTGCCGGGCTTGTCGGTGGCGCCGACCAGCACGATGTTGCGCGGGTGCAGCATCGCATGGATGCTCTTGACGATGTCGCTGGCGTCAGCGGGCGGTGCCCATTTGCGGGACGAATGTGACGCGGTGCCTGCGAAAGCTTCCATGGAGCCTGCCCTTATCCTTGTTCTACTTGTTTCCTCTGGCCCACGGCGGATCACCGCAGAACGTGATTTTTCATTGTTTTTATGGCCGATGGAAGGGGGTAGCAACTCACGCTGCTGCAAGTCAGGGCATCGCTTGCAATATCCCGGCAGGCGCAAAATCGATGCGGATCAGGAACCCGATTCGAGCGGGCTCGAATCCGGGTCGATCATGGTCGCGTGCAACAGATAACGCTCGGGGCCGGATGTCAGCGCGTCAAACGGCCAGCAGGTCGACAGCACCAGTTCATACCGGTCGGTGAGCGGATCGATGCCGGATTGATCGAAGCGGACGACCGCGCTGCGATCGGCCCGGTAGCGAAACATCCTGCCGTCGCTTCTCGTGACGTCGATCTCGTCGCCGATCGTGACATCTTTCAGAAACCGGAAATGGGTGTCGCGATGCGCGGAATAGACCGCGGTGCCCGGCTCGCCGGCATCGACGCTCTGCTCGACATGGCCGGGACCGAACGCCAGCGCCTGACCGCTGCTGCCGGCCAGCACGATCGCGGAAGCATGCAGGCGCTTCACCTCGATCCGCGCGACCGGCCAGGTATCGGCCCAGCGCCACGGCTTCACGGGATGTCCGGTTGTGATGCTCTGCGCGAAGGCGCGCTCCAGCAGCACCTGCGCAAGCAGCGCCTTGGCGCGGATATAGGCGCCCTGGCCGAACAAGATCAGGCCGATGAGGGCGAAGGCGAGCGGCGGGATCAGGCGGCGCATATTTAGCAATCCTTGTCATTGCGAGGAGCGAAGCGACGAAGCAATCCATCTTTCCCCGCGTGGTGACATGGATTGCTTCGCTTCGCTCGCAATGACGGTTGAGAGAAGTGGCGCGCGCGGCCCCCGGGGGGACGGGTGAGAAGGCCGCGCGCGCTCTTGAAAGAGGAGGTCGGGGGTACCTCCTCCTTTCATCCGACGTCAGTGGGACGACGTCTGACGCCGGTTGAACACCAGAAGCAGAAGGCTGACCGTGAGCAGGATCACACCCGCGATCATCTTCAATTCGGCATCGGTCGCAGTCTTCGGCAGCTGGATCGTGCCGGGACCTTGCGTCGCGACCGGTGACCGCTTCAGCGCGGCGAGCTGCACCTTGCCGTCGCCTGCGTCAGCGCGCCGCTCGCCCGGCACGGCCGGCAGACTCGGACGCTCGCCGAACACCTTTGCGAAATCCCAGCCCGCGGGCAGGTTGAGCGGCAGCTCAGAGAGTTTGAGCGGTTCGCCTTCGGGACGGCTCGGCGTCTTGTCGACCGCAACGAGGCTGGTCAGCCGCGTCACAAGCTGATGCTCCAGCGCCAGCGCAAGGATGGTCTTGTCGGCATCCTCCGGGCTCTCCTGCCGCGTGGTGCGCGCAACCTCGGCATCCGCGATCTTGCGGCGCGCCCACAGTTTCGACAGGCCCTTGCCTTCGGCGGCATTCGCAAGCGGCAGCGTCACGCTCCACGGACGATCACCGATGCGGCCCTTGATCTCGACCGAGCCGGCGAGCTTGTCGAGCTTCGCGGCCAGCACCAGCGGCTCGTCGCGGTAGACGTCGGGCAGCGCCGACGGTGTCAGGTCGGCGATGGCGTCGGAGAATTTCGCGGACAGGTTGGTCACCGCGGGATTCTCCAGCTTGGCAAACAGGTCGCGCATGCGCTCGTCGACCTGCTCGACCGAGCCGATATGGGTGAAGGTGCCGCGGCCGAGCTCGGCGGCGCGCGTCATCAAATAGGTGTTCGGTGCCGAGCCGATGCCGACCATGAAGATCCGTGAGCGGCCGCGCAGCGCGTTGATGGTCTCGAACAATTGCTGCTCGTTGCCGATGGCGCCGTCGGTCAGGAACACGACCTGCCGGACATGGTCGGCGTCGTCATGGTTGGTGTCAGAGAGAGCAGCGCGCATTGCCGGCACCATCTCGGTGCCGCCGCGCGCCTGCAATGCGCTGACGAACGACGTCGCGTTCCGGAGATTGTCGCTGGTTGCGGCGACCGGCGCCGGGAACAGCGTGTCCATGGTGTCGTCGAAGCGGATCACGTTGAAGCGATCGGTTGGTTGCAGGCGGCCGAGCGCATAGATGAGGCTCGCCTTGGCCTGGATGATCGAGGTGCCGCCCATCGAGCCGGAATTGTCGATCACGAAGATCACTTCGCGCGGCAGGGCCTTCTGTTGTGCCTGCTCGACCGATGGCGGGGTGACGAAGGCCAGCAGATAGTCGGAATTGCCGACACGCTCGCGGAACAGCCCGACGGACGGTGCCTTCTCGGCGGCCGGCTTCCAGGTCAGCTCGAAATCGCGATCGGCCGGCACCGGGCCTTCGGCGAGCTTGACGACGCGCGTGGTGCTGTCGGGGCTCTCGATCCTGACCTGGTGGAAATGGCTCTTCACGTCGCCGAGCGCGAAGCCGGCGTTGAGGCGCACCGTGATGTTGGTCGGATTGACCGGGCCATTCGTCGCAGGATCGAGCACTTCGGAGGTGATGCGATCGCGGTCCGGAACGGGATCGGTCGTGGTGGCGCCCCAGCCGCTGCCATCGGCGCGGAGGTCGACACTCTGCACCACCGGACGCGGATTGTAGCGCGGCCCGACCACCATCGGCACCCGCAGCGAGAATTCGTTGCCGTTCTGCTGAACCGGCTCCTGATACTCGATCTGCACCAGCACGGTTTCACCGGGACCGATATTGGCCACCGAGTTGGTGAAGATGTTCGGCCGCTCCTGTTCGGTGAGCGCGGCCTTCTGGCCGTTCTGCTTGGCCTGCTCGTAGATCGCGCGGGCCTGCTGCCGCTCCTTGATGTCGCCGACCACGATGCGGTCGCCGACCACCATCTTCAGCGTGTCGACCGCACCGCCGGCCGGCAGCGGATAGACATAGGTCGCTTCCACCCAGTCCTTGGTCGGGTTGCGGAAGATCTGCGTGACGCGGGCGCGGACCGTCGGACCGGACACGGTGAGATCGACATCAATGCCGAGCCTGGTTGCGTCGGCATAGCCGTCGTCGGTCTTGAACAGCAGCGAGCCGGACCGCGCATCTGATGGCCGCAGCACCGCCTGTTGCGGCAACTCGGCCGACCACACCGGATCAAAACTCACGAACAGCGCCGCAAAGCCGATCGCCAGCGCGGCGACACCTTCCACCAGGAAGAACAGCACAATGCGCATCCTGCGCGACAGGCGGATCTGCGGGCTGCTCTCACATGCATCGTAAATCGTCATTTTCGTCACTCCCGAGCGAGGCTTTCGCTGCCTCGCGATCATGGAGAACGGCGGTTTTGGCGCGAGCAGAATGATCGGCAATGATTGGCCGCCGCCCGGCGCGGCCCGCCGCCGGTCGGGGCGGGTTTGTGCGGTTTTGTGATGGATTGTCCGGTCTGCTAGACTGGACGGAATCAAGGGGAACTGGGCAGGAATCAGGATGCCGACGCCTGACAAGCAGCTTTCGGCCGAGCAGAGCCAGCAGGTCGCGGAGACCATCCGCGAGGAAATCGCGCGCCGCCGCATCTCGCGGCAGACGCTGGCCGAGCAGGCCAAGCTCAGCCTGTCGACACTGGAGAAGGTGCTCGGCGGCCGCCGCCCGTTCACGCTGGCGACCACCGTGCGGCTCGAGCAGGCGCTCGGCGTGTCCTTGCGCAAGGTGCCGGAGGCGATCGCGGTAGCCGCGCCTGCCAATGGCGGGATCGCACCCGACAGCCTCGGGTCCTATTCGCGCCGCTCGGTGGCGCGGATCGAGGGGACTTACATCACGGTGCGCCCGTCGTTCGGCGAGCAGGGTGCGGTCTATGCCTATCGGACGGAGATCACCTGGGACGATGCGGCATCAGCGCTCGGCTTTCGCGAGGGCGAGCGCCAGGATGCCGATTACACCCAGTATGGCGAGGTGGCGGTGCCCAATGAATCGGGCTTCGTCTATCTCGTGACCAACAGGCATGGCCAGCATCGCGTGATCACGGTCTCGCGCCCGCGCAACACCGGCGAGATGTACGGCATCATCACGACGCTGCTCGCCGGCCGCGGCTCGCTGCTGACGCCGGTCGCCGCGCCGATCGCATTCCTGCCGGTGAAGAACGTGCCGAAGCCGAGCCTCGGCCGGGTGTCGGCCGACGATGCCAACTACGCCCTCTATCGCGAGCATCTGCGTCGCACGATCGACGAGCCGTTTGCGATCTTTTTGCCGGGATAGCGTCGGCAAAAATTTGCCCCGTCATCCCCGCGCAAAGGCTTCGCCTTTGTCGCTGGAGGTGCGAGCGGAGCGAGCCTCGAAGGATGCACGGCCGCCATCCGGGCCGTCGACCCTTCGAGACGCGCGCAAGGGCGCGCTCCTCAGGGTGACGGTGATAGAGACGCGCACCACCCAGCTTGCTTTGACCTCACGTCAATTCGCTTTTGCGAACACCTGCAAAACAACGAAGCCGCCCGAATGGGCGGCTTCGCGATGGCTGATGTTTGGTCGTCCCAGCGTAGCACTAGCCGCCGGTCTCGGCGCTGATGATGTCGCCGAACAGCTCCCACTGTCCGTTCTTGAACTGCATCATCTTGAGCTGCTCGACCGGCGCGAAGTCGGTCGCGCTGGTGTTGATCCGGATGCCGGGGATCAGCGTGTCGGGCGTGAAGTCCTTCAGGCTGGCGGCCTGCTTCATCACGTTCTCACGCGTCAGGTTGTCGCCGGCCTGCTTCAGCACCTGCACCATGGTCTGCGCTGCGGCGTAGCCATAGACCAGGTTGGCGTCGGACAAATTGGCGCCCGGCATGTACTTCTCGGCGAAGGCCTTGAACTTCTTCATGCCCTCGTCATTCTTCCACTGCGGATCGGACGCGTCCTTCAGATAGCCGGCCGACAGCACGCCTTCGGATGCTTCGAGGCCGGCGGGCTTCATGACGGCGCCGATCGAGATCGAGACGTCGGTCATCACGTGCATCGGCTTCCAGCCGAGCTCGGCGATCTTCTTGATCGCCTGCGCGGCGAATTTCGGCGTCGAGATGTTGACGAACACGTCGGCGCCGGTGTCCTTCAGCTTGACGATGTGGGAATCGATCGACGGCTCTGTTGTCTCGTAGCTTTCCTCAGCGACGATCTTGACGCTCGATTTGTCGAGCACCTCTTTCAGGCCGACCAGGTAGTCCTTGCCGAAATCGTCATTGGCATAGAAGATCACGACCTTGGCATCCGGCTTAGCCTTGAGGATGTACTTGCCGAAGATCCGCGCCTCGACGCGATAGCTCGGCTGGAAGCCCATGGTCCACGGGAAATCCTTCGGATCGTTCCACTTGCTGGCGCCGGTGGCGAGGAAGAGCTGCGGCACCTTCTTGGCGTTGTGATACTTCTGCACCGCGGTCTGGGTCGGCGTGCCCAGCGCGTTGAACACCAGGAACACCTCGTCGCTCTCGATCAGCTTGCGGATCTGCTCGACGGTCTTCGGCGGCGAGTAGCCGTCGTCGTAGGAGATCCAGTTGATCTTGCGGCCGTTGATGCCGCCCTGATCGTTGATCATCTTGAAATAGGCTTCTTCGGTCTTGCCGATGACGCCGTAGGCGGAAGCGGGACCGCTATAGGCCTCGACATTGCCGATCTTGATCTCGGTGTCGGAGGCGCCGGTGTCATACTTCTTTTGTGCAAAGGCGGCCTGGGTGGAAAGCAGGCAGAGCGCCGCGGCGGCGGCCAGCAGCGACAGTTTTGTGGTTTTCATAAAAGCAATTTCCTCGAGCTATTCTGGTTGGGGACTGACGCAACGAACCCGCAGCCGGTCCCGGCAGACGGTTGCGGGCAACACTTCTCTCGACACGGCCGGGGAGACGCGACGCGCGTCCCCGGGATCATGCGGCAGTATCGGTTGGCTTCGGCTGGCTGAATTGCTGCCGGAGCGTCGGCTTATGAATTTTGCCTGTCGCATTTCGCGGCAGGGCATCGATGAATTCGATCAGGCGCGGGCACTTGAACCGCGCCAGATTCGCCTGGCAATGCGCGTGGATCTCGGCCGGCGTCAGCGAATGGCCCGGCTTCACGGCGATCACGGCCATCCCGACCTCGCCCCATTGCTCGTTCGGGATGCCGATGACGGCGGCCTCGGCCACGGCGGCCAATTGATGCAGCACGCTCTCGACCTCGGCCGGATAGACGTTCTCGCCACCGGAGATGTACATGTCCTTCCAGCGGTCGACGATATAATAGAAGCCCTCCTCGTCGATCCGGGTGGCGTCGCCGGTGTGCAGCCAGCCGTCGGTGAAGGAGGAGGCGTTGGCGTCCGGCCGGTTCCAGTAGCCCGGCGTGATGTTCGGACCCTTGACCCAGAGTTCGCCGAGCTCACCGACCGCGGCCTCGCTCCCGTCGGGCCGCACGATCCTGACCTCGGTGTGCAGCACCGGCTTGCCGGACGAACCGGCCTTGCGCGCGGCATCCTCGCGGTCGAGCACCATCACCGCCGGCGAGGTCTCGGTCATGCCATAGCCCTGCTGCAGCGCCACGCCGCGCGCCTCCCAGGTCTTGAGCAGCGGCACCGGCATCGGCGCACCGCCAACGCCGCCAATCATCAGGCGGCTGAAATCCGCCGCCGCAAAGGACGGATGCTGCGCCATGAACTGGTAGATCGCGGGTACGCCGAAGAACACGTTGATGCCTTGCGCGGGATCGCCGATCAGCTTCAGCGCCTCGCCGGGATCGAACGCGCGCATGATCAGCACGGTGCCGCCGGCATGCAGCACCGGGTTGGTGTAGCAATTCAGCCCGCCGGTGTGGAACAGCGGCAGCACCGTCAGCAGCACGGAGGCCGGCGAGATATAGGCGGGGCCGCCGAGATTGACGCAATTCCGGAACGTCATCCCATGCGTGATGATCGCGCCCTTGGGCTGGCCCGTGGTGCCCGAGGTGTACATGATGGTGGAGATGTCATCGAGCGTGACCTCCTCGAACCGTTCGAGCGGCTTGGCCGCCGCGATGCCGGCCTCGTAGGCACCGCCGGGCCCGAGCCGCACAGTCGATGCGACATCGCAGAGCTTGGCGACCGCAAGCGCCGTGTCGGCGAGGTCGTCGTCATGAATCATCACCTTGGGCGAAGCGTCGCCGGTGATATAGCGCAGCTCGGGGACGGTGAGGCGGGTGTTGAGCGGCAGGAAGACCGCGCCGATCCGGAAGCAGGCGAACTGCACCTCCAGCGTATCCGTGGTGTTCAGCGCCAGCACCGCGACTCGGTCGCCGCTGGCAACCTTCAGCTCGTCGCGCAGGTAGCCGGCGAGCCGGGACACGCGGGTGTCGAGCTCCGCATAGCTAAAGCGGCGACCGCTTGCGAGATCGACAAGCGCCATCTTGTCCGGCGTGCGCCGGCGATGATGCGCGATCCAGTCGTAATAACGAACCGGCAAATTTCCCTCCTCTGGAACGGCAGTCTTGCGCCGCCTGTTCCTGGCTCGATTGATGCCATGAACTGGCAGTGGAGGGGGCGTATCGGGATACTGTCTTGCGTTTAGTGGCTGGCGGGAGGCTAGATGGAAACCCGATCCGGCGGACAGCCACTCGACGCAAGTGAACAGGGAAAAATCCGGACATCGTCGCAGGCGGGAATCAACGGAGCACGCGGATGGCAAACCCGTTCTACACCAGCGAGCATGAGGCCTTTCGCGAGGTGATGCGACGCTTTGTGGCCAGGGAAATCGAGCCTTATGCCCATCAATGGGACGAGGAGGGCGAGTTTCCGCGCGCGCTCTATGCCAAGGCGTCCGACATCGGGCTGCTCGGCCTCGGTTTCCCTGAAGAATATGGGGGGATCGCCGCCGACCAGTTCATGAAGATCGTGGCCTCGCAGGAGCTGGCGCGCGCCGGCGCCGGCGGCGTCTCCGCGAGCCTGATGAGCCACACCATCGGCTCGCCGCCGATCGCCCGCGCCGCGCGCCCGGACGTCAAGGCGCGGGTGCTGCCGGAGGTGCTTGCGGGCAAGAAGATCTCCGCGCTCGCGATCACCGAGCCGAGCGGCGGTTCCGATGTCGCCAATTTGCGCACCAAGGCGCGGCGCGACGGCGACCATTACGTCGTCTCTGGCGAGAAGACCTTCATCACCTCGGGCATGCGCGCCGACTATCTGACGGTCGCGGTGCGCACCGGCGGCGAGGGGCCGGGCGGCGTCAGCCTGCTCTTGATCGAGGGCAATACGCCAGGTCTCTCCCGCACCAAGCTGAAGAAGATGGGCTGGTGGGCGTCGGATACCGCGACCCTGCATTTCGACGAATGCCGCGTGCCGGTCGAGAATTTGATCGGCGAGGAGGGGCAGGGCTTCAAGATCATCATGCAGAACTTCAACAGCGAGCGCATGGGCATGGCGGCGGGCTGCACGGCCTATGCGCGCGTCTGCCTCGACGAGGCGGTCGCCTATGCCAAGGAGCGCAAGACGTTCGGCAAGCCGATCGCCCAGCACCAGGTGATCAGACACAAGATCGTCGACATGGCGCAGAAGGTCGCGGCCTCGCAGGCGATGCTGGAGATGCTGGCGTGGCGGCTCGGCCAGGGCGAGAGCCCAGTCGCCGAGATCTGCATGATGAAGAACCAGGCTACACAGACCATGGCGCATTGCGCCTCCGAGGCGGTGCAGATTTTCGGCGGCGCCGGCTTCATGCGCGGCGTCAAGGTCGAGCGCATCTACCGCGAGGTCAAGGTCAATGCGATCGGCGGCGGCACCGAGGAGATCATGAAGGATCTCGCGTCGAGGCAGATGGGACTCTAGAGATGCCGTTCACCCTCAACCGTCATTCCCCGGTGCGCAATTGCGCACCTGAGGGCGACGCGAAGCGGCGAGCCCGGAATCCGTAACCACGATAATGCGTATGGATTCCGGGCTCGCGCTCCGGAATGACGAAGGATAAATAGAACATGCTCTTCACCGCCGACCACGACGAACCGCGCCGCGCTTTACAAAAGTTCATCGCGGCCGAGATCAATCCTCATGTCGACGAATGGGAGAAGGCCGATATCTTCCCGGCGCATGAGCTGTTCAAGAAGCTCGGCAATCTCGGCTTCCTCGGCCTTAACAAGCCGGTCGAATTCGGCGGTCAGGGGCTGGATTATTCCAACGCGCTGATGATGGCCGAGGAACTCGGGGCCATCACCTGCGGCGGCGTGCCGATGGCGATCGGGGTGCAGACTGACATGGCAACGCCGGCGCTGGCGCGGTTCGGCTCCGACGAGGTGCGGCGCGAATTCCTGGTACCGGCGATTGCGGGCGACCAGGTTGCCTGCATCGGCGTCTCCGAGCCCGGCGCCGGCTCCGACGTCGCCTCGATCAAGACCAACGCGCGCTCCGACGGCGACGACTACGTCATCAACGGCGGCAAGATGTGGATCACCAACGGCACGCAGGCCGACTGGATCTGCCTGCTCGCCAACACCAGCGACGGCCAGGTCCATCGCAACAAGTCGCTGATCTGCGTGCCGATGAAGACCAAGGGCGTGCAGGTCGCGCGCAAGCTCGACAAGCTCGGCATGCGCTCATCGGATACGGCGCAGATCTTCTTCGACAACGTCCGGGTGCCGAAGCGCAACCGGATCGGCGAGGAGGGGCAGGGCTTCACCTACCAGATGATCCAGTTCCAGGAGGAGCGGCTGTGGGGCGCGGCGGCCTGCCTGAAGGCGCATGAATTCATCATCAACGAGACCATCGACTACACCCGGAGCCGCAAGGCGTTCGGCGGCTCGATCCTCGACAACCAGGTGGTGCACTTCAAGCTGGCGGAGATGCAGACCGAGGTCGAGCTGCTGCGCTCGCTGATCTATCGCGCCGGCGAGGCGCTGGTCGCCGGCGAGGACGTGACGCGGCTTGCGACCATGGCGAAATTGAAGGCCGGCCGGCTCGGCCGCGAGCTGACCGACGCCTGCCTGCAATATTGGGGCGGGATGGGCTTTACCAACGAGACGCCGGTCAGCCGGGCCTATCGCGACAGCCGCCTGACCTCGATCGGTGGCGGCGCCGACGAGGTGATGTTGATGGTATTGTGCAAGATGATGGGCACGCTGCCCGGCATGAAGCAAAAAGGAAACGCCTGATGATCACGCTCTATCACTGCGACGCCGCGCGCTCGTTCCGCCCGCTGTGGATGCTGGAGGAGCTTGGGCTGCCCTATGAGCTGAAGATGCTGCCGTTCCCGCCGCGCGTGTTCGCCAAGGAATATCTCGGCATCAACCCGCTCGGCACCATTCCGTTCATGGTCGACGGCGAGACGAAGATGACGGAATCCTCCGGCATCTGCCACTACCTCGGCACCAAATACGGCCCGACGCCGTTGATCGTAGGCCCCGACGAGCCCGCCTATGGCGCGTTCCTGAACTGGATGTATTTTTCCGATGCGACGCTGACCTTTCCGCAGACGCTGGTGCTTCGCTACAGCCAGCTCGAGCCGGAGGAGCGTCGCAACCCGCAGGTCTCGGGCGATTATGCAAAATGGTTCCTGGGCCGCCTGCGCGCGGTGGAAGCCGCCGCCGCGAACTCGGAATTCCTCTGCGCGGAACGCTTCACCGCCGCCGACATCACCAACGGTTATGCGCTCCGGCTCGCCAGCAATATCGGCCTCGCCAAGGATTTCGGGCCCAATGTCGCGGCCTATTGGGCGCGGCTGCAGCAGCGCGAAGGTTACAAGCGCGCGGTGGCGTCGGAGCAAAAAGCCGGGCAGGAACAGAACGTTGTGCCGCGGGCGCGGCCGTAACTTCTCCGTCATTCCGGGGCGATGCGTTAGCATCGAGCCTCAGATGCACAATTGTGCATCGGGGAATCTCGAGATTCCACAATGCGCAACTGCTCATTGGGGCTCGCATCTTCGATGCGTCCCGGAATGACGACATTTCGCGTCGGTGACAGGTTGCGAATTTGCGCTATGGTAGCTCCGCCGCAGCGGCCCAAAGAGCCGCGCGAGGAGGAACCGCCATGGACGCGATCGTGGACGCGAAGTGCCAAAAATCCGGCCAGCAGTCCGGCCACCGGATGCTGATCACGCCGGAACGGGTGTTCTATGCCGGGCTGCTCGGCCGTCCGCGCGAGCGCTGTCCCGGCGCATTCCACGTCTATGTCGCGATCCGCGACGGCTTGCATCTGTCGACCAGCGAGGGCCGCGAGTCCCACGGCGAGCTAGCCGTGACGATGCCGAACCTGCGCCACACCATCACCAGCGAATATCGCTCCGCGATCTGCGTCGCGATCGAGCCGGAAAGCGTGCCTGACGGCACGCTCGAAGCCGTCGCCCGCCGCCTGCAAGGGCCCGACTCTCATTTGTTCGCGAACCGGATTCGCAACGCCTATGCGACGCTTGCCGAGATGCAGCATCGCGATGCGATCGCGAATGCCGAGTTCGACACCATGTGCTTCGGCGACGCGCTGCCGCAGCGTGTGCTCGATCCGCGGGTGGTGCGCGCGATCAGCCGCATCGGGCAGTTCTCCGGCGAGCCGGTGACCGCGGCAGGCTGCGCCACCGAGGCCGGTCTTTCTCCGTCACGCTTCCTGCATCTGTTCAAGGAGGAGACCGGAATCTCGTTCCGCTCCTTCCGCGCCTGGAAGCGCGCGCGGCATCTGCTGCACTTCGCCAACCAGGACATCAACCTCGCGCATCTCGCGCAGGATATCGGCTATCCCGACTCGACCCATTTCAGCCACTCGATCCGCCGCTTCTATGGCTTGAAGCCGCGCGCGATCTTCTCCGGCTCGCGGGATCTTGCGATCTACCGCACCGGGCAGGCGGTGGGCGAACGGGCGCTGTGAGTAGAGCTGGCAAGCAACGCCACGGTCAGTGCACCACGGTCTGGACGACCACTGAGGTCAGGGTACCTGGATTGTCCTCGGGGAGCGTGTGGGTTGGCCGAGCCTGCCAGCTCTGGATGATAAATGCGTCGGGCGAAATCGTCGGATCTGCGACGAGCTCGT
Organism: uncultured Bradyrhizobium sp.; assembly: GCF_947648125.1. Classification (GTDB taxonomy): domain Bacteria; phylum Pseudomonadota; class Alphaproteobacteria; order Rhizobiales; family Xanthobacteraceae; genus Bradyrhizobium. The sequence goes on along the minus strand of NZ_CANSMR010000014.1, from coordinate 34,371 downwards.
GATATCGCTGAACGGCATGACCGGTCCAGGCGAGGTCGCTGTGGTCGCCCGGATCGCCGTCGATCACGACGCCATAGCTAAGGCCTGCCGCGTGCAGTCGGCTCTTCCAGACCGTGAGTTGTGGCCGCCAGTTGTTTTGCCAGATCAGGTCAGCCTGCAGGAAGGTCAAAGGCTTGCCGGTCTTCGCCTTGAACAGCGCCGCGAACTTCAGGATTTCGCTGAGGCGGCCGGACGTCTGGTCTGTCACGGGCTCGATGTCGCCGAACCGAACGGCCGGGAACACTGCCTTCAACGCTTTGACGCTCGGGGCGATGTTGTCGACGACTTCTTCAGTCGTGTACTGGCACGCGCGGCGGGCGAAATGTCCCCAAGTCATGGGCTCGTCGAAAGCGACATAGGCGATCTCGCCTCCCTGGGCCGCGACCCGCTCCGCCGCCTTCTTGATGACCGCGGTGGTGGTGTAGCCGGGAATGCCGTTTCCGCACCGGGTCGTGGCGACCAGAATCTCAGCCTCCATGGCGAGTGCGATGTGGCGACGGCGAAGATCTTGGATCACGGCGGCGAGGTCCGCATTGCTCGATCGGTGCAGGAACTGGGTGGAGACCTTGAAGACCTGGATCGCCGCAGCCGCGCGTCGCCACGGCGCGCTCTGCTGGAACAGTTCCATGAAGTCGCTCGCCGTGGCGACGCCGCCGCGATCGGCCTGAACCACGGGGTCGACGCCCGAAAGCCAGATCTGCTCCGCCGCCGCAGCCGACGTCGCGATCAAGCAGGCGCCGAGCGCAATGCCGAGAAACAAGGATCTGGGATTCGTCAAAGGATTCACCTACATCGCTCACCAGTTGCGATATAGATCGCTTCGTTTCGGTCGTCATGACGGCCTTGATCACAAATTCGCGCCCTGGATCACCTCGCCGAACCGCAGCCAGCCGGGCCCTTCGATCCGTTGCAGCTGAAGCTGCTGCAGCGGGTGGTGATTGGTCTGGCTGGTGTTGACGCGGATGCCGGGCAACAGCGTCGGGACCTCGACATCCCTGAGGTTGTTGGCCTGCGCCATGATGTTGTCGCGGGTGAAATTGCCCTTGCACTGCTCGAGCACGATCTTCAGCACCTGCGCCACCGTGTAGGCGTAGAGACTGTAGCCCTCCTTCGGATTGCCGTCGGGGAAGTACTTCGCCATGAAGGCGAGGAAATCCTTCACGCCGGGGTCGTTGGCCCAGGCCGGATCGGCGACGTCCTTCACATAGGCCGACGAGATCGTGCCCTGCGACTTGTCTAGGCCGACAGGCGCAATGGTCGAGGAGATCGAGGCCGCGCCGCTGGCGATGAAATGCATCGGCTTCCAGCCGAGCTCGTAGATCTTGCGGATCGACTGCGCGCAGAATTTCGCCGTGGAGCCCGAGATCAGCACGTCCGGATTGGCGCCACGCAGCGCAACGATCTGGGAATCGATCGTGGGATCGGTGACCTCGTGCGAGGCCACCACCGCCGAAGTCGCGAACCGCTCGCCCAGGACATCCTTGGTGCCGGCGACGAAATCCTTGCCGAGATCGTCGTTCTGGTAGAGCACCGCGAACTTCGCATTCTTGTTCTGGCTCAGCGCATATTTGACGAACACCTGCGCCTCGGTGCGGGCGCTCGGCGCGAAGCCCATGGTCCAGGGATAGGTCTTGTAGTCGCCCCATTTGTCGCCGTTCACCGACAGGAACAGATGCGGCACCTTGGCGGCGTTGATGTATTTGACGACCGACGAGTTCGGCGCGGTGCCGAGCATGTTGAACAGGAAGGCGACATTGTCGCTCTCGATCAGGCGGCGCACCTGCTCAACCGTCTTCGCCGGATTGAACGCGTCGTCGTAATAGATGTATTTGATCTGCCGGCCGGCGATGCCGCCCTGCTCGTTCAACATCTTGAAATAAGCTTCCTGGCAGCGCGCCTGCACGCCGAGCGCCGACACCGGTCCGCTGAGCGAAGTGGTGCTGCCGATCCTGATCTCGGTCGCGGTGACGCCGGGTGTGTCTTCGGCCAGCGAAGGCCTGAGGCCCGCGATCGCGGCAAGTCCCGTGCCTGCCGCGCCGGTGAGCCATCTGCGCCGGTTGATCGAGACCATGACGTTCTCCCCGTGATGCCGGCTTATTGCGCCGCTTTTGCTTACAGCGAGCCTACGCGCCACGTGGGTGTCGCGTCTTGTGTTAACCGGCTGACGGCGGATTCCGTCGTGAGCGCATCCACTTAGCCAGTCAACGCAAGATGGCGCACAGACAAATTTCTCATCATGGCAAAATCAGCCGCGCAGGTGCGCTGCAACCCGGACGAGAGACCCATGAGCGACAAGGCCGTCATCACCTGCGCGCTGAACGGCGTGCTTACCGACCCGAAGCAGCACAATGTTCCGGTGACGCCGGAAGAGATGGCGCGCGAGGCCAAGGCCGCGTTCAACGCCGGCGCCAGCATCATGCACATCCATCTGCGTCAGCAGGCGCCTAACAAGGGCCACCTGCCGTCGTGGGAGGTCGCGGTCAGCAAGGAGATCCAGCAGGCGATCCGCGAGGCCTGCCCCGGCGTCATCATCAACCACACCACCGGCACCTCGGGTCCGAACTACCAGGGCGCGCTCGACTGTGTGCGCGAGACCAGGCCGGAAATCGCGGCCTGCAACGCCGGCTCGCTCAACTATCTGAAGGTCAAGGCCGACAACACCTGGGCCTGGCCGCCGATGATGTTCGATAACGCGGTCGAGAAGGTGCAGGACTATCTCGATGTGATGAAGGTGGCCGGTACGATTCCAGAATTCGAGTGCTTCGATGTCGGTATCGTGCGCTGCGTCGGCATGTACCGGCAGACCGGCATGTATTCCGGCCCGCTCGAATACAATTTCGTCATGGGCGTCGCCTCGGGCATGCCGGCCGATCCGGAGCTGTTGCCGATCCTCTTGAAGCTGAAGGCGCCGGATGCGCATTGGCAGGTCACTGCGATCGGCCGCGCCGAGATCTGGCCGCTGCACCAGCGCGCCGCCGATCTCGGCGGCCATCTGCGCAGCGGTCTGGAAGATACATTCTATCTCGGCGATGGCGCCAAGGTGACGTCGAACGGGCAACTCGTCGAAGGGCTCGCCGCCTGCGCGCGGCGCGCGGGGCGCGAGATCGCGAGCCCCGCGGAAGCGCGACAGATCTTCGGGGTCAGGCACTAGGCCGCACCAGCCGTCATTGCGAGCGAAGCGAAGCAATCCATCTTGCCACTCGAAGAGAGAGTGGATTGCTTCGTCGCTTCGCTCCTCGCAATGACGAGGCGGGAGGAAGCACATGGACAATCTCGCAGCAACCGGCGGCGTCGCCGGGCCGGGCCGCATCGGACGGGTCGCGATCGGCGACCTCCTCAAGCGCGCCGCGCGGCGGTTTCCGGATCGCGTCGCGCTGACCGACGGCGGAAGGCAAGTCACCTTCACCGAGCTCGAGCGCGACGCCAATCGCTTCGCCAATCATCTGGTGCAGCGCGGGTTGAAGCCGGGCGAGAAGATCTCGACCATCTGCAACAACTCCGTCGAGTTCGTCAAAGCGCTGTTCGGCATCCACCGCGCCGGCCTGGTCTGGGTGCCGATCAACACCATGCTCGGGCCGTCGGACATGGACTACATCCTCGGCCATGCCGAGGTGCGCTTCGCCATCATCGACGACAATCTCCATGCCCAGGCCGACCGGCGCGCCGCACTGGAAGCGCGTGGGATGGAGATGATCGCGATCGACCTGACCGGCAATGCCGGCAAGACCGGATTGCCGGAGTTCAACGGCCTGATGGAGGGGCAATCCGATATCGAGCCTGACATCGAGATCAACGACCGCGATCTCGCAATGATCATCTACACATCGGGTACCACGTCGCGGCCGAAAGGCGCGATGCATTGCCATCTCGCCGTGGTGATGGCGGTGATGAGCAACTGCATCGAGATGCAGCTCTCGCGTGATGACGGGATCACGGGCCAGTTTCCGCTGTTCCATTGTGCCGGCCATGTGCTGCTGCTGAGCTATCTCTCGGTCGGCGGCCGCATGGCGCTGATGCGCGGCTTCGATCCGGTGGTGTGCATGGAGGCGATCGTCCGCGACAAGCTCACGGTGTTCGTCGGTCTGTCGCTGATGTACCAGGCGATCCTCGATCATCCGCGCCGCCGCGAATATGACCTGTCCGGCCTGCGCTGCTGCATCTACACCATGGCGCCGATGGGCAAGCCGCTGCTCGAACGCGCGATGGCGGACATGTGTCCGAACTTCGTGCTGACCAGCGGCCAGACCGAAATGTACCCGGCGACGACGATGTCGCGGCCGGAGGTGCAGCTCGAGCGCTTCGGCAACTACTGGGGCGAGTCGCTGATCGTCAACGAGACCGCGATCATGGACGACAACGGCAATCTGTTGCCGCGCGGCGAGATCGGGGAGCTGGTGCATCGCGGACCCAACGTGATGATGGGCTATTACAAGGACACCAAGTCGACCGAGGAGGCGCGCAAGTTCGGCTGGCACCATACCGGCGACCTCGCCCTGATCGACGCCAATGGCGAGGTGCTGTTCCTCGACCGCAAGAAGGACATGATCAAGTCGGGCGGCGAGAACGTCGCTTCCGTCAAGATCGAGGAGACGTTGCTGGCGCACCCCGCCGTGCAGAATGCCGCCGTGGTCGGCCTGCCGCATCCGCAATGGGGCGAGGCGGTCTCCGCCTTCGTCAAGCTGAAGCCCGGTGCGGTGGCCGACGAGGCCGACATCGAGGCGCATTGCCGAAAGCATCTCGGCGGCTTCCAGGTGCCGAAGCTGGTGCGTATCCTCGAGGAGATGCCGATGACCGCGACCGGCAAGCTGCGCAAGGTCGAGCTGCGGCAGCAGTACAGTGGGCATTTTGTGGAGCGCGCCTAGTGGCTATCATCGAGAACACCATCGCCACCGGCAGCGCCGCATTCCAGGGCAATCGCGACGGCATGCTGGCGCTGATCGCCCGGATGCGGGGGCTGGAGGAGCGCACCCGCGCGGCATCGGCCGCGGCCAAGGACCGCTTCCACAAGCGCGGCCAACTGCTGCCGCGCGAACGCGTCGCGCTGGTGCTCGATCCCGGCTCGCCGTTCCTCGAACTGTCGACGCTCGCCGGCTACATGTTCGATGTGCCGGACCCGGACAAGAGCGTGCCGGGCGGCGGCCTGGTCGCCGGTATCGGTTTCGTCTCCGGCATCCGCTGCATGGTCAGCGCCAATGATGCCGGCATCGACGCCGGCGCGCTGCAACCCTACGGTCTCGACAAGACGCTGCGGGTGCAGGAGCTCGCGCTGGAGAACAAGCTGCCCTATGTGCAGCTCGTCGAAAGCGCCGGCGCCAATCTGCTGCGCTACCGGGTCGAGGATTTCGTCCGCGGCGGCAACATCTTCCGCAATCTGGCGCGGCTGTCGGCGGCGGGGCTTCCCGTCGTCACCGTCACCCACGGCTCGTCGACCGCGGGCGGCGCGTACCAGACCGGCCTTTCCGACTACATCGTGATGGTGCGCGGCCGCACCCGCGCCTTCCTCGCCGGGCCGCCTTTGCTCAAGGCCGCCACCGGCGAGATCGCGACCGAGGAGGAGCTCGGCGGCGCCGAGATGCACACGCAGATCTCCGGGCTTGGCGATTATCTCGCCGAGGATGACCGCGACGCACTCCGCATCGCGCGCGACATCATGGCCAAGCTGCCATGGGACCGTCCTCGGGATCGTTCGACGCCCGAATCCGCTTCGTTCAAGCCGCCGCGCTATGACGCCGAGGAGCTGCTCGGCATCATGCCGATGGACCACAAGCGTCCGGTCGACATGCGGCAGGCGATCGCGCGTTTCATCGACGACTCCGATTTCACCGAGTTCGGTGCCAATTACGGCCCGGCGACGGTCTGCGGCCATGCCCGCATCGAAGGGCAGGCGATCGGCATCATCACCAATAATGGCCCGCTCGATGTGCCCGGCGCCAACAAGGCGACGCATTTCATCCAGGCCTGCTGTCAGTCGCGCACGCCTATCCTCTACATGAACAACACCACCGGCTACATGGTGGGCCGCGCCTATGAAGAGGCCGGCATGATCAAGCATGGCTCCAAGATGATCCAGGCCGTGACCTCGGCGACGGTGCCGCAGATCACGCTGTATTGCGGCGCCTCGTTCGGCGCAGGTAATTACGGCATGTGCGGCCGCGGCTTCCATCCGCGCTTCTGCTTCTCCTGGCCGAACGCCAAGACCGCCGTGATGGGCGGCGAGCAGGCCGCCGAGACCATGGCGATCGTCACTGAAGCTGCCGCCGCGCGGCGCGGCAAGCCGATCGAGAAGGAGAAGCTCGACGCGATGAAGGCGCAGATCACCGGTGTGTTCGATGGCCAGATGGACGTGTTCTCGACCAGCGCCCGGGTGCTCGATGACGGCGTGATCGATCCGCGCGATACGCGGACGGTGCTGTCAGAGGTGCTGGCGATCTGCCGCGAGGCGGAAGCACGCACCCCGCAGCGCATGCAGTTCTCGGTGGCACGGCCATGAGCGGTACCATCGTGAAGCGGACACCGTTCTTCAAGATCCTGATCGCCAACCGCGGCGAGATCGCGGTGCGAATCATGCACACGGCGCGGCGGCTCGGCTATGGCGTGGTCGCGGTCTATTCGGATGCCGACCGCGACGCGCTGCATGTGCGCGAGGCCGACCAGGCGGTGCGGATCGGCGAGGCGCTGCCGGCGCAATCCTATCTGAAGATCGACGCGATCATCGCCGCTGCCAAGGCGAGTGGCGCCGGCGCGGTGCATCCCGGCTACGGCTTCCTCGCCGAGAACGAGGATTTCGCGCAGGCCTGCCGCGATGCAGGGCTCGTGTTCATCGGTCCGTCGCCGGAGGCGATCCTTGCGATTGGCAACAAGGCCGGCGCCAAGGACATCATGCAGAAGGCCGGCGTGCCCTGCGTGCCCGGCTATCAGGGCGCCGATCAGAGCGATGCCGTCATGTTGGCCGAAGCGAAGAAAATCGGCTTCCCTGTCATGATCAAGGCAGTCGCCGGCGGCGGCGGCCGCGGCATGCGGCTGGTCGCGGATGCCGGCGCATTTCCGGATGCGCTGCGTAGCGCGCGGTCGGAGGCGCTGGGCGCGTTCGGCGATCCCACCGTCATCCTCGAGCGCGCGATCGTCGATCCCCGCCACATCGAGATCCAGGTGTTCGGCGACCGCTATGGCAACGCGGTCCATCTTGGCGAGCGCGATTGCTCGGTGCAGCGGCGGCACCAGAAGCTGATCGAGGAGGCCCCGTCACCCGCGGTGACGCCGGAGCTGCGCGCGCGGATGGGTGCGGTCGCCGTCCAAGCGGTCAAGGCAATCGGCTACGAGGGTGCCGGCACGCTGGAATTCCTGCTCGATCGTGCCGGCAATTTCTACTTCATGGAGATGAACACGCGGCTTCAGGTCGAGCATCCCGTCACCGAGGCGATCACCGGGCTCGATCTCGTCGAGTTGCAGCTTCGTGTCGCCCGGGGCGAACCGCTCGGTCTGAGGCAGGAGGACATCACCTTCTCCGGTCATGCCATTGAGGTCCGGCTGTGCTCCGAGGATGCCGGGCACGACTTCATGCCGCAATCCGGCACGATGGCGCGGTGGCAGGTGCCGGATGGTATCCGTGTCGAGCACGCACTGCAGTCCGGTTCGGAGATTCCGCCGTTCTATGATTCGATGATCGCCAAGGTCATCAGCCACGGCGCGAGCCGCGACGAGGCGCGGGGCAAGATGATCTGTGCGCTGGAGCAGGTCACGGCCTTCGGCGTCACCACCAATCAGGGTTTCCTGATCGACTGCCTGCGTCATCCGGTCTTTGCCAAGGGCGAGGCGACCACGGCCTTCATCGGCAACAACCGCGATGCGCTGCTGGCGCCGCGGCCCGATCGCGGCAGCGACCTCGCGCTCGCGGCGCTGCTGCTCTATGTCACCAACCCGCACGCGCCGCCATGGCAGCGCGGCCGGTCGCTGTCAGCGACGTTCCCGCTCGGCTTGCGGATCGACCTCGGCCACGGCGTGCAGGAGATCGAGATTGTCCGCGAGCGCGACGGCAGCTACCTCGCGACCCGCAATGGCGATCGCTTCAGCTTCGTGATCGATGAACTAGGTCAGGACAGCATCCGTTTCCATCATGATGGCGTGATGGAGCAGGCCAAACTCCTGCGCGATGGCGATCGCCTCCATATCCTGCATCGCGGCATCACGCTGTCGGCGCGCGATTTCACCCTTGCCCCGCCGGAGAGCGCGACCGCCGCCGGCGGCGACGGCAAGGTTCGTGCCGCGATGAACGGCCGGGTCGTCGCGGTGCTGGTGAAGGCCGGCGACAAGGTCGCGGCCGGCCAGCCGGTGATGACGCTGGAGGCGATGAAGATGGAGCATGTCCACACCGCCGGCGTCGCGGGCACGGTGTCGTCGATCGACGTCGCCGAGGGCGAGCAGGTGACGACGGGGAAGATCGTGGTGGAGATCGAGGCGGCGGCGTAACAGGTGTCGTCCCGGGCAAGCCAACGAGTCGGCGCGAAGCGCCGCCCGATGACAGGCTCCGCGCGACCCGAGACCCATAACCACCGAATGTGGTGAGAGAGTTCGTTGGAGCCACGGCGTTGCTCCACATCGAACAGTTGTGGTTATGGGTCCCTGCTTTCGCAGGGAGGACAGTGGAGTTATTCGGCACGCCCTGTGCCGTCATTCAGCCAGCAGGCGACCTGATGCGCCGGCCCGGCCGCTTGCAGCGCCGGGCGTTCGGTCTTGCAGCGATCCATCGCGTAGCGGCAGCGGGTGTGGAAGGCACAGCCCGAGGGCGGGTTGATCGGGCTCGGCACGTCGCCGTCGATCAGTGGCGCGGTTCGCCTGGCCTTGGGGTCGGCGATCGGCACGGATGCGAGCAGCGCCTGCGTATACGGATGGCGCGGATTGGCGAACAGCTCGTGCTTGTCGGCGATCTCGACGATGCGGCCGAGATACATCACGGCGACGCGATGGCTGATATGGGCGACGACCGCGAGGTCATGCGCGATGAACAGGTAGGAGAAGTTCTGCTTGCGTTGCAGGTCGATCAACAAGTTGATCACCTGCGCCTGGATCGAGACGTCGAGCGCGGAGACCGGCTCGTCGCAGACGATCAGACGTGGCCCGAGCGACAGCGCACGCGCGATGCAGATGCGCTGGCGCTGGCCGCCGGAGAACTGGTGCGGAAAATTCTTCATCTGGTCGGGCCGGAGCCCGACCTGCTGGAACAGTTCCGCGACGCGCTCCTGCTTCTTCGCGCCGGTCGCGATGCCGTGCACGCTCAATGGTTCGCCGACGATATCGCCGGCCGTCATGCGCGGGTTGAGCGAGGCGAACGGGTCCTGGAACACGATCTGCATCGAGCGGCGGTAAGGCCGCAGCGCGGTCTTGCTGAGCGGCGCGATATCCTCGCCGTCGAGCTTGATCGCGCCGCTGGTCGGCTCGACCAGCCGCAGCACGGTGCGCGCCACCGTCGACTTGCCGCAGCCGGATTCGCCGACCAGCCCGAGCGTTTCGCCGGCACCAAGCGCGAAGCTGACGCCGTCGACCGCGTGAACGGTGCCGACCTGCCGGCGCAGCACACCGCCGCGCACCGCGTAGTGCTTGACGAGATCGGTCACCTCGAGGAGCGGGCGTTGCTCGGTCATGGCGCCTCCGCCATCTCGCCGGCGCGCCAGCACGCCGCCCAGTGATTGCTTTTGACCTCATCGAGCGGCGGGTACTCCTTGAGGCAGCGGTCGATCGCGAACTTGCAGCGCGGCGCGAAGGCGCAGCCGGGCGGCAGATTGGTCAGCGACGGCACCATGCCGGGAATTTCGGTCAGCCGCGCATCGGTCTTCGCGCCCAGCGCGATCACCGCCGGCATCGAGGCCATCAGCCCGCACGTATAAGGATGCAGCGGCTTCTCGAATAGGGATTCGACGGTCGCCTCCTCGACCTTCTTGCCGGCATACATCACGATCACGCGCTGCGCGGTCTGCGCGACGACGCCGAGGTCATGGGTGATCAGGATCAGCCCGGTGCCGAGCCGCTGCTGCAAATCGACGATCAGCGCGAGGATCTGCGCCTGGATGGTGACGTCGAGCGCGGTGGTCGGCTCGTCCGCGATCAGGAGCGCCGGCCGGCAGGCCAGCGCCATCGCGATCATGGCGCGCTGGCGCATGCCGCCGGAGAGCTGATGCGGATATTCCTGCGCGCGGCGCTCCGGTTCAGGGATGCGCACCAGCCGCAGCATGTCGACCGCCTGCGCCCACGCCTCCTTGCTGCTCATCTTCCGATGCAGGCGCACCGCCTCAGTGATCTGGTCGCCGATCCGCATCACCGGATTGAGCGAGGTCATCGGCTCCTGGAAGATCATGGAGATGCGGTTGCCCCTGATGGCACGCATTGCGGCATCGTCGAGCTTCAGCAGGTCGGTGCCTTCGAGCGTCACCGAGCCGCCGACGATGCGGCCGGGCGGATCGGGCACCAGGCGCATGATCGAGAGCGCGCTGACGCTCTTGCCGCAGCCGGATTCGCCGACGATCGCCAGCGTCTCGCCGCGGCGAACCGAGAACGAGACGTCGTCGACCGCGCGGAACAGGCCGGAGTTGGTGAAGAACACCGTCTGCAGGTTCTTCACGTCGAGAACCGTCTCTGCCGGAGTAGCCTCGCTCATCAGCCGCGCTGCCTCGGATCAAGGATGTCGCGCAGCGCGTCGCCGAACAGATTGGTGCCGAACACCGCGAGACTGATCGCAATCCCGGGGAAGATCACCAGCCACGGCGCGGTGCGGACGTATTCAGCAGCGGATTCCGACAGCATGCGGCCCCAGGACGGATACGGCTCGGGAATACCGAGGCCGAGGAATGACAGCGACGCCTCGGTCAGGATGGTCGAGCCGAGCTGTGCGGTAGCCAACACGATCAACGGAGCGATGGTGTTCGGCAGCACGTGGCGCAGCGCGATGCGCATCTCGCTCATGCCGATCGATTTGGCGGCCTCGACGAACGGTTGCTCGCGCAGCGCCAGGGTGTTGGCGCGGATCACGCGGGCGACGGTCGGGATCAGGGGAATGGCGATCGCAAGGATCACGTTCGGCAGCGACGGGCCGAGCGCCGCGGTCATCACCAGCGCGAGCACAAGGAGCGGCAGCGATTGCAGGATGTCGGTCACCCGCTGGAACACGAGGTCGACCGAGCCGGAGAGATAGCCGGAGGTGAGACCCACGATCACGCCGAGCGTGGCGCCCAAGGTCGTGGAGCCGATGCCGACCGCAAGCGAGATCCGCGCGCCATGGACGATGCGGCTCCAGACGTCGCGGCCGAAGGAATCGGTGCCGAACCAGTGCAGCATGGAGGGCGCGGCAAGCCGGTGGGCGGAATCGACGGTAAGTGGATCGTAGCGGCTGATCAGATCGGCAAAGATCGCGGTCAGCACGAACAGCAGCATGATGATCAGGCCGATGGTGCCGAGCACATGGCGCCGTGCCAAAAAGGCCAGCCGTCCCCAGCCGCCGGTGGCGTTGGCTCCGGCACGGCGCAGTTCGCTGTCGAAGTTGATGGTCGCCATCAGGTCAGTCTCCAAACCGGATGCGCGGGTCGATCGCCGCATAGAGCATGTCGACAATGAAATTGACGACCACGACGACGACAGCGATGAACATCACGAGGTTCTGCACGATCGGGTAGTCGCGCCAGCGCAGCGCCTCGACCAGGAAGCGGGCGATGCCGGGGATGTTGAACACGGTCTCGGTGACGATAAGCCCGCCGATCAGGAAGGCGGCCTCGATGCCGATCACGGTGATGACCGGCAGCACCGCGTTCTTCAGCGCGTGGTGATAGTTCACGGAGGCTTCGGAAGCGCCCTTGGCGCGCGCGGTGCGGATGTAGTCCTGGCGCAGGATCTCGAGCATCGAGGAGCGGGTGATGCGCATGGTCAGCGCCGCGCTGCGGAAGCCGACCGCCATCGCCGGCACCACATAGATGGTCAGCGCCTCGAGCCAGGTCTTCGGGTTCGGATTGAAGATCGGCATGGTGCCGAACAGCGAGACCGAGGCCATGAGGATCAAGAGGCCGAGCCAGAATGACGGCAGCGAGAGGCCGCTGAGGCTGACGACGCGCAGCGCATAGTCGAGCTTCGAGCCCTGATGCACCGCGCTGATGACGCCGAGCGGAATCCCGATTGAGGCGGAGAACAATAGCGCCAGCCCCGCGAGCCGCGCGGTGATTGGAATCCGCGGCAGGATCTCCTCCAGTGCCGGCTTCTCCGAGACATAGGAATAGCCGAGGTCGCCGTGCAGCAGACCGCCGATCCAGTGTAGGTACTGGATCACGATAGGCTGGCTCAGGCCGAGCTCGCGCTCGAGATTGGCCTTGTCGGCGGGATCGACGAAGCCCGCGGCGTCGAACAGGATGTCGACGATGTTGCCGGGAACGACGCGCAGCAGCACGAAGATGATGACCGAGATCCCGAACAGGGTCACGAGCATCAGGAACAGCCGCCGCACGATATAGGCAAACACCCTGGCTCTCTCCCTGATCCCGAATCTTCTTTTGGCCCGTTTTCTTGACGCGAACTGGTATCGACTTCGCTCGAAAACGCTTTGCGCTACTTGTCCAGCCAGACGTCTTCGTAGCGATAGCCGTTATAGGAGCTGTTGGACATGATCGTGACATTCTTCACGTAAGGCTTCCAGCAGGTGCCGGTCCGGGCATGGAAGATGATCGGGCGCGCGACGTCTTCCTGCAGCTTCTTGTCGATCTCCCAGACCAGCTTCTTGCGCTTGTCGAGATTGGTCTCTTCGGACTGCTGGTCGAACAACTTCTCGATGTCCTTGTTGCAATAGTTGGTGTAGTTGCGCTCCGAGCCGCAGGCATAGTTCTCGTAGAAGGACTGATCGGGCTCGTCGACAGCGTTGCCGGTGAGGTTGAGGCCGAGTGAGTAGTCCTTGCGCGCAATTTTCGGGAACCATTGCGCGGTGTCGACGACGTCGAGCTCGGCGTCGATATAGATGCTCTTGATCTGGTCGATCAGGATGATCGCGGGATCGCGGTAGACCGCGATGTTGCGGGTCGACACCTTGATCTGCAGATGCTTGTCCGGGCCATAGCCCGCCTTCTGCATCAGCTTGCGGGCTTCCTCGCGGTTCTTCTCGATGTCGGGACCGTAGCCGGGAATCTGCTCCAGCATGTCCTTTGGCATCGCCCACAGGCCGTCGGGGGCCGGCTCCATGGTGCCGCCTATGTCGCCCTGGCCCTCGAACATGATCTGGATGAACGCCTTGCGATCGAGCGCGAGCGCCAGCGCGCGGCGGATGTCGAGATTGTCGAACGGCGGTGCGCTCGAATTGATGATGATGTTGGTGGAGACGTTGTTCGGCTCGACCACGCAGACCGCCTTGGGGTCCTGCGATTTGACGTCCTTCAACAGCGGGATCGAGACCTCGGTCGGGAACGTCATGTCGAACTTGCCCGAGACGAAGCCGAGGATCGCGGTCGAGCGGTTCGGGATGATGGTGAACTCGATGCCGTCGAGATAGGGCAGGCCCTTCTTGAAGTAATCCGGGTTCTTGGTCAGCTTGATCGACTCGTTGGCCTTGAACTCGACGAACTTGAAGGGGCCGGTACCAACAGGCTTGGTGCGCATCTCCGCCGGCGAAACGTGGCAGGGATAGACCGGCGAATAGCCCGAGGCGAGCAGCGACAACAGCGCCGGCTGCGGCCGCTTCAGCTTGAACGACGCCTCATAGTCGCCGTTGGTCGTGACTTGGTCGACCTGGTCGTACCAGGACTTGCGCGGGTTCTGGCGGAACTTCTGCTGCGACTTGCCCATCAGCATGTCGAAGGTGCATTTGACGTCGGCCGCGGTGAACGGCTTGCCGTCGTGCCACTTCACGTCCTTGCGCAGCTTGAAGGTCAGCGTCTTGTTGTCGCCGCTCCAGGCCCAACTTTCCGCAAGCTCGGGCCGGATCGTGCTGGCGCTGTTCTGGGCGATGTGCTGGTCGAAGATGACGAGGTTGTTGAAGATCGGCATGAACGGAATGTTCACCGAATAGGTTGCGCCCTCATGGATCGAGGCGCTGCCGGGGCTATCGCGGTGATAGATCCTGAAGATGCCGCCGGATTTCGGCTCGGCTGCGCGTGAAACGTCGCCGATGGTCAGCACAGACAACACCGCGACGGCCAGCGCTTGCACGCTCCGCATGGTCCCCTCCACGAATTTCGGTCTCAATGGCCGATTGGCATCGACGATACCACGGTGAGGCTGTCGGGCAACCAGCGAGGGCCGTGCGGGGATTGGCAATTCGGATGACGTGAGTGCATTAAAATTTCCACGGACGGGGAATAATGGCTGTGATTGCGGGGAACTCAGTCGGTTTTGCTATGCAGCTACGAATCTCCGTTCGAATTCGATTGCTAGCGGCGATGCGTGCGGCGCGAAGCGGTTCGCGATCAGCGACAGTTTGTCGCCGATATGATCTGTGCATCCCAGATTCTTCCCGTCATCCTGCGGCGCTCGCGCAGCGAGCCTCGAAGGATGCACGGCCAGCGGCCGGGGCCGTCCATCCTTCGAGGCGCCGCTTCGCGGCTTCTCGGGATGACGGGGAGAGAGCTTCGACAAAAAGAATCACTCCGCCGCCTGCGTTGAGGGCGGCTGCATGTTCGCGACACCGTCGGCCTCGGTTGCCGAGATCGTGGTGCGGATCATCAGGCGGCCCTCATGCGCCGGCCAGGGACGGCCGCGATGCATGGTGGCGCGGTTGTCCCACATCACGACGTCACCCTGCTTCCATTGATGCAGATAGCTGACGCCGGGCGTGGTGGCGGCTTCGGTCAATTGCTCGATGAGCGCCTTGCCGGCGTCGGCATCCATGCCTTCGACGCCATAGGCGTGGGAGGCGAGATAGAGCGCGCCGCGGCCGTTGACCGGATTGCGCCAGACCATGCGCCAGCATACCGGTGGCAGTGCATCGACTTCTTCCGATGTCGCGAGCCCGGTTGCCACCTTGCTGCGCGAATGAGCGTAGGAGTGCCAGGCGAAGGAGTTCTCCAGCCGCTTTGCCACGTCCTTGTCGAGCCGCTCGAAGGCCAGCCGCATCGAGACGAACTCGGTCTCGCCGCCATGTTCGGGGATGATGCGTGCGGACAGGATCGAGGTCAGCGCCGGCACGCGCTTGAAGGAGGAGTCGGTGTGCCAGAGCTGATTGGCCTTGGCGCGCAGCTGCTGCCGATGGTCAGACGGAACCACCTTGCCGTCGGGTCCGAAGGTCGAGAGGATCACGAAATGCGAGCCGGTGCCCATCGAGCCGACCTTGGTCGTCTCGGGCGGGCCGAAGCGGCGCGAGAAGGCGAGCTGGACGTCGTCGCTGACCTCCTGGCCGCGGAACACCAGCACTGAGTGTTCCTCGAACGCCGCGCGCACCGCCGCATAGGCAGCATCGCTGGCGGCAACATCCGAAAGCGTGACGCCGCGCAGTTCGGCTCCGAATCCAGGACGCAGTGGGATCACTTCCATCGGCAAATCCTCCCTGACTTTTCTTGTTGAGGAGAGGTTAGGGGAAAAGCCGGCCAGCGGCAACGCAGCTCGTGCTGCCTCACCCCATCGCGATCAGATTGTGCCGCGTACGCCGGTCTGCGACCTCCATGCGATGCGTGACGAAGGCGAACAGCGCCCAGCTGGAATGGAAGGCGACGCCGGCTAGAACCACGATGGCCCCGGGAATCGGGCCGATCGCGGCGCGGTCCCAGATCTCGCTCAGCGTGGTCAGCGGCAGCGGGTGGATCGCCAGCTTGCCGTAATAGGCGATGGCCTGGATCGCGAAGATCCAGCCATAGGTCCGGCGCAGCCGTCGGCCGATCGCCCGGGCAAGGCTGATGTGATAGCGCGGGTGCCGGTAGTCGTTGGCGAGCAGCTCGGTCCAGGTCGCGTTCGGCGTGGGACCTTCGCCGCGGATCATCGGCGCGTAGAAATCGGTTTCGAGCAACCGGGCGCGGGCGCGCCAGACGTTGAAGTAGCGATAGCGTCGCGCCTCGAACAGCAGGAACACCGTGACCAGCAACCCGACCAGCACCATCGGAAGGGGCGAAGCCTCCGCGCTGCTGTAGGTCGCCGACAGCGCGATCCCGGTCGTGACCACCGCCCAGTTGGTGGAGCTGTCGAGGCGCGTGCGCCAGACCGTGCTGCGGTAGACCTCGCCGCGATAGAGATGGGCGAGCGCACCGATCTCGGCGGCAGTGAATTCGAGCCTTCCGGCCGGTACCGGCTCCGGCTCGCGCGGCTTGGGCGACGGCATGGCGGCCTCCGGCGAAGCTGGCTTGCGATCCCGCAGCATAGCGCGGAATCCGCACGACGGGCGACTTAGTTACGCCGTCCGGCGTCCTCAACTCCAACTGCCCGGCTCGCCGCATCGCCTGTTCACACGATCCGCGAGGTCTTGTTGCCCCAATAGCGATCGCGCAGCAGGCGCTTGTAGAGTTTTCCGGTCGGCAGCCGCGGCAGCTCGGCCTCGAAATCCACCGAGCGCGGTACCTTCTGGCGCGACAGCGAACTTGCGCAGAAGGCGATCAGCTCCTCGGCGAGCTCCGGCCCCGGCGCGATACCGTCGACCGGCTGCACCACCGCTTTCACTTCCTCGCCGAGATCGACATTGGGCACGCCGAACACCGCGGCGTCGGCGACCTTGGGGTGGGTGATCAAGAGGTTCTCGCATTCCTGCGGGTAGATGTTTACGCCGCCGGAGATGATCATGAAGGTGGCGCGGTCGGTCAGATAGAGGAAGTTGTCGTCGTCGACATAGCCGACGTCGCCGACCGTACTCATGCTGCCGTCTGCCGAGCGCGCCTCGCTGGTCTTGGCCGGATCGTTGAAATATTCGAACGGCGTCGCGGTCTTGAACCACACCGTGCCCGCTGTGCCCTTCGGGCAGGGCTGCATGTTCTCGTCGAGAATATGCAGGTCGCCGAGCAGTACCTTGCCGACGGTGCCGCGATGCGCGAGCCACTCCTCGCTATTGCAGGCGGTGAAGCCGAGGCCTTCGGTCGCGCCGTAATATTCGTGGATGATCGGGCCCCACCATTTGATCATGTCGTCCTTGACCAGCGCCGGGCAGGGCGCCGCGGCATGGATCGCGATCTCGAGCGTCGACAGATCGTAGCGGGCGCGAACCTCCTCGGGCAGCTTCAGCAGGCGCGAGAACATCGTCGGCACCAGCTGGCTGTGGGTGATGCCCCATCTCTCGACCAGCTGGAGATAGCGTTCGGGATCGAAGCTCTCCATGATGACGACGGTGCCGCCCATCCGGATGGTGAGATTGACCGCCGCCTGCGGCGCCGAGTGATAGAGCGGTGCCGGCGACAGATAGACCATGCCCTCGCGGTAGTGCCAGAGCTTGGTCAGGAAATCGAACAGCGGCAGGTTTTCTGACGGCGGCTGCTCGGGCAGCGGCCGCACGATGCCCTTTGGCCGGCCGGTCGTGCCGGACGAATAGAGCATCGCGGTGCCCGCATATTCGTTCGCGATCGGGGTCGCCGGCAGGCCGGCGGTGGCCTCGCGCAGCCCGACGATGCGATCGCTTTCACTGTCGCCGTCGACCACGATGCAGAGCTCGACATGCGGGCACTCCTTCAGCGCCTCGCGCGCGATGTCGAGCTTCAGCTTGGAGGTGATCAGGATCCGCGACTGGCTGTTGGTCAGGATGTAGGCGAGCTCACTGGGCGTGAGGTAGGAATTGACGCAGGTGAAATAGAGGCCGGAACGCTCACCGGCGCCGCAGGCCTCGAGGTAGCGGTTGTTGTTCTCCATGAAGATCGAATAGTGGTCGAGCCGCTTCATGCCGCGGTTGCGGAACAGATGCGCGAGACGGTTGTTGCGCGCCTCGAGCTCGCGATAGGTGACGATCTCGCCGGTCCCGGCCATGATGAAGGCTGGTTGCAGCGGGCGCAGGTAAGCATGCTTGCCGGTGTACATCGAAGGTCAGATCTCCCCTCAGTCTTTGCTTTGCTTCTCGTTTGAGCATGATCTCCGCGCAAACGCTTCGCGTTTGTCGCGAGGGAAGACCGCTTCGCACTTTTCCGGATCATGCTTTAAGCGGCCATCACCAGAATCTCGCGGACCTGGGATGGCCCGTCGATCTTGCGCGGATTGCGCGGCACCCAGGGCGTGCGCATCGCACCCGCCGCGATGCGGTCGAAATGCTCAGGGCCAACGCGGACCTCCGCCAGGCTGCGCGGCATGCCGAGGTCGCGGATGAAGCGGTCGAGCAGGTCGCCGGCGTCCGCGCCCGGATGGCCCATCGCGGCTGCCACCAGCGCCTGCCGGTCGCCATTGTCGCGCTTGTTCCAGCGCATCACCGCAGGCAGCATCACGCACGACGTGTAGCCGTGCGGCACGTCGAACTCGGCGCCGAGCACGTAGCCGATGCCGTGGCTCGCGCCCATCGGTACGCCGGAGGCGAGCGGGCCGGTCGAGAGCCAGGTGCCGATCTGGCAATCCATCCGCGCCGAGATGTCCTTCGGGTTGGCCTTCACCCGCGGCAGGCCCTGCGCGAGCATCTCCAGCCCCTTCAGCGCCTGCGCATCGCCGTAGGGATGCGCCTCGCGCGAGCAGATGCCCTCGACGCAATGATCGACCGCGCGGATGCCGGTCGACAGGAACAGCCAGTCCGGCGTGTGCACCGACAGGTCCGGATCGAGGATGGTGGCGCGCGGCATCACCAGGGGGTGGCGCAGCATCTCCTTCTGCCGCTTGGCCTCGTTGGTGACGCCTGCGATCGACGAGAACTCGCCGCCGGCGATCGTGGTCGGCACGCTGATCTGGCGCACGGTGGGAGGATTCATCTTGGGCGAGACGCCGCCGCGGGTGCGGATCGTGTCGATGCCGTCGGATGTCATGACGTTGTTGGCGAGGCAGAGCTGCACCGCCTTGGCGCCGTCGGTGATCGAACCGCCGCCGATGGTGACGATCAGATCGGCCTTCGCATCGCGCGCCTGTTGCGCCGCCGCGATGACCGCGGCGCGCGGCGTGTGCGCCGGCATCTGGTCGAAGGTGCCGACGCAGCGGGCGCCGAGCGCCTGGCGGACTTTCTCGATCTCGTCGGTTTCGCGGTTCAGCGTACCCGACACCATCAGGAAGGCGCGCTGGGCGCCCAGCCGGTCCAGTTGCTCGACCACAGCCTCACGGGCGGGCCGCCCGAACACGACCTCGTCCATGGCACCGAATACGACACGGCCTCGATGCACGCGGCTATCCTCCCTCAAGATGGCCCGCCTTGCCGGCGGCCCTTTGCGGGGAGGTTAGCGGAGGAAATCGAGGCCGTCATCAGGGCTCCTGCCGGTGGTTTGGTACGGTCGCGCCGCCCATTCCGCTGTCGTCCCTGCGAAAGCAGGGACCCATAACCACAGGGTCGTGTCGTTGAAGTGAGCTGTGGCCCCAGCGCTGGCTAAGCAATTGGCATCGGTGGTTATGGGTCCCAGGTCGCGCTGCGCTAGCGAGTTCGTTGCGCGGCTTGTAAGTCATGCATCCGCAGTTTCGCGGCGCGCTGCACCCGAGTCTTGCGTTTACTTGCCCTCCGCTTGAGCAGAGGGCGCAGGGAAAGCCGGCGCGGCAGGAGGGGGCACGGCTCCATCCACCCGTCATTCCCCGGAGCCCCGGAATGACGGAAAGCTTCGGTTCGGGCCGTGGGTGACTGGCAGAAATCTTGACGGCGACATTGCCGCGTGTGTTACACCTCGATAGCAACAGGGACGTGCGCATGACATCCACCGTCGATCTGGCGAAACTGCATAGTGACGACTTCACGCCGTATCAGGACGCGGAGTTCGAGATGCAGACGGCGGAGCACGCCGTGACGCTGAAACTTGCCAAGGTCGAGTTCGCAGGCAACAGCGGTCGGCCGGGCGGTGCATTCTCGCTGTTGTTTGCGGGGCCGAAGGGGGCGTGGTTGCCGCAGGCGATTTATCCGGTGCGGCATCCGGCGCTCGGCGTGATCGAGATCTTCCTGGTTCCGATCGGCCCGCTCGGCGATGGCAACGGCTATCAGGCGGTCTTCACCTGATGGCCGGAAGCTGCAGTCCGGCGCCAGCGCATCAGGTCGTAGACGCCCTTGTCTTCCTCGGTGACGAATCCGAGCCGGCGGTAGAGCCGCATCGCCGGATTGAACTTCTCGACATGGATTGACATTGCCTTGCCTGCGCCGGCGGCCTCGTCGAGCAGGTCGCGCATCAGCGCGCCGCCGAGACCGGATCCGCGATGTTCGGGCAGGAAGGCGATATCGATGACGCAATGCTCGCTCGGCCAGCGGTCGACATAGAGGCGGCCGATATCCTCTCCACCACGCATCGTCACCAGCCAGTCGGCCGTCGGATAGTGCTGCTGGTAATGCGCATGCTGTGCCTGGAACTGCATCGCCAGGAAAGCGGCCTTCTGCTCCGCGCTCCACGGGGTCACCGCCAGTTCATCGGTGCGCGTCGAAGCATAGAGCCGCGACAGGAAGGGCAAATCGGCATCAGCGATACGACGGAAGCTCAGGCCGGCATCCGCGGCGCGCGTCCATCCGAACGCCGCGGCAGCCGTATCGGTGCTCAAACCATCCGCCATGGCAGGTTCAACTGCGCGGCGGGAAGATGCCCTGCAACGCGATGCAGAAATTCAACGTGAGATAGGGCATCAGGTTGTTGTGGGGCTGGCTGCCGCCGTTCGGCAGAATCGAACTGGTCGCCGAGAACGGCGAAACGTTGGTCAGCGTCGCCGTGTAGGCTTGCCCCGGGTTTGCGCGTGCAAGGGATCGTGCCGGACTGGGCGTGGCGAGCTCCGACTGATTGATATTGCCCAGGACCCCGTGGTTGTGCTGGGGCATCTGGCTTTGCAGCAGAGTCACGGTCGTCGTGCCGGCGGATTGGCCAATGTCGTAGAAGGTGCCGGAGGAGCTCTGCCCCTGCTGCATCGGCGCGCTGCCTTGCAGGTTTGGCAGCGCAAAGGTGCTCTTGCCGTCGCCGCCATAATAGGTGCCGAGCAGGGAGAAAAGTGCGGCGTTCTGCGAGATCGGCATGAGTTGGCCGTTGCAGACGGCCCACCCCAACGGCGCGAAGTCGAACGGAAAAATGCGGATCTCGGCCAGGAATTGATCAGACATGGTCCCGTCCTAGTTCTGGCTCGGGTAAACGCCGAACAGTGAAATGATGAAGTTGTAGCAGAGGTAGGGTTGCATGTTGTCGTGCGGCTGGCTGCCGCCGACCAACGAGCACGCCTGGCTCGCCATCGGCGAGGCGGCCGCGACCTCGCGGTAGATCTGGGTCGCTCCCACCGCGCCCACGACATTGCCGGTCATCGTGTTGCCGGTCGCATTGTTCAGGGACGCAGCCATCGGGTGGTTGTGGATGGGCAGTTGCTGGGTGATCAGTGTCACCTGTTCGGAGCCCCCGGTCTGCCCGATGACGAAGCCGCTGGTCTGGTGCAGCGGCAGCCGACCCTGCAAGTTCGGCAGCGCGAATGTCTGCTGGCCGTCACCGCCATAGGTGGTCCCGATCAGATTGTACAGGGTGCTGTACTGGTCGATCGGCAGGATCTGTCCCTGGCAGAGCATCCAGCCGGCCGGCGCAAAATTGCCGGCGAACATCCGGATCTCGCCAACGTAAGGCTGGCCCATGGCGCGCGTCCTTCAGTTCCGGGAGGGGAAGATGCCCTGCAATGCGATGCAGAAGCTCAGCGTGAGATAGGGCTGCATGTTCTCGTGCGGCTGCGAGCCGCCGGCATTGCCGACAGTGCTCGGGACCAGCGTCGTCAAATTGGCGGGAGCAGTGTAGAGATTGGCCGACGTCGCCATCAGATTGTTGGTGACCGCGACGTTGTCGGCGGCGTTGGTCGTGCCCTGAAAAACATGCGGATGCTGCGGCATCTCGGCGATCGACAGCGTGTGAGACGCTTCACCGCCGGTTTGCCCGATCGTGAAGCCCGAGCCCGCATGCAGCGGCACTTTTCCCTGCAGGTTGGGCAGCGCGAAGGTCGTCTGGCCATTGCCGCCATAGATCGTGCCGAGCAATGCGAATAGCGCCTGGTTCTGATTGATCGGCAGCAGCTGTCCATTGCAAAAAGCCCAGCCTTTCGGCGGGAAGTTGAACGACATCATCCTGATCTCAGAGAGAAACGGTTGGGACATCGATCCTCCGTCAGACGATCCGTCTCGTCAGTAACTCAATTAATGAAAATGCAAAGCAAATGCGGTCGCGCAACGACGAGCGCACGATAGCGTGTTTTGCACCAAGTGCAACCTCAACGATTGTCCGAGTTTTGTGATTTTTTGTTCGAACGCATGACGCGCGGATGTCGTTGCGATGACGTGGCGCTTCGCGACGACGATTGCCGCAAAATGCGGCCCGACCGAATCGAAACGCCTGCCGGAACGTTCCAGCAGGCGTTGCTCAGGCTGTCGCGATGTTCGATCAAACCACCAGATCGTGATGAGTCTGGAGATGATCGGTCGGGTTGCCGCCCATGGCGGCGTAGGTCGTCTCGTGGCCGACCCACCATGGCGTCGCGGCACTGGACTGTCCGCTGAACAGATCGGACAAGGTCTGGGTGTTCGCAGTCAGGTCCGTATGGCTTGTGTTGGTCTGTGACTGCGTCTGCGTGAACGACGAGAAGTCGAAGTTGTGGCGGATGGGCAGGTCGACCGACGACGTATTGGTCGTCTGCGTAGTGGTCGTCTGCTGACCCGAGGTTGCGGTGCCTTGCGTCGGCATGGCCTTTTGTAGGGCCGCATTGGATTGGGCGACATCGGCAGCTGTGGGGAGCCGACGCTCGCCGTCGGCGAGGCCGATATACATCAGGCTGTTGGCATCTGATGGCGAAATCGAGTCGGGAAGGCCGAGCACGTGGCCCAGTTCGTGAACCACGGTGGTCAGCAGATCGAGATGACCTGCCGCGGCCGTCGACGGATCGGTCAGGAGATCAGTGCCGGCGGCGTTGACGGCATGGGTGAACTCGAAATTATCCGATGGGGTCGGGTCGATGAACCAGCCGTGGCCGGCGGCATCGGTGTCGATCGTGATATGCAAGGCGCCTTCCTGACCGACGATCTGGCCGGCGAGATCGGCGATGCTGAAGGTCGCGGCATGCAGGAGGGCGAGCTGCGTCGCGTTGGCGCCCGCACTCGCCCATTCGGCGATCGCCGCCGAAACCACCGAGTTGAGCTCGGCCTGCGTCAGATGCATCTCTCCCGTGTTCGGGGTCGATGCCTGAACGCCGCCCGCTTCGGCAAGCAGCGGCGCGACCACAGCGGGCAGCGTCGGCAGCGTGCTGACCAGCGTCGTCGTGCCGTTGCCGCCCGTGGTGTCGACGGTGATACCGCCCGTGGTGCTGGTGTTGTCATCGGTGATCACGCCCGCAGGGGTGCCCGACGTCGAGCCGTTCTTCGAGAGATTCAGATGGGTGTTGGCACCGAAGTTGCTCAGCTCGACGTCGGTGGCGTAGAGCGTGCTATGGTTCAGCGTATTCTTGCTGCCTGTGCCGCCGCTACCCGTGCCGATGACGACATTCGTCGTGCTGGTGTCGGTCGCCGTCGCGCCGTTCTCAACATCGAGCGCCGCGAACGGACCGACGGAGGTCGGGGACGACACCGAGTTGCCGTAGAGCGTGGCGTTCAGCGTCGCGCTGCCGGAGTTGTTCTGCAGCGCGATGCCGCTGTTGCTGGCTCCGGTGATGGTGTTGTTCTGGATCAGTGTCGTCAGGGTGCCCGAGTTGGACTCGCGCACGAAGATTCCGTCGCCATTGTCTCCGACGTTCGTAATGGTGTTGCCGGCGATGGTTCCCGATGACGCATTCTGGGACGAATCCATACCCAGGAACAACGCTGCTGCCTGGGCAGCGCTGATCGAATTGTCGGAAACGTCGAATGTGACGGCCGCCGCGGCCCCACTACCGCCGCTGCGGATGTTGATCCCGCCGCCGCCGGTGACCTGCGTCTCGCCGTTCTGAAAGTGGTCGTGCCGAATAACCAGATCCATCGAGGTCCCGGCATCGGCACCGGTGTCGAGCAGGGTTCCATATGAACCGGTGATCGTATTGCCCTGTCCCACTCCGTCACCGCCGAACGTGAAATTGAGGGTGGTGCCGTTGTTGTAAGCCTGAATGTTCACATTATGGCTCTGAGCGGCGTTCTGCGCGTCGAAACCGATTGTATCGCCGGTCATCACCAGCCGGCTCAGCGTGCCGTTGGTGTTGGCAACCCAGACGTTACCTGCCGCGCCACCGCTAATACTCGAATTAGTAATGGAGGCGGTTGGGTCGGCTGCGTTGGTGTGAAGATTGTAGAATTGAACGCTGGCTTCCGGATCACTGGTCGAGCCGACGGTCGTGCCGCCGTTATTACCGTTGGTCCCGTTGATGGTGCTGTTGGCGAGCTGAAAGCCGGTGACGTTGTTACCGAAGATGGCGTAGTTGGAGAAGTCATTCAGCTGTACATGATTGAGCTGAGTGTCGACGGTATTTTGCAGGAAGATGCCCGTACCTCCGGTACCGCTCACGGTCACGACATGAGTGTTCGCATCGACCGAAACGATGTCCGCGCCAGTCTTGCTGGAGATCGTGCCGCCACTGCCAGCGGTGCCCGTGCCGGTGACATGAAGGCCGCCGGCGGATCCGGTATTGTTGAGGATGATGCCGGCGTTATTGGAACTGCCGGTGGACGAGATGCTCTGGAAGGTGATGTTGCCCGAGCCGATATTGGTGTTCTCGACGTCGAGCGCGGTGCCGGTCGTGGACGTGATGGTGTTGGCTGACCCGGTGACGGTGATGGTGCCGCCATGGGTGAAGCTCAAGCCGGCGCCGCTCGCGGTCTTGATCGCGATGTCGGACATCGTGACGGTGCCGACATTGTTGCCGTCGTCGCTGATGCCGATGCCGCTCGATGCCGACGTATCGATGCTGACGCCGGTAATGGTGTGGCCCGAGGTGCCGAGCAGGTCGATGCCGTTGGCCACGCCGGTCACCGTGATGACCGGATCGGTGCCGGAGCCGACATTCGCGTTGACCACCTGGTTGGTCACCGGATTGGTGAACTGCAAGGTATGGCTGCCGCCGATCAGGTTGACGCCGTTGCCGAGGTGGATGCCGTTGGCCTCGCTGTAGCTGCCGGTGCCGTGCTCGAGCACGACGTAGTCGCCTGCGCCGGCCGAATTCGCCGCGTTGAACGCGGCGATCGAGGTGTACGGATTGGCCTGGGTGCCGAGGTTGGCGCTCGCGCTGGCCGAGTTGTCGATATAGAACACGTGCGGGACGACGCCGATGTGGAAGCTCTGCGGGCCTGACGAGAGCGGGCCGGCGCTGCCGTTGTTGTCGGCGACGTTCAGGGAGATCGTATCCGAGCCGGTGAACCCGGCGTCGCTGTTGTAGGTCAGCGTCGCCAGCGCGGTGTTGATCTGTGCGACCGTGCCGGTGAGCGTGACGGTGTGGCTGCCATTGTTGGTGAAGCTGGCGAGGCCCGCGGTGTCGAATGTCAACCCGCCATGGCTCGAACTGATCGTGGCGATATCATTGCCGGTGGCGCTGACATCGGTGATCGAAAGCCCCGATATCGCGAGGTTGGTGTGCGAAAATGCCGTCCCAACGGATGAATCCGCCGGCACCGTCGCGGTGGGCGGCAGGTCGGGAACAGTCACGGTTTCGCTGTTTGACGTGCCGGTGATGGCGGTGTTGACCGTGTCGGTCGCCGTGATGGTCTGGTTTCCGGTGGTCTCGAATGTCTCGCTGAAGGTGCCGATGCCGTTGGTCAGCGTCATGTTCGCCGGCAGCACCGCGCTGCCGTCGCTCGATGTGAAGTGCACGGCTCCCGTGTAGCCCGTGGCAACGTTGCCGAAGGCATCGAGTGCGGTGACGGTGACCGAACCTGCCGCGCCCGTCGCGCCGTTGGCCGGGATGCTGACGGCAAAATGCGTGGCGGGGCCGGGTGCGACGTTTTCGGCATTCGACGTGCCGGCGATGGCGCTGACCGTGTCGGTCGCGGTGATGGTCTGGCTTCCGGCGGTGTCGAGCGTCTCGCTGAACGTGGCGGTGCCGTTGGTCAACGTCATGTTGGCCGGCAGCACGGCATGGCTGTCGGTCGACGTGAAGTGCACGGTTCCGGCGTAGCCGGTGACGACGTTGCCGAAGGCATCGAGCGCCGTCACCGTGCCTGAACCTGCGGTTCCCGCAGAGCCGCCGGTCGGGATGCTGACGGCAAAGTGCGTGATGGCGGCCGCCGTCACGGTTTCGACATTCGAGGTGCCGGTGATCGTGCTCGTCACCGTGTCGGTCGCGGTGATGGTCTGGCTTCCGGCGGTGTCGAGCGTCTCGCTGAACGTGGCGGTGCCGTTGGTCAACGTCATGTTGGCCGGCAGCACGGCATGGCTGTCGGTCGACGTGAAGTGCACGGTTCCGGTGTAGCCGGTGACGACGTTGCCGAAGGCATCGAGCGCGGTCACGGTGCCTGAACCCGCGATTCCCGCAGAGCTGCTGCCCGGAATGCTGATCGAGAAGTGTGTGACGGGACCAGCCGTCACGGTCTCGGTATTCGAGGTGCCGGTGATGCCGGGGCTGGCCGTGTCGGTCGCGATGATGGTCTGGCTGCCGACCGTCTCGAATGTCTCGCTGAAGCTGCCGGTGCCGTTGGTCAGCGTCACGTCGGCGGGCAGCACGGCGTGGCCATCGCTCGAGGTGAAGTGCACGGTGCCCGAATAGCCGGTAGCGACGTTGCCGAAGGCATCGAGCGCGGTGACGATGACCGAACCTGGTGTCCCCGCGGCGCCGCTCGCCGGAATGCTGACCACAAGATGCGTGGCGGCGCCGCCCGCCACTGTCTCGGTGTTTGACGTGCCGTTGATGGCGCTGACCGTGTCGATCGCGGTGATGGTCTGGCTGCCGGCGGTCTTGAATGTCTCATTGAAGCTGCCGGTGCCGTTGGTCAACGTCATGTCGGCCGGCAGTACGGCGCTGCCGTCGCTCGACGTGAAGTGGACGATCCCCGAATAGCTGGTCGCGACATTGTTGAAGGCATCAAGCGCCGTGACGATGGCCGAGCCCGGAGTCCCCGCCGTGCCGTTGGCGGGGAGACTGACCGAATAATGCGTGGCGACGCCCGGTGTCACGATCTCGGGATTCGATGTGCCCTTGACGGCGCTGTCGGCCGTGTCGGTCGCTGTGATGGTCTGGCTGCCGGCGGTGTCGAGGGTTTCGCTGAAGCTGCCAGTGCCGTTGGTCAAGGTCACGTCGGCCGGCAGCGCGGCGTGGCCGTCGGTTGACGTGAAGTGGACCGTGCCCGTGTAGTTGGTGACGACGTGGTTCAAGGCGTCGAGTGCGGTGACGGTGACCGTGCCCGGCGTCCCCGCTGCGCCGTTAGCTGGAATGCTTACGGTAAAGTGAGTGGCCGCGCCCAGCGTCACATCGATGGTAAAGGTCTGCGAGCTGCTCAGCGTGCCGTCGCTCGCGGTCGCCGTGACGGTATAGGCGTGACCCGGCGCGGTGGCGTAGTTGATCTTGCTGGGATCGGCGACGGTGATGACTCCCGTCGTGGCATTGATCGTGAAGCCCCCGCCCGAACTGTCGCCGGTCAGGCTGTAGGTCACGGCATTCATGTCGGTTGATGTTGCGGTGATGCCCACAGGCGTGCCGGCCGTCGCGCCTTCCGCCACCTTGTTGGCGGCCGCATTGCTGTCGACGGGTGTGGACGGCGCAACATCGGTGACCGCGATAGCGAAACTCTGCGAGCTCGTCGCGATGCCGTCGCTTGCCTGAACGGTGATGGTGTAAGCATGACCGGGGCTGGTCACGTAGTTGATCTTGGTGGGGTCGGCGACCGACACCACGCCGGTGTTCGGATCGATCTTGAACCCGCCGCTGGAGGTGTCGCCGGTCAACGAATAGGTGACGGCATTGCCGCTGGTGCTGGTGGCTAGCGCAGTGATGTTGACGAGTGTGTTGGCCACGGCGCTCTCGATAACCGTGTTATTTCCCGAATTGGCGTCGACCGGAGCCGACAGCGAGTCGGTGACCGGCGGCCAGAGCGTGCCGGGCGGGCAGCCGAGGTAGAGATATTGCAGACCATACGTGTCGGCGAATGCTTGGGCGGCCGCATCAAGGACGATATGACCGGTCGAATCGAGCTGAAGTTCGGGGCGCGTTAAACCACCGATTGTATAAGCAGGTATGGTCGTCATGCGCACTCCGGCGATCGGCGTGGAAGCCGATCAATATTTACGATTGTTGGCGACGATGAGGTGTGAAGCCGCTCACACGTTGAAGTTGATCGCCCGCGACCGGCGATCGCGCCGAGCAGCCTGCAATTCGAGAAGGCCGCAATCTCCGCGCAGCCGCGGCATCAGCAGGGTCGAATGCGCATGCCATTTACGTAGTCGCTTTCACACACTCGCGCCGCGACAAAACACAATGAATGTTCGAGAAAAATGCGGCCGGCCAACAATATCCATGCTTTGGCAACCATGACCGTATTGACGATACTTCCGGGTGTCAATGTGTGCCCGGATGACAACCGCGCCGTTAACGGCGTTTCCGCTGTGCAGCGGGAGGTAGAGTGCCGGAACCTGGCTGGCCCTGCCGGCTGCGGGCTGCAGGTTTCCGTGCCAAAATTGGATTCGGGTGCGATGTGACGAATCTGTGAAGCAAGCTCGCGTTGTGATTGATTCGGGACGATCTGTCTGTGATCGTGCGCCTTCGATAGGCCAGCCAAACTGCCCCTTTTCGTCGTCACGGCTTCGCGAGCGTGTCGTAAGGCTTTCAGACTACGAAACTATTTGCTTGATCCGGCGGCCATCTTGAACAGACTGGGGTCCGGCTACATCTGTGACGTCCGCTGCCGCGACATGCGGTGGTGCATCCGTGTTGAATCACCGCAATTTCAATTGCGACTTTCGTAGCCCTGCTTTGGTCGGCGTGCTTCGTAGTCTTTGGGGGAGAGCGAATTGAGTTCGATTGACAGAACGGAGCGTCCGGCTCCGGTGACCGGCGCCGAGCGCCATTCGCTTCGCCGCCAGGGATTCGTCAGGGCGTGCTGGCGCGGCCTCGCGCCGATCGGCCTATTGGCCGCGCTGACGCTCGGCGGCTGCGGCGACAAGAGCGCGCAATCGCAGGCCGCGCCGCCGGCGCCGCCCGTGACCGTCGCGCAACCGGTCAAGCGCACCGTCACTGATTGGGACGAATTCACCGGCCGCTTCGAGGCGATCGAGGAGGTTCAGGTCCGCGCCCGCGTCGGCGGCTTCGTCAACAGTGTCGAGTTCAAGGATGGTGCGATCGTCCACGCCGGCGATCTGCTTTACATCATCGATCCGCGACCGTTCGAGGCGGTCGTGCTGCAGGCCGAAGGTCAGCTCGCCGACGCGCGGGCCAAGGGGGAGCTTGCCAAGCGGGATCTCGAGCGCGGGCTCAATCTGGTGCAGACCAGCGCGGTCTCGGAGCAGGTTGTCGACCAGCGCCGCCAGGCGTTGCAGGCGGCGCGCGCCGCCGAGACGCAGGCCGAGGGCACGCTGAAGGCCGCGCAGCTCAACGTCGAATTCACCCATGTGCTGGCGCCGATCGCCGGCCGCGTCAGCCGGCATCTGGTGACCCCCGGCAATCTGGTGCAGGGCAGCGAGAGCGGTGCAACGCTGCTGACCTCGATCGTGTCGCTCGATCCAATCTACATCTATTTCGACGTCGACGAGGCCACCTATCAGCGCAACAGCAAGCTGTGGTTCGAAGGCCGGCGGCCGAGCTCGCGCGACACGGCCAACCCGGTGCAGGTGACGCTGACCGGCGAGACCAAACCCTCGCATGAAGGCAAGATGGACTTCCTCGACAACCGCCTCGACGTTTCCACCGCAACGCTGCGCAGCCGCGCGGTGATTCCGAACAAGGACCTCTCGATCCTGCCCGGGCAGTTCGGCCGCGTCCGCCTGATCGGCTCCTCGCCCTACGAGGCGCTGCTGATCCCGGATACCGCCATCGCCACCGACCAGTCGCGCAAGATCGTGTTCGTGGTCAAGGACGACAACACGGTGGAAGCACGAGCGGTCACGCTCGGGCCGCTGGACGAGGGCCTGCGTGTGATCCGCGAGGGCCTCAAGCCGGAAGACCATGTGATCGTCGACGGGCTGCAACGCGCCCGCGTCGGCGCCAAGGTGACGCCGAAAATGGCCCAGGCTCCGGCAGGTGCGAATGCCCCGGCAGCAGACACCAAGCCCGCGGCAGGTGCGAAGCCATGAATCTCGGCAGGCTCTCCATCAACCAGCCCATCCTCGCGATGGTGCTGTCGATCGTGCTGCTGATCGTCGGCGCGATCGCCTATCCGACGCTGCCGGTCTCGGAATATCCGCAAGTGGTGCCGCCGACCGTCACCGTCACAACGCAGTATCCTGGCGCCTCGGCGCAGACCGTGTCCGACACCGTCGCCGCTCCGATCGAGCAGGAGATCAACGGCGTCGAGGACATGCTGTATCTCTACAGCCAGGCGACCTCGAACGGCCAGCTCACCATCACTGCGACCTTCAAGCTCGGCACCGACCTCGACAAGGCCCAGGTGCTGGTGCAGAACCGCGTCGCGATCGCGCAACCGCGGCTGCCCGAAGAGGTGCAGCGCAACGGTGTCGTCACCCGCAAGAACTCGCCCGACATCCTGATGGTCGTGTTCATGCTGTCGCCCGACGACACGTTCGACCAGCTCTACATCTCCAACTACGCACTGCTGCAGGTCCGCGACCAGCTGCTGCGGCTCGACGGCGTCGGCGACATCCAGATGTTCGGCGCGCGCGATTACTCGATGCGGCTGTGGCTCGATCCCGACCGGATCGCCAATCTCGGCCTGACCTCGACCGAGGTGCTGGCGGCGATCCGGGCGCAGAACCTGCAGATCGCGGGCGGCCAGATCGCCGAGCCGCCGATCGCCGATCGCGCCTTCCAGCCGAACCTCGTCTTCACCGGCCGCCTCAAGGACATCAGGCAGTTCGAGGACATCGTGGTGAAGGCCGGCTCCGACGGCCGGACCGTGCGTCTGCGCGACGTCGCGCGCGTCGAGCTCGGTGCGCTGTCCTACGCCACCAACAGCTTCCTGCTGCGCAAATCGGCCGTCGCCCTGCTGGTGACGCAGCGGCCCGGATCGAACGCGCTCGCGACCGCCAAGAGCATCTCCGACACGATGGAGCGGATGAAGGCGGGTTTCCCGAAAGGGCTCGACTACAACATCGGCTACAACCCGACCGAATTCATCGCCCAATCGGTCCATGAGCTGATCAAGACGATCTACGAGGCGATGGCGCTCGTCGTCATCGTGGTGCTGGTGTTCCTGCAGGGCTGGCGGCCAGCGATCATCCCGATCATCGCGATCCCGGTGTCGCTGGTCGGCACCTTCGCGGTGATGGCCGCGCTCGGCTTCTCGATCAACAATCTGACGCTGTTCGGCCTGGTTCTCGCGGTCGGCATCGTGGTCGACGACGCCATCGTGGTGGTCGAGAATGTCGAACGGCATCTCGAGCACGGCATGAGCCGGCGCGAGGCGGCGCTCAAGACCATGGAGGAGGTCGGCGGCGCGCTGGTCTCGATCGCGTTGGTGCTGTGCGCGGTGTTCGTGCCGACCGCCTTCCTCGGCGGCATCTCCGGGCAGTTCTTCCAGCAATTCGCCGTGACGATCGCGGTCGCGACCGCGATCTCCTGCTTCTGCTCGCTGACGCTGTCGCCGGCGCTGGCCTCGCAGATCCTGGTCCCGCACGAGGAGAAACGCCCGCCGGCACGCTGGAACATCATCGCGCGCGGCTGGGACAGCTTCACCGCGCTGTTCAACCGCGTGTTCGACCGGCTGGCTCACGGCTATGCGGCGGTCGCCGACTTCGTGATCCGGCACACGGTGGTGATGGTCGCGATCTACCTGGTCTTGATCGGCAGCGCCGGCTGGCTGCTCGCGACCACCTCGCAGGGCTTCATTCCGGCGCAGGACCGCGGCTACGTCATCATCTCGGCGCAGCTGCCGGGCGCGGCGTCGCTGGCGCGGACCACGGCTGTGGTGCGCGAGATCGAGCGGATTGCGCTGGATACGCCGGGTATCGTCCGCGTCGCGGCCTTCGCCGGCTTCTCCGGCGCGACGCGCACGCAAGCGGGTAACGCCGCGGCGCTGTTCCCGGTGTTCGACGAGCCGGAGGCGCGCCTGAAGAAGGGGCTGACGGCGACCGCGATCACGGCCGACCTGCGCAAGCGCCTGTCGGTGATCCAGGGCGCCTTCATCATCGTCATTCCGCCGCCGGCCGTGCCCGGTATCGGCACCGGCGGTGGTTTCACCATCCGCGTCCAGGACCGGCAGGGCCGCGGGCCCGAATTGCTGGCGTCCGCGACCGACGAGCTGGTGTTGGCCGCGCGCAAGTCGCCGAGCCTGACCTCGGTGTTCTCGCCGTACTCTGCGAACACCCCGCAATTGTTCGTCGATATCGATCGCGTCAAGGCGCAGAAGCTCGGCGTTCCCATCGCCAACATCACCGACACGATCGAGACCTATTTCGGTTCGACCTATGTCAACGACTTCAACCTGTTCGGGCGCACCTACCACGTCACGGCGCAGGCCGATCTGCCGTTCCGCAAGGAGACCACCGATCTTTCGCGGCTGCGCACCCGCAACGCCGCCGGCGACATGGTGATGCTCGGCAGCGTCGTGGACTTCAAGGACATCTCGGGCCCCGACCGCGTCGCGCGCTACAATCTCTACTCGGCGTCCGAACTGCAGGGTGAGCCGGCGCCGGGCGTCAGCTCGACGACAGCGCTCAACACCATCAAGAAGCTCGCCGACGAAACCCTGCCGAGCGGCTTCTCGTTCGAATGGACCGATTTGTCCTACCAGCAGATCAACGGCGCCAATGCCGGCCTCTACGTGTTCCCGATCTGTGTGCTGTTCGTCTATCTGGTGCTGGCCGCGCAATATGGCAGCTGGACATTGCCGTTCGCGGTGATCCTGATCGTGCCGATGTGCCTGTTCGCGGCGACGATCGGCGTGCGCATCATGGGCCAGGACGTCAACATCCTGACCCAGATCGGCTTCGTGGTGCTGGTGGGCCTGGCCGCCAAGAACGCGATCCTGATCGTCGAGTTCGCGCGCGATATCGAGCTCGAGGGCAGGCCACGGCTGGAGGCGGTCATCGAGGCCTGCCGGCTCCGTCTGCGGCCGATCCTGATGACGTCGTTCGCCTTCATCCTCGGCGTGCTGCCGCTGGTGCTGTCGACCGGCTCGGGCTCGGAGATGCGGCAGGCGGTCGGCGTCGCGGTGTTCTTCGGCATGCTCGGCGTCACCCTGTTCGGCCTCGTCTTCACGCCGATCTTCTACATGGTGGTGCGCAACCTCGCGGAAGGAAAGAACGAGGGCAAGCCGAAGGAGCCAGCGGCGACTGTGGCGGGGTGAGCATCGCGCTCTCCACCCGTCATTCCGCGGCGCGCGCAGCGCGAGCCCGGAATCCATCGGGCCGCATGTTCAGGCGGTGAGATGGATTCCGGGCTCATCGCTTCGCGATGCCCTCAGGTGCGCAAGTGCGCACCGGGGAATGACGGGGAGCGGCTTTGCGCGGCCCATACTAACGGCTGAGCGGAAAGAGATGGGCAGGCGCGGGGTTATAAAATAATGTCGCGCCGATTTTTCCTGATGAGAGACTGCTGGGAGAACATAACAATGAAGTCGGGATTTTTGGCTGCGGTTGCGGCATGCAGCCTGATGCTGGCGGCGCCGGCGATGGCCCAGGGTGTCAAGATCGGTATCCTGAACGACCAGTCGGGCGTCTACGCCGACTACGGCGGAAAGTATTCGCTCGAGGCGGCGCGGATGGCGGTCGAGGATTTCGGCGGCGAGGTGCTCGGCCAGAAGATCGAGGTCGTCACCGCCGACCATCAGAACAAGCCGGACCTTGCGACCGCGATCGCGCGGCGCTGGTACGAGGTCGAGAACGTCGACATGATCACCGAGCTCACCACGTCGTCGGTCGCGCTCGCGGTGCAGGAGCTGTCCAAGGAAAAGAAGAAGATCGACATCGTGGTCGGCGCGGCGACCTCGCGCATTTCAGGCGATGCCTGCACGCCCTACAGCTTCCACTGGGCCTACGACACCCGCGCGCTCGCGGTCGGCACCGGCGGCGCGCTGACGGAAGCGGGCGGCGACACCTGGTTCTTCCTGACTGCCGACTACGCCTTCGGCTACGCGCTGGAAAAAGACACCAGCGACATCGTCGCCTCGAAGGGCGGCAAGGTGGTCGGCTCGGTCCGCGTCCCGCTCAACTCGTCGGACTTCTCGTCCTTCCTGCTACAGGCGCAGAGCTCGAAGGCGAAGATCATCGGGCTCGCCAATGCCGGCCTCGACACCACCAACTCGATCAAGCAGGC